>NZ_PGTZ01000007.1:386604-860796 GCF_002798015.1 Luteimicrobium subarcticum | reverse complement strand
CCACTACAACTACCATCGAGCCCATACCGCCGCCAGTGACAGACCCCCAGCCTCACGACTACGCCGCCACGTCACCAACGTCATGAGCCAGAACAACTAGGGTTTGCCGCACGCGTGGGCGGGGCCGCGAGTCGGCCCGTGCCACGCACCCGGACCGACGCACGAGCCGACCAGAGGCGACGAGAACCATGACGTTCCCCGACCAGCCGCCCGCACCGCAGGGCGACCAGCCGGAGCCCCCGCCGCAGCCGCGGTACGGCCAGTACGCGCCCGGCTACGTGCCCCCCGCGCCCGCGCAGCCCGACCAGGCGCCCCAGTACGGTCCGCCGCAGTACGGCCAGCAACCCGCCTACGGACAGGCTCCCCCGTACGGGCAGCCGCCTCAGTACGGCCAGCCTCCCCAGTACGGCCACCCGCAGTACGGGGCACCCCAGTACGGCCAGCCCTCGGGCTGGGGTGCCGCGAGCCCGGTGACCGGGTACGCGGGCACGACCGGCGCACCGCCGAGCCTGCGGCCTGGCATCATCCCGCTGCGCCCGCTCGGCATCGGGGACCTGTACGACGGCGCGTTCCGCGCGATCCGCCACAACCCGAAGGTCATGATCGGGTTCGTCGCGCTCCTGTCCCTCGTGACCAGCATCCTGTCGGTCGCGTACAGCGCCCTGACGTTCTCCCCGTTCGCCGCGCTCGACGAGTCGACCTGGGCGGACGACGGCTCGTTCGGTGGTGACGCCACGTCCGACTCGACGTGGATCGGCCTCGGGATCGCCGTGGTGCTCGCGGCCGTCGTCGCGGGGCTGCTCAACACCCTCGCGACCGGTGTCGTGATCGCGAGCGTCGGCCAGTCCGTGATCGGGCGCGTCGCCCCGCCGGCCGAGGTCTGGCGGACGGTGCGTGGCCGACGCCTCGGCGGCCTCATCGTGCTCGGGCTGGTGATCGGCACGCCGGTCGCGGTCAGCGGTGGCCTCGTGATCGTGGTGTTCGCCCTCCTGACGAACGTGGGCATGGGGCTCGCCGTCGGGGTCGGGCTCCTGCTCGGCCTGGTGTGGATCGTGGCGGCCGTGTGGTTCATGGTGCGCACCGCCCTCGCGGCACCGTCGTACATCCTCGAACGCACCACCGTGCGGGTCGCGCTGCGACGCGGCTGGCGGCTCACCGGCGGCGCGTTCTGGCGCCTCCTCGGGATCGGTCTGCTCACCGGCGTGGCCGTCCAGTTCATCTCCGGGGTGCTCGGCATCCCGATCGCGGTCATCACCTTCCTGGCGTCCTCGTCGGCCGACTCGGGCACCACGGCGGTGACGGTCCTCCTGGTGGCGCTCGCCGTGCTGCTCGAGACGGTCGTCCAGACCCTGACGCTCGCCTTCATCAGCGGGGTGATCGCCCTCCTGTACATCGACCAGCGGATCCGGCGCGAGGCCCTCGACGCGTCGCTCGCCGCCGCGGCCGCGGAGACCTCCTACGGCGCCAAGCCCCCGGCCGGGCACGCCCCCGGACTCCTCTGAGCATGGCGCTGTCGCTCGTCGGCGCCACCGCCGGCGTCCTGGCCGACGTCCTCGCCGACGTGCCCGTGACGCCCGACGCGCCCACGGCCCAGCGGTGGCTGCGCGACGAGCTGTCGCACTCCGAGTACCACGAGCACACGTCGATCCTCCAACGGATCCTGCGCTGGCTCGCGGACCTGTTCGACGCGCAGGCCCACCCGCACCTGCCCACCGGGCTCCTCGCGCTCGTCGGCGTCGCGATCGCGCTCGTGCTCGTCGCGGTGGTGGTCCGGTACGCCGGCCCGACCCGCCGCACCGCCCGCGCCACCACCGCCAAGGCCGTCCTGGTCGACGACGCGCGCACCGCCACCCAGATCCGCGCGGCCGCCGACGACGCCGGCCGCCGCGGCGACTGGCCGCTCGCCGTCGTCGAACGCTTCCGCGCGGTCGTGCGTTCGCTCGAGGAGCGCGCCGTGCTCGACGAGGTCGCCGGACGCACCGCCGACGAGGCGGCGCACGCCGCCGCCGCCCTCCTGCCTGACCAGGCGGACGGGCTCGCCCGCGGCGCGCGACTGTTCGACGACGTCCTCTACGGCGACCGCGTCGCCACCGCCGACGACCATGCGACGCTCCTCGCGCTCGATCGTGCCGTCACCGCGGCCCGACCCCGCCGGACCTCACCCGCACCCGCGGCGGTGGCACCGTGACGGCGCCCCCCACCCGCACCCCCGCCGGCGTCGGCAGCGGCGTCGGCAGCGGCAGCGGCGTCGGCACCCACAGCGGCGCTCCGACCGTCCGCACGACGTCCGGGCCCGTGCGCGGCGACGGCACCACCACGCGCAGCCGCGCCGCCCGGCGGTGGCGCCGCGTCGGGTGGGTCGTCGCGCTGCTCGCCCTGCTCGGCGTGGTCGCGCTGATCCTCGCGCTCGTCACGAGCCCGGGGTCGAAGCTCCCCCTCGCGCCCGACAGCACGCAGCCGCGCGGAGCCAAGGCGCTCGCGCAGGTCCTCGAGGCGCAGGGCGTCGACGTCCACTACACCCGCGACGCCGACGAGGCCGCGCAGCTCGCGGGCCCCGGGACGACGCTGCTCGTGGTCCCCGGCCTCACCTGGGACTCGCTCGACGACGACCAGCTCCGCGCCCTCGCGGCCACGCGGGCCGACGTCGCCCTCGTCGCCCCCGACGACGCGACGCTCGCCGCGTTCGTCCCCGAGCTCGACGATGCCTACGGGTACGACCCGCTGGGCGCGGGCCCGTCGTGCGACGACCCCGACGCGCGGGCCGCCGGGACGGTGAGCGACCAGGGCGGCGGGTACGTCGCGTCGGGCTCCTCGTCCGACCGCACGGTCACCCTGTGCTTCCCCGTCGACACGGCCGACGTCGGCTCGTATGCCGTCGTCCAGGGCGCCACCCGGGTCGCGGTCTACGACGACGCCCGCCTGTTCACGAACCGCGACGTCGCCCAGGCGGGCAACGCGGCCCTCGCGCTGCGCATGCTCGGGCGCCACCACGACCTCGTGTGGCTGCTCCCGGACGACCGGGCGCAGGCGTCCGGCGACGCCGGCCCGGCCGCCGCGAGCGTGCTGCCCACCTGGTGCTGGGCGCTGCTCGGCTGGTCCCTCGTCGTGGTGCTCGTGCTGGCGCTCTGGCGGGGGCGGCGGCTCGGCCCGCTGGTCCCGGAGGACCTGCCCGTCGTCGTGCGCGCCGCCGAGACGACCCGCGGACGCGCCCGTCTCTACCGGGCCGGACGCACCCGCGGGCACGCCGCCGCCGGACTGCGCGCCCGCACCGCGCAGCGCCTCGCGACCCGGCTCGGCCTGCCGCGTGGGACGGAGCCCGTCGGGCTCGTGACCGCCGTCGCGCGCGCCACGGGTCGACCCGCGCCCGACGTCCACGACCTGCTGTACGGGCCACCGCCCACGACCGACGACGCGCTGCTCGCGCTCGCCCGACGACTCGACGACCTGGAGAGCGAGGTCCACCCGTGACCCACGACCCGAACCTTCCCGCGCCGGCGCCGGCGCCGGCCCACGGCGTCCCCGCCCCGCAGGGCTGGCCGGTCGCGCCGCCGACGCAGCCGTTCCAGCAGCCCACCCAGGCGCCGCCCTCGCACCAGGCGCCGCCGCAGGCGCCCGCCGACCCGGCGCTCCACGCGGCGCTGTCGGCCGTCCGGGCCGAGGTCGCGAAGGCCGTCGTGGGCCAGGACGCCGCCGTGTCCGGGCTGCTCGTGGCCCTGCTGTGCCGCGGGCACGTGCTGCTCGAGGGCGTGCCCGGTGTCGCGAAGACGCTGCTCGTGCGCGCGCTGTCGGCCGCGCTCGACCTCGACACCAAGCGCGTCCAGTTCACGCCCGACCTCATGCCCGGCGACGTCACCGGCTCGCTCGTCTACGACGCGCGCACCGCCGAGTTCTCGTTCCGCGAGGGCCCGGTCTTCACCAACCTGCTGCTCGCCGACGAGATCAACCGCACGCCCCCGAAGACCCAGGCGTCCCTGCTCGAGGCCATGGAGGAGCGCCAGGTGTCGGTCGACGGGACGCCGCGCCCGCTGCCCGACCCGTTCGTCGTCGTCGCCACGCAGAACCCCGTCGAGTACGAGGGCACCTACCCGCTGCCCGAGGCGCAGCTCGACCGGTTCCTGCTCAAGGTCATCCTTCCCGCGCCCGAGCGAGCCCAGGAGATCGAGGTGCTCGCCCGTCACGCCGCCGGCTTCGACCCGCGCGACCTGGGCGCCGCGGGCCTGCGGCCCGTCGCCGACGCGGAAGTGCTCGCCCGCGCGCGGGACGCCGTGCGGCAGGTGCAGATCGCGCCCGACGTGCTCGCGTACGTCGTCGACGTGTGCCGCGCCACCCGCCACTCGCCGTCCGTGTCGCTCGGCGTGTCCCCGCGTGGTGCGACGGCCCTGCTCGCCACGTCGCGCGCCTGGGCGTGGCTCAGCGGCCGCTCGTACGTGACGCCCGACGACGTCAAGACGCTCGCCGCGTCGACGCTGCGCCACCGCATGCAGCTGCGGCCCGAGGCCGAGCTCGAGGGCATCACCACGGGCGCGGTCCTCGACGCCGTGCTCGCCACCGTGCCCGTCCCCCGGTGACGCCGTGGTCGTGACGTGGCGCGCGGTCGTCCTGGCGGCCGTGCTCGGCATCCCCGTGGCCGTCGCGGCCGACACCGCCATGACCCTGCTGGCCGTCGGTGTGCTCGTGCTGGTCGCGGTGGTGGACATCGCGCTCGCCGCGAGCCCGCGGGCCGTCACCCTGGAGCGCGTGCTTCCGACGTCCGTGCGGCTCACTGGCACGGCCACCAGCCGCCTGACGCTCGTCAACGGGTCGCGACGACGCCTGCGCGGCGTCGTCCGGGACGCCTGGGTGCCGTCGGCCGGCGCCGCCGACACCCGGCACCCCGTCTCGGTGGCACCCGGGGACGGGACGCGCCTCGCCACGACGCTCACGCCGACCCGGCGCGGCGACCGGCTCGCCGGACCCGTCACGATCCGCTCGGTCGGGCCGCTCGGCGTCGCCGGGCGGCAGGCGTCGATCCCGCTGGCCGGGCGCCTGCGCGTGCTGCCCGAGTTCGCCTCCCGCAAGCACCTGCCCAGCCGGCTCGCCCGCCTGCGCGAGCTCGACGGCCGCGCCGCCGTCCAGGTGCGCGGCGAGGGCACCGAGTTCGACTCCCTGCGCGACTACGTCGTCGGCGACGACGTCCGGTCGATCGACTGGCGCGCCACCGCGCGGCGCAGCGCCGTCGTCGTGCGCACCTGGCGACCCGAGCGCGACCGACGCGTGCTCGTCGTGCTCGACACGTCCCGGTCGTCCGCGGCGCGCGTCGGCGACCAGCCGCGCCTCGACGCCGGCATCGAGGCGACTCTGCTCTTGTCCGCGCTCGCGGCGCACGCGGGCGACCGCGTCGAGGTGGTCGCGTTCGACCGCACCCAGCGGGCCCGCGTGCGCGGTGCCAGCGGGACGCGCCTGCTGCCCGCGGTGGCGGAGGCGCTCGCACCCGTGGCGCCCGTGCTCGTCGAGGCCGACTGGACCGCGCTCGCCGCGACCGTCCACGGCGCGCTGTCGCAGCGGGCGTTCGTCGTCCTGGTCACCGCGATCGACCCCGCGGTCGTGTCCGCCGGGCTCATGCCGGTGCTCGGCGGCCTCGCCGCCCGCCACCAGGTGCTCGTCGCCGCCGTGTCCGACCCGGAGCTCGCCGCGCTCGGCGCCGACCTCGCCACCGGGGACGACGCCTACGACGCGGCCGCCGCCGCGCGCACCGACCTGGAGCGGACCGCGGTCGCGGGGCTCCTGCGACGCACCGGCGCGGAGGTCGTGGAAGCGCTGCCCGACGACCTGGCCCCGCGCGTCGCCGACACCTACATCGCGCTCAAGGCCGCCGGGAGGCTGTGACCCTCAGCCGGCGACGGGCAGGACGTCGCCGGCCTCGTCCGGGTCGAGGTCACCGGTCGCCCCGGCCTGCGCGGCCCGGCGTCCGAGCACCAGCACGTAGGCCCAGAACGCCGCGAGCACCACGACGCCGATGCCGATCTGCACCGCCGTCGGCAGCGCCGAGCCGGTGACGAACCCCTCGACCAGGCCCGAGACTCCGAGCACGCCGACGAGCGCGAGCGCCACCGTCATGAGCGCGCGGCCCTCCTCCGCCACAGCGCGCCCGCGCGGACGAGGACCCGGGTCGACGACCGTCCAGAAGATCTTGAGCCCCGCCGCGCCCGCCGTGAACACGGCCGTCAGCTCGAGCATGCCGTGCGGGAGGATGTACGAGAAGAACTCGCCGAGGCGCCCGTACGACGCCATCATCCCGCCGATGACGCCCACGTTGAGGGCGTTCTGGAACAGCACCCACGCGGGCCACAGCCCCGTGATGCCGAACGCGACGCACTGCGCGGCGAGCCACGCGTTGTTCGTCCACACCCGCGACGCGAACGCGCCGTTCGTCTCGTAGTACTGGACGAACGAGTGCTCGACGTACTCGCGCCGCTCGCTGTCCGTGCCGAGCGTGGACAGCGCCCCAGGATCGTGCCACACCCACCACCCGGCGACCGCCGCGATCGCTACCGAGACGCCCGTGACCGCGACGATCCACCACCGGATCCGGTACAGCGCCGCCGGCGCCGACACGACCGCGAACCGCGCGACCATCGCCCACGCCGGGGTGTGCGCGCCCGTCAGCCGCGACCGCGTGCGACCCAGCGTCGTCGAGAGCTGGTTCACGAGCGTCGGGTCGGGCATGGACGACCGCAGCACCGACAGGTCGGTGGCGACCGACTGGTACAGCGCGACCATCTCGTCGGTCTCCCGACCGTCCAGGCGTCGCGCCCGGCTCAGCGCGTCGAGGCGCTCCCAGCGCGGGGTCCGCAGCAACACGAAGGCGTCCAGGTCCACGGCGCACACCCTCCCACAGACCACGCCGCGCGCACAGTACGCTCCCGCCATGGACGAGGTGGTGATCGGCGAGGCCGTCGTGCTCGAGGCCGACGCGGTGGCGGTCGGGACCCGCATCATCGAGGGACTCATCGACGTGGTGGCGCTGATCGCCTTCGCGACCGCGCTCGGCTGGGGCCTGTCCGCGATCGACACGGGCGGGTACGACGGCGCCGCGTTGATCGGGATGCTCGTCCTCGTGTACGTGGTCGTGCCGACGACGGTCGAGACGCTGACGCGCGGCCGCTCCCTCGGCAAGCTCGCGATGGGAACGCGGGTGGTGCGCGACGACGGCGGCGCGATCCGGTTCCGGCACGCGCTCACCCGCGCGCTCCTGGGCGTCCTCGAGATCTGGATGACGCTCGGTGTCGTGGCCGTCGTGACGAGCATGGTCAACCGCAAGGGCAAGCGGCTCGGCGACATCGTCGCGGGGACGTACGTCGTCCGGGTGCGCGGCGCGCGCGGGATCCCTCCCCTGCCCCCGGTCGACCCGTCGCTGCGTGCCTGGTCGCACGGCGCCGACGTCGCTCGCCTGCCCGACGGCCTCGCGGTCGCCGTCCGGCTCTTCCTGGCCCGTGCCCCCCGCATGGATCCGCAGAGCCGGGTGCGCCTCGGCGTCGACCTCGCGGGGCGCGTCGAGGCGTACGTCGCCCCGGCCGCCCCCTGGGGCACCCCGCCCGAGGCGTTCCTCGTGGCCGTCATGAGCGAGCGGCGCGACCGGGACTGGGCGCTGGGCGTCCGAGACCAGGCCCGCGCCGACGCGGACGACCTCGCCGTGCGGCGCCTCCCGCTCGGCGTGTCCGACCCCGCCGTGTGACGCGCCGCTGCTGTTCTGCACCGGTAGGCGGCTTATGCCCCCGAGCTCTTCGTCACCGGGCGCGCCGACCTCGCCACCCCGTGCCTAGCGTGGCCGGATGGGGATCGACCGGGCAGGGGGCAGGGGCGCCGCGCGACGACGGGCCGCGGCGCGCGCCGGGGCGCGCGTCGCGGCGCGCGTCACGGCATGGTGCGGCGCAGCGGTCCTCGTGCTCGGCGGCCTCGTCGCCGCACCGGCCGCCTCCGCAGCCTCCACGACGGTGACCCTGAGCGGCCCGTCCAGCGCCTACCAGGGCGTCTCGACCACGCTCACCGCCACCTGGAAGGTCGGCGGGGCCGCCCACCGTGGCACGGTCGCCCTCGAGCAACGGGTCGGCAGCACGTGGTACCGCCTCGGTGCGACCACGACCGGCAGCGCCGGGACCGCCGCGTTCCACGTCGCGCCGCGCGCCACGTCCGACTTCCGGGCCGTCACCGCGACCGGGGCGCACTCCGCTGTCGCGCACCTCGTCATCCGCTCCCCCTACGCGGTCACGCTGACCGCCACGCCCGGCACGGTGCACCCCGGCTCCACCACCCGCCTCGTCGCCCGGTACACCTACCGCGGCAAGGCGGTGCAGAGCGCCGCCACGGTCACGTTCCAGCGGACCACCTCCGGCAGCGCAGCCTGGTCGACGCTGCGTGCCGTCACCGTGGCCACGGGCGGCGTGGCCGCGTACGCCCTCGCCCCGGGACGGACCGGGGCGTACCGGGCCGTCGTGCCCGGTCGGGCGACGAGCGCAGCCGTGACCGTCCGCGTCCAGTCCACCGTGCCCGCCTCCTTCAGCGTGCACGGCGCGGGCTACGGCCACGGCGTCGGCATGCCCCAGTTCGGCGCCTACGCGCAGGCCCTCGACGGCCGCGGCACCTCCACCATCCTGCAGAGCTACTACCGGGGGACGTCGTCCGGGACCGTCACCACGCCCACCACCGTCTCGGTGCAGGTCTTCGGACCGGAGCCGTACGGGTACGCGCCCGGCGCCTACTCCGACACGGTGTCGTCGACCACCGTGCGGATCGACCGCGGGTGGTGGCGGCTCATGTCGGCCGGCGGCACGGCGCTGTACACCGGCCCCGGGCCCGTGACCCTCTCCGTGCGGGCCGGCACCTCGTCCGTGGGGGTGTCCTTCACCAGCACGAGCAGCGGCACGCAGGTGACGAAGTCGTACCTGGGCACGCGATTCAAGGTCCAGTGGGCCGGCACGCGCTACTACGCCCCGACGTCGACGTCGCGCGGCGTCGCGACCGTCGCGGGCGCTCAGGGCACGTACCGCAACGGCGACCTGAGCATCACGGCGATCGGGCACGTCCCGAACGTGGTCAACGAGGTCCTGCTCAACACCGAGTACCTCTACGGCATCGCCGAGGTGCCGTCGTCCTGGGGGCTCGACGGCGAGGCGTCCCTCGAGGCGCAGGCCATCGTGGCCCGCAGCTACGCGCTCACCAAGCTCGGCGGCCTGCGGTCGGCGTGCGCGTGCAACCTCGTCGACGACGTCCGGGACCAGAACTACACCGGCTGGAAGAAGCAGGGCGAGACGGCGGGCAGCACCGACTACGGCGCGATCTGGGTCCGCGCGGTCGACGACACCACCACGTCGACCACCGCCGCCCGCGCGCTCACCTTCGGCGGCGAGCCGGTGGTCGCGCACTACTACTCGTCGTCCGGCGGACGGACCGCCAGCTCCCAGGACGTGTGGACCGCCACGCTGCCCTACGAGCAGTCGGTGAGCGACCCCTGGAGCGCGCGCGCCCCCGGCAACACGTACCGCACCTGGACCCGCACCCTCACCCAGGCGTCGGCCCGGGCGATGTTCGGGCTGCCCGACGTCGTCCGGATCACCGTGTCGAAGAAGTACTCGAGCGGTCAGATGGCGGCGCTCACCGCGACGTCGTCCACGGGGACGACGAGGACGGTCACCGGGAAGCCCGACGCGCTGCGCGCGCGCCTCGGCCTCCCCGCGGCATGGGTGACCTCGATCGTGGGGTGACAGATCGTGGGGTGACGGTCAGGGTGTGAGCTCGCCCGGGGCGCCCGACGACGGTGTCCCGGCCACCGACCCGCGCGCCGGGGCCGCGAGCACCTGCACCGCCACCACGAGGACGACAGCGAGCAGCGCGATCCAGAACACCACCATGCCCGTCGGGTAGTGCCAGAACGCGACGAGCAGGGCCGCCAGCCCGATGATCAGCACCGTGAGCGCGATGCGGAAGCGCGCGATCCAGACCTCCCAGGTGCGCGGCTCGCGGGTCGTCTCGCCCGCGCGGCCGCCCGACGCGAGGCCCACCAGCTTCATGAACCCGTTGCGGACCGCGACCGCGGCGGGGCTCGGCCCCACGAGGAACGCCGCGATCGCGACGACGAGCGCCACCACGAGGACGACGCGCAGCGCCACCCGCAGCGGCTGGACGATCGTGTCGAACAGCGCCTCGGCGGCCGTCGGGTGGATCACGACGTCCGACAGCGCACCCAGGTACACCGTCCGGCCCACTGCGATGCCGAGCGCGAGCAACAGCATCGCGACCGTCACGAACACGCCCGCGATCACGGCCGCGCGACGGCGCGAGCCGCGGGGCGCGACGAGGACCCCGGCCGCTGCGAGCGCGACCGCGATCCAGATGAGCCACGTCGCGGCGTGGTCGAAGAAGTTCACCCACCGCTGCAGGGCCGCGATGTCGGGCGAGCTGAACACCACGAAGGTGGCGTCCACCTGCGGCAGCTTGTCGACGAAGTTGAGGCCCTGTGCCGAGAGGCGCTCCTTGACGGCGTCGATGATCGGCGCGAGCTGGAGGGTGACCTGGCCGTCGGCGTTCGCCGTGAGGGCGGCGCCGTCCCCTCCGGTGAGCACGGAGCTCAGGTTCTTGTGCGCGGCACGGTTCGCCTCGACCCACAGGTTCTGGAACGCCGGCGACTGCACGAAGTCGTCGACGCGCTTCTCGATGAAGCCGTTCGCCTGGCTCGCGATGACGGGCGCCAGGCCGACGAGCGCCTCCGGGACCCGCGGCGCGTTGTCCGTGATGGCGGTGAGCGCCTGCGTGGTCAGCGACTCCAGGTCGAGCTGGTCCTCGATCGCGGTGCTCACGCGGCCCGCGACGGCCGCCTGGATCGCGGGGTCCGAGGCCAGCGGCGCGACCGTCGCGACGTAGTGGTCGGTGTCGAGGAGCTGGCCCTTGACGTACCGGGCGGCGACCGCGCCGATCGACAGGAGCGCCGCCAGGGCGATGATCACGACCGCGGCCGTCCAGCGCACCCAGTGCCGGTCCCGCGAGCGCTTGACCGGCGCGGCGGGCGTCACCGCGGCCTCCGCCGCGGCCCTCTTCGCCTCGGCCGTCTCGACGCGCAGGGACGTCACCTCGGCGCGCAGCGACTCGAGCTCGTCGCGCTCGGTGACGCTCAACGGGGTCTCACCGTCACCCTTGCCCACCTGACCAGCCATCATGTCTCCTCGCAGCGCCCGGACTCCTGGTGCGATTCAACCGGAAAGCGACCCGGAGCGCGCGGTCACGCGCTGTGCTGCTGGACCCAGCGCAGGACGGCGAGGACGCGCCGGTGGTCCGCGGCGTCGGGCGGCAGGCCCAGCTTGTCGAAGATCGCGGTGACGTTCTTCTCGACCGCCCCGTACGACAGGAACAGCGCGCTCGCGATCGCGCCGTTCGACCGGCCCTGCGCCATGAGCTCGAGCACCTCGCGCTCGCGGGGCGAGAGCCGGGCGAGGCCGCCGTCGTCCGTGCCGCCCGAAGAGCCCAGGAGCTGGCGGACGACCTCCGGGTCGAGGACCGTCTGCCCGTCCGCGAGCCGTTCGAGCGCCCCCACGAACTCGCCCACGTCGGCCACGCGGTCCTTGAGGAGGTACCCGAGCCCGCGCGCGTCCGACGCGAGGAGCCGCGCAGCGAACCGCGTCTCGACGTACTGCGAGAACACGAGGACGCCCTGCTCGGGGTGCTCCGCGCGCAGGTCGAGCGCGGCCCGCAGGCCCTCGTCCGTGAACGTCGGCGGCATCCGGACGTCCATGACGACGACGTCCGGCCGCGTGCCGGACCGGACGAGGTCGGCGTACGCGGCACGGGCGGCGTCGGCGTCCGGGACCGCTCCGACGACCTCGTGCCCGCGCCGACCGAGGAGCGCGACGAGGCCGTCGCGCAGGATCGCGGAGTCCTCAGCGATCAGCACCCGCACCGTCGTCACCCCCCGTCGTGGCGTGCGCCGCCGCCTGCAGGCCCGTCGCGGCCCGCGATCCGGACGGGACCGCGAGGGGCAGCACCACGTCGACCCGCGTCCCACCGCCGGGCGGGCTCACCAGGGTGAGCGTCCCGTCGACCGCGCGGACCCGCTCGACGAGGCCGGCGAGGCCGCTCCCCCGGCCGGCCGGCGCGTCCGCGAGGTTCACGACCGCCCCGCCCCGGCCGTCGTCCCGCACGCGCAGGCGCAGGGCGGTGGCGGGCTGCTCGCCGGGCCGGGGCGGACGCGTCGGGGCCGCGGGCTCCACGAGCACCCACACCGTCGACGCGTGGGCGTGCTTCGCGGCGTTCGTCACGAGCTCGGACGCCGCCGCGTACGCGAGCGCCTCGATCGCCGGGGCCGCTGACACGCCGGGCTCGACGTCCAGCACGGTGCGCACGGGGCTGCGGGCGGCCAGCGTCGCGAGCGCGTGCGCCAGGCCGGCGTCCAGCACCGGCGGGCGGATGCCGCGCGCGATCTCGCGGAGCTCGACGAGCGCGTCCTTGGTCGCGTCGTGCGCCTGGGACACGAGCGCCAGGGCGTCCCCCGGCACCGGCTCTCCGGGCGCGAGCTGCTCCTTGGCCTCGCCGAGCTGCATCGCGACGGCGACGAGGCGGGCCTGCGTGCCGTCGTGCAGGTCGCGCTCGATGCGGCGCAGCCGGTCGTCCGCGTCCTCCACCGCCCGCCCGCGGGACCGCTCGAGCTCGCCCACCCGCTGGCTGGCCCGGGTCGGACCGAGCAGGTTCACGATGAGCAGACGCTCCAGGTGGACGAAGGCGCGCTCCAGGTAGGGCCACAGGAACAGCATCACGACGCCGCCGGCGGCCTGCAGCCAGATGCGACCCGGGGTGTCGACGAACCAGTCCGTGCCGTACTGCGTCCCACGGTGCATCGTGCCGTCCGCGGCCTGCTGGAGCGGCAGGAACCGGTACCAGAACCCGTAGGTCAGCGCGCCCAGCGGCGCCGCCACGAACACGACGCTCACGACGAGACCCACGACGCTGACGACGAAGCTCGGCAGGAGGAACGCCCACGCACGCCACGACGGGACGTCGCCCAGCAGCGCGCGCAGCCGCCCCCAGAAGCCGGTCCCCCGGCGGAAGGGCGCCGGCGGCGGGACGTCGACCGCGAGCATCGCCCGGCCCATCAGCCGGTACAGGGCCCCGAACGCGCGGGTACCGAGCAGGAGCCAGCCGCCGACGAACAGCCCGACGACCGTCCAGGCGAGCGACACGCCCACCGCGACCACGACGACGAACCACGCGAGCCCGAGCGCCGCCGGGACGATCCCCGCGAGCAGGAACAGCAGCTCGGTCCAGCTGCGGCGGGCGAACGGGCCCCGGAAGAAGCCCACGTGCTGCGGGGTCGGCGGGGGTGTCACGGGAGAAGACATGGCTCCATCCTGTCGACGTCCTCGTCGTACCGGAACGGGGCGGTCCGCCCGGCGGTCCGGGGGATGTCCCCCCGGTCCGCCGGGTGCTCGCTCAGTACCGGTAGTGCTCCGGCTTGTACGGGCCCTCGACCGGGATGCCGAGGTACTCCGCCTGGGACTTCGTCAGCTCGGTGAGGCGCACGCCCAGCGCGTCGAGGTGCAGGCGCGCGACCTTCTCGTCCAGCACCTTCGGCAGGCGGTACACGTCCCGTGCGTACTCGCGCTCGGCGGGGTCGGCGTGGTCCTCGACGTCGCGGAACAGCGCGATCTGGCCGATGACCTGGTTCGAGAACGAGTTGCTCATCACGAACGACGGGTGGCCGGTCGCGTTGCCGAGGTTCAGCAGACGACCCTCGGACAGCACGATGATCGACCGTCCGGCGGCCTGACCCGTCGGGCCCTCCTCGGCGAACGTCCACTCGTGCACCTGCGGCTTGATCTCGGTGCGCGTGACGCCGGGGAGCGCCGCGAGGCCCGCCATGTCGATCTCGTTGTCGAAGTGCCCGATGTTGCCCACGACGGCCTTGTTCTTCATCGCGACGAGGTGCTCGACGCGCAGCACGTCCTTGTTGCCGGTCGTGGTGATGAAGAAGTCCGCCTCGCCGACGACGTCCTCGATCCGCGCGACCTGGTAGCCGTCCATCGCGGCCTGCAGCGCGCAGATCGGGTCGACCTCCGACACGATGACGCGCGCGCCCTGGCCGCGGAAGGCCTCCGCCGCACCCTTGCCGACGTCGCCGTAGCCGGCCACGAACGCGACCTTGCCGCCCATGAGGATGTCCGTCGCGCGGTTGATGCCGTCCGGGAGCGAGTGGCGGATGCCGTACTTGTTGTCGAACTTCGACTTCGTCACCGAGTCGTTGACGTTGATCGCCGGGAACAGGAGCTGGCCGGCCTCCGCGAGCTGGTACAGGCGGTGCACGCCCGTCGTGGTCTCCTCCGTGACGCCCAGGAGACCGTCGGCGATCGCCGTCCAGCGCAGCGGGTCGGCCTGCAGCGCGCGACGCAGGACCGCGCGGACCACGTTCGACTCGTCCGAGTGGTCCGGCTCGCCCGGGCGCGTGTCCGACGGCACGGCGCCCGCGCGCTCGTACGCGACGCCCTGGTGGACCAGCAGCGTGGCGTCGCCGCCGTCGTCGAGGATGAGGTTCGGGCCGGCGGAGGCGACGGCCGCGTCACCCGCGTCGCCATCGGTCGGCCACAGCAGGATCTGCTCCGTGCAGTCCCAGTACTCCTCGAGGCTCTCGCCCTTCCAGGCGAACACGGGGACGCCCTGCGGGTCGTCCGGCGTGCCGTCCGGACCCACGACGATCGCCGCCGCGGCCTCGTCCTGCGTGGAGAAGATGTTGCACGACGCCCAGCGGACCTCCGCGCCCAGCGCGGTGAGGGTCTCGATGAGGACAGCCGTCTGCACCGTCATGTGGAGCGATCCGGCGATGCGGGCGCCCGCGAGCGGCTGCGTCGGGCCGAACTCCTCCCGCAGGGCCATGAGACCCGGCATCTCGTGCTCGGCGAGGCGGATCTGGTGACGACCGGACTCGGCGAGCGCGAGCGAGCGGACCTTGTAGCGGCCGGGCTGCTCGTCGAACGCGGGGGCTCCGACGGCGGGGCCGGCGGGGGTGGCGGACGACTCGGTGGACATGCTGCTCCTCGGGTTCGTGCGCTGGGGGCTCCCGTCTGCGCGGGTGGGCGACGGCACGGCGCAGGTGCACCGTGCCGTCGCGCGAGATGGTCCCCACACTAGCGTGCGGCCGTGCCGCGGCGAGGCTCAGCGCTGGCGGAAGTACTCGCTCACCGGCTTGGTGCCCGACGTGTCCGTCACCTTCCACACGCCGCGCGACGCGTCGGCGGCCGGGAGGGGGACGGTGGCCGTCGCCACGAAGCCGTACGTCCCGATCGCGTACGACTTCGACGTCGCGGTGGCCGGGTACGACGTGCCGCCCGCGATCAGCGTGAACTCGAGGTCGGCCGTCTGCGCGTGCACGTCGAACGGGAACGCGAGGAACGTGGAGGCGACCGTCGTGGGGTCGTCGCCCGTGACGTGCGTGGCACCGCCCTTGACGTCCGTGTCGAGACCCACGGCCCAGCTCGTCAGGATGCCGCCGCCACCCGGGCCCCACGGGTCCGTCGGCGTCGAGCGCACCGTGACGTAGGCGTCGTCGCTGGCCGTGCTCCCGCCGGCGTTCGACACGACCACCCGGACGTCGTCCGGCGTGGTGGTGCGCGCCGTGAAGGTGTAGCTCGAACCCGTCGCGCCAGAGATCCAGTGGTACGCCAGGTCGCCGTCCTCGGTGTCGTCGACGTACTGCCACCGGTAGCGCAGCCCGGTGCCGCTCGCGCGCACCGACAGCGTGACGCGCGAGCCCGACGTCACGGTCGTCTCCTCGCGCGGCTGGGTGAGGACGACCGGTCGCGGCACGACCGTCAGACGCGCCCACGACGACACGACGTGACCGCCGCTGTTCGTCACGGACACCTTGTAGTGGTACCCGTTGCGCCCGGTCGCTCCGACGGTCGAGTAGTACGAGTGCGTCGCGCCCGAGATCTTGGTCGACGCATGGCCCGGGGCCGCGACGGACCACTGGTACTTCAGGGCGGAGCCCGACGCGCGGACCGTGAACGTCGCGGTGCGGCCCACGGCGACCGTCGCCGACGCGGGCTGGGAGGTGATGCGCGGTGCCGCGACCGTCGAGGCCGCGACGGGCGGCACGGCACCGGCGGTCGTGACCGGTGCGGCCGAAGCCGGCACGGCGGCCGCGACGGCCAGCGCCGCGCCGGCGGCGAGCGCCACGAGGGCCAGGGGGCCGCGCGACGACGCGGTGCGACGACGGCGGACGAGGGGGCGGGCGACGGTCATGAGGCTCTCCGGGCGACGGCAGGAAGCGGGCGACGGCGTGCGACCGCGCGCGGAACGTACCACGCCCCGAGGGCCCCCTGGGACACCCTCCAGGACGCCCCTTCTCCCTGTCGTTGCTCGGTGATACGTTCCGCACGCCGCACAGGCGGCACCGAGCAGAATCATGGAGAACAGGTGAACAGAATTCGCCCCCTGACCGCGCCCCTGGTCGCGGTCCTCGGCGTCGGGCTGGCCGTCCCGACGCTCGCCCCGGCCGCGTGGGCCGACGACGCCCCGCGCGACACCCTGACGGCCTGCACGACCCTCACGAAGGCTCCCGTGGCGACCGACGCCGACGCTCAGGGCTGGACGTTCACCGACACCCGCAGCGCGGGGCACGACGTGTTCGTCCCGGGCGGGCTGCACGTGTTCACCGACGACACGAGCAGCGAGGCGAAGGCCGCCGGGTACCACGCCACCGACGTCGCGCTCGCCGACGCGGGCGTCCCGCGCCTCGACCTCACCGCGACGCAGGGCACCGCACCCGGCCTCCAGCTCGTGACCGACTTCGACGGCGACGGCACCGCCGACGGCATCCTCGTGGGCGAGGCCGTGTACGGCGACGACTGGTGGGTCCCCGCGAGCGCCGCGTCGTTCGTGCGCTCCGCCGCGCCGAGCCACGCCGGCGGCGCAGGCTCGGAGGACCACGGCACGCTGCCTGCATGGTCCGCCGCGTTCCCGCAGGCTCGCGTCCTGGCCGTCGGCTACTCGCTCGGCTCGGGCGTCCGCGGCGACGCCACCGTCACCGGCATCGAGGCCGGGTGCGTCCGCTACACGTTCGACGTGGCGGCGCCGACAGAGCCCGCCGTTCCCGGCACCCTCGCGACCGCGACCCCGAAGATCACCGGGACCGTGCGGGTCGGCGCCACGGTGCGCGTGAGCGTCGGCACGTGGACGCCCACGGCCGGCTACACGTACCGCTGGCGACTCGACGGCGCACCGATCACCGGTGCCACGGCGTCGACCTACACCCCCACCGCGAGCCAGTACGGCCACCACCTGACCGTCACCGTGACGGGCGCCCGCGACGGCTACACGACCGCGTCCGTCACGAGCGCGGCCGCCACGGTCGGCGCCGGGACGCTCGCGGCCCGGGTCCCGACGATCACCGGCTCGCACCAGGTCGGCTGGAACCTGCGGGCCGTGCCCGGCGCCTGGTGGCCCAGCCCGTCGTTCACGTACCAGTGGCGCCGCGACGGCGTGCCGGTGCACGGCGCCGTCCACTCGAGCTACGGACCCTCCGCCGCCGACACCGGGCACAAGATCAGCGTGACCGTGACCGGCCGGCACGCGGGCTACGCGACGCGCTCCGTCACCAGCGGCTCCATCACCGTCGTGACCCACTTCGCCGTCACGCACGCCCCGACGATCAGCGGCACCAGCAAGGTCGGCTCGACGCTGAAGGCCCACGTCGCGGCCTGGTCGCCGTCCGCGTCCCTGAGCTACCAGTGGCGCCGCGACGGCTCCCCCGTCCCGGGTGCGGTCCGGTCCACGTACCGGCTCGGGACGTCCGACCACGGCCACCACGTGACCGTCGTCGTGACCGGCCGGCGCACCGGGTACGTCACCACCGCACGCACCAGCGCCTCGACGTCGACCGTCGCGTGGCCGAGCGGGTACCACCTCACCGGCTTCACGACGCAGCCGGAGAACGACTGGGTCCACTCGGGCGGCACGGCCACGTTCACCGCACGCGCCAGCAAGTCCGGCGTCTCGTACCAGTGGCAGTACACGGCCGACGGCCGCACGTGGCACAACGCCCCGAACGAGCGGGGCGCCACGCTCCGTGTGGGCCCCGTGACCACGAGCGCGAACGACTACGGCTTCCGCGTCGCGGTCAGCGACGGTGTCACGACCGTCCACAGCCGGACGGCGTGGCTCGGGATCCAGTCGACCCTCGGCGACAAGTACCACGCAGGGACCGGCGCCGCACTGTTCTCCTGGTGGGTCTCGCTCGGCTCGACCACCACCACGCCGTGGACGCCCGGCACCGTGCAGGTCAAGGCGGCCGCACGGTTCTGCAACCTGACCACCCGGTCACGGCGTCTGTCCGACATCACGGTGTCGCTCCAGACTCCGGACGGCTACGTCAGCGACGTCGCGGGCCAGAGCCTGGTCGGCGGCGGCCGGTGCGTCAGCGCCACGCTGACCCGGTACACCCAGACGAGCGAGTGGAGCGCCTACCACGACTACTGGACGGTCACGGAGACGCTCGGCGGCTACGACGGGGTCCAGTACTTCCGCACGTACTGAGACCTCGGCGCCGCCCACCCGCACCGGATGGGCACACCGCCAGAGATCGGGCGGTCCGGGACGCAACGTTCCGGGCCGCCCGTTCGTCTGTACGGGTGAGGGCGGCATCGGGTCGCCCTCGACACGAGGAGACCCGCATGCCCACCGACCTGACCACCGCCCACCCCGCACCGCCGCGCAGAGCGGGACGTCCTGTCCACCGCGCCCGCGCCGTCTGCCGCGCGCGCACGGGTGCCGTCGCCCTGCTGGGTGCGCTCGCGCTCGCCGCGATCGCCGGCCCGCACGCCGGGGCCGTCGAGCCGCGCCCCGTCACGCCGGCCCTCAAGGTCTCGGTCACGGCGCAGCAGCACTACGCGGGCAACCCCGCGCACGTCTCCGCGCAGCTGGCCGTCACGGGCTCGGCCTACCCGACCGGACTGCTGACCTACCGCGCCGACGGCACCGCGTTCGCGACCCGGCACGTCAACAGGTGGGGCACCGAGTCGCTGCCCACCTTCCTCCCGCGCGACCTCGCGCTGGGGAAGCACGCCGTCACCGTCACCTTCCGCCCGGACGCCGCGACGACGGCCCGCCACATCGGTGGCGCCTCCGCCTCCGGCACGGTGACGGTCGTCCGGGGCGTCGCGAAGGTCACCCTCGCTCGGATCGGAGCGACCACGCTGAATCGGACCCAGTACGGCCGCGTCGTCGCCCGCGTCCGCATCACCGGCGTGTACGGGCCCTCCGGGACGTTCGTGCTGCGCGAGGGGTCCAAGGTGCTCTCGTCGCTTCGCCTCCAGTGGTACGACAAGGGCTCCGCCCTGTTCATCCTGCCGACGGGCTGGCCGTCCGGCACCCATGCGGTCACGGTGTCGTACTCGCCGGACGTCCCCACGATCGCCCCCGGTCACAGCGCGCCCGCGACGTTCGTGGTCCGCTGACGCACGGACGGCGGCGCGGGCCCCGGATCGCTCCGGGTCCCGCGCCGCCGTCGGTGTCTGTCTGTGCCGCGTCGGTGCCGCGGTGCCGCGTCAGCGGACGGTGTAGTACACCGAGCCGCTGGTCCGCGAGCTCAGCGTCGACGTCGTGCTGTAGAACGTCGCGTGCACGGCATACTTCCCCGCCTTGGTCTGCGCCGGGAGCGTGATGATCGCACCGCCGTGCCGGGCCGGGGTGAGCGTCGCCGACGCCACCTTCTTGCCGGCCACGTACACGGCCAGCGTGCCCGTCGGAGCGGACACCCCCGGCGAGACGACCTTGACGGTCGCCCGCGGGTGCAGGCCACGGCTCACGGTCGACGGTGCGATCGTGACCGACACCGTCGGCGTCGCCTTCGCGACCGTGACGTACGTGGTGCGGTACGCCGGCGCGCCGATGTTGCGCGCCTTGGCGGTGCTGTCGGGCGCGAAGCTCGACGTGTACCGGTGCGAGCCGAGGCTCAGCGAGCTCGGGACCGTGTAGACCGCCTTGCCGCTCGTCGAGACGCGGATCGTCTTCACGGCCGTGCCGTCCTGGCGGATGGTCACGATGCCCGACGGCACGTAGCCGTTCGCCGACGACAGGGCCGTGGTGAGCGTGGTCGGGTGCCCGTAGGCCTGCGTCGAGCTGGACCGGGTCAGCGACATGGCCGGGACGACCGGGGTGCCGAAGCCGACGGTGACGGACGCGGTGCCCGACGTCGCGGTCGTCACAGGAACCGAGTTGACCTTGATGCTCAGCTGGCCGCTACGGCTCGTGAACGTCTGGCCCTTCGGCAGGTACGCCGTGCGGGTTGACGTCGAGCCCGAGGCGTTGATCGGCACGATCGTCTGCTCGTACGGCTCCGCCCAGGCGCTCGAGGCCGGGGCGAGTCGCAGGATGCGGACACCGTAGTCGTAGCCGACGGACCCGATCGTCGAGCCGCCCGAGGTGACGTTGAGCTTCCAGGGCCAGGTCGGCGTGGTCGGGAAGACCACGCTCGACGACTTCTGGCGGTACTCGACGTAGTAGCGCTCGTGCGTGGACGGGTCGACCGCGGTCACGGTCTGCAGGCCGCTCGTGGCGCCCGCCGCGCTGAGCGAGTACGTCTTGGTCGTCGTGATCGGCGTCACGGCGGGAGCCACCGAGGACGACAGCACCCCGAGGCGCGCCTTCTGCGGCGCCGACAGCGGCGTCACGCCCTTCGTGTCGAACCCGCCGCCCATGAGGTCGAACAGGTCGAAGTACGACAGGTCGGCGCACGACGACGACGAGAACGCGCCGTCCGGGTGGCTGCCCGAGCACCAGGCCACGCCGGCGTGGTGCAGCCCGAAGTTGTGGCCGAGCTCGTGCGCCAGGGTCTGCCGGGCCGCGTAGTACTGCGCGCTCGACGTGCCGCCGGAGCCGCCAGCGACCGCGAACGTCAGGCCGCCGCTGCTGAGCGAGGGGCTCGACGGGTAGGTGCCCAGGCCGAGCAGGCCGCCGCAGGTGGTCGCGCCGTCCGCGTCACCGGAGTCGGCGGGGTAGAGGACGACGAGGTGCTGACGCGAGGACGGGCCGGCGGTGTTGCTGTACCAGTCCTCGCCGTAGAGCTGCTTCGAGGAGCGGCTCCACAGGCTCGTGATGGCCGAGTCGCTGTAGCACGAGCCCCCCGGGGAGAGGTACGCGAACTTGTCGACCGCGAAGGTCACCCGGCCACCGGTCTGCGCCGACCAGTACTTCGACACGTCGCTCACCAGGGAGTCCACGTTGGCCCGTGAGAGCCAGGACTTCACGCTGGTCGACGAGACGCCGCTCGGCGTCGCGACGACGACCTCGAGGTGCTGCACCGTGCTGGACGACGTCGCGGCGAGCAGGCCGGGCGTCGGCGCCAGCTCCTGGTCGGCGTTCGGCGAGTCGTACGGCACCGCGTCGTCGTCCGGGGCGACGCCCGCGACGTCGGTGGTGAAGCCGTGCGGCGACGGCTGGGGCGCGTCGTCCGCGAGGGCGCCCGCCGTGCTCGTCAGCGTCGCCGTCACGGCGAGAGTGCAAGTGGCCGCGAACGCCGCGGCGAGGCGTCGTGCAGGTCGCATGACCGGTACCCCTGGATGTCGTCCTCCGTGCCGGCGGTCACCGGCCCGGGACAGGATACCGGGACGACGGCGGCGGCCCGCGGGCCGTCCACCGACCGGGCCTCGACGTCGCGTGTCAGGCCGGCGACGTCCCGGCGCGCCGCAGGTCGGGCTCCAGGTAGATCGTGGTGGCGATCGGGACGGCGGCCCGGACGCGCGCCTCCGCCGCGTCGATGGCGTCCGCGATCTCGCGAGCGCTCTCGGTCGCCGTCACCTCGATCTTGGCGGCCACGAGCAGCTCCTCGGGTCCCAGGTGCAGGGTGCGCAGGTGGATCACGGACGGCACCCCGTCGCCCACGAGCGCCGCCCGGATCGCCGCGACGTCGCGGGGCGTCGCCGCCTCGCCGAGCAGCATCGACCGGGTCTCGAGGGCCAGCGCGACCGCGATGAGGACGAGGAGCACCCCGATCGCGCCCGAGCCGACCGCGTCCCAGCGTCCGTCGTCGGTCACCAGGGTCATGCCGACACCGAAGAGGGCGAAGACCAGGCCGACCAGGGCGCCGAAGTCCTCGAGCAGCACGACGGGCAGCTCGGGCGCCTTCGCCGCCCGGATGTACGCGACGAGCGACATGTCGCGGCGCGCCGCCTTCGACTCCTTGAGCGCGGTGCGGAAGGAGGACCCCTCCATGACGATCGACGCGAGCAGCACCGCGACCGGCACCCACTGCCACGACTCGATGGGGTGCGGGTCCTCGAACTTGTGCCACGCCTCGTAGAGCGCGAAGAGCCCACCCAGGGTGAACAGCACGATCGAGACGATGAAGGCGTAGAGGTAGCGCTCACGCCCGTACCCGAACGGGTGCTCCTCGTCGGCGGCGCGGCGGGCGCGCTTGCCGCCGAGGAGCAGGAGGAGCTGGTTGCCCGAGTCGGCGAGCGAGTGGACGGACTCCGCGAGCATCGACGACGAGTGCGTCAGCAGGTACGCGACGAACTTGGTGACCGCGATGCCGACGTTGGCGAGCAGGGCCGCGACGATGGCCTTCGTGCCGCCTTCGGAGTGGGACATGTCGACTCCCTCGTGAGGTGGGTCGGCGCGCGGTGGCGGCCGGGTGAGGTCAGTGCCGGCCGAGCGCGCGGTACGTCCAGCCGGCGGCACGCCAGCGGCCCGGGTCGAGCACGTTGCGCCCGTCGAGCACGTGGCGGGCCGCGACGCGCTCACCGAGCGCGTCGGGGTCGAGCTCGCGGTACTGCTGCCACTCGGTGAGCAGGAGCACGGCCTCCGCACCGTCGACCGCCGCGTCGAACGTCGTGACGTCGAGGTCGGGGTGGACGGCGTGGGCGTTCGCGCCGGCCTCGGGGTCCGTCACGCGCACCTGCGCGCCGAGCTCCATGAGGCGGACCGCCACGTCGAGAGCGGGCGAGTCGCGCACGTCGTCGCTGTTGGGCTTGAAGGCCGCACCGAGCACGGCGATCCGGCGGCCCGCGACGTCACCGCCCAGGACCTCCGTCGCGAGGTCCACCATGCGGCCCCGGCGACGCACGTTGATCGCGTCGATCTCCTTGAGGAAGGTGACCGCCTGGTCGGCGCCGAGCTCGTCGGCACGCGCCATGAACGCGCGGATGTCCTTCGGCAGGCAGCCGCCGCCGAAACCGAGGCCCGCGTTGAGGAACTTGCGGCCGATCCGGTCGTCGTGACCGATCGCGTCGGCGAGCTGGGTCACGTCCGCGCCCGTCGCCTCGCACAGCTCGGCCATCGCGTTGATGAACGAGATCTTGGTCGCGAGGAACGAGTTCGCCGCGACCTTGACCAGCTCGGCGGTCGGGTAGTCGGTCACCAGCCGCGGGGTGTCCTCCGCGAGCGGGGCCGCGTAGACGGCGTCGAGCACCTCGACGGCGTGCTCGCCCGCCGCGCCGGACGCGACCCCGTAGACGAGGCGGTCCGGGTGCAGGGTGTCCTGGACGGCGAAGCCCTCGCGCAGGAACTCCGGGTTCCAGGCCAGGGTCACCTCGGGCGCGGCGTCGGCGAGGGTCGCAGCGAGGCGGGCGGCCGTGCCCACGGGCACCGTCGACTTGCCCACCACGACGTCGCCAGCGCCCAGGTGCGGCAGCAGCGCCTCGAACGCGGCGTCCACGTACGTCAGGTCGGCGGCGTAGCCGCCCTTGACCTGCGGTGTGCCGACGCACACGAAGTGGACGTCTGCGGACGCCGCCTGGGCCAGGTCCGTCGTGAAGCGCAGGCGTCCCGTCGCGGACGCCTGCGAGAGGAGCTCGGGCAGGCCGGGCTCGAAGAAGGGCGCCTCGCCCGAGGCCAACAGCTTGACCTTGCGCTCGTCCACGTCGATGCCGACGACGTCGTGCCCGAGCTGGGCCATGCACGCGGCGTGCACGGCACCGAGGTATCCACAGCCGATCACCGAGATGCGCAAGATTCGTCCTTCGTCATGCGGGGTTTCCGGGCGTCGTGCCCGGGACATCGCGCGAGGGGCTCCCGGCGCGGTGTGCGAACTGGTCGAGGATACCGAGGAACGCGACGCGGTCCGCACCCCAGTCGTGGTGCTGCCGCACATCGTCATAGCCGCGGCGGGCCATCGCGTCGCGCTCCGGGCGGTCGTCGCGCAGCCGGCGGACGGCCGCCGCGGCGGCGGCGACGTCGCCGAACGGCACGACGAGGCCCGCGCCGGCGCTCTCCACCACCTGCACCGACGCCGGGTTCGGCGTCGTGACGACCGGGAGGCCGTGCGCCATGTACTCGAAGACCTTGGTGGGCTGCGAGTGGGCGTAGTTGGGCTCGTCGTGGAGCAGGGACAGGCCGGCGAGCGCGCCGTCGAGCCGCGCGAGGGCAGCGTCGTTCGGGACGAACCCCGCCCAGTCGACGTCGCCGCGTCCGGCAGCCGCCGCGAGCTCGTCCGCGACCTCGCCGGTCGCCGGCCCGACCAGCTCGACCGTGACCTCGCTCGCCAGCGCCGCGCCCAGCGCGACGAGCTCGCGGGCACCCCGGGCCGCCGTCAGCTTGCCGAGGTACACGACCCGGTCCTGGACCGGTGCGTCCGGGAACGCCGCCGGGACGCGGACCGAGTTGGGCACGACGGGGTGCGGGCGCGCGAACCGCGCCACGTACCCCGGCTCGGCGAGGACCAGGTCGACGTGCCGCTCCGCCCAGCGCTCCGCCCGCCGGACGCCCCACGCCGCGAGCGAGCGCAGCGGACCCGGGATCCAGCCCCGCATGGTCACGGCGGCAGCGGTGTCCTCGTGCACGTCCCACACGACCGCGGTACCGCGCCGGCGCGCGCGCCGGGGTACCGCGAGCAGGAGGTCCGGGTCGTGCAGCAGCACCACGTCGACGTCCGCCGTCCGCGCCGCGAGCAGCCGACGTGCGGCCCGCACCGCGCCCAGCCGGCGACGGCCCGCCGCGCGCGGCAGGTCCACGGCCGTGACCCCGGCGACGGGCTCGCGGCCGTAGGCGGTGAACGGTGCCGCGTACGTCACGTCCCAGCCGGCCTCGACCATCGCCGCGATCTGCCGGTGCCGGATCCGCGCGTCCGCGGGGTCGTGGACCACCGTGACCACGAGGACCCGCACCGCATGCTCGTGCGGGCTCACGTCACTTCTTCTTGGGACGGACGCGCGTGGCCTCCTTGTAGGCGGCGCACACGTCGTCGACCGGACCGTCCATGACCATGCGGCCCTGCTCGAGCCAGATCGCCCGGTTGCACATCCGCTCGACGGAGGCGATCGAGTGGCTCACGAGGAACACCGTGCCGGCCTCGTCGCGGATCTCCTCGACCCGGGCCTGGCTGCGGGCACGGAACTCGGCGTCACCCGTCGCCAGCGCCTCGTCGATCATGAGGATGTCCGGGACCACCGACGTCGAGATCGCGAAGCGCAGACGCGCCGCCATACCCGACGAGTACGCCGACATCGGCAGGTTGACGAAGTCACCGATGCCCGCGAACTCGACGATCGAGGGCATCTTCTCGCGGACCTCCTTGGGCGTCAGCCCGAGCGCGAGACCGCCGATCATGATGTTCCGCTCGCCCGTCATCGACCCCATCAGCGCGGCATTCACACCCAGGAGCGACATCGTGCCCGCCGAGTAGACGTTCCCCGCCGCCATGGGCAGCAGGCCCGCCAGGGCGCGCAGCAGCGTGCTCTTGCCCGCGCCGTTGCGGCCGAGGATGCCGATCGACTCGCCGTGGTGCGCGACGAACGACACACCCTTGACGGCGTGCACCTCCGAGACAGCGCCGACGTGCCGCCGACCGCGGTTCAGCGCCTTGCGCAGCAGGCCCTGGTCGGTCTGCGTGATGCGCCGACCACCGAACACGCGGTACCGCACGTGCACGTCGTCGGCGATGAGCGACGGCGACCCGATGCTCGCCGGCGTGTAGTGGGTCTCCTCGTAGCCGTCCTCGAGGTCGTCGAACCGCGCGTCCATCGTCAGCTCACTCACGTCCGTACTGCTCTTCTCCGCGCCAGAACACGACGTACCCGACCACCACGGCGAGCAGGGCCCAGCCGGCCCCTGCGAGCCAGAGCGTCATGCTCGAGTCGAACTCCTCGAGGAGCGCCGACCGTGCGAGGTTCAGGTACACCGCGACGGGCTGGTACAGCATGACCTGGCCCCAGAAGCCCTTGTCCACCACGTACGCGTCGATCGAGAAGAAGACGCCCGAGAAGTAGCGGATGAACCGGATCCCGACCGGGATGAGGTTCCGCAGGTCGCGCGCCGAGGCCACCATGCGCGACAGCATCATGGCCACGCCCGACACGAACACGAACGCCAGCCCGAAAGCCGGGACGACGCCGAACCACGACCACGTGGGCCGCTCGCCGCTCAGGAGCACGAGGAACAGCATCACGGCGACGGTCGACCCGAACGTGACGAGCTCCGCGACCGTGACCGACAGCGGCAGGACCGCGCGCGGGAACCGCAGGCTGCGCACGAGCGACAGGCTGTTCGACACGCTGCCCGCACCGCTCGTCATGGACGTGCTCACGAACGAGAACGTGAACACGCCGATGACGAGGAACCCGACGAAGTTGTCGACCCCGTGCGTCGTCTTGAGCAGCACCCCGAAGATCAGGTAGTACACGCCCGCCAGGAAGAGCGGGTTGAGCACGCTCCACATCTGGCCCAGGTAGTTGTCCTGGTTGCGGTTGTACGACCGGGACTTCGCGAGCGTCCACAGGAACGACCGACGACGCCACAGCTCGACGGAGTACTCGCGCAGCGACTGCCGCTCGCCGAACGGTCGCAGACCGTTCTCCTCGGCGAGCGCGGCGAGCTCCTCCGAGCTCGGCGTGCGCATCTGCTCGACGGTCACAGCCGGTGCACGGCGTCCGACGTCGTGGCACCGCGCGTGTCGAAGAACCGCGGTGCGGCCGCCGTCAGCGCGTCGAGATCGTACGAGTGGTGGTTCTGCACCAGGACGACGACGTCGGCCGAGGCCACCGCGGTGTCGAGGTCAGCGACACGGTCGAGCACGTCACCGTTGACCCGCCACTTCTCGACGTTCGGGTCGTGGAACGAGACCACGGCACCCTTGTCGCGCAGCACCTGGGCGAGCGGGACCGCCGGCGACTCGCGCTGGTCGGCGATGTCGGGCTTGTACGTCACGCCGAGGAGCAGCACGTTCGCGCCGTTCAGCGCGATCTGCGCGTCGTTGAGGACGTCCTGCACGCGCCGCGCGACGTACGCCGGCATCGTCGCGTTGATCTCCTGCGCGAGCTCGACGAACCGGAACGGGTAGCCCAGCTTGGAGCGCACGTTGTAGCTCAGGTAGTTCGGGTCGATGGGGATGCAGTGACCGCCGACGCCCGGACCCGGGTAGAACGCCTGGAACCCGAACGGCTTCGTCTTCGCGAGACGGATGACGTCCCACAGGTCGATGCCGAGCTCGTGGCAGAAGCGCGCCATCTCGTTGACGAGCGCGATGTTGATGTGGCGGAAGGTGTTCTCGAGCAGCTTCGCCGTCTCGGCCTCGCGCGCGCCCTTCGCCTCGACGACAGTGTCGACGAACCGGCGGTAGAACGCGGCGGCCTGCTCGGTCGCGGCCGGCGTGGTGCCGCCGACGACCTTCGGCGTGTTCTTCATGCCGTAGACCGGGTTGCCCGGGTCGATCCGCTCCGGCGAGAACGCCAGCTCGAAGTCCTGGCCGGCGACGAGGCCGCCCTCCTCGAGGATCGGTCGCAGGACCTCCTCGGTGGTGCCCGGGTAGGTCGTCGACTCCAGCACGACGAGCGTGCCCGCCGTGAGCTGGCGCGCCACGGTGCGGGTGGCGGAGATGACGGCACCGAGGTCCGGGCCGCCGTCCTCGGCGAGCGGCGTCGGGACGCAGATGACCGCGACCTTCGCGTCACGGATCTCGGACTCGTCGGACGTCGCGCGGAAGCCCTTCGCGAGCATGTCCGAGATCGCCTCGTCGGACAGGTCGTCGACGTGCGACTTCCCGGCGTTGAGGCCCTCGATCACCCGAGAGCTGACATCGAACCCCAGCACCTCGAGACCGGAGCGGACGGCTTCCTGCGCGAGCGGCAGGCCCACGTACCCGAGACCCAGCACGACAACATCAGCGGACACAGCAGTAACTCCTCTGGAAGGTGGCTCGGAAAGCATAACGGGTGGGAATCGTCCACCGGACCGATCCCGGGGGACGGCTCAGGAGCCGGCGGCCGGTGTGCCGGACACCGCTCCCGGGAGCGCGTCGAGCCAGCGCGTGCCGAGCCCGAACTCCTCGGACAGCTCACGGTAGGTCTCGTCGACGACCCCGACGACGACGCGCCAGTCGCGCTCGCGCACGACCCACTCGCGACCCCGCTCGGCGAGCGCCAGCCGGAAGGACTCGTCGAGGACGAGCCGCTCGAGCTGCTCGACCAGCGAGCCCACGTCGTCCTTGCGGAACACCAGACCGTTCTCGCCGTCGGTGATGATCTCGGTCAGCGCACCGACCGACGACACGACGACGGCGCGCTGCATGGCCAGCGCCTCGAACGGCTTGAGGGGCGAGACCGCCTCGGTCACGGGCGACGAGGTGCGGGGGAAGGGCGCGACGTCGATGAGCGAGTAGTACCGCTCGACGTCGTGGTGCGGGACCCGGCCCGTGAAGATCACGACGTCCGACAGGCCACGCTCGACGACCTGCTCGCGCAGACCGGGGGCGACGTCGCCGTCGCCGACCAGGAGCATCTTGAACTTCACGCCGCGTGCGTGGAGCTGCTGGGCCGCCTCGACGAGGAGCTCGAGCCCCTCGTAGAAGACCATCGACCCGACGTAGCCGATCACGGGGTAGCCCTCGACCCCGAGCTCGCGGGCGAGGTCCGCGTCGCGCGGCAGGCTCCCGAACCGCGACGAGTCGACGCCGTTGGGCAGCACACGGATCTTCTCGGCGGCCACGCCACGGTCGATCATGACGTCGCGCACGGCGCGCGTGATGACGAACACTCGGTCCGCCTCGATGCACGCGGTCCCCTCGAGCGTGTGGTAGAGCCGGCCACGGTCCGTCTCGAGCCAGGCGAGGTCCTTCGACGAGTTCGACAGGTCGTGGGTGCCGCGGACCTCGTACACCGAGGGGATCCCGAGCCGGCGCGCGGCCCGGATGCCACCGAGGCCGTTGCGGAAGAAGCTCGCCGCGTGGATCACGCCGTAGCGCTCCGTGGCGTTGCGGGCGACGACCGCGTCCGCGTAGCGCTCGACGTACTGCGTCACGCCGTCGTCCAGGCCGGCCGGTCCGGTGCTCAGGCGCGAGTACCGCACCCCGTCGATGCGCTGCGACGGCTCCACGACGCCACCCCCGCGCGCGAGCGACCTCGGCCGGTCCCACGGGTAGCCGGGCCGGTTGAGGACGTCCATGTCCCAGCCCTCGGCGGTGAGCGCCGACAGGATGCCGTGCGACCGCGTCGCGTAGCCCCCCGAGTCGAAGGGCAGCGAGTTGTGCAGCAGGTAGGCGGCCTTGCGGGGCTCGGGCTCGTGCGTGCGCGCCAGGCGCGGGCCACCCGTCCAGCCGTCGCGCAGCACCGCGAGGTCGGCGGTGCCGGCCGTGATGAGCCGCTCGAGCGACGTCGGGTCCTCTGCCCCGCCCTGCGCGGCCTCGGCGAGCCGGACCGCGCCGCCGATGTCACCGCGCTGGTCGAGCAGCCGTGCGACGAACCCCGCGGTCTCGGGATCGTCGATCGGGCCGGAGCCGAGGTGGTCGCCGAGCGCCACGGCCAGTCCGCGGTCGCGGGTCCGCAGGGCGAAGCGCGCCACCGCGCGGACCGCCTCCGGCTCGCCGGCCGCAGCGGCCATGGTGTCGTCGGGCGACGCGCCGGTGTGCAGCGCCCGCAGCGTCTGCGTGAGGGCGTTCGCGCGGTCTCCCGTCTTGCCCCGCACCGCGGTGCGGCCCGCGTCGACCGCCTCGAGGAACGGGCCGACGATCTCCGGGCGCCCGTCGCGCGCCGCGTACCGTGCCGCGCCGAGCAGGCCGACGCCGCCCGCAGGGGCGCGCAGCACCGCGAGGTACACCTCGTCCGCCTCGTCCACCAGGGTGTGCCGGGCGAGCAGCTGCGCGACCTCGACCTGGTCCCACGGCTTCATCTGCGGCGCGTCGGCCGCCATGCGGTGCAGCGCGGCGACCGCGTCGTCGCGCGCGTCGAGCCGCATGAGGACGAGGATGCTGCGGTAGCGCTCGACGGGTCCGCCCTCGAGCGCGAACCGGCGCGCGACCGGCAGCAGCGAGGCGTCGGGCGTGCCGCCCGACGTGACCGCCGCGTCGATCCGCTCGCGGCGCATCGCGTCGGCGGTCTCCGTGCGGCGCACCGTCGGGTACCGGACGAGCAGGTCGTCGACGCGTCGTCGTGCCGCGGCGGGGATCTTGGGGCTCACGGTCTCACCTTCGTGATCGGGGACGGACGCGGTCGAGACGTCCGTGATCGGGGGGGGGGACGGCCTGGTGCCGGGCCGGAGTCTACCGGGGCGACGGTGATGCCGGGCCGGGGCCGTGGCCCGGACGTCGCCGGGAGGCGGCCGCCGCGTAGACCTCGGCGTAGACGGCGGCCGAGCGCGCCCACGTGCGCTCGGAGGCGACCCAGACGCGGGCCGCCGCGCCGCGGCGCGCCAGCTCCGCCGGGTCGGCCAGGGCGTCACCCAGCACCCGGGCCAGGTCGTCCGCGTCGCCGGGACGCGCGAACCAGCCGGTCTCGCCCTCCTGCACGATCTCGCGCAGCGGCGCGAGGTCGCTCGCCACGACCGGACGCGACGTCGCCATCGCCTCGAGGGGCTTGATCGGGGTGACCTTGGCGGTCACCGAGAGGTCGAGCCGCGGCACCGCGAACAGGTCGATCGCCGCGAAGTACTCCCGGACGGCCGCGTGCGGCACCCGGCCGACGACGTGCGCGCGCTCGCCCAGGGCCGCCTGCGCCTGCGCAGCGAGCCGGGCGCGCTCCGGCCCGTCGCCCACGACGAGCAGGTGGAGCGGCGTGGACGTCGTCGCCCGTGCGGCGGCCTCGACGAGGACGTCCACGCCCTCGTAGGCGTTGAGCGTGCTGACGATCCCCACGACGGGGGCGTCGGCGGGGATGCCGAGGCGCCGTCGCAGCGCAGCGGCGTCGGGGGGCGGCGCGAGGAAGGCGTCGTCGACGGAGTTCGGCACGACGGTGACCCGCTCGGCCGGGACGCCGCGGTCGCGGATGTCCTGCGCCATGCCCTCCGAGATCGTCACGACGTGGTCCGCCGCGAGCATCGCCTGCGACTCGCTCGCCCGGGCCAGGACGTACCGGTCGGCCGTGACGTCTCCCCCGCGGCTCGCCCAGGTCTCCTCGAGGAACCCGCGCACCTCGTACACCACAGGGACGTCGACGAGCGCCCGCGCACCGAGCGCCACCCGGGCGTTGAGGTACGACGAGTGCGCGTGCACCACGCCCGCGCCCTCGCGCCGCGCGAGGTCGGCCAGCGCGGCGGCGTCGGCCGCGAGCCGCTCGTCCTCACGCCTCGGGAGCGAGGGCGGGATGCGGCGCAGGCTCGTCACCCCGTCCACGACGACGCGCGGCGCGGCGCGCAGCGCACCCGCCGTCACGGGGAAGCCGCCGCGCGGGACCACGATCGCGCGCGTCCCGGCACGCACCTGCGCTGCGGCGATCCCGTGGGTCCGCAGCGTGTAGCCGGCCTGCACCTCCGGCAGCGCGTTCGTCACCGCGTGCACGACCGTCGGCGCCGGTCCGGCGGCTGCCGCACCGACGTCCCCGCGCTCGGGGCCGGGTCGCAGCCCCGGTTGCAGGGCGGCCGCCGGCGCGGGCGCCAGCGCGGCGAGCTCGCCCGAGAGCAGGTCCCGCAGGCGCCGGTCCCGGCGCCGCGACGAGCCCGCGAGGGCGTCGACGGCCTCCCCCACGTGCCCCGCCGACGCGAGCACCGCGACGTGCGCGCGCAGGTCGCGCCGCCCGCGCACCGCACCGACCCGCGCCCACGCGAACGCCGCGGTCGGGTCGTCGTGCAGCGCGACCGCGCCGCGAGCCGCCGCACGCGCGGCACCCCGGCCCCGTCCGGCGTGCGCCCGCAGCCGGTCGCCCGCCTCGTCGGCGCGCCCGGTCGCGCCCGCCGCGAGCGCCCCCAGAAGACCCGGGGCGCGCGCCAGCCGGACGACCGCCCCGCGCGGGGCGGCGCGCAGCACGCGCACCAGGGCGACCAGAGGGTCCTGCACCCACTGCGCGTGCAGCACGTCGAGGGCGAGCAGCAGGGACGCGGCCCGGGACGGGCGGGCGGGCGACGCGGTCGTCGGCACGCTCGGCGGCGGGGTCATGGTCGGACGGTCCTCTTCTCGGTCGGCAGCTGGTCGGTCGTGGACGCCGGGGGCGAAAGTCGCGCGGCTTGCGCACGGGACGTCCACGGGGACGGGCCGTCGACTCTGGCATGATGACGCCAAGCCCCCGCACCTCACGACGAAGGAAGAGTATGTCCCGAACCGTCCTGCACGTGACCGGCGCCCGCCCCAACTTCCCCAAGGCGGCCCCCGTCATGCGTGCGCTCGCCGACCGCGGGATCGACCAGATCCTCGTGCACACCGGCCAGCACTACGACGACAAGATGTCGGACGTCTTCTTCCGCGAGCTCGACCTGCCGCGGCCCGACATCAACCTCGGCGTCGGCTCCGGCTCGCACGGCGAGCAGACCGCCCGGATCATGATCGAGCTCGAGCGCGTCTTCACGGAGCGCCGCCCGGACCTCGTCGTCGTGTACGGCGACGTGAACTCGACGGTGGCGGCCACGCTGGTCGCCGCGAAGCTGCTCATCCCGACGGCGCACGTCGAGGCCGGTCTGCGCAGCTTCGACCTGACCATGCCGGAGGAGATCAACCGGCTCGTCACGGACAAGCTGGCCGACGTCCTCCTCGCGACCAGCCCCGACGCGGTCGCGCACCTCGGCAACGAGGGCGTCCACCCGGACCGCATCCACTTCGTGGGCAACCCGATGATCGACACCCTGCTCGCGCAGATCGACCGCTTCGACGTGGCGCGCGCCCGCGAGACGTTCGGGCTCGAGGGCGGCTACGTCGTCGCGACGCTGCACCGCCCCGGCAACGTCGACGACCCGCAGGACGTCAAGGAGATGGTGGCGTCGCTGCACGCCGTCGCCGACATGGCCGCGGTCGTCCTGCCGCTCCACCCGCGCGGCCGGGCCCGCCTCGCCGACGCCGGCCTGTTCGACCACCCCGGTCTGCACGTCGTCGAGCCGCTCGGCTACATCGACTTCATGGGACTGGTCCGCGGCGCGTCGTTCGTCGTGACCGACTCGGGCGGCGTCCAGGAGGAGACCACCGTCCTCGGTGTGCCGTGCCTCACGCTGCGACCGAACACCGAGCGTCCGGTGACGATCACCGACGGCACCAACCGCCTCGTCACCCGCGACGCGCTGCCCGCGGTCGCCGCCGAGGTCCTCGCCGCCGGCCGCCCCGCGACGTGGCCCGTGCCCGCCCTGTGGGACGGCAAGGCGGGCGAGCGGATCGCGCGCGTCCTCGACGGGTTCCTCGAGAACCGCTGACGTGGCACGGTTCCAGGTCCGGCTGCGGGCGGCCGCGCGGCGTGCGGCGCGGCTCGGTCGCCCGCAGCCGTCGCGTCCTGCCACGACTCCCGGACCTGGGCCGCGGCCGGTGCGCGTCGTCGTGCAGCTGGACGACCGGCCGGCCGCCGTGCTGGCCGAGGAGTGGACCCAGTCGGACGCCGCCGAGGGGGTGCCCGGCGCCGACCTCGTGGTCGTCCAGCACCCCGCGGCCCGGCCCGGGCGGGACGCGCTCGTCGCGGCCGCCCGTGCCGCGGGCGTGCCGGTGGTGCTGTGGCACCGGCAGGTGACCCCGGAGCCGTTGCCCGCTCTCGCGGACGTCGCGCTCGTCGCCACCCCCGCGACCGCGGACGAGCACCCGGGCGTGCCCGTGGCCGCCGCCGCGTTCGCGCAGCGCCGGCACAACCCAGGACGCGCCGGCGGCCCGTTCCAGGGCCTCCAGCCGCTCGTCCTCGACGGGGCAGCGGGACCGGACCCCGTGGTCGTCGCGGCACAGGCTGCCGCGGCCGGGCGGGTCGTGCTGTCGGAGGGCACGGACGACCCCAGGCTCGAGGGCCCCGCGCTCGACGGTCTCGTGCTCGACACCACGCACGACCCGCACCTCCCCGCGGCGCTCGCACGGCACGCCGAGCTGCGCGACCGCTACGCCCAGCCCGCCCTGCGCCGCGCCCACACCGACCTGTCCGGCGCGGCCGCTGCCCGGACCCTGCTCCGCGCCGCCGGGCTGCCCTCCGGCGACCGGTCGGTGAGCGCCGTCGTCCCCACCATGCGGCCCGAGCAGATCGACCACGTCCTCGACCTCGTCGCACGCCAGGCGCACGAGCGGGTGCAGCTCGTGCTCGTCGCCCACGGCTTCGAGCCCGCCGCCGACCTGCGCGCCCGGGCGTCCGACCGCGGCGTGAGCGACCTCGTCGTCCTCACCGCCGACCGGTCGCAGAACCTCGGGACGCTCATGAACCGGGGTGTCGACGCCGCCGACGGCCACTTCGTGGCCAAGATGGACGACGACAACTTCTACGGGCGTCACTACCTCGGCGACCTCGTCCGCACCTTCGACTGGACGGGAGCGGCCGTCGCAGGCAAGTGGGCGCACTACGCTTACCTCCAGTCGGCGGGCGCGACGTTCCTCAGGTTCCCGGCCGCCGAGCACCGGTTCACGCGACTGGTCCAGGGCGGCACCCTGGTCATGCCGCGCGATGTCGCCGTCTCCGTGCGGTTCGAGGACCTGCCCCGGCGGGTGGACACCACCTTCCTCGACAAGGTCGCCGCGACCGGCGGGACGGTCTACTCGGCCGACCGCTACAACTTCGTGTCCGTCCGGTCGACCTCGACCGCCGGACACACCTGGAAGATCACCGACAGCGAGCTCCTCGCGCTCGCGTCCGGGGAGCCGTTCTTCGGCGAACCGTGGACGCATGCCGAGGTCTGACAGAAGGACGCGCATGACGAACGTGGAGGTCCGCCACGCCCGGCCCGCCGGGAAGGCCGACGCGCCCGAACCCGGGCCCGCCGCCCACCGTGGCTTCCGCCCCGACATCGAGGGTCTGCGCGCCGTCGCCATCGGCACCGTGCTGCTCTTCCACGCCGGCGTGTCGTTCGTGCCCGGCGGGTTCATCGGTGTCGACATCTTCTTCGTCATCTCCGGCTTCCTCATCACCGGCCTGCTGGTCCGCGAGGTCGAGCGCTCCGGGCGGGTGTCGCTGAGCCGCTTCTACGCGCGCCGTGCCCGCCGCCTCCTGCCGGCGTCCGCGCTGACGCTGTCGGTGACGGCGCTGCTGTCGTGGATCTTCATGTCGTTCGTCGACTGGCGTCAGGTGGGCGGCGACATCATGTCGGCGTCGCTCTACGTGGTGAACTGGCGCCTCGCGGGCCAGGCCGTCGACTACCTCGCCGAGGGCCAGGCCGCATCGCCCGTGCAGCACTTCTGGTCGCTCGCCGTCGAGGAGCAGTTCTACATCGTCTGGCCGCTGGTCCTGCTGGTCGTGGCGTGGATCGCGCGCCGCCGCGGCCTGCGCGTCCGCCCCCTCATGGGGATCGGGCTCGCGATCATCGTCGTCCCGTCGCTCGCGTTCTCCGTCGTCGAGACGGCGAACCACCCGGCCGCCGCGTACTTCGTCACGACGACCCGCCTGTGGGAGCTCGGCGTCGGCGGCCTGGTCGCCGTCGGCGCGGGCCTGTGGACGCGCCTGCCGCGCACGGTCGGCTTCGCCGTCGGGTGGGCCGGGCTCGCGACCCTGGTCCTCGGGGCCCTGCTGCTGCGCTCGACGACTCCGTGGCCGAGCGCGTGGGCCCTCGTGCCGACGCTCGGCGCGGCTGCCGTCATCGTGGGCGGCGCCGGTGCCATCACGGGGGCGAACCGCCTGCTCACGTGGCGGCCGTTCGTGTGGATCGGCGGGATCTCCTACTCGTTGTACCTGTGGCACTGGCCGCTGCTCGTCATCGCCGGCGCCGCGTGGGGCGAGCTGGGCGCCAAGAAGAGCCTGCTCGTCGTGGCCGTGTCGTTCATCCCGGCCTACCTGTCCCTGAAGCTCGTCGAGAACCCGTTCCGCCGCTCGCGACGCATCAGCGAGTCGACCGGCCTCACGCTCTCGCTCGCGGTGAACCTCACGGCCGCCGGTGTCGTCGCCGGGCTCCTGCTCATCCTCGCCGTGCCGTCGTCCGGCACCGCAGGAGCGGCCGCCGGGCCCGTCGGTGCGGCGTCCCTCACCGTGACGTCGGCGTCGACTCCCTCCAGGTCCGCGACGGTCGCGCCGACGGTGGACGGCGTCAAGGTCGTCGACTCGGTGCCGTCGATGACGCCCATGCCGCAGGACGCGACGGACGACGTCCCGTCCGCGTACGGCCGCGGCTGCCAGACCGACGTCGACTCCGACAAGGTCACCTACTGCGACTACGGCGACCCGAAGGGCACCGTCGACATGGTCGTCGCGGGCGACTCCAAGATGCTGCAGTGGGCCGACGTGCTCGACCGCATCGGCAAGGCGGAGCACTGGAAGATCCGCACGGTCACGAAGTCCGCGTGCGGCTTCTCGTCGGCCGTCCTGTCCCAGGCCGGCAAGCCGTACGACACGTGCACGTCCTGGAACAAGCAGGTCCTCGCGGACGTGCTCGCCGACAAGCCCGACGTGCTGCTCGTCTCGCAGGGAGCCAAGTTCGGCACGGCACCCGACGGCACGACCGGCAAGGCCGGCCTCGCCGAGGGCCTCGCGACGTCGTGGGAGGCGGTGCAGAAGAACGGCACGCAGGTGATCGCGCTGCTCGACAACCCCACACCGCAGATGCCGGAGAAGGACGCCGAGGTCTACAAGTGCGTCGCCGACCACCTCGACGACCTGAGCGCCTGCGCGTTCGGCCGCAAGGCCGGCCTCGCGGCCAGCGGGGCACCGGCCATGGAGGCCGCAGCCGAGCAGGTCAAGGGCGTCAAGGTCCTCGACATGACCAACGTGTTCTGCAACGACTCCAAGTGCCCGGCCGTCATCGGCGGCGCCCTGGTCTACCGGCAGGGTTCCCACCTGACCGACACCTACGCCCTGTCGCTCGAGGACGTCCTGCGCCGGGCGCTGACACCACTCGTCGACGCCGCGGCCCGTACCGGCCGCTGACCCGACACCACCCTCGACGCACCACCGGAGGAACCACACCGATGGCGAAGAAGCTCACCTCGTACGCGAGCCGCGCGATGGACAAGGTCCCGCCGTCCCTCGTGGTCGGCCCCGCGCGCAGCTGGCGGACGAAGGCGCTGCGCCGCTCCCTGCGCATCGCGCGCCGGCGCGGCAACGTGACGCGCATGCGGCAGATGGCGACGCTCATCCTGCGCTACGCGCCGGACGACGTGACCGCGCTCGAGGCGGCCACGTTCGCGGACGACGCCCTGGCGATCCTGGCCCGCGGCTACCCCACCCCGCCCCGTGCCGACGCGCCCGCCTACGACCCGGACCCGCGGTCCGTCCTGTCCGTCCTGTCGCAGTCCCTGCCGCAGCGCGCCGGCGGATATGCCACCCGCTCCCACGGGATCCTCTCGGCGCTGTCGCACCGCGGGTGGGACGTGGCGGCGATCACGCGCCTCGGCTTCCCCTACAACCGGTGGCCCGTCGACGACGAGCGCACCGTGCCGACCGTGGACACCGTCGGGCCGATCGCCTACCACCGGGCGCTCGACGAGCGTCGCCGCTACCCGCAGCACCCCCTGGTCGCGTACTCGGAGGAGTTCGCGGGGCACGTCGAACGGCTCGCTCGGGAGCGTCGCGCCGCCGTGATCCACGCCTCGAGCTTCTACGCCACGGCGTACGGCGCCGCCATCGCGGCCCGGCGCCTCGGCATCCCGTTCGTCTACGAGATGCGTGGGCTCGAGGACCTGATGCGCACCGCGAGCCGCCCCGAGCTCAAGGGCTCCCAGTACTGGGACTACCTGGTACGCACGGAGACCGACATCTGCCACCTCGCCGACGAGGTGCTCGTCATCACCGAGGCGCTGCGCACCGAGATGGTGCGCCGCGGTGTCGCGCCCGAGAAGATCTCGGTGCTGCCCAACGGCGTCCACGCGTCGGACTTCACGCCCGAGCCGCGCGACGACGAGCTCGCGGCGGCGCTCGGCCTGACCGGCAAGACCGTCATCGGCTACGCCGGCGGCGTCATCGCCTACGAAGGCCTCCCGCTGCTCATGGAGGCCGTCGCCGAGCTGGCGTCCCGTCGCGACGACTTCGCCGTGGTCATCGTAGGCGACGGCCCCAACGAGGGCACGGTGCGGAACCGCGTCGAGTCGCTCGGCCTCACCGACAAGGTCCTGTTCACGGGTCGGGTCGGGCACGACGAGGTGCACCGCTACCTCTCGCTGTTCGACATCACGCCGTTCCCGCGCCTCCCGCTCGACGTGTGCGAGCTCATCTCGCCCATGAAGCCGTTCGAGGCCATGGCGACGGAGAAGGCCGTGGTCGTGTCCAGCGTGGCCGCGCTCACCGAGATCGTGCAGGACGGCCGGACCGGTCTCGTCTTCCAGGCCGGGGACGCCCCCTCCCTGGCCGCCACGCTGGAGCGCCTCATCGACGACCCCGCCCTGCGCGCCGAGCTCGGCGCGCAGGCACGGGCCTGGGTCGTCGAGAACCGCGACTGGAGCGCCGTCACCGGATCCGCCGAGGCGGCGTACGCCCGCCTGCTCGCGCGCTGACGTCCCGTCGCACCCCACCCCACCGAGACCCGGAGAGACCGACACGTGACCGACAGCTCGCTCACCAGCCGCCTGCGCCGCGCCGCCCGCGAGGTGCTGCGCCCCGAGACGCCCGCAACCGCACGGCCCGGAGGCGGCGCTCCGGTCGCCGACGTGCCTGTCGGGACCGTCGACCCCCGGCGTCCCGCGACCTACCCTGCACCGTTCGCCGCGCGGGCGTGGGTCGTCGCCTCGAACCCCGTCGCCGACGACCTCGGCCTCGAGTGGGACCAGTACCGTCCGACCGCGGCGGCGTGGCGCGCCGAGCTGGCGCACCGCGCGCCGGACCTGCTGCTCGTGGAGGTCTCGGGCGGGACGGCGCGCGGCATCGTCCCCGTGGACGACGCCGCCGAGATCGTCGCCGCCGTCGCCGAGCGCGGCGCGGCCGTGGTCGCGCTGGTCACGGGCGACGGCGACCTGCCGGCGTGGGCGACGAGCGACCACGTGCGAGCCGTCCTGGTGACCGACGCGGGTGCGCAGGCACGCCTGGCCGCGAGCACGCCTGCGCCCGTCGAGGTCGTCGGTGCGGCCGTCCAGCCGCGCACCCTGACGTCGGCGCCCCCGCGCGCCGCGGCGGCCCGTCGTCGGACGCTGGCGGTCGCGCCCGGGACGTCCCTGCCCGATCCGGTGGTGCAGCGCCTCGCGATGAAGCCGTCCGTGCCCGTCGAGGAGCTCGCCGACCTGGGTCCTGCGGGTCTGCGCCGCCTCGGCGGCGCCCGTGCGCTCGTCACGACATCCTCTGCCCCGGAGCTCACCGCCGCAGCCGGTGTCACGGGCACGCCGGTGCTCGTCACCGCGCCCGACGCGTCCGCCGAGGACGCCCGCGTCGTGCGGTCGGAGGCCGTCGCGCTGATCGAGCAGGCCGAGCTCGGGGACCGGCTCGCGGTCACGGCGCGCCGTGCCGCCCTGCGCGGCATGACGACGCGCGACCGCGCGGCGGCCGCGCTCGCGGCGGCCGGGCTCCCCGCGCCCGCCACGCCGCGTGACGTGTCGGCGATCGTGCCGACCAACCGCGACCACGAGATCGACAACGTGCTGCGCAACCTGGGACGGCAGGAGGGCGTCGACGTGGAGCTCGTGCTCGTGCTGCACGGCCTCGACACGAACGACGCGGAGCTGCGGGCCCGGGCGACGGACCAGGGCGTCGCCCGGCTCGAGATCGTGCACGCCGACGCCTCCCTCACGCTGGGCGCCTGCATGAATCTCGGCGTGGACGCGGCCGCCGGCACCTTCGTCGCGAAGATGGACGACGACAACATCTACGGCCCGGCCTACCTCGCCGACCTCGTGGACGCGTTCCGCTACACGGACGCGCAGATCGTCGGCAAGTGGGCGCACTACGTGTGGCTGCGCTCCACGGGTGCCGTGGTGCTGCGCTACCCCGACGCCGAGCACACCTACGAGCGCCGGATCCAGGGCGGCTCGATGCTGTTCCAGGGCGATCTCGTGCGCGAGGTCCGGTTCAGCGACATCCCGCGCGCGGTCGACTCCGACATCCTTGATCGCTCGATGGCGACCGGTGCCTCCGTGTACTCGGCGGACCGCTTCAACTTCGTGTCGGTGCGCGGCACCGACCGCACGCAGCACACCTGGACGGTGACGGACGCGACGTTCTTCACGGCGAAGGGCGACCTGCGCTTCTTCGGCGACCCGACCGAGCACGTCACGGTCTGACGCCGAGCTCCTCCCAGACCGCGGCGAGGCCCGCGGCGACGGTCCGCCAGTCGCGTTCGGCGCGGACCCAGTCGAGGCCCTGGGTGGCGGTCCGCTGCGACCCGTCGGGGTCATCGAGGACCTCGTCCAGCACCCGGGCGAGGTCCTCTGCGGAGCCCTTGCGGAACGTGCGGCCCGTCTCGCCGTCGCGCACGATCTCGGCGAGCGCCGCGACGTCGGACGCGACGACGAGCTTGCCCGACGCCATGGCCTCGAACGGCTTGAGCGGCGAGACGAGCTCCGTGACGGTCGTGGAGCGGCGCGGGAACGGCGCGACGTCGACGAGCGAGTAGTAGCGCTCCACCGCGTCGTGCGGGACGCGGCCGACGCAGCGCACCACGTCGGCGACCCCGAGGGCGTCCGCGCGGGCGCGGAGCGCCGGCAGGGCGTCCCCGTCGCCGACGACGAGCACCGCGAGGTCTGTCCGGCCGCGGTCGCGCAGCAGGGCGGCCGCCTCGACGAGCAGCTCGAGGCCTTCGTAGTCGACGACGCTGCCGACGTACCCGACGACCGTCCTGCCGTCGAGCCCGAGCGACGCCGCGAGCCCGTCGTCACGGGGGCACGGCACGAACCGGGCGGTGTCGACCCCGTTCGGCACGACCCGGATCGCGGCCGCGTCGACGCCGCGCTCGACGAGCACGTCGCCCAGGGCGCCCGTGATCGTCACGACCCGGTCCGCGGCGCGCGCCACGTCGGCCTCGAGTCGCGCGACGAGACGGAAGTGCTCGGTGTCCTCGTAGCCGGGCTCGTGGGCCACCCGGGTGTACTCCCACAGACCGCGCACCTCGTAGACGCTCGGCACGCCGCGACCGCGAGCCACGGAGACCGCGGCCGCACCGTTGCGGTGGTTGCTGGCCGCGTGCACGAGGGGCACGGCTCGCCCCCGGAACGCCTCGTCGACGAGCTCGGCGTGCCGGGCGACGCTCTCGTCGACCGGGTACTGCGGGAGCGCCGCGCCCCCTGGCCGCAGGCGGTGGTAGGGCACGCCGTCGACGACGTCGAGCGCCGACGTCGGTCCCTTGACGCCGGCGCCGGCGGGCGTGCCGAAGCCCGGGCGCGTCACGCCCTCGACGTCCCACCCGGCGGACCGCAGGGCCGTCAACAGGCCGTGGGTGCGGGTGGCGTAGCCCGCCGACGACACGGGGAGCGACTGCTGCAGGAGGTACGGGACCGTCCCGGTGCGGGGCGCGACGGCACCGTCGCGGCGCGGGGGCGGCTGCCAGCCGTCGCCGAGCGTCCCGAGGGCGGACCGGGTCAGGTCGCGGACCCCCCGTGCGGCGGCGCTCCCGGGCCGGTCGCGCACGACCCCGTCGGCCAGCGTCGAGGCGGCACCGAGCGCGCCCGCCCCGACGAGCGCCGTGGCGAGCCCGAGCCTCGCCTCGGGGTCGACGGACGTCTCGCCCGCTCCGAGGTCGCCGATCGTCCCGGCGAGGGCCTCGAGCCCCGCCGCGCCGTCCCGGCGGGTCGCCCACCCGGCGAGGACGCCGAGCGCGACCGGGTCGTCGGCCCGCGTGCGCGCGACCGCGCCGAGCCCCGCTCCGTCGTCCAGCGCGCCGGCGAGCGTGGCGGCGTCCGTGACCCCGCCGTCGGCGAGCACCGCGCCGACGAGGTCAGGAGCGCAGCCCCGCAGGTACCCGGCCGCGGCGAGCCGCAGGGACGAGCCGGCGCGCACCGCCCGGGCCACGACCTCCGCGGGGACCAGCGGCGCGCCGCCCAGCTCGCGGGCCACGCGGAGCGCCACGACGGCCGCCGTGTCGTTGCGGGAGGTCAGGTAGGGGCGCAGGAGCGCCGCGTGGTCCGCCCCGCGCCCGCGGGCGCGCCGTGCGAGGTCGCGCTGGGCCACCGCGGCGAGGGACGACCCGCGGACCAGCTCGGGGCGCCCGGCGACGCGCACCGCCGAGCCCAGCGCCGCCCGCCGGAGCGAGGAGCGCAGCGCCGCGGGCGACGTCACCGCCGCGACCCGTGGACCGGCTGCCGGTCGGGGGCGGGCGCAGAACGCTCGGGCCCCCGCAGGAAGCCGGCACCCCACGAGAAGTGCATGGTGGCGAGCACGGCCGGCAGGCGCAGGCGTGCCGCCCGCGGCAGGTCGCGCCCGACGCGCAGCCCGCCCCCCGCCACGAGGACGGCGTAGCCGACGGGCAGGACGAGCCCGGTGAGCAGCCAGGGCACGCCGGCGACGGCGCCCGCGACGCCCACGACCAGCCCGACGACGCTGCCCGCGACCGCCGCTGGCGGCGCCAGGTAGCGCAGGCTCGCGGTGTCGGGGTAGCGCTGCATGACCTGACGACGCCAGCGTCCGGACCGGTAGAACTGGTGCGCCAGCCCCTTCCACGACCCGCGCGGGCGGTAGCCCACGGTGAGCCGCGGGTCGAACCACACGACGTGCCCGGCCTGCCGGAGGCGGTAGTTCAGCTCCCAGTCCTGGGCGCGCAGGAAGTGCTCGTCGTACCCGCCGACGTCCTCGAGCGCCGCCCGGCGGAACGCCCCGAGGTACACCGAGTCGGCCGGGCCCTCCTGCCCGCCCGTGTGGAAGGCGACCGCGCCGATCCCCAGCGACGAGCTCATGGCACGGGCCACGGCCTGCTCGATCGGGGTCCGCCCCTCGGGCACCATCACCCCGCCGACGTTCGCCGCGCCGGAGCGCTCGAGCGCGTCCACGACGAGCGAGACGTAGTCCGCCAGGATGTGGCTGTGCCCGTCGACGCGTACCAGCAGGTCGTGGCGGGCCGCCGCGATCGCGCAGTTCAGCCCGGCCGGCGTGAACCCGGTCGGGTTCTCGACGACCTGCACGCGGGCGTCGTGCGCGGCGATGCCCGCGGCGATCTCGGCGGTCCGGTCCGACGACGGACCCACGGCGAGAACGACCTCGAGGGGACCCGAGTAGTCCTGGTCGAGGATGCGGTGGACCGCCTCTTCGAGGTCACGCTCCTCGTCACGGACGGTCAGGAACACGGACACGCCCGGACGGACGGCACTGGCGGGCGAAGACACCCGGGAATGCTATCCGACGACGCGCAGCACCTGGACGCCACGGACCGGCAGCCACTCCTTGGTCAGCGTGGGGTCCTCGCGCAGCCAGTCCCTCACGGCGGCCGCCTCGTCCGGGCGCTGCACGTCGTCGACGACGACGGTCGCGCCCGGCGCGAGGCTCCTGCGCAGGACCGGCAGCGCCGGGTACCGGGCGGCGGGACCCGTGCGCTCGGGCGGGCCGTCGACGACCAGCAGCCCGACGTCGTCCAGGGTCGCGGCGTCCACGTCGTACCAGGACTGCTCGCCGTGCGGGGTGGCCCGCGGGACCAGGGGGCAGTGCCGCACCTCCGCGTACTCCGCCAGGCCGTGGTCGGCGAGGAGCGCACGGGTTCGCTCCGCGAAGCGCGCGTTGTGCTCGAGGGACACGAGGCGCCCGCGACCACGCTGCCGGAGAGCATGGCTGATCCAGAGCGTCGACGTGCCGCTGCCGCACTCCACGACGAGGTCCAGCGGCATCCTCTCGACGAGGTCGACGAGCCGGAGGATCGCGGACGGCGCCAGGGCCCAGCCGGCGACGTCGGGGAGCGGCACGGTCGGCGAGTAGCGTGCCAGCAGCTGCTGGAGCGCCTGCGCCTCCGTCAGCAGCGTGCCCTCGAGCAGGTGGACCGCCGTCTCGGCCCGGACGGCCGTCCGCTCGGCGGCCGCGTCGACGCTCACGGGGACCTCCGCCCGCAGGCCGCCGACCTCCTCGCGCAGCGTCGCGATCTCGACCGCGAGCGCCTCGACCTCGCCGCGCAGCCTCGTGCCGCGACGCTCGAGGGCTCGCGCCACGGCCCGGGCGCGGCGCCGCTCGTCCAAGGCGAGCAGCACGAGCACGAGCCCGAGACCCGCGAGCCCCACCGCGACGAGCCACCCCGTCCGCGCGACACCTCCGATGACCGCCACCGCGGCCAGCACCACGCTGCCCGCGGCCGTCGCGAGCGCCCGTCGTCCCACCTGCATCGTCGCCTCCCGTCGTCGGCCGACCTCGGCCGGACCCCAAGATAGCGGGTGCGCTCCGTCGGGCCGCGGACCTGCCGACGTGGCCGGACGTGTACGGTCCCACCATGCGCGGCATCCTTCTCGCGGGCGGCTCCGGGACCAGGCTCCACCCCATCACGCTCGGGGTCAGCAAGCAGCTCGTCCCCGTCTGGGACAAGCCGATGGTCTACTACCCGCTGTCCACGCTGATCCTCAGCGGGATCCGTGACGTCCTCGTCATCACGACACCGCACGACGCCGAGTCCTTCCGCCGTCTCCTCGGCGACGGCTCGCAGTTCGGGATCGCGATCAGCTACGCCACGCAGGCCAGCCCCGACGGACTCGCGCAGGCGTTCGTGCTGGGTGCCGACTTCGTGGGTGACGACGCCGTGGCGCTCGTCCTCGGCGACAACATCTTCTACGGGCCCGGGCTGGGAACGCAGCTCCAGCGCTTCACCGACGTCGACGGCGGCGCCGTCTTCGCGTACCGCGTGGCCGACCCGCGCGCGTACGGCGTGATCGAGTTCGACGCGTCCGGACGCGCCCTGTCGATCGAGGAGAAGCCCGCGGAGCCCCGGTCGTCGTTCGCCGTGCCCGGCCTGTACTTCTACGACTCCGACGTGGTCGAGATCGCCCGCTCCCTGCGACCGTCGCCGCGCGGCGAGTACGAGATCACCGACGTCAACCGGACCTACCTCGAGCAGGGCCGGCTGCAGGTCGAGGTGCTGCAGCGCGGGACCGCCTGGCTCGACACCGGCACCTTCGACTCGCTCCTGGAGGCGAGCGACTTCGTCCGCGCGATCGAGAACCGGCAGGGACTCAAGATCGGCGCCCCTGAGGAGGTCGCGTGGCGACAGGGCTTCCTCTCCGACGACGACCTGCGCGTGCGGGGCGAGGCCCTCGCGAAGTCCGGCTACGGCACCTACCTGCTGTCGCTGCTCGACGACCGCTGAGCGGCACGTCCCCCGGGTTCAGCGCCTCGGCACGGCGCCCGTGCCTGCTGCGAGCCGCGCGAGCGCGACCGCTGCCGCGGTGACGTGACCCACCGGGGTCCGCAGCGCGACGTCCAGCTCGGAGAGCGCGCTGCCCTCCTCCACGACCGCCCAGATCCGCGCCGACGAGCCCAGGTAGTCACTGACCTTCGAGGGAAGGAACGGGTTCACGGGCATGCCCTGGGACCGGGTGTCGGCATCCGTGACGACGAGCAGGTCCATCGTGTCGGACAGGGCGAGGAACTCGAGGTAGGGCAGCGCGGGGGCAGCACGCACGACGTCCGCCACGCCGCGAGCCGCGGCCGCGTCGGTCACGTCCTGCGGGCGCGCCGTGAAGACGTGGAAGCGCAGTCGACGACGCTCCTCGGGCGCGAGCAGCGCGAACGCGTCCAGGAGGTCCTCCAGCCCGCGGTTGGCGTACAGGTTCCCGAAGTACGCGACGTGCACCGGCCCCGGCTCGAGCGTCACGACGGGCTTCTCGAGCGCGTAGAAGGACCGGTCCAGGGTGGGGTGCGGCACCACCACGCCGACCTCGTCGAGCCGGGTGCGCAGCGACGCGTCGTGACAGCGACCCGTCATGAAGGCGCGCTGGCGGTCGTTGGTGAACAGGACACGGTCCGCGCGCAGGAAGGTGACGGCCTCGCACAGCTCGTAGCCGTTCTCCGTGTCCGCGACCTCGACACCGGCGTCGGCCAGCAGGGCCCGCAGCTCGTCCGCGACGGCGCTGCCGGGGTCCGTCGGCGACCGGCGCACCCTTCCCCGGACGTCGGCCGACAACGGGTCGGAGAACTCGGCGACCCAGGTCAGCCCCGGACGGTCCGCGGCGATCAGCGCGGCGGCGACGTTGGACGCCGCGAACTGCGCCCTGCTGTACATCCACGTCGGTGCGCCGGGACCGTCGAGCCACGTCGCCGCCCGCGCGCGGGCGGCCACGGCGAAGGGCTCGATGGTCTCCCACGTCGCGAAGCCCGTGGGCGTCGCGAGCGTCACGTCCTCGGTGACGAGGTCCCCCGCGATCCGCTCGAGCCCGCGGTCGACCGCCCGCGTCGCGTCCATCGCGTTCGACAGGACCCGCACGCGTCGTCCGAGCTCCCGCACCCTCTTGGCCGCCACGATCCCGGCCGTGTCCGCGTACGGCGGGAAGCAGTAGGAGACCACCAGCCCGTCGCCGTCCGGCAGCACGACGTCGCCCGTCACTCCGCCTCCCCTCGGACGAGCCGGGCGTACCGGTCCGCCGGATCCTCCGCGTACGCCTGGGACGCGACCCACTCGCGGGCCGCGCGGGACTCCTCCTCGAGCCGCTGCGACGCGGCGAGCACCCGGGCGGCGGCCTCGGCGGGCGTCGAGACGACCCACCGCGCGTCGAGGGCCCGGCGGGCGGCGTCCACGCGCGCGTAGACCGGCCAGTCGCGCACGACGGGCACGGCGCCCGACGCCATGCCCTCGACGACGGCCAGCGACGCGCTCTCCCTGCGGCTCGTGCTCAGCACGTAGCCGGCGCGTGCCAGGACGCCGGCGACGTCGGACGTCCAGCCCGTGAGCTCGACGGCGTCCCGCACGTCCGGCCGGAGCAGCCGGCGACGGACCGCGAGCGCGTACCGGGCGTCCGACTCGACCCGTGTCCGCGGGAAGTCGGCGCCCACCAGCAGCAGGCGCCAGGCGGGGTCCTCGGCCCGCAGCAGCGCCAGGACCTCGACCGCCCACAGCGGGTCCTTGACCGTCTGGGCCCAGCCGACCATGGCGAGGGTCCGTTCGGCGCCCGGCAGCTTGGGGCGGGCCATTTGGTCCGCCGCCACCACGTTGGGCACCACGCGAACCTTCGGACGGACGTCCGCACCGAGGACGCCCACGACGACGTCCACCATCGCGTCGGACACCACGACCAGCTCGTCGACCCGGTCGACGTCCACCAGGTGCAGCCACGCGCTGAGGAGGTCGACGCTGTGCACCCGGAGCACGACCCGGGCGTCCGTGGACGCCGCCGCGACCGCGAACGGCGCTGCGCGGTCGGCCCACTCCACGAAGACCGCCGCGGCGCCGCGCACGGCGTCGAGCCAGGGCCAGGAGTCGGGCACGGGATCGACACCGGCCAGGACGCGCAGGAGCCCCTCGTCGACGCTGATCCCTCGCAGCGCGGCGTCCTCGTCCCCGGGGTCGACCACGTGCGGGTCGAGACCGGCGGCGGTGAGCGCCCGGACCACCGGGACGCCGAAGCGCGGGTAGGAGCCGGCGAGGAAGACGAGGCCCTGCGCCCCGCCGGTGGCGTCCGCGGCGTCCGGCCGGGCACGCAGGTCCGCGGCGATGATCCGCCGGCGCACCGCCGACGTGCGCAGCGGCGCCGTCCAGGCGTCGGGACGTTCCACGAGGGGCGACGACTCCGACACGACGTGCAGGTCACGCTGGAACAGGAGGTGCAGCAGCAGCGCGAACAGCCGGACGGCGTGCGCCGCGTCGCCGTCGTCGAGTGCGGTGTCGGCGGCGGCCGAGAGCTCGTGGGCCAGGGCTTCGGTACCCGTGTCAGCGGCACCGGCGCGCGCCACGCGCACGAGCTCCTCGACCACCCGGTGCTCGATCGAACCGACGCCGACGGCACCCGTGCGGCGTGCCACCTCGCACAGGCCGAGCGCCGCGTCACGCCGCTCGTGCGTCGCGAGCCACGCGGCGTCGGCACGCCAGTCCCCGAGGTCGAAGCTCACGCCGTCCCGTCCGAGCGCGTCGAGCAGGAGCGGCCACTCGTCCCCGTCGAGGACCTCGTCGAGCCGGGCGGGCGACCTGCGGATCCAGCCCCGCAGCGTCTTCCAGCGGCCGCCCGCACGGGACGACGCGAGCTCGCGGAGCCGCTGACCTGCGGTCGCGACGCCCTCGACCTCGAGCGGGGCACGGTTCGCGGGCGCGACGTCCTCGGGCCATTCGGCGTCGGCGACGAGCGCGAGGTAGTGGGTGCGCTCGGGCCGAGAGGCGGGCCGCTCCCCGGGGGGGAACTCCGCCGGGTCGGCGAACGCGGCGAGCACGCGCGAGCGGTCGCCGCGCACGGCGGACGCGGCGCGCTGCACCGTGCGGCGGACCCCGCCCGTCGCCAGCCCCAGAGGACGCACCTCGCGACCGAACGCCGAGCCGCTCGCTGTCGTGGTCGTCCGCAGCTCGACGTCGCCGAGGCGGGCCGCCGGCCCGACGGTCGTCAGGATCTCGAGCGGCAGCCGGTGCGCGTCGAGGTCCTGCGGACGCGCCACCACGACGACCGTCCTCATCGTCCGGTCATCTCGTCAGCAGGGGATCGGGGCGGGAGGGCGAGCACGGGAGGATGCTATGCCACCGGGGCGGGCGGTCCGCCCGGCGGGTCTCCCAGCACGTCCGCGGCCGCGAGCGCCCACCGTTCGCACCAGGCGCCGATCGCGGGCACCCCGACGGCACGCAGGGTGTCGTGCGCGAGCACGGAGTAGGCCGGCCGCGGCGCGGGCCGGACGAACGCCGCGGACGTCGTGGGTCGCACCACCGCGGGGTCGAGTCCGGCCGACGCCACGACCTCGCGCGCCAGGTCGAACCAGGTCGCGTCGCCCGACGAGGTGGCGTGGTACGTGCCGGCGGGGGCGCCGACGGCGACGAGGTCGCGCACGACCCGTGCGACGTCGCGCGTCCACGTCGGCTGGCCGCGCTGGTCGTCGACGACGTCCACGCCGCCCCGCTCACGCGCGAGCCGGGCGATCGTGCGCGGGAAGCTCGGGCCGCCCGCGCCGTAGAGCCAGGCGGTGCGGACCACGAGCGCGTCGGCGCCCGACGCCCGGACGGCCCACTCCCCCGCCGCCTTGGTGCGCCCGTAGGCGCTGCGCGGGGCGAGGGGGGCGTCCTCGGGGCACGGCGTGGTCGAGGTGCCGTCGAGCACGTAGTCCGTCGACACGTGCACGAGGCGGGCGCCCGCTGCCGCGCACGCCGCGGCGAGGTGCTGCGCGCCGACGGCGTTCACGGCGAACGCGGCGCCCTCGTCGGTCTCGGCGTCGTCGACGCGCGTGTACGCCGCCGCGTTCACGACGACGTCCGCGTCCCGGACCGCCGCCCGGCACGCGGCGGCGTCGGTGACGTCCAGGTCGGCACGCGTCGTGCCGCGCACGGTGCGGCCGGCGTCCGCGAGCACCGCGACGAGGTCCTGCCCGAGCATCCCGGCCGCGCCGACGACCACCCACCGCTGCTGCTGCCCTTGCTGCATGGTGCGAGGGTACCGACCCCGCCGGACCCCGTAGGCTCGTGCCCGTGCAGGTCCGCGAGCTCGCCGTCCCCGGCGCCCTGGAGATCACCCCCCGCCAGTTCCCCGACGCCCGGGGCACGTTCCTCGAGTGGTTCAAGGAACCGGCCTTCTCGGACGCTGCGGGGCACCGCTTCGACCTCGCACAGGCGAACCTCTCGGTGTCGGCGGCGGGCGTGGTGCGCGGGATCCACTTCGCGGACGTCCCACCGTCCCAGGCGAAGTACGTGACCTGCGCGTCGGGAGCGGTCCTCGACGTCGTGGTCGACATCCGGGTCGGTTCACCGACCTTCGGCACCTGGGACGCCGTCCTCCTCGACGACGTGGACCGCCGCGCGGTGTACGTCCCCGAGGGCCTCGGTCACGCGTTCATGGCGCTCGAGGACGCGGCGACCGTGCTCTACCTCTGCTCCGCCGGCTATGCACCGGGGCGGGAGCACGGCATCCACCCGCTCGACCCCGCGCTGGGCATCGACTGGCCCACGACGGCGCGCGACGGGTCGCCGCTCGTGCCGCGGCTCTCCGACAAGGACGCCGAGGCCCCCACCCTGGCCGAGGCGCGCGAGCGCGGGATCCTGCCGACGCTCGCGGAGGTCGAGGCGTTCCTGTCCGGCCGCGGGACCGCTGCGGACGCCCCGCCGGGCGACTAGCGGCGCGGCGGCACGAGCACCCTGGCGCTGGTGACGGACCCGGCGGCGCGGTCGACGGGCACCACCACCCGGAAGGTCCGCGTGGCGCCGGCGGACCGCGTCACGGTGAAGTGCACCGTCGCGGTGCTCCCTGCGGCCACGTGCGGCGTGGTCACCGTGCGGGTGACCCAGCCGCGGGACGTGAGCTCCTGCAGGTGCAGCGTCCCGGACGGCGAGACGGTCGCGGTGATGACGTCCTGCGTGGCCGAGCCCGCACGTGCGCGCACCGACACGTCGGCGCGGCGCAGGCTCGCGACCGTGACGGTGCGTGACGTCGCGGAGAGCCACGTCGCGTCGGACAGCACCACGGCACGGTACGAGGACGACGCGTCCTGCCGCACGGACAGCAGACCGCACCCGGTGCCCCACCGGGTGGTGAGCGTGCCCACCGGCGTCCACCAGGCGGCGCCCGCGACCTTGCGGTCGATGCGGACGCGCGCCGACGCCGTGCCGCCGTCAGCGGTCACGCACGCCTGCATCCGCTCCAGCGAGCGTGGGGAGACCGCGCCGAACGACCCGGGGCCGACGTCGGAGAGGGTGACGTGCGTCGCGACGCGCGGGACGACGAGGGTGCCCGTCGCGGTGGCGGGCTGGTGGCGGCCGTCCCCGGGGAACGACACGGTGACGGTGTGCTTCCCTCCGGTGACGCCCCAGCCCCACCCGGACGTCTGGGACCACGACACCGTGCGGAACGAGGTCGCGTGCTTCCCGTCGACCGCGACGTCGACCGGTGCGTCGCCGACCACTCCCTCGGTCGAGGTGAGGGAGACTTCCACCTCCGCGTCGACGCCCTGGACGTCGAGCCCCGTGATCTGCAGCGTGGTCGGCTGACGCTGGTCCGTGACGGTGGTCGAGCCGGTGGCTCCCGGGTACCCCGCGTCGCCGTGGTAGACCGCGGTGAGGGTGTCTCCCGCCCGGACAGAAGCGAGCGGCGCGGCGGAGACGGCCTGGGACTGCCAGCTCGGGAAGGTCGACGGCGCGGAGCGCAGCGGCAGGGTGGCGACGACGCGTCCGGCGTCCAGGACGTCCACGGTGCCCGTGGGCGAGAGCAGCGTGACCCACTGCGGGAAGGTGTGCCCGGCGTCGTACGTCGACACGGTGGCCCGGACCGTGGCGGGCCCGGCGGCGGTGCTGTCGGCGACGGGGACCCACGCGTCGAGCGCGAGCCGGACGGGCGGCGTCTGCGTCGTGACCGTCACGGGCTGCTGCTGCGGCGCCGTCCCGTCCCCCGGGTCGTACGTCAGGACGAGGCGGTCCGTGGTGCCGGACGCGCGGACCGTGACGGCGGACCAGCCGAACGTGCCGGTGGCGCTCACGGCGGCCGCCGTGCCCAGCGTCGTCCCGTCGGGCGTCCGCAGCGTCACCGTGCCCCCGGTCGCGGCGGCGCCCGTGGCGCACGACGACACCGTTCCGTGCGCGGCGACCTGGCGCCCGTAGGACGCTCCCTCGTCGAACGTGACGACGTACGGCTGGGGGCAGTCGGAGGGCTCGTCGGCCGCGGCTGCCGTCGCGGCGGGCAGCACTCCCGACAGGGCGGTGAGGAGCAGGAGGACGGACGTACGGCGCATAGGGACTCCGGGATGATCACGGTGCCCCTCGGGCGGGGGCGGAGGCAACCTACCACCCCGGCCGCACAGGTCAGCCCTGACCCGACGCCCGGTACCGCGCCTCGGTCGCGGCCTTGCGCGGCCGCCACCAGGACTCGTTCTCCCGGTACCACGCGACCGTCGCCTCGAGGCCCGCCCGGAAGTCGGTGTAGCGCGGTGTCCAGCCCAGCTCGGTGCGCAGCCGGGTCGCGTCGATCGCGTACCGCAGGTCGTGGCCGGCCCGGTCGGTGACGTGGTCGAACTCGTCCGGGGCGCGTCCGAAGAGGTCGAGCAGCGTGCGGACGACGTCGAGGTTGGAGGTCTCGCCGTCCGCGCCGATCAGGTACGTCTCCCCGGGCGTCCCGCGCTCGATCACCGTCCACACGGCCGTGTTGTGGTCCTCGACGTGGATCCAGTCGCGCACGTTGAGGCCGGCGCCGTAGACCTTGGGCCGCACGCCGTCGAGGAGGTTGGTGATCTGCCGCGGGACGAACTTCTCGACGTGCTGGTAGGGCCCGTAGTTGTTGGAGCAGTTCGACAGGGTCGCCTCGAGCCCGAACGAGCGCACCCACGCGCGGACCAGCAGGTCGGAGCCCGCCTTCGTCGACGAGTACGGCGACGACGGGTTGTAGGGCGTGCGCTCGGTGAACCGTTCCTGGGTGGCCGGGTCTCCCTCGACGCGGAGCGGGAGGTCGCCGAACACCTCGTCGGTGGAGACGTGGTGGTAGCGCACCCCGTGCCGCCGGACGGCCTCGAGCAGGGTGAACGTGCCCACGAGGTTCGTCCGGACGAACGGGCTCGGGTCGGTGAGCGAGTTGTCGTTGTGCGACTCGGCGGCGAAGTGCACGACGAGGTCCGCCTCCGCGACCAGCGCGTCGACCAGGTCGGCGTCGGCGACGTCCCCCTCGACGAGCCGGACGCGGTCGGCCACCGGGTCGAGCGACGCGCGGTCGCCGGCGTACGTGAGGGCGTCGAGCACCGTCACGTCGTCGCCCGGGCGCTCGCGCACCGTCTGCTGGACGAAGTTCGAGCCGATGAACCCGGCACCGCCGGTCACGAGGACGCGCATGGCGACACCCTAACGACCGGCGCGGGCTACGAGCGCAGCAGCACGACCGCCGAGATGCGGACGGGCCGGCGGTCGAGCGTCCGCACCTCGACCGTGCCGTGGTACCGGGTGCGCACGTCGAGGAACGTCTGCCACCGCGTCGAGGTCGACGAGGTCCACAGGGTCGCGACACGGTGGCCGCCCACGAGCACGGAGAGCCGGCCCTGCCCGGGCGCGGTCGTCAGGTGCAGCCGGACACGCCCCACGGTCGGCCCGGAGACCCGCAGGCGCGCCCCCGCCGCCGTCGTGACGTAGGCACCACCCCGCAGGTACAGGCTCGACGTCGACCGGCTCCAGCCGCCCGTCTGGACGACCTGCGACCACGCGACCGGCGTCGTCACGGACGGCAGCTGTGTCGTCGCGCCCGATCCGCCGGCCCCGACGGCCCGCACCCGCACCTGGTACGTCGCGCCGGCCGTGGAGGTCGCGAGCGCGTACGACGCGTGCGTCGTCGACCCGCGGTACGTCCACGTGCCGGGCAGGGCGCGGGCGCCCGACGCGGCGCGCGACCACACCTCGTACCGGCTCGCGCCCGTGACGGCCCGCCACGTGAACGTCCGGCTGGTGCCGAGCGCCGACCGGGCGGCGCTCGTGAGCGTGGACGCGGGCGCCGCGGGGCGTGCCGTCCTCGACACGCCGACGCCGTGGCCCACGGTGCGGGGGAACGCGAGCGCGAGCACGTGCTTGCTGCGGCCGTCGAGCGCGACCACGCTGATCGTGCCCGACACGGGCGACGCGAGCGGGAGGACCAGCGCACGGTCGGACGACGTGGGCAGCGTGCTGGGGTCGAGCACCCCGAGGCGCGCCGAGCCCGCCCGCACCTCGATCGGCCCGGTGCCCGGGCCCGTCCGCGCGCGCACCACGACCTGACGCACGTCCAGCAGCCCGGAGACGGACAGGCGCGCCCCGGAGCTCGTCGTCGCCCAGCCGCCGCCGGACGTCGTCCACGTGCCCGCCCGGGCGACCGACGACGACGCCACCGGGCGGGTGGCCTTGCTGAGCGTGCTCGGCGGCCCGAGCCGCCCCCGCGTGTCGACGGCGCGGACCGCGACCAGCCGGGTGTCGCCGTAGCCCGTCGACACCGTCGCCGCGGTGCCCGTCACCGTCTTGTACACCGTCCAGTACCGGTCGTCCAGGAGATCGGTGCGGTTCCCGCGGCTCGAGACGCGCGTGAGGAGCTGGTACCTCGCCGCGCCGGACACCGCCTTCCAGCGGTACGTCGTGGTCGACGACCACTGCACCGGCGACTGGTCCGCCGTCGGTGCGACCACCGTCGGCGCCGCCGTGGTGTACCGGACCATGCCGTACGTCCTCTTCGCGGCCGCGACCCGCGACGCGACCGCCGCCCGGATCGTCGGCAGCTTCGCGTACAGGTACCGGCCCGGGCACGCCGTCCCGTTGGTGTCCCGGTGCCCGAGGATCACGGGCACGCTCACCCTCGTGCCGGGGGCGTGCCGCGGCACGCTCCCCGTGCTGCTCCCCGTGGTCAGGGTCGTGCGGCCCGTCGGGTTCAGCCCGTACTCGTACGCCTTCCAGGCGAGCACCCGCTCGATGCCCGTGAGCAGCGCGGACGTGGGCTGCCCCGACTCGAAGTTGCCCATCGCGGACACCCCGATCGTCACCGAGTTGTACCCGCCCGCCTGCGCCCCGATCGGGTTGTCGTGGATCGCGTCGCGGCGGCCCTGGTAGATCGTGCCGTAGCGGTCCACGAGGAACTGGTAGCCGATGTCCGGCCAGCCGCGGCTCCCCGTGTGGAACGCGTAGACGCCCCGCACGATCGCCGCCGACTGCGAGCGCGAGTAGTCGTTCGTCCCGACGGTGTGGTGGACGTACATCGCCTGGAGCCTGCTGGAGACCTGCGGCCAGTCGCTCCCGCGGCTCTCGTCGGCTCCCCACTGCGCGCGCGTCACGATCGTCGGCTCGATCTCGTAGCCCGTCGAGGCCTGGGCGCTCGCCGCGGGCGCGGCCGGCTCGAGCCCCGCCCCGACGGTGGCGTCCGCGGCGCTCGTGCCCGGGTCGACGACGTCGACCCGGACGTCCGACGGCGCCGTGCCGTCCGCCGTCACCAGGCGCACCTGCACGCCGTCCGCGCCGCCCGTGACCATCGCGTCGGTGCCGGGGCGCTCGCCGCTCACCCCGAGGTCGTCGACGGTGAGCGTGAACCACTCGCTCCAGGTGCCGTCCTCGAGGAGCCGGGCGTCGACCTCCGTCACCGCCGGGCCCCCGGGCTCCCACGTGACCCCGCCGACGAGGAAGTGCGCGGTGAGGGTCTTCACGCCCAGGACGGCGAGCTCGCCGCCCGCCTCCCCGGTGCCGGACGACGTGCCGGACGCGCCGGGTCCCGCGGCGTCGCGCTCCACGTGGCGCTGCCCGTCGACCGACGACGTGGCCGGGGCCCGCAGCACGCCCGTCCCGGGCTCGTGGCCCGCCGCGACGTCCAGCGCCGTCGGGTCCCCGAGCGCCCGCTGGTCGATCGTGCCGGGGACAGCGATCCGGTGGACCGTCGGCTCGACGGGGTGCGCGGCCGGCGCCGGGAGCGCCGCCACGGGTGCCACCACGGCCGCCGTGGCGAGCACCGCGGTGCCCGTCGTCAGCACCAGCACCCGCCCGGCCCGGCCCGTCTGACGTTCCCGTGGTCCCCGTGCTGCAGCGCTCATGCGTGCGTCCCCGTCCGTCCGGGCCGGCCCCGCGGTGGACCGTGCTCCGGTCCAGGGTGCGCACCCCGGACGGACACCGCAATCGCTAGAGGGCGCGCGCGTCCGCCTCGAGGAGCACCGGGATGCCCTCGCGCACCGGGTACGCGAGCGGCCGGTCCGGGTCCGTGGAGTGCAGCTCGGGCTGCCCGTCGGGGCCCGTCGCGTCCACCAGCGGAGCTCCCGTGACCGGGCAGCGCAGCAGCTCGCGCGCCCAGGCGTCCATCGGCAGGTTCGTGCCCGTGCTCCTCGCCATCAGCGCTGCGCTCCCTCGGTCGTGCCGCCCTGCGCGCGCACGAGCGACAGGACGTCGTCGCGCACCTTCTCCATGATGTCGTGGTCCGCGGCCTCGACGTTGAGCCGCAGCAGCGGCTCCGTGTTCGACGCCCGCAGGTTGAACCACCACTGCGGGTGCTGCCCGTCCCAGTGGGAGACCGTGAGACCGTCGAGCTCGTCGACCTCGACCGGTCCGGCGCCCTGCTGCTCGACGTACGCCTCGACCACGCGCTCACGGGCCGCAGGCACGTCGGCCACGGTCGAGTTGATCTCCCCCGACGCCACGTACGGCTGGTAGGCGTCCGCGAGCGCCGACAGCGGGTGGGGCTGCGCACCGAGTGCGGCGAGCACGTGCATCGCGGCGAGCATGCCGGTGTCCGCGAAGAAGAAGTCGCGGAAGTAGTAGTGGGCGCTGTGCTCGCCACCGAACACGGCCTGGTGCTCGGCCATCTGCGCCTTGATGAACGAGTGGCCCACGCGGGTGCGGACGGTCTCGGCCCCGGCGGCGCGCAGCAGGTCGGGGACCGCGCGCGACGTGATGAGGTTGTGGATCACGACGGGCTTCGCGTCGGGATCGGCCGCGAGCTCCTTCGCGACCTCGCGCAGCCCCACGAGCGCAGTGATCGCGGACGGCGACACGGGGTCGCCGTGCTCGTCGACGACGAAGCAGCGGTCGGCGTCGCCGTCGAACGCGAGGCCGAGGTCGGCGTCGTGCTCCACCACGGCGGCCTGCAGGTCGCGCAGGTTGGCGGGCTCGAGCGGGTTCGCCTCGTGGTTCGGGAACGTGCCGTCGAGCTCGAAGTACAGCGGGACCACGTCGAGCGGCAGCGCGGGGAGCCCGGCGCCGGTGCCCAGCACCGCGGGCACGGTGTGGCCGCCCATGCCGTTGCCGGCGTCCACGACGACCTTGAGGGGCCGGATGCCCGACAGGTCGACGAGCGAGCGCAGGAAGCCGGAGTAGTCGGCGAGCATGTCGCGCTCGGTCGCCGTGCCGCGGGACTCCTCGTCGGCAGCCGCGGGCAGCCCGTCGCCCAGGTAGTCGCCCGCGAGCTCGCGGACCTGCGTCAGCCCGGTGTCCTGGCCGACGGGCCGCGCGCCCGCCCGGCAGAGCTTGATGCCGTTGTAGACGGCCGGGTTGTGCGACGCGGTGAACATGGCGCCGGGGACGCCGAGCGCCCCGGAGGCGTAGTACAGGCCGTCCGTGGAGCAGAGGCCGACGAGCGTCACGTCGACGCCCGCGTCGGTCAGGCCACGGGTGAACGCGGCAACGAGCTCGGGGCCGGAGTCGCGCATGTCGTGCCCGACGACCGCGGCGGGGGCTCCGGACGCCTCCGGGAGGACGACCACGCGGGCGAACGCGGCGCCGATGGCGTGCGCCACGTCGGGGCTGAGCTGGTCGGGGACGGTGCCCCGCACGTCGTACGCCTTGATGAGGGAGGACAGGTCGATGCGGGTCACGCGCGCCAGCCTATCCGGCTGCGGGACTGCGGGGCTGCGGGTGCGCGCCGGGCTGGGCCGGGGACCGCGCGGGTCAGTCGCTCTCGGCGCGCAGCACCCGCAGGTGCTGGCGCCGACCGGGCTCGGCGGGGTCGACCACGGGCACCTGCTGCGTGATCGGGGCACCGGCGCGCCGGACGGCGTCGGCGAGCGCCGAGAGGTCGTCGGGGCTGGGGCCCGGGTCCTCGAAGTGGTCCGCGAGACGCACGACGTCCCAGCCGCGCGGTGCGGTGAGCTTGTCGGCGTGGTCGGAGCACAGGTCGTAGCTGTGGGGCTCCGCGTAGTGGGCGAGCGGGCCGAGGACGGCGGTCGAGTCGGCGTAGACGTACGTCAGCGTCGCGACCGCCGGGCGCGTGCACGCTGTCCGGGAGCACTGCCTGACCGATTGCACGGAGGAACCGTACCGCTCCCCCGGGCCGTGGCGTGCACGCCACACCGCTGACGGCGCCACGCACCGTCCCGCCGCCGCGGCGCCCGGGTACGGTCGGTGCATGGCGTCCGACACCCCCGACCGTGCCGACCGGGTCGACCGGGTCGACCAAGCCCTCGCGGCCCCCGCCGCGTCCCGCGCGCCCCGCCGCCGCGACCGCCACGGGCGCGGGATGCGGGGGCCGATGATCCCGGCGGCGCTGCCCGCCGCACGCACCCGCGCGGAGGCGTTCGACGGGCACGTGCTCGCGGCCGTCGAACGCCTCGAGCAGCGCTGGGGCGCCGAGCTCGAGGGCGCGGAGTTCGCCGTCGAGGACGTCCCGCCGTCGGACCCGGCGCCCTGGGAGGACGGCACCGTCGCGCTGGGCCGCTTCTTCCCGGCGGAGGCGGGCCAGCCGAGCCGCGTCGTGGTGTACCGGCGGCCCGTCGAGGCGCGGGCGCTCGACGAGGACGACCTGGCCGACCTGGTGCGCGACGTGGTCGTGGAGCAGGTGGCGCGGCTGCTGCACCGCGACCCCGAGGATGTCGACCGGCGGTACGGGCAGGACTGACGGGCTCAGCCGAGCCCGACGGTCGGGTCCTGCTGGACGCGCACGGCGGACGACGCGGCGGGCGCGCCGACCGGGGCGACCACCGAGAAGAGCTTGCCGGGCGCCGGACCGGCGATCCCCGGCGTGGGCGAGCCGGTGGACAGCACGACGCTCCACGCGGCCCCGGTCGCGCCGACCGTCGGCGCCTCGACGAGGACGGCGGCGGGCTCGGCCGATGTCACCTCCGCCGGGTCGACCACCCGCGTCCACCCGGCCTTGACGGCGAACGCCTTCGCGACCCGCTGCCCGTCGGTGGTGACGACGACGACCGTGGCGGCCAGGACGGGCCCGCCGCCCTTCGCGTCGGAGGCGCGCTCCTCGGGGACGGCCGTGAGCACCACGGCCGCGGCGACCCGGGCGGGCACGGCGACCGGGCTCGACGAGGCGGACGGGGCGTCCTGGTCCGCGGCCCACGGCTGGCTCGGCACCCAGGCCGTGTCCCACGGGGTCGCCGCGGTGGCGGGTGCGTCACCGGGCCGCTGCTCGAACCCGCCGGCGACGACGTCGGAGCCGGCGTCGACGACGACCGAGTAGGTGCCGGCGGGCAGACCGCCGAGGGGCACGTCGACGACCTCGCCACGGGTGAGGTCGACGGACTCGAGCCCGTGCAGCCAGACCCGGCCGGAGGTCCCCCAGACGCTGATGTCGGCGGTCGTGGACCGCTGGGTCGCGAGCAGGCGCAGGCGGGGCGCACGGGCGTCCGCGACCGCCTCGCCGCGGCTCACGATCCCGCTCACGACGGCGTGCCGGGCGGGTTCGGCGCCCGCGGCGACGAAGTCCACGCCCTGCGGGACGATCCCGTCGAGCACCGTGTGCTGGAGGTAGGCGGTGACGGCGGCACCCGTGGCGCTGACGTGGACGACCGTGCGGTCCTGGTCGGCGGCGGCCGACTCGACGAGCCGCGTGACCTCCTTGCCGGCCGGGACCACGAGGCTCGCGGCGTCGGCGAGCGTCACGGCGCCGTTCGCGCCGAGCACCTCGACGGTGACGGTGGCGGCGTGCCGTCCGGGGTTCTGCACCACGAGGCGGGTGCTGGACCCGACGGTCGTGCTGCCGCCGACCAGCCACAGGTCGGTCGCCGGCGCACTGCACGCCGTGGCCGCGAGCCCGCGGAGGTCGCCGCGCGAGGTGGTGGACGCGAGCGACGCCGCGACGACCGGGTCCACCCGGCCGCCGGGGTCCGCCCGGATGCCCGTCGCCCCGTCGGGGTCGATCACGGTCGACACGCGGGGTGCGGTCCCTGACGTCGCCGACAGCGTCGTGAGCGGTGCGGACGAGCTGCCGAGGCCCGCGACGACGGCACCGCCGCCGGCCGCCGCGACGACGCGCAGCGACGACCACGTGTCGGCCGGGCTGGCGGTGAACTGCGCGTCGCCGCCGGTCCGGGTGTCCGTGATGCGGGCCGGCGCGGGACAGCCGAGCACGGTGTCGCCAGGGGGCACGTCGACGTGCGCGGACCGGGACGCCAGGTCGGTGGTGCCGGACTCCGCGGCGGGGACGAGGTCCGCACCCCGGGTGGCCCCGGCGGCCACGCCGGCCACCACGAGGAGACCGGCGAGCGTGCCGGCCAGCGCCCGCGCGCGCCCGTGGGGCCGCCGGGGCGCGCCCGGTGCCCGGGCGGCGCCGGCAGGGCCGGCCGGAGGAGGGGGCGGGACGGCAGCGGTCACCTCAGCACGACCTTCCTGCGCCGCACGGGCAGCGCGAGCAGGACCACCACGAGCAGCACGAGCGCGGACCCGGCGAGCCAGGGGGCCCGGTGCGGCATGTCGTAGCGGACGGTGAGCGTCCCGGACGCCCCGGGCGGCACGACGAACTCCTGGCGCCACCCGTCGGCCACCCGGTGCAGCGCGACGCCGCCGAGCCGGGCGTGCCAGCCTGCCGCGGCGCGGTCGGCGAGCACCACGCGCCGCTCGTCGCCCGCCGCGTCGAGGCGGGTGCGGACCGTCGGACCGTCCGCGGGGAGGACGGCCAGCTGGCGCCCCCCGGGGGTGCGCAGGGTCGCCCACGCGGGCGCGCGGTCGGCGGACGACGTCGGCGTGACGCGCCAGAGCACGCTGGGCTGCCCCTCGGTGACGCGGGTCAGCCCGGGCTCGGTGTCGACGCGGGCGACGAGGGCCGAGCGGGTCGTGGCCGTGCCGCGCTCGTCGGCACGACCGGCGGGGGCCGTCAGGAGGACGCCGCCGACGCCGAGCCCGGCGAGCCGTGCGGCCGTCGTGGACGACGCGGGCGCGACCCCGCGGCCGGCGAGGTCCGCGACGAGCGTGGCGACCTCCGCCTCGGGCGTCCCGGCGACGCTGCGGCCGTCGAGCGCGGCGCCGAGGAGCGTGCCCTCGGCGACCGTGGACGACTGCGTGAGCTGGGTGCCGTCCCCCGTGAGGAGTGCGTACCGGATCGTGCCGTCGGACGTCGGCGTGAGGGCGACGACGCGCTGCCGCGCCGACGAGGACTGCATCTGCTGGGCCACGGGCGGGACGACCGGCGTCGTGGACACCGTGACCCGGCCGACGGCCGGGTCGTCGCCGCCGCGGACCTCGGCGTGCGTCCACGCGGCGAGCGACGCGGCGGGGAGGACGAGCGCGACGGTCGCGGCGGCGGCACGCAGCGCGGTGCGCAGGCGGTCGGGCGCGTCGTAGCGGCCGCGCAGCCGCTCGCGCCCGGGCCCGGCGAGGAGCGCGGCGCCGAGGAGGCCCGCGACGACGAGGCTCGTCCCGGCACCGGGCCAGCCGCGCACGAGCCCGGCGGTGCTCGTGGCGACGGTGGTCCCGGCGCCGAGGAGCGCGACCGCGAGCCCGAGCAGCACGACGACCCAGGCGACCACGACACCGGCGCGCCGCCGGGACCGCACGACGGCGACGAGCGCGACGAGCGCGACGGCACCGACGAGCACGAAGGGCAGCACGGCCGCGACCGCACCGTCGCCGAGCGCGGCCGGGAGGTCCGCGGTGCTCGCGTGCCGCGGCCACCCGAGCGCCGCCTCCCAGGGCTGCGGCGGCGTGAACGGGACGGCCGGTCCGGGCGACGCCACCAGGAGGTGCCACCCGAGACCGCGGTCTGCCCACGTCCGGGCGACGTACCACCAGAACGGGGCGAGGAACACGACCGCGGGCGCGAGCACGAGGGCGGTCCGCAGCCCGCGGCGCCAGCTCAGGAGCGCCGTCACGACCGCGACGACGGCGCCCGCGACGAGCAGGACGGGCGCCCCCGCGACGACCGGGACGAGCACGAGCGCTGCGCAGGCGAGCGCCCCGAGGGACGTCCGGTCGCGGGCGCGGCGCTCCTGCGGTCGTCCGCGCGGGACGGCCGGCGCGACCCGGTCGTCCTGCGCGACACCGAGGCCACGGAGCAGCGCGACGACGAACCACGGCAGCGCCGCGTGGGCGAGCAGCGGCCCGAGCCTCCCGTCCTCGACCGCGAGGAGCAGGGGCGGCGCGGCGACCCACACGGCGGCGGCGGCGGCCCGCGCGGCGTTCCACCGGGTGAGCGTCCCGGCGGCGCACCACGCCCCGGTGCCGGCCACGACGAAGGACAGCAGCACGAGCAGCGAGAGGGCGAGCTGCGTGTGGCCGAGGGTCAGGACGGACGCACCGAGCAGGACCGTGTGGACGGGGTCGGCGGGGGCGCTCGCGCCGTAGCCGACGGGCACCCATCCCCCGGTCACCGCCTGCCACAGCTCGCCCAGCGGGACCGCGAGGGGCAGCAGCGCCCCGCCGACGGGCTGTCCGCCGCCCAGCAGGGGGCCGACCGCGCTCCCGAAGACGAGCGCGGTGAGCACGACGAGCGCGACGACCACGACGCCGCCGACGACCCGGCGCCGCACGGCGAGCTGCGCGAGCTCGGCGCGCTCGAGCTCGCTCGGCGCGTACGTCGCGCGCCGCTGCTCGGTGGCGGCCATGCGGCGCCACCGGCGCTCGGTGCGCACGTCGCGCCACGGCGTCTCGAGGGGGCGCAGCGCGCGGCGCGGCAGGGTCGCGGTGCCGCGTCCCCGCCGACGTGCCCGCCACAGCGACGCGGGTCGCACGAGCACGAGCAGCGGCGCGAGCAGCTCGTCGCGCGCCCGACCGGGCTGCTTGAGCGCGAGCCGGTACATGGCGTGCAGGGGCGCTGCCACGACCAGCCACACCGCGAGCAGCGGCAGCAGCCCGGCCGCGCACGAGGTGAGCCGCAGGCGGACCTCGCTGCGCCGGCGGGCGGCGAACGTCGGGTCGTCGCTCCCGTCCGGCAGGTCGCCCTCGCGCGGGTCGGCGCCGCGCAGGCCGAGCTGGGCGTGCTCGACGACGGCCTGCGGCACCACGACGACACGGTGCCCGGCGCGGCGCGCCCGGCGGCACAGGTCCAGCCCGTCGCCGAAGGGTCCGAGGTCCGGGTCGGTGCCGCCGAGCGCGGTCCACACGTCGTGCCGGACGAGCGCGCCGGCGAGCCCGACGGCCAGGACGTCCTCCGTGCCGTCGTGCTGGCCCTGGTCGATCTCGCCGGGCTCGAAGCCGACGGTGCGGCGTCCGGCGTGCGAGGTGGTGACACCGACCTCGATGAGCCGGGGGGCGGGCGCCGGGGTGGGGGCGTCGGGGTGGCCGCCGGACCAGCGGCGCTGCTTGGGCCCGGCCACCGCGATGGTCCGGGAGTGCTCGACGGCCACGAGGAGCCGGTCGAGGGCGTCCGGGGCCGGGACGGAGTCGTCGTGCAGGAGCCACAGCCACCCGTCGTCCGGCACGGCGCGCTCCGGGTCGCCGAGCGCGACGGACACGCCGTCACCGAAGCTCCGCGCGCCCGGGGCGGGGACCAGGTGCGCGTCACCGAGCTGCAGGTCGTCGAACCCGACGGCGGTGCGCGCGGCGGTGACGTCGACGACCACGACCCGGTCCGGGGCATGGACCTGGTCGTGGACGGCGGCGAGGGTCCGGCGGAGCCACGGCGTGGCGCCGCGCGTCACGAGGACCGCGGTGACCGTCCGGGCGCCGGGCCGCGCCCCACCGGGCGACACGCCGGGGAGGGTCGTGTCGCGGTCCGGGGAGCGGTCGTCCGGCACGCCAGGCGTGGGACGAGGCGTCGGGCTGGTCTCGGTCATGGCCAGGCCATCATGCGACGGTCGGGCTGCGAACCGTGGGATTTCCGGTCGTGGGCGAGCCCGGACCCCGGTCAGATGGCCTGGCGCTTGAGCTTGCGCCGCTCGCGCTCGGACAGGCCGCCCCAGATGCCGAACCGCTCGTCGTTCTCGAGCGCGTACTCCAGGCACTCCTGGCGCACCTCGCAGCCCGAGCAGACACGCTTGGCCTCGCGGGTCGAGCCGCCCTTCTCGGGGAAGAACGCCTCCGGGTCGGTCTGCGCGCACAGCGCGCGCTCCTGCCAGCCGAGGAGGGTGTCCTCCTCCTCGGTGTCGGCGAAGAGCGAGATGACGGGGGCGATGCCCCGCTCCAGCTCGTGGCGGACGAGGGGCTGGTCGCCGCCGACGCCCCCCGGGTAGCTTCTCCTGGCGTCGGACGGGAAGGCCCCGTCAGAGTTGAGCAAGTCCCACATGGTGCGCCCCTTTACTGCGGTCCTCGTGAAGGAAACTGCATTGGTTGAATTACACGCGTGTCATCATCGTCGGTCAAGCCGAAATGTGCTATCGGAGCGATATCGCGCGGGTGAACCTGCTGGTCCCGTCGGCGTGTCGTGGTCCTAGTCTGACCTCATGTCCACCGGCGCGTCGTCACCGTCCCACCCGCCCGCACGGGGTATCTCCACCGTTCCCGCACTTCTCGCAGCGCTCACCGCGCGCGGGGGCGCGCCCGCGCTCACCTGGTACGACGACGACGGCCGCGTCGAGCTCTCGGGCGCCGTCCTCGCCAACTGGGTCGTCAAGACCACCAACCTCCTCGTCGAGGAGCTCGACGCCGCGCCCGGCACCCGCGTCCGTCTGGACCTGCCCGCGCACTGGCGCGCGGCCGTCTGGGCGCTCGCGGCGTGGCGCGCGGGCGCGACCGTCCTGCTCGGCGACCCCGACGGCGACGCGGCGGACGTCGTGGTCACGGACCGGCCGGGCGCGCCGCACGCCGCCGCCGGCTCCGCCGCGCGCGCCGAGGTGGTCGCCGTCAGCCTGCCCGCGCTCGCCCGCCGGTTCGACGGCGACCTCCCGCCGGGCGCGATCGACGCCGCGGCGGCCGTCATGACCTACGCCGACGCGCTCGGCTGGGTCCCGCCGACGGACCCGGCGGCGCCCGCCCTCTCAGACGTCAGCCCGCGCGGCGCCACGGACGGGCCCGACCCCGGCGTCACGACGCACGCAGCGCTGCTCGGTTGGGCGACCGCCGACGACGCACCGGCCTCGGGCACGGCAGCGGGCGCCCGGACCGTGCTCGTCGTCCCCCACGGCGTGGACGCACGGCCTCTCGTGGGCTCCCTCCTCCGGGCCGTCGTCGGGGTCTGGGCGCGGGGTGGTTCGGCGGTCGTCGTCACCGGCGCGCCGGCCGCCGCCGAGCAGGACGACCCGGAGCGGTGGCGGCGGATCGTCGACGGCGAGCGCGCCGAGGCGACCCTGCGGCTCGGCCGCTGACCCCGCGGGCGCATCTCCACAATCCCTCCACCGCGTGCCTGCCGAGGTCGTGCAACGCCTCCCACGGCACCCGCTTACCCTCGATGACGTGATCGTCGACGAGGCCCAGGAGATGGGCGCGCCCTGCGCTGCTGCCCGCGTCCTGGCGCGCCTCCTGCCGTGCGGCGGTCGCGCATGAACCAGGACGTCAGCCCCCCGCCCCCGAGCTTCACGCCCCAGGGGCACAGCGCCGCACGCCCGAGCTCCGACGACGTCATCACCGTCGGTCCCGACGGTGCGACGTCCGCGGGTGCGGCGCCGCGCCCGCCGGCACCGCCCGCGCCGCCGCGCGTCACGCGGCAGTCGAGCCAGGGCATCTCCGTGCAGAGCGCCCAGCCGCCGTCGTTCGCCCCGCACGGCTCGTCCCGCACGGTCCAGCGTGCCGCACGGGGCACGACGTCCACGCGACCGCCGCAGCGCACCGAGCCCGCCGCCCCCGGCGGCACCCCGGACGCCGGTGCGGCCGGGCCGGGCCGGATCCGGATCCGCAAGGGCCGCGTCGCCGGGATCGTCGCGGTGGTGGTCGTCGCGGCGCTCGTCGCCTGGCCGATCGGTCTCGCCGTGTGGGCGAACGGCAAGCTCCAGCACGTCGACGCCCTCTCGGGCAGCGCCGGGACGACCGGCACCACGTACCTGCTCGCGGGCTCCGACTCGCGCGCGGACGGGGTCGTCAAGGACCACACCACGGGCGCCCGCACCGACTCGATCATGGTGCTGCACGTCCCCGACTCGGGCCCGACCGCGCTCATCTCGATCCCCCGCGACTCCTACGTCCCGATCCCGGGCCACGGCAGCAACAAGGTCAACGCGGCGTACTCGCTGGGCGGCGCGCCCCTGCTCGTCAAGACGGTCGAGCAGCTCACGGGCATGCACGTCGACCACTACGTCGAGATCGGCTTCGGCGGGGTCGAGGACGTCGTGGACGCGGTCGGCGGCGTCCACCTCTGCTACGACCGGAGCGTCCAGGACAAGAAGAGCAAGCTGACCTGGACGAAGGGCTGCCACGACGTCGACGGCAAGACCGCCCTGGCGTTCTCCCGGATGCGCTACTCGGACCCGCTCGGTGACTTCGGGCGCGCGCAGCGTCAGCAGCAGGTCATCGGCGCGCTCTCGGCGAAGGTGAAGAACCCGGCCCTCCTGTTCCAGCCGACGCGGCAGGTCGGGCTGCTCGACGCCGGCACCGGCGTCCTCACGGTGGACGAGTCGATGAACGTGCTCGACCTCGCCCACCTGGCGATCGCGTTCAAGAACGCCGAGGGCAAGGACGGCGTCACCGGCCTGCCGCCCGTGTCCGACCCGGACTACCGCCCGGGTGGCGTCGGGTCGAGCGTCCGGCTCGACCCCGACAAGACCCCCACGTTCTTCGCGCAGGTCGCCGACGGCTCGCTCGAGCCCGGCAGCTACGGCACCGGCTGAGCCGCCGCCGTCCGCATCCCGCCCCCGCACACGTCAGCCACAGCACGAACCCCTAGGATCACCGCCATGCCCGAGAAGACGACCGACAAGCGGCCGCCGCGCCATCTCCGCGGGCTGCGCTCCCACGGCATCGCCCGCGGTATCGGCATCGCCGTCGTCGCCGTGCTCGCGTGCGTCAGCGGCGGCGCCTACGGCCTCGCGCGACACTTCCAGGGCAACGTCGACACGCAGAACGTCGACTTCCTCAAGCAGGGTTCCAAGAAGGCGGACCCGAAGGACGCGGCCGCAGGCAAGTCGCTGAACATCCTCATCCTCGGCAGCGACTGGCGCGGGGGCACGAACTCCAGCATCGTCAAGGACGGCGCCAAGCAGGGCGACACGGCGCGTTCGGACACGACCATGGTCATGCACATCTCGGCCGACCGGAAGCGCATCGACTTCGTCTCGATCCCCCGCGACTCGCTCGTGGACATCCCCCGGTGCCAGCTCGACAGCAAGGGCGCGACCATCGCGTCGGCGCACACGAACGACATGTTCAACAACGCGTTCGCCTACGGGTGGGACACCGCGAAGTCGCTCGGCTGGAGCGACTCGAAGTCGTTCGGCGCCGGCGCCGCCTGCACCTGGAAGACCGTCGAGAGCCTGACGGGGATCGCGATCGACGACTACGTGGTGGTCGACTTCTCCGGGTTCGACGGCGTGGTCGACGCCCTCGGCGGCGTCGACGTGTGCGTGCCGCAGGCCATCGACGACCCGCGGGCGTCGCACCTGGTCCTCTCCGCAGGCTGGCAGACCCTCAAGGGCAAGACCGCGATCAGCTGGGCCCGGACCCGGCACGGCATCGCCGACGGCAGCGACATCGCCCGCATCGGCCGCCAGCAGGCTCTCGTCGGCGCGATCTCGAACAAGTTCTTCGCGCAGAACTATGTGACGGACTCCCCCCGCCTCCTGAAGTTCGTGGACGCGGTGACCAAGTCCATGCACACCAGCTCCGACCTCGGGTCCTTCTCGTTCCTGCTGGGCCTGGGCTTCAGCATGCGCCACCTCGACACGTCGAACGTCACGTTCCGGACCGTGCCGTGGCACTACGACGTCACGGACCCCAACCGGGTGGACTGGACGACCGACCAGGCCGCCGCCATGTGGGACAAGATCGCCCACGACGAGCCGATCGGCGACATCGCGACGAAGAAGACGACCAAGGCGTCGTCCGGGGGCACGAAGACCTCGACCAGCACCCCGAAGGCGGCGTCCACGCCGAAGGCGACCAAGAAGGCGAGCACCCCGAAGAAGGTCGTCACGGGGAGCGAGAACAGCCCGCTGTCGGCGGGCGACCTCCCCACCACGGCGGCGCAGTGCGACGCCGCCATCAAGGCCGCTCAGGGCTGACGTCGAGACCGATCAGTCCCAAGCGCCCGGTTGCACTACGATCTGCCGGATGGAAGAGCCGCAGGGGGAAGCAGCCCGACCACCTCGTCACCTCGCCGCCCGCCGGTCGCACGCGGTGCTGCGCGGCGTGGCGATCGCCGCGGTCGCCGTCCTGGCGACGGCAGGAGGTGTATCCTACGGCCTCGCGCGCCACTTCCAGAACAACGTCGACACGCAGGACGTCGACTGGCTCAAGCACCCGCAGCACACCGCCGCCGCGAAGGCGAAGGCCGCCACCCCCGAGGACCAGGCCGCGGGCAACGCCCTGAACATCCTGGTGCTGGGCAGCGACTGGCGCGGCGGCTCGAACGACACCGTCGTCAAGGACCAGGGGGCGCAGGGCAACGCCCAGCGCTCGGACACGGCGATGGTCCTGCACGTCTCCGCGGACCGGAAGCGGGTGGAGGTCGTGTCGATCCCCCGCGACTCCATCGTCGACATCCCGGCCTGCCAGCTCGACAGCAAGAACACGGCGTCGACCAACGCGTCGTCCGGCGACATGTTCAACAACGCGTTCGCGTACGGCTGGGACGTCGCCAAGCAGCACGGCTGGAACGACTCCAAGGCGTTCGGCGCGGCGGCAGCCTGCACGTGGCAGACCGTGGAGAGCCTGACCGGGATCGAGCTCGACGACTACGTCGTGCTCGACTTCGCGGGCTTCACGGGCATGATCGACGCGCTGGGTGGCGTCGACGTCTGCGTCCCCGAGCACGTCGACTCGAAGAAGGCCGGGCACCTCGTGCTCGACGCGGGATGGCAGAACCTCGACGGCAAGACCGCGATCAAGTGGGCCCGCGCGCGGTACGACATCGCCGACGGCAGCGACATCGCCCGCATCGGACGTCAGCAGGCGCTCGTCGGGTCCGTCGTCAACAAGTTCTTCGCGCAGAACTACCTCACCAGCGCGCCCCGCATGCTGTCGTTCGTCGACGCGGTGACGAAGTCGCTCCACACCAGCTCCGACATCGGGTCCATCGGGTACATGACGGGGCTCGGCTTCAGCCTGCGCCACCTCGACATGTCGAACGTGACGTTCCGGACCGTGCCGTTCTACTACTACCCGGTGGACAGCGCGCACCGGGGCAAGGTCGGCTGGCAGACCGACCGGGCCGCCGCCCTGTGGGCGAAGGTCGCCGCTGACAAGCCGATCGGCGACACGGCGTCGACGGCGTCCTCGAAGCCCACGGCCTCGAGGACCGCCTCGTCCGGCACGACGACCACCACCGCGCCCACGAAGAAGCCGGCGGCCGCGACCCCGAAGCGGGTCGTCACCGGGATGGACAGCGACCCGCTGGCCGCGGGCGACCTGCCCACCACGGCGGCGCAGTGCGACGCGGCCATCACGGCGGCGTCGCAGGGCTGACCAGCACCGTCGGCGTGTCCGGAGCGACACCCTCCGGGTGCCGTGACGGTCCCGGGCGCCTAAAATTCGCCGGGTGGAGTCGCCCACGGGGAACGTCGTGCGTCCGCCACGCCACCGAGCGGCACAGCGGTCGCACGCGGTGGCCCGGTGGGTCGGCCTCGCTGCGGTCGCGGTGCTCGCGTCGGCGGGCGGGCTCTCCTACGGCCTGGCCCGCCACTTCCAGGGCAACGTCGACACCCAGAACATCGACTGGCTCAAGGAGCAGGCCGCCGCACCGCGACCCGACGCCGCCCGGTCGCCCGCCGACCCGCAGGACGCCGCCGCCGGCAAGGACCTCAACATCCTCGTCCTCGGCAGCGACTGGCGCGGCGGCGACAACGACACCGTCACCAAGGACCAGGCGCTGCAGGGCAACGCCCAGCGGTCCGACACCGCGATGGTCATGCACGTCGCCGCGAACCGGAAGCGCATCGACGTCGTCTCGATCGCGCGGGACACGATGGTCGCGCTGCCGTCGTGCCAGCTCGACAAGAAGGGCGCGGTCCGGACCGTCGCCAGCTCGTACGCCATGTTCAACGAGGCGTTCGCACGCGGTTGGGACACCGCGCAGGCCGCCGGGTGGGACGAGTCGAAGTCTTTCGGCGCCGCGGCGGCCTGCACCTGGCAGACCGTCCGCGACCTCACCGGCATCCGCCTCGACGACTACGTCGTCGTGGACTTCGCCGGCTTCGACGCCATGGTGGACGCCCTCGGCGGCGTCGCCGTGTGCGTCCCGCAGGACGTCGACGACCCGCAGGCGTCGCACCTCGAGCTCACCGCCGGGTGGCAGACCCTCCAGGGCAAGACCGCGATCAGCTGGGCACGCACCCGCCACGGCATCGCCGACGGCAGCGACACCGCGCGCATCGGCCGCCAGCAGGCCCTGGTCGGCTCGCTGGCCAACACGTTCTTCGCGCAGAGCTATGTGACCGACACACCGAAGATGCTGAAGTTCGTCGACGCGGTCACCCGGTCGCTGCACACGAGCTCCGACCTCGGGTCGCTGAGCTTCATGACGGGGCTCGGGTTCAGCCTGCGCAACCTGGACACCGCCGCGATCACGTTCCGGACCGTGCCGTGGGGTGCCGACCCGTACGACGAGAACCGGGTGGTGTGGCAGGCCGCCGCGGCGGCCGCGCTGTGGGACAAGATCGCCCACGACAAGCCGCTCGGCGACATCACGACGCCGAAGAAGAGCGGGACGGGTGCGACGACGTCGACCGCTCCGTCCGCCACGCCGACCCCGAAGCGCACGGGGGGCGCAGGAGCGACGGGGGGCAAGCGGCTCGTCACGGGGATGGAAGGAACACCGCTGTCGGCCGCCGACCTGCCGACCACGAAGGCGCAGTGCGACGCCGCGCTCAAGGCGGCGGGCGTGGGCTGACGCCCCCCGGCACGGTCAGGCGGTGAAGCCGACCTTCCCGGCGCGCGCCGCGCGGAGGCGGGCGCCCTTGGCCTTGGCCTGCGCCTCGAGGTCGTCCCGGAAGGCGTCGAGGCGGCCACGGAGCGCCACCGCGTCGTCGTCCGTGCCGGCAGCCAGCATGCGCGCGGCCAGGAGTCCGGCGTTCCGTGCCCCGCCGACGGACACCGTCGCGACCGGGATGCCCGCGGGCATCTGCACGATCGACAGCAGCGAGTCCATGCCGTCCAGGTGGGCCAGCGGCACCGGCACGCCCACGACCGGCAGCGACGTCACCGCGGCGAGCATGCCCGGCAGGTGCGCGGCACCGCCCGCACCGGCGACGATCACGCGCAGCCCGCGGGCGGCGGCCGTGCGGCCGTACTCGATCATGTCGAGCGGCATGCGGTGCGCGGAGACGACGTCGACCTCGACGGGCACTCCGAGCTCGGCGAGCGCGTCGGCCGCGGCCTGCATCACCGGCCAGTCGGAGTCGGACCCCATGACGATGCCGACGAGCGGCGCGGCGGGGACGGAGTCCGTCCGGTCGGTGACGGTGGGCTCGCTCATGTGCTGCTCCCGGGTGGTGTGACGGTGTGCTCGGATCAGGGGTTCAGGGGTTCTCGCCGCGCAGGAGCGCGGCGGCGCCCGCGGCACGACGGCGGACCTCGTCGAGGTCGTCACCGCTGACGTTCACGTGCCCGAGCTTGCGCCCGGGACGCACGTCCTTGCCGTACAGGTTGACGCGCGCCTCGGGGTAGGCGGCGAGCACCGCGGGCAGGGCGTCGGTCAGTGCGTCGAGGCTCGAGCCGAGGACGTTCGCCATGACGGTCCAGCGGGCGACCGGCGCGGTCTCGCCGAGGGGGAGGTCCAGCACCGCCCGCAGGTGCTGCTCGAACTGGCTCGTGACGGACCCGTCGATCGTCCAGTGGCCCGAGTTGTGGGGGCGCATCGCGAGCTCGTTGACGAGGACGCGCGGCCCGTTCACGCCCGGCACCTCGAACATCTCGACCGCGAGCACACCGGTCACGCCGAGCCCCTCGGCCACGGCGACGGCGACCCGCGTGGCCTCGGCGGCCAGGGTGTCGTCGAGGTCCGGCGCAGGCGCGACCACCTCGGCGCACACGCCGCCGACCTGGACCGACTCGACGACCGGCCAGGTGCGCACCTCGCCCGACGGACGCCGCGCGACGAGCACCGCGAGCTCCCGGGTGAACGGCACCTTCTCCTCGACGAGGAGGGCGGGGCCGCCGTCCGCCGCGGCGGCGAACCAGTCGTCCGCGCCGTCGGCCGCGTCGACCAGCCGGACGCCCTTGCCGTCGTACCCGCCGCGGCTCGTCTTGACCACGACCTCGGCACCCGGCTCCGCCACCTCGGCGAGGAAGGCGCCCAGCGCGGCGGGCCCCGCGACGACGTCCGACGGGAGGGCGGCCCACCGCGGGCACGGCAGGCCCAGGTCGGTGAGCCGGGTCCGCATCACGATCTTGTCCTGCGCGTGCACGAGGGCCGCCGGCCCCGGCTGCACGGAGACGCCCTCGGCGCCGAGCGCCTCGAGGAGCGCGTTCGGCACGTGCTCGTGCTCGAACGTCAGGACGTCCGCCGCATCGACACCGTCGGCACCGTCCCCCACCACCAGGGCACGCACCGCGTCCTCGTCCGCCGCGGCGCCCGTCCGGGACTCCACCACGACCTGCGCTGCCGACGACGTCGGGGACTCCACGAGGACGCGCAGACGGACCCCGAGCTCACCCGCCGCGGGGGCCATCATGCGCGCGAGCTGCCCGCCACCTACCACTGCTATCACTGGTGCTGCCACGGGACACGAGGGTATCCGACGACGGCCCAGGTGCCGGCGGCCCGCCCGGACCCCGGCGGCCGGCGCGGGTTCGTCCAGGTCGGTGCGCTACTCTCCCGTCCCATGATCGAGCCCGCCGAGCTGCCCACCGAGCTGCCCGACGGCGCCCGTGTCGCCGACGTCGCCGCGCGGGAGGTCTCGGACGCCGAGCTCGCCGCCGCCGAGTCCACCGTCCGGCACGGCATCGGCGCGCGGATCACCGAGCTGCTGCGCTTCGGCATGGTGGGCGGGCTCGCGTTCGTCATCGACGCCGGGCTCTTCAACCTCCTCGTCTTCGGGCCGGGCGAGGTGCTCGGGACCAAGCAGGGCACCGCCAAGGCGATCTCGGTGACGCTCGCGACGATCTTCGCGTGGATCGGCAACCGCTACTGGACGTTCTCCGAGCACAAGACGCAGGAGCGCGGCCGCGAGCTGCTGGGGTTCGTCCTCGTCAACGTGGGCGGCATGGCCATCTCGGTCCTGTGCCTCTGGTTCGGCATCCACGTGCTCGACCAGGACAGCCAGCTCGCGCAGAACATCTGGGCCAACGTCATCGGTCTCGGGCTCGGCACGGTCTTCCGCTACCTCATGTACCGCAAGTTCATCTTCACCGGCGCTTCGAGCGCCGCGGCCTGAACCGCGCGCTCGACACCGTCGCACCGGCGGGCAGCACGACGCTCGGGTCGAGCGTGTGCGGGACCCCCGACAGGAAGATCGAGAAGACCGCCGGGCGGCGCTGCGAGAGCTCCAGGCGACCGCCGTCCGCCGCGACGAGGTCGCGGGCCAGCGCCAGACCCAGCCCGGTGCCCTTGCCCGACGTGACCTCCCGCTCGAAGATGCTGCCCGCGAGGTCGTCGGGCACGCCGTCGCCCTCGTCGGCCACCTCGATCACGACGGACCCCGACCGCGACCCGCGGGACCGGACCGTCGTCGTGCCGCCACCGTGCGTCAACGAGTTCTCGACGAGCGTGGCGAGCGCCTGCGCCAGCCCGCCGGGGGTCGCCAGCACGTACGTGTCCGCCGGGACGTCGACGACGAGCCGGCGCCCTTCGCGCTCGAAGACCGGCCCCCACTCCTCGTCCTGCTGCCGCGTCACCTCGCGCAGCCGGATCGCCTCCGTCGTGCCGCCCTGGGCCCGCCGGGACCGGGTGAGCAGGTCGTCGACGACCGTGACCAGGCGCTCCACCTGCTCGAGCGAGATGCGTGCCTCCTCCTGGACGTCGGGGTCGTCGGAGGCGAGCGAGATCTCCTCGAGGCGCATCGACAGCGCCGTGAGGGGCGTGCGGAGCTGGTGCGACGCGTCCGCGGCGAACTGCCGCTCGGTCGCCATCCGGCTCGCCAGCCGCTCCGAGGTGCGGGCCAGCTCCGCCGCCACGAGGTCGATCTCCTCGACGCCGGACTCCGCGACCTGCGGGCGCACCTGCCCCGACCCGAGCTGCTCGGCCGACGCCGCCAGGTACACGAGCGGCGCGGACAGACGGTTCGCCTGCACGACCGCCATCGCGATCCCCGCCGCGAACGCCACCACCGCCGCCGCGATGACGAACAGGACGATCCGCATGCTCTGCCAGTAGACCGCCCAGTACGACGCGCGGAGGACCACCAGGGCGCCGGCGTCGCTGTGCACCGCGCTGCGCTCGGCCTTGCCCGTGACCTCGTCGCCGTAGGTGATGCGCTCCCCGTTGACGACCACCACGACGAACGCGGGCGTCCCGTTGTCGCCGTCACCGGCAGCGACCCGCAGGCTCGCCTCCGGCACGTCCTCGCCGCGCTCCTGCGCGCGGTCGACCGAGCGGGCGAGCGCCTGCGTCCGCTGCGCCAACGCGTCCAGCTCGTTGTCGTGGACGTACTGCGCCCCGAAGAACGCCAGGGGGAAGCCGAGGAGCAGCACCGCGACGGTGATCGCCGCCACGGTGGCCTGGATCATGCGCTGACGCACGTGTCACCCACCCGGTGCCGTGAGGTCGCTTGCTCGCCCGTGCTCCACCGACGGCTCAGCCGGCGCCCGTCTCGAACCGGAAGCCCAGACCACGGACCGTCGACACGTAGCGCGGCGAGTTCGCGTCGTCACCGAGCTTGCGGCGCAGCCACGACACGTGCATGTCGAGCGTCTTGGTCGACCCGACCGGCTCGGCGCCCCACACCTCGCGCATGAGGGTGTCGCGCACGACGACGGTGCCCGCGCTCTGCACGAGCACGCGCAGCAGGTCGAACTCCTTGGTGGTCAGGTGCAGCTCGCGGTCCGCCTGGAAGGCGCGGTGCGCGGCGACGTCCACGCGCACGTCCTGGGCGACGAGCTCCTCCTCGTCGAACGTCTCGCCGTGCGTGCGGCGCAGCAGCGCCCGCACGCGCGCCAGCAGCTCGGCGAGCCGGAACGGCTTCGTCACGTAGTCGTCCGCACCGGCGTCGAGCCCCACGACGAGGTCGACCTCGTCCGCGCGAGCCGTGAGGACCAGCACCGGCGTGGTGAGCCCCTGGGCGCGGACCGCACGCGCCACGTCGAGACCGTCCATGTCGGGCAGACCGAGGTCCAGGACGATGATGTCGGCCGTCGCAGCGGAGTCGATCGCACCTTGGCCGGTGCCTTGCACGACGACGTCGTACCCCTCGCGGGTCAGGGCGCGGGCCAAAGGCTCGGCAATCGCCGTGTCATCCTCAGCCAGCAATACGTTGGTCATTCGCCCATGCTAGAGCATCGAACCGTCCCCGACACCGGTCGATCGGCCCCTCGTGATCCTCCCTCAGGACGACCCCGGACCACCACGAACCCGACCACCGGTGGACGACCCGGCGCCGCCACCGATCCTAGGCTGGGCACCATGGGCTGGAACGAGCGACTCACGGCATGGTCCGAGCGCCACGTCGTCGCCGTCGACGCGCTCGCCGCCACCGGCATCGCGGTCGTCGCGCTCTGCCTGACCGTCGTGGCCGCCGTCGTCGCCGGGACCACCTCCCAGCACGACCCCTTCACGTACCTCGGCGTCGTCGTGCTGCTCTGCGCGCCGCTCGCCTGGCGACGGACCGCCCCCGTCGCGTCGTTCGCCGTGACCGGCGTCGCCGCGGCGGTCGCCGTCGCCGCGATGCCGGCCGCCGCCGGTGCGGCCGCGCTCGTCGTGCCGTTCGCCCTGCACGGCGTCACCGTCCACGGACCCGTCTGGGCGCACCGCACGGCGCTCGCCGTGTCGGTCGTCGCCGTCCCGGTCGTGGTCCAGGCTCTCGTCACCCCGATGTACGCGGCGCCCGAGGACGTCGCGGGCACCGTCCTGCTCACGCTCTTCGGGTGGGTCGTGCTCGCCGCCGTGTGGGCGTTCGCCCTGCTGCGCCGGGCACGCCGCGAACGGCTCACCGCGCTGCGGGACCGCGCCGAACGCCTCGAGGTCGAGCGCGACCAGCAGAACCGGCTCGCCGCCGCCGCCGAGCGCGCCCGCATCGCCCGCGAGCTCCACGACATCGTCGCCCACTCGCTGTCCGTCATGATCGCGCAGGCCGACGGCGGCCGGTACGCCGCCCCCGCCGACCCCGCCGCCGCCGTCCGCGCCCTCGAGACCGTGTCCGCGACCGGGCGCGACGCGCTCGCCGACATGCGCAGGCTGCTGGGCGTCCTGCGAGCCGACGACGCGGCTCCCGCGAACGCGACGGGGACCGGGCCGCCGGGCGGGGGCCCGTCCGCGGGCGCCGGCACGGTCCGGGGGGCGGGCGCCGGAACGGGCACCACGACAGCCGGCGCGACCCCCGCGCCCGGTCCGGGGACGACGACCGGCACGGACGCCCCCCGCACCCCCCAGCCCGGGATCGGCGGCCTGGACGCCCTCGTCGAGCAGGTCCGCTCGACCGGGACGCGCGTCTCGCTCGTGCGCGTCGGCGCCCCGCGCCAGCTCCCGCCCGGAGCCGGGCTCACCGTGTTCCGCGTCGCGCAGGAGGCGCTCACCAACGTGCTCAAGCACGCCGGCCCGGACCCCCGCGTCACCGTCGTCGTCCGGTGGGGCGCCGAGCTCGTCCTCGACGTCCAGGACGACGGCCGGGGGGCCGCGAGCGACGGCGGCGCCGAGCCCGGCTACGGGATCCTCGGGATGCACGAGCGCGCCGCCGTGTTCGGCGGGGTCGTCACCACCGGACCGCGCCCCGGCGGCGGGTTCGCCGTCCGGCTCGTCCTGCCGCTGCAGTACGCGGACGCGTCCGGAGCGACGCCGACGGTGCCGACGGTGCCGACGGTGCCGACGGTGCCGACGGTAGAGTCCGCGGCACCATGACCAGCCCGACCAGCCCGAGCACGCCGACGAGCCCCGGCGCCGCACCCCCGGCGCCGGTGCGGGTCGCGCTCGTCGACGACCAGCAGCTCGTGCGCGCCGGGTTCCGCATGGTGATCGACTCCCAGCCCGACCTCGAGGTCGTCGCCGAGGCGTCCGACGGCGCTGAGGCGCTCCAGGTGCTGGCCGGCCGCGACGTCGACGTCGTCCTCATGGACGTGCGCATGCCCCGCGTCGACGGCCTCACCGCGACCGCCCGGCTCACCGCGCTCGGACCCCGGCCGCGCGTCGTCGTCCTCACGACCTTCGACCTCGACGAGTACGTCGTCGAGGCCGTCCGGGCCGGCGCGAGCGGGTTCCTGCTCAAGGACGCGCCGCCGGAGGAGATGCTCGACGCGATCCGGACCGTCCACTCGGGCGACGCCGTCATCGCGCCGTCGTCCACCCGGCGGCTCCTCGAGCACCTCGCCACCGCGCTCCCCGCCGCACCCGACGCCGGCGCCGCGGGCCTCCTCGCCGCCCTCACCGACCGCGAGCGCGAGGTGCTGGTGCTCATGGCCCGCGGACGCTCCAACCAGGAGATCGCGGCCGACCTGTTCGTCGCGGAGGCGACCGTGAAGACGCACGTCGGCCGCGTGCTCGCCAAGCTCGGCGCCCGCGACCGCGTCCAGGCCGTCGTGACGGCGTACGAGACCGGCCTGGTCCGCCCCGGCTCCTGACCCCCCGACGTACGACCCGCGGGCACCGCGTGTACGACCGGGGGTGGACACGCGACGCCGCAGGACCGGTCCACCGGGCGACGCGGCCCCGCACAGCGCGTCCCTAGGTTGGGGTCACGACCTACTCCCCACCTTCTGGACGGAGCATCACCGTGGACACCCTGAAGTCCCCCTCCCCCGGGCACCCGGCCACCGGCGGCACCGCCGTGGCCACGGGCGCGACGCGCAGCGCGAGCGCCGTCACCGCCACGGGCCTCACCAAGACCTACGGCCGTGGCGAGGCGACCGTGCGTGCGCTCGACGGCGTCGACGTCACCATCGCCGCAGGAGCCTTCACGGCGATCATGGGGCCGTCCGGCTCGGGCAAGTCGACCCTGATGCACCTGCTCGCCGGGCTGGACGACGCCACCTCCGGCACGGTCGACCTCGGGTCGACCCGCCTCACCGCGCTCGACGACAAGGCCCTCACGCTGCTGCGGCGCGACCGCGTCGGCTTCGTCTTCCAGTCGTTCAACCTGCTGCCGATGCTCACCGCGCGGCAGAACATCCTGCTCCCCCTCGACCTCGCCGGCCGCGACGTCGACGGCGTGTGGCTGGACGTCCTCGTGCAGACCCTCGGCCTCGGGCAGCGCCTCGCCCACCGTCCCGGCGAGCTGTCCGGCGGGCAGCAGCAGCGCGTCGCCATCGCCCGCGCGCTCGTCGGCAAGCCGGACGTGGTGTTCGCCGACGAGCCCACCGGCAACCTCGACACGCGTGCGGGCGCCGAGGTGCTGAGCTTCCTGCGCCGGTCCGTGCGCGAGCTCGGCACGACCGTCGTCATGGTCACCCACGACCCGTCCGCCGCCGCCTACGCCGACCGCGTGCTCCTCATCGCCGACGGACGCATCGCCGGCGACATCGACGACCCCACCCCCGAGGCCGCCCTCGCGGGGCTCGACGCGCTGCGCTCGCTCGCCGACGCGACGCCCGAGGTGGTGCGCTGATGCTCGCCGTCACCCTCGCCGAGATGCGCCGCTCGGCCGGCAGGCTGGCCGCCGCGGGCGTCGCGATCCTGCTCGGCAGCGCCTTCGTGTGCGTGACCCTGCTGACCGGGAACGTCATCGAGCGGGCGTTCACGGACGCCGCCGCCGCCCGCTACGGGCAGGCCGACATGGTCGCCGAGTGGACGAGCGGCACCGGCGTGCACCCCGCCACGCTGACGCGCGTCCGCACCCTCCCGCAGGTGCGGGCCGCAGACCCCGTGGCCGACACCACGATCGCGTACCAGGCCGGCGACCGGACCGTCTCCCAGGCGACGGTCGGCACCGCCACGTCCCCCGACCTCGACCCCCAGACCGTCGCGTCCGGGCGCCTGCCCACCGCTCCGGGCGAGGTCGCGCTGCCCGTGCACCTCGCCGCGCAGCTCGGCGTCGACGTGGGCGGCACCGTCACCGTGACACCGCCCGCGGACACCACCTCGGACGGGACCTCCGACGGCACCGGGCGCAGAACGCCGGTCGACCTCACCGTCACCGGGACCGTCGACGACCCGCACGGCGCGTTCCGCGACACCGGCGGCGCAGCCGTCGTCGACCCGGCCCTGCTCGACCGCTGGCGCGCGCTCGACGGCGAGGGCGCAGTCTTCACGCTCGCCGTCGCCACCGCGCCCGGCACGACCCCCGCGGAGCTCACGCGCGCGCTCGCGTCCGTGCTGCCCGACCCGGAGGTCCGGACGCGTGCCGAGGTCGCGCAGTCCAACGCGTCACGGCTCACCGGTGGCACCGACGCGTTCACCGGGGTCGTGCTCACGTTCGCCGCGATCTCGCTGCTCGTCGCCGCCCTCGTCATCGCCAACACGTTCCAGGTGCTCGTGGCGCAGCGCACCCGCATGCTCGCGCTGCTGCGCTGCGTCGGCGCCACCCGCGGGCAGGTCGCCGCGGCCGTCGTCGGCGAGGCGGCGCTGCTCGGCCTCGTCGCCTCCGGTGCCGGCGTCGCCGCCGGCTACCTGCTCGGGCAGCTCGCCCTCGTGGTCGCGCAGGCGCACACCGACCTGCCGCTGCCCGCCGCCGTCACGCCCAGCGTCGCGTCCGTCCTCGTGCCCGTCGTCGTCGGGACTCTCGTGACGGTCGTCGCGAGCCTCGTCCCCGCGCGCGCCGCGACCCGCGTCGCGCCCCTCGTGGCGCTGCGTCCCGCCGACGCCCCGCACGTCGACCGGAAGGCCGGCGCATCCCGCCTCGCCGGGTCGCTCCTCCTGGTGCTCGGCGGCGGTGGCCTCATGGCGCTCGGCGTCGTCGCCGGGTACGCCGGAGCACCGCAGGCGGGCCTCGCGGCGGCCTTCCTCGGCGGCACGCTGTCGTTCGTCGGCGTCCTCGTCGGCGCCGTCCTCTGGATGCCGCACGTGGTCCACGCCGCCGGGCACCTGCTCGGCCGGTTCGGGCCCGCGTCGCGGCTCGCCGCCGCGAACACGCTGCGCAACCCCCGGCGCACCACCGCCACGGCGACCGCGCTCCTCATCGGCGTCACCCTCGTGGCCACCATGTCGGTGGGCGCCGCCACCGCGAGCCGCTCCCTCGCGACGTCGCTCGACGGGGTCTACCCGTACGACATCGAGGTCGACGCCTACGGCGACGGCACCGCCGGGACCCCGAGCCTCCCCGCGGACGTCCTCCGACGGATCGCCGCCGTCGACGGGGTGGTGGCGGTCGCCCCCGTCACGACGGCCACCATGGCCGTGGCCGCGCCCGACGGCAGGACGTCGTCCGACTCCGAGCAGACGCTCGTCCTCGGGGTCGACCGCGCGACCGCGGAGCGGGCGCTGCGCGACACTGCGCTGCTCGACGGTCTCGACGACCGGACGGTCGTCGTGAGCCGCACCCCGTGGGTGTGGTCGCCGCCCACCGACGGGGAGGATGCCGCCGGCGTCGGCCTGCGCCCCGTGGGCACCGACGGGACCGCCACCGGGCCCGTCGTCCACCTCGCGGCCCGTGCGGCCGACCGCGCGCCCGCCGGCGGCGTCTACGTCACCGCGGCGACACTGCGCCGCATCGCTCCCGACGCGGTCACCACCACCGCATGGATCCGCGTCGGGGACGACGCCGGCGCCGCGCACGTCGTCTCGGACGTGCAGCAGGTCCTGTCCGACGCCGGGATCGACGCAGGCGTCAGCGGCCTCGCGGCCGAGCGCGAGGGCACGCAGGACGTCATCGACACGCTCCTGCGGATCGTCCTCGGGCTGCTCGCCGTGGCCGTCGTCATCGCGATCATCGGCGTCGCGAACACGCTCTCGCTCTCCGTGATCGAGCGGCGCCGCGAGTCGGCGACCCTCCGCGCGCTCGGCCTCACCCGCGGGCGGCTGAGGTGGATGCTCGCGCAGGAGGGCATGCTGATCGCCGTCGTCGGGACGGTCACCGGGCTCGTCCTCGGCACCGCGTACGGGTGGGCGGGGGCCGGCGCCGCCCTGGCGTCCACGGGGGGCGTCCGGGTCGGCATCCCGTGGGTGACGCTCGGCACGGTGCTCGTGGTCGCCGTGGCCGCCGGGCTCGCCGCCTCCGTCGTGCCCGGTCGCAGCGCGGCACGCACACCTCCCGTGGCGGCGCTCGCCGTCGAATGACGGGCTCGTCCACAGGCCGGTGCCCGACGACGCCGTCCACGGGGTCCTCCCCGCGGACGGCGTCGTCGGCGTCCCGGGCGCCACCACGCGGCACGATCGGCGGGTGCTCGCGCCGTCCCCGCCCTCGTCCCGCGCCGACCCTCGTCCCCACCGGGGGGCGGCCGCCGGCACCGTCCGTGTCGAGGTCACGCCCGGCGAGGACGTCCTCCTACCCGTCGGGGCGAGCGTCGCGGAGGTCCGTGCCGCGCTCGCACACCTGCTCCTGCGGCCCGAGCTCGCCCGCGCGACGTTCCACGTCGACGGCCGCGCCCTGCCCGACACCCACCCCGTCGGCGTCCCGCCCCTCGTCGGCGGCGCGACGCTGCACACCGCACCCCGGCAGCGCCCGCGCCGCGCCGCAGACGGTCCGCACGAGCCGTCGCCCGACACCGCGCTGCTCCACGCACCCGCGCACCTCGCCGTCGTCGCCGGCCCCGACGCGGGCACGCTCCACCCGGTGGGCCCGGGCAGCGCCGCCGCGCTCGGGTTGCGCGTGCACCCGCGCCGACACCACGTCGTCGTGCGCGCCACGCGGACGAGTCGCTGGCTCGGCGCGGGCGCGCGCGCACGCGGACCGTGGTGGACCGGTCGTCCCCGCCGGTGGCGCGCCGGCCGTGCGGTTGACGTCGACGGGAACGTCGTCGTGCTCCGCGGGCCGGTGCACGCCGGCGTGCCGGCGCAGCGCGCGACCCCGCCCGGCCCGGGCGTGCCGGAGGCGACGCCCGACCACCGGGCCCGGCTCACGTCCCCGGCCACGTGGGCGACCGCCCTCGCACCGGCCGCGGGCGCCGTGAGCCTCGCCGCGATGAGCGGGCGCCCGTGGCTCGCCCTGCTCGGGCTGCTGGGCCCGGTCGCCCTGCTCGCGCCGCGGCGCCCCGACCGCGCCGAGCGTGGCGCGCTCCCCGCCGTGCTCGTCGACCCTGCGGTGCTCGTCGCAGGCGCCCTCCTCGACACCGCCGCCGCCGGCACCGGGTCCGGGTCCGGGTCCGGGACCGGGACCGGGACCGTGCCGGGCGCCTTCTCGGGCGCCTCGGCGACGAGCGGGCCGCCGGACCACACGACCGTGCCCGCCGTCCCCGGACGGCCGCTCGGCCCGCACCTCGCGGTCGTCGGTCCCTCCGGTCCCGTCGCTGCGCTCGCGCGCACGCTCGTCCTCGCCGCCGTGCTCGCCGGCCGGGACGTCGTCGTGCACCACCCCGACGCCGCGTCCGCGGACTGGGCGTGGCTGCGCTGGTCGGGCACCGCGGCACGCCTCGACGTGCGCCGCGACGACGTGCCCGCCGGGACGCTCCTCGTCGTCGACCTCCGCCGCCCGTGCCCGGCGACCCTCGCAGCCACCACCCGCACGTGGTCGCGGCGGGGAGACCGGGCCGTCCTGCTCCTGCTGCGGTCGTCCGCGCAGGTCCCCGCATGGTGCGCGACCGCCGAGGTCGACGCCGCCGTCGTGCGCTGGCGTCCCCGCGCCGCCCCCGAGCGTGTCGAACCGGCACCCGGGATCGCACCGCACGTCGCCGAGGCCGCCCTCCGCCACGTCAGCGGCCGGCCCCGGCCGGGCGGTCCGACCGGGCTGCCCGACCACGTGTCGCTCACCCACCTGCTCGGCATCGATCCCGCACGGGCGCTCGCGGCCGCCACCGACGCGTGGCGACGCCCCCCCGCCGGGCTGCGGACGGTGCTCGGCGTGGGGCCGGGTGGCCCCGTCGAGGTCGACCTCACCACCGACGGCCCGCACGCGCTCGTGGCCGGCACGACCGGCTCAGGCAAGTCGGAGCTCCTGCAGACGCTCGTGCTCGGGCTCGCACTGCGGCACTCGCCGCAGGACGTCGCGGTCGCCCTCGTCGACTTCAAGGGAGGTGCGAGCTTCGGCGCGTGCGCCGACCTGCCGCACGTCGTCGGGCGCGTGACCGACCTCGACGCCGACGAGGCCGCCCGAGCGCTCGCCGGCCTGCGGACCGAGGTCCACCGCCGCGAGCGTCTGCTCGCCGCCGCCGGCCTGACCCGCCTCGACACCGCCCTCGACACCGACGAGGGCCGTCTCACGCGGCTCGTGGTCGTCGTCGACGAGTTCCGCGCGCTCGCCGACGACCTGCCCGACCTGCTCCCCGGCCTGCTGCGCATCGCCGCGCAGGGACGGTCGCTCGGAATCCACCTCGTGCTCGCGACACAGCGTCCCGCGGGCGCGGTGTCCGCCGACGTCCGCGCCAACGTCTCCCTGCGGGTCGCGCTCCGCACGTCCGACCCCGCCGACTCCTACGACACGCTCGGCGTCCCGGACGCCGCGCTCCTCGAGACCGTCCCGGGACGCGCGATCCTGCGCCGGGGCGCCGCAGCCCCCGAACCGTTCCAGGCCGCGCACGCGGGCAGCGCACCCGGTGACGACGGTGTGCGGCGCGCGCCCGCGTGGGGCGCGGCACCCGCGTCGGGACCCGACGCCGCCGTCCCGGTGGCCGAGGCTCTCGTCGCCGCGTGCCGCGCGGCCGCCGCAGGGATGCCGCGCCCGCGACGACCGTGGGCCCCGCCGCTCCCCCATCCGCTGCGCGCCGCGACGCTCCCGCGCGACGACCACGAGGCCACGACCGCTCGCAACGGTCCCGCTGCGGGGCTCACTGCGGGACCTACCGCAGCGCTCGCGCTCGGGCTCGTCGACGTCGTGGCGGAGCAACGTCTCGACGCCCTCCGGTGGGACCCCGCGAGCGGGCCGCTCGTCGTCGCCGGCCCGCCACGCTCGGGGCGCACCACCACGCTGCGGACGACCGTCGCCGCCCACCTCGCACGACCAGGGGCCACCGCGGTCGTGCTCGCCACGGACCACGCGGACTGGGCGGACCTCGCCGGACGGCCCGACGTCGTCGTCGCCGACCTGCGCGAGGCGTCCCGCGGCGCCCGGCTCCTGCTGCGTTCCGCCGACCCCCGGGACGCCGCACCCGGCGGGACGGTCCCGCCGCTCGTCGTCGTCGACGGCGTCGAACGCTGGCGGGCCGCGCTCGTCGCGTGCCCCACTGGCGGCGACAGCGCGCCGCTCGACGCGGTCCTGGAGCGGCCGCGCCGGCTCGCCGTCGCCGCCACGACGCCGCGCGGGCTCGTCGCGGGCACGGTCGTCGTCCTGGGCACGGGCGACCGGCACGACGACCTCCTGCTGGGGATGCCGGCCGACCTCGCCGGCCGCCGGGCGCTGCCCGGCCGGGGAGCCTGCCTCACCGCAGGGCGTGCGAGCGCGTGCCAGGTCGCGCAGGCGGACGTCGTGCCCGCCGGCGAGGTGCGCGACCGCGGTGTCCACGGGAGGGGACCCGGGACGGGACACGGTGGTGGTCCGGGCGCCGGTGGCGGTGCGGACGCTGGTGACGCTCCGCTCCTCGCCCACCGGCGCGACCCCGACACCTCCGCGGCGCCCGCAGGCGTCCCCGTGCCTGCAGGCCAGGGGCTCCTGGTCGTCGGACCGCCCTCGTCCGGACGCTCGCACGCGCTGGGGAGGCTCGTCCAGGGTCGGCGGGTCCGCCTCGTCGCGACCGTCGACGCCCTGCTCGCGCGCCGCGCCGGCGCGCACGGTGCAGCCGTCGTGACGCGATGGGACGACGCGGGCGTCGCGGCCCTCACCGCCGCTCTCACCGGTGACGGCGGCACGGTGGTGATCGACGACGCGGACACGGCACCCGCCGCGGTGCGCACCCTGGTCGACACGGCGTGGGCGAGCCGCGGCGAGGCCGGTGCGGCGGTCCTGGCGCTGTCCGCGGGGGTCGACGCGCTCCACCGCACCACGGGCGCCCTCGCGGCACCGGACCGGGTCGGACGTCTCGTGCTGGTGCTCGGGGCGGCGGTGGGACGCCGGACCGCGGGCGCCGACACCCGTTGGACCCTCGACGCCGACCCGGCTCCGGGGGCGGGGGTGCTGCTGGGCGCCGGGGACGCCGTCCCGGTCGTGGTGGTCGGCCCCGACGGCACGCGTGACGCACCCGGCGGTCAGGTCATCTGACGATCCCGGATCGTCCGCGGCTGCCCGCGCCCTCCGCGCTCTCGGTCCCGTCCGTCGTCCAGCGGACCGCAGGACGCGTCAGGAGGAGCACGACCACCACGGCCGACAGGCCGACGACGCACCACGCTGCCAGCGCTCCCGCCGCCGAGAACTGCCCGGCGGCGGTGAACGCCGCGAGCCCCTGGAGGAGCTGCCAGGTGACGATCGGCGACCGCGCCCACCGGCGACGGCGCAGCAGGGCGCGGGCCGAGCCCCCGAGGATCGCGGCGAAGCCCAGCCCGAGCACGACGAGCGCGACGGCCGAGCCGACGGAGTCCACGCCGCCCGTCACCCACGCCCCGATCAGGACGCCGCACGCCACGACCAGCGCCAGCGCCTCGAGCGCCACCGCGCCGACGACGACCGTCACCACGCCTGGGCGGCGCCCGGAGGTCTCCGCGGTGTCCGGCCCTGGCGCCTCCGGCTCTGCCGCGGCGGCGACCGGGTCCGCGGGTGCCCGGTCCACGGGCGAACCGTCCGCACGCCGGCGGGAGGACGGGCCGGACGCGTCGGTGCGGGGACGTCGTGGGGTGCTCACGCCACTGATTCTCGCGCAGTCACGGCAGCGCCCGGGTGCCGGGGCCGTCCGACAGCCTCGGAGACGCGCCGCAGGGATGCGGAGACACGCGCTGTTGTGAGGAAGGTCTCCGCGCAACGCGACAGAAACCATTCCGTAACCCTTGTGCAGACGGCCGTCGACCGCGCACACTTGATACCAGAGCAAACAAACCCGCTGGAACTCCGCTGACGCTCGCGCCGTCCCGCCGGCCCGCCTGGCCGCGAGGACACACCTCGAAGACACAACCTGTCCCCGATGGTCCGCGCCCGTGAAGCGTGTCGTTCCCTGTTCTTCCAAGGAGCTGAGATGGACTGGCGTCACCGTGCCGCGTGCCTCGACGAGGACCCGGAGCTCTTCTTCCCGATCGGCAACACCGGTCCCGCACTGCAGCAGATCGAAGAGGCGAAGGCCGTCTGCCGTCGTTGCGACGTCGTCGACACGTGCCTGAAGTGGGCTCTCGAGTCCGGCCAGGACGCGGGTGTCTGGGGCGGCATGTCCGAGGACGAGCGCCGCGCGCTGAAGCGTCGCACCGCGCGCGCCCGCCGCGCCGGCTGACCCGAGCCGCACCGAAGGCCGCCGCCCCGTCGAGGGTGGCGGCCTTCGGCGTGTCCAGGCGGCGAGCTCCAGGGTGCCTCAGAGGGCGCCCGGCACGCTCTTGCCCACGCGCAGGCGCACCTCGAGGCGCACGGACGTCCCGCCCTCGGGGCGCGGGGTCCACTCGATGGTGCCGCCCATCTCGTTCGTGACGAGGGTGTTGACGATCTGGGTCCCGAGCCCGGTCATGGGCCCCTTGCCGTCGGGGAGACCGGTGCCGTCGTCCCGCACGGTCACCGCGAGGCTGCGCTCGGCGCGCTCCGCGATGATCTCGACGGTCCCGACGGACCGCCCGACGAACCCGTGCTCGACGGCGTTCGTGACGAGCTCGGTGAGGACGAGCGCGAGCGGGGTCGCGTCCTGGGCGGGGATGAGCCCGAACCCGCCCTCGCGCACGGTCCGCACGCTGGTGCCGGCGGACGCGACGTCAGCGGCGAGCCGGAGCGCCCGGCTCACCATGTCGTCGAACTCGACCTCCTCGTCGAGCGTCTGCGAGAGGCTCTCGTGGACCATCGCGATGGTGGCCACGCGGCGCATGGCCTCCTCGAGCGCCTCGCGGGCCTCGGGGACGTTCATGCGGCGCGCCTGGAGCCGCAGGAGCGCGGCGACGGTCTGGAGGTTGTTCTTGACCCGGTGGTGGATCTCGCGGATCGTCGCGTCCTTCGTGATGAGGTCGCGCTCGCGTCGCCGGAGCTCGGTGACGTCGCGACACAGGAGCACGGCACCGATGCGCTGGCCGTGCTCGGTGAGGGGCAGCGCCCGCAGCGACAGCGTGACGCCACGCGCCTCGATCTCCGTGCGCCAGGGGGCGCGGCCGGTCACGACGAGCGGCATGGACTCGTCGACGGTCGTGTTGTCCTGGTGCTCGATGAGGTCGGTGGTGATCTCGACGAGCGCACGGCCCACGAGCGGGCCGATGATGCCGAGGCGGTGGAAGCAGCTCAGGGCGTTCGGGCTCGCGTAGAGGACCTCACCCTCCGAGTTGAGCCGCAGGAGCCCGTCGCCGACGCGGGGTGCGCCGCGGCGCTGGCCGGTGGCCGCGCCTCGCGAGGGGTACTCGCCGCGGGCGATCATGGCGACGATGTCGTCGGCCGCCTCGACGTAGTTGAGCTCGAGCCGGCTGGGCGTGCGCCCCGACCCGAGGTTGGTCTGCCGGGCGAGGACGGCGATCGCGTGCCCTTCGTGCACGACCGGGATCGCCTCCTCCCGCACCGCGTACGCACCGAGCCACCGGGGCTCGCGGGCGCGGTTGATCTCGCTCTCGGCGAGGGCACGGGCGAGCTGCGGGAGCTGGCCCTCGGGCGGACGGCTGCCGACGATGTCGTCGTAGTGGACGGTCGCCCCCGTGCTCGGACGGCACTGGGCGATGGCGACGAAGCTGCCGTCCTGCGTGGGGACCCACAGCACGAGGTCCGCGAACGCGAGGTCCGACACCACCTGCCAGTCCCCCACCAGGAGGTGCAGCCACTCGGCGTCCGCCGGGGTGAGGTCGACGTCCTCGGTCAACAGGTCGCTCATCGCAGGCACGCACCCAGGGTACGCACCGGGTCGGGGCCGCCGTGTCGGGGGCGGCTCGGGCCAGGTCGCAAGACGGTCACGACGACGGTCCGCGACGTAACGATTTGGGTACGGCGATCGAGGGCGCAACGTCCTGACCTGCGCTAACGCGTCATGGGAGCGTTTCCACCGCAGCAGAGGGTTGACATCGGCACCGCCGAAGGGCCACGGTGATCCCCGCACGTTGGAAGCGCTCCCACAACCGGGGTGGAAGCGCTGCCACGTCTCAGATCCCGCTCCGACCCGCTCGGGGCGCACCAGCGACCGACCGCTCCTGGTCGGTCACGGCCCAGACAAGGGAGTCACCGTGTTGACGCATCTCCGCCCGTCTCGCCCCCGCCGCCGCGCCCTCGCGGTCGGCGCAGGCGTGGCGACCCTCGCGCTCGCCCTGACCGCGTGCTCGTCCGGCTCGTCCGGCTCGTCCGACGCCAAGACGCAGGACCCGAACGAGAAGATCACGCTCACCGTCGCGACCTTCAACAACTTCGGCTACACCCAGGACCTCCTGGACGAGTACACGAAGGCGCACCCGAACGTCACGATCAAGCAGACGATCGCCGCGACCTCGGACGACGCGAAGAACAACTTCACGACCAAGCTCGCCGCGGGCGGCGCCGGCCTCGCCGACGTCCAGGCCGTCGACGTCGACTGGATGCCGATCGTGCTCCAGTACGAGAACAAGTTCACTGACCTGACGGACGACTCCCTCAAGGACCGCTGGCTCCAGTGGAAGACGGCGCAGGCCACCGCGCCCGACGGCAAGCTCCTCGGCTACGGCACGGACATCGGCCCGGAGGCCATCTGCTACCGCCAGGACCTGTTCGCGAAGTACGGCCTGCCGTCCGATCCCGACAAGGTCGCCGAGCTGCTCGGCGGCGCGGACTCCACCTGGGACAAGTACTTCTCCGTCGGCGAGGACTTCGTGCAGAAGTCCGGCGGCAAGGTCGCCTGGTACGACAGCTCCGAGGGCACCTACCAGGCCATGGTCGGTCAGATCGCCAACCCGTACGAGGAGTCGACGGGCACGCCCAAGGACCTCGCGACCAACCAGACCATCAAGGACCTCTTCACGAAGGTCGCGACCGAGTCCAAGGACAAGGGCCTGTCGGCGCACAACCAGGAGTGGAGCGACGACTGGAGCAAGTCCTTCCAGAACGACGCCTTCGCCACGATGGCCTGCCCGCCGTGGATGACCGGCTCGATCGAGGACAACGCCGGTGGCGTCAAGGGCTGGAACGTCGCGAACGTCTTCCCCGGCGGCGGCGGCAACTGGGGCGGCTCGTTCCTCGTCGTCCCGGCTGCGGGCAAGCACACGGCCGCGGCCAAGGAGTTCGCCGCGTGGCTGACCGCTCCTGACCAGCAGGTCGGCGCGTTCAAGGAGGCCGGCAACTACCCGAGCCAGGTCGACGCCGAGGTCTCGGACACCGTGTCGAGCTCGACGAACGACTTCTTCAACAACGCGCCCGTCGGCAAGATCTTCGCCGACCGCGCCAAGGCCGTGACCGTGACCCCCTTCAAGGGCCAGAACTACTTCACGATCAACAAGGCAGTGACCGACGCCCTCGTCGCCTACGACGTCCAGGGCAAGGGCACCGTCGACAGCAACTGGAACGCCGCCGTCGACGCGTACAAGGCTCTCGGCCTCGGCTGACGCCTGACCGACCGGCACGCACCCCGGTCGGCACAGGGCCCGCGGGGCCCGTCCTGCGAAGGACGGGCCCCGTCGGGCCGCCCCACCCGTGAACCGCACCTGTCAGCGAGGAACCCATGGCCGCCGACGTGACCGTCACCGAGCCCGCGTCGCCCGCGACGCCCCCGACCCCGCCGCGCCACGGCCGCGGCGAGAAGAGCCCCCGCCGCGTCGGCCTCTCCCAGACGCTGAGCCGCTGGGACGTCAAGGTCTCGCCGTACCTCTACATCTCGCCGTTCTTCGTGCTCTTCGCGATCACCGGCCTGTTCCCCCTGCTCTACACCGGGTGGATCTCGCTGCGGAACTGGACGCTCATCGGTGGCGACGCCGGACCCGCCGGGTTCGACAACTTCACGGCCGTGTTCCAGCAGGACGAGTTCTGGCTCTCCCTGCGGAACACGTTCATGATCTTCCTGCTGTCGAGCGTGCCGCAGATGGTCGTTGCGATCATCCTCGCGGCGCTGCTCCACCAGAACATCCGCGCCAAGACCTTCTGGCGCATGGGCGTCCTCGTGCCCTACATCGTGGCGCCCGTCGCGGTCGGCATGATCTTCAGCCAGCTCTTCTCCGACCAGTACGGCGTCGTCAACGAGCTGCTCAACGCGGTCGGCCTGCCGTCCGTCGGGTGGCACAAGGACACGTTCGCCGCCTGGTCCGCGATCGCCACCATGGTGAACTTCCGCTGGACCGGCTACAACACCCTGATCTTCCTGGCTGCGATGCAGGCCGTCCCGCAGGACCTCTACGAGGCCGCGGTGCTCGACGGCGCCGGCCGGGTGCGGCAGTTCTTCTCGATCACGCTCCCGCAGATCCGCGCCACCCTCATCTTCGTGATCATCACGTCGACGATCGGCGGCCTGCAGATCTTCGACGAGCCGCGAGTCTTCGACGTGACCGGCACCGGCGGCCCGAGCCACCAGTGGGAGACCACGACCATGTACCTGTGGAACCTCGGCTGGGGCCCGCAGCAGAACATGGGCCGCGCCGCCGCGGTGGCCTGGATCCTGTTCGTCGTGATCGTCCTCATCGGCATCGTCAACTACCTCATCTCGAGCCGGATCTCGTCCGGTGAGACCCGGCAGAAGAAGGGCCGCGGCTCGCGGCGCCGCCGCACGCCGATCGCCGCCGACATGAAGGGAGACCTCCTGTGAGCTCCGTCCCCGTCATCGCCCAGACCGCCGGCAAGGGTGCGGCCCGCGCCGCCGCCCGCAAGCGCGGCGGAGGCTTCGGCCCCGAGCGCCGCCCCCGCTGGCTGACCTACACGATCCTCGCGGTCGTGTTCGTCATCTCGATCTTCCCGCTGTACTACACGCTGCTGCTCGGCTCGTCCGACCAGGTGTCGATCTCGCGCAGCGTCATCCCGCAGTGGCTGCCCGACGCGAGCATCTTCGGCAAGTTCGGCGACATCATCTCGAGCGACGCGTTCAACTTCCCGCGCGCGCTGACGAACTCGATCATCATCTCGGTCGTCACATCGATCTCGGTCGTGCTGTTCTCGACGCTCGCGGGCTTCGCCTTCGCGAAGCTTCGCTTCAAGGGGCGCCGCGGCCTGCTCGTCTTCGTCATCGCGACGACGGCCGTGCCGACCCAGCTCGGCGTCATCCCGCTGTACATCATCACGACGCAGCTCGGCTGGAACGACAAGATCATCGCCGTCATCGTGCCGGCGCTCGTCTCCGCGTTCGGCGTGTTCTGGATGACCCAGTACCTCGAGTCCGCCCTGCCGTTCGAGCTCATCGAGGCGGCGCGCGTCGACGGCGCGTCCATGATCCGCACGTTCTGGTCGATCGCGCTGCCCGCGGCGCGCCCCGCAGCGGCGATGCTCGCTCTGTTCACCTTCATCCAGCAGTGGACGAACTTCTTCTGGCCGTCCATCGTCCTGAGCCAGGACAACGCCACACTTCCCGTCGTGGTGAAGCTGCTCCAGGGCAACTACCACACCGACTACTCCCTGGTCATGGCCGGCGTGTTCCTCACGACCGTCCCGCTGATCCTCGTCTTCCTCGTCGCCGGGCGTCAGCTCGTGGCGGGCATCATGCAAGGAGCCGTGAAGGGATGACCTCCCCCACGCACAGCCCCCGCACCCCCGCAGGGATCCCCGACCCGTTCGCGGGTCCCGCCTGCGGTGACGGCCGCGTCCAGATGCCTGAGGGCTTCCTGTGGGGCGCCGCCACCGCGGCGTTCCAGATCGAGGGCGCCACCACCGAGGACGGCCGCCGCGACAGCATCTGGGACGCGTTCGCCCGCGTCCCGGGCGCAGTCCTGGACGGCGACGACGGCTCGGTCGCGTGCGACCACTACCACCGCTACCGCGACGACGTGGCGCTCATGGCCTCCATGAACCTCGCGACGTACCGCTTCTCAACGTCGTGGGCGCGCGTGCGGCCGGACGGCGGGCCGGTGAACCCGAAGGGCCTCGACTTCTACTCGCGCCTCGTGGACGAGCTGCTCGACCACGACATCATGCCGTGGGTCACGCTGTACCACTGGGACCTGCCGCAGGCCCTCGAGGAGCAGGGCGGCTGGGCGAACCGCGACACCGCGTACCGGTTCGCCGACTACGCCCGGGACGTGCACGCCGCTCTGGGCGACCGCGTGGGCGTGTGGACGACGCTCAACGAGCCGTGGTGCTCGTCCTTCCTGTCGTACACGGCCGGAGCGCACGCCCCGGGACGCCAGTCGCCCGCCGACGGGCTCGCGGCCGCGCACCACCTCATGCTCGGGCACGGCCTCGCGATCTCCGAGCTGCGCTCGCTCGCGCCGGCCGCCAACCTCGGCATCACGCTCAACCTCACCGTGGCCGACCCGGTCGACCCCGAGGACGCCGGCGACCGCGACGCGGCGCGTCGCATCGACGCCGGGTTCAACCGGGTCTTCCTCGACCCGATCCTGCGCGGCGAGTATCCCGTCGACCTGGTCGACGACCTGCGCCAGGTCGGGCTCGGCGAGCACCTCGACGCGCTCGTCCACGACGGCGACCTCGCGACGATCTCCACCCCGATCGACACGCTCGGCGTGAACTACTACCACGGCGAGGCCGCGTCGTTCCGCGCGCCGGAGACCGTCCTCGACGGCAGCGCGCCCGTCAGCCGGGCCACGTCGAACCCCTACCCCGGCGCCGCGGACGTCCACATCCACCCGCGGGGCCTGCCCGTCACCGCGCAGAACTGGGAGGTCCAGCCCGAGGGCCTGACCCGCCTGCTGCGTCGCGTGCACGACGAGTACACGGGCGAGCGCGGCATCGCGCTCTACGTCACCGAGAACGGGTCCGCGTACGACGACGTCGTCCTGCCCGACGGGAGCGTCGACGACGCCGACCGGCTCGCGTTCGTCGACGCGCACCTGCGCGCCATCAAGGACGCGGCCGACGCGGGTGTGGACGTGCGCGGCTACTTCGCGTGGTCGCTCATGGACAACTTCGAGTGGGCGTGGGGCTACTCGCAGCGGTTCGGTGTGGTCCGGGTCGACTACGAGACGCAGGAACGCACCATCAAGTCGAGCGGTCTCTGGTACGCGGACGTCGCCCGCGACAACGCGCTGCCTGCGCGGGGCTGACGCCGTGCGGTTGGTGGGGGGCGCGGACGACGGGATGATGTACCGGTGAGCCCCCAGCAGCCGATGACGGCACCCACGCTCGACGAGGTCGCCGTCGCAGCCGGGGTGTCGCGCTCGACCGCGTCGCGCGCCATCAACGGCGGCGAGAAGGTGTCGCCCGAGGCGCAGGCGGCCGTCGACGCCGCGGTGGCGCGGCTCGGCTACACGCCGAACCGCGCCGCCCGGTCCCTCGTGACCCGGCGTACCGGATCGATCGCGCTCGTCATCCCCGAGCCCGACGGCCGCGTGCTGGCCGACCCGTTCCTCGCAGGGACGCTGCGCGGCATGAGCCAGGCGCTCGAGCCGACCGACCTGCAGCTCGTGCTGCTCATCGACCGACCCGGGCACCACTCCGACCGGATCGTGCGGTACCTGCGCGGCGGCCACGTCGACGGCGCGATCATCGCGTCGCACCACGCGGGCGACGACCTCGAGGTCGCGGTCCGCGGTCTGCCGGCCGTGTTCATCGGGCGTCCCTACGTCGCGACCGAGGGCATCCTCTACGTCGACGTCGACAACGTGGCCGGGTCGCGCATGGCCGCCGAGCGGCTCGTCGCCGCCGGGCGCCGACGCATCGCGACGATCACGGGGCCGTCCGACATGGGCGTCGCCCAGGACCGCGTCGAGGGCTGGCGTGCTGCTCTCACCGCCGCCGGGCTCGACGCCGACCTGTCCGCGGACGGCGACTTCACGCTCACCGGCGGCGCGCTCGCCATGCAGGACCTGCTCGCGCGCGACCCCGAGATCGACGGCGTCTTCGCGGCGTCAGACCTCATGGCGCAGGGCGCGATGCGCGTGCTGCAGACGGCAGGCCGCTCCGTGCCGCGCGACGTCTCCGTCGTCGGGTTCGACGACCTCGGGATCGCCGCGTCCACGGCACCGGCCCTCACGACCATCCGCAACCCCGTCGAGGAGATGGTCCGCACCGCCGCCGACGTGCTGCTCGACGACCTCGAGGGCCGCGGCCGGGCCACCCGGCCCGTGCTGTTCAGCGCGCAGCTCGTGGAGCGTGCGTCGGTCTGACGCGCGCTCCACGCCGACGATCCCGCGGTAACCTGCCCGGATGCGCCGTACCGGTGTCGCGTCCGGCTCACCGCCTGCTCCCGCACGACCGCCAGCAGCTCCCGCTCGCCGCCCGCGACGACACGCTGGTGAGCACGGTGACGCCTCCGACGCTCTGCCGCTGCCTCCCTCAGCCCGGGGGCCGCGCCGACGACGCGGACGCGCCCGGTGACCTTCCCCACCCGCACCCTTGCTGGGAACGACGTGTGACGTTCGTGCGCTACGTCGCTGACCGTCACGGTGACGCCGGCGGTGCGCGCGGCGCGGCGGACGCGGCCGACCTCGACGGGCAGCGCGCCGTCGCCGACGCGCTCCCGGACGTCAGTCCTCGGAGGGGCCGTTCGTCCGACGGCGCACCACGAAGCAGCCGGCTGCCGCGCCCAGCGCCACGACCGCGAGGGCGGAGAGCCCGATCCCGAGCGCGGACGAGCCGGCGTCGGCCGTGACAGGTGCCGCGAGCGGGTCGGCGGCCGAACCGCCCGCGGCGGCCAGCGGCGCCCCTGCGGCGGCCGCGTCGTCGCCAGGACCGCCGTCGCCCGCGGTCGCCGCGTCGGGACGGACCGAGGCGGTACCGCTCCCGTCGGCTCCGCCCGGGGCGGAGACCGCACCGGGCGCCGCGGCCGCCGACGAGTTCAGGCCCGAAGGACGCGCGGTACCCGCCGCGCCACCGTCACCCGAGCCGGCTGCGTCACCCGCGCCGTCGCCCGAGCCGGTGCCGCTCCCCGCCGCCCCGGCGCCTCCACCCGGGGCGGGGTCCGCACCGGACGGGGAGCAGCTCCCCACCACCACGGGCTCCGCGCGGACGACGCGCGGCGCGTCGGCGTCGGCCAGGCTCGGCACGTACGTCCCGGCCGCGACCCCGGGGAAGACCACGCTCGTGGCCGTCGCGGTCGCGTGCAGCGCCGTGGACCGGGCGCCGTCGTCGGAGCCGCCGGACCGGGCGAGCCCGACGACGTAGTCACGTCCCGGCACCAGGTCGGCCAGCACGACGGACACGCCGGCGAGCCCGTCCGGCGTGCAGGCGGTGGGCGCCGCGGTCACCGCCGCCCGTGCCGCACAGCCCGGGACGGGCACGTCGACGGTGCGGGAGAGGACGCCGTTGGTCTGGTCCGTGACCCGCACCTGGTAGTCCGTCCCGGCGTGGAGCAGGCTGAAGGTCTTGAGCTCTGTCGGCGCGTTGCGGAACTGGAAGTGCGTGACCACGTCACCCTCGTGCAGCACCTCCACGAGGTAGGTGACGTGCGCGCGCAGGTTCGTCATCGTCAGGTCGATCGACTGCTTCTCCGCCTGCCAGTCGTAGGCGCACACCGTGGTCGTGGCGGCCACGTCGACCGGCGAGCACGGGACCGTCGGGCCGGTCACCTCGACGTCCCCGCCGATCCCGGGCGTGAACGTCCGTCCCCCGCTGTCGGCCGCGTACGAGTTGACCTCCACGGTGTAGTCGTGCGGCACGTCGGGCTCGAACAGGTAGACGCCCGGGAAGCTGCCCTTGAACTCGGTCCAGCCGTCGTCTCCGCCGTCGGTCTGCCCCTCACCGTCCACGACGATGCGCACCTCACCCTTGTCGACGTACCCGTGCGGCTTGACCACGAGCCCCGAGCACGTGGCAGCGACACCGGGCGTCTCGTCGGCCCGGGCGTCGGACGCCTGCGCGACCTGCGCCCCCAGGAGAGCGAGGAAGCCCAGGAGGGCGACGGTGGCGCCGCGCACGAGGCGGCCCCAGGGCGCGCTGACGGTCAGCGGTGCGGGGTGGTCCATGGTTCTCCGAGGTCGGGTGAGGGGTCGGGGACGGGACGACGGTCAGTGACCGGTCGGGTCCCACCCGTCGCTGCCGGCGAGGTAGGTGCGCGCGGTGAAGCCCGCCGCGGCCGCGTCGTCGAGCTGCGGCCGGTTGGCGCCGGTGCCCGCGCCGGGCCCGGTGTTCGCGTACTCGAAGAACCGGCCCGAGGTCCACAGCGCGGTGGACGAGTAGTCCTTCCACGGCTGTCCCGTCACGAGGGCGGCCGGCAGGCTCGTCCCCCGCACCACGACCTGGGCCTGGGCGGTCGCGTTCTCCGGGTACGGGCGACCCAGGTAGAACGAGCCGGCGGCGCCGTCCGCCGTGATCGAGCTGTCGGTGACGAGGAACCCGAACGGCGACGCCGACGCGACGGACGAGTCGGTGATCGCCGCCCCCGAGCGGGCCAGGACGTGGATCTCGCTGTGGTCGACGACCGTCACGGCGCGGCCCAGCAGGAGGTCGGCACCACCCTCGAGGTACGAGTCGGTGATATAGACCCGGCTGTACGTCGTGACGTTGGCGGTCGAGACCTGCACGGCCTTCGCGTCACCGAGCAGGCGGACGTGGTCCACCACCTGCTTGTCACCGGACTTCACCTGCAGCGCCGTCGCCTGGGCACCGGACGTCGCCGCGACGCTCTGCAGCGTGAGGTCCTGGAAGGTCCAGGACGCGCCCGACACGGTCGCCGTCGCGGTGGCGCCGCCGGGCGCCGTGACGACCACGTCCTTCGGGTCGCCCGTCGCGCCGACGACCTTGACGCCGTAGCGGTTGCCCGACGCGATCGCACCGCTGTACGTCCCGGGGAGCACGAGCACCGTGCGGTACCCCTGGGTCGTGAAGTCGGCGTTGTTCGGGAGCGAGTCGATCCCGGCCTGGACGGTCGTGGCGTCGCCGCCCCCGGCCGGGTCGACGAGGACGTCGACCTTCACCGGGACGACGGTCGCGGGCGCCGACGCGGCGGAGCGGTTCCCCGAGGCGTCGACCGCGACCACGGCGTACCGGTAGCTGGTGCCGACCGTGACCGAGGTGTCGGTCCACGACCGCGTCGTGGCGCCGACGGTCGCGACCACGGTGCCGTCGCGCACCACGTCGTACGTGGCCAGGTCGTCCGCGTCGACCGGGGCCCACGCGACCGTGACCGAGCCCTTGCCGAGGACGGTCGACACGGACGTCGGGGCCGCGGGAGCCTCGCCGTCGCCTGGCGTGGGCACCGCGACGACCGCGTCGGACCGGGAGGACTCGTTGCCGAAGACGTCCACCGCGGTGACCGTGTAGCGGTACGACGTGCCGTCGACGAGCCCCGTGTCGGTGAACCGCGGGGTGCTCACGAGCGTGGCGTCGGCGCGCTCGCCGTCGCGGTACACGTGGTACCCGGCCAGGTCGCTCTCCGTGCTCGCGGGCCACGACAGGGTGACCTTCGCCTCGCCGCCGACTGCCGTGACGCCGGTCGGCGCCGCGGGCGCCACGGTGTCGGCGGACGTGACGTCGAGGGCGGCGCCCGCCGACGCGTTGCCCAGGGTGTCGAGCGACACCACCAGGTAGTGGTACGTCGTGCCGTCGACGAGGCCCGAGTCCTTCCAGGAGTCGACGGCGCCGAGCGTCGCGACGAGCGCGGACGGCGTGGCGGTCACGCTGCCCGTCGACCGGTAGACCCGGTACCCCGCGAGGTCGGCGTCGGTGGGCGGCACCCAGGTCAGGCGCGCAGAGCCGTCGGCCGCCGTCGCGGCGAGGCCCGTGACGTCCGCCGGTGCCCGGACGTCGTCCGGCACGGCCGGGTCGGCGACCGCGGGGTACCAGGTGGGGCTGCCGAGCCAGTCCTCGACGGTGACGCCGAGAGACTCCGCGGGGCTGAGCTGAGGCCGGACGGCCCCGGTCGCGGCCCCTGCCCCGGTGTTGCCGAACTCGGCGAACCGCCCGAGCGTCCACGGCTCGCCGGCGGGACCCGTCCCCCAGGCCGCGGACGCGACGCCGGCGCCGAGGTCGGTGTCGCGCACGACGGCCTGACCCACGGACCGCGGCGTGTAGGTGTCGGCCCAGGCCCGGTACGGACGTCCGAGCTGGACGTTCGTGGCGCCCGGGGTCTCGACCCGCGAGCCGACCAGCAGGAAGCCCTTGAACGACTCGGCCGTGCTGGGCGTCAGGACGGTGCCGTTGGTCCGGACCCGGACCGTCGAGTCGTGCACGACGAGCGTGGCGCGCCCGAGGAGGACGTCGTTCCCGCCCACGACCGTGGACCCGGTGATCATCTGACGGGCCGAGGCGGTGTACGTCGAGGTGTCGGCGAACACGGTGCGGTTCCCGCTGCTGGAGAGCACGGCGTCTTCGACGAGCACCTTGTCGGCGGTCATCGACAGAGCCGGTGCCGTCCCGGACGCCGTCGTGTTCTGGACGGTCAGGCCCCGGACGGTGACGCCCGAGCCGGTGACCGCGAGGGTCGCCGTCGAGGTCGCGTTCGTCAGGACGACCGCGTCACGGTCGTCCCCGCCGCCGATGACGGTCGTGTCCTTGCGGCTGACGGTCGTCGTCCCGGCATACGTGCCGGGCTCGACCTCGACCACCCAGGCGCCCGACGCGGGGGCGGCCGCGAGCGCGGCGCCGAGCGTCGTGTAGTCACCCGACCCGTCGGCAGCGACCGTGGCGTCGACGTGCAGCACCGGCGTGGCGGTCACGGCGCCGGACGGCTTGGACCGCTGGCCCGCGGCGTCGACCGCCTCGACGGTGTACCGGTACGCCGTGCCGTCCACGACGTCGGAGTCGGCGTAGGAGGCACCGAAGGTCGTCGCGACCTCCGCCCCGTCACGCAGCACCACGTACCCGGTGACGTCGTGCTCGCTGCTCTCGTCCCACGTCAGCGTGACCTTGCCGCTGTCCGGCGAGGCCACGAGCCCGCGCGGGGCCGCGGGCGCGGTGTCCGCACCGGCGACGACGCGCGGCTGCCACCCGTCGGTGCCGGCGAGCCAGTCGGCGACGTTCGCCGAGCCGGCCTGCGCCGCCGTGAGCTGCGGGCGGTTCGCCGTGACGCGCGCACCCGGACCCGTGTTGGCGTACTCGAAGAACCGCCCGTCCGTCCACGCGTTGGGCGCGAAGTCCGTCCACGGCTTGTCGACGGTGAGCCCGGCACCGAGCCACGTGTTGCGGATGACGACCTGACCGCGGGAGGTGTCCGGCTGGGTGCCGTCGCTCCACGCCGGCCACGGGCGCCCGAGGTTGTAGGTCCCGGGGTCGTTGTCGGACGCGATGCGACTGTCGACGACGAGGTACCCGCGGGCCTTCGACGCGGTGCTGGGCGCGAAGACCGCTCCCCCGCTGTGCACGGTCGCGTGGAACGTGACGCGCTCGAACGCCGCGGACGCGCGGCCGAACACGAAGTCCACGTCGCCCTCGATGGAGCTGTCGACGTAGTACTGGCGCGGGTACCCCGAGCCGTCGGCGGTGATGTTGCCGCTCGCGTCCGCCTCGAGGGTGTCCTGCGTGCTGACGAGCCGGACGTCACGGTAGACCTGGCGGTCACCGATGGCGCGCAGCGCGACGGCCTGGGTGTTGTTCGGGCCGATCTCGGGGTGGCGAGCCGGGTCGAACGTGTTGGAGATCGTCAGGTCGCGGACCTGCACGCCGCTGCCCGACAGGGTCACGGTCGCCGAGCCGCCGGTGCCGCACGTCACCGAGGTGACCTGGGGGCACGTGGTGGCGCTGCGCGTGGTGCCGTTCGCGTTGTCGAACGTGATCGCGACGTCCGTCGGGTCGCCGGTCGCGCCGGCCAGGAGCACGTTGCTCGACCGTCCGACCACGACCTCCCGGTACGTCCCGGGCTCCACGACGACCACCTTGGGCTTGGCCGCGGTGCCGGCGCCGACGGCGTCGAGCGCCGCCTGCACCGACGTGTAGTCACCCGTGCCGTCCGCAGCGACCGTCGCGTCGGCCACGAGGGGACGCTCGGCGGGCGTCGCGGTCACCGGGCCGGACGCGGGGCCCGTCTGGCCGGCACGGTCCACCGCCACGACCTCGTAGGTGTACCGGGTGCCGTCCGCGAGGTCACGGTCGGTCAGCTCGGACTTCTGGACCTCCGCCACGAGGTTCGCCACCGTGGCCGCCGGGTGGGCGTCGGTCGTGGAGCGGTAGACCCGGTAGGTGGTCACGTCCGCCGCGGGGGCGTCGTCCCAGTCGAGGGCGACGAGACCCTCGTCCGGGTTCGCCGCGAGGCCGGTCACGGCCGCCGGGGCCGTGTCCTCGCCGGCGGGCACCGTCGGGTCCCAGCCGTCCGTCCCCGCCAGATAGGACTGGGCGGTGCGGCCGGCGGCGGCGGCGTCCGACAGCTGCGCGCGGTCCGTCGACGCGACCGCGCCGGGGCCGTCGTTGTGGTACTCGGAGAACCGCGCCGACCGCCACGAGGTGGTGGTGCCGGAGTTCACCATGTCGGTCCACGCCGTGGCGGACACGACCGGTCCGAGCCAGCTGTCGCGGACCGTCACCTGGCCGAGCGCGTTCGTGTCGGCGACGGAGGTCCCGTCGGCGAGCTTCTGACCGGGCTGCCAGGGGCGGCCGAGGTTCTGCGACGCGTCGGGCGCGGTGCCGATGATGCGGCTGTGCGTGATGAGGAAGCCGAACGGGTTGGACACGTCCGTGCTGGCCGCCGTGACCGCGCCGTTGGGCGACGTCCCGTGGTCGAGGACGTGCAGCGTGCTGTCGTCGATCACGACGGTCCCACGCCCGAACACGAAGTCGACGTCGCCCTCGATGACGCTGTCGTACACGTACGTGCGAGCGACGCTGGTCGCCGCAGGGCTGTTCGCGTACAGGGTGTCCTGGTTGCCGAGCAGCCGGACGTTCGTGTAGACGAGCCGGTCGCCCGTGGTGCGCAGCGCGACCGCCTGGCCGTTCGCGTAGGTGCCCTCGACGTACGCGTTCTCGACCGTGAGGTCGCGCAGCTGCACGTTCGAGCCCGTGATCACGAGGGTCGCGCTGCCCGCGGTCCCGTAGGTGTCGGCCACGCCGTCGGTCGTGGTGCCGGTCGGCGTGCCGGCCGCGTGGTTCCCGGTGATGACGACGTCCGAGGCCGTCCCGGTGGCGCCGACGAGGACGGTGTAGGGCTTGCTCACGGTGTCGTACTCGGCGTAGCGGCCCGCCGCGAGCTGAATGACGGTCGGGTCGGTCGCGGTCCCCGCGGGTGCCGCCGCCAGGGCGTCGGAGAGCGTCCGGAAGCTCGTCGCGGACGTCGGGGCGGACGCGTCGACCGTGTAGTCGACCACGAGCCGGGCGGCCTCGACGGTCACCGTCACCGGGTCGCTCGTCGGGGAGGCCGTGCCGTCCCGGGTGTCGGCGGTGACGACGTACCGGTAGGTCGCGCCGTTCTCGACGCTCGTGTCGCTGTAGGTGGGCTGGTCGGTCGTGCCGACCTTCGTGAACGCACCGGTGTCGTCCGCCCGGTACACGGTCCAGCCGACGACGTCCGCGGACTCGTCGTCGTCCCAGGTGAGGTGGGCCACGCGCAGGTCGCTCGCCGCGACGACGCCCGTGGGAGCACCGGGCACGACCGTGGACGGCGGCAGGACCGGGTCCCAGCCGTCCTTGCCGGCGAGGTACTTCTCGGGCGTGGCGTTCTCGGCGTCCTTGTCGGTCAGCTGAGGACGGTCGGGACCGGTCCCCGCGCCGGGGCCGACGTTGGCGTACTCGTCGAACCGTGCCCCGGTCCAGCTGAAGTTGACCTTGACGCCGCTCGAGTTCGCGGTGGCCATGTCGTCCCACGGGGCCGCGGTGTCGAGCGCGGCGGGCAGCCACGTGTCCCGGACGACGACGGATCCCAGCGCGTCGGGGTCGGCGCTCGGGTGCCACGGCCGGCCCAGGTTGATCGTGCCGTCCGCGGCGTCGCTGACGAGCTTGGAGTCGGTGATGAGGAAGCCGTACTTGCTGCCGGTGTCGGTGCTCGCCGCGGTGAGGTAGCCGTTGGTCGACTTGCCCCGGTCGAGCGCCCGGAAGGTCACGTGGTCGAACACCGCGGTGGCCGCACCGAAGACGAAGTCGACGTCGCCCTCGATGTACGAGTTGACGTAGTACTGACGGATGCGGGTCGTGGGCTTGGGCGTGTCGGCGAGCAGGGTGTCCTGGTTGCCGACGAGGCGGATCGAGTCGCCCACGAAGCGGTCGCCCTCGACGCGGAGCGCGACGGCCTGCTGCGAGGTGATGTCGGGGTGGGCCGACTCGTCGAACGTGTTGGCGACCGTGAGGTTGCGCAGCGTGACGTCCGAGCCGTCGACGCGGACGACGGCGCTGCCGGCCGTGCCCAGGGTCTCCCCGGGCTCGGCGGGGTCCGGGCTGCCGGACGCCTGGTCGGCCTCGATGACGGTGGCCGCGGCCGAGCCGCCGGTGCCGTGGAGCGTGACGTACGGCGACCGGATGCGGAGCACCTCGTCGTACGTGCCGGGGTCGATGTCGATGCGGTACCGCTGCAGCGTGAAGCGCGGCACGCTGTCGAGCGCGGCGCCGATCGTCGTGAACTGCTTGCCGGCGCCGACGGTGAGCACGTTCTCGACGACCGGCAGCGGGACGGGGGTCGTGAGCGAGGTGCCGGACACGGTGCTCGAGAAGCTCGAGGTGTTCCCGACCTGGTCGACGGTCAGGACCTTGTAGTACACCGTGACGCCCTTCGGGGCGCTGGAGTCCACGAACCGGGGGGCCGCCCCGGCGTCGGCCGCGGTGACGTTGGCGACGAGCGCGAAGCCCGTCGAGGACGACGTCGTGTTGCGGTACACGGCGTAGCCGGCGACGTCGAGGTCCTTCGGGGCCGTCCACGCGAGGTCGAGGCCCGCCGTCGGGTCCTGGGTGACCTTGAACGACGTCGGCGCGCCGGGGGCGACCATCTTGTTGTCCGCGGTGACGGCGAGGTAGGCCTTCGACTCGTTGCCCGAGGTGTCGACGGCACGCAGGCGGTAGTACCCCGTCACGCCCTCGGTCACGCTCGGGTCGGTGAAGGTCGGCAGCGTGAGCAGGTCACCGCCGGGGCCGGGCACGTACGGCGCGTAGACGTGGGTGTCCTCGTCGCGCTTGAGGACCGTGTACCCGGCGAGGTCCTTGTCGGCGTTGGCCTTCCAGGTGATCGTCACACCGCCGGACGGCAGGATCGTGGCCTTGGCGCTCTGCGGCGTCGCGGGCCGGACCGTGTCACCGGGCACGTCGACGGAGGCCGTCGCCGGGGCGGACGAACCGGCCGCGTTGACCGCCGACACCCGGTAGCGGACGGTGGTGCGCGCGGGCGCGGCGGCGTCGGCGTAGGTGGTGCTCGTCGTGGTGGCGACCTGCGTGTAGGGTCCGTCGGCCGAGGTGGCGCGCGCCACGGTGTAGCTCGTGGCGCCGCTCGCCGCGGTCCAGCTGAGGGTGACGCCGCCGCTCGCGGGCGCCGTCGCCGTGAGCGACGTCGGGGCGGACGGCGCGACGGGGACGACGGGGGCGCCCGCGGGGCGCTTGGCGCTCGCGGAGGCTGCCGACGAGGCGTTCCCGGTGAGGTCGAGCGCCGTCACGTGGTAGTACGACGTGACGCCGGCGGGCGCTGTGGTGTCCGTGTACGACGACGAGCCGGCGGCCGCGGCGAGGACCGTCCAGGGTCCGCTCGACCTCAGGGCGCGCTCGACGCGGTAGCCGGCGAGGTCGATCTCGTCGTTGTCGGCCCAGTCGAGGGCGATCCCGCTGCTCGACGCGGTGGCCTTGAGGCTCGAGACGGACGACGGCTTCGTCGTGTCGGTGGCGGTGACCGTCTTGACGCTCGAGAAGCCGGACGCGTTGCCGCTCTTGTCCACGGCCACCACGGCGTAGTAGGCCTTCGTCCCGACGGCGACGGTGGTGTCGGTCGCCATGAGGGACGTCGTGGACGCGACGAGCGTCGACGTGGCGAGCGTGGGGCTGGAGCTCGTGGACCGGTACACGCGGTAGGCCGCGAGGTCGCTCGCGGAGACCTTCCCCCAGGTGACGACGGTGCCGACGTGGCCGTAGTACGCCGCGCCGACGCTGCTGGGCTTGGACGGCGCGGTCGTGTCCGCGGCGAAGGCGGGCGTGACAGCGAGGCCACCCAGGGCGATGGCCCCGGCGGTCGCCCCGGCGACGATGACCCGGGTGCCGTGACGCGAGGCGCGAGCGGCGCCGACGACGGCGGCGGCGGCGACGCGGACCCGTCGCAGGGTGCCGGTGAGCGCGTCGGGCTCGGGACGAGGGGTGGGGCGAACGGTCACATCTGCTCCGCGGGGTACCCGGCACAGGATCGGCACAGGGGGGCGAACGGCCCTGTCGTGCCCTGGTCGGACGTCGACGACGACGCCGTCGGAGACGGTGCAGAGGTCGGCACGTCGGTGCCGGGGCCCGACGTTGGGCGGCCGAGAGGGCTCTCAGCGCGTGAACGCTAACATCGCGCCGGGCCGTCACCCTGTGATCGTGCACAAATTCACCCGGGCCGATGTCGCCCATGAGATTCCTTGACTGCGCGCTTGTTTTTTGCAAGTGTGGCGTGGGTCAGCATGTTCGGGCTTTCTGAGGGGAAGAGCACCATGACCGCGATGTTCGTCAACCTGCCGGTGACCGACCTCGAGCGCGCGAAGGGCTTCTACACCGCGCTCGGCTTCACCATCAACGACCAGTTCACCGACCACAACGCCGCGTGCGTCGTCGTCGAGGACGGCCACTCCTACTTCATGATCCTGGTCCGCGAGTTCCTGCAGACGTTCACGGACCTCCCGCTGGGCGACCCGGCCGTCCACCCGACCGTCGCGACCGCGATCTTCCTCGACAGCCGCGAGGCTGTCGACACCACCGCCGAGGCCGGTCTCGCCGCCGGCGGGTCCGAGGCCCGCGCCGCGTCCGACTACGGCTTCATGTACCAGCGTCAGCTCACCGACCCCGACGGCAACATCATCGAGCTCGGCTGGATGGACCCCGTCGCCGCGGCGGAGGGCCCCGAGGCGTTCGCCGCGCAGCAGGCCTGAACGTCGGGAAGGGCCAGGATCCGTGGCGGCGCGCGAGTACGGGCAGTACTGCGGGGTGACCCGCGCCCTCGAGCTGGTCGGCGAACGGTGGGCGCTGCTCATCGTCCGCGACCTGCTCGTCGGACCGCGCCGCTACGGCGAGCTCGCCGCGGGCCTCCCCCGCATCCCGACGAACGTCCTGGCGACCCGCCTCAAGGAGCTCCAGGCCGCCGGGATCATCCGGCGCGCGCCGCGCTCGCGCATCATCATCTACGAGCTCACCGACTACGGCCGCGAGCTCGAGCCCGTCGTCCTCGCGCTCGGCGCGTGGGGCTTCAAGGCCATGGGCGACCCGCGCGACGAGCAGGTCGTCACCCCCGACTCCATGACGATGGCGCTGCGGACCGCCTTCCGCCCGCACGTCGCCGCCGGGCTGCCCGCCACCGCGTACGGCACCCGGTTCGGCGACGCCCGGCTGCTCGTCCGGGTCGACGGACCGACGCTCGACGTCGCGCGCGCCGACGACCTTCCCGGCAGTGACGAGACCGTCGACCTCGCGTTCTCCGCCGGCCCGGGCATCCGGCGGCTCATCGCCGGTGAGCTGGACGCGCGGCAAGCTGTCGCCTCGGGTGTCGTCGAGGTGCTGCACGGCCCCGACACCCTGCTCGACCGGTTCGCGTCCACGTTCCACCTGGCGGCCTGAACGCGGCGCGGGTCTGGTGGGAGCGACCCCACGCCCCCACCAGCACGTCACCGTTCGAGATGCCCGTATCGATGCCTCGTCCGGCTCACGGCCTGCTCCCGCACGACCGTCAGCAGCTCCCGCTCGCCGCTCGCGACGACGCGCTGGTCGAGCACCGTCACCGCACCGACGCGCTCAGCCGCCGCGTCCCGCAGCCCGGGCGCCGCCCCGATCACGCGGATGCGGCCGGTGACCTTTCCTTCGCGGACGCGCGCGGCGAACGACGTGTGCCGTTCGTGGTCGACGTCGCTCACGGTGACGGTGACGCCGGCAGTCCGGGCGGCATGGCGGACGCGGTCGACCTCGACGGGCAGCGCGCCGTCGCCGACGCGGACGGTGAGGTGCTCGACGGGCCGGTACCGGAGCACGTTCGACTCGGCACGCAGGCCCGACGGGTCGTGCTCGCGGGAGAACCGCCCGGTCCACGCTCGGGCGTCGTCGGCCGCGGCCCAGGCGAGCCAGCCGAGCGGGCTCTCGTCGCGGTCCGGCGGGCCGCCGGCGGTGGGCGAGGCGTCGGTCCAGTCGCCGAGCTGGGCGACGTAGTGCGGTCCGCCGGCCTTGGCGCCGGGTCCGACGGAGCTGGCCTTCCAGCCGCCGAACGGCTGCCGTCGGACGATCGCGCCGGTGATGTGTCGGTTGACGTAGGCGTTGCCGACGTGGACGGTCGCGAGCCACTCGTCGATCTCGGCGTCGTCGAGGGAGTGGATGCCACCGGTGAGGCCGAAGGCGACGTCGTCCTGGATCTCGACCGCGTCGTCGATCTGCTCGGCGGTCATGATGCCGAGCACCGGGCCGAAGCACTCGGTGAGGTGGAACCACGACCCCGGCTGGACGCCGTCCTTGAGGCCGGGGGTCCAGAGCCGCCCGGCGTCGTCGAGGCGTCGGGGCTCGACGAGCCATCGTTCGCCGGGGTCGAGGCGGGTCAGCGCGCGCAGCAGCTTGCCGTCGGCAGGTTCGGTGAGGGGCCCCATGACGGTGCCGAGGTCGGTGGGCGGGCCGACGGCGAGGGATCGGACGGCCGACACGAGCCCGCGGCGCAGGCGTCGCCCGATCGGTGAGCGGGGGTCGCCAGCCGTCCCGACGAGGATCAGGAGGGACGCGGCGGAGCACTTCTGCCCGGCGTGGCCGAACGCCGACCGGACGACGTCGGCGACGGCGAGATCCGGGTCGGCGGACGCGGTGACGACGATCGCGTTCTTACCGGACGTCTCGGCGAGGACGTCGAGCGCGGGCCGCCAGCGCGCGAACAGCCGGGCGGTGTCGATCGACCCCGTCAGCACCACGCGGGCGATGTCCGGGTGGGTGACGAGCCGTCGGCCGAGGTCGCTCTCGGGGACGCGGACGAGCTGCACCACGTCGCGCGCGATCCCGTGGGCGTCAAGGGCCGCGTGGATCGCGTCGACGACGACCTCGAAGCAGCGGGGTGCGGGGTGCGCGGGCTTGGCGACGACGGGCGACCCGGCTGCGAGCGCCGCGAGCACGCCGCCGGCGGGGATCGCGACGGGGAAGTTCCAGGGCGGGGTGACGAGCGTGACGCCGCGGGGCGTGAACCGCACACCCGGGAACGCGTCGGGATGGTCGGGATGGAGCCGGTCGGCGCTGCCGGCGTACCAGCGGGCGAGGTCGACGGCCTCGCTGACCTCCGGGTCGGACTCGGCGACGGTCTTTCCGGCCTCGTGGACCATGGTGGCGACGAGGTCGGCGCGGGCGTCCTCGAGCCGGTCGGCGCACGACCGTAGGACGTCACCGCGCACGCCGGGCGGGACGGCCGCCCAGCCGGGGGCCGCGGCGAGGGCCCGGGCGACGACGGCGTCCACGTCGTCGGCGGACGCGAGCGGCGCGGTGCGCGGGTGGACGCTCGCGGGATCGCGGGCGACGATCTCGGCGGCCCAGCTGCGGGACGCGGCGACCGCCGGGTCGGTGTCGGGCGCGTTCCAGAAGCCGCCGCGCGAGCCGGCGCCGTCGTGCTCGTCGTCAGGCACGCCGGCGCGTGGCCGACGACGCGGCGCGAGGTCGTCGGGTGTCGTGGCGGCGGCGCGGACGACGGCGGCACGGAACGCGGCCTCCTGGGCGTCGATCCCCCCGGCGCCGCCCGCGAGGGTCGCGTGGAGGAAGTTCTGCGGCGCCGCGTTCTCCTCGAGCCGGCGCACGAGGTAGGCGACGGCGACGTCGAAGTCGGCGGGGTCGACCACGGGCGTGTAGAGGACGAGGTGGTCAGCGCCCTCGACGGCCGCGAGGTCGTCGTGCACGGCAGCGGCCTCCGCCGGCGCCATGCCCTGCAGCATCTCGACGTCGAGGGCGGCCCCGACGCCGCGGTCGCGCGCGAGCTCGAGCGCGTACGCGACGTGGAACAGGTTGTGGCTCGCGCACCCGACACGCACCGCGCGCGTCCGCTCGGGGTCGAGCGCGCGCAGCAGCAGACGCACGTACTGGGCGTCGACGTCGGGCTTGCCGCCGTACGGCGCCTGCGGCCAGCCGTGCAGCTCGGACTCCACCTGCTCCATGGCGAGGTTGGCGCCCTTGACGAGCCGCACCTTGACGGGCGCTCCCCCGTCCCCCACCCGGGCGAGCGCGAAGTCGCTGACCTCGTCGAGCGCGGCGACGGCGTCGGGCAGGTAGGCCTGCAGCGCGATGCCGGCGGACACTCCCGCCAGCTCGTCGCGGCCGAGCAGGTCGGTGAACACCGCGACGGTGAGGGCGAGGTCGCGGTACTCCTCCATGTCGAGGTTGACGAAGGTGCCGTGGTCGCGCGCGGCGCGGAACAGCGGCAGGAGGTGCTCGACGACGCGCGCACGCGACCCGTCGAGGTCCCAGGTCACCAGCTGGGCCGCCACCGCGGAGACCTTGACGGAGACGTAGTCGACGCCGGGGCGCCGGACCAGGTCGATGGTCCGCGCGAGGCGTGCGGACGCCTCGTCGTGCCCGAGGACGGCCTCACCGAGCAGGTTCACGTTGAGCCGGACGCCATCGGCGCGGGCGTCCGCGAGGTTCCGGTCGAGACCGCGGCCGGTGTCGCCGACGAGGTGTCCGACGAGCGCGCGCAGGCGGCGTCGGGCAGCCGGGACGACGAGCCGCGGTGCAAGGGTTGCGGCCCGACCGCCCGCGGCGAACAGGGTGCGGTCGACCCCGCCGAGGAACGACGCCTGCTGCGCGTCCCGGCCGAGCCTCGCCAGGGCGCGCGCCGCCACCTCGACGTCCGGCGGCCGGGCGACCTCGTCGACGAACCGGACCGCGAGGTCGAGACCACCCGGGTCGGCGACCAGCGCGGCCAGCTGGGCAGCGGTCCGCTGCTGTCGTCCACCGCCCTCGGCGTCCGCCTCCGCGAGCCACGCCCGCGCGCGGGCCGCCGCGTCGTCGACAGGGTGCGGGTCGGTGCTCGGCGTCACTCCCCCACTGTGCTCCGGGCGCCTGGGTCCCGCGCGCCGTCCAGCATGTGGGACGCAGACGTGCTTACGGTGCGGACATGACGACGACGTCCACGCGCCCCTTCCGCTCCGACAACCCCGCCCTCGACAACGCGCTCGGCCAGCTCGCCACCGCCGTCGAGATCCTCGGGTACCACGAAGGGCTCCACGAGACCCTCGCGACCCCGCGCCGGGAGATCAACGTCGCCGTCCCGCTGCGCCGCGACGACGGCCACGTCCAGGTGTTCCACGGCCACCGCGTCCAGCACAACGTGTCCCGCGGGCCCGGCAAGGGCGGCCTGCGGTTCCACCCGAGCGTCGACATCGACGAGGTGCGGGCGCTCGCGATGCTCATGACGTGGAAGTGCGCGATCGTCGACCTGCCGTTCGGCGGCGCGAAGGGCGGCATCGACATCGACCCGTCCGAGCACACGCCCGAGGAGCTCGAGCGCGTCACCCGCCGCTACACCAGCGAGATCATGCCGCTCATCGGCCCGACGCAGGACATCATGGCGCCCGACATGGGCACCGGGGAGCGCGAGATGGCGTGGGTCATGGACACCTACTCCGTCAACGTCGGCCACACCATCCCGGCCGTCGTCACGGGCAAGCCGCTCGCCGTCGGCGGGTCGCTCGGCCGCCCCGCGGCGACGGCACGCGGGATCGTCCACGTGACCGCGTCCGCCCTCGGCGCCGCGCACGAGAAGCTGCGGCGCTCCCGCGTCGCCGTCCAGGGCTTCGGCAAGGTCGGCGGCCACGCCGCCCGGATCTTCGCCGAGGAGGGCGCGACCGTCGTCGCCGTGTCCGACCAGTTCGGTGCCGTGCACGCCGACGGCGGGCTCGACGTCCCCGCGCTGCTCGCGCACGTCGACGCGACCGGGTCCGTCGTCGGTTTCGAGGGCGCCGACCCGCTCGACGGCCCCGACCTGCTGACGCTCGACGTCGACGTGCTCGTCCCCGCGGCCGTCGACGGGGTCATCACGGCGGACAACGCCCGCGACGTCCGCGCCCGGTACGTCGTCGAGGGTGCGAACGGCCCGACGACGCAGGAGGCCGACCAGATCCTCTCGAAGCAGGGCGTCACCGTCGTCCCCGACATCCTCGCCAACGCGGGCGGCGTCATCGTGTCGTACTTCGAGTGGGTGCAGGCCAACCAGACGTACTGGTGGACGGACGACGAGATCGAGGACCGTCTGGCGCACCGCATGCGGTCCGCGTACGGCGACGTGGCCCGCCGCGCCGCCGACGAGGACCTCACGCTCCGTGACGCCGCGCTCGTCATCGGGGTCGAGCGCGTCGCCGACGCGCACAAGCTCCGCGGCCTCTACCCGTGACGTCCGCCCGCCGGTGATCAGCGGGTGAAGTTCGCCGGCCCGCGCGGACACGCCGGACCCGCCCGTGCACAGGAGCCGCGGGCACCTATCCTTCGTTCCCGTGACACCGGCGCCCCTCCCCCTGCTGCCCGACGACGTCGCCCGCACCTACCCGCACCGCTACGCCGTGCTCGACGTCGAGACGAGCGGCCTCAGCGCGGCCAACGACCGCGTCCTGCAGGTCGCCGTCGTCCTCCTGTCGCCGGACGGCGCGGTCGATCGGGAGTGGACGACGCTGCTCGACCCGGGCTGCGACCCCGGCCGCACCGACATCCACGGGCTCACCCGCGAGCGTCTCGCCGGGTCACCGACGTTCCCGGACGTCGCCGGCCCGCTCACGGAGCTGCTCGACGGGCGCGTCCTCGTCGCGCACAACGCCCGGTTCGACTGGGACTTCCTGGCGCACGAGGCCGCGCGTGCCGGCGTGACGCTCCCCGTCGAGCAGCGCCTCTGCACGCTCGCGCTGACGCGGCGCCTCGACCTGCCCACCGAGAACCTGTCGCTCGCCGCGCTCGCCCGGTACTGGGGCGTCCCGCAGCAGCGCGCGCACGACGCGGTCGACGACACGCGCGTGCTCGCGGGCGTCCTGCGGCACTCGCTCGTCGCGGCGCACCGGTTCGGGCTCGACCTGCCCCTCGCGGCGTGCGCGACGCCCCGAGGCGCGACGCGTCCCGCCCCCGCGCCGCGGACCCCGTGCGCGTGGCGCGACCCGGGCCGCGCCGAGCCCGGGCGCCCGCTGCGGCAGGGCATGAAGGTCGTGTTCACGGGCGGGACCGTCCGGCCGCGCGAGGTGCTGGTGCGCGAAGCGACCGCTGCCGGGCTCGACGTCATGAACTCGGTCAGCTCGCGCACCGGGCTCGTGGTGTGCAACGCCGCCGACCTCGGCACGGGCAAGGCCGCTGCGGCACGACGGCACGGCACGCTCGTCGTCACCGAGGACGAGTTCATCGCCCTCCTCGCGCACGTCCAGCCGGGCGACCCCAAGGCGGCGGGCGGCGCCCCGCTCCGGCCGCCCGTCGTCGCCGACGTCGTGGTCGACGTGACGCTCGACGCGACGGTCGCGCTGGACGGACCGGCTCGCGCGCCGCAACCCGCTCCGACGCCGGGTCCGGCGGTCGTGACGAAGCCTCCGGCGACGCGCCCGCCGGTCCGCAAGCCGGCTGGTCCGCTCGCCGGGCGGCGCGTGCTCGTCGTCGGCGGTCCGCACGCCGCGGCGGGCGAGACCCGGGCGCGGATCGTCGAGCAGGGCGGCCAGGCCGCGGCGATGCTCACGGCATCCGTCACGCACGTCGTGGCGCTCGAGTGGCCCGAGGAGGACTCCCGCTGGGCGCGGGTCGTCCGGCTCGCGATCCCGCGGCTCGACCCCGCGACGCTCGAGCCGCTCGGGACGGGTGCCGGCCCGGCGCCGGACGCATCGCCGACGCCCGCGGACGACTCCCCCGTCGAGAACGCCCCCGTGCTGCCGCGCGGCGGGGCGATCGACCTCGACGGCGACGCCTGGACACTCGGCGTGTCGTGGACACCACGACCCGGCTGCACCGTCGACGTCGTGGCGCTCGTCGTCGACGACGACGAGCAGGTCGGGCGCGACGAGGACCTGTGCTTCTTCAACCAGCCCGAGCACCCGTCCGGGGCGGTGACGCTCGACCTCGACGCCGCAGGCGAGACGCTCGTCGACGTCCGCGCGGGACTCCTCGCGCCGGGACGGACACGCGTCCTGGTGGCCGCGTCGATGGAGGGCGACACCGCGGTCTTCGGGGACCTCGGTCCGGTCGAGCTCGTCCTGCGGACCCCGACGGGCGAGACGGTCGTCCGGGCGACGCTCGACGCGGCCGAGAAGGAGCGCACGCTCGCCCTCGCGAGCGTCTACCGCCGCGGCGACTCCTGGCGGTTCCGTGCGATCGGGCAGGGGTGGGGCATCGGCCTCGGCGACTTCCTCGTGACGCACGGCGTCGACGTCGAGGACTGACGCGCCCCGTCGGGCTCGGCCGGACAGGCCCCGGCCTCACACGACGCTGAACCCCGCGGGCAGCGTGCCGCGGCCGACGAGCGCGTCGAGCACGCGCCCGCCCTCCCCCTGGGCGACGGCGGCGTCGACGGCGAGCGTCGTGACGGCCCGGACGAGCTCGTCCGGCACCCCGAGGCCGAGACCCAGCGCCCGCGCGAGGTCGCGTGAGTGCACGACGAGCTCCAGGACGCGCGTGGGCAGGTAGTCGCGGACGCGCATGCCGCCGACGATCGTGCGCAGCAGGTCGTCGGGCCGGGCGTCGACGAGACGCGCGACGGTGCGGTCCCAGAGGTCGCTGACCGCGGCCAGGGGGTCGTCGCCGAGCGCGCGGCCCGCGGCCCGGCCGCGTTCGGCGACCGCCTCCGGGTCCGCCGCGGCGAGGAACCGGCTCGTGGCGGCGTAGTAGTCGCCGGCGGTCCCGACGTCGGACGCTTCCGGTCGGTCGTCGAGGTAGGTGAGCACGGTCGTGAACGACCGGCTCGTGTGCCCGACGAGCGCGCGCACGTCCCAGTCCCCCAGGCCGGGCCGGTCCCAGGCGTCGGGCGGGACGCGCGCGACGAGCGCGACGAACAGCTCCGCGGCCGCCTCGAAGGGCTCGTCGCGCACCGTCAGGCGCCCGTCGCGAGCGGCAGGTCGGTCGCCGCGTACCGCGACCACGACCCGGGGAACAGGCGGGCGCGCCCGAGACCGGCGTGCTCGATCGCGAGCAGGTCGTGGCAGGCCGTCACCCCGGAGCCGCACATCGCGACGACGTCGCCCGCCTCCACCGCCGCCGCCGTGACCCCTGCCGCCGCGAAGCGCTTGCGCAGCACGTCGGCGGACGCCAGGTGCCCGGTCGGCGACACGTTCTCCCGGCACGGCACGCTCGCCGCGCCCGGCACGTGCCCGGAGCGCGGGTCGACGTCGGCACCCTCGCCGCGGAACCGCTCCCCCGGCCGGGCGTCGACCACCGCGGTGCCGGCGGACCGGGTGTCCGGCGCGACGTCGTCCAGCGCGGCGAGAAGGTTCGCGGGCCAGGGGGCCGGCGTGAAGGTCGCGGGCGCCCGCTCCACCACGTCCGTCGTCACGCCGCCCGCCCACGCACGCACCTCCGGGGCGAAGTAGCCCCCGTCGAGCAGCGCGGCCTCGTGCCCCAGCGCGCGCAGCATCCACACGAGCCGGGCCGCGATGACGCCGCCGGCGTCGTCGTAGGCGACGACGGTCGTCGCGTCACCGATGCCGAGCGACCCCATGCCCCGCGCGAAGACCGCCGGTGACGGCAACGGGTGGCGGCCGTGCTCGGGCGACGACGCGCCCGCGAGCCAGGCGTCCAGGTCGACGTACACCGCGCCCGGCAGGTGACCCTCGGCGTACTTCTCGCGGCCGTCGTCCCCGTTCAGGTACCAGCGGACGTCGGCCAGGACGACGTGCGGTCCCCCGGCGCCGCCGGGAGCGTGCGCGGTCAGCCAGGCGGCGTCGACGACGGGCGGGATCTTCGGCAGCGACGGTGACGGGTTCACACCCCGACCCTAGGCCCGAGCGGGTGCGCCGCCCACCCCCGGCCGCGTCCTGCCGCGCGTCCCGGGCCGTGCCAGCAGGACGCACGTCCCCACCACGACGACGGCCGCGGCGACCCATGCGACCACGGCCACCACGTCGTCGACCGGGTCGACGGTCCGGCCCACGCCGATCCACGCGATGCCCCACGCCACCGCGAGCGCGACGCCCACGCACAGACCGAGGTCGGTCCGCAGACGGGAGACGAGCGCGAGCGCCAACAGCGCCGCGACGACCAGCAGGACGACGGACCACGTCGTCGCGCCGAGCCCCAGGCCGCCGACGTCGGCGTCCGCGAGCGCCGCCGCCGCGTTCGCGATCGTGGCGACGCACACCCACCCGAGGTAGAGGCCGACAGTCCCGTCGACGAGCACGGCCTCGGCCGCACCGTCGGCCGGCGTCCGTGCGAGCCGGACCGCGACCACGCAGAGCACCGCGACCAGCGCGGCGATGACCGCGACGCTCACCCACAGCCATCCGGCCTGCACGACGAGCACCCACACGGCGTTGAGCACGGCGGACGCGGCGACCCACCAGCCGGTCGCCCGGTGCCGTGCGGAGCGGGCACGCGACGGGAGGGCCTGGACGACGGCGAGCGCGAGTAGCCCGAGGTAGACGACGGGCCAGATCGAGAACGCCCCGGTGCCCGGGGCGACACGGGTGGCCGAGGCGGACAGCGCTCCCCCGGCGGCGTCCGCGATGGGCGTCCCCCCGAACGCCCCGGAGCCCACGGTCGACACGGCGAGCGCGACGACGGCGGCGACGACCACGACGGTCCTGCGGGCGGTGTCCATCACCTCACGCTGCCAGGAGCCGCGTCCCGACGCGCGGCCGCACGGCGCAACCGGGTGGCCCGCCCGGGTACGGTGGACACCTCAGGTCATCAGACAACTGACGGAAGGTGACGCCGTGCCCCTCGTCCGCACCCCGCTCCCCGAGCAGGCCGCCGACGCGCTCGCAGCCCGCATCACGGCCGGCGAGTGGGCCGTCGGGACCACCCTGCCGAGCGAGCACGCCCTGACCGCCGAGCTGGGCGTCGGGCGCTCGACGGTGCGGGAGGCCGTGCGGATCCTCGCGGCGCGCGGGCTCGTCCGTGCCCGACAGGGCGTCGGCGTGCTCGTGACCGCGACCGTGCCACCGACCGACTGGGACGCCGCGCTGCGCAGCGGCCACGTGGCCGACGTCGTCGAGGCGCGCCTCGGCGTCGAGGTCCAGGCCGCCCGGCTCGCCGCGCTGCGGCGCACCCCCGCTGACGTCGACACGATGCGCGACGCCCTCGCAGCGCGTGCCGCCGTCGAGGACCGTCACGCGCGCGAACGGGCACAGCACGCGAGGGCAGACCTCGAGAGGGCGGAGCACGAGCCCCTGCGTGACGCCGAGTACGTCGACGCGGACGCCCACCTCCACGCGACCGTCGTCACGGCGTGCCACAACCCCGTCCTGGTCGACCTGTTCGGGACGTTCGCGCCGCACGTGCGCGTCGCCATGCTCGACCTGCTCGCCCTGTCGGGCCCGGACTCGCCGCACCACCACGACCAGGACGCGCACGTCGCACTGGTCGACGCCGTCGTGGCGGGCGACCCCGACGCGGCGGCCCGCGCCGCCGACGAGCACCTGACGTCCGTCCTCGACGCCCTGCGTCGCACCACCGAGGAGACCCTGTGACCCTGCAGCACCCCGCACCCGCCGGCACCAGCACCAGCCCGGCACCGTCGACCGCGGACGGAGCACCGTCCGACGCCGTCCTGCACCTCGCCGGGGTCAGCGTCCTGCGGTCGGGGAACGTGCTGCTGGATGCCGTCCACCTCACGGTCCGTGCGGGCGAGCACTGGGCGCTGCTCGGCCCGAACGGCGCGGGCAAGTCGACCATGCTCGGGCTTGCCGGCGCGCTGACGCACCCGTCGCGCGGGACGGTCGACGTCCTGGGCCGCCGCATCGGGCGGACCGACCTCATGTCGCTGCGCCGCGAGATCGGTCACGTCGACCCGCGCCACCCGGTGCCCGGCCCGATGACGATCGAGGAGGTCGTCCTCACGGGGCTCACGGGGTCGCGCGCGACGATGATGCGCTGGGAGCCGTCGGCCGCGCAGCGCACGCACGTGCGCGAGCTGGTCGACCAGCTCGGGCTGGCGGGCAAGGCCAGCCGGGAGTGGCCGCTGCTGTCCCAGGGCGAGCGGGGGCGGGCGCTCATCGCCCGTGCGCTCGTCGTCGAGCCGCGGCTGCTCCTGCTCGACGAGCCGGCCACCGGACTCGACGTCGCCGCCCGCGAGCAGCTCCTGGAGACCGTCGACCACCTGCACATGCTGTGGCCCGACCTGGCCTCCGTGCTGGTGACGCACCACCTCGAGGAGCTGCCCGTCACGACGACGCACGCCGCGCTGCTCAACGGCGGACACCTCGTCGCGGCCGGCCCCGTCGACGACGTCCTCACGAGCGACCAGGTCTCGGCGACGTTCGAGCACCCGATCCGCATCGCGCGCGAGGACGGCCGCTGGCGTGCGTCGTCGCCGCGCACGGCGCCGTCGCTCGGCTGACGCGGCACCTGGGCGCGGGTCGGGAGGACGGCGCGCGCCCGTGGCGGGTCTGGCGGGAGGCCGGCTCAGCCCAGCGGCTGCCGCGCCGCCCAGTCCGCGAGCGTGGTGCGCGGTCCGGTGAAGAACGGGACCTCTTCGCGCACGTGGCGGCGCGCCTCGGTGTTCCGCAGGTCGCGCATGAGGTCGACGATGCGGTGCAGCTCGTCGGCCTCGAACGCGAGGATCCACTCGTAGTCGCCGAGCGCGAACGCGGACACGGTGTTGGCGCGCACGTCCTTGTAGTCCTTCGCGGCGAGACCGTGGTCGCGCAGCATGACGCGGCGCTCGGACTCGGGCAGCAGGTACCAGTCGTAGGACCGGACGAACGGGTAGACGCACAGGTAGTCGCGCGGCCGCTCGCCGGCGAGGAACGCAGGGACGTGGGCGCGGTTGAACTCGGCCTGCCGGTGCAGGGCGGCGACGGACCACACGGGCTCGAGCGAGCGTCCGAGCTCGGACGCGCGCAGGCGCTGGTAGGCGCCCTGGACGGCTTCGATGCTCGGGCCGTGCCACCACACCATGAGGTCGGCGTCGGACCGCAGGCCACCCACGTCGTACCAGCCGCGGACGACGATGTCGCCCTCGGTCGCGGCGGCGTCCGCCGGCTCGGCACCGGTGACGGCGGTCTCGGCGGCCTCGACCAGGGCGCCGCGCTCGACGTCGTCGGCGGGCAGCTCGGTGGTCAGCGAGAAGACCGACCACATGGTGTACCGGATCGACGCGTTGATCGCGGTGGCGTCGACCGCGTGACCGGTGTCGCCGTGGACGTGGTGGGTCTCGGGCGCGCCCGGGGTGTCGCTCATGGTGTGCTTCTCCGCTGCAGTGTCGAGGTCGAGGTCGGGACCGGCGTGGTCGGCCGTCAGGAGCGCAGGTCGGTGCTGCACAGGGCCGGGACGCCGGACGGCTCGCCGTCGCGGCGCAGGCAGCAGCCGGGCGCGCACACGGACCGGAACGCGGGGAGCGTCCCGACGGTGGCCTCGGCGACGTCCTCGTCACGGGCGATCGCGGCGCGCTCGAGCAGCAGGTCGACGAGCCCCTCGACGAACGGGGACCGGGTGCCGACGGTGCCCGCACGGACGGCGTTCATGCCGAGGTCCGCCGCGGTGGCGAGCGCCTCGGTGTCGAGGTCGTAGGCGACCTCCATGTGGTCGGACACGAACCCGATGGGCGACAGGACGACGTCACGCAGACCGTCGGCGGCGAGCTTGCCGAGGTGGTCGTTGACGTCGGGCTCGAGCCACGGCTGGCTCGGCGGGCCGGAACGCGAGCAGTAGGCGAGGTCCCACGGGACGTCGAAGCCGAGCCGCGCGGACACGTCGGCGGCGACGACGGCCGCGAGGTCGAGGTGCTGCTCCGAGTAGGTGGCGCGCGAGACGGCGGACGCGGCCTCCATCGTGGTGGGGATGGAGTGCGTGACGAACACGAGGCGTGCGGCGCGAGCGTCGCCGCCCTGCGTGGCGAGCGCCTCGAACGCCTCGGCCACGGCGTCGGCGTTGGCCTGCGCGAAGCCGGGGTGGTTGAAGTACGAGCGGACCTTGTCGAACTGGACCGTCGTCGACCCGTCAGGGCCGAGCTTGCCGAGCCCGTCGAGCGTCACGGCGAGGTCCTCGCGGTACTGGCGGCAGCCCGAGTAGGACGAGTACGCGGACGTCACGAGCGCCACGGTCCGCTGCGCGCCGCGCTCCTCGAGCTCGGCGATCGCGTCGCGCGTGTACGGGGCCCAGTTGCGGTTGCCCCACACGACGGGCAGGTCGATGCCGCGGCGGTCGAGCTCGGCCTCGAGCGCCGCCTTGAGCGCGAGGTTCTGCTCGTTGATCGGGCTCTTGCCGCCGAAGCCGTAGTAGTGCTCGCCGACCTCCTCGAGCCGCTCGTCCGGGATGCCCTTGCCGGCGGTCACGTTACGGAGGAACGGGACGACGTCCTCCGGCTTGTCGGGGCCACCGAAGGAGAACAGGAGGAGAGCGTCGTACGGCGCGATCGCAGCAGTCACCACAGCATCCTCGCACCGGGCGTGCGGGATGCCCGCCGATTCGTCAGACCCCGGGACGTGACGTTGACACGACACGTCGTCAGCACGTCGGTCGGGCGGCGTCACGCCAGGGAACGGAGCTTCGCGGTGTTGCGCGTCACGATCTCCAGGGCGTCGCCGAGCGACGGCCCACCGATCCCCGCGGACGTGTCGGCCTCCTCGGACCGGTCGAAGGTTGCCGCCGCCAGAGCGGCGACCCGGTCCGCCACACGGTCGGGGTCGAGGCCGGCCGCCTTCGCCAGCTTGCGCCAGTGGAACACCGTGACCGCTTGCGACCGCGGCTCACCCGAGATCTGCATGGCGAGGCGCTGGTCGAACCGATCCCCCCAGACCTGGGTGGGAACGACGTCGTAGAGCGGGGACAGCCGCACCCCGTCGCGGGTGAGCAGCAGCGAGGAGTTCTTTCCGTGCGCGCCGGCGTTGCCGACGAACGCGTTGAACGCGAGCATCTCGACGAACCGGTAGGCCTCGCCCTCGTCCTGGACCTGGTGCCTCAAGAGCTCGAGGACCTGCATTGCTGTCACGTGGTCCTTGTTGCCGCCAGCTCGGCGCGGGGGCGGCCGGCTTCGAGGTCCACGATGAAGCGACGTCCTCCGTTGGCCTTGGCTGCGAGCTCCACCTGGGTCAGGTGCTTGGTCCTGCGCTGCTCTGCGACCACGGCAGCCAGGCGCTCGGTGGTGTCGATGAACCTGCGCTCCATGAGCCCACCCTCGGAGCGATGTTCCCGAACGGGAACATCGCGCGCACGACGACCCCGACCGCGCGGTGCCGCGGTCGAGGTCGTCGTCCGTCAGGGACCCGTGGAGGAGATCAGCCCTTGACGGCCCCTCCCAGGCCGGCCCCGGAGAGGAACAGACGCTGGAAGACGAGGAACAGCACGACCGGGATGACGGTGGAGATCGCGAGCGCCGCGAGGAACACGCCGAGGTCGGTCTGCGCCTGGATGGAGGGCAGCCGCACAGACAGCGGCTGGATGTCGGGGTTCTTGAGGACGAGCATCGGCCAGAGGAAGTCCTTCCAGCTGGCGATGAACGCGAACACGGAGACGACCCCGATGATCGGCTTGGACATCGGCAGGACGACCGACCAGAACAGCCGGAACGGTCCGGCGCCGTCGACGCGGGCCGCTTCGAACACCTCGCGCGGGAGGCTGTCGAAGAAGCGGGCGACGATGACGACGTTGAACGCGCTCGCCCCGGCGGGCAGCCACACCGCGAAGAAGTTGTTGATGAGCGACGTGCCGAGCAGCGGCGGCTTGAGGATCGTCAGGTAGAGCGGCACGAGCAGCACGACGGCCGGCACGAACAGGGTGCCGATGACGAGCCCGTTGACGACCTTGGACCACTTGGGACGCAGGACCGACAGGACGAACCCGCCCGTCGTCGCGACGAGGAGCTGCACGAACCACGACCCGAGCGCGATCCAGATCGTGTTCATGAAGTACTTGCTGATCTGGACGTCGTTCCACGCCTCGGTGACGTTCGCCCAGCGCACGCCGTGCGGGAAGATCGCCAGCGGTGTGCGGATGATGTCCTGCGTGGGCGTGATCGCGAACTTCGCGAGCAGCAGCATGGGCCCGACGCCCGCGACGACGAGCGCCACGAGCAGCAGCACGTGGAGCGTCCTCATGGACGTGCGGACGGATCCGCGCCGCCAGTCCTGCTCGGACACGTAGCCGCGGTCGCCGTCGAACGGCGACGTCTTGCGCTTCTTCGTCTCGGCGCGGGCGACGACGGCCGTCGTGCGCGGGTCGGCGGCGCCGCCCTGCGGGGCGCCGGCGCGCAGGGCGGTGCCGACGGCGAGCTCGGCGGCGGTCTCGGGCACGCCGCCGGACGCGGCGGTGTCGGTCCCGGACGGGGTGCCGACGGCCGTGTCGGCGGGCTTCTCGGCGGACTTCTCGAAAGGCATGGTCGTCATCCCGGGTTCGTTGCGGCCGCTCACGACTTGCTCCACGCGCTCGTCAGCTTGAAGTACACGAGCGAGAGGATCGCGAGGAAGAGCGCGAGCATCACGGACAGGGCGGTCGCGGCGCCGTAGTCGCCGCCCAGCGACCGCCCGAACGCGTAGTTGTAGATCATCAGCAGGACGGTCAGGGTGGCGTTGGCCGGCCCGCCGCCGGTGAAGAGGTACGGCTCGAGGAACACCTGCACGGTGCCGATGATCTGCAGGATGAACGTGATGAACAGGACCCCGCGCAGCTGCGGCATCGTCACGTGCCAGATCTTGCGCCACAGGCCCGCGCCGTCGACCTCGGCGGCGTCGTACAGCTCGCCGGGCACCCCGATGAGGGCGGCGAGGTAGATGATGACCGTCCCGCCGGCGGCGGCCCACGTGGCCTCGAGGACGAGCGACGGCATCGCCATCGACGGGCTCGACAGCCAGGCGTACGGCCCGAGCCCCACCTTGCCGAGGATCGTGTTGAACACCCCGGTCGCGGAGCCGTCGTAGAAGAACTTCCAGAGCAGCACCGACACGACGGGCGGGACGACGACGGGCAGGTACGCGAGGACCGAGTAGAGGCCCTTCATGCGCCGCACCGAGCTCATGAGCACCGCGCACACGAGCGGGATCGGGAACCCGATCACCAGCGCGAGGAGCGCGAAGTAGAACGTGTTGCGGATCGCGGTGGGCAGGTCCGGGTCCGTCAGGACGTACTGGAAGTTGTCCCAGCCGACCCACGTCGCGGGCTTGACGAGGTTCGTCTTCTGGAAGCTCATCACGACGGACCGCACGATCGGCCACCACGAGAAGACCCCGAAGATCAGCAGCATCGGCAGCGCGAACACGAGAGCGCTCAGGCCGCCGTGCCGGACCCAGGTCACGGGGTTGCGGCCGCGGCGGCGCGCGACCGACGACCGTCGGGGCACCGACCCGCCACCGTCGCCGGCCGGGCCGCCGACCAGCCCGGCGCCCGGGCTGTCTCCCGGTGCGGTCGAACGCGGCACTGCGCTCGTTGCGCTCACGTCACATCACTCCTCGGAGAGCCCGAGGGCCCTCGTTCGTCTCGCGGGGGTGCGTGGGGCCACCGGCGGTCGCCGGTGACCCCACGCCATTGTGGTGCAGGGTCAGCTGGCCGAGTCGATCGCGCGCTGCGCCTTGGTGTTCGCGTCCTCGAGCAGCTTGTCGATGTCCGCGTCCTGCTTGGTGAGGACCGCCTGGACGACCGGGTCGAGCGCCGCGTAGACGTCCTGCGTGGCCGTCTGCGGCTCGTTGACGAGCGGGGCGTCGAAGATCTTCGACGTGAAGCCGGTCATCTGGTCGAGCGGGACGTTGACGTACGGCTTGATCCAGCCCTGGTACTTGTCGTACTGCTCCTGGCTGAAGATCGGGAGCTCAGGCGTGCCGACGGGCTGGTTCGAGGCGACCTGCGTCTTCGCGTTGGTGACCGCCGCGTCCTCGCTCGTGTACTTGTTGAGGTAGTGGAAGTTGATCCACTGGATGGCCGCGGCCTTCTCGTCGTTCGACGCCTTGGCCGACACCGCGGCCATGGTGCCGCCACCGAGGACGCCCGACCCGTCACCCTCGAGCGGGATCATCGTCAGACCGTACGTCTTCGGGTCGATGTGGTTGGCCTGCACCATCGCGGTGTAGACGTCCTGACCCGACGTGTACATGCCGACCTTGCCGGCCGCGAACGCCTGGTTGATGGTGCCCCAGTCGTAGTTCGCGGAGGTGCCCATCGAGTTGTCGGTCCACCGCAGGTCGTGCAGGAACTGCAGCGAGGCCTTCGTGGCGTCGTTGGTCAGCGTGGCCGTCTTGCCGTCCGCGGACTCCATGCGGCCGCCGCGCGCGTACGTGTCGACCGTGAGCTGCCAGCCACCCGTGTTGGACTGGGCCATCTGCGCGAACCCGGGGGTCCCGGTCTTGTCCGAGATCGCCTTGGCGTCGGTGCGGACCTCGTCCCACGTCGTCGGCGGCTTGTCGGGGTCGAGGCCGGCCGCCGTGAACAGCTCACGGTTGTAGTGCAGGCCGACGCCGTAGACGCTCTTCGCCGGGATCGCGTAGACGTCCCCGTTCGAGCCCTGGCCGTACTGCAGCAGGTTCTTGTTGAAGTCGCCCGCGTACGGCATCGCCGCGAGGTACTGCTGCATGTCGGAGATCTGCTCGTTCGCGATGAGGGTCTTCGCGTCCGTGAACGGGATCTCGAAGACCGTCGGCAGGGTGCCGCCCGCGAGGTCGGCCGCGAACGTCGTGGCCTTCCACTCGTAGTCGTGCGTCGTGACCGTGATGTTCGGGTTCTTCGCCTGGAACTCCTTGACCTCGTCGGCGAGGGCGGCCTGCGCCTCCTTCGTCGAGCCCGGCAGCAGGCCCACGACGTTCAGCGTGACCTTGGTGTCCTTGCCGAGGGTGATCGAGGTGGCGGTCGGCTGGTCGCCGCTGCCGTCGTTCGAGTCGGACGAGCAACCCGTGAGGGCGCCGCCCAGGGCCAGCGCACCCACGAGGGTGACCGCTGCGGTGATCCGTGGTGACTTCATCGTCGCTCCTTGTTGTGCAGGCATCCGGTTCCTGCGGTTCTCTCCGTCGAGCCGGCGCGGCCGACGGGCGATCGGGTGGTCGGGCTCAGGGCTGGTCGGTGCGGGCCAGCCGGAGCCAGACGGCGGTGTCCGGGGCGAGCGCGCCCGCGGGGTCGTCCCCACTGGAGAGCAGCACCTCGGCGTCCTCGGGGAGCGCGACGGCGTCGCGACCCAGGTTCACGACGCACGCGACGTCGCCGCGTGCGAAGGCGAGCACCGAGCCCGACGTCGTGTCGAGCCCGGGGACCTCGGACCGGCCGAGCCACGTGAAGCCGCCCTCGCGCAGGCCGTCCTCGGCCCGGCGCAGCGCGATGGCCCGGCGGTACAGGTGAAGCATCGAGGCCGGGTCCTGCGCCTCGACGTCGGCGGCGTAGCTGCCCCACCACGCCGGCTGCGGGAGCCACGACGCCGCGGGCGCCCCGCCGTCCTCGGACGAGTCGGCGCCCGGCTGCCCCGCGAGGGAGAAGCCGTAGGACGTGGCCGCGTCCGCGGTCCACGGCAGCGGCACGCGACAGCCGTCGCGGCCGGGGTCGACGCCCTCGGACCGGAAGTGCATGGGGTCCTGGATCGCGTGCCGCGGCAGGTCCTCGACCTCGGGCAGGCCGAGCTCGTCGCCCTGGTACAGGTAGAGGCAGCCGGGCAGGGCGGCCGTGAGCAGGGCCGCTGCGCGGGCGCGGCGGGTGCCGAGCGCGAGGTCCGTCGGCGTCCCGAAGCGCTTGGCCTCGAACGCGAAGGACGTGTCGTCGCGCCCGTAGCGCGTGACCGGCCGCGTGACGTCGTGGTTCGACAGCACCCAGGTGGCCGGCGCGCCGACCAGCGCGTGCGCCTCGAGCGTCGTGTCGATCGACGCGCGCATCGCCGGGCCGTCCCAGGGGCACGACATGAACAGGAAGTTGAACGCCGTGTGCATCTCGTCGGGGCGCAGGTAGTCGGCGAACCGCTTGGCGTCCGGGAGCCAGATCTCGCCCACGAGCACGCGCGGCTCGTCGTACGAGTCGGCGACCCGGCGCCACGACCGGTACACCTCGTGCAGCTCGTCACGGTCCATGAACGGGTGCTCTCCGGGCGCGATGTCCGCCGGGTCGGCGGGGACCTCGGGCAGCTCGGCGTCCTTGACCAGCAGGGCCGCGGAGTCGATGCGGATGCCCGCGACGCCCCGGTCGAACCAGAACCGCAGGATGTCCTCGTGCTCGCGGCGGACGTCCGGGTGGGTCCAGTTCACGTCGGGCTGCTCGGGGGTGAACAGGTGGAGGTACCACTCCTCCGGCGTGCCGTCGGCGTCCGTCGTGCGCGTCCAGGTCGAGCCCTGGAAGCTCGAGACCCAGCGCGTCGGGATCTCGGCGCCGTCCGCGCCCTTGCCGGGGTGGAACCAGAACCGCTCGCGCTCGGGCGACCCCGGGCCGGCGGCGAGGGCCTCCTGGAACCAGACGTGCTGGTCGGAGACGTGGTTGGGCACCACGTCGACGATCGTGCGGATGCCGAGCGAGGCCGCCTCGGCGATGAGCGCCTCGGCCTCCTCGAGCGTGCCGAACGCCGGGTCGATGGCCCGGTAGTCGGCGACGTCGTAGCCGCCGTCTGCGAGCGGCGAGACGTACCAGGGGGTGAACCAGATCGCGTCGACACCGAGCTCGTGCAGGTAGGGCAGGTGCGCCCGGACGCCGGCCAGGTCGCCCGTCCCGTCGCCGTTCCCGTCCGCGAAGCTGCGCGGGTAGACCTGGTAGATCACTGCTCCGCGCCACCATGCCTGCGTCGCCTGCGCCTCAGGGGCGCGGGGTGCGACGGCGGTGGCTGCGGGGTGTCCCGGCACGGTGCTCGGGCTCATGCTCACGACGGGCTCCTTCGTCGTCCGCGACGGTGCGGACGCTTCGCTCGCCAGGTTTGGCGATGCATCAGACCGTAACTACTCGACAGCCGCCGCGCAAGAACCTGACATCGTCGTTATCCAAATGCGACCCGAACCTGTTGCAGGAACGACGAGACCCCGCGGCCGAACACGGCCACGGGGTCTTGCGAGAAAGCGTCAGCGGGCGACCGGAGCCACCCGGTCGTGCGCGGACGCCGTCGAGCGCCGCACCACGAGCTCGGGCTCGAACAGCAGCTCGTCCGGGGGCACGTCCTGGCCCGCGATCATGCGGGTCAGCAGGTCGACGGCCGCACGCCCCATGGGCTCGATGGGCTGCCGGACGGTCGTGAGCGCCGGGTCGGTCGAGTTCATGAGCGCCGAGTCGTCGTACCCGACGACCGACACGTCGCCCGGGACGTCCAGGCCGGCGCGGCGCACCGCGCGCACCGCGCCGAGCGCCAGCGGGTCGGACGCGCACACGATCGCCGTCGCGCCCGCGTCGAGCAGGCGGTTCGCGGACGCCTGGCCGGCCTCGAGCGAGTACTGCGAGTGGACGACGAGGTCGGGGTCGAGGGTCACCCCGTGCCGCGCCGCGATCTGCTGCGCCGCGGCGAGCTTGCGCTCGGACGGGATGTGGTCCCACGGGCCCAGCAGCAGGCCGATCCGGCGGTGCCCCAGCGAGAAGACGTGACTCAGGGCCTGCTGCATCGCGACGAGCTCGTCGCACGACACCTTCGGCACCGCGAGGGCCTCGATCGCGCCGTTGAGCACGACCACCGGCAGGTTCACGGCCTCGAGGCGCTCGTAGTGCGAGTGGTCCGCGTCGCGCTCCGCGTACAGGCCGCCGGCGAAGATCACCCCCGACACGTGCTGCCCCAGCAGCAGGTCGACGTACTCGCCCTCGGTCACGCCGCCCGCGGTGCGCGTGCAGAGGATCGGCGTGAACCCCTGCTGCGCGAGCGCGCCGCCGATGACCTCCGCGAGCGCCGGGAAGATCGGGTTCACGAGCTCGGGGAGCACGAGCCCGACCAGCCGGCCGCGCTCGCCGCGCAGCTTGGTCGGGCGCTCGTACCCGAGCACGTCGAGCGCCGTGAGCACCGCGTCCCGGGTCGCCTGCGACACCCCCGGCTTGTCGTTGAGCACGCGCGACACCGTCGCCTCGCTCACGCCGACCTTCTTCGCCACGTCCGAGAGCCTCTTCGCCATGTCCGGAAGTGTACGCAACGACGCAAGGCGCTTGCAGCATCGTGGGCGCCGGATCGTCGTCCATCGCCCGCGACACGCCTCGTGAGGCTGCAAGCGCGCGTCGCTCCCTGACGTCCCGCTTGCTGTGGTCCGGCCGGCCCCGGCCCGTCGCGGGTGCGTCCCGGACCGCGGGCGCCACCGACCCCGTCCGGTCGACCCCGTTAGGCTCGAGGCGTGCCCACACCACCCCCGCCCCAGCTCTCGCGCGAGGTGCCGGACGGCGCACCGGGCGACGCGCTCGGGCTGGTCCCCGCGCCCGCCCGGGCCCGGCAGACCGACGGCACGTACCGTCCCGGAGCCGCGTTCCGCGTCGCCACCCCGGCTGCCCTCGCACCCGCCGCGCGCTGGTGGGCGGGCGTCACGCGCGCCGCGTGGGACGTCGAGGTCGCCGTGGGCTCCTCCGCCGACGACGACGACCCTGGCGTGCGGTTCGCCCTCGACCCGGACCTCGCCGACGACGCCTACGCGCTGCGCGTCGACGACACGGGCGTCGTCGCTCGCGCCGGCGGCCTCGCCGGGGCGCACTCGGCGGCACAGGTGCTGCGCCAGCTCGCCGGCCCCGCGGCGTTCCGCGCCGCGCCCGTCGGCGCGGAGCCGCTCGCGCTCCCCCACGTGACGGTCGAGGACCGTCCGCGGCTCGGGTGGCGCGGCGTCCTGCTCGACGTGGCACGCCACTTCCTGCCGAAGCACGACGTGCTCCGGTTCGTCGACCTCGCGGCGGCGCACCGGCTCGACGTCGTGCAGCTGCACCTCACGGACGACCAGGGCTGGCGCTTCGAGTCCCACCGGTACCCGCGGCTCACCGAGGTCGGCGCGTGGCGCGCCGAGTCGGGCGTCGGCACGTGGCGCGCGGGCGTCCTCGACGGCCGTCCCCACGGCGGCTTCTACACGCAGGACGACCTGCGCGAGGTCGTCGCGTACGCGCGGGCCCGCGGCGTCACCGTCGTCCCCGAGGTCGACGCTCCCGGGCACGTCGAGGCGGCCGTCGCCGCCTACCCGGAGCTCGGCACGCGCAAGCAGCCGCACGCCGTGCGCACGACGTGGGGCGTGTCGACCGAGGTGCTCGACCCGTCCGACGCGTCGCTCGCGTTCTTCCGCGACGTGCTCGACGAGGTCATGGACGTTTTCGACAGCCCGTTCGTCGCGCTCGGCGGCGACGAGGTGCCCACCACGCTCTGGAAGCAGTCGCCGACGATCGTGGCCCGCGCCGCGGAGCTCGGGCTCGACGACGTCGCCGACCTGCACCCGTGGTTCCTCGCCCGGCTGTGCGAGCACGTGATCGCCGCAGGCCGGCGACCCGTCGTGTGGGACGAGGCGTTCCGGCTCGGCCCGGACGGCCGCTCCGTGCTGCCGCGCGAGACCGTCGTGACGTCCTGGCGCGGCTGGGCGGTCGGCGCGCAGGCGATGGCAGCGGGGCACGACGTCGTCATGGCGCCCGAGCAGGTCGTCTACCTGGACCACCGCGCCGGGGACGGCCCCGACGAGCCCGCCCCTGTCGGGTTCCTCCGCACCGTCGCGGACGTGCACGCGTTCGACCCGCTGCCGGCGGGACTCTCGGAGGGGACGCCAGGAGCGGCCGCGGCTCCCGGACGTCTGCTCGGTGCCCAGGCGGAGGTCTGGTCGGAGCAGCTCGACTCCGCGCGCCGCGTCGACTACGCGACGTTCCCGCGGCTCGCCGCGTTCGCGGAGGCCGTGTGGCGCCCCGAGGCCACGGCCACCCCCGAGCAGACCGCCGCGTTCGTCGACCGGCTCGCCCGGCACCACCTGCCCCGCCTCGACGCGTACGGCGTCGAGTACCGGCCGCTCGACGGCCCGCACGCGTGGCAGACGCTGCCCGGCGTCGTCGGCTGGCCCCGCGACCTGGCGGCCGAGCTCGCCGCGGGCGGGCTCGCCGGCGTCGGCGGCTGGGTCGAGGACCACGAGAACAGCCCGGCGGCCGGATGAGCGGCCACCTGGTCCGCGGCGTCCGCGTCCCGACGCCGCTCGAGCCGGACGGCGGCGCGCTGCTCGACGTCCTCGTGAGCGGCGGACGGATCGCGGCGGTCGAGCAGGCGGGCACGCTCGCCGCGCCCGGCGGGGCCGACGACGTGCTCGAGGGGGACGGCCGACTCCTGCTGCCCGGGTTCGTCGACGCCCACGTGCACGGTGAGGCGGCGGTGTTCGACCCGGACGTGCAGCGCGCGATGCTGCGCCAGGGCGTCACGACGATCGTCGTCGGGCAGGACGGCATCGGGTTCGCCCCGACGCCGCACGACGACGCGTTCGCGTACTCGACCGAGTACTTCCGGGCGATCAACGGCGAGCACCCCACGTTCCGCGGCGGCTCCGTCGCGGCGCTGCGGGCCACGTGGGCGGGGCTCCCGGTCACCGTCGAGACGCTGGTGCCCCACGGGACGCTGCGCCACGCCGTCCTCGGCACCGCGGACCGTCCCGCGTCGCCCGACGAGACCGCCCGCATGGTCGCGCTGCTCGAGACGGCGCTCGACGACGGCGCGGTCGGCCTGTCGACGGGCCTCGAGTACGTGCCCGCGGCCTACGCGACCGAGGACGAGCTCGTGGCGCTCGCCCGCGTGTGCGCGTCCCGACACGTGCCGCACGTCAGCCACATGCGCGGGTACGAGGAGAGGGCGCCGCGCGCGTTCGGCGAGCTCGTGCGGATCGCGCGGGCGTCCGGCGTCGCGACGCACGTGTCGCACTTCCACGGCCCGGCGGACGTCCTGACCGGGCTGGTCGACGGCGCCGCCGCCGAGGGCGTCGACGTGACGTTCGACTCGTACCCGTACCTGCGCGGCAGCTCGATCCTGTCGATGGTCGCGCTGCCGACCTGGCTGCCGATCGCCGACCCCGACCGCACGGTCGCGCTGCTGCGCGACGCCGCCGTCCGCGAGCGCCTGCGCACCGAGCACTTCCCGTCGCTGGCGGACCTGTGGGGCCGCGTCACGATGGCGAACGTGCCGGGAGACCTGCGCTGGACGGAGGGCATGGCGCTCGTCGACGTCGCGGCGCGGCTCGGGCTGGCACCACAGGACACGGCCGTCGAGCTGCTCGTCGCGACCCGGCTGCAGGCGGGGTGCGTGTTCGCGCAGCCGCCGACGAACTCCCCCGAGTCGGTGCGCACGCTCGCGAACCACCGCGCGCACCTCGCCGGGTCGGACGCGATCTACGCGGGCGGCCGACCCCACCCGCGGGGCTGGGGCGCGTTCGCCCGGTTCGCCGCCGAGCACGTCGTCGCGGCGGGTGACTGGACGTGGGCGGACGCGGTCGACCACCTGTCGGCGCGGGCCGCGAGGCGGTTCTCGCTCGCCGGACGTGGGACCGTGTCCGTGGGGGCACGCGCCGACCTGGTGCTCGTCGACCCGTCGCGGGTGCGCGACCGGGCGACGTACGAGGCGCCGCGCACCCTCGCCGACGGCATCGACGACGTGCTGGTGCGGGGACGGGCGGTGCTGCGGGACGGCGAGCTCGTCGCCCCCGTGCCCGCCACCGACCGAACGAAGGAGCTGGGATGACGGACCCGACGACGACGCCCGGGGCAGCGCCCGCGGAGGCGCCCGCCCGCCGGACCGAGCGGCTCGACCGGCCCATCCCGCCGGTGGTCGTCGGCCCGCGCACCAAGGGCCTGCGCCTGCGCGGCGAGACGGCGGGAGACGGCCTGCTCGCGGGCACGGCCAGCCTGGACGACGGCCCCTTCGGGTACCCGCTGCTGACGCTCGAGACGACGGCGCTCGACCACAACGTCGCCACGATGGCGGCGGTGCTGGACCGGGCGGCCGAGGCGGTCGGCAAGCCGGGGTCGGTCGAGATCGCCCCGCACGTCAAGACGCACATGTCGGCGCAGATCTTCGCCCGACAGCTCGCGGGCGGGGCGTGGGGCGCGACGGTCGCGAGCCCGGCCCAGCTGCGCGTGGTGCGCGACTGGGGGGTGCGGCGCGTCTTCCTCGCCAACGAGCTCACGGACCCGTGGGACGCCGTGTGGGTGCGCGACGACCTGGAGCGCGACCCCGACGCCGAGCTGTGGGTGTACGTCGACTCGGTCGAGGGCGTCACGGTGCTGTCCCGCGCGTTCGCGGGGGTCTCCCCCGACGTCGCGGCCCGCTGCGGCGTCCTCGTGGAGCTCGGTGTCGAAGGCGGGCGCACGGGGGTGCGCAGCCCGGCGCGCGTGCTCGACCTGGCGCGCGCCGTCGACCTCAGCCCGCTGACGCTGCTCGGCGTCGCCGGGTACGAGGGCGCGGTCGCGCACGGCACCGACGAGGAGTCCCTCGCGCAGGTGCGCGCGTACTGCGAGCAGCTGCGCGCGACGGCCGAGCGGCTCGTCACCGAGGAGCTCGTGCGCCGCGACCGGCTCGTCATCTCGGCCGGAGGGTCGGCGTACCTCGACGTCGTGCTCGACGTGCTGCCCGGCGCGTTCCCGGACGAGTCGCCCGTCGCGGGCTGCGTGCCGCACGTCGTCGTCCGGTCGGGCGCGTACGTCGTCCACGACCACGGCTTCTACGGCCGCATGGACCCCCTGTCGCGCATCCCGGGCGCCGAGCCGCTGCACCCCGCGGCGACGGTCGTCGGGACCGTCCTGTCCGTGCCCGAGCCGGGCCTCGCGCTCGTCGGCATCGGACGACGCGACGTGCCGTTCGACATCGACCTGCCCGTGCCCCTGTGGGTCCGTGCCACCGGGCCCGACGGCAACCACGGGCCCGCCCTCGACCTCGGCGGCGCCGAGGTCACCGCGCTCAACGACCAGCACCTGTTCCTGCACCTGAGCCACCACGCACGCGACGAGCAGGGCCTGGGCATCCGCACCCTGCGCCCCGGCGACGTCGTCGGGTTCGGCATCTCGCACCCCTGCACGCTCATGGACAAGTGGCGCGTCGCCGTCGTCATGGACGGCGAGCGCCCCGTCTCGCTCGTCCAGCTCGACTTCTGACCCCCACCGGACGCACCGACCACCGCTCACCCTCGAGGAGACTCCCCCGATGTCCGACGCACGACCCGTCACCCCCAAGGTCCCGCTGCGCACCGACGGCGCCCCCGCGCCCGCGCACACGTTCCACCAGGGCGTGCGCAAGGGACCGTTCGTCCAGGTGTCCGGGCAGGGCCCGCAGGACCCCGCCACCGCCGAGTACCTCTACCCGGGCGACGTGCGGGCGCAGACGACCCGCACGCTCGAGAACGTGCGCGCGATCGTCGAGGCGTCGGGCGCGACGTTCGACGACGTCGTGATGCTGCGCGTCTACCTCACGAAGCGTGAGGACTTCCCGCTGATGAACGAGGCGTACGGCGCGTTCGTGGCAGAGCACTGCCCCGGCGGCGTCCTGCCGAGCCGCACCACCGTGTTCGTGGGGCTGCCGCGCGAGGAGATGCTGGTCGAGATCGACGCGCTCGCCGTGACGGACGCGCCGCTGCCCGCGTGACCGCGCGCCGGGGCCGGTCCGCGGGCGGCGCCGACGCAGACACCGGCTTCGGGACGGACTTCAGCCTCCGCTCGATCGCTGTCGCCGCGTTCGGGCCGTCGATCCTGTTCGGGCTCGCCGAGGGCGCGATGCTGCCCGTCATCCCGTTCGCCGCGCAGGAGCGCGGTGCGACGCTCGCCCTCGCCGGGTTCGTGGCGTCGCTGCTCGGCATCGGGTCGATCCTGTCGAACATCCCCGCGGGGATCCTCACGACGCGCGTCGGCGAGCGCTGGGCCATGGTGTGGGCCGCCGCCCTGTCGGCGGTCGGCATCGTCCTCTGCCTCGTCGACGCCGGGCACGGCGGCGCGTCGCTCGCCGTGTTCTCCCTCGGCGTGCTGCTCGTCGGCGCCGCCAGCTCGGTGTTCAACCTCGCGCGGCAGTCGTTCCTCACCGCGGCCGTCCCCGTGCACCTGCGGGCACGCGCCATGTCGACGCTCGGCGGCAGCATGCGCGTCGGGGCGTTCGTCGGCCCGTTCCTGGGCGCCGCCGCCGTGAGCGTCCTGGGCACGCCCGGCGGGTTCTGGGTCGCGCTCGTCGCAGCGGTCGCCGCGGGCGCGCTCGCGCTCGGCGTCCCGGAGCTCGAGGAGCGTGTCGCGCCCCCGCCGCCGGCCGCCGCACGGGACGCGGGCTCGGCGGCAGCAGGAGCGCCGTCCGCCCTCCCTCCGACGGCATCCACCGTGACCACGATGGGCATGCTGCGCACACACTGGCAGGTGTTCGTGACGCTCGGGTCGGGCGTCTTCCTGCTGTCGGCCGTCCGAGCGAGCCGGCAGGTCGTCATCCCGCTGTGGGCGCACCACATCGGCCTCGACCCGACCGCCGCGTCGATCGTCTACGGCATCGCGGGCGCGATCGACGTCGCCGTCTTCTACCCTGCCGGCAAGGTCATGGACCGCCGCGGACGCCAGTGGGTCGCCGTCCCGTCGATGCTGCTCATGGCGACGGCGATGGTCCTCATGCCGCTGACCCACGCCGTGGTCCCGTTCACCGCCGTGTCCATGCTGCTGGGGTTCGGCAACGGCATCGGCGCGGGGATCGTCATGACGCTCGGTGCGGACGCGTCCCCCACGGTGGGGCGCCCGACGTTCCTCGCCCTGTGGCGCGAGATCGCCGACGGCGGGGCCGGCGCGGGGCCGTTGCTCCTGTCCGGGATCACCGCGCTCGCCGGGCTCGCGCCCGCCGTCGTCGTGTCGGGCGCGCTGGGCTACGGCGCCGCCGCGGCCCTGTGGCGCTGGATCCCCCGCCGCCCGCGGGCGCTCAGCGCGTCACCGGGGCGGTCTGCAGGCTCGTCGTCGTCCGCGTGAGGTAGCGCGAGCGGGAGCCGGTGACGCTCACGGAGACGCGGCGGCCGAGCGCCGACGCGGGCACCACGAAGCGGCTCCCGTTCGCGCCGTGGACCGGGACGCCGTTGATGCGCCGCTGGTACCGGACGGCGCTGGGTGACGGGGTCCACGTCCCGCGGTACGCGATGAGCGTCGCACCCACGCGCGCCCTGCCCGCGACCTTCGGCACCGGGGCGGTCATCGGCAGCGGGAAGACCTGCACCGTCGTCGTCGCGCTACCCGGCAGCGTGTCGGCGTCCCCGGCGTAGCGCAGGGTCAGGACGTGCGTGCCCCGTGCGAGCGCGTGGACCGGGAAGGTGTGGTCGGCGGTCGTATGACCCCGGTCGCGGGAGACCGTCCAGGACGCGATCTTCTTCGAGCCCTCCCACAGGGTCACGGAACCCGTCGCGAGCCGCTGCCACTCCTCGACGCGGCCGCTGACCGTGTGATCGCTCGCAGGGATCTCGTCGTAGTCCCACCGCCCGGCCTCGGTCGCACCGAAGAAGATCGTCGGCCTCGCCCGGTCGACGGTGAGGGTGCTCGTCCAGGACGACCCGGCGTACGTGGACGACGAGATCGGTCCCGTGATCGTCACACGGTACGTGCCGGCGTCCGGCGCGACCGCGTTCGACGACGAGTAGAGGGGCAGTGACACCGTTCCGTCCGCGGCGATGTGCACGTACTCCGCCGCTCCTCCGGGGCTGCCGTCGAGCCGCGAGAGGGTGACCGTCGCGTCCCCGGACGACGGCCGTCCGTAGGGGCCACCGAGGGTCGCCCGGAGGACCACCGGCACTCCGCGGGTCACGCGCGCCGGGACGGTCGCCGTGAGGGTCGTCGTGAGGAGCCCGACGCGCACGTCGTACTCGGGACTCACCAGGCTCCTCTGCCCCGCCCGGTCGGTCGCGTGCGCCATGAGCCTGCAGTGCTCGGACCGCCCGGCGACGAACGGCACCACGGCGGCACCGTCCACGGCGGCGACGGTCTCGGACAGCCCGCAGCCTTCGACGGCGAAGCTCGCCGTGTCGGGGGACGACGTGATGCGGAAGGCCGCGGACCGGCCCACGCCCGGGCTCTCGACCCCGTCCTCGTAGACCGCCGGGTAGAGGGTCGGCTGGTCCCGCACGGGCTCGATGGTCGGCGGGTCGGGACGCTCGAAGTCCGTCACGAACGTGCAGCTCGCCCACGGCCCGGTGGTCCCCTCGTCCGTCACGACGCGGACCCGCCACACGTACCGGTGCCCGCTCTCCGTCATCACGGCGATGGAGTGCCCGAACCAGCTGCCGGACGCCTGAGCGCCCGTCGTGTAGCGCCAGAGGACCTCGTCGGGAGTCGCGGCCAGGGCCAGCTCGAAGGTCGCCGCGACGTTCGCCGGCCCGGTGCCCGCGGCGTCGTCACGGGGCGGACCGGTCACGGTCGCGCCGATCTGGCCCACCGACGGAAGCAGCAGGTCGGTGCCGTCGACGCAGTCCTGCATGCTGACCGACAGGTTCTGAGGCGGCGCGATCGTCGGGTCGACGACGTCGGCGTCGTCCGCACGGGCGGGCACCGCCCACGCGCCGAGCAGGAGCGCGACGACGGTCGGGACGGTGACCGCGATGCGTCGGACGTCGTGGGCGCTCGCTCGAAAGGGCACGTACTGCTCCTGGGGTTCGTTCTCCGGCAACAGTGACGAAAGGTACCGACCGGAGCGGGGTCCCACAAGAAACCCCTCCGTGAACGGCGGGGTACCCTCGAAGGACGGGTGCCCCGGGCATCCGGCTCTCAGGAGCGGGACGAGGACGAGGAGCGAGCGGATGCAGGACGTCATCGACGTCGCCGGCGTCGCCGCAGGGGGCGGGGTGGCCGTACCGGCCTGCTCGGGCGACCCCGCGACCCGCGACCGCACCGCTCCCCGCGCGGCCTGACCTCAGGCGCCGGGGTGCGCAGCGGCGCGGCAGCACGCCGTCCGCACCCGCTCCCCCACCCGGAGAACCGATGATCCCCCTGACCGAACGCCAGATCCGCACGTCCTTCGTCAACACCTCGAAGCGCGAGGCCTCGCAGGCCGTCCTCCCCGACCTCGACGCGCTCGACTGGGACCGCCTCGACTACCTCGGCTGGCAGGACCGCAAGGCACCCCTGATGTCGTACGCGGTCGTCCCTGTCGATGACGAGCCCGTCGGCATCCTGCTGCGCGCCACCGACCCCGCGGGCCGCGTGCGCCGCAGCGCGGTGTGCGCGTGGTGCGAGGACGTCGTCGAGACGTCCGACGTGGGCCTGTTCGTGGCCCGGCGCGCGGGCGCCGCCGGACGCCGCGGCGACACCGTCGGCACGCTGATCTGCGAGGACTTCCGCTGCTCGCGCAACGTCCGACGACGGCTCACCGCGACCGAGGCGGGCAACGCGTCCGACGAAGAGCGGGCCGTCATGACCGCCCTGCGGATCGAGGGGCTGCGGGAGCGGTCCGCCCGGTTCGTCGCAGAGGTCGCGCGGGAGGTCTGACCCGCCTCGGCCACGACCCCCGACGTCAGCGCAGCGTCAGCCGGGCGACGTGCTCGGCGAGCTCGGTGAGGCGCGAGGGGGCGTGCACGGCGAGCTCGTCGAACGTCGACGGGCCCGTGGCGATCGAGAACGCGGCGCGGATCCCGGCCTCCGCGGTGCGTGCCGCGGGGAGCAGCACCTGACCGGCGAGGACGACGACGGGCGGCGCCGGCCGCCCGCCGTCGGGTCGCACGCCGTCGGGTCGCGCGCCGTCGGGTCGCGCGGCCGCGGCGAGCTCGGCGACCGTCCCCACGACCTTCCCGCCGAGCGACTGCGAGTCGAACGACCCTTCGCCGGTGAGGACGAGGTCGGCGCCGTCGAGCAGCCGGGGCAGACCGGCGGCCTCGGCGACGAGGCGCGCCCCGGGGGCGAGCTCGGCACCGAGGACGGCGTGCAGGGCGCCCGCGACCCCGCCCGCCGCGCCGGCGCCGGGCACGTCCCGGACGTCGGTGCCGGTCGTGGCGGCGAGCACGCCCGCCCAGCGCCCGAGCGCGGCGTCGAGGAACGCGACGTCGCTGGGGCGTGCGCCCTTCTGCGGCGCGAACACGGCGGCTGCGCCGCGCGGCCCGACGAGCGGGTTGGTCACGTCGACGGCCAGCCGCCACCGCACCTGGCGGGCGCGCGGGTCGAGCCCGTCGAGGTCGAGCGCGGCCACGTCGGAGAGCGCGCCGCCCCCGTCGCCGACCTCTCGCCCGCTCGCGTCGAGCAGCCGGGCGCCGAGCGCCCGCAGGACCCCGGAGCCGCCGTCGGTCGTCGCCGACCCCCCGAGACACACGAGGACCTCGTCGACCCCCTCGTCGAGCAGGCCGCGCAGCAGGGTGCCGGTGCCGCGCGTGGTCGCGAGGAGCGGCTGCCGGGGGACGTCCGCGACGCCGGGCAGCCCGGAGGCCTGGGCGAGCTCGACGACGCCGAGCCTGCGGTCGGCGGTGACGCCGAACGCCGCGTCGGTCGGCCGGCCCAGCGCGTCGGTCGTGCGGGCTCGGGACGGGTCGACGCCCCACGCCGCGGCCAGGACGTCGAGGGTCCCTTCGCCGCCGTCGGCGAGCGGCACGCGGTCGACGCGCGCGTCCGGTCGGGCGGCGGTGACGCCCTGGCCGATCGCGGCAGCGGCCTCGGCGGCGGTCAACGACCCCTTGAAGGCGTCGGGACACACCACGACGTGCGACGGCGCGGCCGCTCCCCCTGACCTGGTGCTCACTCCTGCGACAGTAGGTGAGACCGTGCGGGTCAGCCCGCCGACCAGCCCGCCACGCACAGCCAGAACACGACGAACCCGCACGCGTAGTTGACCCACAGGAAGGTGCGCCAGCCACGGTTGGCGGCCGCTGACGCGTCGTCCGTCACGGACCGGTAGGGCCACGCGAGCACCAGGTACGGCACGACGAGGACGGCCGCGAAGGCCGCCGGCAGCCCGGCGGCCAGGACGACGACGCCGGCGAGCGCCCACAGCGCGAGCGCGAACCGCACGGTGCGGCGGGCGCCGAGCACGGTGGCGACGGACGCGATGCCGGCCTCGCGGTCGGGCACGACGTCCTGGACGGCGCCGAACGCCTGCGCGGCGACGCCCCAGCAGAAGAACGCGACGACGACGGCGACGGTGGTGCGGTCGGCGGCCGCTCCCCCGGCGACGAGCCCGACGACGCACGGGCCGACGAAGTGGCTGCTCGAGGTCGCCGAGTCGAGGAAGGGCCGTTCCTTGAACCGCAGGCCGGGCGCGGAGTAGGCCACGACGGCGAACAGGACGACGACGAGAGCCAGCGCAGTCCACCCGGCGCGGGCCGGGTTCTCGCGCGCGACGAGCACGAGCATCGCGACGACGAACGGCACGGGCAGCCCGACGGACCACCACAGCAGGGTGCGCAGGGCGGATCGGTCCACGAGCGCACCCTCGACGCCGCCCTTGCGGGGGTTGCGCAGGTCGGACTCGTGGTCGAACACGTCGTTGACCCCGTACATGAGCAGGTTGTACGGGACGAGGAAGAAAAGGGTGCCGACGACGACGAACGGCGCGAGGGAGATCCCGTGGTGGTGCGCGGCGAGGAGCACCGCGGCGGCGAACGGGAACGCGGTGTCGATCCAGCTGAGCGGCCGTGACGCGCGCAGCAGCGTCAGGGCCGTCGCGACGGTGCGCGTCCGGGTGGACGAGGGCGTGGCCGCGGTCGTCATGCGTCCTCCCGGCGGGCGAGCTCCCACACGGCGGGCAGCAGGAGCGCCGCGGCGAGCGGGTACGAGAGGTCCTCGACGGGTGCGCGCCACAGGGTGACGCCGACGAGCGAGCCGTCACGGTACCGGAACAGGCCGGCGCCGATCATCAGCGAGTCGAAGACGACGGTGAGGACCATGAGCGCGAGCGCGGTGACGGTCACGGCGACCGTGACGTCGCGCAGGACGCCGCGGGAGCGCCAGCGCGGCACGGCGACGGCGAACACCACGGCGGCGACACCGATCCCGGCGAGGGCGAGCGGCAGGTACGTCATCGGGCTCCCCCCGCGTCGCGGGCCGGCGCGGCGTCCCGGGCGGGCTCGGCCGCGCGCGCACGCACGGCTCGCTCGACCCGCCGGGCCGCGGTCCAGAGCACGAGCGCGAGGTAGCACAGGAACAGCAGGAACACCGGCTCCTCGAGGGGCAGGTGCGGTGCCACCTCGACTCCCGTCGACCAGCGTCCGTCGCCGCGCACGAAGACCCCGGCGGCGATGCAGACGCCGTCCCACAGCAGGAACGCGGCGAGGCCGACGCCGAGCGCGACGGCTCCCCGGCGCGCGTCGCGCCACAGGACGAGCCGCCACCGTGCGTCGACGACCGCGACGCCGGCGAGCGAGACGAGCAGCGCGGCGAGGTACGCGAACCTCATACCGCGCCCCGCTCGGTCCCGGACCGGACGGAGTCCTCCGTGACAGCGCCGACGATCCGCCCGACGCGCGCGGCGGCGAGCTCCGCGCTGATGAGGCACATGGGCAGACCGACACCCGGGATCGTGGACCCGCCCGCGTACACGAGGCCGTCGACGCGCGCCGACGCCCCCCGCGCGCGCAGCATCGCGGACTGGCGCAGGGTGTGCGCCGGGCCGAGCGCGCCGCCCGACCACGAGTGCAGCGTCTCGGCGAACGACGACGGCGTGAGCACGTGCCGGACGACGACCCGTTCGGCGAGGAACGGCACCCCGGCCCAGCGGTCGATCTGCCGGACGACGCGGTCGGCGAGGGCGCGCACGCGCGGGTCGTCGGGCGTCAGGGTGACGTCGGGCGGCACGGGCACGAGGACGAAGAGGTTCTCGTGCCCGTCGGGCGCGACGCCCGGGTCGGTCGCGCTGGGCCGGCACACGTACACGGACGCGGGGTCCGGCATGCGGTGCCCGGGCCCGAACACGGCGTCGAAGTTGGCCTGCCAGTCCTGCGTGAAGAACAGGTTGTGGTGCGCGAGCGCGTCGACCTCGCCGCGCACGCCGAGGCACAGCAGCACGGCACCCGGGCCGGGGTCGCGGCCGGCCCACCAGGGCTCGGGGTAGGTCTGCCACTGCGGCTCCAGGAGCCGCGTCTCGGTGTGGTGCAGGTCGCCGGCGGCGACGACGACGTCCGCCGGGACCTCCTCAGCGCCCGCAGCGGGAGACCTGACGTCCCGGCAGCGGACCCCGCGGACCGCGCCCCGTGACCGGCGCACGGGCCGTCGGCTGCGGCGCGCGCGGCCGACGTCGTCGACGAGCACCTGCTCGACCTCGCACCCGGTCCGGATCTCGGCGCCCGCGGCGACGGCGAGGCGCGCGACCGCGTCGGTGATCGTCGAGAAGCCGCCCATCGGGTAGCGCACCCCCTCGACGAGGTCGAGGTGGCTCATGAGGTGGTAGAGCGCGGGCGCCTCGTACGGGGACGCGCCGAGGAAGACGGCCGGGTACGCGAGCACCTGCCGCAGCCCGTGGTCGCGGGTGGCGTGCGCGGTGCGGTCCCACAAGGACGTCGTGGCGAGGCGGACGAGCCGCCCGAGCGCGCGCGGACCGAGGCCGCGCGCCAGGTCACGCCACGCCGCCGCGCCGGCGAAGTCGGTGTAGAGGAACCGGTCGAGCGCGAGCCGGTAGGTGTCGGACGCGGACGCGAGGTAGGCGTCGAGTGCGGCGCCGGCCCCCGGGTCGCGCGCCTCGAACAGCGCGCGCGTCGCCTCGACCTCGTCGGTGATCTCGAGCCGGGCGCCGTCCTCGAGGAACACCCGGTACGCGGTCGGCAGCGGCACGAGGTCGAGCTCGGCGTCGACGCTCGTGCCGAGCCGCGCGAAGAACCGCTCGAACACCTCGGGCATGAGGTACCAGGACGGACCGAGGTCGAACGTGAACCCGTCCTCGTGCCAGGTCGCGACACGTCCGCCGACGTGGTCGTTGCGCTCGAGGACCGTGACCTGGTGGCCGTCGCGCGCCAGGAGGGCGGCGGACGCGAGACCCGCGATGCCGGCCCCCACGACGACGACCCGGCTCATGCGGCGGCCCCGCTGCCGGGCAGGCGCCCGGCGGGCCGACCAGGCGCGGTCGCACGGCCGGCCCACGTCGCCCGACCGGCCCAGGACGCCCGCACGACCGACCGGGCGACGAGCGCCGCCTTGACCGGGTCGGGGACCCGCACGCGTCCCGAGACGATGTCCACGGGGTCGGTCACGGCGAGCCGCCGCGCGAGCTCCGCGAAGAGGTCGTGCGTCGCGAGGACGGCGGCGCGCGACGACCCGGGCAGCGCGGGGACGACGTCGAGCGCGCGCGCCAGGTCGGCCCGCACGTCCGCGACGAGCACGTCCCGGGTGGCGACGTCGAGGTGCGCCGGGTCGACGCCCGGGAAGTAGCGCCGGCCGAGCTGCGTGTCGTCACCGAGGTCGCGCAGGAAGTTGACCTTCTGGAACGCGGACCCGAGGGCCCGGGCGCCGCCCTCGAGTCGCCGCAGCTCCGCCGCCGGGACGTCGTGCCCGACGAGGAAGCAGCGCAGGCACATGAGCCCGACGACCTCGGCCGACCCGTACACGTACTCCGAGAACGACTCCGGGGTGTGCCACCGCACGGTCAGGTCGGCCCGCATCGACGCGAAGAACGGCCGCACGAGCTCGGGCTCGATCCCGGTGCGCCGCGCGGTGTCGGCGAACGCCTGGACGATCGGGTTGGTCGAGTAGCCGGTGACCATCGCGTCGAGCGCCTGGTGCTCGAGGTCGTCGAGGACGTCGCGCCGGCGGCGCGGACCGATCCCCGCCTCCTCGGCCGCGCCGTCGACGACCTCGTCGGCGAGCCGCACCAGTCCGTACACGGACACGACGTCGTCGCGGACCTGCCCGCGCAGCAGCCGCGCGGCGAGCGAGAACGACGTCGAGTACGTGCGGATGACCTGCCGGGACGCCCGCAGCGACGCGAGCTCGTGCCGTTCGAGGACGCTCCCGCTCATCGGGTCCTCCCCGCGAGGGCACGGACGTGCCGGTGCAGCGTGTCGCGGACGGCGGCCGGCACGACGGGCTCGTCGAGGAGCCCGGTCGCGGTCGCCGTGTACAGGCCGACGAGCTCCTCGGCGTCGCGGCGCACGCCGTGGGCCTCGAGCGCGACCCGGACCGCGTCGGCCTGCTCGTCGGTGACCGACCGGTCGCCCAGGTGCGCCGCGAGGACGGGCCACGCGAGGGTGTCGCGCGCGAGGACGACGAGCGCCGTGACCTTGCCCTCCGCGAGGTCGCCGCGCGCGCTCTTGCCGGTCTCGCGTTCGTCGCCGAACGTGCCGAGCAGGTCGTCGGAGAGCTGGTACGCGATGCCGAGGGCGCGCGCGGCGCGGCGCAGCACGTCGACGAGCTCCGCGTCGGCGCGCGCGAGCAGCGCGGCGGCGATCACGGGGCCGACGAACGTGTACTCGGCGGTCTTGTGCGCCGCCGTGAGCACGACGTCCTCGAGCGTCACGGTGGACGGTCCCGCAGGCGCCAGCACGTCGTCCAGCTCGCCCGCGGCGGTCCGCTGGACCACGTCGTCCACGAGGTCGAGCAGGGCGGTGCGCACGGTGTCGCCGGGCGGCGGCCCGTCCGCACGCAGGGGGGCCGTCGCGACGAGCCGCAGCGCGAGGGTGAGCAGGAGGTCGCCGGCCAGCACGCCGGCACCGGTCCCGGTCGCGCGCACGGTCTGCGGTCCGGCGCCCGCGGTCCTCGCAGCCTCCGCGTAACGCCGCGCCACGGTGGGACGCCCGTGGCGCAGCTGGTCCGCGTCGATGACGTCGTCGTGGATGCAGAACGCGGTGTGCAGCATCTCGAAGGCCGTCGCGACCTGGCGGGCGGCGTCGTCCTCGGACCCGCGCAGCGCGGCGTGCACGTCGAGCACCAGCCGGGGTCGCAGGCGCTTGCCGCCGCGCGCCGCGTCGGCGACCGCGTCCCACAGGGCGACGGCGGCCGCGCCGCCCGCGGCGACCGCGCGCTCGCGGGCGGCACCGAGGTGGCGTGCGACGTCGGCCTCGACGCGGCGCAGCTCGTCGTCGACGGTGACGGTCCCGGGCCTGCTCGTCCGGGCGGTCTCCGTGGTCTCACACATGGCCGCACGCCTCCTTGCCGGTGACGGGACCGGGCGTGACGGGCACCCCGAGCGCGAGGCGCAGGTCGCGCTCGGCGAGCTGCCAGGCGCTCCACGGGCTGAGCGTCCACGGTGCGGCGGCGGCCGCCGCGACGAGGGCCTCGGGCCGGACGAGCCGCCACGCGGCGACCTCGTCCGGGTCCGGTGCGATCTGGTCGACGGGGGTGGCGAGCGTGGCGACGTACACCGGGCAGAGCTCGTTCTCGCGGACCCCGGAGTCGTCGACGGCCTCGTAGGAGAACGTGGGCAGGACGAGCCGCAGGTCGGTGATCTCGACGCCGAGCTCGTCGGACGCGCGGCGGCGCACGGCGTCCTCGAGGTGCTCACCCGGACGCGGGTGTCCGCAGAAGGCGTTGGTCCAGGCACCGGGCCAGGTGCGCTTGGCCAGCGCCCGCCGCGTCACGACGACGTGGCCGTCCGGGGTGAGCACGTGGCACGAGAAGGCGAGGTGGCGCGGCGTGTCGCGCCGGTGGACGTCGGTCCGTGGCGCGGTGCCGACGGGCACGCCCTCCCGGTCCACGAGCACGACCTCGTCCGCTGCTGGGATCGTCAACGCACCCTCCTTGGTTGTCGAGCCGTCGTGGCTGCGCGTCCGCGATTCGCTAGCCAGGCTAGATGCATGCCTGATTATGATCGACCCATGGACCCCACGCACCCTAGGGCCCCCGACGGGCCGGCCCCCCGTGCGACGCGCGGGGACGGCCCCAGGGCCGCGGGCTACTGGTACGAGACCGCCGACGCGACACCCGTGCTCACCGCCGTCCGCGGCTTCCTGCGGGCCGACGAGGCGATGCGCCGACGCCTCCGGCACGCGATGGACATGAACGAGACCGACCTGCGCGCCCTGCGCGTCATGGCGGCCGCCGAGCTCGCGCAGCGCCGGCTCTCCCCGCGCGACCTCAGCCGCGAGCTCGGCATCTCGACGGCGTCGACGACCAAGCTGATCGACCGGCTCGAGGCCGAGGGGCGCCTGCGCCGCGAACCGCACCCGACCGACCGGCGTGCGCTGCGGCTCGTCCTCACGCCGGACGCGCACCGCGAGGTCCGCGAGACGCTCGGTGCGATGCACGGACGGATGCGCGCGGCGGCCGACGAGCTCTCCCCCGCCGACCGCGACGCCGTCGTCCGGTTCCTCGGGGCGCTCGCGACCGCGCTCGGCGGGCCGGGGGTCAGCCCCGGGCCAGGTCCGGGATCTGGCCCTGCGCCGCACGCAGCTTCTCGGTGAGCGTGCGCAGCGCCGCGCGCTCCGACGGCTCGAGCGCCTCGCCGACATAGGCGTCGATCGCCTCGGCGTGGCGGCGCCCGACGGTGGTCACCAGGCGCATCCCGGCGTCCGTGAGGACGACGAGCGTGCCACGGGCGTCGTCCGGCACCGGTCGGCGCTCCACGAGCGAGCGCTCCTCGAGCCGCTCGACCATCCGGCTCAACGACGGCTGGGTGAGCAGGCTGGACGCCGCGAGCTCGCGCAGGCGCGCACAGCACCCCGGGCGGATCCGCAGCGTGTAGAGCACGTCGTACTCGCGGAACGACACCTCGCCCCAGATCGGGTCGCGCCCCAGCCGGCGCAGCACGGCGACCTGCGCCCGGAACAGCGACTCCCAGGCCGCCACCGCGGTCGGTGCCTCGTCGTCCCTGTCCTCGCCACGGCTCACGGGTGTGACCCTAGCGTCCGAGCCGTCGCTCGCGCGTCGAGTAGGCGCGCAGCGCGCGCAGGTAGTCGACCCGCCGGAAGTCCGGCCAGTAGGCCTCGCAGAAGTAGAACTCCGAGTTCGCGCTCTGCCAGAGCAGGAAGCCGCTCAGCCGCTGCTCGCCCGACGTGCGGATGAGGAGCTCCGGGTCCGGCTGCCCCTTCGTGTACAGGTGCGCGGCGATGTCCTCGACGTCGAGGTCGCGCGCGACGTCGTCGAGCGTCGCGCCCTCGGCGGACCGGGCGAGCAGGAACCCGCGCACGGCGTCCGCGATCTCGTGGCGTCCGCCGTAGCCCACGGCGACGTTGACCTGGAGGCCGTCGACGCGCGCGGTACGTTCCTGGGCTTCGCGCAGCTCGGTGGCGATCCGGTCGGGCAGCAGGTCGAGACGGCCGACGACGCGCAGCCGCCAGCGGCCGGAGTCCGCGATGTCGCGGACCGCGTCCCCGATGATGTCGAGGAGGTCGCCGAGCTCGTCGGCGGACCGCTTGAGGTTGTCGGTCGAGAGCATCCACAGGGTGACGACCTCGATGCCGAGCTCCTCGCTCCACCCGAGGAACTCGCCGATCTTGTCGGCTCCGCGCCGGTGCCCGGTCGCGGCGGTCTCTCCGAACGACCGCGCCCAGCGACGGTTCCCGTCGAGGATGACACCCACGTGGCGCGGCAGGTCGGTCGTCGGCAGCGACCCCGCGAGACGGCGCTCGTAGACGCCGTAGAGCACGTGGGGAAGGCGCACGCCGAGCTCCTCGGTCAGGGGTGGGAAGGACGGTGCACACGCTACCTGCTCACCGTGTGCGCGAGCTCTCACGAGATCCACAGCGGCCGACCCCGGGGCCCGTCGACAACCTACGGTTGCGTAACCTACGCTGGCGTAGGTGGGACCGGGAGCACCCCGGCCGCCGCCGCGCCCAGCACACCGGAGGACCCGTGACCCAGCACGCCGAGCCCGCCCGCCGCGGACCCGTCCGCGCCGCGCGCGACGCCGCCGAGACCGTCGAGGACGCCGCCGGCGCCGTCGCGCAGGCGGTCAAGCCGCACCTGCGCGGCTGGATCCACGCCGGCGCCATCCCGTTCGTCCTCGCGCTGTCGATCGTCTCCGTGTGCCTCGCCCCCGCGGGCGCCGACCGGTGGTCCGTCGCCGTCTTCGGCCTGTCCGCGTGCCTCCTGTTCGGCACCTCCGCGGTCTACCACCGCGGCACGTGGTCGCCGCGCACCGCCGCCGTGCTGCGGCGGGCCGACCACTCCAACATCTTCCTCATCATCGCGGGCACCTACACGCCCCTCGCGGTGATGCTGCTCCCGCACCACACCACCGTGTGGCTGCTCTGGGTCGTGTGGGGCGGCGCAGCGCTCGGCCTGCTCGCCCGCATCGTCTGGCTCGGCGCACCCCGATGGGTCTACGTGCCCGTCTACGTCGCGCTCGGCTGGGTGGCCGTCGGGTTCCTGCCGCAGTTCTGGCACGACGGCGGGCCGGCCGTGACGTGGCTGGTCGTCGCCGGCGGCCTCGCGTACACGCTGGGCGCGGTCGTCTACGGCACGAAGCGGCCCGACCCCAGCCCGCGCTGGTTCGGGTTCCACGAGGTGTTCCACACGCTGACCGTCGTCGGGTTCACCTGCCACGCCGTCGCGATCATGATCGTCGCCGTGCGCGCCTGAGCGCCCAGGCGCTTCAGCCTCGGGGGACCACCGCGTACCGCCGGTTCGCGAGCGACGGGTTGGAGACGCGGACCTCCGCCAGCTCGGCCGGGTCGAGGTCCACCGTCCGCAGCTCCGGCTCGTCCCCGCACTCGAGCGCGACGACGCCGTCCGGGCCGACGAGCAGCGAGTGTCCCGTCACCCCGTGGCCGCACTGCCCGACGGCCGCCACGACGACCGTGTTCTCGATCGCCCGGGCGCGCGCCAGGGTGCGCCAGTGGTCGAGCTTGAGCGGACCGGCCGCCCACGCCGCCGGCACCACGAGCACCTCGGCGCCCGCGTCGACGAGCCGTCGCGCCGACTCCGGGAACCGCAGGTCGTAGCAGGTCATGACACCGACCCGCAGGCCGGCGACGTCCCACACGAGCGGCGCCGCGTCCGCGGGACCGGCGTCGAGCCGGTCCGACTCGCGGTGCCCGAACGCGTCGTACAGGTGGACCTTGTCGTAGGCGCCCACCAGCTCGCCCGTGGAGTCGATCGCGACGACCGTGTTGACCGCCCGGCCGGCGGTGCCCGGCGTGAGGGTGCCCGCCACGACCCCGACGCCGCGGCGACGCGCCACGTCGCGCAGCCCGGTGACGTACGGCCCGGACAGCGGCTCGGCGTGCGCGGCGCCCACGCCGTGGGGGTCGAACGCCGACGCGTACTCGGGCAGGACGACCAGGTCAGCCCCGACGCGCCCGGCACGCGACACGGCGTCGCGCGACGCCTCGAGGTTCGCGGAGCGGTCCGTGCCCGCACCGAGCTGCGCGACGGTCAGACGCACGTCAGCGGTCCCCGCCGGCGTCGTCGGACGGTCCCGACGCCCCCGGCGCACCGGGCGCACCGGGCGCGCCGCGGCGCGACGACGCCTCGCCGGTGCCCTGGAACGTGGGGCGCCGCTCGTCCGGCAGCTCCCCCGCGTCGACCCTGTCCTGGTAGTTGCGGTTCATGCGGCGCAGCTGGCGGGCCAGCAGCATCGCGATCGCGACGCACGCGAGGGCCAGCAAGAACGACACGACGAAGAACTCGAAGCTGTGGCTGCCGCCGCCGCCCGTGGTGTCGAGGTTGATCTCCTGGACCGGCGTGGGCGCCGGGGTCGGGTCCACCGCGGGAACGCCGAACCGGCCCAGCGCGCCCAGCACCCCGACCGCACCCGCGCTCATGCCTGCTCCCCCGTCCGCACGCCCGCGAACAGGTCGGTCTCGGGCAGCGAGGTCTCGACGCGCGACTCCGCGAGCTCGTACTCCTCCCACGGCCAGACCTCGGCCTCGAGGTCGCGCGGCACGGCGAAGAAGAAGCCCGCCGGGTCGATCTGGCTGGCGTGCGCCACGAGGGCGCCGTCACGCTGCGCGAAGTAGGCGGAGACGTCGACGCGGGTCGTGGCCCGGCGCTCGGGGATCTCCTTGGCCTCGCGCGACTCGATCCAGTCGCCGAACGGCGACTCGAGTCCGGCGTCGGCCATCGCCTCGTGGATGGTGCGCATCTTCCGCATCGAGAAGTCGTGGTTGTAGTAGAGCTTCATGACCTCCCACGGCGCGCCCGTGCCGCTGTAGCGCGACGGGTCGCCCGCCGCGCAGAACGCCTCGTACGCGACCTTGTGGCACATGATGTGGTCCGGGTGCGGGTAGCCGCCCGACGGGTCGTACGTCGTCATCACGTGCGGGCGGAACGCGCGCACGAGCTCGACGAGGGGCCGGGCCGCCGTCTCGACCGGCACGAGCCCGAAGCAGCCGTCGGGCAGCGGGGGCAGCGGGTCGCCCTCGGGCAGGCCCGAGTCGACGAAGCCGAGCCACTCCTGCCGCACGCCGAGGGCCTCGGCCGCGCGGAGCATCTCGCTGCGACGCAGCTCGTGCGTCCCCTCGATCGACGTCGGCCCCGGCCCGAAGGACGGGTTGAGGATGTCGCCGCGCTCACCGCCGGTGCACGTCACGACGAGGACGTCGACGCCCTCGGCGGCGTAGCGGGCGGTGGTGCCGGCGCCCTTGCTCGACTCGTCGTCGGGATGGGCGTGCACGGCCATGAGCCGCAGGGGCTCGGAAGGCTGGGCGGTCACGGGGTGCTCCAGGTGTTCGGGCGTCACGACCAGCGATGGTCCTGACACGAGGATAGTCGGGGAGAATGGGAGCCATGACGAGCGTGGCAGCACCCCCCGGACGCTACGGACCCGAGCGGACCTCGACGGGCCGACGGTGGCGGCTCGCGGCGCTCGTCGCGTGCGCGGTCGTGGCGCTGGGCGCCGTCTCCTGGCTGGGCCTGCACCACTCCGAGCCGACCGTGAGCTTCCAGAACTACGGCTACTCGAACGTCACCGCCGAGTCCGTCGACGTGACGTTCGACGTGACGGTCGCGCAGGGCACCGCGGTGGTGTGCACGATCGACGCGAGCAACGCGCTGCACGCCCAGGTCGGCACGCTCGACGCGTCGCTGCCCGCGTCCGACCAGGACACCACGCGCTACACGGTGACCGTCCGCACGACGGAGAAGCCCGTCAACGGCGTCGTCGACTCCTGCCGCACGGCGAGCTGAGCCGCGCCTGCTCGCGCCTCACGGGCGCCGGACCGCGGTGTTGGTATCGTGGTGGGTTCAGCGCGTGCAGCCTGACCTGCCGACCGGCCCGCGAGGGTCGACGCTCACCGAGCACTACGAGCCGTCACGAGCAGGGCACCGGCGGCACGCGTCACGCACATCCGGCCCCGGGGACCGACCTGGTCCCCGCACGGCCCGAACCGAAGGAAGGAGCGACTCCCGTGACCGACACGACCGTCACCTGGCTGACCCAGGAGGCCTACGACCGGCTGCAGGCCGAGCTCGACCAGCTGTCCACGGCTGGGCGCACCGAGATCGCGGAGCGCATCGCGGCGGCTCGCGACGAGGGCGACCTCAAGGAGAACGGCGGGTACCACGCCGCCCGTGAGGAGCAGGCCAAGAACGAGGCCCGCATCCGCGAGCTCACCGAGAAGCTGCGCACCGCGCAGATCGGCACCCCGCCCGACGACGGCAAGGTGGAGCCGGGCATGGTCGTCACGGCCGAGGTCGCCGGCGACGAGATGGTGTTCCTCCTGGGCTCGCGCGAGATCGCGGGCACCACGGACATCGACGTCTTCTCCCCCGGCTCCGCGATCGGCGCGTCCGTCAACGGACGCGCCGTGGGCGACTCCACGTCGTACACCGCGCCGAACGGGAACGAGGTCCCCGTCAAGATCCTCGACGCCAAGCCTTTCGTCGGCTGACGCAGCACGTCCGACAGCCCGGTCCCTGCAGGGGCCGGGCTGTCGTGCGTCCGGGGCCGTGCCGTCCCGGCCCGCGGACGGCGCAGCGGCGCGGGCGAGGTCGTCCTAAGGTGCTTAGCACTTGCTAAGTAGTTGCCGCCCGACACCCCCGGAGCACCGTGAGCTCGCGCACGCCCTTCGTCACCAAGGACCACCCCCGGTACAAGTGGGTCGCCCTGTCCAACACCACTCTCGGCATGCTGATGGCGACCATCAACGCGTCGATCGTGCTCATCTCGCTGCCCGCGATCTTCGAGGGCATCCACCTCGACCCCCTCGAGGCGGGCAACGTCAGCTACCTGCTGTGGATGCTCATGGGCTACCTGCTCGTCACGGCGGTGCTCGTCGTGACGTTCGGGCGCCTCGGCGACATGTACGGGCGGGTGCGGATCTACAACCTCGGGTTCGTGGTCTTCACCGCAGGCTCGATCGCCCTGTCCCTCGACCCGCTCACGGGGGCGGGCGGCGCGCTGTGGCTCATCGGGTTCCGCCTCGTGCAGGGCGTCGGCGGCGCGATGCTGTTCGCGAACTCGACCGCGATCATCACGGACGCCTTCCCGGCGGAGCGCCGCGGCATGGCGCTCGGCATCAACCAGGTCGCGGCCATCGCGGGCTCGTTCATCGGCCTGCTCGTCGGCGGCGTGCTCGCGGTCGTGGACTGGCGCGCCGTGTTCTGGGTCAGCGTGCCGATCGGCATCCTCGGGACGGTGTGGTCCTACCGCTCGCTGCACGAGACCGGCACGCGCAACCCCGGCCGCCTCGACTGGCCCGGCAACATCACGTTCGCGGTCGGGCTCGTCGCCGTGCTCACCGGCATCACCTACGGCATCCAGCCCTCCGGCGGACGCCCGACCGGCTGGACCAACCCCTGGGTGCTGGGGGCGATCGTCGGCGGCCTGGCGGTGCTCGCCCTGTTCGTCGTGATCGAGGTGCGCAGCCGGGCGCCCATGCTGGACATGCGCCTGTTTCGCATCCGCGCGTTCTCGATGGGCAACCTCGCCGGTCTGCTCGCCGCGGTGAGCCGCGGCGGTCTGCAGTTCATGCTCATCATCTGGCTGCAGGGCATCTGGCTGCCGCTGCACGGGTACTCGTACGACCAGACACCCCTGTGGGCCGGCATCTACATGCTGCCCATCACGATCGGGTTCCTCGTCGCCGGGCCCCTGTCCGGCACGCTGTCCGACCGCTTCGGCGCGCGCGGCTTCGCGACGGGCGGGCTCGTGCTCGTCGCCGCGACGTTCGTCGCCCTGATCTTCATCCCCGTGAACTTCGCGTACTGGGAGTTCGCCGTCATCACGTTCCTCAACGGCGTCGGCTCCGGCATGTTCGGCGCCCCCAACCGGTCGGCGATCATGAGTGCCGTCCCCGCGAAGGAGCGCGGCGCCGCGTCGGGCGTCGCGGGAACCGTGCAGAACGCCGGGTCGTCGCTGTCGATCGGCGTGTTCTTCTCGCTCATGGTGGTCGGGCTCGCGTCGACGCTGCCGGCGGCGCTGCGCAGCGGGCTCGTGTCCCACGGCGTGGGGACGGCCGTCGCCGACCAGGTCGCCCAGCTGCCGCCCGTCGGGAGCCTGTTCGCAGCCTTCCTCGGCTACAACCCCGTCCAGTCGCTCCTCGCACCCACCGGCGTCCTCGAGACGCTGCCGCCGGCCGACGCCGCGACGCTCACGGGCAAGGAGTTCTTCCCGCAGCTCATCTCCGACGCGTTCCACCACGGTCTCGTGGTGGTGTTCACCGCCGCGGCGATCATGTCGCTCATCGGCGCCGCGGCGTCGCTCAGCCGCGGCAAGCGGTTCGTGCACGACGACGGGCAGCTCGCCGTCGTCGAGCCCGCGACCGTCGCTGCCGGAGCTCCCGCCACGCGGAGCGCCGCGTGACCGGCGCCCCGGACCGCGCAGCCGAGGACGACCTCGCCGACCTGCTGGTCCGGGTCGTCGGACGCGTCATCCGCCGCATCCGGCCGACCGCCGACGACCTGTCCGCCGGTCACTTCTCCGTGCTCGCGACCCTGGAGCGCCAGGGGCCGCAGCGGGTCGGCGACCTCGCCCGGACGGAGCGGATGGCCGCGCCCAGCATGACGCGCGTGGTCGGCGCGCTCGACGAGCGAGGGCTCGTGGCGCGGGTCCGCTCGGACGCCGACGCCCGCTCCGTGCTCGTGTCGATCACGGAGCCCGGGCGCACGCTGCTCGCGACCGCGCAGGAGCAGCGGGCCGCGACGGTGCGCGACCTGCTGGGCACGCTGGCGGACGACGACGTCGCGGCGCTGCGCGGTGCGGCCGGCGCCCTGTCGCGCCTCGCCGACGCGGCGAGCGACCGGGACGGAGCGCACTGACGTCGCGACGGCGGCTGACGAGGAGGGTTCAGCCCGCCACGAGGGCGTAACCGGCCTCGCGGAGCGCCGCGACGACCTCCTCCTGGTGGCCCGGCCCCTTCGTCTCGACCTGGAGGCGCACCGCCACGGTGTCGACGGACAGGCCGACGTCGGTGCGCCCGTGGTCGATGTGCATGATGTTGCAGCCCCGCACGGCAAGGATCTCGAGCAGCCGCGCGAGCGAGCCGGGGCGGTCGTCCAGCATGATCCGCAGCTGCAGGTAGCGTCCGGCGGCGACGAGACCGTGCCGGATCACCCGGAGCAGGACGACCGGGTCGACGTTCCCGCCCGAGAGCACGGCGACGACCGGCCCCTCGAACGGCGAGTCTCCGCGGTCGGCGGCCGCGAGCAGCGCAGCCACACCGGCCGCGCCCGCCGGCTCGACGAGCAGCTTGGCGCGCTCGGCGACCAGGAGCAGCGCGCGCGACAGGTCGTCCTCGGACACCCCGACGACGTCCACCCCGAGCCGGTCGAGGAGCTCGAACGGCACCTGGCCCGTCCGGCCGACCGCGATGCCGTCCGCCATGGTGGGGCGCACCGGGACGGACACCACGTGGCCCGCCTCGCGCGCAGCGCCGTACGAGGCGACCTGCGAGGCCTGCACCGCGACGACGCGCACGTGCGGCGCCGCCTCGGCGAGCGCGGCGGCGACACCGGCCACGAGCCCGCCGCCGCCCATCGGGACGAGCACCGTGCGCACGTCGGGGCACTGCGCGAGGACGTCCAGCCCGAGCGTGCCCTGGCCGGCGACGACGTCCGGGTGGTCGAACGGGTGGATGAACACCGCGCCGGTCCGCTCGGCCTCGTCGTGCGCCGCGACGAGGGCGTCGTCGACCGTGAGACCGACGAGGCGGACCTCCGCCCCGTGCTCGCGGGTCGCCGCGACCTTGGGCAGGGCGGCGTCGACCGGCATGAAGATCACGGCACGGATGCCGAGCAGGGCGGCCGCGAGCGCGACGCCCTGCGCGTGGTTCCCGGCCGAGGCCGCGACGACGCCGCGCGCCTTCTCGTCCGCGGTGAGCCGCGACATCCGCACGTAGGCGCCGCGCACCTTGAACGAGCCGGTGCGCTGCAGGTTCTCGGCCTTGAGGAGGACGTCGACCCCGACCGCCTCGGACAGCACGCGCGAGTCGAGGAGCGGGGTCTCCTTGACGACACCGTCGAGCTCGCGCGCCGCGGCACGGACCTCCGCGAGGCCGACCGTCACGCGGGCGCCTCGTCGTTCCGCGCGCCGCCCCGGTACGCGGTGTCCGCCTCCGCCGTGGCGACGGCCGGGGGCAGGGCTGCGCCCTCGTCGGTCGGGACCCCGCGGATCTCGAGATGGTCGTCCTTCCCGAGCTCGGGGAACTTGTCGTGTCCCGTGAGGTAGAGGACGAAGGTGTTCAGCACGGCGACGAGCGGCACGGCGAACAGCGCGCCGATGATGCCGGCGACGAACGACGCGGCCGCGACCGAGAGCAGGACGGCGACCGGGTGCAGCGACACGGCGTGGCCCATGAGGAACGGCTGGAGGACGTGTCCCTCGATCTGCTGCACGAGCAGGACGACGCCGAGCATGATGAGCGCCGCGACCCACCCCTTGACGACGAGCGCGACGGCGACGGCCACCGCACCCGTGAGGACCGCACCGACGATCGGGATGAAGGAGCCGACGAACACGAGGATCGCGAGCGGGAGGGCGAGCGGGAGCTGCAGCGCGAACGCGCCGATCCCGATGCCCACCGCGTCGACGGCCGCGACGAGGATCTGCGTCCGGGTGTAGGCGGCGAGCGTGACGAGGCTGCGGCGGGCGGCCTGGTGGACGGGGTCGCGCTGCGCGACCGGGAGCAGGCCGACGAGCCACGCCCAGACGCGTCGCCCGTCGTGGAGGAAGAAGAACGTGCAGAACAGCGCGATGAGCGTGCCGGCGGCGACGTGCCCGATGGTCACGGCCGCGCCCAGCGCACCGGAGATCCAGACCGACGAGTTCTCGGACGCCGTCTTGCTCAGCTTGTCGGTGTAGTCGGACAGGTCGTCGGTGTCGAGGCCGAGCGGGCCGGTCTTGAGCCAGTGCGAGAACTCCTGGAAGCCTTGGACGGCCTGGTCCTTCAGGTCGCTGAACCCGTGCGCGATCGAGCTGCCGGCGAGCGCGAGGAGTCCCAGCACCACGATCGCGAGCACCAGGAGCGACAGCGCGGGCGCGAGCGTCGTGCCGAGGTGGAGGCGTCGCTCGAAGAAGCGCACGACGGGCAGCAGGAGCACCGTGAGCAGGAGCGCGATCGCGACCGGCACGAGGATCACGCGCAGCATCACCGCGAGGTAGCCGACGATCACGACGACCCCGGCGATCGCGAGGATCCGCCACGACCAGGCGGCGGCACCCTGGACCGCGGGCGGCACACCGCCCGGGGCCTTCGTCGACGTGACGCCGGTGTCGCCCGGCTCCCCCGTGCTGCTCTGTGTGCTCACCGCGCCACCCTATCCAGGCGCCGTGCCCCCGCACCTCCGTGGTGCGGCGTCGGCGCAGCGGCGCCGGAACACCGGTCGGGCGCCCGGCGTTGCACCGGGTGACGCCGGTGCGCGACCCGCACCACGACAGGCGCAGGAAGTCGGAGGAACCCGTGTTCGAGTCCCTGTTCGGAACGTCGATCAAGCACCAGATGGTCTCGCCGGAGCGCGCGCTGCGCGGCCGCGACGACCCCGAGTTCACCGTCCCCGAGAAGCACGCCGTCCTGGGCACGCCGCTGCAGGGCCCCTGGCCCGAGGGCACGCGCGTCCTGTACCTCGCCCTCGGGTGCTTCTGGGGTGCCGAGAAGGAGTTCTGGCAGAAGCCCGGGATCGTCACCACCGCCGCCGGGTACATGGGCGGCATCACGAAGAACCCCACCTACGAGGAGACGTGCTCGGGCCTGACCGGGCACACCGAGACCGTCCTGGTCGCCTACGACCCGACGGTCGTGTCGGACGTCGAGCTGCTCCGCGCGTTCTGGGAGGCGCACGACCCGACGCAGGGCTTCCGCCAGGGCAACGACCGCGGCACGCAGTACCGGTCCGCGATCTACTGGACGACGCCCGAGCAGGGCGTCGCCGCCCGGCAGACCCGCGAGATGTACGCCGAGCGGCTCGCCGCGAAGGGCTTCGGCGACGTGACCACCGAGCTGCGCCCGGCCGAGGAGGCCGGACCGTTCTGGTACGCGGAGGGCTACCACCAGCAGTACCTGGCGAAGAACCCGAACGGGTACTGCCCGGTGCACTCGACGGGCGTCGCCTGTCCCGTCCCCGCCTGACGGCTGAGACCACAGAGGGCCCGTCCGCTGACGCGGACGGGCCCTCGTGGGTCCGGGGCCGGGCGGGGCCGCCGGACGCCGTGCGGGCGGGACGGACCCGACCGCACGGAGACTGTCAGCCGAACAGGTGCGTCAGCGCCGCGACGAGGATCTTCACGAGCTGCGCCAGGAGCGCGGCCACGCTCGACGCCTTCGCCGTGGTGACCGAGGCGGCGGGCACCGAGGTCGGCGTGCTGGGCGCCGCGGGCGCAGACACGGCGACCGAGACCGTCTTCGAGGTCCGGTTCCCGGCCTTGTCGACGGACGTGATCTTCACCTGCGTCTGGACGCCCGCGGTGAGGGTCGCGCCGTCCAGGGAGAACGCGAACGTGTTGGTGCCCTCGTAGCGCTGGCCCGTGATCTTCTGCCACTTCCCGTCAGGGCCGAGCTGGTCGACCTCGACGTACGACCAGTCGGGGTGCAGCTCGACCTGCGACAGGTCGACCGTGTGCTTCTCGCCGGTCGTCAGGGCCACCGCCCCCGACGGGACCGTGAGGGACGGCACGGTGTCGTCGACGCTGAACGTCACGTCGTCGCCGCCCCAGCTGCCGGCCAGGTCGGTCGCGCCGGCACGGACCGTGTAGTCGCCCTCGGCGAGGTTCGCCGGGAGCGCCCAGCCGCCGCTCCACGTGGTCGTCCCGAGCGCCGACGACGCGGGCGTCGAGCCGATCGCCTTCAGGAGCGCGCCGTCGCGGTACAGGTTCGCGGCGAGGCGGGACAGCCCACCCTCGTCGGACGCGTCGAGCGCCACCCGGCCCACGTCGGCGCTGCGGACGACCGCACCGTCCGTCGGCGCCGTGACGTGGACGACCGGACGACCCGTGTCGAGCCGAAACATGAACGTCGTGGAGTTGCCCAGGACGTCGTACGCGACGAGCGTGTTCACACCCTCCACCGCGCCGAAGACCCCGGGCACGACGCCGTTGACGTCGGACCACGGGTTGTCCGTGAGGTCCTTCTCGACGCCGTTCAGGGTCACGCGGTCGACCTGCGAGCCGAGGTCGTGCAGCTTGAACGAGACGCTGCGGTAGGACGCGACGGTCCCGTCGGCGGGCGCGACCGTCCCGGTCAGCGACTCGGGCTTGACCGTGATCTCCGGGCCGACCGTGTCGAGCGTGAAGGTGACCGTCGTCGTGTTGCCCGCCAGGTCGCGCACGACGAGGGTGTTCACGCCCTCCTTCGCCCCGAAGACGCCCGGCACGACGCCGTTGAGGTCCGACCACGCGTTGGCCGTCACGGGCTTGTCGACGCCGTTGAGCGTCAGGCCGGCGACCTTTCCTGCGTCGTGGAGTGCGAAGGACACCGTGGAGTACACGCCGTCGACGCCGGCAGCACCGACCGACTCCGGCTTGACCGTGACGTCGGGGCCGACGGTGTCCAGACGGAACCGGACGGTCGTCGCGTTACCCAGGACGTCGTACGCGACGAGCGTGTTCTCGCCCTCGACCGCGCCGAACACGCCCGGCACCACGCCGTCGAGGTCGGACCACGCGTTGTCGGTCAGGTCCTTCTTGACGCCGTTGAGCGTGAGGTAGTCGACCGTGCTCGTGGCGTCGTGAAGCGTGAACGAGACCGAGCGGTACGAGCCGACGCCGGCGCTGTCGAGGCTGCCCTGCGACTCGGGCTTGACCGTGACGTTCGGGCCGGTCGCGTCGAGCGTGAACGTGACGGTCGTGGTGTTGCCTGCGACGTCGCGCACCACGAGCGTGTTCACGCCCTCGACCGCACCGAAGACCCCCGGCTTCACGCCGTTGAGGTCCGACCACACGTTCGCCGTCACGGGCTTGTCGACGCCGTTCAGCGTCAGACCGGCGACCTGGCCCGCGTCGTGGAGCTTGAACGAGACGGTCGAGTAGAGGTCGGGCGTGCCGTCGACGGCGGCCACCGACTCGGGCTTGACCGTGACGTCCGGGGCGACCGTGTCGAGACGGAACGTCGTCGACGTCGTGTTGCCGAGCGTGTCGACGACGACGAGCGTGTTCTCGCCCTCGACCGCGCCGAAGGCGCCCGGGACGACCCCGTTGAGGTCGGACCACGCGTTGTCCGTGAGGTCCTTCGTCACGCCGTTGAGCGTCAGGTAGTCGACCTTGCTCGTCACGTCGTGGAGCGTGAAGCTCACCGACCGGTACGAACCGTTCGCGCCCTCCGACTCCGGCTTGACCGTGATCTCCGGCCCGACGGTGTCGAGCGTGAACGTGACCGTCGTCGTGTTGCCCGCGACGTCGCGCACGACGAGCGTGTTGGCGCCCTCCTTCGCGCCGAAGACGCCCGGGACCACGCCGTTGAGGTCCGACCACACGTTCGCCGTCACGGGCTTGTCGACGCCGTTGAGCGTCAGGCCCGCGACCTTGCCCGCGTCGTAGAGCGTGAAGCTCACCGAGCGGTAGGAGCCGTCCGCACCGAGCGTCGACCCGGGCTTGACGCTGACGGTCGGGCCCGTCGTGTCGAGCGTGAACGTGAGGGTGGACGTGTTGCCGAGCGTGTCGCGCACGACGAGGGTGTTGACGCCCTCCTTCGCGCCGAACGCGCCCGGGACCACGCCGTTGAGGTCGCTCCACGGGTTGTCCGCGAGGTCCTTGTCGACGCCGTTGAGCGTGAGTCCGTCGACCTTCCCGTTGATGTCGTGGAGCTTGAAGGAGACGGAGCGGAACGTGCCGTCGCCTCCCTGCGACTCGGGCTTGACCGTGATCAGCGGGCCGCGCGTGTCGAGCGTGAACGTCTGCGTGGTGGTGTTGCCCGCGGCATCGCGGACGACCAGCGTGTTCGTGCCCTCGACCGCACCGAAGACGCCCGGCTTCACGCCGTTGAGGTCCGACCAGACGCTGTCCGTGAGGTCCTTGTCGACACCGTTGAGCGTCAGACCGGCGACCTTGCCGGCGTCGTAGAGCGTGAAGCTCGCCGAGCGGAAGGTCCCACCGCCGGCGCCGTCAGGGATGCCCAGCGACTCGGGCTTGACGGTGATCGTCGGGCCGGTGGTGTCGTCCGCTGCCACGGCGGCCGGTGCGACGAGGCCGACTGTCGTCACACAGGTGGCGGCCACGGCCGACGGGACGAGCCAGAGCTTGCGGGCACTCGCCATGCGTTCACTCCCATGTTGTTGCTAGGACATACCGATACGTATGCATGGACAACCTAGACGGCCCGCGGGGCCGACCACGCCCTCGCGCCGGGTGAAATCAGAGCCTCGACGCGTCCGACCCGACAGGCCACGAGCCCGGCGCGCACTCCTCGGTCCACGCTGCCACGATGGTGAGGCCAACCCCCCGCCAGGAGGTCCGATGAGCACCGGCACCGCAGCGACGACCGCCCCGCCGGACGACCAGGTCGCCTGGCACGCCCTCGACGCTCCCGCCGTCGTCGAACGCCTCGGCACGCAGCTCGACCAGGGCCTCGACGACACCGAGGTGACCGCGCGCCGCGCCCGCGTCGGCGCCAACGAGATCGTGGCCGCCCCCGCCCCCTCGGCCTGGTCTGTCGCCCTCACCCAGCTCCGCGATCCCATGAACCTCATGCTGGTCGGCGTCGCGATCGTGAGCTTCGTGATCGGTCAGGTCCCCGTCGGGATCCTCGTCGCGGCACTCGTCCTCATCAACGTCGTGATGGGCACCCAGCAGGAGCTCAAGGCCCGCGCCAGCGTCGACGCGCTCGCCCACCTGCAGACGCCGCAGGCGCGCGTCGTCCGCGCCGGCACGCTCCGTCAGGTCCCCGCGACCGACCTCGTGCCGGGCGACGTCGTCCAGCTGGAGGCCGGCGACCTCGTGCCCGCCGACGCGCGCATCGTGCGCTCGGCCACCCTGGAGACGCAGGAGGCCGCGCTCACCGGCGAGTCGGCTCCGATCCCCAAGGACTCCCACGCGCTCCCGTCCGCCGACACCGCCCTCGGCGACCGCACCGACATGGTCTTCCAGAACACGTCGGTGACCCGCGGCACCGCGACCGTCGTCGTCACCGAGACGGGCATGCGCACCCAGATGGGCCGCATCGCCTCCATGCTCGACGCGGTCAAGCCCACCCGGTCGCCGCTCCAGCGCGAGCTCGACAAGCTCACCGGGGTGCTCGGGATCATCGCCTGGTCCGCGGTGCTCGTCATCGTCGTCGTCGGGCTGCTGCGCGGCGAGGACACCGAGGCGATCCTGCTCCTCGGCATCTCGATGGCCGTGTCCGCGATCCCGACCGGACTGCCGTCGTTCGTGCAGGCGATCCTCGCGTACGGGGCGCGCCAGCTCGCCGACCACAAGGCCGTCGTGAAGAACCTCTCGGACGTCGAGACGCTCGGTGCCACCAGCGCCATCAACTCCGACAAGACCGGGACGCTCACCCTCAACCAGATGATGGTCCGCTCCCTCTACCTGGGCGGCCGGTGGTACACCGTCGACGGCGAGGGCTACGCGAAGACCGGTGCGATCCGGCAGGCCGCGGGCACCCAGGCGCCCGACTTCACCCCGCTCGCCTACGGCCTGTGCCTCGACTCCGACGCCACGGTGTCCGACACCGGGGTCGTCGTCGGCGACCCGACCGAGGCCGCGCTCGTGGTGCTCGCCGCCAAGGTGGGGGTGGACGCCGAGCAGACCCGGCGCGCCTACCCGCGCGTCGCCGAGGTCCCGTTCGACTCCGACTACAAGTTCATGGCCACGTTCCACCACGCGCCCGTCGGGGGGCGGCAGGCGTTCGTCGGCCTCGTCAAGGGCGGCCCCGACGTCGTCCTCGACCGCTGCTCCCACGCGACCGTCGACGGGCGCCCTGTCCCGCTCGCCGACGCCCGAGCCGACATCGACGCCGCCAACCTCGAGCTGTCGCATCAGGGTCTGCGCGTGCTCGCGTTCGCGATCCGCGAGCTCGACGGGCGCGAGGACGAGGTCGTCACCGACCCGATGGCCGCCGTGACCGACCTGACGTTCGTCGGCATGGTGGGGATCATCGACCCCCTGCGGCCGGAGGCCGTGGACGCCGTCCGCATCGCGCACGAGGCCGGCATCGAGGTCCGCATGATCACAGGCGACCACGCGGTCACCGCCGCGGCGATCGGGGCGGAGCTAGGGCTCGGGGCGGGAGCGATCAGCGGCGTCGAGCTCCAGGCGATGTCGGACGAGGAGCTCTCCGCCGCCCTGCCCGACCTCCACGTCTTCGGCCGCGTCACCCCGCAGGACAAGCTCCGCCTCGCCCGCCTCATGCAGGAGGGCGGCGACATCGTCGCGATGACGGGCGACGCCGTGAACGACGCCGCCGCGCTCAAGCAGGCCGACATCGGCGTCGCGATGGGCTCAGGCTCGGAGGTCACCAAGCAGGCCGGGAAGATGATCCTGACGGACGACAACTTCGGCACGCTCGTCCGGGCCGTCCGCCTGGGCCGCGCGATCTACGACAAGATCGTGTCGTACGTACGGTTCCAGATGGCCCAGCTGCTCTCGCTGGTGCTGCTGTTCCTCGTGGCGAGCGCGTTCGACCTCAACGGCGGCGTCGCGATGACGCCCCTCATGGTCCTCGCGCTGAACTTCTTCGTCGCGATCTTCCCGGTCGTCGCGATCATCCTCGACCCGGCCGACCCGACGATCATGTCCCGCCCCCCGCGCGACCCGAGGCTCGGCGTCGCGAACGCCCGCGCGGTGCGGCAGTGGCTGCTCTACGGCGCGGTGACCGCGGCCGTGATGCTCGTGCCGCTCGCCTTCGGACCCGGCGACCTCAGCCAGGACCACGCCACGGTCCGCATGACGATGACGTTCGTCGTGACCGCGCTCGCCACGGTGGTCTCCGGGTTCTTCATGCGCCGCGACCCCGCCAGCGGCTTCGACCGGCCCGTCCTGCCGGCCCTGCGCATCCTGGCCATCCCCGTGCTCCTCGTCGTCGCCGCCGTCGAGCTGCCGTTCCTCCAGGTTGCGCTCATGACGACGTCGCTGTCGGGCACGCAGTGGCTCGCGTGCCTCGGCCTCGCCGCCGTGGTCGGGGTGGTCGTCGAGGTCGACAAGCTGATCCGCCGGAACCGCGGGACGCATCCGACGGTCTCGCTCGACGTCGCCGCAGCGACGGCCCCGCAGCGAGCCCGCGAGACCTCCGGCGTCGCCTGACGTCGCCCTGTCCGGGCCACCCGGACGCGCGGACGCGCGGACGCGCGGACCACGACCCTGCTGCGCCCTACCCCCTCATCGCGGTTCTCGCACGCGGGGAAACGGCCAGGACGCCGAGACCGCGCACCGCTGGCGAGCCCCCACTCCCGTTCGTAGGTTGCCTGGACTGGGGGCATACGTCCGTTGTGATCCGACCCGAGGAGGCCCGGCACCATGACCCGGAGCTACGCCCGACCCGTCTCGCTCTTCCTGATCCTGTGGCTCGTCGTCGGGATCGTCGCCGCCGCCCAGCGCGGCTACCTCAACTCCGACCCCGACGGCTGCAACCGCGTCGCCACGATCGGCGTCACCGTCATCGCCGGCCCGCTCAACTACGTCGGCCTGGACCCGAAGGTCCACTGCGAGATCCCGCAGCCGAGCTGACCCGTCAGCGGGAGCGTCGGCCCTTCTGACCCTTGCGGCCGCCGCTCCCCGGCGTGCGGGCCGCGGCCTTGCGCGCCGCGGCGGCCTGACGGTCGGCCTGCGCCGAGCGCTTCGGGGCCGCGGACCGCCCGCCACCGGCCGCGCCCCGTCCGGCCGTGCCGGAGCCCGCCGCCCCGTCCCGCGCCGACCCCGCGCCCGCCGACCCCGTGCCCGCGGACGCGTCCCGGCCGCGCGAGCTCTGGGCCGTCCTCCCCTTGACGATCCCGAAGAAGTCGTCGGCGTCGCGCGCAGCGTCGCCCTCGAGGCCCGTCGGCCACGCCAGCGCGACCGGCGCCACCGGCGCACCACCCACGGGCCGGTACGTCACGTCCTTGCGATGGTGCAGACGCGCCAACGACTTCGGGACCACCACCACCCCGACGCCCGCTGCGACGAGCTCGATCGCGAGCGCCGTCGTCGCCGGCTGCTCGACCGGCTCGCGCCCCGGCACGCCGGAGCCCGCCGACGACCAGTCCAGGACGTCGTCCGCGGGCTGGAGCAGCACCTCGTCCGCGAGGTCCGCCGGGTCGACCTCCTCGTCCGGCTCGAGCGCGGCCAGCACGTGCTCGACCCCCACGACGACGACCGGGACCTCCTCGTACAGCGCCACGACGTGCAGCCTGTCCCGCACCGCCGGGAGCCGCAGCAGCGCGACATCGAGCGCACCCGACCGGAGCGCGTCCGCGGCGTCGCCGGCGCTCACGGGCACCAGGGCGAGCGGACGGTCCGGACGCCGGTCCTGCCACGTGCGCGCCCACTTCGCGGGCGTCGCCCCGGGGACGTACCCGAGCCGGAACGCTGCCGGGGACGGCTCGTCCGGGGGTGCTGCGGTGTCGTGACCCTCGGGGTGCGCCATGCCACCAGCGTAACGACGGGCTGCCGACGGACCCGGGACCTCTACTCTGGTCCTATGAGCACCCGTCCCCCGTCGTCGCAGTCGATGAAGCCGGCCACAGCCGCCAAGAAGCTCGGCGTGTACCTGCCGGCCACACCGGAGGCCTTCCGTGACGGGAGCGTGACGCGCACCGAGCTCGAGGAGCTCGAGCGCAACCCGCCCGAGTGGCTCGCCGAGCTGCGTCGCAACGGCCCGCACCCCCGCCCCGTCGTCGCCCGGCGCCTCGGCGTCTCGATCGCCGGGCTCACCCGCGGCGGCATCACCGAGCCGCTCACCACCGAGCAGATCGACGACCTCCGGCAGGACCCGCCCGCGTGGCTCGACACCGAGCGGGCGACCTTCAAGGCCGTGCAGGCCGAGGAGGAGCGCCTCGCCGCGACGCGGAAGACCCAGGAGCCCGCGGGCTCCTGAGCCCACCGTCCGATCCGCGCGGCCGGTCCGCCGACCCCAGCGGGCAGGACGTCGGCGGGCGCGTCGTCAGCGGGCGCGCTCGGGAGCCGGGTCGTCTGGGTCGCCGCGCCGCGCCGCCCGGTCCGTGTGCCCGAGCGCGAGGTCCGGGGCGACGACGTCCCGGATGCGCGCCTTGAGCTGCGGCAGCTCCGGGAACGAGCCGTCGGCGGCCCGGTCCCACACGAGGACCGGCTCCGCCGACGGCTCCGCGGTCACGACGACCCGGAACACTCCACCCGTGCCCGGGACGAGCGCGACCTCACCGAGCCGCGTGCCGAACGTCGTCAGCAGCTCCTGCTGGACCCACGCCGCGCGCAGGAGCCATCGGCACTGGGTGCAGTACTCGATCTCTACGCGCGGCGTCCTCATGGGGCCAGGCTAGCGACGCGGGCGGCTCACCCGTCGAGCGCGACCGTCATGGTCCCGTTCTTCGTGATCGTGACGACGAACGGCTCGCTCGCCACGGCGGGGGTGTCGGCGAGCCATGCGGTGCACGTCGTGGTGGTCGCCTCGGGGCACGTCGGCTCCGCCAGGACGTACGCGCGGTAGGTCCCCGCGGCCTGCACGGCGTCGGGGTCGACGTACCAGGCCGTCGCACCACCCGTGTCGTCGCGCGACCACGCCGCCTGCGTGCAGTACGCCCGCGGGTTCGTGGTCAGCACGGGAACCTCCACCGATGCGGCGCCGCCGGGCGTGAACGCCGGGTTGTCGTCGTCACCCAGGTAGCCGACGACCCGACCACCCTGCACGAGCGCGATCGTCACCGCGTGCACACCGCCGAACGCGCCCTCCGACCGGTCGGTGACACGCACCGGCAGGACCGTCTGCTCACCGCCGCCCTCGCCCTGGTACGGCGACGACTTCAGACCGCCCGTGACCGCCACGTCGACCGGGCCGTCTGCGGTGGCCTGCTGCAGGACGTCCTCCGACGCGCCGCAGGTGTAGGCCGTCGCGTCGGCGACAGGCGAGTACGGCCACATGTCCCACTGCGAGATGTCCGCCGAGAACGGGTACGGGACGAACCCGTCGTCGTACGTCGCGGTCACGACGTCGCCCGGTCCGGCCGGGGTCTCGGACTGCGTGTGCGTCGGCGCGGACGTCGTGGTGTGCGTCGGGGTCGACGACGACGGGGTCGACGACTGCGACGGCGTCGGGGTCGGCGTGCTCGTCGGGCTGTCCGTCACGGCCGGGACCACCGGCCCGCGCTGCCAGGGTGACGCCTGCGCCACCCCCACGACCAGAGCCCCCACCACGACGCACGCCGCGGCGCCGGTGGCTCCCGCCTTGACCGCCCGACGCCGCCGCACGCGCGTGCGCACCCCCGTCCGCAGCGCCTCACCGCCGTCACCCGCAGCCGACGCCAAGGACGCCAGGACGTTGCGCAGTCCGGGGGCGTCCGGGAGCTGCTGCTCCTCGAACGACCCGTCGTCTCCGTGCCCGTTCATCGCTGCTCCTCCTTCGTCGTCGTGTCCACGGCCCCGGCGTGCGTCACAGCCACCTGTCCCAGCACCATCACGTCGTCCCCCAGCACCCCGCGCAGGCGTGCCAGCCCCTCGAACACCTGCCGCTTCACCGTGCCCTGCGACACCCCCAGCGCCTCGGCCGCCTCCGCGACCGACATGTCCTCGAGGTAGCGCAGCACGATGCACGACCGCTGACGCGGGCTCAGCGCGGCGAGCGCCGCCACCACGTCCGCCCGCACCGCGACCCCCGACGCCGGCCCGCGCACCTCGTCGGGCGTCGCCACCCGGTGGCGCAGACCCGACCAGCGGCCCCGCCGGCGGTACCCGTCCAGGTAGAGGTTGAGGATCGTCTGGCGGACGTACCCCTCGACGCTGCGCTCGCCCGCGGTGTCCACCGCGACGGTCCCCACCCCCGACGCGCTGCGCGGCGCCCGGCGCCGCCAGCTCGAGAACACGCGCGTCAGAGCCTCCTGCACCAGGTCCTCCGCGTCCGACACGTTGCCCGACAACGTGTACGCGTACCCGACGAGCGCCGACGACCTCCGCGCGACGAGATCGTCGAGCTCCCCTTCCCAGCGACTGCTCACGTGCTTCCTCCCTCGATGTGGAAGGCATATCCTTCCTCAACCCTGACCACGAACGACGCCCGGATCACCGGGCGAGCGACAGGGTCGTCTTCCCGCCCCCGCCGACGGTGACCGTGAACGGCTCGCTCACGACGGTCCGCGGCGTGTCGGCACCCTCGCCGCACGTCACGTCGTCACGGCAGGACAGCTCGGAGACCAGGTACGCGCGGTACTCGCCCGCGGCCTGCCGCGGCGCGTCCGTCCGCACGTCCCACTGCTCGAGACCGTCCGCGGACTTCTCCCAGCTCGCCGCGAGGCACCGGTTGGGCATCGAGTCGAGGTAGCCCAGAGCGACCGAGCCCGACGCCGTCGACGTGCCGTCGTACGTCTGCGGCCCGTGACCGTCCTGCAGGAAGCCGACCACCACGCCACCCTGGACGAGCACGACGTCCGGGCCTGCCACCTGCAGGGTGCCGAGCGCGGGGTCGCTCACCCGGAAGGTGTACCCGGTCTCCTGGGACGTCACGCCCTCGCCCGTCACCTCGACCGGACCCAGGCCACGGGTCAGGGCCAGCGTGTCGCCGACGGCCCCGGTGAGCACCGACTCGGGCGCGCCGCACGTGTAGAACCGGTCGTCCGTCGCCGTCGTGTACGACCAGCCCTCCCACTGCCGGTCCGACGCCACGTGGTACGGGTAGGGCTCGAAGCCGTCGTCGTACGTGGCCGTCACGACGTCGCCCGCCGCGTCACCCGGCACCGGGGTCGTGGCGGTCGGCGCGGGAGCCGCGACCGTGCGCGTCGGGACCGGCGTCGAGCCCACGGTGCGGGTCGACGCCCCGCCGTCCGTCGCCGTGGGAACCACCGGGCTGCTCCCCCAGGGCGCCGCCTGCGCCACCCCGACGACCGCGGCCGCCACGAGCGCGCACGCCGCCACACCCGTCGCCCCCACCGCCGTCGTGCGGCGGCGCCGCGCGCGCTGCGCCGCGGACTTCTGTGCGGCGAGGGCGTCGAGCTGTACGTCCGGCCGAGCGTTCATGTGCGTTCTCTCCTTCGTCGGGAGGGCGTGTCCTTCCCTCACCCCTTACGACGAAGGACCCCGCGGGCCGGTTGCCCCCGGTCCGAACTTTTTTCGGACGAGCTTCGGCGCCCGGGAGTCCGGCGTCCGGGAACGCAGGAGGCCCCGCGCACGCGGTGCGCGGGGCCTCGGGCGGGCGGCTCAGCCCGCGAGCGGCGACTCCGGCATGCCGTCGGCACCGATCGTCACGACGAACGCGTCGCTCAGCACACCCTCGGCGTCGCCCCCGCCTGCGCTGCCGGTCGTCCCTCGTCCATGTCGTCCCCCTCGTCGTGGCGGGAGTGTCGACGGCGGCGACGACAGCCCCCTGCACTGTCGTCGCCGCCGTCGTCAGCAGCCCGCGGAGGACGTCGTCCTCAGTGGCCCGCGACCGGGCTCGTCACCTTCCCGTCCTGACCCACGGTCACCGGGAAGGCGTCGCTCACGGCCCAGTCGTGCCCCGAGCTGCCCGCGTCGGAGTACCACGAGACGAAGTACGCCAGGTACGTGCCCGCCGCGTGGCGCGGCGTCGAGGCCGTCGGCCGGCCGATCATGGACACCCCGGTCGGGGTGCAGAACGACGAGGTCTCCCACGCGCCGGTCGACTGCGTGACCGCCTTGCCGCGCACGATGCCCTTGTCGCCGTCGACCGTCGCCTGGTTCCAGCCCCACTGGCCGAAGTCGACGATGCGACCGCCCTGGGTGAGCACGACCGCCGGACGTCCCCACGTGACCGCACCGTTGTCAGCGGCGAGCCGCGTGACGTCGACATCGGTGACGAGACCGCCCGCGGCCTCACCGGAACCCGGACCGAACGTCCCGGAGACCGTGGACACGTACTTGTCCGACCGGAGGTCCAGCATCCCGGAGACCGGTGCGCCGCACGTGAACGCGCCGTCGGCCGCGTCGTCGGCCCAGTACGGCGAGACGTACCCGTTCTCCGTGTGCGCCGTCACGGTGTCCCACGCCTGCCGAGGCGCCTTCGGCGCCTCCGGTGCGGACGCACCGCACGCCACCGGCTGACCCACGTCCGTGACGGAGGCGATCTTCAGGGTGCTGCCCGACGCGACGAACGTGTAGTCCTTCGTCCAGACGTGGCACGTCCCGCCGACGCTCGAGTCGCCCGTGCGCGCCGTCTCGACCGTCGCCCGGAACCCGTCGTCGCTCGACGTCGCCGCGCCGACCTCCCAGCCCGTCCAGGTCACGCCCGCGATCTGCGTCGCCCACGCCTGCTCCGCCCCGACCTTCGACCGCATCGTGGGGGCGAAGTCCGTGTAGGCGTCGACGAAGCGCTCGTCGTCGATCGCCCACGCGTGGTGGTCGACGACCGCTGCCACCCGCGCCTGGTCCGCCGCCCCGACCGGGACCGCGTTCGACGTCGCGGACGGCGACTGCGTCGGCGTGGCGCGCGACGTGCCCGTAGGCGTCGGCCCGGGCCGGTCGGGCGTCGACACCGCCGACGGCGACCCTGCCGGGACCACCGGGTCCGACCGCCACGGCGCGCCCTGCGCGACCCCCGCGACGATCGCCCCGACGAGCACGCACGCCGTGCCACCCGTCGCGGCGGCCTTCGCCGTCCGGCGCACCCGGACGCGGTGTCGGGCACCCGCCCGCACGACCTCCAGCCGCGCGTCCAGCTGTCCCGGGTCCCCGGCGGCGTCCGCGAACGCCCCCAGGACCCCGCGCACCGAATCTGCCTCGCTGGGCGTCGCCCAGTCCTCGTGCTGTGCCATCAGGCCACCTCCGTCCGAATCGTCGTCACCGTGCTCGTGCTCGCCGACCCAGCGGAATCCACGGGGCCGAGCACGCCCCGCAGGTTCTTCATCGCCTCGTGCAGGTACTTCTTGACGGTCCCCTCCGCGATCCCCAGCTGGACCGCGATCTGCGGCACCGAGAGGTCCTCGAAGTACCGCAGGACCACGCACGCCCGAGGGCGCGGCGCGAGCGACGCGAGCGCGAGCGCCACGTCGACGCGGACCGACGCCCCCGACGCCGGGCCGCGGACCTCGTCGATCCGCGCGACCTTCGGCACCAGCAGCGAGAAGTGCCGCCGCCGCCGGTAACCGTCGACGTAGAGGTTGAGGACCGTGCGCCGCACATAGGCCTCCAGACCGTTGTCCTCGGTGTCCACGCTCACGGTGGCACCTGCCCCCCGAGCGGTCGTCCGCTCCGCCCCCACCCGTCGGCCCGTACGACGCCAGTGCGAGAAGACCCGCACCACCGCTTCCTGGACGAGGTCCTCCGCCTCCTGGCGGTCCCCGCACAGCACGTACGCGTACCGGACAAGCGCTCGGCCACGGTGGGCGAGCAGCTCGCCCAGCTCCGCGTCCCAGTTGCTCACGTCTTTGCCCCTTCGTCGTGGACGACGACCCCTCGCCGCCCTTCACCCCCCTCCACGAACGAGGTGCCGGAAACGTTGGCGGCGAGTGTGACAGACACGTAAACGTCGGCGCCGGAAGTGGCGTCGGCCCAGGTCCGGGGCGCACCCTGGGGGGATGGCGAAGCAGACCCCCCCGACGCCGCGGCTCCCGTCCGTCCCCGCGACCTCCGGCCCCGCGACCTCAGCGGCCCCCGTCACGGCAGCGGCCTCCGTCACCGCGCCGAGCGAGGCGGCCCCCGGAGACGACGGCACCCACCACGGCCACGCCAGCGCGCTGGGCCTCCACCTCGACGTCACCGGGCCCGCCCAGGGCGGCCGCGACGGCCGCAGCCCGTTCCCCGCGATCGCGGACTACGCGTTCCTGTCGGACTGCGAGTCGAACGCCCTCGTCGCGCCCTCGGGCGCGGTCGAGTGGATGTGCGTGCCGCGACCCGACTCCGCGAGCGTCTTCTCCGCGCTGCTCGACCGCGGCACCGGGTCGTTCCGCGTCGGCCCGTACGGGGTGAGCGTGCCCGTCGCGCGCCGCTACCTGCCCGGCACCCTGGTGCTCGAGACGACCTGGCAGACGACGACGGGCTGGCTCGTCGTGCGCGACGCGATGGTCCTCGGCCCGTGGCACAACGTCGAGCAGCGGTCGCAGACGCACCGCCGCACCCCGACCGACTACGACGCCGAGCACGTCCTGCTGCGGACGGTCATCTGCGTGAACGGGACCGTCGAGCTCGACGTCATGTGCGAGCCGATGCCGGACTACGGCCGGTTCGCTTGCACCTGGGAGTACGAGGGCGAGGGGTACAACCACCTCGTGGCCCGCAAGGGCGACGGGCCCAACCCGGACCTGCGGATCACGTCGAGCCTGCGGCTCGGTGTCGAGGACCGCCGCGTGCACGCCCGGACGCGTCTGCGCGCCGGCGAGCACGCGTACGTCGCGATGTCCTGGTCCCCGCTGCCCGCCCCGAAGGACTGGGACGAGGCGCTCCACGCCATGCAGCGCACCGAGAGGTACTGGCGCGAGTGGCTCACCCAGGGCGTGTTCCCCGACCACCCGTGGCGTTCCTACCTGCAGCAGTCCGCGCTGACGCTCAAGGGCCTCACGTACGCACCGACGGGCGCCCTGCTCGCCGCTGCGACCACGTCGCTGCCCGAGACCCCGGGCGGCGAGCGCAACTGGGACTACCGGTACGCGTGGATCCGCGACTCCACGTTCGCGCTCTGGGGCCTGTACACCCTCGGGTTCGACCGGGAGGCCAACGACTTCTTCTCGTTCGTGCACGACGTCTGCCGTGACAACAAGGACCTGCAGGTGATGTACGGCGTCGGCGGGGAGGACCGGCTCGACGAGGCGGAGCTCGACCACCTGTTCGGGTACGAGGGCGCCCGGCCCGTGCGCGTCGGCAACGCCGCGTACGCGCAGCAGCAGCACGACGTGTGGGGCGCGGTGCTCGACTCCGTGTACCTGCACGCGAAGTCGCGCGAACAGCTCCCCGAGTCCCTGTGGCCCGTCCTCAAGCGGCAGGTCGAGGAGGCCGCGAAGCACTGGCACGAGAAGGACCGCGGCATCTGGGAGGTGCGCGGCGAGCCGCAGCACTTCACGTCGTCCAAGCTGTTCTGCTGGGTCGCGCTCGACCGCGGTGCACGCCTCGCCGAGATGTACGACGAGCAGGACTTCGCGGACCAGTGGTCGAAGCTCGCCGACGAGATCCGCGACGACATCCTGCGCAAGGGCGTCGACGCGCGCGGCGTGTTCCGGCAGCACTACGACACCGACGCGCTCGACGCGTCCCTGCTGCTCGTGCCGCTGCTGCGCTTCCTGCCGAACGACGACGAGCGCGTGCGCGCGACGGTGCTCGCGATCGCCGACGAGCTCACCGAGGACGGGCTCGTCCTGCGGTACCGCACGCACGAGACCGACGACGGGCTGGCGGGCGAGGAGGGGACGTTCACCATCTGCTCGTTCTGGCTCGTGTCCGCGCTCGTCGAGATCGGGGAGGTCGAGCGCGCACGCGGCCTGTGCGAGCGGCTGCTGTCGTTCTCGAGCGCGCTCGGCCTGTACGCGGAGGAGATCGACACCCGCAACGGCCGGCACCTCGGCAACTTCCCGCAGGCGTTCACGCACCTGGCGCTCATCAACGCCGTGATGCACGTCATCCGCGCCGAGACCACCGGTGCACCTGTCGGCTTCGAGGCCGCGCACCGCGGTCTCGCCTGACGCGCGGCCGCGCCGTCGCCTACGCAAGGTCGCTTCGCGTCCGTCGCGGCGCACGCGAAGCGCCGAACCGCACGCGAAGTCGCGGCGCGCCCCGGTGGTGCGTCGTTCCCGCCGGGCGCCCGGCACCGCGGCGCGGCGTCCCCGGAGCCGCTCGCCGCGCCACGGGTGCGGGAGGATGAGGACGTGACCTTCCCCGCGCTCGCCGACCTGCTCGCCTCGCTGCACCGGTGGCCGGACGTCGAGGCGCCCGAGCTCGTCGCGGTCGACGGCGCCGACCGGCTCCTGCTGGACGAGCTGGCCGCGCTCCTCGAGGGCGGCAGCGGCCGGGGCGACGGCGGGATCGTCGTCCTCGACGACGCGTACGGCGCGCTGACCCTCGGTGCGTCGACGCTCGTCGACGCACCCGTCCGGGTGTGGCAGGACTCGATCGTCGCCGAGCGTGCGCTCGACGCCAACGCCCGACGCGCCGGCCTCGCCGACCGCGTCGTCCGGTCGGGTCCTGCCACCGCCGACGGTCCCGGCACGACGGCCGCCCGGTCCGCGGACGGTGCGCCGACCGAGCCGACACCCCCGCCCGCCCGTCCTGCCGGCGGCCTCGTCCCGACGCCGACGCTGGCGGGGGCGTCCGTCGTGCTCGTCCGTCTGCCGCGCGGTCTGGACGCGCTCGCGGAGCTCGCGGAGTCGGTCGCGCGGGACGCGGGGCCGGACGTCGTCGTGCTCGCCGGCGGGATGGTGAAGCACATGACGCCCGCGATGAACGACGTGCTGGGCCGCTCGTTCTCGGACGTGCACGCCACCCGTGGCCGCTACAAGGCGCGCGTGCTGGTGGCCCGCGGGCCACGGCCCGGCGTCGTGCCGTCGTTCCCGGTCGCGGCGGACGTCCCCGACGCCGGCCTGACGGTGTGGGCGCACGGTGCGACGTTCGCCGGGGCGCGGCTGGATCGTGGGACGCGGGCGCTGCTCGACGGCCTGGGCGGCGCCGGTGCGGACGGCTGGGGCGGCGCTGACCCGCGCGTCGTGCTGGACCTCGGATGCGGGACGGGCATCCTCGCGACGCGTGCCGCGCTCGCGCTCCCTGCGGCGCGCGTGGTGGCGACTGACCGGTCGGCGTCTGCTGTCGCGTCGGCGCGTCGGACGGCGGACGCCGCGGGTGCGGGCGACCGGGTGGACGTCCTGCGTGACGACGTCGCCTCGAGGGTGCCGGACGGCTCGGTGGACCTGGTGCTGTGCAACCCGCCGTTCCACGTGGGCTCGGCGGTCCATACGGGGGCGGCGTCGAAGATGTTCGCGGCGGCCGCGCGCGTCCTGCGGCCGGGCGGGGAGCTGTGGACGGTGTGGAACTCGCACCTGCGCTACCGGGCGGAGCTGCAGCGCGTGGTGGGGCCGACGGTGCAGGTGTCACGGGACCGGACGTTCACGGTGACCCGGTCGGTGCGTCCGCTCTGACGCCGACCGCACCGGTCTTCGCGTGCGATTCGGCTCTTCGCGTGCGCCGAAACGCACGCCGGGTGACCTTGCGTAGGCAAGGTCACCCGGCGAGGGACGGGCCGCGCGGGGCGCGGCGGGGCGTCAGGCGATGTCGACCAGGTCGACGACGAACACCAGCGTGTCCGTGCCGCCGATGCCGGCCTGCGGCACGCCGCGCTGGCCGTAGCCGTGCTCCGGCGGGACGGAGAGCAGGACGCGCGAGCCGAGGTTCTGGCCCACGAGACCCTTGTCCCAGCCGCCGATGACCATGCCGACACCGATCGGGAAGTCGATCGTCGTGCCGCGGTCGTACGAGTTGTCGAACACGTGCCCGCCCCAGGTCTGCCCGAGGTAGTGCACGACGATGGTGTCGCCCTTCGAGATCTCGGGGCCGTCACCCTGCTGGAGGACCTGGATCTGCAGGCCCTCGGGCGCGTCGGGTCCGGGGAACGTCAGGGTCGGCTTCTCGCCGTAGGTCCCGGAGGCGGTGGGCAGCTCGGGTGCGTCGGACATGCGTGGGTCCTCTCGTCGGGGGCGGGGCGCCGCGGACCGCCGGGGTCGCACACTGCGCGGCGGCATGACCACGATCCTACGAGCCCGGCCTCGACGCGTCCCAGCGCACGCACAGGGGTTCGACACGGTGCTCCGAGGCGCCGGCGACACCCTGGTCACGTCAGGCGGCGCTCCGCCGCCCCGCTCCGGCACAGGAGGACGCATTGTCCGCTCCGACGACAGGTGAGACGACCGCATCCGTCCTGACCGCCGCGCACGCGGCCGCGAGCCCGCCGGCACAGCGCGTCCCTCCGCCGCCGGCCGCGCGGCTCGCGCGGCGCGACGCCGCGGTGCGCGTCGTGGCGGGCTCGGTGCTGTGGCTCGCCCTGCTGCTCGTGGCGTCCTGGTGGGTCGGCGACGGCGGTGTGCAGGACCTCGCCGGGTGGGCCTCCGGACTGACCGCCGTGGGCCGGCTCACGGGGCTCGCCGCCTCGGTGCTCCTCCTCGCCCAGGTCGTCGCGATGGTCCGGCTCCCGGTGCTCGAGCATGCGTTCGGGCAGGACCGCCTCGCCAGGCTGCACCGGCTCCTCGGCCTGACGTCGTTCGACCTCATGGTCGGGCACGTCATCCTCGTGACCTGGGGGTACGCGGACGGGAGGCTCGGCGTCACCCCGGCCACCTTCTGGGACCTCGCGACCCACTACCCCGGCATGCTGCTCGCCGTCGCGGGCGCCACCTGCCTCGTCATGGTCGTCGTCACGAGCGTCCGAGCCGCCCGGCGACGCCTGCGCTACGAGTCGTGGCACCTCCTCCACCTGTACGCGTACCTCGGCGTGGGGCTCGCTCTTCCGCACCAGCTCTGGACGGGAGAGGACCTCGCGGTGTCGACGGCGCGGACCGTCTTCTGGTGGACGCTGTGGGGCGTCGCCGCGGCCGCCGTGCTCGTGTGGCGCGTCGGCCGCCCGGCGGTCCTCAACCTGCGCCACCGCCTCACCGTCGTCGGTGTGGTGGACGAGGCGCCGGACCTGTGGTCGGTGCACCTGACGGGACGCCACCTGGACCGGCTGGGGGCGACCGCCGGACAGTTCCTCACGGTGCGGTTCCTCGCGGGAACTGGCTGGACGCGGGGTCACCCGTACTCCTTGTCCGCACCTCCGGACGGGCAGCGGCTCCGCCTCACGGTCGCGGGCGTCGGCGACGGCAGCCGCGCGGCCCGTTCCCTGGTCCCGGGGACGCGCGTCCTGTTCGAGGGGCCGTACGGACGCCTGTCGGCTCGGGCCCGCACGGTCAGCAAGGTCGCCTTCCTCGGTGCCGGCGTAGGGGTCACGCCCCTGCGGGCCCTCGCCGAGGAGCTCGACTACGCGTCCGGAGAGGCCGTCTACCTCGAGCGCTTCACGGACGCCCCGCTGTTCGCGCGCGAGATCGACGACCTGTACGCCCGCCGCGGCCTGCAGGTGCTGCGCCTCCCCGGCCGCCGGCGCGCTGCGGGCTCGTGGCTCGGCGACGGCGTCGGCGCCGCGGACGACCTGACCGCCCTCGTCTTCTGGATCCCGGACATCGCCGACCGCGACGTGTACCTGTGCGGGCCACCGGGCTGGACAGCGCTCGTGCGCGCCACCCTCCTCGACGCCGGCCTCCCGGCCGAGCGCCTCCACCTCGAGACCTTTGCGTGGTGACCATGCGCCGCATCACCTTGTGGGCCCTGTCGACGGTGACCGTCCTCCTGCTCCTGCTCAGCTACCACACCTCGACCTCGAGCCGCACGTCGCTCGGCGCCGAGTCGTCCGAGGTCGCTCAGGGTGCGCCGGACGACGTCGGCGGCTCGTCGTCCGGCGGGTCGTCGTCCGGCGGGTCGTCGTCCGGCGGGTCGTCGTCGACGGCGACCGGGGACGTCACACAGACACGGTGGGGCCCGGTGCAGGTGGAGATCACCGTGGCAGACGGCGAGGTCACGGCCGTGGACGTGCTGCAGCAGCCCGACGGCAACGGTCGCGACCAGCAGATCAACGCCTACGCGATCCCGGTCCTGAAGCAGGAGACGCTCTCCGCGCAGAGCGCGGACGTCGACATGGTGAGCGGCGCGACCGTCACCAGCGACGGATACGTGCAGTCGCTGCAGAGCGCTCTCGACAAGGCGGGCCTGTGACCACCGCCGACGTGGTCCACCCGGCCGTGACGGCGGCCGCCGCGCACCCCGGGCACGCTGGAGGCACGGCGCGCCGCGTCGAGCACGTCATGGGGATGCCGATCAGCCTCGCGCTCCGGGGACGCCACGCGCAGGGGCCGCGAGCGGACGCCGCGTGGGCGGCGGCGCTGGCCGAGCTCCGCCGCGCCGACGCGATCTTCAGCACCTACCGCGCCGACTCCTGGGTGTCCCGACTGGCGCGGGCTGACGCGCGGCTCGGGGACGCTCCCCCGGTCGTGACGGAGGTCCTCGCGATCGCGGAGGAGGCCCGCCGTCAGAGCGACGGGGCGTTCGACGTGCGCAGGCCGGGCCCCTGGCGTCGCACGGTCCTCGACCCGAGCGGCGTCGTGAAGGGCTGGGCAGTCGACCGGGCGGCGCGGGCGTTCGACGACCTCGAGGGCACCGACGTCTGCCTGTCGGCAGGGGGCGACATGGTGTGCCGGACCCGCGCCGTCGGGTCGCGGGGATGGCGGATCGGCGTCGAGGCCCCCCACCACCCAGGCCGTCTGGTCGCCGTGGTGCCGGTCCGCGACGGGGCCGTGGCGACGTCGGGGCTCGCGCACCGCCGCGGGCACCTCGTCGACCCGCGCACGGGCCTGGTCCCGACGGCGCTGGCCTCCGTGACGGTCGTCGGGCCCGACCTCGTCTGGGCCGACATCGACGCGACGGCGGCGTTCGTCCTGGGCGCCGACGCGCTGAGGTGGCTGCGCACCCGGTGCTGCCGTACCGGGCTCGTCGTCGACCGCGACGGCCGCAGCCACCTCTTCTGAGCGCGTGCCGTCAGTTACGAAGGATCGCGAGGATCCGCAGGATCTCCGTGTAGAGCCAGATGAGCGTGACGACGAGTCCGAACGCTGCCGACCAGGCCATCTTCGCGGGCGCCCCACGCTCCACGCCCCGCTTGATCGCGTCGAAGTCGACGAGCAGCGACGCGGCCGCCATGCCGACGGCCAGGAGGCCGATCACGACACCGAAGCCTCCGCCGCGCAGGCCCCAGCCGCCCAGCACGCCCGTCCAGACCAGGACGAGGTTGACCAGCGAGAACACGAGGTAGCCCGTCATCGCGACGAGCAGCCAGCGGGTGAACTTCGGGGTGACGCGGACCTTGCCCGAACGGAACAGCACGAGCGCGGCCGCGAACGTCGCGAACGTGGCGAGGACGGCCTGCACGACGATCCCGTCGTACCAGTCGTTGTAGACCTTGGACAGGCCTCCGAGGAACACGCCCTCCGCGACTCCGTAGAGCAGGATGAGGGCCGGGCTGGGCTGGCGCTTGAACGCGTTCACGAGTCCGAGGGCGAGCCCGACGACCATGCCGCCGACCCAGAGCCCGGGCATCGCGTCGGACAGCTGCCACGTGATGGCGGCAGCGACGAGGAGCACCGCGAAGAGGCCGCCCGTCTTGATGATGACGTCGTCGTAGGTCAGGCGACCGGTGTCGCGCGTGGTCGCCGTCGGGGCGTCGTACATGGTCTGGAGCGTCGCGGCGTCGGTCGCGGGGTACGCGGCCGTGGCCTGTGCTCCGGGGTTCGTGACTCCGCTCGGCGGGCGCTCGCTGAAGACGGGGCTCTTGTCGAAGACGGGGTTGCTCACTCGTGCCTCCTGGGCGACGGTCGGACGCCGTTCTCGGCGCGGCCGGGTACACCATCCTAGGGTCTGCAGCGCCAGCGATCCTGGGAGATCGCCGAAAGCACGAAGGACACCCCCGGTTCTTCCCTGAGCCGACCCTGGGATCGCCGTCCCGCCACCCTGTTCCACCTGTGCAGACGCCGCGGGTCACCGTAGGGTCGGGGAGTCCCCTTGACCCATCCCTGTCCGAGGAACGTGATGATCGAAGCTCACGGGCTGACCAAGCGGTACGGCCCCAAGACTGCGGTGAACGGGATCTCGTTCACCGTCCGCCCGGGAGTCGTGACCGGCTTCCTGGGCCCGAACGGTGCCGGCAAGTCCACCACGATGCGCATGATCATGGGCCTCGACCGCCCGACGGCCGGCACGGTGACCGTGAACGGCAAGCCGTACGCGCAGCACCGCTCCCCCTTGACGGAGGTCGGCGCCCTGCTCGAGGCGAAGGCCGTGCACACGGGCCGGTCTGCCGCCAACCACCTCTACGCACTGGCGGCGACGCACGGCATCCCCCGCTCTCGCGTGAGCGAGGTCATCGAGATGACCGGCCTGCGGGCCGTCGCGAAGAAGCGCGTGGGCGGCTTCTCGCTCGGCATGGGCCAGCGGCTCGGCATCGCTGTCGCCCTGCTGGGCGACCCGAAGACCCTGATCCTCGACGAGCCTGTCAACGGCCTCGACCCCGAGGGCGTGTTGTGGGTCCGCCACCTGGCCCGGTACCTCGCGTCCGAGGGCCGCACGGTCTTCCTGTCGAGCCACCTCATGAGCGAGGTGGCGCAGACCGCGGACCGCGTGCTCGTCATCGGCCGCGGCGAGATCCTCGCCGACGCCACGGTGCAGGAGTTCGTGGACGGCGCGTCGACCAAGACGGTCACGGTCCGCTCCCCCGAGGCCGCGAAGCTCGCGGACGTCCTGCAGCGGCAGGGCGGCACGGTGACGTCGGACGAGCCAGGTCTGCTCAGCGTGTCCGACGTCGAGGCGCCGGCGATCGGCGAGGCAGCGGCGGCGAACGGGATCGTCCTGCACGAGCTCACGCCCGTGCGCTCGACCCTCGAGCAGGCCTACATGGAGCTCACCGCCGACTCGGTCGAGTACCACGCGACCACCGGCGCTGAGAGTGCCGCCGCCACCGCCCCGTCGGCGGAGCCCGCACCCTCCGCCGCCGCAGTCCCGACCACCGAAGGAGACGCGCGATGAGCGCCGCAGCTCTCCCTGCCAGCAAGCCCCTTTTCGAGGCCGACCGGTACCACCCGACGTTCGTCCGCGTGCTGCGCTCGGAGTGGGTCAAGCTTCGTTCGTTGCGGTCGACGTGGTGGGTCCTCGGCTCGACCGTCGCCGTGATGGCTCTTCTCTCGTGGGGCGCCTCGGCCCAGCTCCACAGCGACGTCCGGCACGGTCGGGCGCAGTTCACGGGGGTGGACGCGATCACGTCCGGCATCTCGATCGCGCAGCTGGTCGTCGCGGTGCTGGGCGTCCTGGTCGCGACCAACGAGTACTCGTCGGGGATGGTGCGCGCGACGTTCTCCGCGGTCCCGACCCGCACGCCCGTGCTGGCTGCGAAGGCGCTCGTCGTGTTCGTCAGCGCGATCGTCGCGGGCGCGGTGGGCCTGGTGCTCGCCTACGTGATCGCGCGCGCCGTCCTGAGCGGTGACGGGGTCATGCCCGACCTCGGGGAGTGGACGACCTGGCGGGCTCTGGGCGGCTCGATCCTGTTCCTCGGGCTCGTCGCGCTGCTGTCGCTCGGTGTCGGCCTGCTCCTGCGCGTCACCGCCGGATCGATCGCGGTGGTGCTCGGCATCCTGTTCGTGCTCCCGATCGTCGGCGCGATCTTCCAGGGCAACGACGTGGTGCGCGACATCGCGAAGTACCTGCCCGGCAACGCCGGCCAGGCCTACGCCTCGACGACGGAGAGCGACACCCTGCTGTCGCCGACGGCCGGCCTCGTCGTGTCGTTGCTGTGGGCCTTCGTCCCGCTCGCCGTGGGGATCATCCTGACGAAGCGTCGCGACGCCTGAACCCTCCCCCACGACGACGGCCCCCGCAGGAGCGATCCTGCGGGGGCCGTCGTCGTCGTGGTCGGCCCGGCCGGTGCGTCCCCGTCGACGCGCCGCCCGGACCTGTCCAGGCCGGTGAGGTCAGACCTCGCCGAGCGCTTCCTCGGGCACGCCCTCGACCTGCGCGGCGCCCTTGTTCCAGCGCTGCCACAGGACGCGTTCGCCCACGCCGCGCGCCATGACGTGCGCGGTCGCGAGGAAGGTGATGATGCCGACGGCGAGGACGCCGGCGGCGATCCAGAAGGGCGTGACGTCGTCCGGCCCGCTGGCGACGAGGCCGGCGATGACGGGCGCGGGGGCGGCGAAGCCCCAGCGGACGAGGTTGAACGCCCCGGTGGTGGCGCGGCGGTCGGGCGAGCCGAGCGCGAGCGACAGGTCGGTGAGGTTCGCGTTGACGAGACCCATGCAGAGGCCGGCGAACACGAGGACGACGATGGTCCAGGCCTGCCCGAGGTCGAGCGCGAACAGGATGACGGCGGCGAGGACGCCGACGATCGCGATGCCGACGGTCTGCACGGCGCCGATCTTGTGCGCCATGCGGTGACCGACGACGAGGATGCCGATCGCGAGCCCGATGCCCCAGCCGGTGAACACGAGCCCGAGCGGGACGACGTCGAGCCCGAGGAAGAACGGCACCCAGCCGAGGACGACGAAGAACACGTAGTTGTACGTCGCGGTGACGACGGACAGGGCGACGAACGCGGGCTTCTTGAACAGCGAGAAGACGTTGCCGACGCGCAGCGGGGCGGGCTTCTCGGCCGGGTCCTTCAGCTTGGACGACGACACGACGAGCGCGACGACCATGAACACGCCGCACGCGAGGAACGGGATGCGCCAGGAGATCTGGCCGAGCAGGCCGCCGAGCAGGGGGCCGACGGCGAACCCGAGGCCGACGCAGGTCTCGAAGAGCTCGACGACCCAGTTGCGGTCGTTGGCGAGCGAGACGAGCAGGACCATCGCGGTCGCGAAGAACATGGCGTTGCCGAGTCCCCAGAACCCGCGCAGGACGGCGAGCTGGCCGATGCTCTGGCTGAGGGACGCGAGGATGGCGGCGAGCCCGACGAGGCTGACACCGGCGACGAGGATCTTCTTGAAGCCGAACTTCCCGGTCGCGAGGACGGCGGGGATCATGCCGATCGCCATGATCGCGATGTACGCGGTGAAGAGAAGCTCGATCTGCCAGCTGGTGGCGCCGAGCTCGGCGCCGATGACGGGCAGGATCGGGTCGACGATCGCGATGCCGGCGATGGCGAAGAAGGCGGTGAGCGCGGTCGCGTAGATCGCGGTCTTGTTGGGTTCGTTCCGGGTCGAGGCCATGCGGCCGTCACTCCTTGATTTATCTGTATGCCACAGGTACTTCCCTGTAGGATACACCTCATGACTTCGGGAACGACACCCTCCCCCACCGGCGCTGCCCTCGACCGGTCGAGGGACGCCCTCTCCCGCATCGAGTTCGAGGTGGCCCAGCTGCTGCGGCGGGCCGACCGTTCCGTCGCGCGCGGGATGCGTGGCGCGGTCGCCGGCGGCACGGGCATGCTCGACCGCTCCGCCTACCTGCTGCTCCACGTCCTGGCGGTCGAGGGTGCGCAGAACGTCAACGCCGCCGCGGAGCGGCTCGGGCTCGACGCGTCGACCGTCACGCGCCAGGTCGACTCGCTCGAGAAGGCCGGCCACGTCAAGCGGCGGCGCGACCCGCAGGACGGCCGGGCCGTCCTCGTCGAGGCGACCGACAGCGGCCTGGCGGCCCTCGAGCACAACCGCACCGAGCGCAAGGACCTCTACGCCGAGGTGCTGGCGAGCTGGTCCCAGCTCGACCGGTCGCTGCTCGCCGAGCTCCTGCACCGCCTCAACGCCGACCTCGACACCTTCCGTCGCCGCGACTGACGCGTCCGATCGACGCGACGCCGGCCGCCGACCGACGCCGCCTCAGCCCCCCGCGTACGCCTCCGCCCACCGCCGCACCACGTCGTAGGCGGACGCGCGCACGTCCGGGGCCGACAGCAGGACGTCGTGCAGCGCGCCCTCGATGCGCGCGACCGTGACGTGGCGACCCAGGTCCAACGAACGCTGCGCCACGCGGTCCACGTCGAGCGCGACGTCCGCGTGCGCCATCGCCTCCGACCACACGGGCTGCAGCACGCTGCGCGTCGACAGCAGCACCAGCACGGGCAGCTCGACCCCGAGCCCGCGCGCCACCTCGGCCTGCGCGCGGAACACCGCGTCGAGCCAGGCGGGGTGCAGCGGGAAGCCGTGCTCCGGGCGCCACGCGAGGTCGTAGTCCCACTCGCCGCCGAACCGGCGGGACACGGTCCGCGTGAAGAAGCCGAGGTCGACCGTCGGCATCCGGCCGCGCGGCTGCCACCGTGACCGCACCCCGACGGCCGGTGCCATCGCGGCACGGGCGACCGCGCCCGCCTGGAACTCGAGCCACGGGCTGTTGAGGACGAGCGCCGACGCGCGACCCGGGAACGCCGCCGCCCACAGGCTCAGGGTCAGCCCGCCCGTCGAGTGCCCGACGAGCACCAGCGGCGCGTCCTCGCGCGTGCGCTCGGACGGGACGAGGCCGTGGCCCATGACCGCCAGCGCCGCCTCGATGTCGCGGCCGTAGCCGCGCAGGTCCGAGGTGAACCCGGGCGTCTGGCCGGGGCGCAGGCTGCGGCCGTACTTGTGCAGGTCGAGAGCGTGGAAGCGGGCGCCGAGCGCGTGCCAGAAGCGGGCGTGCTCGACCTGGAAGAAGTAGTCCGACCAGCCGTGCACGTACAGGACGTCGGCCCCGTCCAGCGGGCCAGGGGCCCGCCCCGCGCCGCCGAGAACGTCCGGCCCCGCGGACCCGTCGGCGTCCGGCCGGTACCGCACGAGCGTCGCGACGAGCTCGCCCTCGGCGTCCTCGCCGAGCGGGAGGGTGAGCTGCTCGAAGCCCTCACCCAGGACGTCGGGCGACCACGCGGCGTCGGCGGGCGTCGTCATCCCCTCACGCTACGAGCCGGGCGTCGCGTTCGCGTCCCGGGCCGTCCCCGCCGGCAGCTGGTCAGTCAGACCTGGTCACCCTGGTCAGGACGTCCTAGCCTGGCCTCATGACCACCGTGGTGAACGTCCAGGACGCCAAGACGCGCCTGTCCGAGCTGCTGCACCGGGTCGAGCGCGGCGAGGACGTCGTGATCGCGCGTGCGGGCACGCCTGTCGCGCGGCTCGCGCCCGTCGACCTCGCCTGGGAGCGCCCGCTCGGCACGGTCCGGGTCGAGGTGCCCGACAGCTTCTTCGCGGCGCTGCCCGACGAGGAGCTCGACGCGTGGCAGTGACCTACCTGCTCGACACCCACGTCGTGCTGTGGATGCTCGGCGACCCGGCCCGCCTGTCGGCTGCCGCTCGGCCCGTCGTCGCCGACCCGCGCGCCGGCCTCGTGGTGTCGGCGGTGTCCGCGCTCGAGGTCGCGACGAAGGTCCGCATCGGGCGCCTGCCGGGTGCCGAGCATCTCGTCGCGACCTGGGAAGAGCGGCTCACCGAGCTCCGGCTCGCCCCGCTGCCTGTCACGGCACCGCACGCACTGCTCGCCGGCTCGCTCGCGTGGGACCACCGTGATCCCTTCGACCGCCTGCTGGCCGCCCAGGCGTTGCACGACAACCTCGTGCTCGTGACGTCGGACGCCGCCCTGCGCGCCCTGCCCGGGCTGCGGACCCTCTGGTGACGCGGGTGGTGCCGCGAGCCCGCGCCCACGCGGCCGTCAGGGGACGCGGTGCCCGGCGGTGCGGAACAGCTCGTACCACTCGGCGCGGGTGAGCGGCAGGTCGGACCCGAGGGCCGCGTCGGCGACGCGCTGCGGCGTCGTGGTGCCGAGCACGACCTGCATCTGCGCGGGGTGGCGCGTGATCCACGCGGTCGCGACCGCGATGGGCGGCACGTCGTACTGCGCGGCGAGCCGGTCGATGACGGCGTTGAGCTCGGGGTAGCGGTCGTCGCCGAGGAACACGCCGTCGAAGAACCGCGCCTGGAACGGCGACCACGCCTGGAGCGTGATGTCGTGCAGGCGGCAGTAGTCCACGATGCCGTTGTCGCGGCTGATCGACTGGTCCAGGTCGCCCATGTTCATCGCGATGCCCTGCGCGACGCTCGGCGCGTGCGTGATCGACAGCTGGATCTGGTTGGCGACGATCGGCTGCGTGACCGAGCGGCGCAGCAGCTCGATCTGCCCGGGCGTGTGGTTGGAGACGCCGAAGGCGCGCACCTTGCCGGCGGCCTCGAGCTCGTCGAACGCGCGCGCCACCTCGTCGGGCTCCACGAGCGCGTCGGGACGGTGCAGCAGCAGGACGTCGACGTGGTCGGTCCGCAGCGCGCGGAGCGAGGCGTCGACCGACTCCAGGATGTGCTCGTACGAGAAGTCGAAGTACGGGCCGTCGGGCACGATGCCGCACTTCGTCTGGATGGTGATCTCGTCGCGCTCGGACGGCGTGAGCGCCAGCGCCTCGGCGAAGCGCTCCTCGCAGCGGTGCAGCGTGCCGCCGTAGATGTCGGCATGGTCGAAGAAGTCGATGCCGGCGTCGCGCGCGGTGCGCACGAGCGTCCGGATCTCGTCGTCGGGCTTGTCGGCGATCCGCATCATGCCCGCGACGACGTTCGGCGCGGTGATCGAGGTGCCGGGCAGGGTGAAGGTCTTCATGGGTGCTCCTCGGGGTCGGGCGGTCACGTGAACGGGGTGCCCCCGGCGGGACTCGAACCCGCACTGGGCCGGGTTTAAGCCGGCTGCCTCTGCCAGTTGGGCTACGAGGGCGGTCTGCGCGCGGCGTCCGGGGCGCGCGCCCGCAGGTGAGCGTACGACGACGGGGACGACACCTGCGCGGTGTCGTCCCCGTCGTGCGTCAGCAGGGCCTGTGTGCCCAGCACATCACGGTCACTCGGCGGCGGCGGACGTCGCCTCCTGCTTGAGCGGCTCGTCCTTCGGCTTCGGCGGGACAGCGGCGGCGCGGAACGATGCGCGCGGGTCCTCGATGGCGCCGAGCGCGACCGTCTCGCGGCCGTACACGAACTGGCCGACCCAGCCGTTGAAGATGTGGAGCTTGCGGTTCCACGTCGGCATCGCCATGACGTGGTAGCCGCGGTGCATCGCCCAGGCGAGCGGGCCGCGCAGCTTGAACTTGCCGAAGAGCTCCGCGACGCCCTTGTACAGGCCGAGGGACGCGACGGTGCCGACGTTCTTGTGCGCATACTCCTTGGTCGGCTCGCCGCGCAGCGTGGCGACGAGGTTCTCGGCGAGCTGGACGCCCTCGCGGATCGCGTGCTGCGCGTTCGGCGGGCAGAACTTGCCGGGGTTGTAGACGTCCGGCACGGCGGCGACGTCGCCGGCGCCCCAGGCGCCCTCGACGATCGAGCCCTCGTCGTCCGCGACCTGGAGGGTCGCGAGCACCTGGAGGCGGCCGAGCTTGTCGAGCGGGAGGTCGGACTGGCCGACGACCGGGTTCGACTTGATGCCGGCGGTCCACACGATGGTGTCGGAGTCGAACTCGACACCGGTCGACGTGACGACGTGGCCGTCCTCGCACGAGCTGAGGAACGTCGAGAGGTGGAACTCGATGCCGCGGTCCTTGAGCTGCTCGAGCGCGTAGAGCGCCATCGGCTCGGACAGCTCGGGCAGGATGCGGCCGGTGCCCTCGATCATCACGAAGCGCAGGTCGGACTGCTGCAGCGTGGGGTGCTTCTTGACCGCGGCGCGCGCCATGTCCTCGACCTCGGCGATGGCCTCGATGCCCGCGAAGCCGCCCCCGATGAACGTGAACGTGAGCAGGCGGGCCTTGAGCGTGTCGTCCTGCGCGGACGACGCCACGTCGATCCGGTTGAGGACGTGGTTGCGGACGGCGATGGCCTCCTCGACGGTCTTGAGGCCGATGCCCTGCTCCGCGAGGCCCGGGATGGGCAGCAGGCGGGCGACGGAGCCGAGTGCGACGACGACCTGGTCGTAGGTCAGGCGGAAGGGTTCGCCCTCCTCCGGCTCGACCGTGACGGACTTGTCGGCGTGCGAGATGCTCGTGACCTTGCCCTCGACGACCTCGACGCCCGGCAGCGCCTTGCGCAGCGGGGCGACGACGTAGCGGGACTCGATCGAGCCCGCCGCGGCCTCCGGGAGGAACGGCGCGTACGTGAGGTACGGGTTCGTGTCGACGATCGTGATCCGGGCCTCGCCCCGACCGAGCCGCTTGCGCAGGCGGCGGGCGGCGTAGAGGCCGACGGACCCGCCGCCGAGGACGAGGATCCGCGGGACGGACGAGCCGGAGCTCTGGGCAGGGCTGACCGGGGTCAGATCGTTCTGAGGCATAGGGTCAGGGTATTACCGACTGTGGCCCGGCGAAAATCCTCTGTCTTGTGCAGCGAACGGCCGGGGACGTCCCGTCGTCCGCGACGGCGCCCGAGCCGTGGATCACTCTGGGCTCGACGGCGGCGCGACCACGCCGCCCCGCTCGATCTCGAGCGCCCGGGCGACCACCTCGTCCGGCCAGATGGCGCGCGTCGCGAGCCAGGCCACACCGAGCAGCGCACCACCGGCGGCGACGTCGAGCAGGTAGTGGTTGCCCGTGCCGAGGACGACGAGCGCGGTCGCGACCGGGTACGCGATGCCGAGGACGCGCACGACGCGGTGCCGCGCGTACCGGGCGACCACGAGACCGACCCACAGGGACCAGGCGAAGTGCAGCGACGGCATGGCGGCGTACTCGTTGGCGATGGCCTTGGACGCGGAGCTCCCGTCGCCCTGCCACCAGCCCCAGCTCGCGAACTCCGCCATGACGTCGACGGAACCGACCCCCGGCAGGAGCCGCGGCGGGGCGACCGGCAGCAGCCAGAACCCGATGAGCGCGGTCGCGGTCGCGATGACGATCCACATGCGCTCGCGGTTGTAGACCGCGGGATGGCGCCGGTAGAGCCAGACGAGGGTGAGCGGGGTGAGGATGAAGTGCAGCGTCGCGTAGAAGAAGCAGGCGGGCACCGCGAGCGCCGGCAGGGACGCCAGGCCACGGTTCAGCGGCTCCTCGATCGCGACCGACAGCGCCCGCTCGACGTCGACGATCTGCCACGCGTTGTGCTGGGCGATGACCTCGGTGGGCCGCCCGAGCCCGCGGATCACGTCGTAGACGGCGTACAGCCCGAGGACGAGGACGACCTCGGCCCACCACGGAGGGACCTGCCCCGGCCGCCAGCGTTGCCTCGATGTCACACTCAGGGCTCGCGCACGACTCACCGGCTGCCCCCTTCACAGATCGTTCGACGATGACCGGACACGGTCCGAGACGTCATCAGATGTTCACGACGTCCCCCTCGACAAGATGACGTTACCCCTGCGTCGTGACACTGCGAGCGCATTTCGGCTCGCGAAGAGAGCGTGTGGCCGAAGACACGTTGCCCTGAGCATCTTTCGCTCAGGGACCGAGCCAGCCCGCCTCGCCCGTGCGTCAGGCGAGCGACCAGGCGATCCCGTCGAGGATGTCGTGCTCGCTCGTCACGACGTGGGTCAGCTCGCCCCCGGCGGCCGCGACCTCGTCGCGCACCCGGCGCACCACCGAGGCCCACACCAGCGCACCCGCACCGATGACGTCGACGCGACCCGGGTGCATGAACGGCAGCGCCGCGCGGTCCTCGCGCGACATCGCGAGCAGCTCGTCGCACGCCCGCAGGACGTCGTCCACGGGGAGCGACGCGCCGTTGATGCGGTCGCGGTCGTAGCGCTCGAGGCGCAGGACGTGCGCCGTGATCGTCGTGACCGTGCCGGCGAGGCCCACCAGCGTCGCCGCACGGCCCACCGGCACCGTCGCGAGCGCCTCGTCGAGCGCCGCCGCCACGTCCGCGCGCGCCGCGGCGACCTGCTCGGCCGTCGGCGGGTCGTCGTGCAGGTGCCGCTCCGTCATGCGGACGCAGCCGACGTCCATGGAGAACGCCGCCAGCCCCGTCCCCGCCTCGACCTCGCCGTCGCTCTCGCCACCCAGCACCAGCTCCGTCGAGCCGCCACCCAGGTCGACCACGAGGTACGGGGCGTCGAACCGGCCCGCGACCACGCTCGTCGCCCCCCGGAACGACAGCTCGGCCTCCTCCGTGCCCGAGACGACCTCGGGCAGCACGCCGAGGCGCTGCTGCACGCCCGCGAAGAAGTCGTCCTTGTTGGACGCGTCGCGTGACGCGCTCGTCGCGACGAAACGCACGCGCGAGACGCCCAGCTCGCGGCACACCTCGGCTGCGCGGGCCGTCGCGTCGAGAGTCCTCTCGAGGGCCTCGGGGGCGATCCGTCCGGTCCTGTCGACGCCCTGGCCCAGCCGGACGACCTCCATGCTGCGGTGCAGGTCCGTGAGGGTCCCGGCGGCCGGGTCGAGGTCCGCGACGAGGAGGCGCAGGGAGTTCGTGCCGCAGTCGACGGCGGCGACCCGGAGGTCGGAGGCGGACGGGACGGCGGCGCTCGAGGTCATGCGGAAGAGCCTGCCACAACCGCGCCGACCGCTCGTGGCGGTCCCGCGGCCGACGGCGCACGACGGGTCAGCAGGTGCAGCGGTCGCGGCGCCAGGGCGTGGGAAGGTCCGTCGCACGCTCGAGCGCGGCGTCGCCGACCGGGTTGACGCCCGGGCCGGCCGCGAGCGCGTGACCCGCGAGGGCGTGCAGGCACTTGACGCGCGTCGGCATGCCGCCCGCGGAGATGCCCGCGACCTCGGGCACGTCGCCGAGCTCCGCGCGGTCCGCGAGGTACGCCTCGTGCGCCCGCCGGTACGCCGCAGCGACGTCGGGGTCGTCGAGCGTCTCGGTGAGCTCGCGCATCACGCCGTTCGCCTCGAGCGTGCTCATCGCCGCCACCACACCGGGGTGCGTGAGGTAGTACGTCGTCGGGAACGGCGTCCCGTCGGGCAGGCGGGGGGACGTCACCACGACGAGCGGGCGGCCGCACACGCAGCGCGCCCCCACGGCGACCACGCCGCGGGGCTCACGGCCGAGCTGCTCGGCGAGCACGGCGAGGTCGTCGTCGGTCACGGGAGTTCGGGGCATGGGGCCATTCTCCCCCACCCGCTCAGCCGTCGTGCGCGACGCCGATCCCCGCGACCTGCACCGACGCCCACGCCTGCTCGTACCACGGGCCGGACCCGCCCGTGCCCGCCGCGACGAGGCCCGGCTCGACCGCCGCCCCGGTCAGCGGGTCGACGTGGTCGGCGACGTCCCCCGGGTCGATGACACGGTAGGACGTCTCGCCCGGCATCTGGTACCCGAGCCGCTCACGCGCCTGTGCCTTCACGTAGGCGGGGTCGGACCAGCGGTCCAGCTGGCTCTGCGCGACGTCCCGCTGCGCCTTCGCGGCGTCGAGCTCGTGGCTCAGGGTCCGCAGCGCCGACGCCGACTTGGCGTACTCACGTGCCGTCGGCAGGAGCAGGATCACCGCCATCAACAGAGCCACCCCGAGGATGACCGTCCGGACCGTGACCGTCTCGGGCAGCACGTCCCGCAGGCGACCACCGTCCCCCCGGGTGCGCTTCTTCCCCGCGGGCTTCCGCGGCGTCCTCGGCTCGGCGCGCGTGCCACCGGCGGACGCAGGAGGCGCGGGCCGGCTCGACCGCCCGCCCCGCGCGTCCTTCGCAGGGTTCGACGCACCGGACGCGCTCGACGTCGGGACGGAGGGCGTGGCGCCCGTCGTCGGACGGCCGGTGGCGCGCGCGCCCGGACGGGACGCCGGTGTGGGCACCCGAGGGCGCCGAGGAGCGGACATGGGTCGATCGTGCCAGCGGTCCGGGCCCCACGCCCGGAGCACACGCCCTGTGCGACCGTGTGCGCGCAGGAGCCCCGGTCCTCGCAGCAGGTTCAGCGAGGACCGGGGCTCCCGTCAGACAGACGTCAGGACGCGCGTCACGCCTTCCAGCGCGGGAACGCCGAACGACCCGCGTACACCGCCGCGTCGTCCAGGGCCTCCTCGATGCGCAGGAGCTGGTTGTACTTGTTGATGCGCTCGCCACGGGCCGGCGCACCGGTCTTGATCTGGCCGGCGTTCGTCGCGACGGCGAGGTCGGCGATCGTGGTGTCCTCGGTCTCGCCCGAACGGTGCGACGTCATGGCGGTGAAGCCCGCGCGCTGCGCCATCTCGACGGCCTCGAGGGTCTCGGTGAGCGTGCCGATCTGGTTGAGCTTCACGAGGAGCGAGTTCGCCGACTTCTCCTCGATGCCACGGGCCAGGCGCTCCGGGTTGGTGACGAACAGGTCGTCGCCGACGATCTGCACCTTGTCGCCGACCTGAGCGACGAGCGACGACCAGGCGCCCCACTCGTCCTCGGACAGCGGGTCCTCGATGGAGACCAGCGGGTAGTCGGCCACGAGCTGCTCGTAGTACGCGACCATCTCGTCGGTCGAGTGCGGGCGGCCCTCGAACTGGTAGGCGCCGTCCTTGAAGAACTCGGTCGAGGCGACGTCGAGCGCGAGGCCCACGTCGACGCCCGGCTTGAAGCCGGCCTTCTCGATCGCGACGAGGATGAGGTCGAGCGCGGCACGGTTGCTCGACAGGTTCGGGGCGAAGCCGCCCTCGTCGCCGAGGCCCGTCGCGAGACCCTGCTCCTTGAGCACGGCCTTGAGGGAGTGGTAGACCTCGGCGCCGGTGCGCAGGGCCTCACGGAACGTGGACGCGCCGATCGGGGCGACCATGAACTCCTGGATGTCGACGTTCGAGTCGGCGTGCGACCCACCGTTGAGGATGTTCATCATCGGCACGGGCAGGACGTGCGCGTTCGGGCCGCCGACGTAGCGGTACAGCTCCAGGCCGGCCGACTTCGCGGCGCCCTTCGCGACGGCGAGCGAGACACCGAGGATCGCGTTCGCGCCGAGGCGACCCTTGTTCGGGGTGCCGTCGAGGTCGATGAGCGCCTGGTCGACGAGGCGCTGGTCCTCGGCCTCGAAGCCCACGAGCTCCGGGGCGATCTCGTCGTTCACGGCGTCGACGGCGCCCTGGACGCCCTTGCCGAGGTAACGGCCCTTGTCGCCGTCACGGCGCTCGACGGCCTCGAACGCACCGGTCGAGGCACCCGAGGGGACGCCCGCGCGGGCGAAGGTGCCGTCGTCCAGGACGACCTCGACCTCGACGGTGGGGTTGCCGCGCGAGTCGAGGATCTCGCGGGCTCCGACGGCTTCGATGCTGGCCACAGTGGCTCCTAAGCGTGGAGGGAGGGGGATGCGACCTCAGCCTAGTCGCCTCGGTCCGGCGAGGCAGATCCGTGCACTGGGCGAGACGGTGCGGGAGGATGACGTCCGTGTCAGAGTCCCTGGTGCTCGACGTGGTGCGCTCGGACGGCCTGTCGGTCCACCCCACGACGGCCGAGGGGCCGCGGGACTTCGTGGTCGCCGACGACGAGCTCGACCGCCGCTGCGGCGCCTGGCTCGCGTCGGGCGGGCGGGACGCGTGACCGCCCCGGACGAGGCGTTCGCGATCGCGCTCGCGGAGCGGTTCCCGGTCCTCGGCGCGACGCTCGACCACTGCTATGACGGCCCGGACGAGTTCCTGGCGCACGTGTACGTCGGGGTCGAGGTGACGCCGCGGGTCGTCGCGGCCTACGTCGCGGACCCTGACGCCACCTCAGGTCGTGGGCTCGACTGGCGCGGAGTTCTTGCCTTCCTCGACGAGAGCGCCCGAAGCGACGAGGACTCGGTGAAGACGGTCATCGGCACGTCCTTCCTCTTCCGTCTCCCACTGCCGAACCAGGCGGGCCACGGGATCGTCGCCGAGCTGCCGCCCGAGCTGGCTCGGCTCTTCCGCCTCGCGCGTCCGAACGGATGACCGCTGCGTCAGGTCCGCTCCCACATCTCGAAGCCTCCGGCCGTGCCGACGTGGTCGAAGTTCCGGCTGAGGTAGGCCTCGGCCGCACCGTGCAGCCACGTGCCGTCCGTGACGATCGGCACGACGACCGCGTCGACCTGCGCGAGCTCGCGCTGCATCTCGGCGACGAACGCGTCCCGCTCCTCGACGGCGCCCCCCTCCCCCGCGCCGTCACCGGAGTCGTCCAGCGCGGCGAGGCCCTCGCCCCACACGTCGGCGGGGACGGGACAGTCGTTCTCCGCGTTGCGGGTCGCAGCGCCCGCGGCGACGACGCCCGACGCGAGCCCCCACACGCAGTCCTGCTGGGCGGCCCAGGTGACGAGCTCGGCGCGCGATCCCGTCCAGCGCAGGCGCGCCGTCGCACCCGCGATCGCAGCGCCCGCGAGCGCCAGCACCGCGACGACGGCGACGGTCCGCAGGACGACGGCGCGCCCGCGGTCCGGTGACGTCCCAGCCCACGCACGCAGCCACGCCGCGGCCGTCGCGGCACCCGCACCGGCCAGCAGGGCGATCGCGGGCGCGGGGAACGCCGCGTAGTGCAGGAAGAACGACGGCGCGGCGAGCACGGTCGCACCCTGCACGAGGGCGAGGAGCGCCCACGCGGCCGTCTCGGGCAGGCCGGACCGGTCACGCCGCCACGCGACGACCCCGCGGGCGAGGGTCAGCGCCAGCGCGACGACGACCAGCACGAGGACGAGCACGGCGAGCGCGGTCGTCCACCAGGCGGCGGGGACGGACGACACGGGGGCGAACTCGCGCAGGCGCAGACCGAACGACGTCGTCGTGCTCGGTCGCCCGGCCTGGACGCCGACGACATCGCGCCACAGGTCGCCGGGGGCCCGGACCGCGAACGACACGACGAACGCCGCGACGACCACGAGCCCGCCGAGCGCGAACCACCCGGCCGCGCGCCCGCCCCGCCAGACGAGGACGACGACCAGCAGCGCGGCCGCGGTCACGAACGCCCAGACCTTGAACGACGCGGCGACACCCGTGAGCGCGCCCGCGACGAGGGGCGCGGTCGTCGTCGGGCGCAGCCACCCGCGGGCGGCGCCGGTCGGCCGGTCGAGCCGCAGCACGACGAGCGCGAGCAGCAGGCAGAGCGTCAGCGCGGGCTCGAGGAACACGACCCGCTCGGAGTACACGACCGGCACCCACACGGCGTACAGGCCGGCACCGGCAAGCACGGCCACCGTGCCGCGGCGGCGCAGGAGCCACGCGACGAGGAACGTCGACAGCGTCCCGACCAGCACCGTGAGCGCGCGAGCCACGGCGAGCGCCAGCGCGTCGCCGACGTGTTCGCCGAGCCACGCGAACGGGAGCAGCGCGGTGACCAGGCCGGGCGGGTGCAGGTAGAGGACGTCGCCGTAGAGGGTCTGCCCGTGCAGCACGTCGACGGCGGCGGAGTACATGGTGGCGTCGTCGAGCTCGCGCGGGGCGAGGAGCTGGGACGGCCGCACGTACGCCGCGGCGCGGACGACAAACGCCACGACCGTCACGACCACGAGCGACCAGGACGCGGCGCCGAGCGACCCGTCACCCGACAGCGCGGCCCGCGTCCGCTGGTTCACGCGGCCGGGACCTCGCCGGCGGGCGCGGCATCCCGTGCCTGGCGTCGCGCGATGGTGAGCCCGGCGCCGGCGAGCAACAGGTCGGTCACGGTCACGAGGACGCGGCTGACGAGCACGACGGCGAGCACCGCACCGTGCGGCAGGACGCCCGACAGTGCGACGAGCAGCACGGCCTCGCGAGCCCCCGCCCCGGCGGGCACGAACACGACGAGCAGCCCGACGACCCACGCCAGCCCGTACGCGCCGACGCACAGCGCGAAGGTCCGCCAGGACGCCTCCATGCCGACCCCGACGGCGAGCATCCACACCTGGAGCCCGACGAGCAGCCAGCCCACGAGCGCCCACAGGGTGGCGGTGCCGAGCCCGCGCGTCGACAGCGGCTGGTCGAGGGGTTCGCGGCGCATCAGCCGGAAGGCGCGGTCGACGAGCCGGTTGAGGACGGGCGGGACGAGCACGACGACGAGCACCGGGACGAGGAGCCCGGCCCAGCCCCAGCGGTCGCGCGTGTCGGGCGGTCCGAGCCAGAGGGCGAGCGCGCCGACGAGCAGCCCGGACACGACGGAGACGAGGACCGCGACCGCCATCGCGGCGACCGACCGACGGCGCGAGATCTTGTGCTGCGCGCCGAGCTCGGCGGCGGCGACGACGTTCCACACACCGCCCGGGATGTACTTGCCGAGCTGGCTGACCCCGAACAGGGCGAGCGCGCTCGACGGACGCAGCGGCTCGCCGAGGTCGTTGAGCAGGCGGAGCCACGAGACCATCGTCGCGAGCACGTAGGCGATCGAGACGACGAGCGCACCGCCCACGAGGAGCCAGGACAGGTCGGCCAGGGCCGCGGTGATCTCGTCCCAGCTCGCGACGACGGCCCACACGGCGAGCGCGACCGCGACGCCGAGGAACACCCACCGGGTCACCCGCGACCGCGCGGCGGCGAGCAGCCGGTTCACGACGCGTCCTCGGCGGGCTGCGGGACGTGCGGCGGGACCTGCTGCGCGGTGGGTGCGTGGCCGGCGACCCGGAGAGCCTCGAGCAGCGGGGCGACGACCGCGTCGGGGGTGAAGCGGCGGCCGCCGGTGCGGGCACGGGTCCGGGCGTCCGCGAGCGCGGCCGGGTCGTCGGCGAGGGCGCGCAGGGCGGCGGCGAGCGCGGCGGCGTCGCCCGGCGGGACGAGCACGGCGGCGTCAGCGAGCGCGCGACGCTGCGGCGGGGTGCCGCTCGTGACGACCGCGCAGCCCGCGGCGAGGCCCTGGTAGACCTTGTTCGGCACGACGCGCAGCGCCTTGGGGGTGTCGCCGAGGATGCCGAGGCACACGTCGTGCGACGCGACGAGGGCGGGCAGGTCGGCCGGCTCGACCCAGTCGAGCCACGTGACCTGCGTCGCGGCGGCGGGCACCGCGGTCAGGGTGGCGCGGGCCGCGTCGAGGTCCTGACCGGTCCCGGCGAGCGTCACCCGGACGTCCGGACGCTCGCGCAGCAGGTCCGCGAGGCCCGACGCGATGGTCGGGGCGCCCTGCAGCGGCGTGAAGAGGCCGAAGAAGACGACGCTCAGCGGGGCGGCGGCGGGCGCCTCGGACGGCACGGCGGAAGGGGCGCGGGAGGAGGCGTCCCCGGCGGCGAACCAGTCGTCCGTCGCGCCCACCGGGACGACGACGCCCGCCGTCCTCGCGGGCAGCATCGCCAGGTGCTCGTCGGTGTCCACGACGGCGAGGTCGCACGCCGCGAGCGCCGCCCGGTCCAGGCCGGTGAGGAGGCGCGCCTTGAGGCCGCCCGCACCGCGGTCGCGCGCCGTGTCGCCCGCGAACACGAGGTGGTCGAGCACCCGGTACGAGCGGCGGAACAGCGCCCGCGCGAGCAGGACGTCGAAGTGCCCGAGGTACCCGACGAGGACGACGTCCGGGGTGCCGTGGGCGCGGCGGTCGGCCCGCGCGTCGCGGGCCAGCGACCACCAGCGGGCGGCGAGACGTCCGGCGAGCGCCGGGAGCCGCCAGGGCTGCGTGAGCATGCGGACGCGCTCCGCGGTCGACAGCCCGAGCGGGCGGTCCAGCTCGGAGACGTCGACCCCGCGCGCGCGCAGGCCGTCCACGAGGATGCCGACCCGCGGGTGACGGGACGTGTCGTAGGTCCCGAACGCGACGACGCGCCCGGGCACGCGGGCGCCCGTCACCGGGCCGACGGGGCGGCGGGCACGTCGTCCGGGACAGCGACCGACACGTCGTCCGGCGCGGACGGGAGGACCGGCGACGGCGACGCCCCGTACTGCACCTCCTTGACGCGCTCGAGGGTGTCCTCGAGGAGCGTGCGGTTGGTCCGCAGGAGGTCCGAGATGATGAGCAGCGCGAACGACAGGAGAGCGCCGACCATCATGATCGTGCCCAGCAGGAGCGACTGGATGTGGTTGCCGGGCTCCCCCGCGACGGTGAACCACAGGAACCGCACGAACGGCACCAGGCCCAGCACGAAGAAGACCACGCCGAGCGTCACGAACAGGGTGTACGGCTTGAACATCACGTACGAGCGCGTGATCGCCTGGCCCGACTTGGCCATGTGCTCGAACACGTTGTTGAAGAGGCGCGACTCGCGCGTCTTCTCGTTCGTGACGACCGGGACGGACGCGATCCGCAGGCGCTTGTTGCCCGCCTGGATGATCGTCTCCATGCAGTACGAGAACTGCGTCACGACGTTCAGCCGGTACAGCGCCGCGCGCGAGTAGGCGCGGAAGCCGCTCGCCGCGTCCGGCAAGGAGGTCCCCGCCGCCCGGCTCACCACCCGGCTGCCGAACCGCTGCATCGCCTTCTTGAACGGCGAGAAGTGCTCGATCGTCGCGGTCTGCCGGTCGCCGATCGCGATGTCCGCCTCGCCGCGCAGCAGCGGCGCCACCAGCTCGGGGATGGACTGCTGCGGGTACTGGTTGTCGCCGTCCGTGTTCACGACGATGTCCGCGCCGTGCCGCAGGGCGTAGTCGATGCCGTCGCGGAACGAGCGCGACAAGCCCATGCGTCCACGGTGGTGCACGAAGTGCGTCACGCCGAGGTTGCGGGCCACCTCGACCGTGCGGTCCGTCGAGCCGTCGTCGATGACGAGGACGTGGACCTCGTCGATCCCGGGGATCTCGCGCGGGATGGTGGCGAGGACGAGCGGGAGGGTCTCTTCCTCGTTGAGGCACGGGATCTGGACGAACAGCTTCATGGTGGGAGCGAGCCTATCGGACGCGGCCCGAGCCCCGGCGTGGTCAGGTGCCTCCTGTGTCGCGACCTACCGACGCCGCTCGTGCAGCTCTTGCGGTCGGCCACCATCGATATGCCCTGAGCCGGGCCTTGATCTCCTCGCGCGAACCCGTCGTCAGCGAACGGGAGAGCCGGATCGCGGGGACCTCCACCCAACGATGCAGGACGACCGCCACCGTCATCGCGGCCGCCGCGCCGACGACGACAGCGACCAAGGCTCCGACGAGCGTCTGCGGCAGCACCTTGTCGAGGGCGCCCATCCCGACGTCGATCACCGGGAGGTGCACAAGGTAGAGCGAGTAGGAGATGCTCCCGAGGAACAGCAGCCAACGCCATGGTCGGGACCCGAGGCGCCCGACGAGGAAAAGAATGACCAGCACCGCTGCGGTTGCCAGGGCAAACCACTGCCCTCCCCACTCGTCGCCGAAGCCCTGCGCCACCGAGATCGTCTGCGCGAACAGGGCGATGCCGAGCGCCACGGTCAGAGAGACGACGCCGATGTCGCCCTTGACGAACCAGCACACCGTCGCCCCCAGGCAGAACGTCCACCACGCCCCGATGAACCAGGGCCCCGCGCTCCATCCCATGTCCGCGTAGAGCAACGACAGGATGCCCAGCGCCCATGCGCCGGAGCGGACCCATGCCTGGCGCGGCGCCAGGCTCGGCGTCGGCACGGCGCCCGTGCGACCGACCAACACGCCCGCGACGATCACCAGCAGCAGCACCACCAGGTAGAACTGCACCTCGAGACACAACGTCCAGGCGACGGCGAGGATCGACGGATCGCCGAAGAAGCCCTGGGTGTAGGTCGCGTTCTCGACTACCTCGGCGAAGCTGTACGACTGGTATACGAGCCCCGGCACCAACCGCTCCATGGCTCCGAGGAGCAGCACCACCGCGAGCATCAGCCAGTACGGCGGGTCCAACCGCAGCTGCCTCCGGGCACCGAAGCGCAGCGCGTCCCGGGACCGGGAGCCGAGCCGGCGGGTGGTGAGAGCGATCACGAAGCCGGAGAGCACGAAGAAGATCGCCACCCCACTGCGCCCGTACTCGATGCCGTGTGTCAGCCAATGCGGGAGACCGTCGTGCAGGAGCGTCGCCTGCGGACCGCTGTAGAACAGGTGGAACGCGAGCACGGACACGGCGGCCACCCCGCGGAGGGCATCGATCACGAGGTAGCGCGACGCGTCGCGCGACGAGACGGCCTCGGACTCCCCCGCGACTCCGATCGGCTGGACCATGCCGGTCAAGATGCCACCAAGGGCGCACGACGGCCAGGATGAAACTCGTCACACCGACTGTTGCCGGCCACTCGGGATCGACGGCCCTAGACCGACGACGGCGACGACCACGGCCGCGACGCCTCCCGCCAGCATCACCCCGCCCAACACGTCCGACGGGCGGTGGGCGAATCCGACAACGTTGTACACGCATGCCATCCAGACCAGCGCGACGACTCCGAGCAGCATCTGGCCGAACCATCGCGGGCGGGGCCAGAGCATCAGCACGGCAAGTCCGAGCGCGGCCGTGACTGCGACATGGTCGGAGGGGTAGGTGTTGTACGGATAGGCGAACGCGCCGAGCCGCGGCCTGCCGAGCACCTGCTGGGCCGCTGCAGCCGCCGCGACGGTCAGGAGGCACGATGCCGCGGCGCAGAAGATCGCCTGCCCTCGCCGCCGGCGCAGTGCGACGAGGACGCACCCGCACAGCACCCCGAGCAGCGTCAGAGGGACGCCCACCCGCGGGATCTGCGCGTGCCCGCCAAACGGGACTCGCTGGGCAGCGCCGAAGATCTCTGCGTCGTACCGCTGACCGGCGACCGTTCGGACGGCGACGGCATAGAGAGACAGAAAGCCGAGGAGACAGAGCACACCGGCGCTTGCCCGCGCACCACGCCATCCGCGGCGGGCCATCCCCTCACCGTTCACCTGCAGGTGGTCCGCCAGCGGGGCGTCGCCCATAGCGCGACGATATTGCGAGGCACCCGTCCGGCGAAACCCCTGGGTATCGAGCCCGGACAGGTTTCACCCGCGTCGAGGACGATGTAAGGCGATCCGGCGTAACGTGCCCCGGGGCTCGGCCGTGCCCAGCGTCCCCGAGGCGACCGGGATCACTTGAGGCGCACGGTGGACGTCCCCACGCTCGCCGCCGCCGACACGTCGCCCAGGATCACGGCCTCGATGAGCTGCTTCGCCCACGCGAGCACGTCGGCGCCGTGCAGCGGCTTGCCGCCGATGCGCGCGGTGGTCGGGAAAGGCACGAGCACGGTCCGCACGGCGGGCTTGAGGATCGTCCCCGGGTAGAGCCGCTTGACCCGGAGCGCAGCGGACTCCGGCAGCTCGACCGGCGCGAACCGCACGAACTTGCCCTGCGCGGTGACGTCAGTGAGCCCGGCGCGGCGCGCGTGGTTGCGGAACGCTGCGACGTCGAACAGCGCCGACGCCATGTCGGGCAGCGTGCCGTACCGGTCCTGCAGCTCGGCGCGGACCTCCGCGAGCGCCGCGTCGTCCTGGGCGGCCGCGATCTTCTTGTACGCCTCGAGACGCAGCCGCTCGTGCGCGATGTAGTCGACGGGGAGGTGCGCGTCGACGGGCAGCTCGATCGTGACGTCGGCCTGCTCTTCTTCTGTGTCGCCACGGAACGACGCCACCGCCTCCCCCACCATCCGCACGTAGAGGTCGAAGCCGACGCCCTCGATGTGGCCGGACTGCTCGCCGCCCAGCAGGTTGCCGGCGCCGCGGATCTCGAGGTCCTTCATCGCGACCTGCATGCCCGCACCGAGGTCGGTGTGCGCGGCGAGGGTCGCGAGGCGGTCGTGCGCCGTGTCGGTCAGCGGACGCTCCGGCGGGTACAGGAAGTACGCGTACGCGCGCTCGCGACCGCGGCCCACGCGTCCGCGGAGCTGGTGGAGCTGGCTGAGCCCGAGCTGGTCGGAGCGCTCCAGGATGAGGGTGTTGGCGTTCGAGATGTCGAGGCCGGTCTCGATGATGGTCGTGCAGACGAGGACGTCGAGCTCCTTCTCCCAGAAGGACCGGATGACCCGGTCGAGCTGGCCTTCCGACATCTTGCCGTGCGCGATGTCGACGCGGGCCTCGGGGACCAGCTCGCGGATGCGGGCGGCCGCCCGGTCGATCGACTCGACCCGGTTGTGCACGTAGAAGACCTGACCCTCGCGCAGCAGCTCGCGCCGCACGGCTGCGGTGATCTGCTTCTCGTCGTGGGCGCCGACGTACGTCAGGACGGGGTGGCGCTCCTCGGGCGGGGTCGCCAGCGTCGACATCTCGCGGATTCCGGTGACGGCCATCTCGAGCGTGCGCGGGATCGGGGTCGCGGACATCGCGAGCACGTCGACGTTGGTGCGCAGCGCCTTGAGCGTCTCCTTGTGCTCGACGCCGAACCGCTGCTCCTCGTCGATGATGACGAGGCCCAGGTTCTTGAACCGGACGCTTCCCGTGAGCAGGCGGTGCGTGCCGATGACGACGTCCACCGAGCCGTCCGCGAGGCCGTCCACCGTCTCGGCCGACTCCTTGTCGGACTGGAACCGGGACAGCGCGCGGACGGTGACCGGGAACTGCGCGTACCGCTCCGAGAACGTCTCGAAGTGCTGCTGGACCAGCAGCGTCGTGGGCACGAGGACCGCGACCTGCTTGCCGTCCTGCACGGCCTTGAACGCGGCACGGACCGCGATCTCCGTCTTCCCGTAGCCGACGTCGCCGCAGATCAGGCGGTCCATCGGGACCGACTTCTCCATGTCGGCCTTGACCTCGTCGATCGTGGACAGCTGGTCGGGCGTCTCGATGTAGGCGAACGCGTCCTCGAGCTCACGCTGCCACGGGGTGTCCGGGCCGAACGCGTGCCCCTCGGTCGCCATGCGCGCCGAGTACAGCCGGATGAGCTCGGACGCGATCTCCTTGACGTGCTTGCGGGCCCGCGTCTTGGTCTTCTGCCAGTCCGCGCCACCCATGCGGCTCAGCGACGGCGCCTCGCCGCCCACGTACTTCGTGACCTGGTCGAGCTGGTCCATCGGGACGAACAGCCGGTCCCCGGGCTGGCCGCGCTTGGACGACGCGTACTCGACGACGAGGTACTCGCGGGTCGCCGCGTTGGCTCCTGCCCCGAGGGTGCGCTGCACCATCTCGACGAACCGGCCTACGCCGTGCTGCTCGTGCACGACGAAGTCACCCGCGCGCAGCTGTAGCGGGTCGACGACGTTGCGCCGCCGGCTCGGCATGCGGCGCATGTCCTTGGTGCTGCTGCCCGAGCGGCCGGTGATGTCCGACTCCGCGAACACGGCCAGCCGGTGGTCCGGCATGACGAAGCCCGGGACGCCCGGGGCCGCCGTCACGACGACGACGCCCGGCTCGGGCCCGTCGGGGCTCGTCGCCGCGTCGAGGTCCGGGACCAGGCGCGCGGCCGTCTCGGCGGCACGCAGCTGCTCGGTGAGGCGCTGCGCCGGGCCGTGGCCGTCCGTCGTCAGGACGAGCCGCCACCCGCCGTGCTGCAGGCCGCGGACGTCGTCGACCGCGCGCTCCACGTCGCCGGCGTACCGCTCGACGTCCCGCGCCGGCAGGACGACCGTGTCGGCGCCCGCCGAGACGCCCGCCGATCCGACCGTGCCGTGCCCGTCTCCCGCCGGGTCGATCGCAGCCTCGGGGTCGAGCCCGAACGCGCTGAGCGTCCACCAGCCCAGGCCCTGGCGGGCGGCGTCGTCGCGGACGTCCGCGAGCGTCAGGAACGACGCCGCCGACAGGTCGAGCGGAGTCTTCGCGCCGGCGGCCGCGCTCGTCCACGCGGCGGCCAGGAACTCCTCGGTGGTCGCGACGAGGTCGTGCGCGCGACGGCGGACGCGCTCCGGCTCGGACACGACGAGGAGAGCAGCGTCGTCCACCATCGAGAGCACGGGGACCATGTGGTCGACGAGCGCCGGCGCGAGGGACTCCATGCCCTCGACCGCGATCCCGGCCGCGAGCTTGTCGAGCATGTCGAGCGCACCCGGAAGCTGTTCCGTGAGCGCCGCGGCACGCGCCCGGACCGCCGGCGTGAGGAGCATCTCGCGGCACGGCGGCGCCCACACACCGTGCTCGGCGACCTCGAGCGACCGCTGGTCGGCCACCGAGAACCAGCGGATCTCCTCGACCTCGTCGCCCCACAGCTCGACACGCAGCGGGTGGTCCTCCGTCGGCGGGAAGACGTCGAGGATCCCGCCGCGGACGGCGAACTCCCCGCGCCGCTCGACCATGTCGACGCGGCTGTAGGCGGCGTCCGCGAGCCTGCGCTCCAGGTCGACCAGGTCGACCCGGTCACCGTGGTGCACGCTCACCGGCTCCAGCTCGCCCAGTCCTTCGACGACGGGCTGCAGCAGCGCCCGGATCGGCACGACCAGCACGCGGACCGGACCCGCGGACGGCGTCTCCGGGTCCGGGTGAGTGAGCCGGCGGAACACCGCGAGCCGACGCGCCACCGTGTCCGCGCGCGGCGACAGACGCTCGTGCGGGAGGGTCTCCCAGCTCGGCAGGACCGCGACGGCGTCCCGGTCGCCCTCCGACAGGTACAGGCGTGTCGCTGCCGCGAGCTCGTCGGCCTCACGGCCCGTCGCCGTCACGACCACCAACGGGCGGGTCTCGCTCGCCGCCGCCAGCAGCGGCGGGCGCACACCCAGCGGGCCGACGACGTCCAGCTCGCCGCCCGTGCGGGTGCGCTCGACGACCGACGCGAACGTCGGCTCGGTCAGGAGGGCGGGGAGGAGGGCGGTGAGGTTCATGGGTCCTTCGGGAGCGATCCAGCGCCGCCCAGCGTCTGGCGGCACAACTGGCCCGATCCGAGGGTCAGACCGGGCTCCGACTCACCAGCCTACGTGCCCTCGCGGGAACCCGAGATGCTGTCGTAGAGCTCCTCGTAACGGCCGGCAACCGCTGCCCAGGTGAACCCCTCGACACGACGCCGTCCTGCCTCCGCCACTTCTTGCGCACGAGCGGGATCTCGCACGACCTCGTCGATCGCACGGGAGAGCGCGACGACATCCTCCGGGTCCACGAGGTATCCCGTCCGACCGTCGTCGACGAACTCCGGGGGGCCACCGTGGGATGTCGCGACCACCGGGACGCCTGCTCGCCAGCCTTCGAGGACGACGATGCCGAACGCCTCGACCCGGCTCGGCACGACCAGGCAGTCCGCACCGGCCATCGCCGCGACGATCTCCGGCCGTGCGAGCCGCCCGGGAAAGGTCACACGGTCCGCCATGCCCAGCTCGTCGGAGAGCGCCTCCAGCCGACCCCGTTCGGGGCCGTCGCCACCCACGACCAGGTGCACGCGGTCGAGCGATGCGACAGCCCGGACGAGGAGGTCGAAACCCTTGGTGTGGACCACACGGCCCACGGCCAGGACGTACCGCTCCGGGAGCCACGCCGGCGGCGGGCCGGGCGGCTCGTCCAGATCGATCCCGTTGGGTACGACCACGACGCCTGCAGGGTCACCCCCGAAGCGCTCGAGATCCCGAGCGACGTAGGCCGAGCAGGCCGTGATCGCGCTGGCGCGGGCGAGCGCGCTTCGCAGCGCGCGCGGCAGCAGGCGAGACCGTTCGTACACGTGGTCTGCGTCCATGAAGGTCTCACCGTGCGCGCTGACCACGAGAGGACGGCGCACCAGGCGTGCGAGCGCGGACGCCCACACCCCGTTCGGCCCGAAGCACTGCACGTGCAGGACCCGAGGACGGTCACGGAGAAGTGCCACGATCCACGCCGCAGCGGCTCCCGGGACTCGTCGCGCAAAGTCCCACACCGAACGGGCGTTGCGCGCCGGGAGGGGGCAGGGCAAGACTCTGACGGCGATCCCGTCGACTTCCGAGGGCGCGCCGGCGTCGCCGCGGTCGACGGTCCAGACGACGACGCCCACCCCTCGCGCACGCAGCGCGCGAGCCGTGTTGAGGACATGCTCCTCGACCCCGCCGAAGTGCGGGAGGAACGAGCTCGTGACGAGCGCCACGTCGACCCGTGATCGCGACATGGCCGATATAGTGTCACCTCTCTCGGACGGAGGGCCATGACCAGGCTCGTCATCGCGCGCAGCGCGGCCGCGCATCCCATGGGTGCACAGCGTTACGAGTCGGAGGTCGAGACGCGCGCCGCTGCCTTGCTCCCCGGGTGGCGGGTCGACGTCTCGGTGTCGCGCTCGCTCCGGTCCGACCTGCCCGGGACGAGACGACTTCCGTTCGGTTGGCTCAGCTCGGCGAGCGTCGAGGAACGACGGTTGGTCGGGCGGTTGCTGCACTCGCGGCAGTCCGTCCTGCACCGCATGGACCTCGCTATCCCGCCGGCTCCCCAGGGTGACGTCGTCACGATCCACGACACGGTCGCCTGGCGCTACCCCGACGAGTCCGCACCGGTCCGCGCAGCGGCGGACGAGGCGCGCCGTGCGGCCGCGGTCGTCTGCGTCTCAGAGTTCTCGGCAGACGAGGTCCGGAGCCTGCTCGGTGTCGCGGAGCCGCGCGTGGTGTACAACGGCGTGGACGACGCCTACTTCGACGCACCACCGCTCGGAACGGACGTGCGCCGCGCGCTCGGGCTCGAAGGGCCGTACGTCCTCCATGCGGGTGGTGCGTCACAGCGAAAAAACCTCGGCGAGCTGGCCGCCGCCTGGGAGCTGGCTTCCCCTTCTCTATCAGGCATCACGCTGGCCCTCGCCGGCCCCGAGCACCCCACACGCACCCGGCTCTTCGCACCGCTGCAGCGCACGGTGCTCCTGGGTCGCCAGCCCGACCGCCTCATGCCGTCCATCGTCGCGTCGGCCGAGGCAGTGGTCGTCCCGTCGACGTACGAGGGCTTCGGCCTTCCTGCGCTCGAAGCCATGGCAGCGGGCACGCCGGTCATCGTCTCGAACTGCAGCGCCCTGCCGGAGGTGGTCGGGGACTGCGGCTTCGTCGTCGAACCGCGTCGCGAGGCTCTTGCCTCAGCCTTGCTCGCCGTCACCGTCGACCCTGACGCGGGCCTTGCCGCGAGGCTCGACCGGGCACGGGCACGTGCCCGCCGATTCACGTGGGAGGCCACCGCAAGGGCGCACGCCGACATCTGGCGCGAGGTCGCCGGATAGCGTCGGCCAGCCGCCAGACGGCGCTCACTCCTTCTCGGACCGCTCGAGCCCCGCAGACGTCTCGCGGTACACCTCGCCCGTGTCGGGGCAGTGCCAGCGGATACCGTCCTCGTTCGGCGTCAGCGGCGCTCCCGCGCGCCCCACCCACCCGATCTGCCGGGCCGGGACGCCCGCGACGAGCGCGTGATCGGGGACGTCGTGGGTGACGACCGCGCCCGCGGCGACGGTCGCCCAGCGACCGATCGTGACCGGAGCCACACACACTGCGCGGGCGCCGATGGCGGCACCGTCCCCGACGGTCACGGCGACCATGCTCCAGTCGTCCACGGTCTTGAGCGCGCCGTGCACGGTGACCGCACGCGGATGCTGGTCGTTCGTCAGGACGGCGGCGGGGCCGACGAAGACACCGTCGCCCAGCACCGCGGGCTCGTAGACCAGGGCGTAGTTCTGGAGCTTGCAGTTGCGCCCCGTCTGCACGCCTGGGCCGACGTACGCGCCACGGCCCACGACGCAGCCCTCACCGATCACGGCATCCTCCCGGACCTGGGCGAGGTGCCAGATCGTGGTGCCCTCACCCACCGATGCCGAGGGGTCCACGTCGGCGCTGTCTGCGATCTTCGGCATGCCCGGAGCATAGAGAGAGGATGGTCGACCGTCACATGCTCTGCGGCACGATTCACCCTGTGGGTGGTACTTCGACGTGACCAACCACGACTAGGCTCAAGACGCCCTTCGATGTGATCGCGGTCGGGCAGCCGCAGTCTTCCCGTGAGGTCCACATGAGTCCGGTCCGCCGAGTCGTAGGTGTCGCGGCCGTGACCGTCGTGCTCCTCGTGATCGGCGTCCTTGCCGTCGTCGGGATCCTTCGAGACACCGGCGACCGAGGGGCAGCCAGCGCAGGCGCACCCGCCAGCTCGGCGTCGGGCAGTGACGGCGGCTCGACGACCCCGACACACGGCACGTCCTCGCCAGGCGGCACCACCGCCCACACGTCGCCAGACGCACCCCCTGCTTCCGACGGGTCGACCGGGCAGACCGGAACTTCTGCCGACCCACAGGTCGGTTCCGAACCGAACGCGACGCCGACACCGACCCCGACCGGGCTCAGCCAGCTGCTCGACGGCTCCGGGGCCGGTCACCTGGGCAAGTCGGCGCCTCGCTCCGGTGCGTCGAAGGGCCGCCTCCTCGACGACTTCCCGCGAGACGTCGTGAAGGTCGCCTCCTACTCGAGGATCACCACGAGCAGCGTGTCCTCGCAGGACGACCACGTGCAGGTGACCGTCGAGGCTGCGACGTCGCAGGGCCTGCCTTTCGTCCTCAACGACTACCGGCAATGGTTCCTCGGGGGCGGGTTCACAGAGGTCGCCGTACAAGGTCGACCCGGTGCGACCACGGCGGCGTTCCGACGCGGCGACGAGACGGTCAGCGTCACGCTCCACACCACGAAGGGGAGCACCGCCTACTCGGTCTTCGCCAATCTGGAGCTCGACCGGTGACGGCCGAAGCACGACCGCGCCGACGTTCCCCTGAGGAACGGGCTGCTGCGCTCCAAGCCATCCGCGACCGTTACGCGGAGGCCGAGCCGCCGCCCGCACAGAGCCAGGATCGCCGGCAGCGCCGCGGCAGGGTCTCGTCGACCGTCGTCACGCTCGGGATCGTCAGCCTGCTCACCGACATCTCGTCCGAGTCGGTGGCGGCCGTCCTCCCTCTCTACATCACGGCGTCCCTCGGCATGACCACGGTCGCCTACGGGTTCATCGACGGCCTCATGCAGGGCGCCCCGTCGCTCATGCGGATCGTGGCAGGTTGGATGTCGGACAAGCGTGACCACCCCAAACGGGTGGCCGCTCTCGGCTACGCACTGTCGGCGGCGACGCGCGCCATCCTCCTGCTCAGCACGTCGCTCGCCGCTGTGACTGCCACCGTCGCTATCGACCGGGTAGGCAAGGGCATCCGGACGGCACCACGAGACGCCATGATCGCTGCGTCGTCCGACCCGAGGACAATCGGTCGCTCGTTCGGTGTGCACCGTGCGCTCGACACCGCCGGCAGCGCCATCGGCCCCCTGCTCGCGTTCGTCGTGCTCTGGCTCATACCCGGCGGGTACCGCAACGTGTTCGTCATCTCGTTCGGTGTCGCCGTGATCGGGGTGGGCGCACTGGTCCTGCTGGTCCCCGACCTCAGGCCACGCCGGGCCGCCTGGCTCGAGCGCCACAGGAGCCGCGTCGCCCGGGGTCTACCCAAGTGCAAGAACTGCACCTGCGGCGTCACCGCGCTCGCCGCCGAGGGGGCCCCCACGTTCAGCTGGACGTTCCTGCGCGGACGGGAGCTGCGCCGCATCCTCACCGTGTCCGTCGTCCTGGGCCTGCTCACCGTCGGGGACGGGTTCATCTACCTCAGCCTCCAGGCCAAGGACGGGTTCGCGACGCAGTGGTTTCCCCTCCTCTACGTGGGGACCAACGTGGCGTACATGACGCTCGCCGTCCCTGCCGGGCGGCTGGCCGACAAGGTCGGACGAGCCAAGGTGCTCGTGTGGGGCCACGTCGCACTGGTAGGCGCCTACCTCTGCGCGGGCGCTTCAGTGAGTTCGACGAGCGTGACACTGCTCGCGCTCCTGCTGCTCGGGATCTTCTACGCGACCACGGACGGCGTTCTGGCGGCGCTCGTGGGTCGGTTGATCGCGACCGAGTCGCGAGCGTCCGCCATCGGGACGGCACAGTCGGCCGTCGACGTCTCACGACTCGTCGCATCCAGCGCGTTCGGCATCCTGTGGTTCACGATCGGTCGGAGCGAGGCGGTGCTCACCGTCGCCTGCCTGCTCGCCGCGGCGGTCCCGGCTGCCGCCTACGCCCTGCGCCACCTGGACGCACCAGGTACGTCAGGCGGCGCACCCGACGAGGGGCGCCCCCAGCCCGTTGCGAGTGAGCGCCGCGCGGGCCAGGCATGAAGCGGAGGAACCTGACGGCCTTCGCCGCACTGGTGGTGGTCGTGCTCGTCGCGAGCGGTGCCTACACGTGGCGAGCGGTCGTGCGTTCCCATGCTGAGCAGAAGAAGCCCACCCAGGTCGAGCAGGCCGACCTCGCTACGCTCTCCCGGCAGCCACGGATCGTGTTCCGCAGCACGGCGACGGGCAACCTGTACGGGCGGGTGGCCGAGGTCGCGCTCGACGACCCGGCAGGCCCGCGCGCGTTCACCGGGGTGACGTGCGACCGGATCGACGCTCAGGCGGCACAGGCAGCCTGTCTCCGGACGAAGCCCGGCGTGGTGACCACGTGGGAGGCGGAGCTCCTCGACGCTGACTGGAAGGTCACGAGCTCGTGGGCGCTCCCGGGCGTCCCGAGCCGCACCAGGCTGTCGCCTGATGGAACACTGGTCGGGACGACGGCATTCGTCACGGGACACTCGTACGCCTCCACCAACTTCTCGACCGTGACCGAGATCCATGGGACGGACGGGACGGACTACGGCAACATCGAGGACTACCGGCTCATCGAGGACGGACACACCATCCGGCCGGTTGATCGGAACATGTGGGGCGTGACGTTCGCCGACGACAACACGTTCTACGCAACCACCCAGTCGAAGTCGATGGGGCACACCTGGCTCGTCAAGGGAGACCTCGCGCGCAGGACGCTGACCGTCGTGGTCGACCATGTCGAGTGTCCGTCGCTGTCGCCGGACGGCACGCGCATCGCCTTTAAGCGCAACGTCGGCGAAGGGGGCGCGACCCACTGGACCCCAGCAGTGCTGGACCTTGCCACCGGCACCATCACGATCCTGAGCGCAGAGAAGAGATCGGTCGACGACCAGATCGCCTGGCTCGACAGCGCGACGCTCATGTACGGCGTTCCGCGTGACGGGCAGACGGGCGTCTCGGACGTCTGGCAGATGCCGGCCGCGGGCCGCTCCTCCCCCGAGGTACTGATCAAGGAAGCGTGGTCCCCGTCAGTGGTCAAGCCGTGACAGCTCCTCAGCACATCGTCCTGATCGCGAGCACCCGTCGACCTGAGGTGCTAGGACGGACGGTCGATTCGTTGCGTGCCCAGACGATCCGTCCCGACCTGGTCGTCCTGGGGGTCGCCGCGGACGGCGACGTGCCGAACGCCTTCCGCGCGGACCCGTGGGTGCGGGTCGTCGTCGGTGAACGCGGATCCTCCGTACAGCGCAACACCGCTTTCCGATCGCTCGAGGTGCTTCCCGACCTGGTGACCTTCATGGACGACGACGCGGTCCTCGCCCGTGACTACATCGAGAAGGCGCGTGCCTACATGACCGGGCACCCCGACGTCGCGCTCATGACGGGCCTCGTGGTCGTCGACGGCGCGAACGAGGACCGCGAGATCTCTCGCGACGAGGCTGCAGGCGCACTCGCCGCGCACAGGCCCACGGAGTTCGAACGCGACGTCCGGGCGGCCTACGGTGCGAACATGACGGCACGCGGTGCGGTGGTCGCTGGTGAGCCGTTCGACGAGCGGCTGCGGCTCTACGCCTGGCAGGAGGACTACGACTTCAGCGTGCGTGCCGGCCGCCTCGGTCGCGTCGTCCACTACCACGGGTGCGTGGCTGTCCACCTGGCCGTCGGGTCGGGCCGCGTCGATGGGCGAACGCTCGGTTTCGCGCAGATCGTGAACCCCTTCTACCTGTGGCGCAAGGGGACCAAGAGCGCCCGTCAGCTTGTCCACGACTGGGCGGTCTACCTCGGCGCGAACGTGATCCACCTCCGCGATCGACACCGTCCCGACCGCGAGGGGCGACTTCACGGGAACCTCCTCGGTCTGCGCGAGGTCGTCCTGCATGGGGGGCGGCCGGAGGCGGTGGCGGCGCTCCGCCGGGCGCCTCGCCCGCACGTCACGACCGAAGAGGGACACCGATGATTCCGGACGCGTCACAGACCACGCCACGTCCGCTCGTCAGCATCGTCCTGCCGACCAACCGCCGTTCGCCGTATCTGCGCGCCGCGGTCGAGACCGTCGCGAACCAGACGTACGAGATGTGGGAGCTGGTGATCGTCGACAACGGGGTCGAGGACGACGTCTGGCTCACGGCAGCGCTGGACGGGATCCCCCGCACGCGTGTCATCACGACGCGCCCCGCAACCCTCGGTCGTTCACGCAACGTCGGCTTCGGCGAGTCGCGCGGAAGCCTCGTCGTGTTCCACGACGACGACGACCTGTGGATCCCGGAGCGGCTCGCCCTTCAGGTCGAGTCGCTGCTGCGCACCCCCGACGCACCGGCCTGCTATGTGGGCGGATGGCACATGGATGCCAGCGGGGCTCCCTTCGAGCCGGCGTTCCCTGCCGTGCCTGCGACGGCCGCAGACATGCTCCGCGGCGCCGTGCCCACGCCTCACATCTGCGGCACTCTCATGATTCGTCGAGACGCGTTCGTGACGGTCGGGGGGTTCGCCCCGGAGCTGCCGATCATGGAGGACTTCGAGTTCATGCTCCGGCTGCTGTACGAGGGCACGTTCTCCTGCGTGCCGGGCGAAGCACTCGGCTACCGCCGCCACGACGCGAACATGACGAGCACCGACCGCGCCAACGTTCGGGCGCGCCGGTCGGTCATGGAGCAGTCGCTCGTCCGGCTCGCGGCTGCGGCGCGACTGCGGGGCGACTCTCACAACGCGGAGCTGCTCGAGGAGCATCTGACGCGCTTCCGCGGCAGGGCCGCGACCGAGGCGGGCGCCGCTGCCGTCGGTGTCGCCCGGAGAAACGGACCTGGCGACGCCATGGCGGAGCTTGCTTGGGGCGCGCGCCGTGCACCCGTCGACGCGGCGCGCGGGCTCGGCCGGAGCCTCCGCCGACGCTGACCGTCATCAAGGGCTTCGGACGCCCGCTCGCCGATCCCGGGCCCGCGCCACCCACGCTGCGGGGACCCCGGCCACGAGACCGACCATCTCGACGACCGACCGCGTGAGCACGATCGGCGCACGCAGACGCGAGGAGGTCGAGCCGTCCCCCTCGGCGCCGGTAGCACGCTCCCAGAACACCCTCAGGTAGGAGCGCTGAGCGACGATGGCCGTCCTCGCGTAGCGCCGCAGCATCGGGCTGGCCCAGCCGAAGACCCGCGCGAGCAGGACCACATGGTTGCGGCGCGAGTAGTACAGGTAGCGCCGGTCGAACCGCTGACCACCAGTGGTGTACGGCGCTGCGACGTGGCGGACGACAGCCGCCGGCGCGAAGACGAGTCGCCCGCCGCGTAACCCTAGACGGAGCGAGATGTCGGACTCCTCGCAGAGGCACGTGCCGGGGTAGTTGCCTCGGATGCCCCCGATCTCCTGCAACGCCGAGCGTCGGAACGACATGTTGGCGCCGAGGAGGTGGTCGACGTCGACGACCTCGTGCGGATCCGCGCCGAAGTACCCCGTCAGCGTGCCGTCCGGACGCAAGCGGCCGATCTCGTCCAGGCCCTCGACGTCCTCCCCCGGGATGCCGTTGACGGCACGGCCGCCGACCCCGACGACCTCCGGATCGGCGTACGGTCGCACAAGCTCGTCGATCCACTCGGGGTCCACGTAGGCGTCGTCGTCGATGAAGGCGACCACGTCGCCGGTGGCTCGGGCGAGTCCCAGCTGCCTCGACTCGGGCATCGTCCCCCGGCCGAGGGCGTGCCGGACGTAGTCGACATCCGACATGTCCGTGACGACGGCCGCCGTGTCGTCGTCGGGCGACCCGTCGACCACGATCACCTGCGCGGGGCGCGTGCGCAGGCGGGCGAGATGGGCCAAGCACTGGGCCACGTACGTGGGCCGGGCGAAGGTGATGACGATCACGCTCACCGTCGGCGAACCGTCTTGCGCACGGTTCGGGAGCTCGACGGCCATCACACGATGTCCGCGAAGCGCCGTTCGAACTGCTGGAACACCAGGACGCCGCCGGCCAGGACCAGGGGCGCGAGCACCGCCGCTCCCACGAACTGCCATGCCGGCGGCGCCGGCTGCCGAAGGAGCGTGTAGCGGAAGAGCTCGAGGTACCAGGTCAGCGGGTTCGCCTCGAACCACAGCTTGAGGCTCGACGGCACGGCGTCCAGCGCGTACGCGACAGGTGACGCGAAGAGCAGCACTTGGATCAGCCAGGGCAGCACGTAGGCGACGTCGCGGTAGCGGACCATCACGGCGGAGGCCGCAGTGCCGATGCCGAGCCCGAACATCAGGAAGAGCAGAGCGACGACGGGCGCGAGCAGCACCTGGAAGCCCGGGTTCACCCCGTAGACGACGAGCAGCACCAACCCGAACAACAGTCCGACCACGAAATCGACGACCGAGGAGAGCACGGATGCTGCCGGGACGATCAGGCGAGGGAAGAACACCTTCTGGATGAGGGCCTGGCTGCCGACGACCGATGCGGCCGAGCGCGAGAGCGCCGTGCTGAAGAGCGTCCAGGCCAGCATGCCCATGTAGGTGAACAAGAAGTACGGGACGCCGGCACTGGACAGCCCTGCGACGCGGCCGAAGACCACCGAGAACACCGCGGCCGCCGCCAACGGCTGGACCACGACCCACGCGACCCCGACAGCGGTCTGACGGTAGCGCAGCAGCACGTCGCGCATCCCGAACTGGAAGAGGATCTCGCGTGCGTTCCACAGCTCGCGCCAGTGGGGGACGCTGAAGCGCCCCGGCGGCGTGATCACCACTGTCTCGGCCACGTCAGCTCACCTTGTACTGGAATCTCGGAAAGACCAGACCGCTCTCGAACGCGTCGTCGGTCGCGAACTCCGGATAGGGGTTGTGGGGGTAGACCTCGAAGGCCGCAGCACCTTCCCACGAGTCGAGGACGACGCGCCCGCAGACGAACACGTCGATCGTGTAGCGCCCCGGCTTGAGCCATGGCGACGTGATTCGCAGCTCGACGGTGTTGTCTGTCGTCGGGTCGTACCACCCGCCGACCAGCCGCGAGTCGCACTGCAGGAGCACTGTGCCGTTGACGTCGTTGACGTGGCACGAGACGTAGTAGGGCGCGCTCTCGGCAGGGTGCGGTGGCACGTGCACCGTCACGACCTTCTCGTCCTCCGGCTCGTACTGGTCGGCCCCGACCTGGACCTCGGCGGCGCGGATCTCGCCCGACCCCGGCCGGGCTGACGGGTCCGACTGCTCCACGGCGAACTTCTCGTAGGAGCGTCGGTAGAGATCGAGCGCGCCCTCGACGTCACCGTGGTAGGCGAGCTGACCGCGATCGAGAAACATGGCCGACGTGCACAACGAGAGGACCGTCTGCGGCTGGTGGCTCACGAACAGGACGGTCCGCCCCTCCTTCGCAACCTCTCTCATGCGACGGAGCGACTTGGCCTGGAAGTCGGCGTCGCCCACCGCGAGCACCTCGTCGATGGCGAGGATCTCCGTCTCCAGGTGGGCTGCGACGGCGAACGCCAGCCGCACGTACATCCCGGACGAGTAGCGCTTGACGGGTGTCTCGAGGAACTTCTCCACCCCGGAGAAGTCGACGATCTCGTCGAACCGTGCGCGGATCTCCTTGCGCGTCATCCCCAGCAGGCTGCCGTTGAGGAAGATGTTCTCGCGGCCTGTGAGCTCTGGGTGGAACCCCGTCCCCACCTCGAGGAGCGAACCGACGCGGCCCGCCAGCTCGATGCGGCCGTCCGTCGGAGGCGAGACACGCGTGAGGATCTTCAACAGGGTCGACTTGCCCGCGCCGTTTCGTCCGATGATCCCCGTCGCCGAACCCCACTCGATGTCGAAGGTGAGGTCGTCGAGCACCCGGAGCTCGGACGCCGCCCCGCGACGACTGGGGTTGCGCACGAAGCGCAGCGCCGCCTCGACGGCGGTGGCGCGTGAGTCGGTACGGCCGATCTGGAACGTCTTCCCGAGTCCGACCGCCCGGACGGCTGGCTGGTTCGGGGGCACGACAGGAACGATAGGCGACCCGCGGAGGTCTCCGTGCCGACGGTCCGGGTGAAAACCCCGCTCGACGTGGCCGTCGACGCAGGATGGGTCGCTACCGTGTGAGCGCGGCGACGCGCGGCCACCGCTGATCACGGGAGGGGCGGCAGTCCATGACGGGCAGTACACGGGGCGCAGGAGAGCCGCTCTTCTCCGTTGTGATCCCCTGTTACAACTACGCACGCTTCCTCGAGCGCGCGGTACGAAGTGTTCTCGACCAGGACTCCGTCCAGGTCGAGGTGATCATCGTGGACGACTGCTCGACGGACGACAGCCTGCGGGTCGCACAGCGGATCGCGGACGGCGACGGGCGAGTGCGAATCGTCGTCCACGAGACCAACCAAGGACATATCCGGACGTACAACGACGGGCTGGCGCAGGTCGGCGGTGACCTCGTCGTCCTCCTGTCCGCGGACGACCTCCTCACCCCGGGGGCGCTGCGACGAGCACAGGACGCCTTCCTCGCAAACCCGGATCTCGCGTTGATCTACGGCCCGGTCGATGTCTTTCGGGATCGACCCACTGCGGTCTCCGACGCCCCGGGCCATGCCCACGTGATCAGCGGCAGCAGGTGGGTCGAGCAGGTATGCCGGCTCGCCACCAACGTGATCTACAGCCCTGAAGCGATCATCTCGCGGAGCGCACTCGATGCCGTCGGGCCGTATCGGGAGGACCTCCCCCACACGGGGGACCTCTACTACTGGCTGCAGAGCGCGCTCCACGGCTCGGTCGTCAGACTGAGCGGTCCTCCACAGGCGCACTATCGAATCCACGACAAGAACATGCATCACACGCGATACAGCCAGCTCGCGGACCTCTCCGAGCGGCTGCGCACGTTCCGGATGGCGATCCCGCCAAGCAGCGTGGGCCTGCGACGGGCCGTCGAGAAGCGGATCGCGTCGCACGCTGTCTGGACCGGCCTCGAGTGCGTGGCCCGCAACGAGAGCGAGATGTCGGTCGAGTTCCTCGCGCTGGGCCAAAGCACGCGACCGGGGAGCTCATCGCTCGCGCAACGGCTCCTCGCCCGCCTCGTGCAGGACGATCAGTCTGCGCGCACACGGCGAGCTGTGGGCCGACTGTGCTATGTGCACATGCGCGGTGGGAATCTCGTGCGGAAGACTCGGCGCTACCTGGGAAGCGCATGACGCTTGCCATGAGGACCACGACGTCGACCGGTCGCTGGCCGTCGAGAGCTGCTTGAGGAGACACATGCCCGCCTACTCGAGGCGCCGCGAGACCATCGTCTGGATCGCGGGGTGGCCCTTGTGGCGACAGCGCGCCCGGCGACGGATACTCTCGCGCGCCGCCGTGCACGTCGACGACCACGCCGAGGTCTGCGCTGGCCTGTTGATCCGCGATGTCGGGCCACTGACCGTGCCGCGAGGTTGCTACCTCGGCCCACGGATGACGATCGACACGTCCGGACCGATCGTTCTCGGAGAGAACGTGGGGATCGGGGACAACGTCAGTCTTGTGACGGGCGCGCACCGAATCGGTGCGCCGGACGGCCGGGCGGGTGAGCACCACGCAGAGGGAATCACCATCGGCACCGGCACCTGGATCGGATCAGGGGCCATGGTCCTGCCGGGAGTGACTATCGGGCCCGGTTGCGTGGTGGGTGCCGGGGCCGTGGTTACGAGCGACCTCAGAGCCCACGGTCTCTACGTGGGCGTGCCGGCTCGTCACGTGCGTGATCTCCCCCTCGATGCTGTTTCCCAAGAGCCCCCAACGACTGACGGCATCCTCGTCTGACGCGACCGGCGGTCAACGGCGTCGTCGGAGCGCCGCCCCGAACGTGCTTCGCTTGACGCGCTCGCGCGCAGCGCTCGCTGCGCGTGACGCGGTGCGGCTCACCCGCGCCGAGAGCCGCTGCGAGGCAGGTTCAGCCACTCCGACCGACGCCACTTCTCCCGCGAACCTGCTGCGGAACTCGGTGTCGACCTTCGACGACGACAGATCGGCGTGCGCCGCGATCCGGTCACCGGTCGCCCAGTTCGTCGTGATCGCGTAGAAGTGGCCGAGCCTGAAGCCGGGCGCGCGGTCCATCCTGACGCCGACCACCCCGTGGATCCCCAGCTGCGCCACCGCTGGGAGGCGCGACGGGACGACACACCACTTCGGGTCGGTCGGTTCCCTCTCGACGCGCTCAAAATATGAGTCGCTGTGCCGCGGTCGCCCAAGGACTGCGCCCGGTGCGGGATGGAGGAGCGTGCTGGGCACCGACAGTGCACCAGAGCGCGAAGCGGTCGTCGCGTCGAACACCGAACGGCCCTCGGGGTCGAGCATCAGCTCGTCGATGTCCGCGTTCACCATGCCTGCCGCCCGACGAAGCAGCCGCCACCTCGCGTGCTCGAGCGCGCCGTGCTGCGCGTAGTTCGAGTCCCACGTCCGATACGGCTCGAAGCCCTGCGGGCCGTACGTGAACGGCCACTCCACGACGGCTGCGACCGCAACGCCCACGGTACCGGCGAGCGTCTCGACGAGGTCGCCCGTCGAGTACGCCGTGGATCCGTTGTCGTACACGACGAGGGCATCGGCACCGTGCCGCTGCGCGTACCAGCCCGCCCAATACCGGATCCACTCCAGGTCGTTGTCTTTCGACAGCGTCATGACTGCACGCCTCCCAGCGAACGCTCCCGCGAGATCGGCACCGACCTCGATGTCGTCCGGGCCTGCGCCAGCACGGATGCGGAGCGGCCCGTCCGACCTCGGGGACGACGCCCAGAAGCGTCCGAGACGATCCAGACCCTTCTCCGAGGCGAAGTGCACCCCCGACCCTTTGGAACCGAAAGCCGGCGTGACGACGGCGTCGTCGACCACGGATTCCAGGCCGTGAGCGGGCGGACCGACGGCCAAGACCTTCCGCCCGCACCGGAACACGTCGTAGAACACCGTGCTGTCGTCGAACTTCTCGAGGTAACCAGCTTCTTGGCGCTCGGGCGGCCGAGGAGGCACGCGTCGATGTGGTGACGTCGCGATCAATGCGTGGGGGCGGACGAGCACCTGCAGCGCCGAGGACATGCTGCCGACACTAAGGTCCCGCAGCGACACTGGGATGCGGGCGGCATGGGTGATTTTCCGACGAGCTGTGGTCACGTCGCCCACGCGTCTTCCGGGCGCACCTAGCATGACCGGGTGCGTGTCGCCATGTCCTCGTTCCGGTTCAACCACGAAGGTGGGATCGAGCGCGTCTCTTACGAGCTGGCTTCGCGCCTCGCAGAGCGGCTGGACCTCACCCTCGTCGCCACCGCGGTCGATCCGGAGCCCGAGCCACCCCTGACCTGGCTGCGGGTGCCGGCGCGCACCCGTCCGTCCTTCATGGTCCCGCTGACGTACTCCGCTGCGGCAACCCGGAGCGTCACGACGCGGGCTTTCGACATCGTCCACAATCAGGGCGGCTGCGCTGCGCGCTCCCAGGACGTGATCACCGCGCACAGCTGCCACCGCGCATGGTGGGACATGAAGCTCCACCACGGCGAGGTCGTACGGGCGCTGGCCAACCCGTTCCACCACGCCGTCCTCCACGTCGAGCGGAGCAACTACCGGCCGAGCCGCTTCCGCCGTGTCATCGCGGTCTCGCAGAGCGTCGGGCGAGAGCTCACGCATTTCTACGACGTCGACCCCGACCGCATCACCGTGATCCCCAACGCGGTCGACACGGCCCGGTTCCAGCCGCCGGACGCCGCTGCACGACGGGCGGAGGTTCGCGCCCGCCACCAGTTCTCGGACGACGACGTCGTGCTGCTCTTCGTCGGCAAGGAGTTCCGGCGCAAGGGGCTCGCGCCCGTCATCGACGCCCTGCCGCACCTGCCCCCGAACGCCCGGCTGCTCGTCGTCGGAGGCGACGACCCCGCGCCCTTCCGAGCCCGTGCCGCACGGCTCGGGGTTGCGAGCCGGGTGGTGTTCGCGGGTCACACGTCGTCCGTCGAGTCCGCGTTCCAGGCCGGCGACGTCTTCGTGTTCCCCACGACCTACGAGGCGTTCGGGCTCGTGGTGCTGGAGGCGGCGGCGGCCGGCCTTCCAGTCGTCGCCACACCGCTCGGGGTCTCGGAGGATCTCGTCGTCGACGGCCGCAACGGCGCGATCGTGGACCATGACCCCGTGTCGATCGTGCGTGCCCTCGCACCGATCGTGGCCGACCGTGACATGCGGCGCCGGCTCGGAGAACAAGCTCGCAGGGATGCAGCGCGACAGGCCTCGTGGTCGCAGGTCGCGGACCGCACCTACGACGTCTACCAGCGCGTGCACGAGGAGAAGCTGGCCGGTCACATCGTCACCTGACGCGGCGCACCAGCCCTGGTGTGGTCAGCCCCGGAGCCGCTCGCGGACGAACTGATCCACGGCGAAGCGCTCACCACGGTTCAGCCCCGAGGCCTCTGCCGCGCTCGCGACGACCGCACGGAGCGAGCCGTCATCCGACCCCGGCACCAGTCCGAACACGCTCCGGAGCCCGTCACGGCTCTCGGCGAGCATCCCCAGCGCTTCGGCACGTGCCATGAAGTCAGGCGCCTTGCTCACCTGCTTGTCATGGATGCGATAGGCGATCCCCGGACCGCCCCAGCGCGCGATCCGCACACCTGAAGTCGCCGCGCGCAGCCACAGGTCGTAGTCCTCGGCCACGCAGTCGCGGTAGCCCCCGAGGCTCTCCAGCACGTCCCGGCGGGCGAACAGCGTCGGATGGTAGAGGTTGTTGCCGATGAGGAGCAGCAGCCGGACCGCCGCCGGTGACGCCGTGACCGGGAGACCAGGTCGCAGCGGGTGACGCGCGTCCCGGAAAGGCACGACCTGGGTGAACACCATCGGTGCGTCGTGGCGTCTCATCACTCGGCGCGACGCTCGGAAGCGCCACGGCATTGCCACGTCGTCAGCGTCCATCATGGCGATGAACCGGCTGTCCGTCCTGTCGACGAGAGCCTGACGCGCCATGGCCGGTCCGAGACTCGTCGCCTCCGAGAGCACGCGGACACGCCGGTCTGCGACACGCCGGACGACGTCGACCGTGGCATCCGTCGAGCCGTCGTCGAGGACGACCAGCTCCGCATCCGACGGGAGGGCGCGGACGGTCGACCGCACGGCGGAACCGACGGTCTCCTGACCGTCCTTGACGCACAGCAGGACGGAAAGCTCTGGCACAGGCACTCCTCGGAAGGTACGCGATCGTATCCTCACCGACCGTGTCGCTCACGTCCCGCCAGGTCGCGGGTGAAATGAAGGCGGACGGTCGGGAGAGGCGGACGAGTAGGCGAGAATCCTCCCCATGAAGGTCCTTCGCGTGTCGCACAGCGCGGTCGTGGACGCGTGGCGCGAGCGCGAGCGCGAGCTGCGGTCGCTCGGGGTCGAGGTGGCGCTCCTTACGGCCCGCTCCTGGCCCGAAGCCGGTTCCGTCGTGCGCGCCGAGGCGCGGGACGGAGAGGACCTGCGGTCCGCGCGCACCTGGGGCGACCATCCGGCGTTGTTCGTCTACGACCCCGTGGCCGTGTGGCGCGCCGTACGCGGCTCGTGGGACCTCGTCGACGTGCACGAGGAGCCCTACTCCCTCGCCGCCACGGAGGTCCTCGCGCTGGCCTGGCTCAGCCGACTCCTGCACCGCCGCCCGCGCCCACGGCTGCGCTACACCTTGTACTCGGCGCAGAACCTGCGCAAGAAGCACCCCGTCCCGTTCCGCTGGATCGAGCGCATCCTCCTTCGGCACGCCTCCGGCCTGAGCGTCTGCAATGCCGAGGCCGGCGAGATCGCGCGCGAACGCGGTCTCGTGCCGGCACCGGACCTCATCCCGCTCGGGATCGATCCGGATGCGATGTCTCCGGGCTCCAGCCCGCGCGAGGCGGACGACGGGGTCGTCCGCGTCGGCTTTGCCGGGCGGCTGGAGGAACGGAAGGGCCTTCGGGTGCTCCTGGACGCCGTGGCCGGCGACAACCGGTTGGAGCTCCACGTCGCAGGAGACGGTCCGCTCCGGGCCGAGCTGCTCCAGGCTCCCCGCACGACCTGGCACGGCTCGCTGGCCGGCGCTGCGCTCACCCGCTTCTACCGGGACCTCGACGTCCTGGCCGTCCCGTCTCTGACGACGCCGACCTGGGTCGAGCAGTTCGGCCGGGTTGTCGTCGAAGCGATGGCGTGCGGGACTCCCGTCGTCGTGAGCAGCTCCGGCGCGCTCCCGGAGCTCTTCGGCGACGCGGCGCTCGTCGTACCTGAAGGCGACAGCGAGGCTCTTCGGTCCGCGCTGCTGCGTGCAGCCACCGACCGCGCCGGCGCGCTCCGCGACGCCGGTCTGGCCTGCGCGCGGCGGTGCACGTGGACAGAGGTCGCGCGACAGTACCTCCACATGTACGAGCGGGCGGTCGGGCCCGGCTCGGCAGGTTCGCCCGTGCCGACGGCAGGACGCCGTCCGCGCCCGGTCGAGGTGATCGTGGTCGCGTACCACCACCCGGAGATGCTGGCCCGGGCGCTGTCGCCGGTCGCCGGCACCCTGCCCACGACCGTCGTCGACAACTCGTCGAGTCCTGCGGTGCGCCACGTCGCGGACGACGCCGGCGTGATCTACCTGGACCCCGGGGCGAACACCGGCTTCGCGCGAGCGGTGAACCTCGCCCTCGCCAACCGTCTCGCGCCCGACGCTGACGTGCTCCTCCTCAACCCCGACGCGGAGGTCGACCTCCGGAGCGTGGAGGCGATGGGACTCGCGCTGGAGGCCGACCCTCGCCTCGCCAGCGTGGGCCCCCGGCAGGTGGACGACGACGGCGTCCCGGCACGGGTCTCGTGGCCGTGGCCCTCACCGGGGCGCGCGCTCGCCGAGGCGCTCGGCCTCGGCCGTCTGTGCGACCGTGACGATTTCGTCATCGGCTCCGTGCTGTTGCTGCGAGCCGAGGCGATCCGCGACGTGGGCGGGCTCGACGAGCAGTTCTTCCTCTACGCGGAGGAGACCGACTGGGCGCGGCGGGCGTCCGACCGAGGCTGGCGGCACGCCATCGTCCCGAACGCGTCCGCCGTGCACGCCGGCGGGGGCACGAGCGATCACGAAGGGCGACGGATCACTCACTTCTACGCTTCACAGGAGAAGTACTTCCGCAAGCACTTCGGCGCGCTCGGCTGGCAGGTGGCGCGATCCGCGCAGGTCGCAGGAGCCGCCGCCCGTGGACTCCTGCTCACCGGACAGCGCGGCGCGGCGGCACGTGCTCGCGCACGGATCCTCGTCTCAGGCCCGCACCGCACCGAGCGTCGGCTGCTGGGGGGCCGATGGCCGTGACCAGCCGCCTCGGCACCGCACGGATACCGGTCGTGCGCATCGGCGCATGGACGACCACGGCTCTCGCCGCGGTAGCGGTGCTCGCCGCTATCGGCTGGGCGCTGCCCGCCGACCGGATCGTGGCCGTCGCGCTCGTGTCCCTGGTCGTCGCCGTCGGGGCGTCACTGCTCGACCCGATGGCGGTACCGCTCCTGTCGATGCTCGGGATGATCGTCGTCCAGCGGGTCGGCGGTGGTGTCAGCCTCTCTCTCAGCGACTTCGTCCTGTTCGGCGCCACCTGGGTCGCCCTGGCACTGGGGCCCCGACCCTTCTCCCGGCCCATGCGCGCGCTCCTCTGGATCTCGGCCTTCTACCAGCTCACGACCCTTTTCACCGTGATCGCGAACCCGTACACGGCCAACGTCGTCGAGTGGTGCCACGCGTGGATGCTCGTCGCAGGCGCCCTTGTCGTCGGGTGGGCGCTCGGGCGCTCCGGACACGCGTCCGCAGCCCTGGCACTTCTCTTGGCGCCCTGCGCCGCCATCGCCGTCGGGACGCTCTTCACGTGGCTGACGCAAGCAGCGCGAGGCGACTTCGGCGCCGTCTACCTGTTCTGGCCGTACGGCATGCACAAGAACTACATCGGGACGACGCTCGCGTTCGCCGCGGCTGTCATGTACGCACGGCCCCCGTGGCTCCGCTGGCCGCGCAACCTCACTCGGGCGCTCTTCTGGCTCTTCGTCCTCGCGGTCGCGGCCTCGCAGGCGCGCCAGGCGTACGTGAGCCTGGCGGTCGGCCTGGTGATCCTCATGCTGCGCCCAGGGCAGGGCGTCCGGCACTCGCGTTGGGTGCTCGTGCCGATCGTGGTGGCCGTCGTCTTCGTCCTCACGAGCACGCACGAGCAGGTCGACAGCGGCAACCAGTTCAACTCCACGTACCAGAGGCTCAGCTGGTTCCAGGACTCGCTCACGGTGTGGCGCGTCGCACCATTGTTCGGTGTCGGTCTCCGATGGTGGTACACGGGCAAGTACTTCTCGTTCCAGCCGCCGAACGCCGAGCTCGAGGTGCTCTCGTCGACCGGAGTCGTCGGGCTCACGGGGTTCGTCGTGCTCGCGATCGGGGGCCTGTGGGTGCTCTGGAAGGTCCGCGCTGATTTCGGCACCGTAGCATTCACGGTCGTCCTGATGCGTCTCGTCCAGGGGCAGCTCGACCTGTTCTGGGTCGCCGTCAGCGTCTCGGTCCCGTACCTGATCGCCGGCGTCTGCGTCGGCGCGGCCGCGCTCGCGGACGAACGCGGAGACCTCCCACCCAGCCGCCGCGCCAAGGGACGACACCACGTCCCGCCGCCCGAGCTCGCGCCCCCGTCCTACCGACCGACGACCACGATGGTGAGCCCGTGAAGATCCTCCACGTCATCCGATCGTCAGGCTTCGCCGGAGCCGAAAGGCACATCGCAGTGCTCGCATCAGGTCAGCAGCAAGCAGGGCACGACGTCCGCGTGGTCGGCGGCGAGCCCGTCGCCATGAGATCGGCGCTGGTCGACGGCGTGGAGCTCGTCGTGGCGGGTGACCGCGTGCTCCCGGTCGCGAGGGCCGTGCACCACGCGGCGGACGGCGCCGACGTCGTGCACGTCCACATGACCGCCGCCGAGATCGCCGTCTCGTTGGCGGGAACGGTCCGCCGAGACTTCCCGCCGGTCGTCGCCACGCGGCACTTCGCGGCACCGCGTGGGCGTGGGCCGCTCGGACCGCTCGGTGCTGGCGTCGCCCGTCGTCTTGTGCAGGAGCAGATCGCGATCAGCAGGTTCGTGCAGCAGTCGATAGACGGCGGCTCCGTCGTGGTGTACGCAGGCACCGAGGACCAGCCCGACAGCTTCCCCCAGCGCACCCGGCCCCGCCAGATCCTCATGGCGCAACGCCTGGAGCCCGAGAAACACGCCGACCTCGGCCTGGAGGCCTTCGCCCGAGCGGGTCTCGCTTCTGACGGCTGGACGCTCACGATCGCCGGCGACGGGACGGAGCGAGCGAGCCTCGAACACCAGGCGTCGCGCCTCGGCGTGGACGGTTCGACCGAGTTCGTCGGGCGCGTCTCCGATCTTCCGGATCGCCTCGGGCAGGCGGCAATCTTCCTCGCACCCACGCCAGGCGAGCACTTCGGCCTGAGCGTGATCGAGGCGATGGCGGCGGGCACCCCGGTGGTGGCCGACGGGTCGGGAGGCCATCTCGAGTCGCTCGGGACGGTGGGGAGTGCCGGCCTCTTCGCGTCGCGGGACGCCGAGGCCGCAGCCGCCCGACTGCGACAGCTGGCCGACTCCGAGTCCGACCGCGACCTGCTCGGTGCCGGGCTGCAGGCACGCCAGCGGGAGATGTTCACGGTCGAGCGTCAGGTCACGGCGACCGACGCCGTCTATCGTCAGGTGGTCGCGCGATGACTCCGCGCGCGCTCGTCGTCACGTCGCTCGAGGCTTGGGACGATGTCTGGCGCCGCAACCAGCACCTCGTGGCCCGCCTGCTGCGCCACGACCCCGAGCTGACCGTCCTGTTCGTCGAGCCCGCTGTGGACGCGACGCACGAGATGCGTCGGGAACGGCGGATCCGTCGCGGCGCAGGGCTCCGCAACGGCCCGATGCTCAAGGGTGTCGCCGGAAGCCGGCTCTGGCTGTACCAGCCCACCAAGCTGCTCCCCCGCCGGGTGGACCCGGGATACGACGCGCGCAGGGCGCGAGCCATCCTGCGTGCAGCCGAAGCGGTGGGTGCGCGGCGCCCAGTCATATGGATCAACGACCCGAGCACCGCCGCGCTGCTCGACGCAGGGCTCCCCACGCTGTACGACATCACGGACGACTGGACCGCGGCCTCGCGCTCGAAGAACGAGCTGACGAAGACGATCGCCTATGAGGAAACCCTGCTCGAGCGGGCGGCCGAGGTCGTGGTCTGCTCCCCCCACCTCGCGTCCCTCAAAGGGCGGACCCGGGCCGTCCACCTGGTGACGAACGGCGTGGACCTCGCCGCCTACGAGGCCGATCAGCCTCGCCCCAGAGATCTGCCCCCAGGACCCGTCGCCCTCTACGTCGGCACCCTGCACGAGGACCGGCTGGACGTCGAGCTCGTGTGCCGGACCGCTCGACAGATCGGCGGCAGCGGCTCCCTCGTGCTCCTGGGGCCCGACGCGCTCGAGGAGTCGTCACGTTCCGCGCTCGTCGACGCCGGGGTCGTCCTCCTTGGGCGGCGCCCGCACTTGGCGGTCCCGGCATATCTCCAGCAGGCCGACGTCCTCGTCGTCCCGCACGTCGTGGACGCCTTCACGGAGTCGCTCGATCCCATCAAGCTCTACGAATACCTCGCTGCGGGACGGCACGTCGTCGCGACGCCCGTGGCAGGCTTCCGTGACCTCGACCCAGACCGTGCCACGATCGCCGACCGGGCCCGGTTCGCCGACGCTGTCCTGGCGGCCCTGGAGCAGGATGCTCCCCGCCTCGTGCCACCGGACGGGCTCGCGACCTGGGACCGTCAGTCGCGGCTCATGGCGGAGGTGGTGGCTCGCGTCGCTTTGTCAGGCGCCGAGCGCGCGCCTTAAGGCATCGACGACCCGTACCTGCTGGTCCTCCGTCAGGTGGGGATGCATCGGCAGCGACAGGATCTGTGCCGACGCCGCTTCGGCGACCGGGAATGCCCCGCGGCGCAGACCCAGCCCTGCGTACGCCTGCGTCAGGTGCAGCGGCGTCGGGTAGTGGACACCGGTGCCGATCCCCGCGCCGGCCAGGTCTGCCAGCACCCGGTCGCGGCCCTCGACGCGGACGACGTACAGGTGCCAGGCGTCGTCGTTGCCCTCCCTGGTCGTCGGCACGCGGACCGGAAGGTCGGCGAGCAGCTCGGCGTAGCGGGCGGCTGCGGCTCGGCGCGCAGCGTTCCACGTCTCGAGTCGTGCCAGCTTCGCCGACAGGACCACGGACTGGATCGCGTCGAGCCGCGAGTTCATGCCGACGACCTCGTGGTCGTACTTCTGCTCGCTACCGTGCTGCGCGAGCACACGCACGTCCCGTGCAACCCGGGAGTCGTCGGTGAATACGGCTCCTGCGTCACCCGCAGCCCCGAGGTTCTTGCCCGGGTAGAAGCTCGTGGCCGCCGCCGCCCCCAGGGTCCCCGCTGCACGTCCGTGACGCCGAGCCCCCTGAGACTGTGCGGCATCCTCGACGACCGGGATCCCCGCGTCGCGCGTCCGCATCAAGACCTCCTCGACGGGGGCCACCTGACCGAAGAGATGGACAGGAACCACCGCAGCCGTGCGCGGGCCGATCGCCGCGGCGCAGGCCTCGGGATCGATCAACAGGTAGTCGTCGTCCACGTCCACGAGGACGGGCGTCGCACCGATGCGCGAGACCGCCTCGGCAGTCGCGATGAACGTGTTCGCGGGTACGACGACCTCGCTCCCCGCTCGGACGCCGACCGCTCGCAGCGCCAGCTCGATGGCGTCCGTGCCGTTGCCGACGCCGACGCAATGACTCACCCCGACGAACTGCGCATAGGCCGCCTCGAACGTCGCCACGTGCGGACCGCCGACGTAGCCGGCGGTCCGGAGAACCTCCTCGACACCCGGCAGGACCTCGTCGGCCACCTCGGCGAACTGGGCGGCGAGGTCAACGAAAGGGATGTTCACAGCGGCCTCCTGGTGGATCGCGCAGTGTCGAGTGCGCGGGCGGGAGCTCCGGCCCACGTCTCGCCCGGGGGTAGGTCCTGGAGCAGCACAGCGCCCATGCCAAGGACTGCGTCACGGCCGATCGTCAGACCCTGCCGGACGGACGCGGCCATCCCGAGGTACGCGCGCTCCCCGACGACCACCCCTCCGCCGAGCACCACACCCGCACAGACGGTCGTGAAGTCGTGCAGCACGTCGTCGTGCGTGAGCACGGCCCCCGGCATGGCGACGACGTGCTCGCCGACGACGACGTCGGCCGTCAGCACGACGTTCGCGAGGAGGATCGAGCCTGCGCCGACGAGGCACCCGTCGGCGACGGACGCGGCGGGGTGGAAGACCGCGGCGAAGCGCTCGCGCTCGATGCCGACCGCGGACAGCCGCGCGACGAGGCGCTCGCGGACAGTGCCCCGCCCCGCACACACCACGAACGTCGTGTCGCCACCCCAGGTCACCGCCGACTCCACCGGTCCGACGACCGGCAGACCCCCGACCTCGCTCCCCCACGATGACGGATCGTCGTCGAGGAGCGCGACGACGCGGTCGTCCCCCGCTGCGCGCACGGCTGCAATCGTTTCGCGCGCAAGCCCTCCGGCGGCGACGAGGACGATCTCAGCCATGCGCGGTGGGGCGCGTCGGGTCCGTGAGCGCCTCAAGCACCCGACCTTGCTCGTCCGCGGTCATCTCGTGGAACAGCGGGAGGATCAGGGTCGAGTCGCTGAGACGCTCGGTGACGGGCAACGGCGCCGAGCCCGTGTCACGACCAGCGTGCGCCGGTTCCCGGTGGGCAGCCATGATCCCGCGGCGGGCCGAGATGTCGCGCTCCGCGAGGTGGGCGAGCACCTCGTCACGGGTCAGCGGATACTCCGGCTCGATCTCGACCCAGTAGGACTGGAAGTTCGAGGTGCCCCACGCGGGGTCCCTGACGGGGCGCAGCCCGGAGACTCCCGCCAACCCTTCGGCGTAGCCTGCGGCGATCTCACGCCGCCGCGCGACGGCTGCGGGGAGCCGCCCGAGCTGGACGATCCCGAGCGCGGCCTGGAGGTCTGTCATGCGGTAGTTGTACCCGACCTCCAGGTACTGCTCCGCGACTGCGAGCGTGCTCGAGTGCCGGTCCGCGGCCGACACGCTCATCGCGTGCTCCCGCAGTCGCCGCGCGCGGTCTGCCCAGCTCGTCTCGCTCGTCGTGATCATGCCCCCCTCCCCCGTCGTGAGGATCTTGCGAGGGTGGAACGACCAGGCCGTCACGTCCGACCGACGTCCTACAGGTGCCCCGCGGTACGTCGATCCGGCAGCGCACGCAGCGTCTTCGACGAGGACGATGTCTCGCGGAGCTGTGACCGCGCGGATCGCGTCGAGGTCCGCGGGCACCCCACCCTGGTCCACGACGACCACTGCCCTGGTGCGTTCGGTGAGCGCCGCGGCGACGGTCTCTGCCGTGACGTTACCGGTCGTCGCGTCCACGTCGGCGAAGACGGGACGGGCCCCCACGTAGACGGGAGCGTTGGCCGTCGCGACAAAGGAGAACGACGGGACGACCACGTCGTCGCCGCGGCCCACCCCGGCGACGACGAGCGCGAGATGCAGCGCCGTCGTGCACGACGACGTCGCCACGGCGTGCTCGATCCCCTGCGCACGCGCGAACGCGTCCTCGAACTCGGCCACGCGTGGCCCCTGTGCGACCCACCCCGAGGCGATGACGGCAGACACCGCATCGATCTCCTCAGGACCGAGCCACGGCTTCATGACGTTGATGCGGCTCATCCCGGCCTCCTGGTCAGCTCTTGAGCGTGCGCCCGGCGGCGATCGCCGCGCGTTGCGGACGCCACCACTCGACCAGGCCGCGCAGCCCCGTCTCGAGATCGGTCGTGGCCTCGAAACCGAGGTCTCGGCGGGCGGAGTCCGTGTCTGCGAGGCGACGAGTCACGCCGTTCACGGCCCGCTCCGGGCCGAACTCGACGGGCAGGTCGGAGTCCATGGCGCGGAGCAGGGCCTGCGCCAGCTCGAGCAAGGAGGTCTCGGTCCCGCTCGCGATGTTGTAGACGCCCTCCGTGACTCCGCTCTGCGCAGCGAGCACGTTGGCCCGTGCGATGTCGGGGACGTACACGAAGTCCATCGTCTGGCTCCCGTCACCGAAGATGAGCGGGGGCAGACCGTCGGCGATCCGCTCCATCCACCGCACCAGGACCTCGGTGTACAGCCCGTGGACGTCCATACGAGGGCCGTAGACGTTGAAGTACCTCAACGTCACGTAGTCGAGCCCGTACATCGCCTTGAAGCTCCGCAACATTCCTTCGTTGAAGGACTTGGCGGCACCGTAGAAGGTGTCGTTGTTGTGGTGATGGTGTCGCTCGCCCGTCGGGAACTCTTCCGCGAGACCGTAGACCGACGCGCTCGACGCGGCAACCACCTTGTCGACACCGTGCGCCGCAGCGGCCTCCAGGACGGTGAACGTGCCGTCGACAAGCACCTCCAGCGCGAGTCTCGGTTCCTCCGCGCACTGTGTGATCCGGATCGCGGCCTGATGGAAGACGACGTCCTTGCCGCGCGTGAGGTCGTGGACGAGGTCACGGTCCGCGAGGTCTCCCTCGACCAGGTCGGCTCGGCCCGAGACGAGCGCGTCCGTCAGGTTCTCGCGCCGCCCCCGCACGAGGTTGTCGAGCACGTCGACGTGACCGACACCCGCCGCGAGCAGATGGTCTACCAGGGTCGAACCGATCGTCCCTGCACCACCGGTCACCAGCACCGAAGCACCCTCGAGACTCGTCACGCCACCATCCCCACCTTGTCGTCTGACTGTTGCATCTTCACCAACGTGCCCGCCTGCAGCAGGCTCGTCGAGCCGGCCTCGAGGATCCCGAGGACGCGCGCGCCGGCATGACCGTCGGTCCTCGCCGCCCGCCGCTCTCGGATGCTCGCCGCGAACTCGTCGACCATCGCAGCGAGCGCTTCGCGTTCGGGCAGCGCAGGCGACCACGTGTCGCCGAGCCGGTACGACACGGTCGCCGCGGCCCGCTCGTCTCCGCCACGCCGCGCGAGGTCGACGCCACGGTCGTAGACGCTGAGGCGCTGCTGCGGGTTCAGGTCGTCCCACACCAACGTGCGTTCGCTCCCACCGACCACCATCTGTCGGATCTTCGTCGGGCTCATCCAGTTGACGTGGACGTGTGCGATCGCCCCGTCCGGCAGCGGCAGCGTCAGGTATGCCATGCATGCCTTCCCCGCACCCAGCGGGTCCGCGCCGTGCGCAGCGACGCCGACCGGTCGGAGCCCACCGGGGAGGATGAAGTCGAGGATCGAGAGATCGTGCGGGGCCAGGTCCCAGAGGACGTCGACGTCCGGCTGGACGATGCCGAGGTTGATGCGGACCGAGTCGATATAGAGGATGTCGCCCAGGACTCCGTCGTGCACGAGCTCACGGATGCGCTGTACGGCGGGCGTGTAGCAGTAGGTGTGGTCGGTCATGAGCACGAGACCTTGCTCCTGCGCGAGGTCGACCATCTCGCGCGCCTGGACGCCGCTCTCCGCGAGTGGCTTCTCGACCACGACGTGCTTGCCGGCCCGGAGCGCGGACATCACGATGCCGTGATGGGTGCGAGCAGGGGTGGCGATCGCCACAGCGTCCACGTCGTCACGCGCCAGCAGGTCGTCGACCGATCCCACGACGTCCACGCGTCCCACCGACCGCGCCAGACGCGACGCGCGGTCCAGGTCGAGGTCACAGAGCGCGACCAGGTCCCACGCGCCGCTCGCTGCGAAGTTGCGGGCGAGATTCGGACCCCAGTACCCCGCGCCGACCACGGCGACGCCGAGCCGGGGCGCGGCGTCGTCGCCCGTGCCGTTGCCGTGACCGGGCACGTTCACTCCTTCTCGAAGACGAGGTCGACCCAGTAGTTCGCCGCAGAGGTGCCGTCGGGGAAGCCTGTGCCGTACGTGTACGCGCCGCCCGTCGCCGACGTCGTGAGGTCGCCCTGGGACCGCGGCTGCGCGAGCCCACCGACCGTCACCCCGTAGTGCCCCTGTGGCGCGTAGTACGAGATCACCAGGCTGGTGCCCGCGGTCACGTGGACCGGGGTGTCGAGCGTGATGGTCTGCCACCCCATGGCCGTCTCGTTCGCGATCGTCCCCGACCCGAGTCGGGCTCCTGATGCGGACCAGACGTACCCGACGTGCGCTCCTCCGTTGCCCAGGCCCTTGTAGAAACGGACACCGGTGACCGTTCCGGCCGATCCGACGGTCACCCTGACGCCGACCTGCACCGGACCGTTGTCCGGCCAGCTCGCCGAAGCGGGCTCGTCGGTCGTCGCCCAGAGACTTTGCGGCCCGGTGACGACTGCCGCTGCCGTCGTGAAGGTCCAGCTCCCGACCACGGTGCCGTCTTCCGTCGTGACCTTCGCCGTGTACTTCGTGGCCGGCGACAGCTCGCCCGCGGGAGTGAACGTCACAGTTCGCGATGACGTCTCGAACGTGCTCACTCCGTCCACGCCCCCGGACGCGCTCGACAGCGCGAGGGCGGGGGTGGCGCCGACGGGCGCCGCGGACAGCACAGCCGTGACCGTCGACGACGTGCTGACGCCGGCCGCGCCGGCCGCGGGCGTCATTGACGTCAGGCTGGGCGCCGGGTCGTCGTCGAAGACCACGTCGACGAAATAGCTGGTGGAGCTCCAGGAGTACTGGGGGAAACCGCCTCCGTAGACGTAGACGCCGTTCTCACCGCCGGGCGCCGTGAGCGGGCCTACCGTGCGTGCGGCCGAGAAGTAACCGGACGTCGCAGCGTAGCCACCCTGCGGCGCGAGGTACGACGCGACGTACGTCGTCCCGGCCGTGACCTTCACCGGCTCGTCGAGGGCAGCGGTCTGCCACCCTGTTTCGGTCTCGTCCGTGAAGGTGACGCTCGCCAGCTTCGTACCGTCGGAGGTCCACAGCGTCCCCACATGTGTGCCGCCGTTGCCCGGGCCCTTGTAGAACCGGATCGCGGAGACCCAACCGTCGACCTGCGGTGTGAACCTCGTGCCGAGCTCGACGGTGGAGTGGTCGTCACCGACGCCCGCCACGTCCGGGACGGCCGCTGCGAAGAGCGAGCACGGGCAGTCTCCCGCCGAGGCCGCAGCCTTCACCGTAAAGGACCAGGTCACGTCGGGGACGACCACGCCGTCGACGGTCTTCGCGCCGTGGAGGGACGCCGTATAGGTCGCACCTGCCGCGAGGCGCGCGGCGGGGACGAAGGCCACCGTCAGGGCGTCCGACGACAGCGACGACGTGCCCGCCACGGTGCCGCCTGCCGCGTCGACGACTGTGAGCTCGGTCCCGCCGGCGAGCGGCTCGGATGCCGTCGCCGCGACAGTGGTTCCCGCCGCCACGTCGTAGGCGTCGCTCCCCGGGGTCGTCGACACGACCTGAGCAGCAAGCGGTCGCTGGAAGACGACGTCGACGAAGTAGTTCGCAGTCGACGACGTGTCAGGCATCCCAGACCCGTACGTATAGCGGCCCGCGGAGGCACGCGTCACCAACGGGGGCGCCGAGGTCGCGCTCGCGAGGCCTCCGACGGTGACTGAGTACATGCCACGGGGGGCACTGTAGGCCGCGACGTACCGTTCGCCCGCGCGCACCGGTACCGGTGTGGCGAACGTGACCGTCTGCCATCCCGAGCTGGACTCGTCGGTGAAGGTCGCAGACGCGAGCAATGATCCGTCCGCGGCATAGAACGACCCGACGTGCGTCCCGGTGTTGTCGGGGCCCTTGTAAAACTTGACTCCCGTGATCGTGCCGTCCTGCGTCGGTGAGAGCTCGACACCCAGCACGACAGGTCCTCGGTCAGGGTCCTCGACGACGTCGGGGACGGTGTCCGGCGTGAAGAGCGAGCACGGGCAGTCGGCGCCCGAACTGTCCGGCTTGGCCGTGGTGAAGCTCCACGTCCTTCCCGTCGTGAGGGTGGTGCCGTCCACGGAGGTCGCCTTCACCGCCACGGTGTAGGTCACCCCCGGCGTGAGCGCAGAGGACGGCGTGAAGGTCGCGATCCGACTCGCAGCTGCGTAAGAGGTCGAGCCGGCGACGGCGTTGCCGGCCGAGTCGCTCACGGCGACGGAGACCGTTGACGCGTCGACGGGCTTGGAGAACGTGGCGGTCACCGTGGAGCCGGTTCCCGCACTGGTCGAGTCGGCGACGGGCCACTGGTCGGTCACCGTCACCGGCGAAGCGTCGGACAGCTCGAACACGGGGTCGACGTAGTAGGTGGAGTCGTTGTACGACTGCGCCGGGAACGTGCCGATCGACCCGAACGTCCCTGCCTTGGCGGCCCCATAGCCCCCCTTCACCGACAGGGGCGGCGCGTCTCGACCCACGAGGGAGTACTCCCACGTCTTCGACGAGTACTGGCCGCGGGGGTCCGAGTACGACACCACGTAGGACGTGCCTGCCGTGACGGCTGCAGGCGAGCTGAACGCCACGGTCTGCCAGCCCGTGTCGGACTCGTCCGCGAAGGTCGCCCGCGCGATCAGCTGGCCGTCGGACGACCAGAGCGAGCCCACGTGGGTGCCCAGGTTGAAGCGACTCTTGTAGAACCGGACGCCAGTGACGTAGCCGTCGGAGTCCGGTGTGAAGCGCAGCCCGAGCTCAAGGGCGGAGTTGTCCGAGTTGTCGACGTCGGGCGGGGTCACGTCGCCGTAGACGCTGCACGGGCAGGAGGTCTGGAGCGACACGGACGCGGCGGCCCCGATGTTGGCGCTGTCGTCGACGGCGCGAACGCGGAGCGACGCGGTCGACGAACCGGACTGCGTGTACGTGTAGGTCCAGGCGGCGCCGCCCGACGCCGGGTGCCAGGTCTTGCCGCCGTCGGTTGAGGCCTCGACACCAGCGACCACCCCGCCCCCGCTGTCCGTAGCCGTCCCCGTCGCCGTGACGACCGTTCCGTTGGCGATGTTCTTGCCGGTCGTCGGGCTGGTGATCGTGACGGTGGGCCCAGTCGTGTCCGTCGAGCCTGTCGCCCGGACGAGGCCCGAGGCGATCGTGACCGGCTGCGCGCCCATGTCGGCGAAGATGTTGACCGTGGCCTGGCGCATCCGGGGATCGGCCGGCGCCGTCGCACCGTCGTGGTCGGCGTCGAGCCCCCATGCCCACTGGATCGATCCTGTCGAGAAGACGAGGGCCCCGCTCGGCGCCTTGTAGAGCGTCGTGTTGTGCACGGTGTGACCCAAGCCGGTCACCATGCCGAAGTCCTGGATGTAGTGGGTGAGGTCACCCTCCGTCGTGGACAGATGGATGATGCCATCAGGGCGGAAGCCGTTGTCCTGGTCCTCGTTCGACTCGTAGCCGATCGTGTGCGGAGCGAGGGTGACCGACTGCCCGGCAGTCATCGTGTCCAGGCCCGTTCCTCGCCAGAACCGTTGCTTGCCCTCGGTGGCGGACACGGTCACCGGGAGGTCGGTGACGTCCGAGACGTACAGCGTGCCTGCGAGTGCGTTCTCGGGGATCCCTGCCCCCTCGGACTGCGGCGCGTACTCCGGGTCGCGGTAGGTGCCGGTCCACTCGTTCGCGGGGTCGATCTTGCCGTAGGACCACGTCTCCTTGTAGGAGACCAGTGTGCGGTAGTCGGATCCCGGTTCGTACCGCGTCCGCCAGTACGTCTGGTTCCCGCTGAAGAACGCCAGGTTCACCCCGGCGTCTCGTGCAGCCTCGACGTTCTTGCGCTGCTGGCCGGACCAGTACTCGTCGTGCCCGGACGACAGGAACACCTTGTGGTTCGTGAGCAGGCTGCCGTACCGGTCGGTGTCGACGTCGGACTGGTACGTGACGTCATAGCCGTTCTGCTCGAGGAACCGGACCATCGGGTACTCCGCCGAGAAGTAGAAGCTTCGGTCCTCCACGGTCCCACGGGTGATGATCGGCCTGTTGTAGCTGATCTTGTAGGCACGGCCGTTCGCCGCGCCCTCGTAGAAGTCGGACCCTCCGTACGAGTTGTAGGCCTGCCACGTCGTGTCCGACGTCTGGACCACGATGTCGGCGTGGCTCGAGTTGTCCCGCACGTCGAAGATGATGTGGCTGGCACCGCCCGTGTCCGTGCGCTGGAGCCGCGCGACGTACACGCCGGACACCGCGTCGGCGGGAACCTTCCACGACGCCGACACGGACCAGTCGCCGCAGTCCGTGAGCTCGGTCGTCTGGTCCCACAGGCAGGCGGGCTGCTCCTGCGGCAGCGTTGCCGACGGCTGGACGGTCGCGATCTTCCGCGCCCCGTCTCCGCCGTAGTACCCCGTACGGAAGATCGTGATGCTGTAGGCGGACGCGTCCGTGTCGACCTTGAAGTTGATCGTGTCGCCGTCTTGAACGCTGACCTGGTCGGCGAAGCCCTGGATGCTCGAGTCGCCCGCGCCCGAGATGTCCCACTGGTCCTCCGGCGTGCCGGGCTTCGAGTTCTCGCAGACAATCGCATTGGAGCTCGGCCCGCACGGGTCGTCAGACGCGGCCGCAGGGAGGATCGGCAGCAAGGCACCGAGGGTCAGCAGGGTCGCTCCTGCTGCGATCAGCCGCCGGGCGACTCGGCTCTGCCGTCGGTACGTGTTCCGCACGTGTCGGGCCGACGCGACGACATGGGTTCTAGTTGTGATGCGGCGGGAGGCCGACCTCGGCGACACGATGACCTCCATGGAACGGCGCACTGCGAGAGATGCGACATAGCCTAGGGCCGGATCGGGGGCGGCAGGCACGCGCGTCCGGGTGAATCACGTCCGGGGTCGCTCTCGCCCGGCTCGCCCGGGAACCTAGCGGCCTCGGGCTGCGTCCTCCCAGACGCGCTCGACGACCCGCGCGGTCTGGGCGACGGAGAACCGCCGGACCACTGATTCGCGGGCTCGGTCCGCGCGCTTCGCCGCACCGTCCGGGTCGCCGAGGATACGGACGACGGCCGCCGCGATCGCGTCAACGTCCCCAGGCTCGACGAGCTCCCCGAGAAGCTCCGCTCCGTCGCGGAGGATCTCGGGCACGCCCCCACGGTCGGTAGCGACCACCGGGACGGATCGGGCCATCGCCTCGACCACCACCTGCCCGAAGGGCTCCGGGACGGGTGAGGCGTGCACCAGCACCGCGAGTCGGTCGAGCAGCACGGACACGGCGTCGACATGTCCCAGCAGCTCGATCCGATCCGACAAGCCGAGGACGTTGATCTCCTCCTCCACGGCACGCGCGTAGTCCTCGGCCCCGAACAGCGGCGCACCCGCGATCACGAAGCGCGCCGCAGGGGCCGCGTCGAGCACCCGCTGGGCAGCTCGGACGAACTCCAGCTGGCCCTTCGTGGGTCCGATTCGCCCGACGATGCCCACCAGAGGTGTCCCAGCGCGAGCGGGCGCGAGCGCAGCGACCTGCGACGGTTCGAGGCCCGGATATGCCACCACCGCGTCGCGCCGTCCCACCGTGTCCGACGTCGCCCGGGAGTTCACGATCAGGCGCCGCGGGACGTGGCGCGCCAGCACGCGAAGGATCCTGACCACGGGGCGAGGAAGGTAGTCGTCCGCGATCCGGTCGTGCAGGTACCAGACCACCGGACGGCCGGCGAGCCGTCCCGCAGCACCGCCCAGGACGTCCGCCTTGAGCGACGTCGTGTGCACGACGTCGGGATCGAGCTCACGCACGACGCGTGACAATCTCACGACGAAGGCCGGGAGGTCGAGCGACGCGCGAAGCGCCGCGACGGATCCAAGGTCGCCTCGGGAGCGCTTCCGGACTGCCGCGTCGAGGTGGACGACATCGACCGGGACGCCCGCGGCATCCAGGAGCCCGATGAGCGGGCCCTCCTCGAACAGGACGGCGCGGACTTGGAACTCCCTGCTGTCCAGATGACGACAGAGGCGCACGAGTGCCAGCTCCGCTCCCCCGGGCTTCGCCGTGTGGTCGATCACGACCACACGAAGGGGACGCGGCTCGGACGGCGCGCTCACTCCTCACCTGGCGAGGAGGCGCCCGCAGGGTCGGGCCCCCCAGGGACTGGGCTCTGCACGGGGCTCCACGCCGGTCGGATGCGGTTCGGGGCGCGCATCGTGGTCGGCGCCACCGTGCGTATCGACGTGACTGCGGGCCGCGCGCGGGGCGCCGAGGGATGGATCCCGGGCGGGCCTGCGTCCCCATCACGCGTGGCGTCCCCGACTCGGCCGTCGGGCAGCTTCCGCGACCCACTCTCGACCGCTTCGCTCGGGTTGACCGGCTGGCGAACCGTCACGCGCTCGGGCGGCGTCTCGGCGTCAGTGGTGTTCTCCACCTCTGTCTCTCCCTCGGACGGGACGAGGGTGGCGACGGTGTTGGCGACATCCCCTGGGCCCTGGTGGCGCGCTGCCGGAGCCTCTGGCGTCTCGGCGTCGTGGTCGGCCTCGTTCAGCGTCCCGTAGGTAGCCGCATAAGTCATCCGGCGCGAGCTCGTCACGCCGGCGACAGCGAGACCTGTCAGAGGCACGTTGTTGACGCGCAGACGCTGAGCAGCCGCTGCGAGCACCGCCTCGTCGGTCCTGCCGACGTTCGTCACGAGGACCACACCGTCGGCGTAGTTCCCCAGGATCGCGGCGTCCGCCGCAGCGAGTACGGGTGGAGCGTCGATCACGACGACGTCGGCGTCGTCGCGTAGCGACTCGATCAGGTCTCGGACCTGCGAGGTCGCGAGATAGTCCGCGGGGTCGAGCCCTTGGTCCGGCAGGGCGAACAGCTGGAGACCGGCCACCTGAGTGGAGCGCAGTCCCGCACTCTTCTCTTCTGCTTCCCCCGGGGCAGGCAGGATGTCGTCCAGCTCGGGCCGTCGGAGATCGGCGGACACCGCGATCGTGGAACGCCCCGACAACGCCCACGACGCTGCCAGGTTGGCCGCGACGAACGCCTTCGGGACGCTCGGGTCCGACGCGGTGACGACGACGACCATGCTCTCCGGATGGCCGATACCCACCTGGACTGCGGTCCGCAGCTCACGAATCGACTCGGTGTACGGCGTGGCGAATCGAGTTGCGACGGGCAGCCGACCGTGGTGCTCGGCCTGCCTGAGCGCCCGACGGACTCCGTCGAGCTCCGCGAGCACGGGAGCGTGTGCGACCTCGCCGGCCTGGGCGGAGTCACGAAGTCGGAAGTCAACCGCACGTCGCGCCAGCGCCAGCCCCACGCCGGCAGCCAGACCGGCGAGCAACGAGAGCGCGAGCACCGTCGGCGTTCCGAGGCCGAGTGGCATCGCGCCGCCCGCAGGCCCGGTGACTTGGCCCGCCGGATCGAGTGACGCGTACGACACCTTCTGCCCGGTGTAGGCGGAAATCTGCTTCGTGATCGCCGTCTTGGTCGGCCCTGCGATCGGGTCGTTCGGGTGGCTCTTGAGAGTGGAGTTGGCGTCGTCGAGCTGGGCGCTCAGGACGTCCAGCCGCTGGTCGATGGTGGCGACCTGCTCGTCGACGACCTTGGGGAGGTATCCGACGTAGGCGGAGGCGAAGGCGTTCGCCACCGCAGTCGCCGTCGCCGGGTCGCCCGACTCCGCCTGGATCGTGGTCGTGGTGCCGTCCGAGGACGCCGAGACGGTGGCGTCGATCTGCGACGGGTCGGACACGCCAAGCTTCTTGGCAGCTGCCTGGGACACCTCGGGCGACGTCACGATCGTCGGGTCGCTGTTCACGCTGACGGTCGTGTCGCTCTCTCCCGACCCGGAGTCCGAGGTCGCCAGTGTCACCGTGGCGGTGGCCTGGTACGTCGTCACCTGACGGTTGAGGTACACCAGCGCCGCGAACACCACGATCACCACCGCCGCGAGGACGTACCACTTGCCGTCCCACACCGTGCGGAGGAACTCCCGAACCGTCACGCGCTACCTGCCTCCCGAGACCGTTCGCGGGTTGTCCCGCTCACCCATCATGACGCTGCTGTTCGACGACCGCGCGGATCTTGTCCAGAAATCGCCCGGTCCCGAATCGTGCGACGTGCGCCGCGAGCGCCTGATCATCCCACGCGACCGTGGTGGCCCGGTCGAGTGCCGACGCGATCTCCACAGGATCCGGCGCGTCGAAGAACACCCCGTTGACGCCGTCGGCGACGGTGTCGAGGTAGCCGCCGTCCCGGAGGGCCACGGTGGGGACGCCGAAGGCGCCGGCTTCGAGCGGTGAGAGCCCGTAGTCCTCGTAGGACGCGGCGGCGAGCAGGCCGGCGTTCTCGTAGAGCCACCGCAGCTCGGCGTCGTCGACCCGTCCGAGGAGTCGGACGCGCGGCTCGCCGGCCCCGGGCAGCGCCCCGCCGCCGGACCCGTCGGACGTGGCGGGCACGTTCCCGGCGGCGCGGGCGAGGCCCTCGAGCCGGGCGCGGTCCGGTCCGTCGCCGACGACGACGAGCCGCCGGTCGCCGAGCCGTCCCACGGCGTCGAGGACGAGGTCGACGTTCTTGTACGGGAGCAGCCTGGCGACGCAGAGGACGTAGCCGGGCGCGATGCCGTCGACCGCGCGGGCGGGCGCGGCGCCGTCGCCGGTGGGGAGCAGCGCGGGCGGCGGCGCGAGCACCTCGGCCTCGATGCCGTACGCGGCCCGCACCGCGCGCTGCGTGACGGTCGAGTTCACGAGGTAGACGTCGGCGTGCGCGGCGGCGCGGCGGTCCCAGGCGCGCAGCGGTGAGGCGAGCACCCCGAGCGCGGCGCCGGCGACGGCGTGCCGGGCGCGGTCGGCGACGCGCGCCCCGGCGTCTCCCGAGAGGTACTTGTCGCGCTGGTAGAGCCAGCGGGCGGGCGCGTGGCAGTACACGACGGTGCGCCGGGCGCCGCGGTAGCCGTGGGCCCAGCCGGTGGAGCTCGCGACGAGCACGTCGGCGTCGACCTTCTGGGTGGACACGGCGGGGGCGAGGAACGGCAGCGCGGCACGGTGGTGGTGCCGCAGCGGGGCGACACGGTTCAGGGGCCCGGGCCGCACGTCGAGCGACCCGAACTCCGGGAACGTCCCCGCCGGGTCGTACAGCGTCGTGTACAGCGGTGAGCCGGGGAACGCCTGCGCGAGCAGCAGGGCGACGCGTTCCGCTCCCCCACGCTGCGTCGCGTAGTCGTGGGCGAGCGCCACCCCGTCGGTCATGCGGCTCCTGTCGGTGTCGGGCCGCGGCTGCGACCTGTCAGGCCTTCGTGTGGAACTTCCCCTGCGCCGCGAGCAACCCCTGCGTGACGAGCATCTCGACGGCGTCGGCGGCGTCGTCGAGGAGGAACGGGAGTTCCTTCTTCTCGACCGCGGCGAAGTCCTTGAGCACGTAGTCTGCCGCGTCCATGCGCCCCGGGGGGCGTCCGACGCCAACTCTCACCCGCACGTAGTCCTTGGTGCCGAGTGCCTTCGTGGTGTCGCGGAGCCCGTTGTGGCCGCCTTCGCCGCCGCCGATCTTGAGCTTGACGTCGCCGAACGGGATGTCGAGCTCGTCGTGCACCATGACGACGTTCTCGGGTGCGACGTCGTAGTACTTCGCGAGGGCGCTCACGGCGCCGCCCGACGTGTTCATGTACGAGGTGGGCTTGGCGAGGACGACGCGCGGGCCGGGGGCGCCGCCGGGCAGCGTCCCGAGGCGTCCCTCCGCGGCGACGGCGAGGCCGTGCGCGCCGGAGTGCGCCTTGAACGGCGCGCCGACGCGGCGGGCGAGCTCGTCGAGCACCATCTGCCCGACGTTGTGCCGGTTCCCGGCGTACTTCGTGCCCGGGTTGCCGAGCCCGACGACGAGCCAGCGGTCCGCCATGCTCGCACCTCTCTTCGGTGTTCGTGGAAGGGTCGTGACGCGCCGAGCGCCCGGTACCGCGAGGGTACCGGGCGCTCGTGCGGGTGCTGCGCCGTGCGGCGGAGCGGGGAGGCTCAGGCCTCCTCGGTCTCCTCGGCGGCGGGAGCGGCCTCGGCGGCGTCGGCGGCCTCGTCCTCGGCGGGCTCGACGAACGCCTCGTTGACGGCGACGACGAGGGTCTCGGCGTCGGACAGCAGGGTGACGCCCTTCGGGAGCTCGAGCTCGCCGGCGGTGACCTTCGCGCCCGCCTCGAGGCCCTCGACGGAGACGGAGAGCGACTCGGGCAGGTGGGTCGCCTCGGCCTCGACGGAGAGGGTGTTGGCGTCCTGCAGGGTCGTGGTGCCCGGGGCGGCCTCGCCCTCGACGACGACGGGGACGTCGACGACGATCTTCTCGCCCTTCTTCACGATGATGAGGTCGATGTGCTCGATGACGTTGCGGACCGGCTCGACCTGGACGTCCTTCGCGATCGCGAGGATGTCCTTGCCGTCGACGTCGAGCTCGAGCAGCGCGTTGCTGTGGTGCTTGAGCGCGAGCATCGTCTCGTGGCCCGGGAGGGCGACGTGGAGCGGCGCGGAGCCGTGGCCGTAGACGACCGCGGGGATCTGGTGCGCGCGGCGCAGACGGCGGGCGGCACCCTTGCCGAACTCGGTGCGGGTCTCGGCGGTGAGCTTGGTCTCGGACATGTGCAGTCTCCAGCAGTTCTGTGCGGGCCGACCGACAGTGGGGTACGGACGGCTTCGTCCGGTGGGCGGTGGTCCGCGGCGCGCAGAGAGGGTGCTGCCGTGGTCGTCCGTCCGGACGGCGGCTGCATCGGCGCGGGACGCATGACGGACGCGCGCGGGCACGCCGCCTGTGTCGATCACGGACGCCGAACGCCCGGAAACACGTCCGGGTGTTCGATCTTGTGGTGATTGACGGGCCCTGGTTCAACCCGGCCCGTCAGACGTCCCTCGCCGAGGCAACCCCACTAGCCTACCCGTCCGGCCCCGTCCGACGAAACCCGCGTGTCCGAGCAACGCATATCCACCATGCGGGACGCTCCGATGACGGACGCCGTGACCATCAGCAGGTTAGCCGCAAGCACCGTCACGAACGGCCCCACCGTGACGTGCCCCGGATCGCCGGTCGCGGTCCTGTAGCCGACCAACCAGGACACTCCCACGATGCCGAGCGCTGTCAGCCACTCCGCACGCGGGAGCCGGTCACGCTGCACCAGCCACAGCCAGATCATCGGAAGCAGGTAGACCCGATACGTCAAGTGAGACACGGGCATCAGGAGCAGCACGCAGCCCAGAATGTTCCACGCGGCGAGCGCAGCGTCACCGGGCCTCCGCATCGCAAGAACCAGCAGCGCGACGACGCCTGCGGTCACGACGAGCGTCGCCCCCAGCCGCATGGCCGGCGACACAGCGACCGGTGTGGCGAGCACACCCGAGTCAGAGAAGAGATCGCGCCCCACACCCCATGCCGAGAAGGACGAGAGGGGCTGCGACCGCGCACCCACCGTGACAGCGATCCACTCCCGAAGTGCGCTCGTTCCGAGCCCGACACAGGTGAGCACGGCAACGGCCGCGACCACCACGACAAATCCGACGAGAGAGCGCCGCCGCCCCTGCGCGCCTCGCCTGAGATACCAGAGGACCTCAGCCCCTGGCCATGACTTGGCAGCGGCAGCCACACCCGCCATGACCCCTGACCACGCCGCCCGACCGGCAACACCCGAAGCAACCGACACCGCGATGATCAGAGAGACGATGAAGTCGACCTGGCCGAACCACAGGACGAACGTCGCCGGATAGCTCCACAGCGTGGTCACGACGCCCACAAGAGCCAGCGTCGGACGCATGACACGGCCGATCCGTGACCAGACGAGGGCAAGCACGACCGCGACGGTGCCGATCGATGCGGCGATGCTGATCGCGGTCCACGCGGGGATCACCCGCGTGAGAGTGCTCCCCGAGAACGGAGCAAGCAGCACCGCCAGCAGAGGCGAATAGACATAGTCCTTCGCGTCGTAGGGATCTCCGCCGGAAGCCACCTGCTGCGCTGCGGTCAGGAACACATGAAGATCGATCCCGGACGTCGGATCCACCACGGTCGCGTGAAATCGCACCGCCGACAGAATGCCCGCGGCAAGAAGCGCGAGCGTCCAGAGGGCTACCACCGCGATGTCTCGGAAGGCGCGCGCGGGCATGCCTCGAGACTAGAGACGACCGGGCGGTGCGGATAGGGCCGGGGGGGGAATCGATGGGCGAATTCCGTCGGTGACGGCTCGGTGCACTCAGTCCCCCGCCGGGCCGAAGCGCTCGGTGCGGATCCTTTCGGGCGCGTGCCCCTGCAACAAGAGCATGCGCGCGACGACCTCGACGAACGGCGTCGGCCCGCACACGTAGCAGACGGGCTCGAGGTCGGCGGGCCACCCGTGCGCCGCGAGCTCGGCGGGCGTCAGGCGTCCGGGGCCGCGGCGCGCGTCGAGCGGCGCCGCCCGCGTGTGGACGACGGTGATGTCGAGTCCCTGGTCCCCCGCCCGCGGCCGCGTGAGCTCGTCGACGTAGAGACGGTCGTCAGGTGTGCGCACCGAGTAGACGAGCCGGAACGGCACGCGCGACCGGGCCGCCCGCCGGGCGCGCACCATCGCCATGAGCGGCACGACCCCGGACCCGCCCGCGACGAGCAGCACGGGCCGCCCGGCGACCATCGGGTCCGTGTCGTCGGGGTCCCACACGAACCAGCCGCCCACCGGTCCTCGCACCTCGACGGGGTACCCCACCCGGAACCCTTCCACCGGGTCGGTCAGGTACCCGGACACCTCCCCGCCGGGCACCCGCTGCACGGTGATCTCGACCCGCGGCACGTCCGTCGAGAGGGCGGGGTCGGGGTCGTCGCGCGCGGGCGTGGCGGGGCTGGCGGGAGGCGCCGAGGAACGAGGCGCCGGATGGTAGCCCGCGCGCGACGACCCCGACCCCTCAACCACCGTTGCGATCCCGGCCCCGGCCCCGGCCCCGATCGAGTACGACCGCTCCGCCCGGTACCCGTCCTCCGCCGTGAGCCGGACGTCGAGGTGCTGCCCGGCCAGGTGCCCGGGCCACGTCGGCACCTCGAGCACGAGCGTGCGCGCGGACGGGCTCTCGTCCCACGCGTCGACGAGCGTCGCGAGCTGCCACCCGGGCAGGGGCCCGACGCGCGCCCCGAGGCGCAGTGCCGTCTCCGTCATCTGGTCCGTCGCCCCGTCAGTCGCCTTGGTAGCGCTGCTCGTGCCACGGGTCGCCGTGGTCGTGGTAGCCGAGGCCTTCCCAGAACCCGTGCCGGTCGGTGAGCATCAGCTCAAGCGACCGGACCCACTTCGCGGACTTCCAGAGGTAGAGGTGCGGGACGAGCAGGCGCGCCGGTCCGCCGTGCTCGGCGGGGAGCGGCTTGTCGTCGTACGCGTGGACGACCCACGCCTTGCCCCCGAGGAGGTCCTGCACGGGCACGTTGGTGGTGTACCCGCCGTAGGAGCCCGCCATGGCGTAATCGGCCATGGACTCGACGTCGGCGAGCAGGGTGTCGAGCGACACCCCGGTCCACCGGGTCCCGAACTTCGACCACCGGGTGACGCAGTGGATGTCGGTGGTGAACGTCTCCTGCGGGAGGGCGAGGAACTCGTCCCAGGTCCACCCCTGCCGGTCGCCGCGCTCGGTGACGACCTCGAACCTCCACCGGTCGAGGTGCACGTTCGGGGTGGGACCGGCGGACAGCACGGGAAAGCCCTGCTCGACGTACTGGCCGGGCGGGAGCGCGACGCCGTGCGGTCGCGGCCGGCCGTGGAACCCGGGGGTGACGACGCCCATGCTCCGAGGCTAGGAGCCTGTCCGGGCTCCGGCGCGGCGAACGCGTATCACGCCGCCGCCGGCTGCCCTCCGTCCAGGTGAGCAGCGACGCCCCCTGCCGCTGCCGCTCGGTGCCCGGAGGTTCCGATGCAGCTCGCCCCTGACCGTCTGCGCGACCCGATCCCGGGTGCCGCGACGGGAACGACACCCGAGTCGTTGTACGCCCAGTGGCAGTCCTTCCTGACGCACGACCTGCAGCCGCTGGGTCAGGTGGCTCTCGCGGCGCTCGTCGTCCTGGCGGTGATCGCGGGCCTGGCCCGCCTGCTCGTGATCGTGGCACCGGACTGGCCCCCGCTGCAGGAGCGCAGCCGCACCGCGACGTCCGCCGCCGTCCTCGCGCTCGGCTCGGCCGCGCTCCTGACGTTCGGGACGGCGGCGCGCGGCGGACAGGTCGTCCTGGCGGGGATCGTGCTGGCCGCCGGGGCGATCGTCCTCGGTGCCTGGTGGCTCGCGACCCGGCTGCGCCTCACGGTCACGGTGACCGCGCCCGACGGGTCGGACGCGTCCACGTCGTCCGCGCACATCACGGCCCTCCTGGCCGACCTCGGTGCGAGCGCGCCCCGCGGCCTCGAGGTCCCCCGCGGCTCCGACGTCAGCAGCCTCGCCGGCGTGATCGGCGACCTGCCCCAGGGCAAGCTGGCGCAGCTCGCGCTCGGCCTGGTGCAGGCGGTCCTCGGGTCGTCGCCCTGGCGCGCGCTGGTGGACATCGTGGACGAGGACACCCTGGCCGTGACCGTGACGCGCAACGGGCGCCAGAAGGGCGCAGCCGTCGTCGACCGCAAGGTGCTCGACGTCGGGGGCGACCTGCAGCGGTTCGCCGCCGCGGCGGTCATGACGGCGATGGCCCGGTCGTACCCGGACAAGTTCCGCGGGTTGTGCGGCACGACGGACTGGCGCAGCCTCGGCCTGCACTACGTCGCCACGACCGATTTCCAGGACGACCGCGACGAGCAGGCACGGATCCTCGCCCGTGCCCTCGAGCGCGACCCCGGGAACTGGCTCGCGCAGCTCGCCTACCACAACGTCACCATGCGCTACACGCAGGACCCGGCCGTGTTGCGCGCGTACCGGGGGTGGCTCACCGAGGTGCTCGCGCACCGGCTCGACGGGGACGAGTACCGCTCGCTGGCGCTCCGGGCGATGTACACGCGACTGAGCGTCGACGTGAACGCGGCCTTCGCGAGGTCGTCGGTCGGCGTCGACGGCACGCTGAGCGGCGTCGCGTTCACGCCGCAGGACTCCGAGGACGCCATGGACCTGGTCCGCCGGCTCGCCGAGATCGAGGCGGAGGCCACGAGCAGGCACGCCTGGTGGGGTTCCCGGCCGCCACGGTCGTCCGGGATGCCCGCGCCCGCCCTCTTCGACGACCTTCGAGGGTGCGCCGCACCGCTCGTCCGGCTCGTCGTGGACCGCGCCCGGTACCGACCGGACGACCCGGACGACCCGGACGACCGTCGCACCCTGAAGGCGATGAAGCGACGCAGCGGGCTGGGGAGGTCGCAGCGGGACGGGACCCTGCCCGACCTCGACCCCGAGTCGGCGGCGGACGGGCTGGCGCGCAGCCCCAAGGGCTACTACACGCTCGCGTGCGCCATCGCGACGTACTGCGACGAGCCGTCGACGTCGATGGTCGACCGTGCCGTCGGCGCGCTGCGGCTCGCCCAGGCCGCGCCGTCGTTGGACGCCTGGATGTGGCACGACCCGCAGCTCGAGGGGCTGCGGTCCACGGACGAGTTCCGCACGGCGTTCGGTGCGGACCGTCGGACGGACCTGCTGGGTCTGCCACTCCTCGCGCCGTTCGCCGACCGGCTGCGTGGCGCGGCGCTCACGTCGGCCGTCGCGCTCCGCCGCACGTCCGCCCGCGACCTGGGCATGCTGCTCGGCGCCGCGACCGCAGAGGTGGTCGCGATCCAGGACGTGGCGGTGCTGGCCGCGTCGCTCACGGACGACGACGCCCTCGTCCCCTGGGCGGTCGAGGTCCTGCACGCGCTCACGCCCACCACGATCCTGTCGACGGCGGCGCTCGCCGCAGCGGTCGCGGACGAGACCGGGAGGTCGGACCTCGTCGCCACCCTCGTCGACGTGGTCACGGGACGCACCACCCCGTACGGCGAGCACGACGCCGTCCACCTCGCGGACAGGCTCGACCGGTGGACGCACCGGGTCGCCGTCCTCCATCCCGAGGTGGCCGCTCGTGACGCCCGGGTGCCGGAAGTGGTCCAGGGGCTGGCGTGAAGGATCCCCAGGCTCAGGCGGCTGGGGCGAAGCGCTCGGGACGCATCACGACACCACCTGCTCGACGGCTTCGAACCAGGCGCGGACGCTCGCCCAGCCGTCAGTCGTCGGATTCCAGTCCGCACGTCCGCGGCGGAGCCAGATCTCCCGCATCCGCGCCTGGTCGGAACCGCTCGACAGCAGCTCGGCGACGCCGGACCGGAGCCCCACGACAGTCTCCGCGGTCTCGTTCACGCAGAACGCCTCGACGACGCCCTACGGGGCGGGAGGTTCAGTGGGCCCTGACGATCGAGCTGCCGGCGTGATGACGCGCCACTGACAATCTGTCGTCGCTCGTCATCCGGCGCAAGGGCACCCAGCGATTCGACGCAACGGATGACCCCGCGATGCACAGCTACAACGCCGTCTACTGCAGCTCTTCACACGCCTGACCTCAGCCCCGAGGTTCCGCGCCGCCAGCTCTCCACCCCGTCGCCGCACGGTAGGCGGCGAGTCCCGCCTCGGTGGTCCGGAAGAGCAGCACGTGCTGTCCGTCGTCGTCCAGCTGTGGGCCACGCCACGAGCGAGGATCGCGCAGGAGCTCACGGACTTCGTCAGGGGCCAGGTGGTGCGCCGCGTCGAAGTCGGCGGATGGCGGCCCGGTGGTCACGTCGATCAGGCCGTCGGAGAGGAGGGTCACGAACAGGTCGCCACGACGCGCTGTGCGAGACGGTTCGGTACCGTCGTCGTCCCCCCACGTCACCTCCCAGAGACCCGAGACGTCCTCGTACCCGAGCCACAGGATGTCGATCTCCGCTGCGTTCACTGTGAACCTCCTGCCAGCGTTGGATTCCCTGCCAAGGGGACACGGACCGGCGCCCCACGGCCGTCGCTGACCCGCAGGTAGGGCCCTGTGTGAAGCGGGTCAGGATGCCCCGGCCAGCCGCTCTCGTAGATGATCTGCTGTCCGGTGTTCTTGATCGGTGGTTCGTACTTCGTCGCAGTGCCTCCTGGCGGAACCTTCTTCGGCGTCGTGGCAGACCAGTCAGCGGGGATCATCCCGCGGACCTCATCGATGTCCTTGCCGCTCGCGCCCTTGACGTTGGTAATGACGTCGTTGGCCGCCTTCTTGGCTGCCTCCCGAGCTGCCTCGTCGTGCCCGGCGGCGTTGTGGACGAGGACCGGGATGGTGCCGGCGAGGACGTAGTAGGTGTGGTGGGTGTGGACGTGGATGTTGTAGACGGTCTCGTGGCGGTCATCGAGGTCGATGGCGGCGAGACGAGTCGTGCCCGCCGGTGAGTCACCGTCTGCGGCGGTGACCAGGGAGATGACATCGGCGATGTCCGCGATGGCGGCGACGACCTTGGAACCCCAGTTGTCCCACCAGGAGTCGTTCAGATCATCATGAGAGGTGATCTCCTCGATCTGGGAGATCGCGTTGTCCGCCGCCCGGTCACGATCGTGGACGGCGGTGTCGATGTCGCCCTTCGCCGCGTTGACCGCACCGTGCGCCGCGGAGACCCGGTCGCCCGCAAGATCGGCCTTGTGCTGGTAAACGGTCTTCTCGTGCGGGTCGGTGGCGTCGTCCGCGAGCTGCTGCCACCGCGACTTGGTCCCGGTCGCGGCCGCAGAGTCGTCCAACGCGGTGATCGCCGTGTTCAACGCCGCCAGGGTGTCCGACTGGACCCGGTCCAGCACCCCCGCATACGACACCAACGCGTTCCCCGCCGCCTCGTACCGGCAGTGCGCCTTGCGGATGTCAGCGATGACATCTTCCTTGCGGTCCATCACCGCATCCACCGCCGCCGACACCGTCCCGTCGACCGACAACCGGTCCAGAGCCGACGCCGCATCATCAATAGCCGACGCGACATCCAGGTAGTCCCGCCCACCCGCCAGCACCAGCACCGGATCACCCGGAGTCGGATCGATATCCAGACCCACCGGCGACCAATCAGACGGACGACTCACCGCAGATCACTCCTCGCGGCCGCTCCAGCCGACGCCATCCGCACCCACAACCCCCTGCTGCAGCCCATGACCCGCAACCGTACCGGGGGAGCACACAGTGACCGATGGGGACTACTCCCCATCGCTCCGACGGTCAGGAGTTGCCGTCGAACAGGCTCGTGACCGAGCCGTCGTCGAACACCTCACGGATCGCGCGGGCGATCACGGGGGCGATCGACAGGACGGTCAGGTTGGAGAACTTCTTCTCCGCGCTGATCGGCAGGGTGTCGGTCACGACGACCTCGCGCGCGCCGCACTCGGACAGGCGCTGCGCCGCCGGGTCGGACAGCACGCCGTGCGTCGCGGCCACGATGACGGACTTCGCGCCGGCCGCGGTGACGACCTTGACGGCCTCCGCGATCGTGCCGCCCGTGTCGATGAGGTCGTCGACGAGCACGCAGTCCTTGCCCTCGACGTCACCGACGACGCGGTTCGCGACGGCCTGGTTGGGCCGGGAGATGTCGCGCGTCTTGTGCACGAACGCGAGGGGGCCGCCGCCGAGCTTCGCGGCCCACTGCTCCGCGACGCGGATGCGGCCGGCGTCAGGCGACACGACGGTGACGTTCGAGACGTCCACGCGGGTGCGCACGTAGTCCGTGAGGATCGGCATGGCCCACAGGTGGTCGACCGGGCCGTCGAAGAAGCCCTGGATCTGCGCGGTGTGCAGGTCGACGCCCATGATGCGGTCCGCACCGGCGGTCTTGAACAGGTCGGCGACGAGGCGGGCCGAGATCGGCTCACGACCACGGTGCTTCTTGTCCTGCCGGGCGTACCCGTAGAACGGGATGATGACCGTGATCGTGCGCGCCGAGGCGCGCTTCGCGGCGTCGACCATGAGCAGGTGCTCCATGATCCACTGGTTGATCGGCGCCGTGTGGCTCTGCAGGAGGAACATGTCGGCGCCGCGCACCGACTCGCCGAAGCGCACGTAGATCTCGCCGTTCGCGAAGTCGTACGCGGTCGTCGGGAGCACGTCGACACCCAGCTCGCGCGCGACGTCCTGCGCGAGGCTCGGGTGCGCCCGCCCCGACGCGAAAGCCAGCGTCTTCCCGTTCTTCTCGCCGGTCAGCAGCGTGCTCATCGGTCGGTGCCCCCTTCGGTGCGGGTGGTGATCTCCTCGCGCAACGCCTCCGAGTGCGGTGACGTCGGCGGCGGAGTCTGTGCAGCCACAGCATGCCGGTCCAGCTCGCGCATCGCCTGGGCGCCGAGCGCCGGCAGGGTGCCCGTCGCCACGGACGCGCGCGGCGCACCGTCCGCCGGCTCGGTCTCGGCGGCCCGCGCCGCGCCCCCGGCGGCCCGCGCCGCGGCCTCGGCGGCCGCGGTGCCCGGACGACGCCGCTGGACCCAGCCCTCGATGTTGCGCTGCGCCCCCGCGCTCACGCCGAGCGCGCCCGCGGGCACGTCCTGGCGGATCACGGAGCCCGCGGCGGTGTACGCGCCGTCGCCCACGTGCACCGGCGCGACGAACAGGTTGTCCGCCCCGGTGCGCGCGTGCGCCCCGATGGTCGACCGCTGCTTGCGGACTCCGTCGTAGTTCACGAACACCGACGCGGCGCCGATGTTGGTCTCCTCGCCGATCGTCGCGTCACCCACGTACGACAGGTGCGGCACCTTGGCGCCCGCACCGATGTCCGCGTTCTTCGTCTCGACGAACGTGCCGATCTTGCCGCCCTCCCCGAGGACGGACCCCGGCCGCAGGTACGCGAACGGGCCGACGCTCGCGCGCGCCCCGATCACGGACAGCAGAGCGTGCGTGCGGACGACCGACGCGTCCTCGCCGACCTCGACGTCGCGCAGCGTGGTGTCCGGACCGACCGTCGCACCGCGCGCGACCGTCGTCGCACCGTGGAGCTGCGTGCCCGGCAGGATCGTGACGTCCTCGGCGAGCTCGACGTCCACGTCGACCCACGTCGTGCGCGGGTCGACGACCGTCACGCCGTCCGCCATCCAGCGCTCCAGCGTCCGACGGTTCAGCTCGGCTCCCAGGACCGCGAGCTGCGCCCGGTCGTTGACGCCCTCGACCGTCGACGGGTCGTCGACGATGACGGCGCGCACGGTGCCGCCGCCGGACCGCGCGTGCGCCACCACGTCCGTCAGGTAGAGCTCGCCCTGCGCGTTGTCCGTCGTGATCGCCGCCAGGCCGCGCCGCAGCACGGCGGCGTCGAACACGTAGACCGACGAGTTGATCTCGCCGATGGCCCGCTCGTCCTCGGACGCGTCACGGTGCTCGACGATGCGCAGCACGTCGCCCGTCCCGGGCTCTCGCACGACCCGGCCGTAGCCTGTCGCGTCGTCCAGGACGGTCGTGAGGACCGTCACCGCGTTGCCGTCGGCCGTGTGCGCCGCGACGAGCTGCGTGAGCGTCCCGCCGTCGAGCAGCGGCAGGTCGCCGGCCACGACCAGCACGGCGCCGTCGACGCCGTCGTCCAGCACCTGACCCTCGTGACCGTTCGGCACGACGCCGCGGGCCGCCTGCTCCGCGTGCGCGGCGGCGTCCAGCACGGACAGCGCCGCCCGGACCGCGGACCCCGTCCCCATGACGTCGCCCTGCTCGGCGATGAGGGCGTCCGGCAGGAAGCCGCGCGCGTGCTCGGCCACCACCGCGGCCTGGTGACGCACGACGACCGCCGTCCGCCGCGCGTCGAGGCTCGTCGTCGCGGTCAGCACGTGCCCGAGCAGCGAGCGACCGCCCACCTCGTGCAGCATCTTCGGGGTCGTCGACCGCATCCGGGTGCCCTGCCCTGCGGCGAGCACGACGACCGCGGCGAGCGAGGGCGCCCCCGACTCGTCGGTCCCGTCGGCGGTCGTCCCGGTCGCGGTCGTTTCGCTGGTCTGGGTCACGCTGGCTCCCATCATGTGTGAACGCTCCGCCCCCAGGACTCGAACCTGGACCAAGGGCACCAAAAACCCTTGTGCTGCCGATTACACCAAGGCGGATGGTCGACGGCTCACGGCGGGCTCGTCGCCCCTAGTCTGCCAGGTGCCGCCGCCGGTCCCGCACCGGCGCGTCCGTGCGCAGACACGGCAGAATGGGCAGGTGCCCTCCTCCGAGTCCCGTCGCGCCCCCCGCTCGCGCATGACGGCCAGCCAGCGACGCGAGCAGCTCGTGGCCGTCAGCCGTGGCCTGTTCGCCGAGAAGGGCTTCGACGGGACGAGCGTCGAGGAGATCGCGCAGCGCGCCGAGGTGTCCAAGCCCGTGGTGTACGAGCACTTCGGTGGCAAGGAGGGCATCTACGCCGTCGTCGTCGACCGCGAGGTCCAGGCGCTCACGGCGGCGCTGACGGGCGCGCTCACGTCCCGCGGCCACCCCAAGGTGCTGCTCGAGCAGGCCTCGCTCGCGCTGCTGACCTACATCGAGAACTCGGAGGACGGGTTCCGCATCCTCGTGCGCGACTCCCCCGTCGCCCAGGCCACCGGCACGTTCTCGAGCCTCATCGGCGACGTCGCGACCCAGGTCGACCACCTGCTCGCCGACCAGTTCCGGTCCCGCGGCCTCGACCCGCGCGTCTCGTCGCTGTACGCGCAGATGCTCGTCGGCATGGTGGCGCTCACCGGGCAGTACTGGCTCGACGCACGACGCCCCAAGAAGGCCGACGTCGCCGCGCACCTCGTGAACCTCGCCTGGAACGGGCTGTCGGGGCTCGAGAAGCGACCGCACCTCACCACCCCGACGTGATCCGCACGGATGTCGCCGACACCACACGGTGACGAAGGCTGACAGACCGCACGTTCCCGGCAACTCACCCGGACGGTTGTCCGCGAACCGCCAGGCCCGGCGGATATGGTGCGCCCGGCACCCGGTCGTGCCGCCCGTCGCCGACAACTCCAGAATGGGGCCTCCGTGCGTTCCTTCCCGTCCGTCGTCCGCGTGCTGCTCCCCACAGCGGGGGCAGCGCTCGTCGTCCCGCTCGTGATCGGCGCCGTGGCCTCGTCCGCGGGCGCCGCGACCACCGTGTGCCCCGTCCTCGACACCGGCGGCTTCACCGTCCTCGTGCAGGACGACATGACGTTCGGCAACGCCGAGACCGAGGGCTCGATCGGCGTCGGCGGCGACCTCACGCTGTCCGGTGCGCACGCCCTCATCCACACGTCCGGCCTGACGCCCCCGGGCTACGACCTGCCCGTCGTCGACGGCGACCCCACGCGGCTGCTCGTCGGCGGCACGCTCGTCCAGAGCTCGACGGGCACCCTGAAAGTCACGTCGCGCGACGACGTCACCGGCGCCGACGACCACGTCGGCGCGGTCAAGATGGGCGACACGACCGGCCTCTCCCTCGCCGCGCGGTCCGACCTCGACCGGCTGTACGTCACCGACCGCGGCCAGGACCCCGCGCCGTGGATCGACGTCGACCCAGCGGCCGGCCAGACCCTCGACGGCGACCATGCCGTCACCGACCCGGGCGCCGCGTCCGTCGTCACCGACCTCTTCCCCGCGCTCCTCGCACAGGGACGCGCGCTGCAGGACGGCACGGGCACCGACACCGCGGCCGGCACCGCCACCCTCGCCGCCGACGGCGACCGCGGTGTCGTCACGCTCACCCCGGGCGTCGTCAACGTGCTGCGGGTCTCCGCCGCCGACCTCGACGCCTCCACCAGCCTGCAGTTCGCCGGCACGACCCCGAGCGCCGACACGCCCTTCGTCGTCGACGTCACCGGTCCCGACGACCTGTCCGTCCGCATCCCGCCCCTGCGCGGCGAGGCCATGCCCGGCCAGCCCGACGCGGACCACCCGAACCCGTGGGCCCCGTACGTCACCTGGAACCTCACGGGCGCACGCTCCGCCGTCGTGACGGGCGACCTCGTCACCGGGTCGGTCCTCGCCCCCGACGTCGACCTCACCCTGGACGCGAACAGCCCCGTCGAGGGCCAGGTCGTCGCGAAGGCGCTCGTCACCGCGGGCGGCGAGATCCACACGTATCTCTCCGCCGCCGACTGCCGGCCCGCACCGTCCCCGACCGACTCGACCACCACGCCCGCGACCCCGACCGACTCGCCGACCGTGACGCCCACGCCGCCCGTCACGCCCACGGTGACCCCGACCCCGACCGGGTCGTCCACCACGACCGCACCCGTCACGCCCACGTCCACGGACACCGATCTGCCGCTCGTCGTGCCGACGGCGTCCGCCGGCACCGGCACCCCCGGCACGGGCGAGGGTTCCGACGGCGGCTCGTCCGGCGGGCTCGCCGAGACCGGCGCGTCGCTCGCCCCGCTCGGTGTCGGCGCGGTGCTCGTCGCAGCAGGCGCCGTCCTGCTCGTCGTGCGCCGGAGGATCGCGACCCGCTGACCCGCTCCCGGCACCGTCCTGCCGCCGTCGACCCGCCGTCGACCCGCCGGGGAACCCCCGGAGGGTCGACGGCGTCGGTGGTTCGTGCTGAGATGTCGGACGTGCCCACTCTCGAGATCGACCACCTCGACAAGTCCTACGGCTCCGTGCGCGCGCTGCGCGACATGACGTTCGACGTGCACGGCGGGGAGATCTTCGGGTTCGTCGGCTCCAACGGCGCCGGCAAGACCACCACCATGCGCATCACGCTCGGCGTGCTCGCCGCCGACGCCGGCGAGGTCCGGTGGGACGGACGCCCCGTCGACCTCGACGTCCGGCGGCGCATCGGCTACATGCCCGAGGAGCGCGGGCTCTACCCCAAGATGAAGGTCGGCGAACAGCTCGTCTACCTCGCGCGCCTGCACGGCATGAGCACGTCGGAGGCGCGCGCCGCGACCGAGCACTGGACCGAGCTCCTCGGCGTGGCCGCGCGCCGCGACGACGAGGTGCAGAAGCTGTCCCTCGGCAACCAGCAGCGCGTCCAGCTCGCCGCCGCCCTCGTCACCCACCCCGAGATCCTCGTGCTCGACGAGCCGTTCTCCGGGCTCGACCCCGTCGCCGTGGACGTCATGTCCGGCGTGCTGCGCGAGCGTGCCGAGGCGGGCGTGCCGGTGATCTTCTCGTCCCACCAGCTCGAGCTCGTCGAGCGGCTCTGCGACCGCGTCGGCATCATCCGCGACGGGACGACGGTCGCGGTCGGGACCATCGACGACCTGCGCACCACGCCCACCCAGCGGTGGCTCGTCGACGGGCCACCGTCCGGCGGCGGAGGCGGCGTCGACGAGGGCGGCGGAACCGGGGGTGCGGACGGCGACGGTGAGCGGGCGCCGGGCTGGGCGCTCGCGCTGCCCGGCGTCACGGTCGTGTCGACGGACGGCCCGCGGACCGTGCTCGAGCTCGCGCCCGACGCGGCCGACGGTGCCGAGCAGGCTGTCCTGCGCGCAGCGCTCGACGCCGGGCCCGTGCGGGAGTTCACCCGCGTGCGGCCCTCGCTCGTCGACCTGTACCGCGACGTCGTCGCGGCCACGGGTGCGGACGACGAGCCCGGCGACGAGGGCGACGCGTCCGACCACGCGGCCGGCGGGACGGGGGCGGCCGCATGAACGGGCCCGTCGCCCTCGTCGCCGGGCGCGAGATCACCACACGCCTCCGGTCCCGCGCCTACCTCATCACCACCGCGCTCCTGCTCGCCGCGGTCGTCGCGGGAGGGCTCGTCCTGCACCTCGCGCAGGGTTCGTCGTCCGCGCAGGTCGTGGGCCTCACGCCGCAGACCGCGTCGCTCGCTGCACCCCTCGAGGCCACCGCGGAGGCCGCCGGGCTGGACGTCAGCACCCGTCAGGTCGCCGACGACGCCGCCGCGACCGCGGGCGTGGAGGACGGCTCCCTCGACGCCGCGCTCACCGGCGACCTGCCCGCGTTCACCGTCGTCGTCGAGAAGGACCTCGACGCCCAGGCCACCACCGTGCTCACCGGGCTGCGGCAGCAGACCGCGCTCGCCGACGCCGTCACCCGCCTCGGCGGCGACCCCGCACAGGTCTCGCAAGAAGTCGCCGGCGCGACCCTCGACGTGCACGCCCTCAACCCCGAGCCCGCCCGCGACGGCGCGCAGGTCGTCGCCGGGTACGTCGCCGGGATCCTGCTGTTCCTCACGCTCCAGACGTGCGCGCAGATGGTCGCGCAGGGCGTCGTCGAGGAGAAGTCGAGCCGCGTCGTCGAGCTGCTCCTCGCCACCATCCGACCCTGGCAGCTCATGGTCGGCAAGGTCCTCGGCATCGGCGTCGTCGGGCTCGTGCAGGTCGCCGTCGTGGTCGTCGGCGGGGTCGCGAGCGCCAGCGCGTTCGGGCTGGTCGACACGAGCGACATCGACCTCGGCGCGAGCGCGCTGTGGTCCCTCGTGTTCTTCGTCGTCGGGTTCGTCATGTACGCGTTCGCGGTCGCCGCGCTCGCATCCCTCGTCTCGCGCCAGGAGGACGTCGGGTCCGTCGTCGGGCCCATGATCCTGTTCATGGTGATCCCCTACGTCGTCGGCATCTCGATCGCCCCGTGGGACCCCGACAACCCCATCGTCGTGGCGCTCAGCTACATCCCGTTCTGCGCACCGCTCGTCATGCCGATCCGGGTCGCCCTCGGCACCGTCGACACGTGGCAGGTGCTCGTCTCACTGGGCTTGTCGCTCGTGCTGGTCCCCGCGCTGGTGTGGCTCGCCGCACGGATCTACTCCAACGCCGTCCTGCGCACCGGCGCGAAGGTGCGCGTGCGGGACGCGCTCCGCGCGGCCTGAGCGTCAGCTGTCCTCGAGGGGCGGCGAGGCATCAAGAGTCTTGACGTCAAGAGGACTAGAGTCGGCGCATGGACAGCCCCGAGACCCCGACGCGGCCCGACGAGGTCGACCGCATCGTCGAGGCCTGGCAGCGCGTCCGACCCGACCTCGACGTCGAGCCGCTCACCGTCCTGTCCCGCGTCTCCCGCCTCGCCCGCCACCTCGACCTCGCCCGCCGCAGCGCCTTCGCGTCCTGGGACCTCGAGACCTGGGAGTTCGACGTCCTGTCCGCGCTCCGCCGCGCCGGTGAGCCCTACCGTCTCTCCCCCGGCGCGCTCGTCCAGCAGACCCTCGTGACCAGCGGCACCATGACCAACCGCATCGACCGGCTCGAACAGCGCGGCCTCGTCGAACGCCACCGGTCGCCCGACGACCGCCGCGGCATCCTCGTCGAGCTCACCGGCGACGGGCTGCGCACCGTCGACGGCGCGCTCACCGACCTGCTCGCCGTCGAGCACCGCCTCCTCGACGTGCTGCCCACCGCCGACCGCCCCGCGCTCGCCGACCTGCTGCGCACGCTCGTCGCCCCCTTCGACGCCTGACCCGACCCGGGGTCCCGCGTCCCGCGCTCCGGTCCGCCGCACTCCTCCGCTCGGGAGAAGATGGCACGGTGACCACCCCCTCCCGACCCCGCGCAGCAGCGGCGGGTGGAGCGGGCGGGCTGCTGCTCGTCGCGATCCTCCTGTACGCCCTCAACCTCCGCAGCCCCATCACGGCGCTCGCGCCCGTCGTCCGCGACGTCGAGTCGGCCCTCGGGCTGACCGCCGCCCAGGTCGGCCTCCTCACCGGTCTGCCCGTCCTGTGCTTCGCGGTCGCGTCGCCCCTCGCGTCGACGCTGGTCCGGCGGCTCGGAGTCGAGACCGTCATGTCCGGCGCGCTCGTCACCGTGCTCGTCGGCACCCTCGTGCGGTCCGTCGGCGGCTTCCCCAGCGCCGTCGCCGGGACCATCGTCATCGGCGTCGCGATCGCCGCCGGGAACATCTCCGTGCCGGTCGTCATCGCCCGTGACTTCCCCGGGTCGGCGGCCCGCGTCACCGGCCTCTACACCGCGGCGCTCAACCTCGGGTCCGTCGCCACGACCGCCCTGACCGCACCGATCGCCGGGCTCGTCGGGTGGCGGTGGGCGCTCGTCGTCTGGGCCGTGTTCGTCCCCGTCGCGTGGTTCCCGTGGCGGGCCGCCGTCCGACGGCTGGGCGAGCGCCCCGACGTCGTCCGGAAGTCGGCGGGCGGCCACGCGGGCGCTGCCGCCGACGAACGGTCCGTGCTGCGCCGACCGCTGACCTGGCTGCTCGTCGGCACGTTCGCCGGGCAGTCCTTCGGCTACTACGGCGTGACGGCGTGGCTCCCCTCGATCCTCGAGGAGTCCGTGCACCTCTCGGGCGGCGGCTCCGGCGTCGCCGCCGCGCTGTTCCAGGCCTTCGGCATCGTCGGTGCGCTCGCCGTGCCCGCCGCACTACGCCGACGCGTCCCCACGACCGCGGTGCTCACGGTGCTCTGCGCGTTCTGGCTCACCCTGCCCGTCGGGCTGCTCGTCGCGCCGTCCGCGTGGGTGGTGTGGGTGTCGCTCGCCGGCGTCGCGCAGGGCGGGAACTTCACCGTCATCTTCTCGCTCGTCGCGACCCGCACCGCCGACCACCACGAGGCCCGGACCATGTCGACGACCGTCCAGACCCTCGGGTACGTCGTCGCCGCGACCGCACCGTCCGTCGTGGGCGCGGTCCACACCGCCTCGGACAGCTGGACGACTCCGCTGCTCGTCGTCCTCGGCTCCTTGAGCGTCATGACAGCGTGCGGATTGACCGCGACCGCCACCCGCCGCCCCACCGCGGCCTGACCTGACGGCTTGCTTCGTGACGCGGAGCACCACAGCCTCTCGCCGCGTCCGCCGCCGACGAGGACGCGTCGACCGTCCCGGTGAGTGCCCCGCGCGGAATCACGCCGGCCCCGACCACCGGGCCGCCGTCACCGACCCCGAGAAGAGGTCGCTGTGGTGGCTGGCGTCACGAACCGTGACGCCCCGAGCCCGCCCGCCCGCGACGCGCGAGGCACGTACGCGGACGCTCACGGACGGGAGTGGGGAGGTGTGTCGCCCGGTCGTGGCGGGTCTGGCGGGAGGCCCCGAGGCACGAGGGGCCGGACGGAGACCGGGCGACCTCCCCACCCGCGCCCCAAGCCGACGCCCCGACGCCCGGCGACGACCGGACGACACCGACCTACGACCCCAGGTACCCGTTCGCGTCGATCACGAACTTCTGCGCTGCCCCGGAGTCGAACTCGGCGTACCCGCGCGGTGCGTCCTCGATCCCGATGGCGGTCGCGTTGACGTTCTTCGCGATGTGGACGCGGTCGTGCAGGATCGCCTGCATGAGCCCGTAGTTGTACTTCATGACGGGACACTGCCCGGTCGTGAACGACAGCGACTTGGCCCACCCGGTGCCGAGGCTGAGGGACAGCGAACCCTTCTGGGCGGCCTCGTCGATGCCGCCGGGGTCGCCGGTGACGTAGAGGCCGGGGATGCCGAGCGCGCCGCCGGCGGCAGTGATGTCCATGAGGGAGTTGAGGACCGTCGCGGGTGCTTCGTGGTCGGAGTCGGATCCGTGTCCCTTGGCCTCGAAGCCGACGGCGTCGACGCCGCAGTCGACCTCGGGGACGCCGAGGATCTGTTCGATCTGGTCCTCGGGGGCGCCCTTCGTGAGGTCGACGGTCTCGCACCCGAACGAGCGGGCCTGTGCGAGCCGGTCGGCGTTCATGTCGCCGACGATGACGACGGCCGCGCCGAGCAGCTGGGCGCCGGTCGCGGCGGCGAGCCCGACGGGTCCGGCTCCGGCGACGTACACGGTGGACCCGACGCCGACGCCTGCGGTGACGGCGCCGTGGAACCCCGTCGGGAAGATGTCGGAGAGCATGGCGAGGTCGAGGATCTTCTCCATCGCGCGGTCCTTGTCGGGGAACACGAGGGCGTTGAAGTCCGCGTAGGGGACGAGGACGTAGTTGGCCTGCCCACCGACCCAGCCACCCATGTCGACGTACCCGTAGGCGCTGCCGGGCCGGTCGGGGTTGACGTTGAGGCAGATGCCGGTCTTGCGCTCCTTGCAGTTCTTGCAGCGCCCGCAGGCAATGTTGAACGGCACGGACACGAGGTCGCCGACCTTGACGAACTCGACGTCGGGTCCGACCTCGACGACCTCCCCGGTGATCTCGTGACCGAGGACGAGGTCCGGCGGTGCCGTGGTGCGTCCGCGGACCATGTGCTGGTCGGAGCCGCAGATGTTGGTCGCGACGGTCTTGACGATCGCGCCGTGGGGGACCTTGCGTCCGACGTTCGCGGGGTTGACGCCGGGGCCGTCCTTGAGCTCGAACGTGGGGTAGTCGATGTCGATGACCTCGACCGTGCCGGCCGACTTGTACGCGACCGCGCGGTTCTTCTCTGCCATGTGATCCTCCTTGACCACGCGCCCGGGGTTCGCCCAGGCGCTGCCTCGTCCCCTGCTCCGGTCCTTCGACCATAGGCACCGAGGGCCGTCCCTCGCAGTGCGGGAGGGCGGCTCGTCGTTGCCTCGGCCGACCGGGGGTGCTAGGCCTGGGTGTCATGAGTCGTGTGACCGTTCGTCGACGTGTTGTCAGGGTGCGGACCGATCCCCCGGACGGGGTGTCCGTGTCGCGCCGCGAGGACGTCCTCGCGGCGGAGGAGCCGCTCGAGATCCGGGTGGGCGGGCGCCGGCTCGCCGTCACGATGCGCACGCCGGGGCACGACATCGAGCTCGCGACGGGTTACCTCGTGGCGGAGGGCGTCGTGGGCGGCGCTGCCGACGTCGCGACGGCACAGGTGTGCGCCGGTACACCGGGCGAGCCGAACATGTACAACGTCGTGGACGTCCGGCTGGCCGCCGGTGTGCCGGGGCCGTCCGCGAGCCTCGAGCGCAACGTCCTGACGACGTCGGCGTGCGGTCTGTGCGGCCGGACGAGCATCGACGCGGTCCGCACCCGGTCGGCGTTCGAGGTCCGGGACGACGACGTCCGCGTGGCACCCGACCTGCTCGTGACGTTCCCGGACCGGCTGCGCGCCACCCAGGCGGTCTTCGAGAAGACGGGCGGGCTGCACGCCGCCGGCCTGTTCGACGCGGCGACGGGCGAGCTGCTCGTCGTGCGTGAGGACGTCGGCCGCCACAACGCCGTCGACAAGGTGGTCGGCTGGGCCCTGACGTCAGGTCGGCTGCCGCTGCGCGGCACGGTCCTCATGGTGTCCGGGCGGGCGAGCTTCGAGCTGACGCAGAAGGCGTACACCGCCGGGATCCCCGTGCTGGCCGCGGTGTCGGCGCCGTCGTCGCTCGCGGTCGAGCTCGCCGAGGACGTCGGGGTCACGCTCGTCGGCTTCCTGCGCGGTGGGTCGATGGTGGTGTACGCGGGCGAGCAGCGCGTCCTCGACGACGCCGGCGACCCGTCGCACGACGGCGCCGACGCGCGCGTGCACGTGCACGACAACCCGCCCGACCCGTCGTCCGCCGCTCCCCCGGAGCGCACCCCCCGCACCGGAGCCGCCGCATGAGCACGAACACGCACCCCACGCCGCAGGGCACGTCCGAGCCGGGCGTCCCGCGCGCGGCGGGAGCCCCCGAGGAGGGGCCGGACCCCGAGGTGCGTCCGCCGCGGCAGTGGGCCGCCGGCGTGCCCGGCATCCTGCACGCGCTCGACCCGTCGCTGCACGGCATGGGCGTCGCCCGGTCGGCCAAGCTGCTGCTGCGCATGAACCACCAGCACGGGTTCGACTGCATGAGCTGCGCCTGGCCCGACCCGGACCGCCGCAAGGCCGCCGAGTTCTGCGAGAACGGCGCGAAGGCTGTCAACTGGGAGGCCACGCCGCTGACGATCCACCCGGCGTTCTGGCGCGACAACCCCGTGTCGTCGCTGCGCGGGCGCACCGAGCACTGGCTCGGCCAGCAGGGACGGCTCGTCGACCCCGTGTACAAAGCACCGGGGTCCGATCTGTACACGCCCGTCACGTGGGAGCAGGCGTTCTCGATCGTCGCCGACCACCTCACCGCGCTCGACACCCCCGACCAGGCCGTCTTCTACACCTCCGGCCGGGCGTCCAACGAGGCGGCGTTCGCCTACCAGCTCTTCGTCCGCGCCTTCGGGACCAACAACCTGCCCGACTGCTCCAACATGTGCCACGAGTCCACCGGCGCCGCGATGGGCGACACCATCGGCGTCGGCAAGTCCACCGTCCTGTACGACGACTTCGAGCAGGCCGACCTCATCGTGATCATGGGGCAGAACCCCGGCACCAACCACCCCCGCATGCTCACGGCGCTCGAGGACGCCAAGGGCAAGGGTGCGCAGATCGTCGCCGTCAACCCGCTCCCCGAGGCCGGGCTCCTGCGGTACAAGAACCCGCAGCGCCCTCGCGGGATCCTCGGACGCGGTACCCAGCTCGCCGACCAGTTCCTCCAGGTGCGCCTCGGCGGCGACATGGCGCTCCTCCAAGCCGTCTCGAAGCGGGTGCTCGACGCGGAGGACGCCGCCCCCGGCACCGTCCTCGACCACGCGTTCCTCGCCGAGCACACCACGGGGCTCGACGCCCTGCGCGCACACCTCGCCGCACTCGACGAGGACGAGGTCCTGCGCGCCACGGGGCTACGCACCGAGGAGATCGACGAGCTGGCGGACCGGTACCTCGCCGCCGACCGCGTCATCATCACCTGGGCCATGGGGCTCACCCAGCACAAGAAGGCCGTCCCCACCATCAAGGAGGTCATCAACCTCCTCCTGCTGCGCGGGAACATCGGCAAGCCCGGGGCCGGGGCGTCCCCCATCCGCGGGCACTCCAACGTCCAGGGCGACCGCACCATGGGCATCTGGGAGCAGATGCCCGCGAGCTTCCTCGACGCGCTCGACGCCGAGTTCGGCATCACCGTCCCGCGGCACCACGGGCTCGACGCCGTCGACTCGATCCGCGCGCTCGCCGACGGGCGGGCCAAGGTGCTGTTCGCGCTCGGCGGGAACCTCGTCGGCGCGATCTCCGACACCACCGCCGCCGAGGCCGCGGTCTCCCGCGCCGCGCTGACAGTCCAGGTCTCGACCAAGCTCAACCGGTCCCACGCCGTCACCGGCGACGCCGCCCTGATCCTGCCGTGCCTCGGCCGCACCGAGATCGACCGGCAGGGGTCCGGCGAGCAGTTCGTGTCCGTCGAGGACTCCGTGTGCGCCGTGCACGCCTCGCGCGGCGCCGTCGAGCCCGTCGGACCGAACCTGCTCTCCGAGGTGGCGATCGTGTCGCGGCTCGCCCGCGAGGTGCTCGGACGCCGGCCGCAGGGCGACGGTCCGGTCGACTGGGCCGCGTTCGAGCGCGACTACGACACGATCCGCGACCACATCGCGGCCGTCGTGCCCGGGTGCGAGGACTACAACGCGAAGATCCGCCGCGAGAGCGGGTTCGTCCTGCCCCACGGCCCGCGCGACTCGCGCACCTTCCCGACGTCCGACGGCAAGGCGCACCTCACCGTGAACGCGCTCGAAGCCATCGACCTGCCGGCCGGACGCCTGCTCCTGCAGACCGTGCGCGCCCACGACCAGTTCAACACCACCGTCTACGCGCCGAACGACCGGTACCGCGGCATCAAGCACGGGCGTGCTGTCGTGTTCGTCAACCCCGACGACCTCGCCGACCTCGGGCTCGCCGACGGCGACCGCGTCGACCTGCACGGCGAGCACACCGACGGCGTCGACCGCGTGCTGCCCGGGCTGCGCGTCGTCGCGTACCCGAGCGCGCGGGGGTGCGCCGCCACGTACTTCCCCGAGGCGAACGTGCTCGTCCCGCTCGACGCCGTCGCGGAGACGTCGAATACTCCCGTGTCGAAGGCCGTCGTCGTGCGGCTCGAGCGCGCCCCCGAGCCCGCGGTGGTCCCGGCGCCGGCATGACGCGCGCTCACGAAGGCGCCGCCCGCCCTTCGCGTTCGTGACGCCACGCACCACAGCCCTCCCGCGACCCACCGCCCGCCCTTCGCGTTCGTGACGCCACGCACCACAGCCCTCAGCCGGGGGTGGGCGCGGAGTCGTCCGGACACCTCCTGATCGGCCTTCCTGCGCGATCCGTGTTGCGGGGACTGCCGGAGGGGGTCGTGTTGCGTGACGTCACGAACGGCCCTCGACACGGCAGAGCTCTGGTGCTCCGCGTCACGAACGCGCCGGTCACCGCGGCGGGCCCGAGCATTCACGTCGGCGCCGCGCGCTCCCACGAGGGGTCGCGGGAGAGGGTCCCGGGACACGATCGCCACGAGAGCGCGGGCAGGACTCCTGGCGCAGACCCCCGGCGAGACGACGTCCGACGCCCGTGCACAGACCCCCCGCGCGCTGGGGTCATCCCCAACGGGTCGTCGGGGCGCGGCGGCGGACGACGCTCCCGTGGCACAACGGTGCGATGCCACCCCGCCGGCCCACTCTCCAGACGCTGCTGAGCTCGACCGTCCTCGCCCGCCTCCGGGACCTCGGCGGGGCGGCGGCGCACCGCGACCTGGTCCGCGACGACGCCGAGCGGAACACGCTGCGCAACCTCGTCCGCGCCGGGCTCGTCGTCCGGGCGGCCCGCGCGACGTACACACTGCCCGGGACGCACGCCGCCGTCGTCACCGCGGCACGGTTCGGAGGCCACGTCGACTGCGTGACCGCGGTCGCGATCCACGGGATCGAGCTCATCGACGCGCCACGAGAGACGCACCTCGCCGTCCCCCTGGACAAGAGCTGCAGCCGCTGGCCTCGGGCGGAGCTCGCCGTCGTCCGACGCCACCGCACCCACCTGCTCGCACAGGCGCCCGACCAGCTCGCCCCGGTGCAACCCCTCGCCCACGCACTCGCGCGGGCACTCGTGTGCCGCCCGCGCGACCAGGCCGTCGAGGCGGTCGACCTCGCCCTGAAGGACGACCTCGTGACGAAGGCCGACGTCGCGCGGTGCCTGGCGCCCAACGCACCCCGTGCGGCGTGGACCGCGCTCGCCCTGGCGGACGGACGCGTGGACTCGGGCCTCGAGACGCGCGCGCGTCTCGCGCTGGTCGACGCCGGCTTCGCGCCGGTGCCGCACGTCGTCCACGTCGGCGTGGGCGAGGTGGACCTGCAGGTCGAGCACGTGATCGTCGAGTGCGACGGCTTCGAGTACCACTCCCGTCGCGGTGAGTACCGCGAGGACCGGCGGCGCGACCGCGAGCTCGTCGCACGGGGGTTCGTGGTCCTGCGCTTCACGTTCGAGGACGTCATGGGCGACCCGACGATCGTGCCCCGGGCCGTGCGGGCCGCTCTCGCCGCACCCGACCGCACAGCGGTGGCCCGCATGGCGACGCTCCCCGTCCCGGCGCGTTCGTGACGCCACGCACCACAGCAGCCGGCGAGCGCCCCCGCAGCCGGCGTGGGGACCGCGCCATCTCGCCCGAAGACCTCCCACGGACGCCGACCGCGCCGCAGCTCGGGTGCTCCACGTCACGAACGCGGCGCGACCGCGTGGCGGCTCCGGCGGTGTGCGTCACGAACACACCGCGCACGGGCGTGCGCGGGACGGGTGCGAGCGCGACGGGCGCAAGCGGGGCGACGCGGGGCGCGCGCCACCAGCGGGCGGGGGCTGCAGCAGGGCGGTCGGTGCACGGTCGGCCGGGCGGGCGCGACGTCGCGACTACCCTTCTGGGGTGGCGCATCTACTCGGGGGCGAGTCCCTCCACGTCGAGTTTCCGACCAAGGTCGTCCTGGACGCCGTGACCGTGGGCGTCGAGGACGGCGACCGGATCGGCATCGTCGGACGCAACGGTGACGGCAAGTCGACCCTCCTCAACCTGCTGGGCGGACGCGCCGAGCCGGACGCGGGCCGGGTGACGGTCCGGCGGGACGTGCACGTCGGGATGCTCGACCAGTCGGGCGAGATCGACCCCGACCTGACGGTCCGCCACGCCGTCGTCGGCGACCGCGAGGAGCACGAGTGGGCGTCGGACGCCCGCATGCGCGACGTCGTGACGGGGCTCGTCGCGGACCTCCCCTGGGAGGGGCGGGTCGGTGACCTGTCCGGTGGGCAGCGTCGTCGCGTGGGCCTGGCGAACCTGCTCGTGGGCGACTGGGACGTCCTGATCCTCGACGAGCCGACCAACCACCTGGACGTCGAGGGCGTGACGTGGCTGGCGGAGCACCTCAAGCGTCGCTGGTCGTCGAACCAGGGTGGCCTGCTCGTGGTGACGCACGACCGCTGGTTCCTCGACGAGGTGTGCACCGCGACGTGGGAGGTGCACGACCAGATCGTGGAGCCGTTCGAGGGCGGGTACGCGGCGTACGTGCTGCAGCGCGTCGAGCGCGACCGGCAGGCCGCGGTGGTCGAGCAGAAGCGTCAGAACCTCATGCGCAAGGAGCTCGCGTGGCTGCGCCGCGGCGCACCGGCGCGCACGTCGAAGCCGCGGTTCCGGATCGACGCGGCGAACCAGCTCATCGAGGACGTCCCCCCGATCCGCGACGCGGTCGAGCTGACGCGCCTGGCGACGAGCCGCCTCGGCAAGGACGTCGTCGACATCGTCGACGTGTCGGTCTCGTACCCCGGGCCGCCGGCCGCGGACGGTTCCCCCACGCCGGACCGCGAGGTCCTGCGCGACGTGACGTGGCGCATCGCGCCGGGCGAGCGGACGGGCATCCTCGGCGTGAACGGCGCGGGCAAGTCGACGCTGCTGGGCCTGGTCACGGGTGCGCTCGACCCGACGTCCGGGCGGGTCAAGCGCGGCAAGACCGTCAACGTCGCGACGCTCACGCAGGAGCTCGCCGAGCTGAAGGACGTGGGCCGCGAGCGCGTGTCCGACGTCGTGGGCCGCAAGCGGACGACGTACCAGGTCGGTACGGGGTCGAGCGCCCGCGACCTCACACCGGGGCAGCTCCTCGAGCGTCTCGGGTTCACGAGCGCGCAGCTCCAGACGCCCGTCCAGGACCTCTCGGGCGGCCAGCGCCGCCGCCTGCAGCTGCTGCTGATCCTGCTCGACGAGCCGAACGTCCTCGTCCTCGACGAGCCGACGAACGACATGGACACCGACATGCTCACCGCGATCGAGGACCTCCTCGACTCGTGGCCGGGCACCCTCATCGTGGTGTCGCACGACCGCTACCTGCTCGAGCGCGTCACCGACCAGCAGTACGCCATCTTCGGCGGACGGTTCCGCCACCTGCCGGGCGGCGTGGACGAGTACCTCCGCCTGCGCGCCGCCGACCCGGTGCGCACGGGGGCGGAGGGTGTCGGTGGCGGGGACGTCGAGGGCGGTCCGGGGTCCTCGCGTGCGGGTCGTGGCGGGTCTGGCGGGAGCGACCGAGGTACGAGCGAGCGGATGGTAGACCCGCACGCGGGGACCCCGGCCCGCCCGTCCACGCCCGCGCTGTCGGGGGCCGCGCTCCATGCGGCGCGCAAGGAGATCGAGTCGATCGACCGGCGCCTGACGCGGCTGCAGAAGGACATCGACGGGCTGCACGTGTCGATGGCGGAGCACGACCAGTCGGACTTCGTGTGGCTGGGCGAGCAGACGGGCGCGCTGCGTGATCTCGAGGAGGAGGTGGCCTCGCTCGAGGAGCGGTGGCTGGACCTCTCGGAGCAGGTCGGGGGCTGATCCGGGGGTTGCCGTGGCCGGGTGACGCTCCTAGGGTTGCAGAAGTCTTGCGCAATGACGTGCAACTTGCAGCCGACTCGAAGGAGAGCCGATGTCGCCCGCCCGACCGTCCTTGACCCCACCGGGGACGTCCCCGCACCCCGACGGGCCAGCCCGAGCCCGCACGCCACTGTCGGACGACCGAACGGCTGCGGGCCTCCGGACGCGCCGGCTCACCGCAGTCCTCGCGGGTGCGGCCCTCGCCGTCTCCCCGGTCCTCCCCGCGGTGGCGGGCGCGGCGGCGGCGTCCGCGGACGCGCTCCTCGTGACCGTCCCGGGGTCGCACCAGACCGAGATGGGCTGCGCGTCCGACTGGGACCCGTCGTGCACGGCGTCCGCGCTCGCGCAGCGCCCGGACGGCGACTACTCGGCCGACTTCACGATCCCGGCGGGCTCGTACGACTACAAGGTCGCGGTCGGCGGCACGTGGGACGAGAACTACGGCGCGGGCGGCGCGGCCGGTGGCGCCAACATCTCGTACACGACGTCGGGCGGCACGGTCGGGTTCTTCTACGACCCGGCGACGCACTACGCGCAGTCGACGGCGTCGGGCCCGATCGTCACGGCGGCCGGGTCGTTCCAGTCCGAGCTGGGCTGCTCGGGCGACTGGGCGCCGGACTGCCTGCGCTCCTGGCTCCAGGACCCGGACGGCGACGGCGTCTACACCTTCACGACGACGGCCCTCCCGACCGGCAGCTACGAGGTCAAGGCGACCGAGGGCCTCGGCTGGGACGTGAACTACGGCGAGGGTGGCGCGCCGGGCGGCGCGAACATCGCGTTCAGCGCCACGGCGGGCAAGGCGACGACGTTCGCGTACGACGCGGCGACGCACGTCCTGACCGTCACGGTCGCGGACCCGCCGCTGCCGGGCACGGGCCAGCAGCGCGCGCAGTGGGTCGACGCGACGACGCTCGCCTGGCCGGCGGCCCTGCTGGGCGGCGGGGAGGCGACGGACCCGTCGCAGCAGACCTGGGCGCTGCACACCGCCCCGACCGGCGGCGTCAGCGTGCAGGACGGCGCCGTGAGCCTCCCGGACGACGGTGCCTCGTACGGGCTCGTCCGGGATGCGCGCGGGCTCACCGCGAAGCAGCTGAAGCGCTTCCCCGCCCTCGCCGGGTACACGGCGCTGCACCCGGTCGATTCACGCGGCCACGCGCTGTCCCGCAGCACCGTCGAGCGCGTGCTCCGGGGCCAGCTCGCGGTCTCGCAGGCGTCCGCGGACGGCACCCTGTCGGCGTTCACGGGCGTGCAGGTGCCGGGCGTGCTCGACGACCTGTATGCGGCGCGCGCCACGCAGCGCACGCTCGGCGCGACCTGGACCGACCAGACGCGCGGCCCGCGCGGCACCCGCACCACGACGCCCGACCTCGCCGTCTGGGCGCCGACCGCCCGCGACGTCGACCTGCTGCTCTGGGACGCGGGCGCCACGGGCGAGCCGCGGCGCGTGCCGGCGGTGCGCCGGTCCGACGGTGCGTGGACGGTCCACGGCGCACCGTCGTGGCAGGGCAAGGAGTACCTCTGGGACGTGCGCGTCTACGTGCCGGGCACCGGCACGGTCGAGGACAACCAGGTGACGGACCCGTACTCGGTCGCGCTGACGACGGGCTCGACGCGCACGGTCCTCGTGGACCTGGACGACCCGGCGCTCGCGCCGAAGCAGTGGCGCACGACGGCGTCGCCGACGATCGACGACCCGGCCCAGCGCACGATCTACGAGCTGAGCGTGCGGGACTTCTCGGCGACCGACACCACGGTCCCCGCGGCCCTGCGCGGCACGTACGACGCGTTCGCGACGAGCAGCGCGGGCACGAAGCACCTGCGGGACCTCGCCGCGGCGGGTCTCAACACCGTCCACCTGCAGCCGACGTTCGACTTCTCGTCGGTCCCGGAGGACCGCGCGGCGCAGAGGTCGCCGGACTGCGACCTCGCGTCGTACCCGGCGGACTCCGACCAGCAGCAGACGTGCGTCACGGCGGTGGCCGCGGACGACGCCTTCAACTGGGGCTACGACCCGCTGCACTACGCGGCGCCGGAAGGCTCCTACGCGGTGCACCCGGACGGCGCGAGCCGCACGACGGAGTTCCGCACCATGGTGGGCGCGCTGCACGCCGACGGACTGCAGGTCGTGCTCGACCAGGTCTTCAACCACACGTCGGCCGCAGGCCAGGACGCGAGGTCCGTGCTGGACCGGGTCGTGCCGGGCTACTACCAGCGCCTCGACGCGAACGGGAACGTCTACACGGCGACGTGCTGCTCGGACACCGCGACCGAGCACGCCATGATGAACAAGCTCATGGTCGACTCGGTGGTCCTGTGGGCGAAGGAGTACAGGGTCGACGGGTTCCGCTTCGACCTCATGGCCTTCCACTCGGTGCAGACGATGACGGACGTCCGGAAGGCGCTGGACCGGCTCACACTGCGCCGTGACGGCGTCGACGGCAAGGCCGTGTACCTGTACGGGGAGGGCTGGAACTTCGGCGAGGTGGCCGACGACGCCCTGTTCACGCAGGCGTCGCAGGGCCAGCTCGGCGGCACGGGCATCGGCACGTTCTCGGACCGGCTGCGTGACGCGGTGCGCGGCGGCAGCCCGGTGGACTCCTCGACGGTCCGGCAGCAGGGCTACGGCTCGGGCCTCGCGGGCGCACCGAACGGCGACGCGTCGAACGGTGACGCGGCGGCGCAGGCCGCCCGGCTGGGCCACGACGAGGACCTCGTGAAGCTGGGGCTCGCGGGCAACCTCGCGGACTTCTCGTTCACGACGTCGGACGGCACGGTCAAGAAGGGCTCTGCGATCGACTACGACGGTCAGCCGGCCGGGTACGCGGACGAGCCCGACGAGGTGGTGAGCTACGTCGACGCGCACGACAACCAGTCGCTGTTCGACACGCTGACGACGAAGCTGCCGCAGAGCACGACGATGGCGGACCGGGTCCGGATGCAGGACCTCTCGCTCGCCACGGCCACGCTCTCGCAGTCCCCGTCGCTGTGGCTCGCCGGGTCGGACCTGCTGCGCAGCAAGTCGCTCGACGGCAACAGCTACGACTCGGGCGACTGGTTCAACGCGATCGACTGGTCGGGCCGGACGAACGGATTCGCGAAGGGCCTGCCCCCCGAGGCCGACAACGGTGCCCAGTGGCCGCTCATGAAGACCCTGCTCGCCGACCCCGCGCTCGACCCGGCTCCCGCCGACATCGCGCGGTCCACCGCCGTCGCGCAGGACGTCCTCCGCCTCAAGCGGTCGACAGACCTGTTCAGCCTGGGCAGCGCGGCGCAGATCGAGAAGAAGGTGACGTTCCCCGTGACGTCCACCCCGGGCGTCGTCACGATGCGCATCGACGACACGCGCGGCAAGGACGCGGACCGTGCGCTCGACGGCGTGCTCGTCGTCTTCAACGCCGGCACGACGACGGCGACCGAGCGCGTCGCGGGTCTCGCAGGGACGCGCCTCACGCTCTCGCCGGTCCAGGCGCGGGGCGCGGACCCGGTCGTCCGGCAGACGACGTGGGACGACCGCACGGGCACCGTGACCGTCCCCGCGCGGTCGTTCGCGGTGCTGGTCCAGCCGTCCGGCCGCCGGTAGCCTCAGGACGCCTCGGGGGCCCGGTCAGACGACCCGTGCCCCCGGGGCGTTGCCCGTCGCGGTGAGCACGGCGTCGGCCGTCCCGGACGCGGTCCACGACGCGGCGATCGCGAGCGCGTGCTGCCGGCTGCGCGCGAGCGCGGCGACGGTCGGGCCCGACCCGGAGACGACGACGCCGAGCGCGCCCGCGTCCCGGGCGACCTCCATCGTGAGCCGCAGGTGCGGGGCGAGCGCGAGCGCCGGCTCCTGGAGGTCGTTGTGCAGCAGCTCTCCCAGGCGCGCGGGGTCGCCCGCGCGCAGGGCCTGCATGAGGGGCGCCTCGTCGTCGAGCTCGGGCTCCGGCGGGACCTCGCCGCGCTCGGCCACCCGGTCGTCGAACGCACGGAACACGCGGGCGGTCGACAGCCCGTCGTCGTTCACGGCGAGCGCCCAGCAGTACTCGCCCCGCACGAGGGCCGGGGTGAGCAGGTCACCACGACCGGTACCGACGGCCGTGTGACCGAGCAGCGCGAACGGCACGTCCGCCCCGAGCCGTCCACCGAGGTCGAGCAGGTCGTCCCGGTCGAGACCGGCGTCCCACAGGGTGCTGCACGCGAGGAGCGCGGCGGCGGCGTCCGCGGAGCCGCCCGCCATGCCGCCCGCGACGGGCACGCCCTTGTCGAGGCGGAGCCGGACGTCCGGGTCGACCCCTGCCCGCTCCGCCACGAGCTCGGCAGCCCGCCAGGCGAGGTTCGTGTCGTCGACGGGCACCCGCTCGGCGTGCTGGCCCCGCACCTGGATGCTGATGCCCGCGCCGACGGGCGCGGCGCTCGCGGTGACGTCCTCGTGGACGGACAGCGCCTGGAAGATGTTGACGAGCGGGTGGTAGCCGTCGGGCTGCACCGGGCCGACGCGGAGCGACAGGTTGACCTTGCCGGGCGCGCGGACCGTGACAGCGAGGTCGGGCGCCGCGGACAGGTGCGCGTTCACGCGACCCCGTCCTGTCCGTCGGCGGGCGTGCCTGCAGGGGTGCCGGCCGGGGCGTCGACCGGGGCGTCGGTCGGGACGTCGGCGTCGAGCAGCGCCTCGGCGATGCGGGCGAAACCGTGGACGTCCACGGTCTCCCCGCGCGCCTGCGGATCGATGCCGGCGCGCACGAGCGCCCGCTCGGCGGCGGCGCTCGAGCCGGCGTGCCGTGACAGGGCGGCGCGCAGCGTCTTGCGGCGCTGCGCGAAGGCCGCGTCGACGACCGCGAACACCTGCTCGCGCGTGGCGCGCGTGGTCGGCGGCTCGCGCCGTTCGAGGGCCACGAGCGCGGAGTCCACGTTGGGCACGGGCCAGAAGACGCTGCGGCCGACCGTCCCGGCGCGGTGCGCCTCGGCGTACCAGGCGGCCTTGACGGACGGGATGCCGTACGTGCGGCTGCCGGGCGGGGCGGCGATGCGGTCGGCGACCTCGGCCTGCACCATGACGAGCACGCGCTCGAGCGACGCGAACCGCTCGAGGAACGTCAGGAGCACGGGCACGGCCACGTTGTAGGGCAGGTTGGCGACGAGCGCGGTCGGCGGCTCGCCGGGCAGCTCCTCGACCCGGAGGGCGTCCTGCAGGACCACGGTGAGGCGCTCGGACAGGCCGTCGCCGCGCCCTGCGACGGTGTCGGGGAGCTGGCGCGCGAGCACCGGGTCGATCTCGACGGCGACGACGTCCGCGCCCGCCTCGAGCAGGCCGAGCGTCAGCGACCCGAGCCCTGGCCCGACCTCGACGACGCGCTCCCCCTCGCGCACGCCCGCGGTGCGCACGATCTTGCGGACCGTCCCGCCGTCGTGCACGAAGTTCTGCCCGAGCGTCTTCGTGGGGCGGACGCCGAGACGCCCCGCCAGGTCCCGGATCTCGGCGGGTCCCAGCAGGGCGCTCGGTGGTGTCGTCATGACACCGGAGCCTACCGGCGTCAGAGGAGGCCCAGCTTGGCGGCGCAGGCGGGCCACTGGCCCCAGCCGGAGCGCGCCTGCAGCTTCTGGGCGAGCGCGGTCTGCTCCGCGGCCGACGCGTCGGTCGGCAGCCCGGAGCCGCCGAGCGAGTGCCACGTCTGCGGCGTGAACTGGTAGAGGCCGTAGTACCCGGCCGGGTTCACGGCCTTCGGGTTGCCCCCGGACTCGCACCGCGCGAGCGCAGCCCAGACGCCCGAGGTGGACGCGCCGCCGCCGGACGACGACGAGGACGACGACGACCCGGACGACGACGAGCTCGACGACCCGGACCGCGTGGACGACGACGAGGACGAGGACGACGACGACGTCGCCGCGGGCTGCTCCACGACGACCGGGCGCTCCTTGGTCCCGGTGGTGACGATCTTCGCGACGGGCTTGCGCGTCACGCCCTTCGACGCGACGGTCGTGGACTCGACCTTCCCGTCGACGGTGACCAGGCGGTAGGTCGTCGTGTAGACGCCCTTCGTGCCGGCGCGCGTGACGACCGCGGGCAGGTCCTCGTACCGGCCCGCGTCGGTGCGGTGGACGGTGCCGTACGCGATCGGCCGCGTGACCTTCCGGGTCGTGCGCTCGACGCGCTGGACGACCAGGTGGACGCTGCCGTCGCCGCCCGTCGCGGGTTCGACGGTCACCCGGTCGAGCGTGCCGACCTGGATGCCGAGGTCCTGCAGCACGGCCTGCGCGCCCGCGGAGGCGTCGGCGACGTGACGGGTGACGCCGTCCGCGACGACCGTGACGGGGCCGTCCGCGGCCAGCGGGATGCCGAGCGCGGTGCGACCGCCGGACTGCGAGCGGTTCGCCACGAGGGACACGTCGTCGCCGCGGTGCGCGAGCGCCCCGAGCGCCTCGTCCGCGTCGAGCGCGGTCGTCCACACGACGCTCTTGTCGCCGTCGACGTCGATCGTCACCTGGTGCCCGTAGCGGACCACCACGTCGGTGCCCTCGCGCAGCTTCGTGGCGGGGGCGGGCGACACCACGTCGTGGTCCCCGAGCGTCACGTGCTGCTGGTCGAGGAGGTCCTGGACGGTGCCCGCGAACGTGGAGACGTCGTCCGTCGAGCCGGCGAGGTCGAGCTGGACGGTCTTGTGCTGGGCGGCGTAGACCGCGCCCCCGCTGACGAGCACGGCGGCCGCGGTCCCGGCGGCGATCCAGGGCCACCGGCGGTGGCGCGCCCCCGTCGGGCCGGCGGGCGCGGTGGCGGCGGGAGGGGTGGCCTCGGTGGGTCGCGGAGCGTCGGGCTGGGCCGGCGTCGGCAGGGTCGGAGTGGTCACGCGGGTCCTGTCCTGGTGGTGTCCGGGCACGGGGGACGGTCTCGTCAGGCCCCAGAGAGGGGCCGCGGTGCGGTGCGCACCGACGAGGTCACGAGGCCCCGCGGCCGCCCCGGGGGGCGGTGCTGCGGACGTCGTACCGCCCAGCCGATCCGGCTGTCGCTCGACGACCGTAACCGATTCGTGATCGTCCGCAAACTCCCCCGGCAGAATCTGTCGGCGATGCCCGAAAAGACGTTCTCCCGTGTTTTCCGGCGTTCTCGCACGAAAAAGGGAACGCGCCGGGCGGCGCGTTCCCCTTCTCGTCAGCGGCCTCTCGCCGGTCAGTACCAGCCCGACCGGTGCGAGTGCGCGAGCGCCCCGCAGGGGCTGCCGTAGCGGCCCTTGATGTAGCCGAGGCCCCACGAGATCTGCGTCTTCGGGTTCGTCTTCCAGTCCGTGCCCTTGGTCGACATCTTGTTGCCGGGCAGCGCCTGCGGGATGCCCCACGCGCCGCTCGAGGCGTTGTGCGCCGACACGCGCCAGCCCGACTCGCGGTTCCACAGCGAGACGAGGCACGTGTACTGGTGCGTGCTCCATCCCTTGCGGCGGACCATCTCACGGCCCACGGCGCGCGAGTACGCGACGGTCGCCTTGCGCGGCGTCTTGCGCGTCCCGACCACGACCACACGGTCCCGGGCGGTGCTGCGCACCGAGACGGTCCGGCGCTTCGAGACCTTGCCGTCCACGAGCGTCACGCTCTGGACGGTCGTGCGCACGCCGTTGCGGCCGCTGCGCTGGAGGACCTTGCCCAGGCTGGCGTAGCGGTGCGCGTCGTGCCGCGTGACGGTCTTGTAGTGGACGAGCTTGCGCGTCGTCTTCTTGGTCGCGGTGACCCGCTTGACCGTGATCTGCGCGACCGCGCCCTCACGACGGTCGGCCCAGGTGGCCGGCCCGATGTACACGAGATCGTTCGAGTCCCGGTGCACGCCGTGCGCGGAGAGCACGGCGCCGACGGACCAGCTGGTCGACGTCACGTAGCTCTTCTTCCACCCGGCGGCGACGAGGCGGACCTTCGCCCCGGAGGGCAGGCTGCGCGACGTCGAGGTGCGCACGGTGTGGGACACGACCTGGTGCGGCGACGTGGTGGCGCTCGCTGCGGTCGTCGTGCCGGCGAAGGAGGGGGCGCTGACGGCGACACCGCCCGCCGCGGCGAGCGAGACGGCGGTCGCGACACCCGCGATGCGGCGTCCGGGGCGCGCGAGGGCGCGAGGGAGGAAAGTCATGAGGGTCCTGAGGTAGTGGCACCCGGGCACGGCGGACGGCGGCACTCCTGGGTGCTCGATCACCGATGACGCGTGGCTCCCGCTGGCGCGGGTCACCCGGTCTCGTCGGCGCAGCGCCGCCCGTGGCCCCTGGCGTGGGACCGCTCCCGGCGGCGGACCTGCTGGTCCCGTCCCGCCGATCCGGCGGTCGTTCTCGGTGCCTCCACCGTGCCACGACGAAATGCCTCGACCCAAATGACGGGGGCCCCGGAACGTCCGATTCCGCGTGCATTTCCGACGATATCCACGGGCACCCTTTCACCGCCTCCACACACGAGGTCACCAACACGCCCGAGGACGTCCGCGGACGCTCACGACAGCCGCGGAGACGCACGGAGCGCCCCCGCGGACCGAGGTCCACGGGGGCGCTCCGACGTGCGTCGAGGGGTCGGCCGTCAGTACCAGCCGGTCGCCTCGGAGTGCGCCCAGGCGCCGCACGGCGTGCCGTACGACGACGCGATGTAGCCCAGGCCCCACGTGATCTGCGTGGCGGCGTTCGTCCGCCAGTCGGCCCCGGCCGACGCCATCTTGCTGCCCGGGAGGGACTGCGGGATGCCGTAGGCGCCCGACGACGGGTTGGCCGCCGAGACGTTCCACCCCGACTCGCGGTTCCACAGGTTCACGAGGCACGTGTACTGCTCGGAGCCCCAGCCGCGCGCGGCGACCATGCGCTGCGCGATGCCCTTCGCCCCGCCGGCGGTCACGGTGACGGCCGAGGACGACGAGGAGGAGGACGAGGAGGACGAGGAGGACCGCGACGAGACCGCCGGCTTCTTCGTGCCCTTGACGACGATCTCGTCGACCGCGGTCGACGAGTCGTCGAGGGTCTTGCGGGCGGTCACGTCGCCGTCGACCGTCGTGACGCGCTGCACGACCGTCCGCACACCGTCCTTGCCGCTGCGCAACAGCTTCACGGACGCGTTCGCCGACCGGTTCGCGTCGGTGCGCACGACGGTGTCGGCCGCGTCCTTCTGCCACGTGGTGACGTCCTTGACGGTGACCCGCTGCACGGTGACGGTCGCGGTGAACCCGACCTTCTTGCGCGCGGACGTCGGCGGCGTGAGCACCACGCGGTCGTTCGCGTCGAGGGTCACGTCGACCGAGTCGAGGACGTCGGCGACGGTCGCACCCTTGTCGGCGGTGGCCGAGGTGCTGACGTGCCAGGAGGGTGCGACGACCTTCACGGCGCCGGCGGGGAGCTCGGTCGAGCGGTACGCGCTGACCTTCTTGCTCACGGGCGTCCCCAGCGCGGTGCGCTGGAGGTCACGCGTGGCGTGCTCCGTGCGGTCGAGCGCGGGCGAGGCCTGCGCGGTCGTGCTCTCGGCCTCGGCCGACGGGAGCGACGACGCCTGCGCGACGGCGACGGTGGCGACGACCGCGAGAGCGGCGGTGGACGCGCCGGCGAGCTGGAGTCTGCGGCGGACGCGGCGGGCGTGCTGGGCGCGGTGGCGCTCGGCACGGGTCTGGGGGGAGGTCATGCTGGCCCTTCGTGGTGCCTCCCGGGCACGGCGGGCGGCGAAGGCGGTCGTGCGCACTCCCAGCCGAGCAGCGGGCGAGGCGTCCCGATGTGGGGGACACCTCGCCCGGCTCGCGTCAGGCGGCGCAAGGGTGGCGCCGCCTGATGGCTCCGTCCGCCGATCCGGCGTTCGTTTGGTCGACGCTAGGTGCCGTTGGACGACTGTCCAAACCGCTCGTGCGAGGGATCGGCCGCTCTGTCCGGGTTGACGGCCGTCGCGGGCCCGGATCTTCACCAGCGCGTCACACGGCGTGCGCTGCGGGCACCCATGTGGGACGAGTGTCCAGGTGGGCTCCGGACCGCCCGGCACCCGGCGCGCGACGAGGGATCAGTACCAGCCGGTCGCCTGCGAGTGGCCCCACGCGGCGCACGGCGTGCCGTAGCGGTTCGCGATGTAGCCGAGACCCCAGGTGATCTGCGTCGCGGCGTTCGTCCGCCAGTCCGGCCCGACCGATGCCATCTTCGACCCCGGCAGCGACTGCGGGATGCCGTACGCGCCGCTGCTCGCGTTCGCCGCCGTGACCCGCCAGCCGCTCTCGCGCGTCCACAGCAGGTCGAGGCACTGGAACTGGTCGTCGCCCCAGCCGCGCTTCGCGGCGAGCGCCTTGCCGATCGCGCGCGCCGACCCGGGCGCGACGACCGTCGTCGACGGGTCCGGCAGGTCCATCGTGCCGACCAGCACGACCTCGTCGACCGGCTTGGTCACCAGCTCCTCCTTGAGGAGCTTGCGCGACACCTCCACGCCGCCCTTGGTCGTCACCGTGTACGTGCGACGGATCTCGCCGACCCTGCCGGCCGTCTTCACGATCCGCTGGCCCTTCGGCAGCGTGGCGTCCTTCGTCTCGACGCTCTTGAACGCGACGACCTCGGTCGTGCTGCGCGACGCCGACGCACCGCGGTTGACCAGCAGGACGAGCCCGTCGACGGCCGCCGCCTCGAGCGGCGCCGACGTGGTGTCCTTCGCGCCGAGCCGGACGCCGGCGTCCGTCAGGACGTCCTGCACCGTCGCGGCGGTCGTGGTGATCGGGATGTCCTGCCCGTCGACGATGACGTGGACGTCCTTGGACGTCACGAGACGCACCGGGGCGCGACCCAGGGGCTCGTCGCGCGAGGCCGCGGACACGCCCACGGCGTCCCGCTCGCCGAGCGCGTCCAGCAGCTCGCCGACGGTCGACGCCGTGGTGCGGATCGTCCGGGTCTCGCCGTTGATCTCGACCGAGACCTGCCTGCTCGTGCGGACGACGACCTCGTGCACGTCGCGTGCGGACGTGCCCACCGCCGGCACGACCAGGTCGCCCGACGCGACCGGGACCTGCTGCTGCGAGAGGACGTCGCCGACCGTCCAGCCGTACGCGTCGACCGTCGAGACCTTGCCGTCGACGTCGAGCGTGATGTCCCGGTGGTAGACCGTGAACGCGCCGGTCGTCGCGACCACGCCCACGAGCACCATGCCCTGCACGGTCCAGCGGACCGGCCGGGTGAGGTTGCGGCGCTTGTGGTCCGGGATGCCGCGGCCGCGCGGCGCGACGGCGTCCGTGCGGGCCGCCGGACGGGTCGTCCCCGTACCGGACCCGAGGGCGGGCGCGTCGGCCGGGCGCGACCGGTCGACGTCGGGCGTGTGCCCCGCGGCGGACGACGACGCGACGAGCGAGGTCGGCAGCGAGATCCGTGCCGTGACCGGCGGCGCGGCGGGTGCCGCAGGGACCGGCGGGGCGGCGGGCGCGGGCGCGAGAGCAGGAGCGGCGGCCGGGCGAGAGGCAGGCGCGGGCACGGGCGGCCTCGGCGCGGGCGGGGCCGACGGCGCGGGGGCGGGCGGCGCGGGCGGCGTCGGACCGGTGGCGGCCGGACCGGCCTCCCGGGGGGACGCGGCGGGCTCCTCACGCAGGGACGCGGCGAACGCGAGCGCCCGGGCGAGGTCGGCGTCGTCGCTCGCCGCGGCGGAGCGGAGCTGCGCCTCCCGACGCTCTCGCCGCGTCGGCGTCGCCGGGCGGGCGGGAGTCTCGTCGGGCACGTCGTGGTCCGTTCCTGGTCGGGGGCCGTCGGCGGTCTGCCGGGGTCCGGGTGCGTCGTCGCGGTGCGGGACGTGGGGACGTCCGTCCGAAGATAACGGACAGGTCACGCACCGCGTCAATCCCGGGCGGCGAACATCTCGTCGCGGAGGCCCCGAACCGCCGGTCTGCGCCTCACCACGACCCGTAGACCGTGTCCGCGGTGCGGGACAGCGCCTCGCACACGTCGACGAGCGACAGGCCAAGCACCGGGCCCAGGACGTCCGCCACGGCGCGCACCGTGTGCGGCAGGAGGTACGGCGCGTTGGGGCGGCCACGGTACGGGTGCGGGGTGAGGTACGGCGCGTCCGTCTCGACGAGCACGTGGTCGAGCGGCGTCACCGCGAGCGCGGCCCGCAGAGCGTCGTTCGCCCCGAACGTGAGCGGTCCCGCGAACGACAGGTACCACCCGTGCTGCGCGGCGAGGCGCGCGAGACCGGCGTCCCCCGAGAAGCAGTGGAACACGGTCCGCTCGGGCGCGCCGTCGCGCAGCAGCACGTCGACGACCTCGGCGTGCGCGTCGCGGTCGTGGATCTGGACGGGCAGGTCGAGCTCGCGGGCGAGCGCGAGGTGGGCCCGGAACGACGCGCGCTGCGCGGCGGCCCCCCGCTCCCCCGTCCGGAACAGGTCCATGCCGGTCTCGCCGATCGCCCGCACGCGCGGGTTCGACCGCGCGACGTCCGCGACGCGGGCGATCGCGTCGTCGAGGGAGACGGCGTGACGCTCCTGCGGGTCGGGCTCGAGCCCGTCGGGACCGACCTCGTGGACGCCCGCGTGCAGGACCGCCTCGTTCGGGTGGATCGCCACGGCGCCGACCAGGGCGTCGTGCTCCCGCACGACCGCGTCGGTGAACGCGACCGCGTCGAGGTCGCAGCCGACCGTGACCATGCGGGTCACGCCCACGGCGGCCGCGCGGGCCAGGTGCTCGCCCACCGTGGGCACGGGCACGGCGTCGAGGCCGTCGCCCGGCTCCCAGGTGCCGCCGGGCGCGACGCCCCCGAGGACGTGGTGGATCGAGTCCAGGTGCGTGTGGTCGTCGACGACCGGCGAGGGCAGGGGCTCCGGGGCGGGTGGCCAGGTGTGCCGCTCGGCCCGGCGCCGCTCCTTCGCCGACCGCCGGTCGCCGGGGACGCTCACGCCCGCTCGCGCAGCCGCTCGAGCTCCTCCTCGACGATCGAGTCGTCGAGCTTGGTGAACACCGGGCTCGGCTTCGCGATCTCGGTGCCGGGGACGACCGGCCTCGACTCCCACGGGTGCACCGTCTCGCCGTGGACGTAGTCGCCCGTGATGATCGGGTAGTGGCGCGAGTCGTCGTCGAGGTCGGTGACCTCCTCGAGCCGGGGCAGCGGCGAGAAGTGCCCGACGCCCCCGAACGTCTCGTGCACGGCCTGCGCCGAGTGCGGCAGGTACGGCGCGAGCAGCGTGTTGCAGTCGCTCACGGCCTGCGTGACGGTGTGCAGGACGGTCGCGAGACGGTCCGGGTCGGCCTTGAGCTTCCACGGCTCGGTCTCCGACACGTACTTGTTGACCTCGCCCACGACCCGCATCGCCTCGGCGATGCCCGCGCGCTGCCGGTGCGTCTCGACGAGCTTGCCGACCGTCTCGAACGCGCCGGACGTCTGCGCGAGGATCGCGTCGTCCACGGCCTCACGGGCCACGGGCGCCGGGATCACCCCGAAGTTCTTGTGCACGAGGTTCGCCGTGCGGTTCACCAGGTTGCCCCAGCCGGCGACCAGCTCGTCGTTGGTGCGGCGCTTGAAGTCCGCCCACGTGAAGTCGCTGTCCTGGTTCTCCGGGCCCGCGACCGAGATGAAGTAGCGCAGCGCGTCGGGCTGGTAGCGCGCCAGCATGTCGCGCACGTAGATGACGACGCCGCGCGACGACGAGAACTGCTTGCCCTCCATCGTGAGGAACTCGCTCGAGACCACCTCGGTGGGCAGGTTCAGGTCGCCGTACACGCCCGGCGCACCGCCCCGGCTGCCCTTGCCCTCGTAGGCGAGGAGCTCGGCCGGCCAGATCTGGGAGTGGAACGTGATGTTGTCCTTGCCCATGAAGTAGTACGACAGGGCCTCGGGGTCGTTCCACCACGCCCGCCACGCGTCCGGGTCGCCCGTGCGGCGTGCCCACTCGATCGACGCCGACAGGTAGCCGATCACGGCGTCGAACCACACGTACAGGCGCTTGTGGGAGTTCTCCTCCCAGCCCGGCAGCGGCACCGGGATGCCCCAGTCGATGTCGCGCGTCATGGCGCGCGGGCGCACGTCCTCGAGCAGGTTCAGCGAGAAGTTCAGGACGTTCGGACGCCAGTTCTGGCGCGACCGCAGCCACGTGTCGAGCGCGTCCACGAACGCCGGCAGGTCGAGGAAGAAGTGCGTCGACTCGACGAACTTCGGCGTCTCGCCGTTGATGCGGCTCTTCGGATGGATGAGGTCGATCGGGTCGAGCTGGTTGCCGCAGTTGTCGCACTGGTCGCCGCGCGCACCGTCGTAGCCGCAGATCGGGCACGTGCCCTCGATGAAGCGGTCCGGCAGGGTGCGGCCCGTCGACGGCGAGATCGCGCCCATGGTCGACTTCTCGACCATGTACCCGTTCTTGTGGACGGTGCGGAACATCTCCTGCACGACCGCGTAGTGGTTGCGCGTCGTCGTCCGGGTGAACAGGTCGTACGACAGGCCCAGGTCGACCAGGTCCTTCGTGATGACCCGGTTGTAGCGGTCCGCGAGCTCCTGCGGGGTCACGCCCTCCTGCTCGGCCTGGACGAGGATCGGCGTGCCGTGCTCGTCCGTGCCCGACACCATGAGCACGTCGTGACCCGCCATCCGCATGTGCCGGCTGAAGACGTCCGACGGGACTCCGAAGCCTGCGACGTGACCGATGTGGCGCGGACCGTTGGCGTACGGCCACGCCACGGCCGAGAGGATGTGGGTCATGGCGCCCATCCTAGGGCGACCGGCCCGGGCGCCCGACCGGTCGTCGGGCACCCGGGGCGTCGTGGCTCAGGTCAGCCGAGCAGCTTCGCCTTGGCCGACGCGAACTCGGCGTCGTCGAGGATGCCCTGCTCGTGCAGCTGGCCGAGCTGGGCGAGCTTCGCCATCGCGTCGTCGCTGATCCCGCCGGCCGCGGGCGCCGCCGCAGGGGCCGCAGCCGGGGCAGGAGCCGCCGCCGCCTGCTCGGCGGCCGCCTGGCGCGCCGCGGCGTCGACCTGCGCCTGCTGCTGCTGAGCCGCGTACTGCTGCTGCTCCCAGCTCGACTCCGCCTTGCGCTGCTGACGGCGGCCCATCGCGCCGGCCGTGGCCGACGCCGTCCCCGTGATCACGGCGGTCCGTGCGGCGACCCCGATGAGGCCGGGACGACCCACGCGTCCCATGCGTCCGATAGGCATGCTGTTCTCCTTCGTTCCGAGAGTGGGGTGTCAGGCCTGCGGGGAGTCGTCGACGGCCCCGTCGAGGACCTCGGCGAGCTCGTCGTCGTCCAGCTCCGCGAGGTCGAGGACCGCGTTGACGACCTCGCCCGGGATGCGCTCGTGCGCGAGGACGACGCCGTCCGCGTCGTTCGCCGCCTGGACGAACCCGCGCGCCCACGTGTTCTCGAACAGGAGCACGATCGCCGACGTGCCCTCGGGCAGGCCGGCCGCGATCTCGTCGATGTCCTCCTGGCCCGTGAGGCCGCCGCCGGGGAGCTCGATCGTGTCGATGTCCAGCTCGTCGCCCAGGTCCTCGAGCTCGATGACGGTGAGCGCGCCGTCGTTACCACGGCGCACCACGACCAGGTCCACCAGGGTCACCGTGCCGCTCGCGACGACCGCAGCGATCTCCTCCTTGACCCGGTCCGGGATGCGCTCCTCCGGGAACGCCACCGCGACGAGGTCGACGCCCCCGAACCGCGGTCGGTCCTGCTCAGTCATGCCCACTCCAATCCGTGCGGGAAGTCGGACACCGGGCCGCGCGAGTCCTGCCGCCGCACCGGGGTCCCTGCGCTCGCAAGCATGGCACCGTCAGTCCGCCACGGCCACGCGCAGCAACCGATCGTCGTCCGCCGACGGCGAACCCCGGCCGTCCGTGTCGTTCGTCAGGACGTACAGGACGTCCCGGCCACCCGCACCCGCCGTGTCGTCCGCGGGCGCCGTGTCGTCCGCGGGCGCCTCGAGCACCGCCCGCAGCCGGCCGTGCTCCCCCGCGAGCAGGGCCTGCGGCTCGCCCACGCCGCCCGACGTCAGCGGCACGCGCCACAGCCGCTCCCCGCGGAGCCCTGCCAGGTACACGGCACGAGTCGTGACGGCCAGACCGCTCGGGCTCGCGTCCGACGTCGCCCACACCACCACCGGGTCGCGGTAGGCCTCGGGCGGGTGCTCCGGGTCGTCCCCCGCGCCGTCCGCGCGGCGTCCCTCGACCACCGGCCAGCCGTAGTTCGCCCCCGGCACCACGACGTTCAGCTCGTCGTACGTGTTCTGCCCGAACTCGGACGCGAACATCGTGCCGTCCGCCGCCCAGCCGATCCCCTGCACGTTGCGGTGCCCCCACGACCACACGCGCGACCCCGCGAACGGGTTGCCGGGTGCCGGGTCGCCGTCCTGGGTGACGCGCAGGATCTTGCCGCCGAGCGAGCCGAGGTCCTGCGCCTCGTCGCCACCCACCGCGTCGCCCGTCGTGACGTACAGGTCGTCGTCCGGGCCGAACGCGAGCCGCCCGCCGTCGTGGATCGACGCCGCCGGGATCCCGTCGACGACCGTCGTCAGCGCGCCCAGCGTGGTGCCGTCGAGCTCGGCGCGCACCACCTCGTTGCCCGCGTCCGTCGTGCGGTAGAGGAACACCCGCCGGTCCGTCGCGAAGCGCGGCGACACCGCGACCCCGAGCAGTCCCCCCTCCCCGCCGTGCGCGGTGCCGGATGCGAGCGCGTCGGCGCCCGGACCGGTGAGCGTCGTCCGGGCCGCCGGCGTCGTCGTCGGGTCCAGCAGGAGCATCTCCGCGCGGTCGCGCAGCGTCACCAGGACGCGGCCGTCCGGTAGCGTCACGAGCCCCCACGGGGCGTCGAGGCGCGTGGCGACGACGTCGACGGTCGCCCGCGGTGACGCGGCGGCCCGCTCGGCGTGCTCCGTGCTGTCGCCGCCGCGGTCCCCGTCCCCGTCCCCGCCGCACCCCGCTGGGAGCACGACCGCCGCGAGCCCCAGGAGCACCGCGGCCGTGCGACGACGGGATGTGACGGACGTCATGCCCCATCCTGTTCCCTCTCGGCGCAAACGCGCCCGTGGGGACGCGGCGGGCCCGCGGACGTGCCTACGTTGGGGGCATGACTGATGTCCCCACCGTCACCCTGAACAACGGCGTGGAGATCCCGCAGCTCGGCTTCGGGGTCTTCCAGATCAAGCCCGACGACGCGCGCGACACCGTGCTGTCGGCCCTCGAGGTCGGCTACCGCCACATCGACACCGCGCAGATGTACCGCAACGAGAAGCAGGTCGGCGAGGCGGTCCGCGACTCCGGGATCGACCGCAGCGAGATCTTCGTGACCAGCAAGCTCAACAACGGCGTGCACACCGCGGAGGAGACCCTCGAGGCGTTCGAGACCTCCCTCGACACCCTCGGCTTCGACTACCTCGACCTGTTCCTCGTCCACTGGCCGATGCCCGAGACGCGGAACTACGTCGAGGTGTGGCGCGCGTTCGAGGACATCTACCGGTCGGGGCGGGCCCGCGCGATCGGGGTCTCCAACTTCACGGAGCACCACCTGCGCCGGCTCCACACCGAGACCACGGTGGTCCCCGCCGTGAACCAGGTCGAGCTGCACCCGTACCTCGCCCAGGACGCGCTGCGCGCCTTCGACAGCGAGCACGGCATCGCGACCGAGGCCTGGTCCCCGATCGGGCAGGGCACCGTGCTGGGCGACCCGGTCCTGGTGCGCGTCGCGTCCGAGCACGACCGCACGCCGGCCCAGGTCGTGCTCCGCTGGCACCTGCAGCGCGGCGACATCGTGTTCCCGAAGTCGGTGACCCGGGCCCGCATCGAGGAGAACTTCGCACTGTTCGACTTCGAGCTCTCCGCCGAGGACATGGCCGCCGTGAGCGCGCTCGACAAGGGCGGGCGCATCGGACCCCACCCGGAAGACGTCAACTGACGGGCTGACCGACCATGACGCTCCCGCCCCCCGCGCAGGGCCCGGCCCCCGGGCCGTCGACCGCGCCGGTGCCGCGCATCGCGCTCCGCGGGGGCGGGACCGTCCCCCAGATCGGTGCAGGGACGTACAAGATCCCGCCGGAGCGCACGCGCGACATCGTGCGCGACGCCCTCGACGTCGGGTACCGGCACGTCGACACCGCGGAGATGTACGGCAACGAGCGCGAGGTCGGCGAGGCCGTGCGCGCGTCCGGCCTCGACCGGGCCGACGTGTTCGTGACGAGCAAGCTCGACAACCCGTACCTCGAGCCCGACGACGCCCGGGCGGCGTTCGAGAGGACGCTCGCCGACCTCGACCTCGGGTACGTGGACCTGTTCCTCGTCCACTGGCCGCTGCCGACCGTGTCGGACTACGTGGCCCGGTGGCGGGTCCTCGAGGAGGCGTACGCCTCCGGGCGTGCGAAAGCGATCGGGGTCTCCAACTTCACCGTGCGCCACCTCGAGCGGCTGCTCGCCGAGGCCGACGTGCCGCCCGCGGTCAACCAGATCGAGGTGCAGCCGTACCTCGTCCAGGACGAGCTGCGGTCGTTCCACGCCCGGCACGGCATCGTCACGGAGGCCTGGTCGCCGCTCGCGCGCGGGCAGGTCCTCGACGACCCCGTGGTCGTCCAGGTCGCGGCGAGCCACGGGCGCACCCCGGCGCAGGTGGTGGTCCGGTGGCACCTGCAGCGGGGCGACGTCGTCATCCCGAAGGCGTCGTCGCGCGACCGCCTCGCCGAGAACGCCGACGTGCTCGACTTCACGCTCGGCGAGCACGAGATGGCCGCGATCACGGGCCTCGACGCGGGCCGGCGCACCGGCACCGCAGACCCGGAGACGTTCACCGGCGGGCACTGAGCGACGGCTGTCAGCCGCGACCGCTGCCCGTCAACCACGACCCGCGCTGATCAACCACGACCGACTTCCGTCAGCCACGACCGCTCCGGGTCCGTCGAACGGGTCGCCGAGCGCCGGACGCGGGACATCCGCCGCCGCTCGCGCTCCGCGTCGGCGGTCGTGGCTGACGGAAGTCGGTCGTGACTGACGGGCTGCGGTCGTGGCTGACGCGAGCACGGTCGTGGTTGACCGTCAGGCCCGTGCGACCAGCGCCGCGCGGACCGCGTCGACCACTCGGGCCGGCCCCTGCACGACGTCCTCGTAGGTGAACCGGAGGACCGTCAGCCCTCGGGCCACGAGCTCGCGGTCCCGTCGTCGGTCCTCGCGGTACGCCGAGCGATCGCCGTGGTACGCGAAGCCGTCGAGCTCGACGACCACGGTCCCCTCCACGAGCAGGTCCACCCGGCCCACACCGGGGACGACGACCTGTGGAACCACCGCGAACCCCGCGTCGACGAGCGCGAGCCGCGCCAGGGTCTCGATGACCGACTCCGACCGGCCGTCGACGAGCCCGAGGACGACTGCCGCTCGCGCCGCCGCGTGCGGGGCGACGCGGGCTGCCACCTCCTCGACCGTGACGAAGCCGCGCTGCACCGCGCTGTCGACCGACACCACCGCCGAGTCCCGGACCGCGCACGTCACGAGCGCCACGGCGACCGGGACGACCGGGCCGGGCACGTGCACGGACGAGACCTCGACCGGTTCACCGCGGTACAGACGGACCCGTGCCCGATCCCTCGCAGGGTGGGAGCCACCGCTGCTCCCGCCCGCGACGGCGAGGTGAACCCTCTCGGGTGATTCGTGGTCGGGTGGTCCGTGGGTCGCGAGGCGATGGAGCCGCACCGCGCTCGCGCACGTCACCAGCCCGCGGAAGCGGGCGGCGAGCACGAGCTCGTCCGGGGTGCCGGGCATGGCGTACGTCCCGTGGCCGACCCTGTCGACCTGGCCGGTCCGGACGAGCGCGCGCAGAGCTGCGAGACCGGAGGCGTCCGACACGAGGGAGCCGAGCCGCAGCACACGGTGCTGCTGCAGGCGCGTCAGGACGCTGCCTGTGTCTCCGCCGACGGACCGGTACCGGGGGACGCTCGGGACAGGCGGGGCGGGTGGGACGGGCGGGACGGGTGGTTGCGGAGTCATGGTCCAGGGATGCCACGCGCTGGCCCGCGACCGCGACAACTCGCCGGTCCTGTGGACGGCCACGCGGCGGAACGTCGGGCTCTGCGCCGCGGCTTCCCGTCAGCCACGACCCGCGGTAGTCAGCCACGACCGGCTCACGGTCAGCCACGACCATGCCGGGTCAGCCACGACCCGCGGGCCGGCAGCGGCCGGTGTGTCCCGGGCTCGCCGGCGGCGCGACACGCTGCGTCGCGGGAGTGTTGCGGGCCGATACCGCCACCCCTCGCTGTCGGGCACCGACGACCAGCGGGCTCCCGCCGGTCGTCGCTGATCGGCGCAGGTCGTGGCTGACCCGGCATGGTCGTGGCTGACCCGCGACCCGACCGCGCCCGGGCGCCCGCAGGTCCTAGAGCCGCTCGAGCCCGCGCTTGAGCCCGCGGACGGCCTGCGCGATGCGCTGCTCGTTCTCGATGAGCGCGAACCGCACGAACCCGTCGCCCCCGGGCCCGAACCCCACCCCGGGCGACACGGCGACGTCGCAGCGCTCGACGACGTGCGTCGCGAACTCGATCGATCCCATGTCGCGGTACGGCTCGGGGATGCGCGCCCACGCGAACATGGTCCCGGCGGGCTTGTGGATGTCCCACCCGATGCGCTGCAGCCCGTCGTACAGGGCGTCGCGGCGCGACTCGTAGACGGACGACACCTCGACCGGGAAGTCCACGGCCTCGTTGAGGGTGACGGTCGCGGCGATCTGGATCGGCTGGAACGTCCCGTAGTCGAGGTACGACTTGAGCTTGGCGAGCGCGCCCACGACGTCGGGGCGCCCCACGAGGAACGCGACCCGCCAGCCGGCCATCGAGTACGACTTCGTCATCGAGTACAGCTCGACGGCGACCTCCTTGGCCCCCTCGCACTCCATGATCGACGGCGGACGGAACCCGTCGAACGTCATGTCGGCGTACGCGAGGTCGTGCACCAGGACGACGTCGCGCTCGCGCGCCCAGTCGACGAGCCGCTGCAGGTCGTCCTTGGTCGCGATCGTCGTCGTGGGGTTGTGCGGGAACGACAGGACGACGACGCGCGGCTTGGGCCAGCCGTACTCCCACGCCTCCATGACGCGGTCGATGTACCCGGCGGCGTCGGTGCCGTCGCCGATGTCGACCTGTCGTGCGTCCGCGCCCGCGAAGTACGGGCCCCAGATGTGGATCGGGTACGAGGGCGTCGGGACGATCGCGGCGTCGCCCGGCTGGAGCAGCACCCACATGAGGTGGCTGAACCCCTCCTTCGCGCCGATCGTCGAGATGATCTCGGTCTCGGGGTCGAGGGTCACGCCGAACCGCCGGGCGTACAGGCCCGCGACGGCCTCCCGGAGCTTGGGGATGCCGCGGGACGCCGAGTACCGGTGGTTGCGGGAGTTGTGCGCCGCCTCGGCGAGCTTCTCGACGGCGATCTCCGGGCTGGGCAGGTCCGGGTTGCCGAAGCCGAGGTCCACGACGTCGCGCCCTGCGCGGCCTGCCTCGATCTTCAGCGCGTCGATGATCGTGAACACGTACGGGGGCAGTCCGGGGATGCGCCGGAACTCCATCTCGCGAGGCATCCTCGCAGCGTAGCGGCGCCCGCGGGCTACTTCTCGAGGTTGGCCGCGATCCTTCGCAGGACGTCCACGGCGACCGCGAGCTCGTCGGCGCCGATCCCGTCGACCGCCGCCTCCCGTGACGCGACGACCTCGTCGATCGCCTCCTGGTAGCGCGCCGACCCCTCGACGGTCACGCGCAGCCCGGCGTCCTCCACGACCCAGCCGCGCCGCACCAGGTCGGCCAGCTCAGGCTCGTACCCGCGCAGCACACCCGTGGTGGTCTCGGCGTCGCTCACCCCGTCGACCAGGACGGTCAGGAGCTGCCAGTGCCGCCGGGTGAGCCCGCCGTGCGTCACCATCCGGAACCGGTCGTCGAGCAGCGTGTCGACCCGGTGCACCGTCCGCGCGAGCCGGGCCGCAGCGACGGCGGAGGCGACAGGCGGTGCGCTGCTCACGTCGGTTCGTTCCACGGCGTCCTGCATGACGACCTCCCCGGTGGCCCGCCGCGGCAACGTCGCCACGGTCCCGCCAGCCTACGAGCGCGGCGCCCGGTGCGCCCTGCGGACGGACGGCGCGACGTAGGCTCGCAGCATGACCCGGGCCCTGATCGTCGTGGACGTCCAGCCGACCTTCTGCGAGGGCGGCGAGCTGCCCGTGGCCGGCGGGAACGCGGTCGCCGACGCGGTCGCCGCGTACGCCGCCGCCCACCGCGACCGGTACGCGCTGGTCGCCACCACGCAGGACTGGCACGTCGACCCCGGCGACCACTTCTCCGACCACCCGGACTTCGTCGACTCCTGGCCGCCCCACGGGCTCGCCGGCACCCCGAACGCCGACCTGCACCCGGCGCTCGCGGACCTCGCCCCGGACGTGAGCGTCCGGAAGGGGCAGCACGCGGCCGCGTACTCAGGCTTCGAGGGCACGGACGACGCGGGCCACCCGCTCGCGGACCTCCTGCAGGAGGCGGGGGTGGACGCGGTCGACGTGGTGGGCCTCGCCGAGTCGCACTGCGTGCGCGCGACCGCACTCGACGCGCAGCGCCTCGGCCTCGCGACGCGCGTCCTGACCGATCTCACTGCCCCCGTCTCGGCGGAGCTCGGCGCGGCGGCACGTTCCGAGCTCGCCGCGCACGGCGTCGCCCTGGTCCGGTCCGACGACTGATCCGGCCCGCTCAGGCCTTCCCGCGCGCCGCGAGCGCCGCAGCGTAGAGGTCGCGCTTGGGGACGGTGCTGCCGCGTGCTTGCGCCGCGTCGACGACTGCGCCGACGGCGTCCTTGAGGCGCTCGCCGCCCGCGACCCGGTCCAGCACCTCGGGCACGAGGTCGTCCACGGTCGCGCCACCGCCCCGCGGCGCCCCGGCCACGACCACGCAGATCTCGCCGCGCAGCGGCTCGGCCGCGGCGCGCTCGGCGAGCTCGGCGAGCGGTCCGCGCAGCACCTCCTCGTAGGTCTTGGTGAGCTCGCGGCACACGGCGGCCTGCCGGTCGGCGCCGAACGCGTCGGCCATGGCGGCCAGGACGTCGGCGATGCGGTGCGGCGCCTCGAAGTACACGAGCGTGCGCCGGTCGGCCGTGACCTCGGCGAGCGCCCGGGCCCGGTCCCCCGCCTTGCGCGGCAGGAAGCCCTCGAACGCGAAGCGGTCGGTCGGGATGCCGGACACCGCGAGGGCGGCGAGGACCGCGCTCGGGCCGGGCGCAGTGGTGACGCGCAGGCCGCGCTCGACCGCCCGCACGACGACGCGGTACCCGGGGTCCGAGACGGACGGCATGCCCGCGTCGGTCACGACCAGCACGGTCCCGCCGCCCTCGACGACGTCGAGCAGGTCGTCCGCGCGGTCGGCCTCGTTGTGCTCGTGATAGCTGACGATCCGTCCGCCGACGCGCAGACCGAGGCGCTGCGCGAGCCCGAGGAGCCGTCGGGTGTCCTCGGCGGCGACGACGTCGGCGTCCGCGAGCAGGCGTCGCAGCCGCGGGGACGCGTCCTCGGTGTTGCCGATGGGCGTGGCGGCGAGGACGAGCGAACCGCGCTCCGGGGTGCTGACCGGCTGGGCCGGGCGGTCGCTCGCCGGGCCGTCGCTCGGGGCGGTCGCCGACGTGTCGGACGTTTCGGGCGAGACGGACGGCGTGTCGGAGTGCGGTCGGGACATGGTGCTCACTGTCGCACGCCGTACCATGTCGGGCGTGTCCGCTACCCGCGTCGAGGACGACGAGCCGGCAGTCGCTCCTGCCGAGCCGTCCGCGCCCACCCCTGCCGAGGGCGCGCCGAGCGCGCCCGCCGAGACCACGCGCCCCGCGGTGCCGGAGCGCGACGCCGGTGACGACGCGCCGGCTGACGGCGGCGACGGGCCGGGCGACGCGTCCGGCGACGGCAGCGACGGGCCGGGCGACGGGGCCGGGGACGGCAGCGACGGGCCGGGAGACGGTGCGACGCCTGGTGAGCCGGACGACCGGGGCGACCCCGCCGCCGACGACGCGGAGAAGCGCTCCACCGAGGACGTCCTGCTCCTCAAGCTGTTCGGCGCCCGACGCCTCGGTCTCGACACCGCCCCGCGGGCGCGCATGTGGGGCTGGATCGGCACGGCGGTGGTCACGCTGCTCGCCGCCGCCCTGCGCCTGTGGCACCTCGGCCAGCCGCGTGCCCTGATCTTCGACGAGACGTACTACGTCAAGTACGCGTACTCGCTGCTACGGTCCGGCTTCGAGGCGCGCTGGCCCGACAACCCCGACCCCGGCTTCATCTCCGGGAACATGGACACCTACCTCCAGGAGCCGGACTACGTCGTCCATCCGCCGCTCGGCAAGTGGATGATCGCGCTGGGCATGCGGCTGGGCGGCGCGGAGAACATCTGGGCGTGGCGCATCAGCACCGCGGTCGTCGGCATCATCGCGGTGTACCTGGTGATCCGGGTCTCGCGGCGCCTGTTCGGGTCGACCGCGATCGGCGTCCTGGCGGGCCTCTTCATGGCGGTCGACGGCGAGGCCATCGCGCACTCGCGCACGTCGCTCCTCGACAACTTCGTGATGTTCTGGGGGCTCGTCGCGTTCTGCTTCATCGTGCTCGACCGCGAGCAGGCACGCCGACGGCTCGCGGCCAGAGCTGCGGCGATCATCGACGCCGGCGGCGAGATCGGGAAGTACGGACCACGGCTCGGGTGGCGGTGGTACCGCTTCTTCGCGGCGGTGTCGCTCGGCCTGATGTGCGGCACCAAGTGGTCGGGCATCTACTTCATCGCGGTGTTCGGCCTCCTGTCGGTGGCATGGGACGCGACCGCGCGCCGCTCGATCGGCGTGAAGCGGTGGTGGGAGGACGCGATCCTCGTCGACGGGATCCCCGCGGCGCTGATCATGCTCCCGACCGCGCTGGTCGCCTACCTGGCCACGTGGTGGGGCTGGTTCCGCAACCCCCACTCGTACATGCGCCAGTGGGCCGAGCAGAACCCCGGCCAGGGCGTGTCCTGGCTGCCGGACAGCCTGCGCTCCTTCTGGCAGTACCACACGCAGATGTGGCAGTTCCACAACGGTCTCGACGCGCCGCACCCCTACCAGGCGAACCCTGTCGGCTGGATGCTGCAGTGGCGGCCCACGTCGTTCTACTACCAGACGGTCCCGGGCGGCACGGGCGGCTGCAGCGCGTCGTCGTGCTCCGAGGCGATCACGTCGCTCGGCAACCCGCTGCTGTGGTGGGCGGGTGCGCTCGCCGCCGCGATCGCCCTCGTGTGGCTGTTCATCGCGCGCGACTGGCGGGCCACGGCGGTGCTCGCGGGCATCGTCGCGGGCTGGCTGCCCTGGTTCGCGTACATGCACCGGACGATCTTCACGTTCTACTCGATCGTGTTCACCCCCTGGGTCATGATGGCCGTCGCGTACGTCATCGCCCTCCTGGTCGAGGAGACCGCGGGCGACCGGGTCGCGTCGAGACGCGTCAAGATCGGGATCGCGGTGTTCGTCGCCGCCGTCGTGGGCGTCGCCGCGTTCTTCTACCCGATCTGGTCGGCCATGCCGATCTCGTACGACTACTGGCACGCGCACATGTGGCTGCCGAGCTGGATCTGACGCGTCAGGCCCAGTCGACCTGCGGGCTCGCGTGGAACGCCAGCCCGCGCGCGCGCCAGGCCGTCGACTCGCCCGCCACCCGCACCCGGAAGCCGTCCCACTCGCGCTGCTCCTGCGCGGTCCACGCGACCTCCGCGGACGCCGCCAGGCGGGGCAGCAGACGGAAGAACAGCTGGTCCGCACCGTCGACGTACTCGGTCCACAGCGCCGCCTCGACACCCTCGACCGTTCCCGCGGGCAGGCCGCCGAGCGACGTCTCCGGGTCCCACTCGTAGGAGTCGCGCAGCTCGACCGGAGGCATCGAGTCGCCCCACGTCTGGCCGGTCGTGTCGTCGGCGTCGTACCGCATGTCGAGGTAGACGTTCGTCGCCGGCGACATGAGCACGCGCGACCCCGCGGCCGACGCCCGGCGGACGTCGTCGAGGTCCGCGCGCGTGTCCCAGTACTGCAGGACCGTCCCGGCGGGGGGCTCGGCCTGGGCGATCTCCTGCCAGCCGACGACCTTCTTGCCGTGCGACGTCACGATCTCGTGCACGAGGTGCACGATCCGCCGGTACTCGTCCGCGCCCATGGTGAGGACCTCGTCGCCCCCGATGTGGACGTACTCGCCGAGCGTGAGCCGTGCGACGTCGCCGAAGATGTCGCGCAGGAAGGGCTCCGTGCCCGGCACGTCGAGCGTGAGCTTCGAGAAGCCGACCTCGATGCCCGCGTACCGGTCGGTCGGCTCGCCACCGGGCACGAGCTCGCCGTAGGCGTGCGTCGCCGCGTTGGTGTGGCCCGGCATGTCGAGCTCGGGGACGACCCGCACGAACCGCTCGGCCGCGTACTCCTGGAGGCGGCCGAACTCGTCCGCCGTGTAGAACCCACCCGGGCCGTCACCCACCTCGCCCTTGCCGGACCGCTCGGTGAGCAGGGGGCGCGACGGGAGCTCGAGACGCCAGCCCTGGTCGTCCGTGAGGTGCAGGTGCAGCACCGACAGCTTGTAGCGCGCCATGAGGTCGACCACGCGGACCAGCACGTCCGGCTCGAAGAAGTGGCGGGCGACGTCGACCGTCAGGCCGCGCCAGCCGTACCGCGGGGCGTCGTGCACCGTCACGACGGGGACGGACGGGATGCCGTCCGCGCCCACCTCGACGACCTGAGCGAGCGTCGTCGCCGCGCGGAACAGCGCCTCCTCGGTCGCACCGCGCAGCACGACCCCGTCCGCCGCGACCTCGACGGAGTGCCGCTCGGCCGAGGTGGAGCCGGCCGGACCGGCCGACGCGTCGAGCGCCGTACGGACGACGGTCGCCGACCCGCTCGCAGTGCCCTCGGCCGCCGCCCCGACGGGCAGGCCGAGCACGCGGGCGACGGTGGCGGCGTGGTCACCGACGACGACGGCTGCGTCGAGCGTGAGGCGTCCGTCGCCGGCGACGACGTCGAGCGGCAGGGGGACGAGCGGCAGCATGCTTCCTCCACGGGAGGGTCCCGGGCAGCGGGACCGGATCGGTCTGACAGGCGGTCCGACAGGCGGTCTGGCGGCCGTCCGTCAAGGCTTCCGTCCGCGTACCCGACCCGCCCGCAGGACGGTTCCGGATGTGGACGAAGGCCCGGGGACAGCGTCGCTCCCGGGCCTCGCGGGCAGCATGTCACCCGTCGCGCGCGACGGTCAATCCGCCCCGGAGGTCCGGCGTCGAATCGTTGCGAGCGTCCGGGTGCCGGGCCGGAGCCGGGCCGGCAGGTCGGCCCGCGTCACGGCAGCGGCGGCCGGCGCACCGCCCGGCCCGCCCGTGCGGTGTCGAGCGGGACGGGGCTCGAGAGGATCGCGGGCCCGCGGTGCAGCACGCCGTCCGAGACAGGCATGCACCGCAGGCCGCCGCGGCCCCGCATCGCGGCGTGGACACCCGGCGCGAGCACGCGGTCCATCCACGCGCACGGCGCCGCGTGCCGACCAGCGCGGAGCCGGACGCCGTCGGTGGCGCCGGAACGGATCGTGAGCTCGTGGCCCAGGAGCGGCATGAGCTCGGCGCCGCGCAGGAACACGTTGCGGCGCGTCAGGAGCGGGTCCAGCGGGCCGGTGCCGAGCTCGGCGGCGATCTCCTCGAGGGCCTCGACCGCGAACAGGGTGACCGCGGCGTCCATGTGCGCGGCCTTGCCGAAGAACCGGTCCCCCACGATGCCCTTGCCGGCGACGACCTCGACCGCGTCGACGTCGTCCGTGGGGACGTCCGCGGCGCCGTCGCGCGGGCGTCCGAAGTACGCGTGCTCGGGCGACACCAGCAGGTGCACCACCTCGACGGGGTACTCGTAGGTGTCCACACCCGAGTCTCGCACCGCGGCGTCTGCCGACGGGCGGTCTTCGTGACGCCGAGCACCAGAGCTCCCCCGCGTGGCGTCCGTCCCGCGGACCGGCCCGCGGCGAGCCGGGGATTTGCGGTGGGGCGTCGGCACCCAGCGACTCCGCCGCGGGAGGCTGTGGTGCTCGGCGTCACGAACGCCGTGCGCACGCCCGGGTGCGGCTCGACGGAGGACGGGCGGACCGCTGGACGGCCAGCCCAGGGAACGACGAAGGCCGCCGGTCGGTGACCGGCGGCCTTCGCTCTCGGGTGGAGCTACGGGGATTCGAACCCCGGACCTTCTCATTGCGAACGAGACGCGCTACCAACTGCGCCATAGCCCCAAGAGCGAGACCAACATTAGCACCCTGCGAAGGGTGCCGACGACACGGCCCGCTCCCCCGGCGCCCCACGCCGGGCTCCCGCCGCCGGCAGCCGCGGGGTCACCACCTCGGCAGGTCGCACCACGGGGTTCCGGGCGCCACGCCCCACCGCAGCACCGTCCGCGGACCGCGCCGCGTCGATCGCCGCGAGCTCTCGCATCTGGGCTCCCTGGGGGTCGAGCTCGGCCCCGTCGCCCCATGCGCCACGCGTCCACCGCGACCGTCTCGTGGCCCGGGCCACGTGCGAGTGCCGCGCGGCCTCGCGCAGCTCAGCGTCGGTCACGTCCCAGCGGGTCCCCCGGAGTGCGAGGACCGCCACGGGCGCGAGGACCAGCACCATCACCGTCACTGCCGTCATCCGTTCCATGTCTCCACACTGGCCCGGTGCACGACCCGCGACGAGTGGCAGTGATGACACCTCTCGACAAGATCCTGCCACACGCCGTACGGTGGCGGCATGCTGCGTTCCGTGGGTGTCCTGGCCCTCGACGGCCTCGCCATGTTCGAGTTCGGCGTCGTGTGCGAGGTGTTCGGCATCGACCGCTCCGACGAGGGCATCGAGCCGTTCGACTTCCGCGTCGCGTCCCCGGACGCAGCACCGGTCGGCAGCCGCCACGGCCTCACACTGAGCCCCCCGCACGACCTCGACGCCCTCGCGGACGTCGACCTGCTGGCCGTCCCCGCGACCGTGATCCAGCGCGGCCACGACGCCCGCGTGCTCGACACGATCCGTGCGGCGCAGGACCGCGGCGCGACCGTCCTCAGCGTGTGCTCGGGCGCCTTCGTGCTCGCCGAGGCCGGCATTCTCGACGGCCGCCGTGCGACCACGCACTGGATGCACGCCGACCAGCTCGCCCGCGAGTACCCGGCGATCGACGTCGACCCGACCGTCCTCTTCGTGGACGACGGCACCGTGGTCACGAGCGCCGGCACGGCCGCCGGGATCGACGCGTGCCTCCACGTGGTGCGACGCGAGCTCGGCAGCGAGATCACCAACACCATCGCGCGTCGCATGGTCGTCCCGCCGCAGCGCGACGGCGGCCAGCGCCAGTTCGTCGTGCAGCCCGTGCCGTCCTGCACGGACGACTCGCTGCGCGCCACGCTCGAGTGGGCCGTCGACCGGCTCGACGAGCCGCACACCGTCACGTCGCTCGCCCGGCACGCCGTGCTCTCACCCCGGACGTTCGCCCGCCGGTTCGTCGCCGAGACCGGCACCACACCCGTGCAGTGGCTGACGACCCAGCGCGTGCTGCGGGCGCGGCACCTGCTCGAGCAGACCGACGTCGACCTCGAGTCGCTCGCCCGGACCTGCGGGTTCAGCACCGCGGCGCTGCTGCGGCACCACTTCCGCCGCGCCGTCGGCGTCGCGCCCGCGGACTACCGCACGACGTTCCGGCTGACGGCCGCCTGACACGTACCGGGCGACCGCACCGGGCGACCGTGCTGGAGGACTACTCCCCGACCGCGCGGCGACGCGCGAGGATCGCACCGAGCGACAGGCCCAACGTGTCCGCGGGCGGGTCCGCGGGAGCGTCGGCCGATGGGCCGGCAGCCACGGCGTCGTCCGACGTGGCTGCACGGGCGGCGCCGCCGACGACGAGCGTCCCGTCGCTCCCTGCGACGGTGCCCGGCGCCTCGAGCCCGGCGAGCTCCTCGGCGGGGACGGGGTCGGGCAACGGCTCGGGAAGCACTCCGGCGGGCTCGGGCGCCGGACGCCCCGCCGTCGGCTTGAGCGTGTACGTCGGGGGCGGCACGGGCACCGGCACCCACGGCGTCCCGGACGGCGGCACGTCGCGCACGGGCTCGGGCACCGGCGGCACCGCGACCGGCACGGCGACGTCCGACGTCCGGCGGGCGACCAGGGGCGCGGCAGGCACGACGACCCCCGGCGCGGCGCCCTCGTCGCCCTCGCGCACCGGCACCACCGGCGTCGGACCCTCGGCGCGCACGGCCGGAACGGCACCCGTCGCCGGACGCGCCTCACGGTGCACCGCGCGGACCGCACCCGTCGCCGGACGCGCGTCCGCACGCGCCTCGCCCGGCGCGGGCACGACCGGGATCATCTGCGTCGCCGTGGACGACGACGCCACGGCGTGGCCGGTGACCCGCGGACGTGCGGCGTTGCGCGGTGCGACCGGCCCACCGAGCGCGGCTCGCCGGGTCGCGACGGCACGACGGTGCGCAGCCTCCATGCGGGCGGCGTCGGCACGACGCTGGACGACGACGGTCCGACGTCCGAGCGCGACGACCCCGCCCAGCAGGACACCAGGCACGAGCAGCACGGGCCAGGGCAGCGCACCGAACGCCGCACCCACGACGACGACGAGGCACGCGACGAGGAGCACCAGCGCGAGCAGCGCGCGGCGTCGAGCGGCGACACGTCGTGCGCGGCCGCGCGCCGCGTCGCCGACGGTCGGCCGCGGGGAGCCGTCCGCGGGGTCGGACGCGGCGATCTGCGGGAGCGAACCCGTCGCCGGTCCGCCCGGTCGCGCCGCACCGGACGACCGCAGCAGCGGGACACCGTGCGCGGGCGTGTGCGAGGAGTGGCGGGACACCTGGTGCGTGCGGGACCCGGACGAGCCCGCGGCGCCACCCGACCCGTCGGCCGCGACGGCCAGCACCCGGAGCGCACCGGAGAAGCGGTCGTCACCGCGCGCGTCGACCACCTGCTGGCGGGACGCGAGGCGCGCGGGCACGAAGTACGCGAGCCAGCCCACGAACAGCACCACGGCTGCCGGACCGGCCCAAGACGTCTCCACGGGACGACGTTAGGTGCAGCACGCGCTGCACGTCGCGACGCGCCTCGGCGTGTCGTGAGACTTGCGTTCCTGGCAGGGGGCGGACGGTGTCAGTCGCTCCAGGTCGCCTGCCAGCGCGCGAACAGCCCGCCGGGCACCTCGTCGGACGTGATCGCGAAGGTCCGGTGGTCGCGCCACGCGCCGTTGATGTGCAGATAGCGGCGACGCAGCCCTTCGTCACGCAGGCCGAGCTTCTCGACGACGCGCAGGCTCGGCCGGTTCTCGGGGCGGATGTTCACCTCGACACGGTGCAGCCCGCGCGTCTCGAAGCAGTGGTCCGTCGCGAGGGCGACCGCGGTCGGCATGATCCCGCGCCCGGCCGCGCTCTCGGCCACCCAGTATCCGATGGCGGCCGAGCAGAGCGACCCGTAGGTGATGGACGAGACGGTGAGCTGCCCGACGAGCGCGCCGTCGACCTCGATGGCGAACGGCAGCACGCTGCCCTCGCGTGCCCGCGCGGCGAGCAGTCGGACGTAGGCGCCGAACGAGGGCGAGGTGCCGTGGGGGCCGTCGGGCGCGGTCGCCTCCCAGGGGCCGAGCCAGTCGGAGTTCTCCAGGCGGAGCGCCATCCAGGCGTCGGCGTCGGACCGGCGCAGGGGGCGGAGCACGACGAGCCCGCCGGGGCCGTGGCCGCGGAGCGTCACGGGCCAGACCTTGCGCGCGCGCGCCGTCCGGGCTCGCTCCGAGCGGCTGCTCAAGGCAACGACCTCGGTGTCGGACCGGCGACCGTTGCGAGGTCGACGTCGAGGGTCATGCGCAGAACCCTACTGGCCAGGGGCGACGTCCTGAAACAGCCACCGGACCAGACGCCCGCATGGCGACGCGTTGCCACGATCACCACCGGATGTTTGCAAGAATGACGCCATGAGCGGCACCGCACAGCCCTATCTCCCGTCGGTCGGGATGGACCCGGTCGACGCCAAGGAGACGCTCCGCCGCATGATCCGCGGCGTCCGGGGGGCGCGGTCGGAACGGCTGCGGCGCGAGGCCGCCGACCGGCTCGCCGACGTCGTCGAGTCGCTTCCCGAGATCCGTGGCGCGGCCTGCGTGGCCACCTACGCGGCGCGCCCCACGGAACCCGGCACCCTCCCGCTGCTCGAGCGGCTCGGCGCCCGCGGCGTCCGCGTCCTGCTGCCGGTGCTCGGGACCGGCCTCCAGCGCAACTGGGCCGTGTTCGACGGGGCGGACGACCTCCAGGTGCGGGCGCCCGGACGCCCGCCCGAGCCCGGGACGCCCGAGCTGCCTGCCACCGCGATCGGCGAGGCCGACGTCGTGCTCGTGCCCGCGCTCGCCGTCGACACCACCGGCATGCGCCTCGGCCAGGGCGGCGGGTGGTACGACCGCGTGCTGGAGCACGTGCGCGAGGACGCGCGCATCGTGGCGCTGGTCTTCCCGGACGAGGTCTACGACGCCGACGAGAGGCCGCTGCCCTTCGAGCCGCACGACCGGCGGGTGCACGCCGTCGCGACCCCCGCAGGGTGCCACGAGCTGGGCTGAGACGACCCGGCGTATGATTGGCACTCGGAGCTGTCGAGTGCCAGCACTTTCCCGGAGGAACCCCCGTGCCCACCTACGCCTACCGCTGCGCCGACTGCGGCCACGCGTTCGACGCGCAGCAGTCGTTCACCGACGACGCCCTGACCACGTGCCCCGAGTGCGGCGGGACCCTGCGCAAGGTCTTCTCGGCCGTCGGCGTGGTGTTCAAGGGCTCGGGCTTCTACCGCACCGACTCGCGCGGCGGGGGCAAGAAGTCGTCGAGCTCGTCGACCACCTCGTCGTCCCCGTCGACCTCGTCGTCGAGCACCTCGCCGAGCAGCTCGTCGAGCCCGTCCAAGGACTCGTCGTCCGGCACGAGCACGAGCAGCACGACGGCGGGCAAGGCCGCATCGGCCTGAGGCTCGTCCCACCCGCGCTCCTCCGCCCCCCAGGCCGCGGTGGCCCGGCGCGGTGGTCCGGCGCGGTGGTCCGGCGCCGTGCACGGTCGCGCACGACGGCCCGCGGGTCCACAGGCCCGCGGCGGGAGACTGCCGCACCGGCGGCCCGCACCCCCGGCGCCCTAGCGTGCGGTCGTGCCCCTCGACCGTGACCTCCCGCCCCACGACTCCCCCGACACCGCTCGTCGCCGTGACGACCGGCGGCTCGCGTTCCGACGTGCGCTGTGGCGCTGCCGCGTCCTCGTCGTCGCGCTGTGCTGCGGCCTCGCCGCCACCGTGGTCGTCCACGCGCTGCGCCCCGCACCGCTCCCGACGGTGCCCGTCGTCGTCACCGCGCGGGACGTCCCGGCGGGGCACCGCCTCACGGGGGCCGACCTGCGCGTGGCCCGCGTGCCCGCCGCGCTCGCTCCCACGGTCTCGCTGCGCGCCGAACGGTCGGCCCGCGGCCGGGTGACCGGGGTCGCGCTGCCCGCCGGGACGGTGGTCGTGCCGTCCGTCGTCGCAGCCGGCGAGCTCACCTCGGTCGCCCCGGCGGGAAGGGTCGTCGTCGCCGTCCCGCTCGACGCCTCCGCGCGCGGCATCGTCTCGCCGGGAGTCCGCGTCGACCTGCTCGCGCCCGGGGTCACGGGGGCCGCCTACGTCGCCCGTGACGCCCTCGTCCTCGCGGGTTCAGGTCACGCAGGCGCAGGCGGCAGCGCCGCGAGCGGCGCCGACGCCGACGACAGCGGCACCCCCGCCGTCGTGGCGCTCCGACCGGAGGAGGCCGAGGCCCTGGCCGGGCTGCCCGACGGGAGCCGTCTCACCGCGGCCCTGGTTCCGTGAGGTGCCCCGAGCGTGCTTCGATGGGCGCGCCCGCCCGTCCGACGCCGCGGCCCGGCCTCCCTGCGGCCCGCTGGCGTCCACACCACCCGAGAGGTGACATGCGCAGCATCGTCCACGGCTTCCGCGACTTCATCATGCGAGGCAACGCCATCGAGCTCGCCGTCGGCGTCGTCATCGGCGCCGCGTTCAACACGGTGATCCAGGCGATCGTCAACGACCTCATCAACCCGATCATCGGGGCCGTCTTCGGCAAGCCCGACTTCAACGACCTGTGGCACATCACGTTGCGCCACGACGTCGGCACGACGACCGGAGCCGACGGCACGCCGCAGTCCGTCGACGCGGTCCTCAACCTCGGCGGCGTCATCACCGCTCTGGTGCAGTTCCTCACCGTGGCGATCGCGCTCTACTTCTTCATCGTCCTGCCGATGAACAAGCTGGCCGAACGTCGCGCCCGCGGGAAGGTCGCGGAGCCGCCCGCACCCGCCGAGGACATCCGGCTGCTCACGGACATCCGCGACCTGCTCGCGCAGGACCGCGGCCCGGACGGGACCGTCAGCGCGGGCCACGGCCCGGCCGGCCCGCATCCGACGCGCGTCTGACACCAGGTCCGCACGACGGACCGGCCCGGGCCTGGCGACGGATCAGCGAGGCGTCACGCCAGCCCGGGCACCAGGCCGGCGTCCGGGGTCTGGGCAGGAGACTCCACGACGGCCGAGCGGAGTGCGTCGCCGAGGCGGGCGCCCTGCTCCGGGTCGACGGTGACGACGACCGCCACGAGGCTGCGCTCCAGGAAGTCGACGGCCTCGTCCGGCGACATCCGGCCGCCCAGGACGCCGTCGACGAGCGCCTGCTCGGCGAACGCGACCCAGGACCGGAGCCCGACGCGCAGGAGCGCCGTGTCGGGGACGCCGAGCTCGCGGCAGACGATCTCGACGCGCTCGCACTGCAGCGCCCGCGCCTGCTCGACGACCTCACGGACCTGACGGTCGCCGCTGGCCGCACCGCGCACGAGCGAGAAGAACGTGTCCTCGTGCTCGCGGACGAACGCGACGAGGTTCGAGAGCGTGTCGTGGAGACGCTCGAGCGGCGAGAGCTCGAGCACGGGCTCGGTGGCACGGAGCAGGCCGTCGCGAGCGGCGCGGACGACCTCCCGGTGGAAGCCCTGCTTCGAGCCGAAGTAGTAGAAAAGCAGGCCGCGGGACACGCCGGCCTGCTGGGAGATGACGTCGATCGTGAGCTCGTCGAGCGAGCGGTCCGCGAGCGCGGCGACGCCGATCGCCACGAGCTGGGCGCGGCGCTCGTCGGGCGACAGGCGGGTCCGGCGCTCGTCCGTCATGGCGTGAGCATACGCCGCGCACCCGTGCCCGGATCGTTACTGACGGTCGTTCAACAAGCTATTGACGCACGTTCAATAAGCCTCGTAGCATCCTGCCGGGCGACGGTGTCGTCGTCCCGGTCGGCAACGCATCCGCCCCTCGGGTCGGAGGCCGCCACCGCCCGCCGCAACGCCGCGACGGGCAGGACGGCGTTGCCCCGTCCCTGCATCGAGGAGGATCCGTGAAGCTCAGCAGCCTCACCCGCACCCGCAAGGGCCGCGTCGCACTCACCGCCGTCCCGACGCTCGTCGTCGCCGGCGCGCTCATGGCCGGTGTCGCCAACGGCGCCGTCCCCGTCTCGTTCGCTGTGTCCGGCACGCCGTTCGAGATCAAGGCCACCCAGCTCGAGGGCGACGGCTTCTCGCAGTACTCCGGCATCGCGCAGGAGAAGAGCGGCGCCGTCCACCCCGTCGCGATCTCGAACATCGACCACGCGACGCTCACCGACATGTGCCAGTCGGTGTCGAGCGACACCCCGCTCGGCAAGCTCGGGCTCATGATCACCGCCGGCGGCGACGGGAAGGCCGCCGTCGCCGAGAACCTCCAGATCGGGATGACGCAGCTCGACGGCGACGCCACGTTCACGGACATCCACATCGGTGTCGACGCGTCGACGGTCCGCTACGGCAAGGCCGGGACCGCGGGCGACTTCGCGCAGGACGCCAAGCACGTCAGCATCAACAAGCTGTCGCAGAAGGCGTGGAGCACCCAGGCCGGCACGTTCCAGCTCAACGGCCTCCACCTCCGCCTCACGAGCGGGCAGACCTGCCCCGACCCGAAGTGACCGGCCGGCGGGGCGCGCACCACGGCGCGCCCCGCCACCCCGTCCGCAAGTCCCCCCGACGCATCGTCGGCACGACACGACGAAGGAGTCACGACGTGAGCAGCACCCCCGAGACGACCACCCCCGCCGACGAGGCCCAGCCCCAGCCCGAGGCACGACCCGGGACGGTGGCGCGCACCTGGACGGCGTTCCGGGCGTGGACCCGCGGCCGACCGTTCGTCGGCGGCCTTCTCGTCGTGCTCGCCGGCGTCGAGATGTTCTTCTCCGGCCAGCTCGACCTCGGCCACATCCACCTGCAGTTCGGGATCCAGGGCTTCCAGGCCATGGTCATCCCCGTCGTCCTCGTGCTGCTCGGCGTGCTCCTGTGGACGATGCCCGTGCACCGCGTCTTCTACGGCGTGATCGCGCTCGTGCTGTCCGTCTACTCGCTCATCGGGGTCAACCTGGGCGGGTTCTTCATCGGGATGCTGCTCGGCATGGCCGGCGGCATCGTCGCGGTCTCGTGGCTGCCCCGCACGGCAGCCACGACTCCCGACGCCCCTGCAGACGACGCGTCCGACGCCAGCGACCCGGACCGCCGGCCCACGACGCGGCGCGCGCCGTCCGGTCGCACCGCTCCCGACGACGACTACTCGCTCGTCCCGGGCTTCGAGCCCGAGGACTCCCCCGCACCCGTGCCGGCCGCCTCGCCCGCGACGCTCACGCTGCACACCGTCGAGACCGCCGGCGACGACACCGCCTCGGGGCCGCGCCCTTTTCTCCCGGCGTCGGCTGACCCCGACGCCACCCCCTCGACCTCACCGGCAGCGACACCGGCTCCGGCCGACGCACCGAGCAGTGCACCGAGCAGCGCACCGGGGGCGACGAGCCGCCGCGGACGGCGCCTGACGCGCGCGACCGGCGCCGCCGTCGTCGCCGTGTGCGCCGCCGCGGGCGTGGGCGCGGTGAACGCCGCGCAGGCGCCGCCCGCGGACGCGTCGGCGGAGGCATCGATCCCCGTCCCGACGTTCCTGCAGTGGCTCGTGCCCGGCTCGGCGGGCGGCTCGGCGGAGGAGCCGGCGCCCACCGGCGGGCCGACCGCCGCCCAGACCGCTACCGGCGACCGGACCGACACCCCCGCGACGGCCACCCCGACGCCGACCGAGTCGTCGAGCACGACCCCGAGCACGACCCCGGGCACCGACGTCACCACGGCCCCGGGCACCGCACCGAGCACCGGGTCCGGCGGGACGACGAGCCCGACCACCGAGCCCACCGGGACGGCGTCCCCCACGGCGACGTCCCCGCTCCCCGACCCGACGACGGCGGCGCCACGCCTCACGAGCACGTCCGCCGACCCGGTCGCCCCGGTCGCGATCTCGCACCTCGAAGGCTCGACCCTCCAGCTCACGAACTCCGTCTACCAGGGCAACGTCACGCTGCGGCGCGCCGACGGCACGACCGTCGAGGTCATGAAGTTCACCGCCGACAAGAGCGTCATCGACGACTTCTCGCTCGACGTGCCGAACGGCGACGGGCACGGCCTGCTCACCACGTCCAGCAAGGTCACGAACACGGGTCACGTCGTGCTCTACGCGACGCGGCTGGAGGGCTACCTGCTGGGCTTCAAGTTCACGTTCAAGCCCGAGACGCCGCCGCCCGGCGTCATCCCGCTGCCGTCGCTCAGCGACCCCCGCATGGAGCTCGTCGCGACGACGAGCGACCGCTCCACCTGGGCGAACACGCACCAGAAGCTCTACTGAACGCTCACCCACCCGTGCCGAGACGGCGCGAGCGCCCGGTCCTCTCGAGGGGCCGGGCGCTCGTGCGTGGGCGATCGTGCGTCGCGGGTGGGGACGGCCGGCGGTGCGTCACTGCCAGTGCGGCGGCACGTCCTGACGCAGCCGCGCGTCGTTGCCGCCGTCGTCCGGCAGCGCGAGGTCGAGCTCGTCCTGGGTGACGCCCGTGACGGTGCCCTGCTCGGTGCCCTGGCGCACGACCCGGCGACGCGGCCGACCGCCGCTCCCGGACCCGTCGGAGTCGGACCCCTCAGCCTCGGACGTCTCGGCGTCCGGGGCGGCCACGTCAGGGACGTCGGCAGCGGGCTCGTCCGCACCCCCCACGTGCGCGACGACGTCGTCGTCACGCCGCTCGGCGAGCGCGGGCACCGCCGCACGTGCCGCCTGCGGGGTCGCCGGACCGGCTGCCGCCGGTCCCACGGCTGCCGGACCCACGGCGTGCCCGGCGTGGTCGACGACGAGCCGCGGGATCGACCCGGTGACGCTCGCGCCGGGGCGCGGCCCGAGCCGCGCGTCGCGCGCGGTGTGCACGGCCCTACGGATGCGCTCGGCCTCCTTCTCGGGATCGAGGAACGCGGCCGCGGCCCACACCTGGACGACGGTCCACCCGAGCCGTTCGAGCCGCGCCCGCCGCTGCCGCTCGCGCACGCGCGTGCTCGGTTCGGCGACGTAGGCGTCGTCGTCGGTGAGGACGGCGACGAGGAGCTCACCGGGCAGGTCGGGGTGCCCGGCGACCAGGGGGATGCGGTCGGCGGGGTCGGGGCCGTAGTCCGTCTCGACGACGAGGCCGAGCCGCCACAGGCGCTCCGCGAGGTCGAGCACGAGCCGGTCGGCGGACGACCCGACGTCGACGCCGTTCCACAGCACCAAGGGGTCGGCGGCGCCGTCGCGCTCCTCGACGAACGCGAGGAGGTCGCGCAGCAGCCGGGAGCCGGCGCCACGGAGCCGCTCGGGGTCGAGCTCCTCGGCCCGGAAGCAGGAGATGACGTCGAGGCGCTCGCGCGTCGTCCCGACGGCGTCGAGGAGCAGCGCCTCGCCTCCCGCGTCGCCGACCTGCCCGAACCGGTGCAGCACGCGCCCGTGCGGCGTCTTCCCGAAGCCGAGCGTGAGGACGACCGCGTCGCGCGACAGCCCGGCGACGCTCGCGAGGTCGGCGACGACGACCGGCTCAGGCCGGTTGCCCGCGAAGAACCCCGCGAGACCGGGGTTGCGGCGCACCTCGGCGAGCAGCGCCACCCGGATCCGGGCGGCGTGCACGGGCGTGACGGCGACGATCGCGAGCGTCTGCTCGGGGCGCAGCATCGCGTGCTCGATCGCGAGCTCGACGACGCGGTCGACCTCGGCCTGGGTCGACTCGACCGCCCCCGAGGCGGGGTCGGGCATGCCGTTGCCGTCGACGAGGTGCAGGTGCACGCGCGGCGTGCTCGACGGCAGCGGCGCGGGCGTCAGCACGCCCGCGTACCCGTGGTCGGCGAGGAAGCGGACGAGGTGCGGGTCGCGGCGCGTCGCCGTGGACGGCAGCGTGATCGTCGGGAGCACGCGCGCGAGCTCGCGCACCGCGGTGCCGGACGCGGCCCGCACGTCGCCCACGACGACGACCTGCCGCCCGCGGACGATCGCGGACAGCAGCGTCTCGACGGGGACGTGCTGGACGGCGTCGAGGACGACGAGGTCGACGGTCCGGGTCGCGGGCTCGAGCTGCGGCACGAGGGTGGGCGTCGAGACGACGACGGGGCGCAGCGCGCGCACGAGGTCGGGGCGCTTCTCGTGCAGCTCGCGCACGGACCGCATGCGCCCCTCCAGCAGCTCGCCGAAGAGCGCCTGCGTGTCCTCCGGGTCGGCGCGCATCGCGGCGACGGTGCGGGCGCGCACCTCGTTGAGCACCGCGGTGGGCAGCGCCTCGACGTGCCGGCGGTCGAGGTCACGGAACCGCGCGGCGAGCGCGTCGAGCCCGGGCCCGTCCTGACCGCCCAGAGCGGGGTCGGACGCGACGATCTGCTCGAAGACGGAGCCCCACCACGCGAGGTCGAGCTCGGCGGACACGAGGCCGGCGGGCACGGTCCGGCGCTGCAGGTCCTCGACGAGGTCGCCCAGGCCCGCGGCCCGCACCCGTCGCACGGCGGCCGTGCGCTCGGGCAGCGTGTCGAGCGCCGCGCGGTCGTCGGCGAGCACGGTCAGCCGGGCCTCGAGGTCGTCGAAGGTCAGGTCGGCGAGCCCCGCGCCGCCCGGCGTCCCCGCGAGGACGGCCGAGAGCTCGTCGACGTCGATGCGGACGGCCTCGGCGGTCGCCTCGATGTCCGAGAGGCCCGTGGGCAGGCGCGGCCAGCCGCCGGCCGGAGAGTACGTCGCCCACACGGCGCGCTGCGCCTCCACCTCGAGCAGCGCGGCGTGCAGGTCGTCGACGCGGACGCCCGGGCGGAGCAGGTCGCGCGCGCCCCGCACCAGGCGGCGGCGCACCACGGACCCCATCTCGATGCCGTGCTCCAGGCGCCACTGCTTCGTCGCGGTCGCCTGGACCATGTCGGCCACCGACTGCTCGAAGACCAGCGGCTGGAACACGTCGAGCGTGCCGCGCATCCCGCCGAGCATCTCGAGCACGTCGTGCCAGCCCTGGAGCGTCGTCGCGGGCGCGAGCCCGGTCGACGAGGACACCGCGTCGATCTCCCGTCGCAGCCGCGGCAGGGTGTGCTCGCGCAGCCGGTCGAGGCGGGCCAGGGCGGCGTGCGCGTCGTCGTCGGTCGTGAGGTCCGCGCCGAACCAGGGGGTCGACGTGGCGCCGAGGGTGAACGCGCCGAGCTCGGCCGCCCGGCGCAGGTCGGCGGACCGGGCGGCGCGCTCGGCCTCGTCGAGCCCGAGCGCGGTCTGCGCCGACAGCCGGACCTCGGTCGCGGGCGCGGGGCGTTCCGACGTGAGCCGCGCGAGGGCCTGCAGCGCCTCGTACGCGGACACGCCGAACGGCTCGCGCGGCAGGTGCAGCGCGCCGATGTACGCGGTGAGCCGCGCGCGCGACCCGACGAGCGCGTCCATCGTCTCGGCGTGCGCCGCGAGGTCGATCTGCGCGGGCTCGGCCGCCATGGCCGTGAGCAGGCGGTTCGCCGCCGCGGGCCGCCAGTCCGGGTCGGTCGAGATCTCGAACGTCAGCTCGCCCAGGCCGAGGTCGCCGAGCCGGCCGCACACGGCCTCCGCGGCCCGGCGGTGCCCCGCGACGTACAGGACGTGCCGGCCGCTCGCCGCGGCCTCCGCCACGAGAGCGGCCACCGTGCCGACGACGTCGCTGCCCGACGGCGCGTCGACCGCGAAGTGCCGTCCGGTGGCGAGCACGTCCACGACGTACCGCTGGGTCGCGTCGAGGTCGCCGACGCCCCGCTCGAGCGCCGGGTCGCCGTCGCCCGTCGTGCGGGCCGGCAGCGGCCCGCCGAGCGGCACCGGCACGTCGGACGACCCCGCGAGCGCCGCCACGACCTCGTGCCGCGTGAGCGACGGCGCGAGCTCGTCGAGGTCGTCGACGAGGTGCTGCCCCGGGTGGACGAACGAGCCCACGAGGGTGCGGTCGACGAGGTCGAACCCGTCGAGCACGGCCGTGCCGAGCGTCCGGATCCGCGCCATGACCTGGGACGGGTCGAACCCGACCCCGGTGAACGCGCCCTGGGCCAGCGACACCGGGTCGATGAGCGCGCCGTGGTCGCGCAGGGCGCGGGCGAGCAGCGAGTTGATCTCGACGGTGGGCTCGAGGGTGAGCTCGAAGTCGGTGTCGCCGCGCCCCGACGGGCGGATCGTGAGGGACCGCAGCAGGACCGGCGCGTGCACGGTCGCCGGGAGGCCGGGCACGCCCTCGGGCTCGGCGGGCTCGGCAGCGTCGTCGTCCGTGGACGCGTCGGACGGCGACGCGAGGGACGACGACGCGCCGGCCGGGCGGTCGGTCGCGGCGGGGGCGTCGAGCTCGGCGACGGCGTCCGGGTGGTCGGTCCCGTGCGCTGTCGGTCCCGTCGGCGCGCCGTCCTCGGCCGGCCCGACCCGGCCCGAGGCGTCCTGGACGAGCAGGACGCCGTCGGCGGTCGCCTCGGGAGCGGTGCCCGAAGGGGCGCCGGACGGGCTGAGCACGCGGCGCACGGGCGACGTCGCGACGCGCGCGAGCGCCCCCACGTCGTCGGAGCCCACGACCTCGCCGGGGCGCGGCTCCCACGACGCGACGCCGATCGCGAGGTAGGTGGGCGCGGTGCCGTAGCGCTGCGTGACGTCCTGGGTGTGCGCGACCACGGCGCGCGCGCTGCGCCGGGCGGCGGGGAGCGCGTCGGGCTCGCGGAACAGGTTGGACAGGCGGGTGGGGCGGCCGGCCAGCAGCTGCGCAAGGCCCGACGGGTGCGCGGCCGACAGGTCGACGACGGCGTCCCCCAGCACGGTGACGTCGAGCAGGGAGGAACCGCCGACGAGCCCGACGATCGCGGCGCGCCAGGAGTCGAGCGCGTAGCCGACGGCTTCGTCGGTGGGCAGCGGCCGGTCGGTCGGGCGTGCAGCGGGGCGCTCCGCCCGGCCGTCGGTGGGCGGAGCGGCTGGGTGCTGCCCGTCGGCGGCGGGCGCGGCGGACGTGCCGGCGGGCGACGGGACGGCGGCGTCCGCCGCGGGATCGGGCACGTGCCCGCGCTCGCGCTCGCGCCGCAGGAGGCGTCCGAGCGGCGAGCTCGGCCGGCGGCCTGGTTCGAAGGGCGGTCCGGCTGCAGTCACCCCTGCACGCTAACCGTCCGGGGCGGCGCTCCCCTGCTGGCACGCCGGGTGTCGCGAGATCCGTCCGAGGGCGACCCCGGGGCCCGTCCGGACACGAGCAAGGGCCCCACCCGAGGGTGGGGCCCTTGCTTCACGAGGAACAGCGCGCACCGCGCAGGGGGCAAGCGATGCGCGCTGTCGAGTAAGAGTGTGCAGGGCTCGGAGCGGGTCGTCAACACCCCGCGGGCCGATCGGGGCAGAAATCTTGGTCACTCGTCCATAACCGCAGGTCAGTGGCACATATCAATATGTGGGACAAGTGTCCCGGTTCGGCGTTCCGGGCGCCTCGACGGGGATCTGCGAACCCTCCGCCGTCGCACCGGGCGCGCTAGCGTGGGACGCTCGTCCCACTCGCGACAGGAGACGCCGTGACCTCACGCCGCACCGCCGACGACCCCCTCGCCTGGGCCGCACCCGGCTCGCCCGTCGCCTACGTCGACGACGCGCACCCCGGCGTCGTCGAGCCGCGCACCGTCGCGCGCACGACCGGGAGCTCGATCGTCACGTCCGACGGGGAGCGCTGGCGCCGCCGCGCCCTGCAGAGCAGCGGGCCGTGGGCCGGCGCGCTCGTCGTCCTGTCCGGTACCCGCGCCAAGCGTCTCGCCCCCTGGGACCACCCGCAGGTCGTCGCGCTCAGCGGCACGGCTGCCGCTCCCGCAACGTCGCCGCCGACTCCCCCGACCGGCGCGCCCGCGGACGGCGCGGCCGACGACGGCGTGCCTTGGGGGCGGCGCCCCGTCCCCGATATCCCGGTCCCCCCGTTCCGGACCGCCGAGGACGCCGTCGCGTTCGTCACCGCTCTCGGCACCTGGGTCGCGGCGCTCGGCACCCCGGACGTAGGTCTCGCCCACACCGCGACGCTCGCCGTGCTCGACGCCGAGCGTGACCGGCTCGGCCGCGACGGCACGCGTGTCGAGCAGCAGCCCGCGCCGACCGTCCTCCGGGTCGCCCTCGCGACCTTCTTCCCCGCCCCCTGGACGCCCGTCGGGCTCGTCCACGCGCTCACCGCGGCGGGTCTCGGCGCCGGTCCGCTCACCACGGCCGGCAGCGACCGGATCCTCTGGGGGGGCGACCCCGACTTCACGGCACGGCGCGCCGCCGACGGCTCGTGGGACGTCGAGCGGCACGAGCGCGGTCGCACCGAGTCGTGGGCCCGGGCGGCCGACGACGACGACCTCGTGCTGCTGCTCGAGCGCGAGCACCGGGACCACTTCCCGTACCCGCTCGGCCGGCGCGTCGACGACGACCTCGTGACGCGGCTGCGCGCCGCCGCGGCCCCGACGCTCCGTGCCTGGTCGGAGCACGCGGGGCTGCCCTACCTCGCCCGGTGGCGCCGCCCCTGACGGGTCGTTCACCGACCCTTCAGGAAACGTCCGCCTGCGAGCCCTCCACCGACACCCCGCACGTCGCCCGCACCCGTCACCCTCGACCCGTTCGGCGCAGCACCCGCGCTCGACCGCGCCCCGTGCCCGCGGCGCGCCCCCGCGCCCGGAGGACTCCCCGTGACGGATCTCGACGACCTGCCCCGCCGGACCAGCACGCGCCGCGCCCCCGCGGACCGCGCGTTCCGGGGCGTGCTGCGCACCGGCGGCATCACCGTGCTCGCGATCATGTCGTTCGTCGGGATCTTCCTGCTCGCCCGCGCCTGGCAGGCCCTGCGCGTCGCCGGCCCCGGCTTCCTCACCACCCAGACGTGGGAGCCCGACTCCGGAAACTTCGGGATCGCCGCCGTGCTCGTCGGGACGCTGCTCATCGCGACCGTCGCCGTGTCCGTCGCCCTGCCGCTCGCCCTCGGGACCAGCCTCTACATCAGCGAGTACGCCCCGACCCGCCTGCGCCGGACCCTCGTCAGCCTGGTCGACCTCATGGCCGCCGTCCCGTCGGTCGTGTTCGGCCTGTGGGGCTTCTTCTGGCTCCAGGGGAACCTCACCGGCATCGCCCGGTGGGTCTCGACCGTGTTCGCCTGGTTCCCGCCGCTCAGCGTCGAGGGCGCCGACCCCGACGACCCGCTGTCCCCCGTGACGCTCTACACCTCGTCGACGTTCGTCGCCGGCCTCGTCGTCGCGCTCATGATCACGCCGATCATGACGTCGATCATGCGCGAGGTGTTCATGCAGGCCCCGGTGGGCGAGCGCGAGGGCGCCCTCGCGCTCGGGTCGACCCGCTGGGGCATGATCCGGTCCGTCGTGCTGCCCTACGGGATGGGCGGCATCATCGGCGGCACGATGCTCGGGCTCGGGCGTGCGCTCGGCGAGACCATCGCCGTCTACATGATCATCTCGCCCGTCTTCGCCGTGCAGTGGCACGTCCTGCAGAACGGCGCCAACTCCGTGTCGTCGCTCATCGCGCTCCGCTACGGCGAGGCCTCGCCCTTCGGGATGTCGGCCCTCATGGCCGCCGGGCTCGCCCTCTTCCTGCTCACCCTCGCCGTCAACTTCGGCGCCTCCAGCATCGTGGCGCGCTCGCGCTCCGGCGCGTCCAGCTGACGACCCGAGGACCCCCGTGACCACCATCGCCGTCCCCGACGCCACCGCGGCCGCCCCCACCGCGGTCCACCCGCCGACCGTCACGCCCGACCCGGCCGCCGACCGCGGCCCCGAACGGGTCCGGCACCTCGGCGGCACGCGGATCGGCGACGCCCTCGCGCTCGTCGGCTCCGGGCTCGCCGCCCTCGCCCTGACCGCCGTCGTCGCCACGCAGCTCGCGCCCGTCCGCGGCGTGCCCGCGTGCACCGCGATCGCCGTCGCCCTGTTCCTCGTCGTCTACGCGACCGCGGTGTCGCTCGACGCCGACGCGCCCGCGGTGCGCGACCGCGTCGTCATGGTGGTCGTGCACGGGCTCGCGTTCGTCGTCCTCGCGACCCTCGTGTTCATCGTCGTGTTCACGTTCGGGCGCGGGCTCGCGGCCCTCGTGCACCCCAATTTCTTCACCCAGGACATGGCGCTCGCCGGGCCGCTCGACCCGCTCACCGTGGGCGGCGTCCTGCACGCCATCGTCGGCAGCCTCATCCAGATCTCGATCGCGCTCGCCATCACCGTGCCCCTCGGCCTCGCGACCGCCGTGTTCCTCACCGAGGTGCCCGGACGCTTCGCGCGGTTCGTGCGGACCGTCGTCGAAGCCATGACCGCGCTGCCCTCGATCGTCGCCGGGCTGTTCGTCTACGCGACCGCGATCCTCACGTTCGGCGTCGAGAAGTCGGGCCTCGCCGCGTCGATGGCCATCAGCATCATGATGCTGCCGATCATGGTCCGGTCCTCCGACGTCGTGCTGCGGCTCGTCCCCCACACCCTCAAGGAGGCGTCCGTCGGGCTCGGCGCCGGGCAGTGGCGGACCGTCGTGCACGTCGTCCTGCCCACCGCCCGGTCGGGCCTGACGACCGCGATCATCCTCGCGACGGCCCGCGGGATCGGCGAGACCTCGCCCGTGCTGCTCACGTCCGGGTTCACCGCGTCGCTCAACGTCGACCCCCTGCACGGGCCGATGGTGTCGCTGCCCCTCGCGATCTTCCAGTTCGTGAAGTCGCCCGAGCCCACGATGATCGAGCGCGGCTTCGGGACGGCGGTCGTCCTCATGCTGCTCGTCATCCTGCTGTTCGTCGCCGCCCGCGTCATCGGGGCGCAGGACGCCGCCGCCCGCGCCCGCCGCGCCGACCGGTACGACCGCGTCATGGACCGCCTCCGGACCGCACCTCTCACGTACGCCCGCCTCGTCCCCCGGCGCGGCCGCTCCGCCGACGCCGACGCCGACGCCGACGCCGACGCCGACGGTCTCTTCGACCCGGCGGGACCCGTCGACCCCACGGACCCTGCCGACCCCGCCGAGCTTGCCGACCCGGCCGACCCTGCCCTGGGCGGCCCCCCTCTCGAGGAGCCCTCGTGACCCTGCACCCTCGCCGCCGACGGACCCGGGGGCGCCTGCTCCTCGCGCTCGCCGCCCTGGTGGCCACCCTCCCCCTGCTGACCGTGCCGGTGGGCGCGGCGCACGCCGACGGCTACGTCCCGATCAACGGCGCCGGGTCGTCCTGGAGCTCCAACGCGATCGACCAGTGGCGGCGCAACGTCGAGCAGTACGGCATGCGCATCAACTACGCGAGCACCGGCTCCTCGGACGGCCGCAACCAGTTCAAGGCCGGCACCGTCGACTTCGCCAGCACCGAGATCCCGTACGGGCTCAAGGACGGGGGCGTGCTCGACACCCTCCCCACGCGGTCCTTCGCCTACATGCCGATCGTGGCCGGCGGCACCGCGTTCATGTACAACCTGCAGGTCGGCGGGCACCGGGTCACCAACCTCCGCCTCTCCGGCGAGGTCCTCACGAAGATCTTCACCGGCGTCATCACGTCGTGGGACGACGCCGCCATCAAGGCCGACAACCCCGGGCTCGCGCTGCCGCCCCGCAAGATCGTGCCGGTCGTGCGGTCCGACGGGTCCGGCTCGACCGCGCAGTTCAGCACCTGGATGGCCGCGCGGTACCCGAGCCTCTGGAACGCGTACTGCGCCAAGGCCGGCCGCTCCACGCCCTGCGGCGTGACGTCGAACTTCCCGACGGTCGCCGGCAAGGGCTTCGTGTCCCAGCCGAACTCGCAGGGCGTGGCCGGCTACGTCGCGCAGACCGCGAACCAGGGCACGATCACGTACGTCGAGTACTCCTACGCGCTCAAGACGGGCTACCCGGTCGCGAAGATCCTCAACGCCGCCGGCTACTACGTCGAGCCGACCGCGTCGAACGTCGCCGTCGCCCTCCTGTCGGCGCGCATCAACGACGACAAGAGCTCCCCCGCCTACCTCACGCAGGACCTGTCCCGGGTCTACACCAGCACGGACCCCCGGACCTACCCGCTGTCGTCGTACAGCTACGTCGTCGTCCCGACCGCCACGCAGAACGGCTTCACGGAGGCCAAGGGCAAGACCCTCGGCGCGTTCGCCTACTACTTCCTGTGCGAGGGACAGCAGCAGGCACCGGTCCTCGGGTACTCCCCCCTGCCCGTGAACCTCGTCAAGGCAGGGCTGGCGCAGGTCCGCCGCATCCCCGGCGTCGCCGCCCAGAGCATCGACATCAAGAGCTGCCACAACCCGACCTTCTCGGCGGACGGCTCCAACACGCTCGCGAAGAACGCGCCGCAGCCGTCCGAGTGCGACAAGCTGGGCACGACGCAGTGCTCGACCGGCACGGGCGGCGCCAAGGGCACCACGACACCCGTCACGAGCGGCAAGACGCCGCCCGGGAAGGGCACGTCCACGGGGTCGACGTCCGGAGGCACGGGTGCCGGGACGGGGACCGGGACGGGAGCCGGCACGGGGACGGGCACCGGGACGTCCGGCACGGGAGCCACCGGCAAGGGCACGGGGACGGGCACCGGGACCGGCACCGGTGGCGCCGCGGCCGGGACGGACGCGGGCGCGGCACCCGGGACCGACGCGGCCGGCGCGGCGGGCGGCACCACGAGCGTCGTCGCCGCCGACTACGGCGGCGGACCGGTGAGCTGCGAGGCCGACACCGGGGTGTGCCAGGCCGTCGCCGGGCTCCCCGTGCAGACCGACAAGCCCTCCTCCGCCGGCGCGCAGCAGCTCGCCGCGGTCCTGGCGGTGCTCCTCGTCCTCGGCGCGATCCTCGCACCGCCCCTGGTCGCCCGCGCCCGTCGTGGCGCCTCCGGCGGAGGCCGCGCATGAGCCCCCGGACGCGAACCCGCACGCTGCGGCGGGTCGGCTCCGCGCTCGCCGTCACGGGGATCGGTCTGACCCTGTGCTCCGGCGTGCTCGCCGTCGCCGCCGGTGCGGCGACACCGACGCCGTCGCCGACCGTCGGGACCACGGGCCTCCCCGCGGGCGAGCAGACGGCCGCCGGGGCCGACCCGGCGACGGCGGACCCGGCGCCCACGACGACCGCTCCGGCGGACACACCCACCGGGACCGCCACCACGACACCCGGCCAGGGCGCCACCGACGTCCCCACCGACACCCCCACCGACACCCCCACCACCGGCACCGCCGGAACACCGACCGACAGCCCCTCCGCGACGCCCACCGGCAGCCCGACCACGCCACCCGTCTCCCTGCCCGCGGGCTTCCCCACCACGTCGTCGACGACCACGGTGAGCTGGGTGGACGGGCCCGGGCACGACGCGAGCGACCCGTCGTACGACGCCCTGCACGACCTGTCCCTCACGGTCAACCAGACGAAGAACGTCACCAACCAGGGCCTGACCCTGGCCTGGAGCGGAGCGCCCGCCACGTCGAACGGCCGCTTCGCCGCGAACTACCTCCAGGTGATGCAGTGCTGGGGAGACGCGACGACCGGTCCCACACCGGAGCAGTGCCAGTGGGGCGCGCCCGCGTCCGGCCTGTCGGGGCTGCTGGGGGACCGCGTGGGCGGCCGGACGCTGCGTGCGGGCGAGGACCCCGCGCAGGCCTACACGGACGACTACCTCGTGCCGCCGCCGCTGACCAACCCGTTCCTGCGGGCGTACGCCGTGCCGTTCACCGCGGTCGACGGCACGAAGGTGTGGGACACCTCGAGCTACTTCACCGCCGCGACGACGAACGAGCTCACCGCGGTCCGCACCGGGTCCGACGGCACGGGCACCACCGTCTTCACCACCCAGACGACGCTCGAGGCACCGCAGCTCGGCTGCGGCGACCGTCTGACGCGCACCACGGCACGCTCCTGCTGGCTGGTCGTCGTGCCGCGCACCGACGTCACGGCGGACGGCACCCCCGTCGCGCAGACCCCCGACGGCTCGATGTCCGGCTCCCCGCTGTCCGCCTCCGTGTGGCGGGACCGGATCGTGGTCCCGCTCGGGTTCCGGCCCGTCGGCTCGGCGTGCGCGATCGGCGCCGACGAGCAGCGGGTCGTCGGGCACGAGCTCGTCGCCGACGCCGTGACGTCGTGGCAGCCCGCGCTGTGCGCCAAGGGCACCACGTACGGGTTCTCGCAGATCGGCGACGACGAGGCGCGCAGCCAGCTCACGAGCACCGTCGAGGGCGCGTCGCGGATCGCGTTCGTCCAGGACCCCGTCGACCCGGCGACCGCGATGGGCGCGGGCATCCAGTACGCGCCGGTGGCGCAGTCCGCCCTCGTCGTCGCGTACAACATCGACGTGTACGACGCCCCGGGCACCCCCGGCGCGGCGCGCAACGGCACCCCGGTGACCGACCTGACGCTCGACGCACGCCTCCTCGCGAAGCTCCTCACCCAGTCGTACCGGGCCGACGTGCCCGGTGGCGGCGGGAAGGAGATCGCGAAGAACCCCCGCTCGATCGTCAACGACCCCGAGTTCGTCCGGCTCAACCCGGACCTCGCCGACTTCGTGCCGGCGTCCGCGCCCGACGGCCTCCTGGTGAGCCTCGGCTCGTCGGACGCCGCGGCACAGCTGTGGGACTGGGTCCGCGCCGACCCGCACGCCGCCGCCTTCCTGCGCGGCGCGCCCGACGAGTGGGGCATGGTGATCAACCCGTCGTACCTCGCCCTGGGGCTCGCGACCGACCCCACGCTCGACAGCTACCCGAAGGCCGACCTCAGCACGTACCGCCAGGACGACACCGTGCCCGCACCCGGGTACGGCACCCTCGACATGCGTCCGTACATGGCCGACATGCAGGAGGCGGCCCGCCGCGCGCAGCGTGCCGACGCGGGCGGCAAGACCGTGTGGGACCCCACGAAGCTCCCGCCGGCGTTCACGTCGTCCGGCGCGCAGCTCCCGGGTCAGCGGTTCGAGCTCGCCCTCACCGACCTCAGCTCGGCGGAGCGCTACGGCCTGCGCACCGCGAAGATCGTGAGCGCGACCGGCGACGCCGTCGCCGCGTCCGACGCGACCGTGCGCGCGGCCGTCGCGGCCATGCCGGAGTCCGCCACCGTCCCGGGCGTCAAGGTCCCCGACCCCGACGCGCGCGTCCTCGGCGCGTACCCCCTCGCGACCGTGAGCTACGCCGCCGTGGCGGTCTGCCTCGCGACCCCGCAGGACCGTTCAGCCGCAGCGACCTTCCTCGACCTCGCCACGACGACCGGCCAGGTCGTCGGCGACGCCCCCGGGCAGCTGCCCCGCGGGTACGTCCCGCTGTCCGCCACGGACGCCCGCCGCGGCGCCGGGCTCGCGGCCCTGCTGCGGAGCCCGGCGCGCGTCGCCGCGACGTGCCCGAAGCACTCGGACGGGCCGGACGGGACCGGAGACGGCACCGACGACGGGTCGCCCGGCGGGACCGACGACGGCACCAGCACACCCCTGCCCGGCGGCACGGGCGCGGGTGACGGCGGGGTCGGTGGCCCCGGCACGGACGTCACGACGCTGCCCGCCGGCCCGGCCGACGCCGGCGCCGGGCAGGACCCCGACGGCGCGACCGGCGGCGCGGCGGCCGCGTCCGGCGAGACCGTGGCGCCGCAGGTCACCCCCGCGTCCGTCACGGCGTTCCGCCTCGGGCTCGCCGGATGCCTCGGCGTCGGGCTCCCCTGCGCCGTGGCGGGCCCGATCCTGATGCGGCGGGCGACGCTCCTCGAGGCCCGGGCGGCGCTCCTCGCCGTCGTCTGAGGCCCGCCCCCGGACGGACACCCCGTGTTCGCCGAAACCGTCCGGAAGTTCGCCGTCCGGTCGGCCGGCACGGGGTGTCCGTTGGCACACGGTCACTACCGTCCGAGCGTCGCCGCACAGCGGCGACACCCTCGCGGCCCCGCGAGACCTCGGACACCTCAGAGAGGAAGCCCACCATGAAGGTGAACGCCTTCGCCCGTCTGGCCGTCGGCGCAGGCGCCGGCGCCCTGGCGCTCGGCGCGCTCGCCCTTCCCGCCCAGGCGGACCCGGCGGCCGGAACCCACGGCACCCTGGTCGGTCTCGGCTCGGACACCACCCAGGACGTCCTCAACGCCGTCGCCGCCGCCGTCCCGGGCAACCTGCTCGCGTCGTACGACGCCACGGGCAGCAGCACCGTCGCCACCCGCGTCGGCGGTACCGCCGTCCCCCGCGCGAACGGCTCGGGCGCCGGCCGCGACCTCCTGCGCCTCGCGACCGGCCAGACGACGTCGGCCAACATCGCGACGGCCTCGGGCGGCACCCTCCCCGTGACGACCCAGGACGTGTTCGGCTCGATCGACTTCGCCCGCTCGTCGAGCGGACCCTCGGCCGCCGACGTCCGCCCGGACGGCGTCCTGACGTACATCCCGTTCGCGAGCGACGCGGTCACGTACGCCGTCGCGCCGAACAGCGTCGTCCCGAGCAACCTCACGAAGGACCAGCTCAAGGACATCTACCAGGGCGCGTACGACCGGGTCCAGGTGCTCGGCGGCGTGTCCTCGCTGCTGCGCCCGACCGACACCCCGGCCGCGGGCTCGACCACCGTCAAGCTCACCACGTTCATCCCGCAGGCCGGCTCGGGCACGCGGTCGTACTGGCTCGGGCAGGTCGGGATCACCGAGAACGACATCTCGACCAGCAAGTACCCGAACGTCACCGACAAGGACTTCGCGGGCCAGCAGGTCCAGGAGCACCACGGCCAGGCGCTCGTGAGCGGCACGCCCGACCAGGACGCCGGCGCCATCGCGCCGTTCTCGGCCGGCCAGTGGGTCGCGCAGGCCAACGGCAAGGTCACGGACAACCGCGCCGGCGTCGTCCTCGGCAAGGTCGCGGGCACGTCCGCGGTCCAGGGCTCCGGCACCGCCTACTCGCTCGACCCGGCCTACGCCGGCTACACGCGCCTCGTCTACGACATCGTGCCGTCGCGCCTCGCCGACGACCCGTCGTCCGACATCCACAAGGCGTTCGTCGGCACGGACTCCGAGGTCTGCAAGCAGTCGTCCGTGATCACCGCGTACGGCTTCGGCCTCCTCACGGGCGGCGTCAAGTGCGGCGACACCACCACCCGCGCCTACGCCGCGGCGACGTCGCCCAGCAGCATCACGCTCGGCGCCCTCCCGTCGTCCACGGTCGGCCGGGCCGCCACGCTCTCCGCCACCGTGACGAGCGTCGGTGTCGGTGGCGGCACCGTCACGTTCGCGAAGGTGTCCGGCGGCGTCGCCACGACGATCGCCAGCGCGAAGGTCGCAGCCGGCGACTCCGTGAAGGCCACCGCGTCGTGGACGCCCACGGCCGTCGGCACGACCGACGTGCTCGCCTACTTCGTGCCCGCCCTGGCCGGCGTGGACGCCCCCGCCCCGACCGCGACGGCCCCGCTCGTCGCGACCGCGGTCCCGGCCGTCTCGTCGACCACGACGGTCGCGGTGTCCTCCAAGCCGATGGTCGGCCACACGATGACCCTCTCGGCGCGGGTCTCCGCCACGAAGTACGCGTCGGGCAAGGTCTCGTTCTACGACGGCTCGACCCGCCTGGGCACCGTGCCGTTCTCCACGACGACGCACACCGCCAAGCTGGCGATCAAGGCCACCCGCACGGCCTACTCCGTGAAGGCGGTCTACCAGCCGGCCAGCACCACGGTCGTCAAGAGCAGCTCGAGCAGCTCCCTGTCCGTGCGCGTCGCCAAGGACTCCTCGTCCGTCTCCGTCGCGACGATCAAGTCCGTCCACGCCTCCTACCACGGCTCCGTGAGCGTCCGCATCGTCGCCACCGGCGTCACGCCGACCGGCACCGTCACCGTGCGCCAGGGCTCGGTCGTCCTCGGCCACGCGACGCTGCGCAGCGGCGCCGCCCGGATCACCCTGCCGCGGCTCTCCGTGGGGACCCACCACCTCGTGGTCTCCTACAGCGGCTCGACGACCGTCGCGTCGTCGACCAGCTCGGTGAAGTCCATCAAGGTCGTCCGCTGACCTCGAGCACACCACCCCGGGCGGGGGCCGGTACGCGTCCAGCGTGCCGGCCCCCGTCCGTCCGTCCCCCCGAACCTCCGAGGACACCGATGAGCACGTCCACCACGTCGTCCCCCGGCCCGGCACCCGCGTCCCCGGCGCCGGCGCCCGCCGCTCCCCCCACCCCGTCGCTGGGCCCCGACGACGCCCTCCCCCACCTCGAGCCGCCCGCCCGCGCCCGCCTCCTCGGCGGCGCCCTCGTGGGGCTCGGAGCCCTGCTGCTCGGGCTCGTCCTCCAGGCCCTCGTGGTCTCGCCGCTGCACGAGGCGCGCGACCAGCACGTCGCGTACGACGACTTCCGGTCCGCGCTCGCGGACGGCACCGCCCCCGTCGGCCAGGTCGGCACCGACGACCACCTCCTGCCGGACGGCACGCCCGTCGCGATCCTGCGGATCCCCGCCCTGGGCGTCGACGACGTCGTCCTCGAGGGCACCGCGTCGCACGTCACGCTCTCCGGGCCGGGGCACCGGCGCGACACCGTGCTGCCCGGTCAGGTCGGCGCGAGCGTCGTCATGGGCCGGCAGTCGCTCTTCGGCGGGCCGTTCCGCGGCCTCGCCGACCTGCCGGTCGGCAGCACCGTCGAGGCCGTCACCGGACAGGGCACCGCGACGTACCGCGTCACCGACGTGCGGCACGAGGGCTCGCCCCTGCCGCCGGTCCTCACCGACGGCGCCGGCCGGCTCACGCTCGTCAGCGCCTCCGGCCCGCGCTTCCTGCCCGACGACGTCGTGCGCGTCGACGCGACCCTCACGAGCGACCCGTTCACCACGCCCGTCGAGGTCACGTCCGCCCGGTCCCTCAGCCCGTCGGAGCTCGCGTTCGCGGGCGACCCGTCCGCCTGGCCGTGGCTCGTCATCGCCCTGGCCGCCCTCGTGCTCTGCGTCGTCGGCCTCGCATTCCTGCGGACGTGGTGGGGACGGTGGCAGACGTGGCTCGTGGGTGCGCCCGTCCTGCTGCTGCTCGGTCTGCTCGCGGGCCAGGAGGCGTTCGTCCTCCTGCCGAACCTCCTGTGATGCCCACGGTTCACCGGGACGCCACCTCGGCGGGCCATCATGCGGCCGTGACGTCCATCCTCCCCCCGTCGGACGCGGCCACCACCGCCGTCCTGCCCCCGGTCCGGTTCGCCGGGACCGACACCGCACCGCCGGACACCGCCGCCCCGGTGACGGACCCGCTGCTCGACCGCGCCGCCGCGACCACGCAGAGCACCCTCGACGCCCGCCGCGTCTCGGCGTGGTTCGGCACGCACAAGGTCCTCGACCGGGTGTCGCTCACCATGCCCGCCGGGAAGGTCACCGCGCTCATCGGCCCGTCCGGGTGCGGCAAGTCCACCTTCCTGCGGACCCTCAACCGCATGCACGAGCTCGTCCCGTCGGCCGCGTTCGCCGGCGAGGTGCTCCTGGACGGCGTCGACGTGTACGACGCATCGCGGCGCGTCACCGAGGCGCGTCGGCACATCGGCATGGTGTTCCAGAAGCCGAACCCGTTCCCCGCGATGTCCATCCAGGACAACGTCGTCGCGGGGCTCGGGCTCACCGGGCTGAAGGTCGGCAAGGACGAGCGTGCCGCGCTCGTCGAGTCGTCCCTCACGAAGGCCGGCCTCTGGAAGGAGGTCAAGGACCGGCTGCGCGCCCCCGGCGGCGGTCTGTCCGGCGGCCAGCAGCAGCGCCTCTGCATCGCCAGGTCCCTCGCCGTGCGCCCCCGCGTCCTGCTCATGGACGAGCCGTGCTCCGCGCTCGACCCGACGTCCACGCGACGCATCGAGGAGACCATCGGCGAGCTGTCGGCCGAGGTGACGATCGTCATCGTCACCCACAACATGCAGCAGGCCGCACGCGTGTCGCAGCAGTGCGCGTTCTTCCTCGCCGAGGCGGGGACGCCCGGGACGATCGTCGAGCACGGCGACACCGAGGCGATGTTCACCGCGCCGCGCGACCCGCGCACGTACGACTACGTCAACGGCCGGTTCGGCTGAGGGGCCTGCCTCCCCCTCCGGCGGGGGAGGCAGGATCCGTCCTGCGGGCGTTCCGGACGATCCCGGCGGGACGGGAGGATCGTCGTCATGACGACATCCGTCCCGCTCCCGACGTCCCCGCTCGCGACCCCTGCGACCCCAGCCCCGGACGTCCCCCGTCCCGCGGCCGACCGATGGCGGCACCGGCTCGTGCCGGGCGTCGCGGCGGTGCTCGTCGCGCTCGTCCTGCTCGTGTCCCCGCTCGTCGCCGGCTCGCGGATCGTCCGGGACGCCGCGGGTGCCGGGCCGCGCGACGTGCCCTACGACTGGGCGCTGCTCGCCGGCACCCGCTGGTGGGACGGCCCGCTGCTCCGACCGTGGGGCCTGCTCAGCGCGGTGGCCGTCGTCGCGGCGATCCTGCTCGCCCGACGCGCTCCCCGCACGGCGACGGTGCTCGTGCTCGCGCCGTTCGCGGCGGTGCCGCTCTGGGCCACGTTCGCCCTCGGCTGGTGGGCTGCCCTCCTCGTGGTCGGCTGCCTGCTCCTCGACCGGTCGTGGCGCCTCGCGCTCGTGCCGCTGACCGCCTCCGTGGTCGTCGCATGGGTGTACGCGCTGGCCGGAATCCCTGCTGCGACGCCCGCAGGCCAGATCTACGCCGGCGTGTACGACCACTCGGGGTGGCAGTGGGAGGCGGCCGGGATCTTCACCGTCGCGGTGCTCCTCACCGCCGGCGTCGGGCTCGGGCGGCGGGCGCTCGACCGCCTCCAGCGCCGCGAGGAGGACGCCGTGGCCGCGCGGCAGCACGCCGAGGACGACGCCGCCGCCGCCACGGAGCGCGCCCGGCTCGCCCGCGACCTGCACGACGTCGTCGCGCACCACGTGTCGCTCGTCGCCGTCCGTGCCGAGGCCGCGCCCTTCCAGCACCCGGACCTGCCGGAGACCGCGCGCGCCGTGCTGCGCGACATCGCGACCGACGCTCGCAGCGCCCTCGACGAGCTCCGCCACGTCCTCGCGGTGCTGCGGCGCAACGACGCCGACGCCGACCGGGCGCCGCAGCCGGGCGCGTGCGACGTCGTCGCGCTCGTCGACCAGGCGCGCGCCGCCGGGCAGACCGTGGACCTCACGGGCGCGTGCGACGGGGTGCCCGCCGCGCAGGGGTACGCGCTCTACCGCTCCGTCCAGGAGGCGCTGACGAACGCCCGGCGCCACGCCCCGGGACAGCCCGTCGACGTGACGCTGACCCACCGCACGGGACAGGTCGGCGTGCGCGTCGTGAACCCCGTGCCCGCCAGTACGGCTGCGGCTGCGTCCCGACGCGGCACCGGGCGCGGGCTCGCCGGGATGCGCGAGCGGGCCGAGGCGCTCGGCGGCATCGTGCTGGACGCCGTCGAGGACGGTGCGTTCGTCCTCGTCGTGACGCTGCCGGTCACCGAAGGCACCGAGAGCGCCGGGGTGGCCGGGGCTCCTGAGAGAGCCAGCGCCGCCGACGCGTCCTCACGGGTCGCACCGTGACGGGCGGGGAGGAGCCGGCCGGTCGGCAGGACGCGGACGCCGCCCCCGGCCCGCTCCGTGTGGTCGTCGCGGACGACCAGCCCGTCGTGCTGCACGGGTTCGCCGCGATCCTCGGCGCCGCCCCGGACGTCGAGGTGGTCGCCACGGTCGCCGACGGCGTCGCGCTGCTCGACGCGGTGGCGCGCACCGCACCGGACGTCGCCGTGGTCGACGTCCGGATGCCGCGGCTCGACGGCATCGGCGCCACCCAGCGCATCACGGCGGAGCACCCGGGCACCCGAGTGCTCGTCCTGACCACGTTCGACCTCGACGAGTACGTCTACGACGCCCTGCGGGCGGGCGCGTCGGGGTTCCTGCTCAAGGACGTGACGGCCGGCCGGCTGGTCGAGGGCGTCCGCCTCGTGGCCGACGGCGCGATGCTGCTCGGCCCGAGCATCACGCGGCGCCTGGTCTCCGACTTCGCGGCGCGGGCCGGCGCGCCGGACCGGGCTTCCCGGGCGACGGGCCTCGACACGCTGACTCCGCGCGAGCACGAGGTGCTGCTGACCGTGGCGCGCGGGCTGTCGAACGCCGAGATCGCCGCGGAGCTCTTCATCGGCGAGCAGACGGTGAAGTCGCACGTCTCGGAGGTCCTGCGCAAGCTCGGTGCGCGCGACCGGGTGCAGCTCGTGATCACCGCGTACGAGTGCGGGCTGGTGGGCTGATCCCGGGACGGGAACGACGGTGCGCCTGGGCAGATTCGAACTGCCGACACCCGCTTTAGGAGAGCGGTGCTCTATCCCCTGAGCTACAGGCGCGAGGGACCGACCCGGGAGATCACTGGGAACACGTCTCGCGCGCGATCGCGCCGTGCGCCCAGTCGTCCGGTCGAGTCCCTGCGTGGAGCCTTCGAAGCCGATCGAGCGCCTCGAGGGTCCGCGTGAATGGTACAGGAGCGACACCGGGGACCGGTGGTGTCAGCGTCGCTGCTGCCTCACGTCACGTGGAGGAGGGGCGCGACGCGGACGTCGAGAGTCGCCCGCGCACGTTCCGCGCCGCGCGGCGTCGAACGGTGAGGACGAGGACGGCCGCGAGACAGGCCCAGAGGATGGCGACAGTCAGGCGTTGCCCGGTCGACAGGGGAAGCAGGAGTCGTTCGCTGCCGCTGCGGTAGGTGACGGACCACGCGGGGCCGAGGGGAGAGTAGGCCAGCACGACCCGCAACGGCGAGGGGTAGAGCACAACCAGCAGCGTGATGAACGTCGCGGTCGTGATGATCACCGTGGGGACGGTCGCGCGTGCACTGACGTCGGCGCAGACGAGTGCGACGGACAGCGCGGTCGTGGACAGCGCCAGCCAGAGCGGTGCCTGGTCCAGAGCGTGCGCGGCGCTGGTGGTGAGGCCCGGTCCAGGCGCCCATGGCGGCTGGCCGTGCCGGAGTGCGTCGGCACCGCCGACGAGAGCCCCGAGCACTGCCGCGGCGCAGAGGGTGATGAGAGCGAGGAGGCCGGCTGCGGCCAGGGGGCGCCCGGTCCGTGCCGTCCGGGACCAGCCGGCCAGGTGCAGAGCCCACTGATCCGCGGCGGCGGGGTCGGCGACGACTGCGACGAGGGCGGGGCGGGCAGGGCCAGGACGCCCGCCCAGAGTGCCCCCGCCGAGGCGGCGCAGGCTCCCAGGACGACTCCGGCGCCGTGCGGCGCCGCGCCGACGGCGGTGGGCGCTGTCGCGCCCAAGACTCCGCCCACCAGCACGGCTGTCACGGCTGCGACGGCGCCCCGCCGTCCGGGAGCGCACACGAGCAGCACCATCACCGACGACCGCATCAGCCGGTCCCGCGCTCGGCGGCGTCCCGCGTCTTCCATCGCGGTGTCCAGGGGTCATGGTCTCGTCCGTGGGCAGTCGGGCGCGGAGCGCACGCGGGTGACGACCCACGTGGCGCCGCGAGGCTCGAGGCAGATGTACACCAGCGAGGTCATCGTCTCTCCTCGGACGGCTCGGACAGTGACCGTCCCCGGGTCGGAGTCCGCGTCGTGGTCCACCGATGCCGTGCTGGGTTCGAGCCGCAGCACCTCCGGCAGGAGCGGACCGGCGAGCACGCTGGGGTCGGCGACCGCGAGCGTCCCGGGGGGTTTCTCCGACTGGACGGCACCGACCCATCGCGCTGCCACGTCTGGGCTGCTGCGTCCGGCGTTCACCTGGGCGATCCAGCTCGGCCGGGCGTACCAGGGCAGGTACTGGGCAACGAGACTCGGTACGGCCAGGCCCCAGCACACGGCGGCCGCGCACCACAGCGCGATCCAGGGCAGGGGACGGGCTTCGGTCCTGCCACCCTCCTGCCGCACCTGGTTCCTGTCGGCTTCGGGCGCCCACCCGATGACTGCCGCGGCAACACCGGAGACGGCGGCTGCGACGATGGCTCCCGTCATCCAGTCGCTGGCATATTGCGGGTTGACCAGGCGTGGAACGGCTCGGGTGGGCCAGCGCCAGCTGAGACTCCTCGCATGGTGCATGCCCCCTGCTACCAAGGCGACCTCTTGCCGCCGCCGGTACGATAGCGCCCTTTTGACGGACGATTCGGACACGCGTGACCTGGGGCAACCAGATCGACGCGCACACGCGCGGACGTCTTGCGGCGCCGGGTCCGGGGTGGGACCGAGGACCTCCGTCGGGCCTGGGGCGCAGGAGTGCCCCTGGGGCACTCGGACGGCGCCGGTCATCCGGCCGATCGAGGGGACCCGCGACCGCCGCGACGTCGGACCCGTACACCGCTTACGGGACTTCCCTCTCTTGACCGCCATCAAATGTCCGATTTACCGTCCGAAAGTAAGGATTGTTAACAGTTGACGTTCCTTGCTCCGTGCCTCGCGACGGTCGGGAGTTCCCACCCCGGGCGTCCGGGACGCACGAGACCGGCAGTACCCGACCGTCCGCCCGGGCGGCCGGCTCGTCACCCCCGGAGGGTCTGCACATGATCCGCAAGAGCATGCTGGCGGTCGGCAGCGCAGCCGTCGCCGGCCTCGTCGGCGCGGCGATCGGCATCGGTGCCGCCGCCCCCGCGCACGCCGCCGGCGGCACCCCGTTGCCGCCGCACGTCTTCGCCCCGTACTTCGAGGCGTACTCGAGCGACAACCCTGCGACCGTCGCCAGCCAGTCCGGCGCGAAGTACCTCACCCTCGCGTTCCTCCAGGCGAAGACCAAGGGCGACTGCGGCCTCTACTGGGACGGCGACGGAAGCCGCCCCGCGTCGCAGGCCGAGTACGGCACCGAGATCGCCCAGATCCGCGCCGCGGGCGGCGACGTCATCCCGTCGCTCGGCGGCTACGGCGCCGACTCGACCGGCACCGAGCTGTCCGACTCCTGCACCGACGTCTCGAAGATCGCCGCGGCGCTGGAGAACGTCGTCACGACGTACGACGTCACGCGCATCGACCTCGACATCGAGGACAAGTCCCTCAACAACGCGGCCGCGATCACGCGCCGCAACCAGGCGATCAAGCTCGTCGAGGACTGGGCTGCGGCCAACGGGCGCACCGTCCAGTTCCAGTACACCCTCCCGACGACGACGTCCGGGCTCGCGGGCAGCGGCCTGAAGGTCCTCAAGGACGCAGTCACGCAGGGCGCCCGTATCGACCTCGTCAACATCATGACGTTCGACTACTACGACGGTGCGACGCACCAGATGGCGAACGACACGAAGACGGCCGCCGCCGGGCTGCAGAAGCAGCTCAAGAACCTGTACCCCACGAAGACCGACGCCGAGCTGTGGGGCATGGTCGGCGTCACCGAGATGATCGGCATCGACGACTACGGCGCCGCCGAGACCTTCAACACCGCCGACGCCGCACCGGTGCTCGCCTGGGCGCAGCAGCAGGGCATCGGCCTCCTGTCGTACTGGGCGATCCAGCGCGACAACGGCGGCTGCCCCGGCACCGCCGGCAGCGACACGTGCTCCGGCGTGAGCCAGACGACGTGGCAGTTCACGAAGGCGTTCGCCCCGTTCACGTCGGGGACGCCGAGCACGCCGACGACGACGCCGACGGTGACGCCCACCGTGACCCCGACGGTGACCCCCACCGTGACGCCGACGGCCACGCCGACCGTCACGCCCACGGTGACCCCGACCGTCACCCCCACCGCACCCGACCAGTGCACGGCCGCGGCCTGGGTCAAGACGAAGGCGTACAGCGGTGGCGCGAAGGTCTCCTACAACGGCCACACGTGGACCGCGAAGTGGTGGACCCAGGGCGACACCCCCGGCAACAACAGCCAGGACGTGTGGGCGGACGGCGGCAGCTGCGGCTTCCCGACGGTGACCCCGACGTCCAGCACGTCGCCGACCGTCTCGCCCACGTACACCTGCAACGCCACGGCGTGGTCCGCCTCCACCGTCTACACCGGCGGCCAGAAGGCCTCCTACAGCGGCCACGTGTGGACCGCCAAGTGGTGGACCCAGGGCGAGACCCCGGGCACCGCGAGCGTCTGGAACGACGGCGGCGCCTGCTAGGCACCGACACCGCCGAGAACGTGATCGTGGCCCTTCCCGCCGACGGGGAGGGCCACGATCACGTTCTCGGCGGCCCGGCGGGGGCCGCGGCGGCGACGGGCCGCGGGCCGGCGGGAACGGGCGGAGGGGCCGGGAGGCTGTGCGACCTGCGTACGAGTCTTCCCGTCTTGACGGCCCCGATTGTCCGATTTACGGTCGAATAGTTAAGACCGGTTACAGTTCGGTCCCCCTGACCGCCTCACCATCGGGTGGTCCTCGACCCGGAGGGTCCCCATGATCCCCAAGAAGCTGCTGGCCCTGGGCACCGCCGCCCTGACCAGCGTGGCCGCCGCCCTCGTGGGCGTCGCGTCCGCCGCCCCGGCGCAGGCCGCCACCCCGATCCCGCCGCACGTCTTCGCCCCGTACTTCGAGGTCTGGAACGGCGACAACCCGGCGACGCTGTCCGCCGCGTCCGGAGCGAAGTACCTCACCCTGTCGTTCCTGCAGACGAAGGCCAAGGGCGACTGCGGCCTCTACTGGGACGGCGACGGGAGCCGTCCGGTGTCGCAAGCGCAGTACGGCGCCGCGATCACCCAGATCCGCGCTGCCGGCGGCGACGTCATCCCGTCCCTCGGCGGCTACGGCGCCGACACGACGGGCACCGAGCTCGCCGACTCCTGCACCGACGTGACCAAGATCGCGAGCGCGCTCGAGAACCTCATCACCACGTACGACGTCACGCGCATCGACTTCGACGTCGAGGCCGACTCGCTCGACAACTCGGCGGGCATCGACCGCCGCAACAAGGCCATCAAGCTGGTCGAGGACTGGGCGGCCGCGAACGGCCGGACGATCGAGTTCGCGTACACGCTGCCGACCTCCACGAGCGGCCTGGTCGACAACGGCCTCGCGGTCCTGCGCAACGCGGTCACGAACAACGCGCGCATCGACTTCGTGAACCTCATGACGTTCGACTACTACGACAACCAGCCGCACGACATGGCGAACGACACGAAGACCGCGATCACGGGTCTCGTGTCGCAGCTCAAGGCGCTCTACCCGTCCAAGACCACGGCTCAGCTCTGGGGCATGACCGGCATCATCGAGATGGTCGGCATCGACGACTTCGGCGCCGCGGAGACGTTCACGGTCGCGAACGCGCAGACCGTCTACACGTGGGCGAAGGCGCAGGGCGTCGGGTTCCTGTCGTTCTGGGCGCTCCAGCGGGACAACGGCGGCTGCGTCGGGACGGCGGGCGCCAACGAGTGCTCGGGCATCGCGCAGGACACCTGGGCGTTCTCGAAGATCTTCGCGCCCTTCACGTCGGGCTCGACGAGCACGCCCACGAGCACGCCGACCGCGACCTCCACGCCGACGACCACGCCGACCGTGACGCCGACGACGACGCCCACCAAGACGGCGACGCCGACCGCCACCGCCACCACCCCGAGCTCGTGCACGGCCGCGGCCTGGGCCGCGGCGACCGCCTACTCGGGCGGTGCGAAGGTCTCGTACAACGGCCACACGTGGACCGCGAAGTGGTGGACCCAGGGCGAGACCCCGGGCACCGCGAGCGTCTGGACGGACGCCGGCACCTGCGGGACGACGACCGCGTCGCCCACGCAGTCCGCGACGACCAGCCCGACGGCAACGGTGACCCCGACGAAGACCGCCACTGCGACCAGCTCGACGGGCACGTGCACCGCCACGGCATGGTCGGCGGCGACCGTCTACACGGGTGGCCAGAAGGTGTCGTACAACGGCCACTCGTGGACCGCGAAGTGGTGGACCCAGGGCGAGACCCCGGGCACCGCGGGCGTGTGGACCGACGCGGGCGCCTGCTGACCCGCCGCACGACTCCGGCGGGCGTCTGCCCCTGACGCCCGCCGGACCTCGAGACGAGCGTGGCCCTCCCGGTTCTCCGGGAGGGCCACGCTCGTCCGCCGTGCTGGCCCGCTGCCCGGTTCCGTGTCCTCGAGTTCACCCGCGGCCCGCCGCGCGCGACGCTCCCCGCGGTGCGAGATTGGCGGTGGATACCCGGTCAACCGAGGGGGCACCATGTCGGTCCTGTTCGTCGGCACGCCCACCGCACTGCCCGCCGTCCGGCCCCGCACGGCGCGGACGACGTCCGCCCGCCGTCGACGGCTCGGGCCGTCGTGGCTCGACACGCTCGTGTTCGTCGGCGCCCTGTGCGCGGGCCTCGCGACCGGCGCTCTGCTCTAGCTCGTCTCGTCGGACAGCAGCAGGCGGCGCAGTGCCGTCGACTCGGTGTCGACGGCCGGGTCCTCACGCTCGTGGCGCACGAACCGGTAACGCACCCCGCTCGACGACATGAGCCACTCCCCCACGCCGACGGGCACCCAGCCGTCCTCGGTGAGCGGTGCGAACGCGTCGCCGTCGACGACCAGGTCGACCTCCGTGACCTCGAGGACGTCGGCCGCGGCGATGGTCGCCGCGTACACCTGCGCACCGCCCATCACCCAGGTCTCGTCCCCGCCGGGGGCGTGCGCGGCCTGCGCCACCGCGTCGGCGAGCGACGCCGCGACGAGCACGCCGTCGACGCCCGCGGACCAGCCGCGCTGCCGGGTCACGACGACGTTGGTGCGCCCCGGCAGCGGCCGGAACCGCTCCGGCAGGGAGTCCCAGGTGGCACGCCCCATGATCACGGGGTGACCGGACGTCACGGTGCGGAAGTGCGCCATGTCCTCCGGGACGTGCCACGGGATGGTCCCCTCGGACCCGATCACGGCCCGCCCCGACGCGTCGCGCGCCTGCGCCCACACCAGCCCGAGCATCAGACGGCCACCGGCGCCTTGATCGCGGGGTGCGACACGTAGTCCACGACCTCGACGTCCTCGAGCGTGTGCTCGAAGATCGAGGGCCGCGCCGCGAGGTGCAGGGTCGGGTAGGGGTACGGGTCGCGCGAGAGCTGGAGCCCGACCTGCTCGACGTGGTTGTCGTAGACGTGGCAGTCGCCGCCCGTCCACACGAAGTCGCCGACCTCCAGGCCCGTCTGCGCGGCGACCATGTGGGTCAGCAGCGCGTACGACGCGATGTTGAACGGGACGCCGAGGAACAGGTCGGCGGACCGCTGGTACAGCTGGCAGGAGAGCCGGCCGTCCGCGACGTAGAACTGGAACAGCAGGTGGCACGGCGGCAGCGCCATGTCCGGGACGGCTGCGACGTTCCACGCCGACACCACCAGGCGCCGCGAGTCCGGGTTCGTGCGGATCTGCTCGATCACCTGGGAGATCTGGTCGACGTGCCCGCCGTCGGGCGTCGGCCAGGAGCGCCACTGCACGCCGTAGACCGGCCCCAGCTCGCCGTCCTCGTCGGCCCACTCGTCCCAGATGCTCACGCCGCGCTCCTGGAGCCAGCGGACGTTCGAGTCGCCCCGCAGGAACCAGATCAGCTCCTGCACGATCGAGCGCAGGTGGACCTTCTTGGTGGTGATCAGCGGGAACCCCTCCGACAGGTCGTAGCGGAGCTGCGCGCCGAAGACGCTGCGGGTGCCCGTGCCGGTGCGGTCGTCCTTGTGCGTGCCCTCCGCGAGGACGCGGCGCAGCAGGTCCTCGTACGGGGTCGGGACGGTGCCGGCCGGCGGCGCCGGGATCGGGTCCGACGGAATCCTCGCGTCACTGGTCACGTTGGGAAGTGTAGGCGGGTGGCACCCACACGCCGGGCGGACGGACCGCCGGCGCCGCAGGATCGTCATCCGTGTCCGGCAGGTGCCGCACACCGCGTGTGCGGTCACGACCGATGGGAGGATTCCCCGCATGAGCACCGACGAGATCCCCACCTCCTCGCCGTCCCCGAGCGACCCGCTGTGGGTCGAGCGGACCGGCTCGCGCACGTACCGCGGCTTCTCGGGCCGCGGGGCGACCGTCGAGATCGGCCCTGCGTCCGAGGGCGCGGTCTTCACGCCCGGCGAGCTGCTCAAGATCGCCCTCGCCGGGTGCGCGGGCATGAGCAGCGACGTCCCGCTGGCGCGCCGCCTCGGCGACGACTACTCGATCACGATCCGCGTCGACGGCCCGAAGGACGTCGACGAGGACCGCTACCCGACGCTCCACGAGACGCTCGAGCTCGACCTGTCGGCCCTCGACGACGACACCCGCGAGCGCGTCCTCAAGGTCGCGGCGCGCGCGATCGACCAGACGTGCACCGTCGGGCGGACGCTCAAGGCGGGCGTCGAGATCGTCACGGGCTTCGTCGACGCGTCGGCGGCACCGCCCGAGGGCGGCGACCGCGACGGGACCGATGGGGCGTCCGAGGCGGCGATCGCATGATCCGCCGGCCGCGCCGCGGGTCCGCGCGCCCCGATCCGTCGCAGGACGCGGTCGTCCGCGCGCCCGGCCCGGACCCGCAGGGCACCGTCGACCGCGCGGCGCGCCCCGCCTCGCTCCCCACGACGGGCGACCCGGAAGCAGGCCCGGCCACAGGTCCCTCCTGGGCGCCGCGGCGCCCGTTCGACGTCGCGCTGGACAACGCCGTCGGGATCCCGCTCCCCGTGATCCGTCGGCACGTCGCGAGCCTGCGTCGCCGGAACCCGATGGCCACGCCCGCCGAGCTCGTCGTGCTGCTCGAGAAGGAGTACACGCACGTGCTGGCGGCCACCGGTGGGGCGGTCGGAGTCGCCGCGGCGCTCCCCAGCGTCGGCACGGGCGTCGGCCTCGTGCTGTCGTCGAGCGACGTCGCGACGTTCTTCGCGAGCTCCGCGGCGTTCGCGCTCGCAGTCGCGGAGGTGCACGGCATCGAGGTCGAGGACCTCGACCGGCGTCGCGCGCTCCTGCTCGCGTCGGTGCTGGGCCCGAAGGGCGCCCAGACGGTCACCCGGGCGACGTCCGGCGGTCCCAGCGTCCTGTGGGGGCGCGCCCTCCTGACCGCCATGCCGTCGTCGACGCTGAAGCAGGTCAACCACGCCCTGAGCAGCAAGTTCGTCAAGACCCAGCTCGCGAAGCAGGCCGGGCTCACCCTCGGCCGCGTCATCCCGTTCGGGGTCGGGGCCGCGGTCGGCTGGGTCGGTGGGCGCTCGCTCGCGTCCGCGGTGGTGCAGCAGACGCGGTCCGCGTTCGGTCCCGCGCCCGCGACGTTCCGCCCGTCGCTGCGTGTCGTCGAGGGCACCGACGCCGACGCGCCGCCGCGTCTCGTCGCCCGGGACGACGTGTGACCAGGGTCCTGCACCTGTCGCACGACCTCGCCGTGCCGGCGGCGGACGCGTTCGCGCTGGTCGCCGACGTGCGGACCCACGGCACGTGGGTCCCGCTGACGCGCGTGGAGCTCGCCGGCGGGACCGACCCGGGGGCGGACGGGCACGGCCCGGACGGGCCCGCCGAGCCGTGGGAGCCCGCCGTCGGCGCCGTCTTCGCGGTCGTCAGCGGCCCGGGCGCGCGTCGGGGTGGCCCGGGATTCGTCGACCGCATGCGGATCACGGCGTGGCAGCCCCCGGACGACGACCGGCCCGGGCTCGCGACGTTCCGCAAGCTCGGGCCGGTGCTGCTGGGGACGGCAGGGCTGGAGGTCAGGGCGACCTCGGCGTCCTCGTCCCGGGTGGTGTGGTGGGAGGACGTCCACGTGACCGACGTGCTGCCGGCGTCGTGGACGTCGCCCGTCGCGCACCTCGTGCTGCGCGCGATGATCCGCGCGGCCTGGCCGCGGCTCGACGCCGCAGCGCACGTGCGGCGGTGACCGCCGCGCACGTCAGGCGGTGACGGGGCCGTCCTCGGACGGTCCGTCCTGCTGCGGCTCCGCGGCGCCGGCGAGCACGAGGTAGATCTCGCGGCGGGTCCGGTCGAGCACGGCCTCGACGGCGCCCGCCTGCGCGTCGTCGCCCGTGCGGGCGACCTGGGCGACCGCCTGCGCGAGCGCCCCGAGGGACTCCCGGAGCCGGACGTGCCGCTGCGCGGCGGCCATGTCGACGTCCGCCCACGGGGGCGTGAGGTCGTCGGCGTGCTCGGTGACGTAGGTGCGGCCGGCCTCGGTAAGGCTCGCCAGGCGGCGCCCCTCGGACGCGGCGATCTCGACGAGACCTTCGTCCTCGAGGAGGCTCAGTGCCGGGTACACGGCGCCCGGGCTGGGCCGCCATGCTCCGCCGCTGCGCTCGGCGATCTCCTGGATGAGCTGGTAGCCGTGCATCGGCTGCTCGACGAGCAGCAGCAGCACAGCGGCCCGGACGTCGCCGCGGCCGCGGCGGCCGCCCCGGGGTCCGCCGCCACGGGGTCCGTGCCCGCCGCGTCCACCGGGGCCGAAGCCCTCGGGGAAGCCGGGGCCGAAGCCCCACGGGCCGCCCTGGCGGCGCATGTCGCGCGGGCCGTCGGGCCCGACGCCGCGGCCGGGGCCGAAGCCGCGCTCGGGGCGGTGGTGGCGGCGCTGGCCGCGCTGGTCGTCGTACAGGTGCTGGGGGTTCTCTGGTGTGCCACGCATGGTGGTTCCTCCTGTGGTCGTTGTTTCGATATCTCGACGATATATCGTTGATAGAACTTTCGCAAGCTCCTGTGCCCTGCGCGCGCCCTCGAGCCGTCCCGCCCGTCCGGACGTACGCTGACCGGACCACCGGCCGACCGCGCCACCCCTGCGGCCACCGGGCCCCCGACCCGAGGAGGCGGCGTGACCGAGCAGCACGAGACAGCACGGCGCCGCTACCTCATGTGCCCGCCGACGTTCTTCACGGTGAGCTACGAGATCAACCCCTGGATGGACCGCCGACGCCCGGTCGACACGGCGCTCGCCGTGGCGCAGTGGGAGCGTCTGCGCGACCTCTACCGCGACCTCGGGCACACCGTCGAGACCATCGATCCCGTGCCCGGCCTGCCCGACATGGTCTACGCCGCCAACGGCGCCACCGTGCAGGACGGCGTCGCGTGCTCGAGCGTCTTCACATACCCCGAGCGCGCCGCCGAGGCCCCCGCCTACCTCAAGTGGCTCGCCGACCACGGGTACGCACCCCACGCCGCGACGGCGACCAACGAGGGCGAGGGCGACATCCTGCGCGCGGGCGACGTGCTGCTCGCCGGGCACGGGTTCCGCACGTCGCTCGCCGCGCACGACGAGGTCGCCCGGCTGTGGGGACGCAGGGTCGTCTCGCTGCGCCTGGTCGACCCGCGGTTCTACCACCTCGACACCGCGCTCACCGTGCTGCGCGGCAGCGACGGCCGGCACCCCGCAGACGTCGCGTACTACCCGCCCGCGTTCGACGACGCGTCCCGCGAGACCCTCGAGCACCTGTTCCCGGAAGCGCTCCTGGCCCAGGACGCCGACGCCGAGGTGCTCGGGCTGAACGCCGTCTCCGACGACCGCCACGTGGTGCACGCACCCGCGGCGACCCACCTCGCGGGCGCGCTGCGCGAGCGCGGGTACGAGCCCGTCGCGGTCGACACGTCCGAGCTGCTCCGCGGCGGCGGCGGCGCGAAGTGCTGCACGCTGGAGCTGCGCGCATGAGCGGCGCACCGCCCCCCGCCGCCCCGTCACCGGCAACCCCGCGCAGCCGGATCGCACCGAACTACGCGCCGCTGCCCGTCGAGATCGTCGCGGGCGAGGGCGCCTGGGTCACCGCGACCGACGGTCACCGCTACCTCGACCTCCTCGCCGGGTACTCGGCCCTCAACTTCGGGCACCGACACCCCGCCCTCGTCGCGGCCGCGCACCGACAGCTCGACACCCTCACCCTCACGTCACGCGCCTTCTCGCACACGCTCCTCGAGCCCTGGGCCGAACGCCTCACCGCCCTCACGCGCACCGACCTCGCGCTCCCCATGAACACCGGGGCCGAGGCCGTCGAGACGGCGATCAAGGCCGCCCGCAAGTGGGGCTACGACGTCAAGGGCGTCCCTGCCGACCAGGCGACGATCGTCGTCGCGGCGGGGAACTTCCACGGCCGGACGACGACGATCGTGTCGTTCTCGACCGACCCGGACGCCCGCGCCGGGTTCGGCCCGTACACGCCCGGGTTCCGCGTCGTCCCGTTCGGGGACGCCGCCGCCGTCGAGCAGGCGGTCGACGACACCACCGTGGCCGTCCTCATGGAGCCCGTCCAGGGCGAGCAGGGCGTGGTCGTGCCGCCCGACGACTTCTGGCCGGCCGTCCGACGGACCTGCGACGCCCACGGGGTGCTGCTCGTGGCCGACGAGATCCAGTCCGGGCTCGGCCGCACCGGTACGACCCTCGCGCTCGACCTGTGGGGCGTGCGCGCCGACCTCACCACTCTCGGCAAGGCGCTCGGCGGTGGCGTCGTCCCGGTGTCCGCGGTCGTGGGCCGGAGCGAGGTGCTCGGCGTCCTGACACCCGGCACGCACGGTTCGACCTTCGGCGGGAACCCGCTCGCCTGCGCCGTCTCGCTCGCCGTCCTCGACCTGCTCGAGACGGGCGACCACCAGGAGCGCGCCAAGATCCTCGGCGAGCAGCTCGCCACAGCGACGCGCGCGCTGGTCGACGACGGCCTCCTGGTCGCTGCGAGGACCGTGGGGCTGTGGGCCGGGCTGGACGTGCCCGCGAGCGACCCCGAGCACTCGGTCGTCGGCCGCACCCTCTGTGAGCGGCTGCTCGCGCGCCGCGTCCTCGCGAAGGACGCCCACGGCGCGACGATCCGGCTCGCGCCGCCGCTGGTGGTCCGCGAGGCGGACCTCACGTGGGCGACGGACCAGCTCCGGGACGCGCTCGTCGAGCTCGCCTCAGGACGCTGACGTCACGACGCCGGCGACGCCGCAGGCTCGTCGGCGCAGCGCTTCGACACCACCATCACGGGGCACTGTGCGTGGTGCAGGACGGCCTGGCTCGTCGAGCCGAGCAGCATCCCGGAGAAGCCGCCGCGCCCCCGGGAACCGACCACGACCAGGTCGGCGGCCTGCGAGAACTCGACCAGCAGCTCGGCACCCGTGCCGTCGAGCACGATGCGCCGCGCCTGGAGCCCGGGACGCTCGCTCTCGAGCCGGCCCACGATCCGGTCGAGGGCGCCCGCGACGTCGTCCAGCACCTGCTCGTGGTCGACCGTCGACGGGAGCCAGGCGAGCACGCCGGCCCCCGACGCGATCGGCACACCGGAGACAGCGACGAGCTCGCAGTCCCAGAGCTGCGCCTGGTCGGCTGCGTGGCGCAGCGCGAGCTCCGAGGTGGGCGACCCGTCGACGCCGACGATGATGCGGCGCGGCGGCACGACCTCGGGCAGGTCGGCCACGTCGTCCGGGTCTGACCCGCGGCCCCCGCGGTCCTGCCGGAGCGGGACGACGACCGTCGGGCAGGAGGCGTGCGCGGGCAGGGCCGACGACACGGTGCCGAGCAGACGCCCCACGAAGCCGCCCTTGCCCCGCGTGCCGACGACCGCGAGACCGTGGTCCGCGCTGAGGTCCACGAGGAGCCCGGTCGGGTCACCGGGGCTGGACGCCGTGGTGACCGTACCGACCTTGCCGGCCACCCGGGCCGCGGCCCGCTCGAGCACCGCCTGCGCACCGGCCTCGACAGCGTCCTCGTCGATCGGCACGTAGCCGCCGTCGAGCGACGCGGCCGTGAGCGTCGGGAGGTAGAACGAGCAGACGAGGTGCAGGTCCCAGCCGCGTCGGCTCGCCTGCAGGGCAGCCCAGTCCAGCGCGTGCAGGCTGGGACGCGAGCCGTCGACCCCGACGACCACACTCGTTGCGCGCGTCATGCACCGAGCATAACGACGCCCGCGCACGACGGCGCCGGGACACGACGAACCCCGCCGTGCGTGCCGCGCGGCGGGGTTCGTGGTGATGCGTCCGGCAGGTCAGCCGATGCGGATGAACGTGGGGTTCGTCTGCCAGATCGAGCGGAACTGGATCGTCTTCCCGGGGCGCGGGGCGTCGATCATCATGTTGCCGCCGGCGTAGATGGCCACGTGGCCCGGCGTCCAGATGATGTCGCCCGGCTGGGCCTGCGAGCGCGGCACCACGGTGCCCGCGTAGCGCTGCGCCGACGAGCTGCGCGGCAGCGAGACGCCGAGCTGGCCGTAGACGTACGAGGTGAAGCCGGAGCAGTCGAAGCCCGACGGGGTCGTGCCGCCGTAGACGTACGGGACGCCCACGTAGCGCGACGCCACGGCGATGACCTTGCTGCCGACCGCGGACGCGGGGACGGTCGACGAGCCGGTGTCGTCGCCCGAGTCGGTCGACGGCGTGCTGGTCGAGTCGCTCGTCGTGGTGGTGATCGCGGTGCGCTCGGCGTCGCGGCTCGCGACGGGGGCCACGCGGACGGGCTCAGGGGCGGGCGTGACCTTGATGGCCAGGCGCTCGCCCTCCCACTTCACGTCCTTCTTGACCGTGACGGTGGTCGAGCCGGCGAGCTCGGCCTTCGCGGCGGCCGTGAGGGAGCCGAGGTCGACGGTGCTGAGCTTGGGGGTGCTGTCCTCGTGGGGAGCAGCGTGGGCGGCGCCGCCGAGCATCGAGACCAGGAGGCCCGACGAGGCAGCGACGACAGCGGTGCGACGGCCGGCCGTGGCGATGCCACCGGACGCGACGGTCGCCAGAGAGGTCAGCGGGGTGACGGGGCGACGCGCGGCGCGATGCCGGGCGCGAGTCGTGCTCGTGCTCACTCGTGTCTCCTATGACGCCTGCGAAGTCAGCTGTCGGGTTCGAATGGGAGAGTCACCCGGCCTTGGCACCTTGCGGTACTTCCGGCTTCACCCCGAGGAGGTCTGACGACCCCCGGTCGTGGGTCCCCCGCCCCTGTCGTCGTCGTCTCGCTGGGACCCGTGCGGGGTGACAGGGTTCGGCGTTCCCCACACGGGTTCGGGGCCGTTCGGCCTCGAAGCTTCCCCGAAGGTACACGACCCGGAGCTCATATGTCACGCCCCGATCACAAAGATTTGTGAGCAGTATCACCGAACCCCGCGCCGACGCACCTGGACGGCCGTCCCACTGCGCCTCGCGCGGTCACACCGGGGACCTCACGGGCCCCACCGAGCCTCGCCGGAGACCGACGACCCGACGGCGACCCCGCGGGACCAGGAGGGCTCCTCAGGGCGTCAGGAGACCGCGACGAAGACGTGCCGTGCGAGGTCCTCGGTCAGCTCGAGCGGCCGCTCGACACCGGCAGCACCGACGGTGGTGCGCCCGTCGGCCCGCGCGACCCGCACCTCGGCGCCGGGCAGCACGCCGGTCGCGGACAGGCTCGCCAGCAGCTCGACGTCCGTCTGGAGCGGCTCGCCCAGCCGGCGGACCACCAGCGTGCGCTCGTCGCCGTCGCCCAGAGAGGGCAGCACCGTCGCGATCGACGCGACCCCGGCCGACAGGAAGTTCTCCCGGGCGGGCTCCTCGCCGAGCTCGGACAGCCCCGGGATCGGGTTGCCGTACGGCGAGTAGTGCGGGTGGTCGAGGAGCTCCGCGAGCCGCCGCTCCACCCGGTCGCTCATGACGTGCTCCCACCGGCACGCCTCCTCGTGGACGTACTCCCACTCCAGGCCGACCACGTCGGTCAGGAGCCGCTCCGCGAGCCGGTGCTTGCGCATCACGCGCATCGCCTTCGTCTCGCCCGCCTCCGTGAGCTCGAGGTGACGGTCGCCCGTGACCACCACCAGGCCGTCCCGCTCCATGCGTGCGACCGTCTGCGACACGGTGGGCCCGGAGTGCCCCAGCCGCTCCGCGATCCGGGCACGCAGCGGGACGATCCCCTCCTCGACGAGCTCGTAGATCGTCTTGAGGTACATCTCGGTGGTGTCGATCAGATCGCTCACGCGTGCGCTCCTCCGTGAAGTGCCGTGGATGGGACGTCGAGGTCGTGCCGACGGGCCCGCACCAGTCTAGGTGGGGGCGGCCGATAGGGTGGCGCCGTGCCCACGAACGAGACCCCGCGCGTCGCCCCGCAGGACATCCGCATCCCGGCCTCGCTCCTGCCCGCCGACGGGCGGTTCGGGTCCGGCCCGAGCAAGGTGCGCAGGACGCAGGTCGACGCCCTCGTGGCAGCGGCGACGAGCCCGCTCGGCACGTCCCACCGCCAGGCGCCCGTCCGGACGCTGGTGCGGCGCGTGCGCGAGGGGCTCGCCGAGCTCTTCGGGCTGCCCGACGGGTACGAGGTCGCGCTCGGCAACGGCGGCTCGACCGCGTTCTGGGACGTCGCCACCTTCTGCCTCGTGCGCGAGCGCGCGCAGCACGCCACGTTCGGCGAGTTCGGGGCCAAGTTCGCCACCGCGACGTCGCGGGCACCGTTCCTCGCGCCGTCGGTCGTCGTCGAGGCGCCCGCCGGCACCGTCGCGCACTGCCGCCCCGACACCGACGTCGACGTGTACGCCTGGCCGCACAACGAGACGTCGACCGGCGCCGCCGCGCCGGTGCGGCGCGTGGCCGGCTCGCAGGAAGCGGGTGCGCTCACCGTCGTGGACGGCACGTCCGCGGCGGGCGGTCTCGCCCTCGACGTCACCGAGACCGACGCCTACTACTTCGCGCCGCAGAAGTCGTTCGCGTCCGACGGCGGCCTGTGGCTCGCGCTCCTGTCCCCCGACGCCGTGGCGCGCGCCGCCGCGGTCGAGGAGTCGCGCTGGGTCCCCGAGTTCCTGTCGTTGACCACCGCCGTGCAGAACTCGCGCCAGGACCAGACGCTCAACACGCCGGCCGTCGCGACCCTCGTCATGCTGGCCGAGCAGGTCGACTGGATGCTCGCGCAAGGCGGTCTCGCCTGGACCACCGCACGCACGGCCGAGTCGGCCCGCGCGCTCTACTCGTGGGCCGAGGCGCGTGACTGGGCGTCCCCGTTCGTCGCGGACCCGGCCGAGCGCTCGGACGTCGTCGGGACGATCGACCTCGACGACGCGATCCCCGCCGCCGACGTGCTCACGGCGCTGCGCGCGAACGGCGTCGTGGACGCGTTCGCCTACCGCAAGCTGGGCCGCAACCAGCTCCGCGTCGCGATGTTCCCCGCGATCGACCCGGCTGACGTCGAGGCGTTCACCGCGTGCGTCGACCACGTCGTCGAGCGGCTCGGCTGACGCACCCGTCCGCTCAGGCGGCGCTGGAGCGGGCGTGCTCCTCGGCGGCCTCGAGCTCGCGGGCCGCGGCGGCGCGCTGCGCCGGCGCGAGCGGCCCGGCGACGGTCCGGCCGGCGTCCGCGTCGAGGTGCCGCACCACGAGGTGGGGGCGTGCCGCGACGCGGTAGCGCACCTGCACGTGCCAGTGACGCTTCATCCACACATAGGCGCCGACCGAGACCAGGAGCGCGGTCACGGAGCCGATCCCGATGGACCACCGCGCCCCGAGCTGCTGCCCGATCCAGCCGACGATCGGTGACCCGATCGGGGTCGCCCCCTGGAACACCATCATGTAGACGGCCATGACGCGGCCGCGCATCTCGGGTTCGGTCGACATCTGGATGGTCGCGTTCGCCGCCGTCATCATCGTGAGGCTCGCGAGCCCGACCGGGATGCACAGGACGGCGAACATGAGGTACGACGGCGCGAGCGCGAGCGCCCCGGCCGCCAGACCGAACGCGAACGCCGCCCCGACGACGAGGCGCACCCGGGGCTGCTTGCGCCGCGCGGCGAGCAGCGCGCCGGCGAGCGACCCGATGGCCAGGATCGAGCCGAGGACGCCGTACTCCCCCGCGCCCTTGTCGAACACGGTGCGCGCCATCGTGGCGGAGGTGAGCTGGAAGTTCAGGCCGAACATCGACACGACGCCGACCACGACCATGATGACGAGGATGTCGCTGCGCCCGCGGACGTAGCGGAACCCCTCGCGCACCTGGCCGCGGCCGCGGCGCGCCACCGGCATGGGGCGCAGGTCGCGCACGCGCATGAGCAGCAGGGCGAGGATCGTCGCGGCGAACGAGACGCCGTTGATGACGAACACCCAGCCGGCACCGACGGCCGCGATGAGCAGGCCGGCGACGCCGGGGCCGATGAGGCGCGCGGCGTTGAACGAGGCGCTGTTGAGGCCCACGGCGTTCGAGAGGCGGTCGGCGGGCACGAGCTGGGAGACGAACGTCTGCCGCACGGGCGCGTCGATCGTGGCGACCACGCCGAGCGCGAGCGCGAACGCGTACACGTGCCAGAGCTGGACGGTGCCGGTGAGCACGAGCGTGCCGAGGCCGAGCGCGAGCGCTCCCATGGCGGCCTGCGTGGTCATGAGCAGCTTGCGCCGGTCGACCCGGTCGGCGAGCAGCCCGCCCACGGGCGCCATGAGCAGGAACGGGAGGAACTGCAGCGCGGTCACGATGCCGACGGCGAAGCTCGAGTCGTGCGACAGGTGGGTCAGCACCAGCCAGTCCTGCGCGACGCGCTGCATCCACGTGCCGACGTTGGCGACGAGGGCCCCGGCGAACCAGAGGCGGTAGTTACGGAAGCGGAGCGAGTCGAACGTGCTCACCGAGCGGCCACCTCCACGAGGATCTCGGCAGCACGGCGGAGCGTCTCGCGGTCGGCGGCGTCGAGCCGGTCGAGCTGGTCGGCGAGCCACGCGTCGCGCGCCCGCCGGGTGGCCGCGAGCTCGTCGCGACCGGCGTCCGTGAGGTCGACGAGCACCTGGCGCCCGTCCTGCGGGTCGGCGTCCTTGCGCACCAGCCCGAGCTCGACGAGCCCGTTGAGGATGCGGGTCATCGACGGCGCGCTGATGCGCTCGTGCTCGGCGAGCGCACCGGGCGTCGACGGGCCGCGACGGCAGACCTCGACGAGGACGGCGTGCTGCCCGTCGGACAGGCCGGCGGCGCCGCGCTGCTGCTTGAGGCGCCGCGTCGTGCGCAGGAGGGCGACCCGCAGCTCGGCGGCGGGGGTCTGGGCGACGGCCGGGCGCTCCGGGGCGGGAGCGGCGGAGGTCGAGGAGTCGTCGGGCACGGCTGTGGCGGGCGAGGCAGGCGGGGGCATGATCCTTAGCATACGTCATTACCCTTGCTAAGTATCCGACGGACGCGACGCCGGGACCTGCGTCGGACCCTGTGCAGCGAGCCGGGCCGCGGCACTCAGCGGCTCAGGGGACGTACGCCACCGCGACACGGCCCCGCACGCCTGTCGCGCCGACGACCGAGACCGGCTCGACCGCGAGCGGACCCGCCGCGTCCGGGACGAAGACCGACGCGCCACGGCCCAGACGCGTCCGGTGGACGCCCGCGACGACGTCCACCACCCCGTCGAGCACGAGCACGACACGCGGCCCGTCGGACGGCAGGTCGGCCGGCTCGCCGTGCACCTCGCCGACGACGAGCCCGAACTCCCGGACCGGCACCCGGTACGACGTCAGCCCGGACGCGACCGCCGACTGCTGCGGGTGCGGCGGCGGCGACGGCGCGAAGTCGGCGCACTCGAGCAGGGCGTCGACGTCGACGTGCTTGTGGGTCAGCCCGGCCCGCAGGACGTTGTCCGAGCTCGACATGATCTCGACTCCCGCGCCGCGCAGGTACGCGTGGACCTGACCCGGGGCGAGGAACACGGCCTCTCCCGCGTGCAGCACGAACACGTTGAGCAGGAAGGCGGCGAGCGCACCGGGGTCGCCCGGGTAGTCCGCGCCGAGCCGCAGCGCGGCCGCGTCGGCCAGCGCCATCCACCCCGGCACCGTCCCGGCCCGTGCCCGGACGCTCGCGAGCGTGGTCGCGACGTCGTCCGCCACGCGCTCGTCGCGGCGGGCGTGCACGGCGCGCTCGAACGCGTCGCGCACGACCGACGCCGACGTGCCGACGAGCGGGCGCGGCCCCCGGCCCCCGCCCGCGAGCGCGTCACGCATCGCGGCCACGAGGTCGCCGTCCAGCCCGTGCAGCAGCGCCAGGGATCGGTCGGGCCGGCGGAAGCCCGCGAGCCCCTCGAACCGGCCGAGGGCGACGATCATCTCGGGCTTGGACTGGTCGTCCTTGTAGTTGCGGTGGGACGCCGTGAGCGGCACCCCGGCCGCGTTCTCCCGGTTGAAGCCGGCGCGCGCCAGGTGCGGCTTGGGGTGGACCTGCAGCGACAGCGCCCGGTCGGCCGCGAGGACCTTGAGCAGGTACGGCAGCCGGGGACCGTAGGTGTCCTGGACGCGGCGGCCCAGCATCCCGACCGGGTCGGCCCGGACCAGGTCGACGAGCGAGACCGCGCCCAGCGGCGTCGACGCGACGCTCGGTGCGAGCGGGTGCGCACCGAGCCACAGCTCGGCGGCCGGGCGCCCGTCCGGCGGCTCGCCCAGGAGGCCCTGGATGACGCTCGTCGAACCCCAGTCCGCGCGCTGCACCGTGTTGTCGAGCGGGAAGAAGGTCTGGTCCATGACGTGGGCACGCGCCGTCAGGCGTTGAGGAGCTCCTCGATGGGGCCGAGCGCGAAGTACACGACGAACGCCGCCGCCGCGATCCACAGCAGCGGGTGGACCTTGCGCGCCTTGCCGACCGCGACCTGGAGGATCACGTAGGCGATGAACCCCGCGCCCATGCCCGTGGTGATCGAGTACGTGAACGGCATGAGGACGATCGTGAGGAACGCGGGGATCGCGAGCTCCCAGTGCTTCCAGTCGATCCCCGCGACCTGGGTCATCATGAGGAACCCGACGAGCACGAGCGCCGGCGCCGCGGCCTCGGACGGCACCATGCTGACGAGCGGCGCCGCGAACATCGAGAGCAGGAAGGCGACACCCGTCACCACGCTCGACAGGCCGGTGCGGGCACCGTCGCCGACGCCGGTCGTCGACTCGACGAACGCCGTGTTGGACGAGACGCTGCCGACGCCGCCGGCCATCGCCGCCACCGAGTCGACGACGAGGATCTTCTTCGTGCCGACCGGGTTGCCCTCGGCGTCGAGGAGCTTGCCCTCGCTGCCGACCGCGACCATCGTGCCCATCGTGTCGAAGAAGTCGGCGATCACGAGCGAGAAGACGAGCAGCACGACCGTGAGGATGCCGAGCTCGCGGATCCCGCCGGTGAGCGAGAAGTGCCCGACGATCGACAGGTCCGGGACGTCGACGAGGTTGCCCCACCCGGGGAACGACGGCACGTTGAGCGACCAGCCGCGCGGGTTGGAGCCGTCCGCACCCTGGGCGCCGACGTGGAACAGCGACTGGGCCGCGACCGCGAGGATCGTCGCGGCGGCGATGGCGATGAGGATCGCGCCGCGCACCTTGCGGATCATCAGCACGAGGAGCAGGACGAGACCGATGACGAAGATGAGGATCGGCCAGCCGGCGAGCGAGCCGTCGATGCCGAGCGAGAGCGGCGTCCCGCCGCCCGCGCGGACGAAGCCGGAGTCCACGAAGCCGACGAGTGCGATGAACATGCCGATACCGACGCTGATCGCGACCTTGAGCTCCTGCGGGACCGCCCGGAACATGGCAGTCCGGAAACCGGTGAGCACGAGGGCCAGCATGACGACGCCCTCGAGGACCACGAGGCCCATCGCGTCCGCCCAGCTCACGCCCGGGCGGGCAGCGATCGAGAACGCCACGACGGCGTTGAGGCCGAGGCCCGCCGCGATCGACAGCGGGAAGTTCGCGACGACACCCATGAGGATCGTCATCACCCCGGCGACCAGCGACGTCGCCGCCGCGATGACGGCCAGGTTGCCGTCCGCGAGGAAGTGGCCGGTGCCGTCCTTGACGGTGCCGAGGATGAGCGGGTTGAGGGCGATGATGTAGCACATCGCGAAGAAGGTGACGAGGCCACCACGGATCTCGGTGCCGACGGTCGAGCCGCGTTCACTGATCCTGAAGTAGCGGTCGAGGGCGCTCGGGCGCGCGGGTGCCGTGCTGGTCATGGGTCACATGGTGCCAGACCGCGGGAGCGTCAGTATGCTCCGCGCCCCTGGAGCACGGCCTTGCCCGTCCGAGCCAGGATCATCAGGTCGCCGAACAACGTCCAGTTCTCGACGTAGTAGACGTCCAGCCGCACGCTCTGCTCCCACGAGAGCTCCGAGCGCCCGCTCGTCTGCCACAGCCCGGTCATGCCCGGCTTGACGAGCAGGCGGCGGCGCACGTCGGCCTCGTAGGCGCTGACCTCGCTGGGCAGCGGCGGGCGCGGCCCGACGAGGCTCATGTCGCCCCGCAGGACGTTGAAGAGCTGCGGGATCTCGTCGATCGACGACCGGCGCAGCAGCCGCCCGACCGACGTGACGCGCGGGTCGTCACGGATCTTGAACAGCAGCCCCGCGCCCTCGTTCTGCGTGACGAGGTCGCTCAGCTCCGACTCGGCGCCGACCCGCATGGAACGGAACTTGAACATCGGGAACACCGTGCCGTTGCGTCCGACGCGCTCCTGGCGGAAGAACACCGGGCCGCTGCTCGTCGCCTTGACGGCCACCCCGACGACCACGAGCAGCGGGAGCAGGACGACGAGCCCGGCGAACGAGATGAGCCACTCGATCGTGGACTTCGTCCAGTACCGCACACCGGTGAAGCGCGGCGCCTCGACGTGCACGAGCGCCACGTTCTCGGCGGGCGTGATCATGATGCGCGGGCCGGCGACGTCCGTCAGCGCCGCCGTCAGCATGAGGTCGACGCCGGACGGCTCGAGCTCCCAGCCGAGGCGGCGCACGACGTCCGCGGTGAGCGCGTCCGCCCCGGTGACCGCCACCGTGTGGACACCGACGTCCTGCGCGACGGACGCTGCCGAGAACAGGTCGCCCACGACGGGCACGCCGAGGATGTCGCCGCCCTCGGGCTGCTCGCCGACGGGGACGCACGCCCCGACCACCCGGTACCCGGAGTCGGGGCGCGTGTTGAGGTCGCGCACGAGCTCACGGACGTGCTCCCGGTGCCCGATCGCGAGGACCGTGGAGACGCACTGGCCGTCCGCCCGACGCCGGTGCAGCCACTGGCGCCAGGCGTAGCGCTCCACGAGCAGCGCGCACAGGCCGATGGGGGCCGCGATCGCGATGTAGCCGCGCGCCGGGGCGTACTGCACGACGAACGCGACGATCGCGAGCGTCGCGAACATGCGCCAGGTGGCCCCGAACACCCGCTGGTACTCGGACGGGCCGCTCCCGAGGATCTTCGGGTCGCGGGACTTGGTGTAGCCGAGCAGCCCGACCCACGCCAGGGCGATGGCCGCCGCCACGAGCGTGTTCTGGACGGGACCGGCGTTCGGTCGACCCGCCTCGAGCCCGTTGCGGTGCAGCAGGTAGGACAGGACGACGGACACGATGACGGCGACCGTGTCCGACACGAGGAGCCGACGACGGTACGACTGGTGCCAACGGAGCTCGGCGGCGTCGCGCGAGGCGTCACGGACCCGCGCCCTGCGTCGGGCCTCGGTGCGTCCGGGTACGGTGCCGAGCCGTTCGGCGACAGTTCCTGCCACGGTCGGACTCCTTCCGGTCGCCGGTTCTTGACGGCCGCTCCGTCAGCGCCGCACGACCCCCGGGCGGTGCTCTGACCGTGCGAGAATACCGCCGTCCGCGTACTCTCCCGCCTTGCGGAGGCCTTTTCACCCGGGTGAGACGCACCACGGACGCACCACCGACGCACCACCACGGCCGCGGGATACGCTCGGTGCATGCCCTCGCTGGTGGACGTCGTCCTGCACCCCGAGCGCCGACGCGCGGAACCTCCGGTCGAGCGCGTGGACCTGCGGCTCCCCCTGTACCTCGGTCTGGCCGCGTGGGGCGTCGTCCTCGTCGTCGCGGTCGTGCTCGCCGCCACGGGCTCCGACGCGGCGACGCTCGTCTGGACGGCCGTGGCCGGCATCGCCGTCGGAGGCCTCGGGCTCCTGTGGGAGCGCCGCAACCGCGCCCGGTACCTGGGCAAGCCCTTGCCGTCGCAGGAGCAGCCTCGCTAGTGTGACCTGGCCCACATGACCTGCGGAGCGGCACGTCATGTTCGCGACCACGCGAGGAGCCAGCCCGACGCCCGGTGAACGACCCGGTCGTCGGCGGCCTCCTCCTCGGCATCCCGCGAACCTCGCGGGACGAACCCGCGAATCGAGACCGCTCCGCATGAGAACCTCCCTGCCCCGGGCGACGCCCCGGGCCACCCTCGCCCTGCTCGCCGCCACGACGCTGTCGCTGGCCGCGACCCTGCCCGCGTCCGCCGCGGGCGCCGCGCTCGCGGCACGTCCGGCGCCAGCCCTGCTCCCGACACCCACGTCCGTGCCCGGCACGGCACTGCCGACGCTCGCTGGCGCCACGCTGCCGAGCGCGCCCGGAGCCCGCGTGCCGTTCGTCGAGCACGAGGCCGAGAGCGCCCGCACGGACGGCACCGTGCTCGCCGCCTCCCGTGCGTTCACGACCGTCGCCGCCGAGGCGTCCGGCCGGCGGGCCGTCCGCCTCGCCGCGGGGCAGCACGTCGACATCGTGCTGGCGCGCCCCGCGAACGCCCTCGACGTGCGGTACTCCGTCCCGGACGGCACGACGTCGACCCTGGCGGTCAGCGCCGACGGCCGCGCGGTCACGAGCCTGCCCCTGACCTCCCGCTACGCCTGGGCGTACGGGAACTACCCCTTCACGAACGACCCGGCCGACGGCGGACCGCACCACGTCTTCGACGACGCGCACGCACTGCTCGGCCGGACCCTCCCGGCCGGCACGACGCTCCGGCTCGCCGCCACGTCGGACGGCACCGTCGTCGACCTCGCCGACCTCGAGCTCGTCGGCGCGCCCACCGCGTCGCCCGCCGGCTTCCTCGACGCCCGCACGTTCGGCGCAGACCCCACCGGCGCCACCGACTCGGGCGCCGCGATCCAGACGGCGCTCGACGCCGCGAGCGCCCGGGGCACCGGCGTCTGGCTAGCCCCGGGCACATACGCCGTGACGCGGCACCTCGTCGTCGACCAGGTCTCCCTGGCCGGCGCCGGACCCTGGTACACGACGCTCCGCGGCGCCGGCGTCGGCGTCTACGGTGCGGCGTCCCCCGCGACGAGCACCGGCGTGCACCTGTCAGGCTTCACGATCCAGGGCGACACCACCGTGCGCGACGACGCGACGTCCGACTCCGGGCTCGGCGGCTCGATGGGCGGCGGCTCGACCGTCGACGACGTGTGGATCGAGCACACCAAGGTGGGCGCGTGGTTCGACGGCCCGTCGTCGGGCCTCACGCTGACGCACCTGCGCGTCCAGGACACGTGGGCGGACGGCATCAACCTGCACGGCGGTGTCAGCGACACGACGCTGCGCGACGTGTTCGTCCGCGGGACCGGTGACGACGGCGTCGCGCTGTGGTCCGACCAGCGCGCCGACCACGGCGACACCGTCGACCACGTCACGGTGTCGTCGCCCGTGCTCGCGAACGGCTTCGGTCTCTACGGCGGCCACGACAACGCCGTGACGCACTCCGTCGCCGCGGACACCGTGACGCAGGGCGCGGGCATCGAGATCGGCAACCGGTTCGGCTCCGTGCCGCTGTCCGGGACCACGACCGCGTCCGGGAACCTGTTCCTGCGCACGGGCGGCCTCGTGCCGAACGCGCCCACGCAGATCGGCGCGGTGTGGGTCTGGGCCGACGACGCGCCGATCACGGGCAAGGTCGTGGTGAGCGACTCGGTGCTCGCGGACTCCTCGTTCGCAGGGGTCCAGGTCGACGGCTCGTCCGTGACGGGTCTGAGCGTGTCACGCGTCGCGGTCGCGAAGGCGGGGAGCTCCGCGCTCCAGCTCTCGGCGGCGGGCTCGGGCACCTTCTCGTCCGTCGTCGCCACGGGCCTCGGGACGGTCGGGGTCGAGGACTGCGCGAGCGGCTTCGTCGTGCGTCGCACCGGCCTGAACCTGGGCTGGTCGTCGAGCCGCTGCGGCCTGCCCGCCGCCGGGCAGCTCGTGCTCGACCAGCCTGACGGCGTCGGCTTCGGGTTCCAGTCGCTGGGCTCGACCACCACCCGGACACTGACGATCACCAACCCCGGCCCGGAGCCCGTCACCGTCCAGCAGGTGCTGCCGCCCGCCGGGTTCACCGTGACGCACGGGTGCGCGACGATCGCCGTGGGCGGCGCGTGCGAGCTCGGGCTCGCGTTCGCCCCGACCGCGTCGAAGAACTACTCAGGGCTCGTGACGGTCGACTCGACCTCACCGGCCGGGCCGTACGTCGTGATGCTCACCGGGGTGGGCTTCGACCCGGACGGCGACCTCGCACTCGGGCGCGCCACCACCGCGACCTCGCAGGTCAACGACTGGTACGGCCCCGCCAAGCTGGTCGACGGCGACGCGGGGAGCGGGAACGGCTACTGGGAGAGCGACAACGCGGCAGGGCTCCCCCAGTCCGCGACCGTCGACCTCGGGCAGACGACGACGGTCCGCCGGGTCGTCCTGTCGCTGCCGCCGAGCTGGGGCGTGCGGGACCAGACGATCACCGTGTCCGCCGACGGTGTCCCGGTCGCCGGCGTCACGAGCACCGCGCTGCGCGACCCCGCCCAGCCGGACCGCTACACGTTCGACTCGGGCGTCGACGACGACGCCGTGACCCTCACGTTCCCGGCCGTCGAGGCGCAGCACCTGACGTTCACCGTCTCGAGCAACACGGGCAGCGCCGGGGCGCAGCTCTCCGAGATCGCGGTCTACGCGCACTGACGGGGTGCGGCGCCCGGCGCCGGGTGACCCGTCACCCCCAGGCGTCGAGCGCCGCGACCTCGTCCGCGCGGCCCGGGTCCTCGAGCACGGCCAGCACGGCGTGCTCGAGGCCCGGGCGTCCCGCCGCCCACGCGAGGGCGGCCGCGAGCCCGGCCGTCGTCGCGACGTGCAGGACGGGTGCGTCCGGGGTCCCCGCCGGCCACCAGGCCACCTCGTGCGCGCCGACGACGAGCCGGTCGTGCTCGCGGTAGCGCTCCGGGAGCGCCGCGGCGGGGGCTGCGGCACGGAGCAGGAGCAGCGCCTCGCCAGGCACCGGGACGTCGGTGCCGTCGGTGCCGTCGGTGCCGTCGGTGCCGTCGTCGAGCATCGCCGCACGGCCCGCGAGCCCGACGTCCAGCACGTCGAGGTCGAGCGCGTCCGCGACGAGGTCCACGACGTCCCGGGGCGCGGGCACCACCGGTCCGAGCACGGCCGCACCCGGCCACGACGCGACCCGGACGTCCTCGGCGGCCCGCACCTCGAACCGGCCGGCCGCCGAGCCGTCCGAACCGTCGGCCAAGCCGCCGGTCACCCATGCGAGCACGCGCTCCGGCGGCGCCCACGTCACACCCTCGGCGACCGCCGTCCGCACGCGGCGCCACAGCCCCACCGCCTCCGCGGCCGGGACGGCCGTGCCCACCGGGGGCAGGCCGTCGAGCAGGTCCGCCAGGGTCGCGTCGTCTGCGTCGGCCGGGGACGCCAGCCCGCCGAGGGCTGCCCAGACCTCCGGGTCGGCACCCACGACTGCCACGACCTCGTCGGGCGCCGGACGCAGGAGCACGCCCGCACCGCCCCCCGGCACCGCGAACGGCGCAGCGAGCCGCCGGCGCAGCCAGCCCGCGAGGTGCGAGGGGACCGTGACGTCCCCCACGCGGACGCCGTCCACGAGTGCATGACGCAGGTCGGTGTCGCCCAGGACGTGGCGCAGCAGCTCGTCGACGGGCACGTCGTGGGCGGCGTCGAGCGGCACCACGACCGTCAGCTCGTCCACGAGGACCCCGGCACCGAGCACGTCCGCGAGGTCGTCGAGGTGGTCGAGCACGTCGTCACCGACCTGGTCGAGCACGTCGTCCGGCAACACCGGCTCCTCGTCGTCCGGGTCGGGCAGCACGACGTCGCGCAGCGTGAGCGTGCCGAGGCCCGCCCGCACGCCCACGGCGCGCAGCGTCGCGGCGTCCCACCGGTCCACGAGGTCCGGGTCGAGCACGTCGAGGTCCAGGTGGTCGGCCGCCCACGTCCCGGGCAGCGCGAGGTCCGGTGCGACCTGGTCGACGACGTCGCCCGTCTCCGGTTCGAACCCGGGGAACAGCAACGCACCGCCGGACACGGAGGCTGCCGGGTGGGCGCGCACGACCGCCTGCACCACGGTCAGGACGTCGTCGCGCAGGTCGTCGTCGTCCTCCTGCTCGGCGAGCCGTCCGGGGCCACCGTCCCGCGCCGACACGACGGCCGGCAGGTCCAGAACGGCGGGGTCGTCCGCGCGGAGCGCGCCCAGACGTTCGAGGACGGGGTGCGCCGCGTCCGGGTGGACGACGCGCACGCCGAGCCGGGACAGCGCAGCGACCACCTCGGGGTCACCGTGCCCGACGACGGTCCCCCGCGCGCCGCGGTGGAGCACCGTCCCGTCCGACGTCCCCGCGCCGGTCAGCACCGGGACCGGCAGCGCGGCGAGCGCCTCCCGGACCTCGGGGGCGCCCGCGTGCGGCGCGAGCGCGTCGAGGACCCCGCCCCACCCGCCCGGCGGGAGGCCGCCCGCGAGGTCGTCGACGACGTCTGCGAGCGGTCGCACCGGGAGGCCGAGGGTGCGGGCCGCCCGTCGGGACGCCGGAGCGAGCACGGTCAGGCCGGGCACGGCGGGCCGGAGCGCGTCGACGACGGCGGCGTCCTCGCCCACGGGACCCTCGATCGCCACACCCGTCCGCGCCGACGCGCCGTCGAACAGGGGGACGTCCAGGAGCGCGTCGAGAGCCGCGGCGCGCACCTCGGCATCCACACGGCCCGCGGGCACGCGCTCGGGGACCAGCGCGACCGCGTCCGCCGGGGACGTCTGCGCGACGTCCGCCACGACGCTCGCGAACAGGCGCCCGGCCGCCCGGGCGACCTCGTCCGCGAGCGGACCGGCTACGACGTGTCGCCGCGTCGCGTCCAGCGGGAACGACGCGACCAGCACCCCGGGGAGGGCCAGCGGCTCGTCCGTCGGCGTGGGTGCGTGCACGACGGACCGCGGAGCACCCGGCCGGACCGCCCAGGTCACGCTCCAGCCCGTGGCGTCGCGCTGCTCGACCGGCCGGTCCGCGAGGAGGTCGTCGGCGACGATGCCGTGCGCGGTCGCGACGTGCCAGCCGTCGAACGCGGCACGGGTCAGCACCCGCTCGACGAGAGCGTCCTCGTCCGTGCCCGGCGTCCGGACGACCACGACGTCCAGGGCGGGCAGCGCGAGGAGCAGCACCGCATCGAGCGCGTCGAGCTGTGCCCGGACTGCGGCGACCGCGTCGGCGTCCCGCAGGCGGAGCACGACGGCGCTCGCGGGCTCCGTGGCACCTGCCAGGTCAGACGTGCCGGACGTGCCCGGGCGCGAGTCGTCGACCGGGCCGTCGGCCGGCCCGAGGGCCAGGTCGTCTGGCAGTCCCGCGGGCAGGTCGCGGGCCGTCGCGGGGAACGGCAGCCGCAGGACGGGGAGCGCGTCGCCGCGCGCCGTGACGACGTCCTGCGCGGTGCCGCCGAGCGCTGCGAGCGCTTGCCGCGTCGCGGTGAGCGAGAACCGGACGCCTGCGACGCCGGGCGACGCGCCCGTGGTCCCGTCCGACGGGTGCGTGAGGAACAGGATCTCGTCCGACACGGAGCGGACGGCGGCGAAGCCGACCCCGAACCGGCCGACCGTCGCGGGGCGGGCGTCCCGGGCGTCTGGCGTCACGGCGCCGGACGGCGCGGCACCCGACCACCCGGCGCCCGACGCCGCAACCCCCGACGACTTGGTCGAGGCGCGCAGGGACGCGAGGGACGCGACACCGGCTGCGGTGAGCGGCGACCCGGTGTTCCGCGCGACGAGGTACGTCGCGCCGTCGGCCGCCACGAGGTCGAGGTGCAGGACGCCGCCGTCCGGTCCCGCGGCGTCGGCCGCGTTCTGGGCGAGCTCGACGACCACCCGGTCGCGGTAGAAGCCGCGCCCGTGGTCCTCCTCGAGGTTGGCGTCCTCGCGCAGCCGTGTCGGCGACGCACGCCAGGCGTCCAGCGCGGCGTCTCGCAGCGCGGCGGTCCCGAACGGGTCGGCGGACGTCACGCGCTCGGCGCGGTCTCCGTGCCGGTGCTCTCGTCGGACGAAGGCTCGTCCGCGGGTGCCTCAGCAGGTGCTGCATCAGCAGGTGCTGCGTCGGCCTCGGGCGCGTCAGCGGCGGGTACCTCCGCGGCGGGCGCGTCTGCGGCGGGAGCTTCCGCAGCCGACGGAGCCTCGGCGACCACGTCGACGACGAGCTCGTCGATCAGCGGGTCGGGCGCGGGCCAGTCGCTCGGGTGCGCGGGGACGTCCGTCTCGGAGTGGGCGCCGCACCCGTGGTCGAGGCTGACGACCTTGCCGTCGTCGGACGACCACGCGTTCGCGCAGACCCCGAACACCTGACCGAGCGCACCCTGGAGCGGGACGAGAAACCCGCACGACCCGCACGCCGACTCCGCGGCGACCGCGCCGGGCGAGGTCGGTCCGCGCGAACCCTGGTACCAGCGCTCCGCGGCCTCGTCGCGCCCCTGCCGTCCGAGGACGCGCACCCGCGCGACCGCGAGCTCGTCGATCGGGACGAGGTCGTCGTCGTCGGCTGTGCCCTGGCTCGAGCCTTCGCCCGGTTCGGGCGACCAGCCCGGGACGAGGCGCGGGTCGTCGGGCAGGAACGGCAGGACGTCGCCCGGGCCGACGTCGCCGGGACGCAGCCGCTCCGACCACGGCAGCCAGGAGGGTGCGAGCAGCGCGCCGTCGCCGGGCAGCAGGGCGACCTCGCAGATCGTGGCGGTGCGGCTCCGCGGGATGCGCGACACCGCGACCGACCAGTACCAGCCCGTGTACCCGCGCAGCGTGCAGGCGAACCGGTGGGTGACGAGGCGGTCGGCGTCGACGATCGCGCCGAGGTGGTCGCCGACGTCGGCGGTGTGCTCCGCGGCGCCCTCGGCGGCGGCGCGCGCGAGGTCGACAGCGCTCTCCAGCACGGCGTCCTTGGGCATGTCAGGCCTCGATGTCGTCCGCGACGGCCCGCAGGAGGGTCGCGACCTGCGCCGCGGCGGCCTTCTCGGGGTACCGGCCCCGCTTCAGCGAGCCGCCGACGCCGTCGAGCAGCTTGATGAGGTCCTCGACGATGTTGCCGAGGTCTTCTGCCTTCTTGCGCGGCGCGCGCGCGACGGCGGGCGCCGGGTCCAGGACGGTGACCGACAGCGCCTGCGGGCCACGCTTGCCGTCCGCGACCCCGAAGTCGACCTTCGAGCCCGGCTTCACGACGGCCCCCGCGGGCAGCGCGGACGCGTGCAGGAAGACCTCACCGCCCTCGTCGGACGCGATGAAGCCGAAACCACGCTCGGTGTCGAACCACTTGACCTTGCCGGTGGGCACTGATGGAACCTCTGCTGCTCGGACGGACCGGGGTCTGACACCCGGGACCTGACGGAACGACTGGCGCAACGTCTGGGAACGTCTCGGGACGCTCCGGCGCACCAGCCTACCGGTTCGGCCCGGTCCGACGGGGTCACCGGGCCGCGACCGCCGCACGCGAGCCCGACGCGAGCATCGGGGGCCGTCCCCGTAGGATCGATCGGATGGCCGAGCACCGGTCCGCCTCGACCTTCAGCGAGGCCCTGCGCACCCGTGACGACGACGCGCTCGTCGCGCTGCTGCGCGCCCGCCCTGATCTGGTGAACCCGTCGCCGTCGACGCTGCGCTCGCTCGCGGCGCGGGCGACCGGCACCGCGAGCACGGAGCGTGCCCTGGCCGACTGCGACCGCCTGGGCCTGCAGGTCCTCGAGTCGCTCGTGGCGCTGGCGACGCTCGGACGCCCGACGACGCCGGACGACGTGGTGGCCGCCCTCTCCCCCGCCGACGACGTCGACCCGGCCGCGCTGCGGCGGTCCGTCCTTGTGACGCTCGCCGACCTCGACGCCCGCGCGCTCGTCTGGTCGACGCCCGACGGCTTCCGGGCCGCGCCCGGTGTCGCGCCGCTGCTCGGCCTGTACCCGGCGGGGCTCGGCCCCGCGGCCCCGCACCCGGCGGACGACCTGGCCGCGCTCCTCGAGAAGGCCCGGTCCGACGGCGGGCGCGGCCGCGCCGTGCTCGACGCGCTCGCGTGGGGCCCGCCCGTGGGGGTCGCGCCCCACGAGCCGCGCGCCGTCGCGGCCGTGGACCGCCTGGTCGCCGACGGCCTGCTGCTCGCGCCCGACGCCGGGCACGTCGTCCTGCCCGGCGAGGTCGGCCTCGCGCTCCGGTCGGGTCGGACGCACCGCGACGTCCGTCCTGGCCCGCCGCTCCCTGCGGACGGACGCTCCCCCGCGCACGCGACCGTCGACGCGGAGGCGGCGCAGCAGGCGCTCGAGATGGTCCGGCTGGTCACGGACCTGCTGCGCCTGTGGGACGACGAACCACCGACCGTCCTGCGCACGGGGGGTCTGGCGGTCCGCGACCTGCGCCGCCTCGCGCTCCACCTCGACACGGACGACGCGACGGCCGCCGCGGCCGCGGAGCTGGCCCTCGCCGCCGAGCTCGTCGCCGACGACGGCGAGGTGCCCGCGTCGTTCGCGCCGACGACGCTCGCGGACTCGTGGCTCGCCCAGGACGACGACGCCCGGTGGGCGCGGCTCGCGCACGCCTGGTCCGCGTCCCCGCGGGCGGCGTGGCTCGCGGCCACCCGCGACGAGCAGGGCTCGGTCCGGTCGGCGCTCTCCCCCGACCACGCCGTCGGGTGGGCGGTGCGCCTGCGCCGGACCGTCCTCGACGCGGTGGGCGCGTCGCCGGTCGCGCTCGGGCCCGCCGACGTCCGCGCGGTGCTGGCCTGGGAGGCGCCGCGCAACGTGCCGCCCGGGGACGCGGTCGACGGCGTGCTGGCCGGCGCCCGCCTGCTGGGCGTCGTCGCGCTCGGTGCGCTGAGCACCCCGGGGGCCACGCTCCTCGACGGCGACCCGGGGGGCGCGCCGGACCCGGCGGCGCTCGCGCGCACCGCCGTCGCGCTCGACGCCGTGCTCCCCGCCCCGGTCGACGACCTGCTGGTGCAGGGCGACCTCACCGGGATCGTGCCGGGCCGCCCGGGGCGCGACCTCGCGGAGCTGCTGGACGCCGTCGCGGAGGTCGAGTCCCGGGGTGCCGCCCTGACCGTCCGGTTCACGCCCGCGTCGGTCGAGCGCGCCATGGCGGGCGGCCTCAGCGCCGAGGACGTCCTGGGACGTATCGACCGGCACGCGCGCGGGCCGCTGCCCCAGGCGCTCGAGTACCTCGTGCGCGACGTGGCCCGGCGGCACGGCCGGGTCCGGGTGGGCGCCGCGCTGAGCTACGTGCGCGTCGACGACCCGGCCGTCGTCGCGAGCCTCCTCGCCGACCCCGCCCTGCGTGCACTCGGCCTCGTCGGGCTCGCGCCGACCGTCGTCGCCGCGAACATCCCCGCGGCGCGGCTCCACGAGGCGCTGGCCGCCGCGGGGGTGACGGCCGTCCTCGAGGGCCCTGACGGTCGCGCGGTCTCCACCGCCCGCGAGCGCCGACGTGCCGCACCACCGTCCGGGCGGCGTGGACGAGGTCGCGCGGGCGGCCCGTCGACCGGACCCCCGTCCGGTCGACGGGTCGACGAGGACGCGCGAGCGCGCCGCGTCGTCGCCGAGCTGCGAGCCCGGGACGACCTGGCGCGCGCGGCGGACCACCCGGGGGCGACGGGCTCGACCGGTGCGGGTGCGGGTCCGGATCTCGATCTGGGTCCGCACCGTGCGGGTGCCGCCCACGCCTCAGGGGCCCGCCCCGGAACAACGCCGCCCGCCGACACGTTGGCTCTGCTGCGGGAAGCGATCGAGGAGCGCCGGCTGGTCGACCTGTCGACGGTCGACGGCCACGGCACCCCGGTGATCCGGACGGTGCGGCCGCTGCGCCTCGACGGCGGACGGTTGCGGGCCGTCGACCCCGCACGCGACGCGGAGCTCACGGTCGCGGTGCACCGCATCGCGTCGGTCGTCCCGCGCGACGACTGACCAGCCACCCCCCACAAGGAGCCTGCATGACCGACGGACCGCTGATCGTCCAGTCCGACAAGACGCTGCTGCTCGAGGTCGACCACCCGCAGGCGACCGAGGCGCGGCGCGCGATCGCGCCGTTCGCGGAGCTGGAGCGCGCGCCCGAGCACGTCCACACGTACCGGCTGACGCCGCTGGGCCTGTGGAACGCGCGCGCGGCCGGGCACGACGCGGAGCAGGTCGTCTCGGCGCTCATGGACTACAGCCGGTACCCGGTCCCGCACTCGCTGCTCGTCGACGTCGCGGAGACGATGGCGCGCTACGGCCGCCTCCAGCTGGTCAAGCACCCGGTGCACGGGCTCGTGCTGCAGACGACGGACCGCGCCGTGCTCACGGAGGTGCTGCGCTCGAAGCGGACCGCGGGCCTCGTAGGCGACCGCATCGACGAGGACACCGTCGTCGTGCACCCGAGCGAGCGCGGCAACCTCAAGCAGGTCCTCATCAAGCTGGGCTGGCCGGCCGAGGACCTCGCGGGCTACGTCGACGGCGAGAAGCACGACATCGCGCTGACGCCCGACGGCTGGACCCTGCGCCCGTACCAGGAGCACGCGGTCGAGTCGTTCTGGCACGGCGGGTCGGGCGTCGTCGTGCTGCCGTGCGGCGCGGGCAAGACGCTCGTGGGCGCGGGGGCGATGGCGAAGTCGTCGACGACCACGCTGATCCTGGTGACGAACACGGTGAGCGCACGCCAGTGGAAGGACGAGCTCGTCCGCCGCACGACGCTCACGGAGGACGAGATCGGCGAGTACTCGGGCACCCGCAAGGAGATCCGGCCCGTCACCATCGCGACCTACCAGGTGCTCACCACCCGCCGGAAGGGCGTGTACACGCACCTCGAGCTGCTCGACGCCCGCGACTGGGGACTGGTCGTGTACGACGAGGTCCACCTGCTGCCCGCGCCGATCTTCCGCATGACCGCGGACCTGCAGGCGCGCCGGCGGCTCGGTCTCACCGCGACCCTGGTGCGCGAGGACGGCCGCGAGGACGAGGTGTTCAGCCTCATCGGACCCAAGCGGTTCGACGCGCCGTGGAAGGACATCGAGGCGCAGGGCTACATCGCGCCCGCGGAGTGCACCGAGGTCCGGCTCACGCTGTCCGACGCGGACCGCATGGCGTACGCCGTCGCGGAGCCCGAGGAGAAGTACCGCCTCGCGGCGTCGGCCCCGGGCAAGAACCGGGTCGTCGACCAGATCCTGCAGGCGCACCCGGGCGAGCAGACGCTCGTCATCGGGCAGTACATCGACCAGCTCCACGAGCTCGCCGAGCACCTGGACGCCGACCTCATCACCGGCGAGACGACGGTCAAGGAGCGGCAGCGGCTGTTCGACGCGTTCCGCACCGGCGAGATCCACCGGCTCGTCGTGAGCAAGGTCGCGAACTTCTCGATCGACCTGCCCGAGGCGTCCGTCGCGGTGCAGGTGTCCGGGTCGTTCGGGTCGCGACAGGAAGAGGCGCAGCGGCTCGGCCGCGTCATGCGCCCCAAGCAGGACGGCCGCACGGCGCACTTCTACACGGTGGTCGCGCGCGACACGGTCGACCAGGAGTTCGCCGCGCACCGGCAGCGGTTCCTCGCCGAACAGGGCTACGCGTACAAGATCCTCGACGCCGAGGACCTCGAGGAGGGCCTGGCGCGCGAGCTGCCGTCCTGACGGTCAGGGCTCGACGACGACGGTGCGCCAGTACTCGGACCCGTCCCGCGTCCGGCTGACGTACCCCATGTCCACCATGGCGCGGCGCAGGCCGACGGGGTCGTCCGTGACCGCGGCGAGACGCTCGGTGAGCACCCGCTCGCTCGTGGGCTCGTCGAGCACGAGCACCCGCGAGGCCAGCAGGAGCACGACGGCCCGCTTGTCGTCCCATCGGCGTGGCATCTGCTCGAGACGGCCGTCGCGCAGGAAGCGCTCGGGGCCGCGCGGCGCGGGCGCTGTGCTCATCGGTCCACCGTAACGACCGGGCGCCAGTACCCTGGACGCCATGAGCGACGCGACGTCCGCGGGCACGCCCGCGACCTATCTGCTGGTCGACGGCGAGAACATCGACGCGACGCTCGGGATGAGCGTCCTCGGGCACCGCCCCACGCCGGACGAGCGTCCGCGCTGGGACCGGATCGTCGACTTCGCCGGGCAGCAGTGGGGCGCACCGGTGCGCGGGCTGTTCTTCCTCAACGCGACCTCCGGCTCGATGCCGATGGCGTTCGTGCAGGCGCTCCTCGCCATGGGCTACCGGCCCGTCCCCCTCGCGGGCAACGGCTCCGAGAAGGTCGTGGACATCGGTATCCAGCGGACGCTGGAGGCGCTGCAGGACCGCCCGGGCAACGTGGTGCTCGCGAGCCACGACGGCGACTTCATCCCGCAGGTCGAGGCGCTCCTCGACGGGTCGCGCCGCGTCGGGCTCCTGGGGTTCCGCGAGTTCGTGAACCAGCGCATGACCGAGCTCGCGAGCCGCGGGCTCGAGATCTTCGACCTCGAGCACGACGTCGCGGCGTTCAACACGATCCTGCCGCGCGTCCGGATCATCCCGATCGAGGAGTTCGACCCGGTCGCGTTCCTGTAACGTCCTGCGATTCCCCGGCCGACGCCCGGGTTCCTCCCAGGCGGGACCCAGACGGACACGGGAGACTCTCAGGCATGGGTCAGCCTGAGGCACGCCTCGTCGTCGTCGACGACGAGCCGAACATCCGTGAGCTCCTGTCCACCTCGCTCCGGTTCGCCGGGTTCGAGGTCCACGCCGCCGAGGACGGGCAGAGCGCGCTGCGGCTCGTGCGCGACCTCGACCCCGACCTCGTCGTCCTCGACGTGATGCTGCCCGACATGGACGGCTTCACCGTGACGCGACGGATGCGGGAGAAGGGCCAGTACACGCCCGTCCTGTTCCTCACCGCCCGCGACGACACGCAGGACAAGATCGCGGGCCTCACGGTCGGCGGCGACGACTACGTCACCAAGCCGTTCAGCCTCGAGGAGGTCGTCGCCCGCATCCGTGCGGTGCTGCGCCGCACCCATGCCGAGCCCGACGACTCGGCCGTCCTGCGGTTCGCCGACCTCGAGCTCGACGAGGACTCCCACGAGGTCCAGCGTGCCGGGCAGCTCGTCGAGCTCTCCCCCACCGAGTTCAAGCTCCTGCGCTACCTCATGCTCAACGGCGGCCGGGTGCTGTCCAAGGCGCAGATCCTCGACCACGTGTGGCAGTACGACTGGGGCGGCGACGCCAACATCGTCGAGTCGTACATCTCGTACCTGCGGCGCAAGATCGACACCTTGACCACCGAGGGCCCGGACGGCGAGCAGGTCCCCCTGCCCGCCCTCATCCAGACCAAGCGCGGAGTGGGGTACCTGCTGCGCCAGCCACCCCGGTGACGGTGCCCGTGACCGTCGACGAGCCCGCAGCACCGACGGGCGCGCCCGCGGGCGGCGGTGGCGCGCCGACCGACGACGCACCGGTCGTCCGCCGCGTCGCCGCGCCCCCTGGCTCCCCGCGCTGGACGTGGTGGGCCCGGATCTCGCTGCGCACCCGGCTCGTCGCGATCGTCTCCGCACTGCTCGCCGTGGGGCTCGTCGTCGCGGCGATCGCGTCCACCACGCTCGTGCAGCGGTACCTGGTCGACCAGGTCGACAGCGAGCTGCTGCGCAACGCCGACCAGGTCGTGCTGCAGTCACAGCAGTCGACGGGCAAGAACCAGACGGCGCTGCCCAGCGAGTGGTACGTCGAGGTGGACTTCCTGTCGGGCGGCACCCTGCCCCTTGAGCAGTCCGCCACCAAGGACATGTACGGGGTGCCCGTCACACCCGACCTCACGCTCACCGAGGTCAAGGTCCGCGACCGCGAACCGTTCACCGTGGACGCCAAGAACGTCGACGGGACGGACGCGTCGACCCAGTGGCGGCTCATCGCGGCGACCGGGACCTCCACGACCGACGGGAGCCTGAACTCGATCGTGTACGTCGGGCTGCCGCTCGCCGACGTCTCGTCGACGGTGCACCAGCTCTCCAAGGTGCTCGGGCTGACCGCCCTCGCCGTCATCCTGCTCGGCGCGGTGCTCGGCTGGTGGCTCGTGCGCCGCGAGCTGCGGCCCCTGCACGCCATCGAGACGACCGCCGCGTCCATCGCGGCCGGCGACCTCACGCAGCGCATCCCGCAGGAGCCGCCGTCGACCGAGGTGGGCTCGCTCACCGCGTCCCTCAACGTGATGCTCGCGCAGATCGAGGCGGCGTTCGTCGCCCAGGAGGCATCCGAGGCGCGCATGCGGAGGTTCGTGTCCGACGCCAGCCACGAGCTGCGCACCCCGCTCGCGACCATCCGGGGCTACGGGGAGCTCTACCGCATGGGCGCGCTGACGTCCCACGACCAGGTCGACGACACGATGCGCCGCATCGAGGACTCGGCGAACCGCATGGGGACGCTCGTCAACGACCTCCTCGCGCTCGCCCGGCTCGACGAGGGCCGCCCGCTGCGCCAGGACGACGTCGACCTCACCGTGCTCGCCGCCGACTCCGTGCGCGACCTCGTCGCGCTCGACCCCACCCGGGACGTGCAGCTCGTCTCCCTCAACCCGCCCGCGCCGGGCGCCGACACGTCCGACGGGCCGGCGCCCGTCGTCGTCGTGGGCGACGAGGAGCGGCTGCGTCAGGTGCTCGCGAACCTCGTCGGCAACGTCGCCCGGCACACCGCGTCCGGGACGCCCGCGCAGATCGCCGTCGGGACGTCCGAGGGGCGCGCCGTCCTCGAGGTGCGCGACCACGGCACCGGCATCACGTCCGAGCAGTCGCAGCACGTGTTCGAACGGTTCTACCGCGCCGACTCGTCACGCAACCGGGCGTCGGGGGGCTCGGGCCTCGGGCTCGCCATCGTCGCCGCGATCGCCGGGGCCCACCACGGCCGTGTCGGGGTCGTCGACACCCCGGGCGGCGGCCTCACGGTCCGGCTGGAGCTGCCGCTGGCGGGCCCGGCGGCCGCGACGGACGTCCCCACGGCGGACGCGGCGTCGGCGACCCCTGCCGCGGGGTAGGCTCGGTCGCTGTCCAGGTCCCCGGAAGAAGGCTGGTCGATGGGCGTCGCCGAGGCGCAGCAGTGGCTCATCTCGTCATGGGTCCGCTCCTGCAAGGCTCTGGGTGCCACCGCACCCGACGACGAGATCCGAGCGACGGGCAAGGCGCTCGTCGAGCGCTGGTCCCACCCGTCCCGGACCTTCCACAACGTGCGGCACCTCATCGACGTGCTCGGTCACGTGGACGAGCTCGCCGAGGAGACCCACGGGCCCGACCAGGTGCGCCTCGCCGCCTGGTACCACGGCGCCGTCTTCGGGCACGACGAGGACGCGGAGCGCGCCACGCTGGACTCGTCCGACGAGGACGCGAGCGCGACGCTCGCCCACGACGAGCTCGCGGCTCTGGGCGTCCCGGAGCGCACGGCCGAGCGCGTGCGACACCTCGTCCTGGCGCTGCACCGGCACTACCCGGACGCCGACGACTTCGACGGGGCCGTCCTGTGCGACGCCGACCTCGCGATCTTCGCCGCGGAGCCGCAGCGCTACAAGGAGTACCTGCGTGCGGTCCGCGAGGAGTACTCCGCGATCCCGTGGCCCGTGTTCCTGCGGGCGCGACGTGCCATCGTGTCGAAGTTCCTCGCACGCCAGGCCATCTTCACCAGCCCGCTGGGCAGCGCGTGGGAGGAGTCGGCGCGGCAGAACCTCGCCGCGGAGATCCAGCGCATCGACAAGGAGATCGCGAAGCTCGACGCGCAGACCTGACCCGCCGGACAGCACCGGCTGAGGGTCGTGCACCGGTCGGACCTCAGCCACCCCGTCCACGGGGTGCCACCGTGTGCGTGCCCCACGGCCGCGCGACCGCCTCCGCCCCCTAGCGTTCCCGCGTGCGGCCGCCGGCCGCGGACGGGAGACGGACGATGAGCAGGTTCGAGGTCGACAGCGCCCAGGTCGCGCTGGCGAGCAGCAAGGTGAGCGGGACGGTCACCAGCATCCGGTCGGAGGTCGCCGCGATGCGGCACCACCTCACCGAGCTCCAGACGGTGTGGCAGGGCGCGGCGGCGACGTCGTGCGCGGCGCTCGTGGACGACTGGCACGCGGTCCAGGCGCGCGTCGAGGAGTCGCTCGACGGCATCCAGCGGGCGCTCGGTGTCGCCGCGCAGACCTACGAGGACGCCGAGACGCGCGCCGCAGGGCTCTTCGCGACGCGCTGAGCGTCGGGTCGCCCGGTCCGGTGCGCGACGACGCACCGGGCCGGGCCTGGGAGAATCGGGGCGTGATCCTCATCGACGACCCGCGCTGGCCGAACCACGGACGGCTCTGGGGTCATCTCGTGAGCGACACCTCGCTCGACGAGCTGCACAGCTTCGCCGGCGCGGCCGGGCTCCCCCGCCGGGCCTTCGACCGGGACCACTACGACTACCCGGACGAGCGGCGCGACGAGCTCGTCGCACGCGGCGCGCACCCCGTCGGACGGCGTGAGCTGGTCAGGCGGCTCGCGGCGTCCGGGCTGCGCGTCCCGGGCCGCGAACGGCGCTGACCCGCCGCCCGCTCAGGCCTTCTCCTGCGCGCTGCTCCGCGCCGCGTTGCCCTGCTGCGCCGCCTTCGGGTCCTTCTCGTCGGCCTTGGCACGGACCCCCTGCTCGACGGCCGCGCCGACGGCCGGGTCGATCGAGCGCCAGTACGCGAACGCCCGCTCCAGCACCGGCTCGCTCACGCCGTTCAGCAGGTGCCCGACGACGTTGTCGACGAGCCGCCCGCGGGCCGCGTCGTCCATCACCTCACGCACCAGGGTGCCCGCCTGACCGAAGTCGTCGTCCTCGGCGTGGGCGGTGTACGCGGCGCGGACCATCTCGCCGTCCGACTGCCAGCCGACCTCGGAGTCCCCGGCGGGCGAGTCCGCGTACGGGCCGCCGTACGAGTTCGGCGTGTACACCGGGTCGCCCGGGTTGTGGTGCCGTCCGAGACCGTCCTTGAGGTACGAGCGCACCTCAACGTGCGGACGGTTCACCGGGATCTCCGGGTAGCTCACGCCCAGGCGCGCGCGGTGCGCGTCCGCGTACGAGAACATACGGCCGAGCAGCATCTTGTCCGGGCTGATGCCGATGCCGGGCACCAGGTTGCTCGGCGAGAACGCCGCCTCCTCGATCTGCGTGAAGTGGTTCTCCGGGTTGCGGTCGAGCGTCATCCGGCCGACCTCGACGAGCGGGTGGTCGGCGTGCGGCCACACCTTCGTCAGGTCGAACGGGTTGAACCGGTACGTCTTCGCGTCGTCGTACGGCATGAGCTGCACGAACAGCGTCCAGCTCGGATGCTCCCCGTCCCGGATGTGCTCCCACAGGTCACGCGTGTGGTAATCCGTGTCCATCGAGGCCATCTGGTCGCCCTCGTCCTGCGTGAAGCACTCCACGCCCTGGTCCGTGTGGAAGTGGTACTTCACCCAGAACCGCTCGCCCGCCGCGTTAACCCACTGGTACGTGTGACTCGAGTAGCCGTTCATGTGCCGCCACGACCGCGGGATCCCTCGGTCGCCCATCAGCCACGTCACCTGGTGCGCCGACTCCGGCGACAGCGTCCAGAAGTCCCACTGCATGTCGTGGTCGCGCAGGTTGTTGTCCGCCCGGCGCTTCTGCGACCGGATGAAGTGCTGGAACTTCATCGGGTCCTTGATGAAGAACACCGGGGTGTTGTTGCCCACGAGGTCGTAGTTGCCCTCGTCCGTGTAGAAGCGCAGCGCGAAACCGCGCGGGTCGCGCCACGTGTCCGGGCTGCCGAGCTCGCCCGCGACCGTCGAGAACCGCGCCAGCATGTCCGTCCGGCGCCCCGGCTGGAAGACGTCCGCCTTCGTGTACGCGGACACGTCGCCCGTCACCTCGAACCGCCCGAAGGCCCCCGAGCCCTTCGCGTGCGGCTGCCGCTCCGGGATCTTCTCCCGGTTGAAACCCGCCATCTGCTCGATGAGGTAGTGGTCGTGCAGGACGATCGGACCGCCCGGCCCGACGGTCAGCGAGTGCTCGTCGCTCGCAGCAGGTGCCCCGTTGGTCGCGGTCGTGCGGGGTGCGTCGGTCATGGTGCTCCTCCGTTCCAGGGACCCGTCCGGGCCCCCGGTCCACCGTAGGAACGCCCCGCTCCCGACGCCCGGGCACGACGGAGGCCGCCGACCGGTGCTGTGCACCGGCCGACGGCCTCCGTACGGAACCGTGACGCGCGAGCGTCAGAAGTCCATGACTCCGATCAGAAGTCCATGCCGCCCATGCCGCCGTCGCCGCCGGGCATCGGGGCCGACTTCTCCGGCTTGTCGGCCACGACGGCCTCGGTGGTGAGGAACAGCGCAGCGATCGACGCCGCGTTCTGCAGCGCGGAGCGCGTGACCTTGACCGGGTCGTTGACGCCCGCGGCCAGGAGGTCCTCGTACACGCCGGTCGCGGCGTTGAGGCCGTGACCCGACGGGAGCGAGCGCACCTTCTCCGCCACGACGCCGCCCTCGAGACCGGCGTTCACGGCGATCTGCTTCAGCGGGGCCTCGATGGCGATCTTGACGATCTGCGCACCGGTGGCCTCGTCGCCCTCGAGCTCGAGCTTCTCGAACGCGGCGGCACCGGCCTGGATGAGGGCCACGCCACCACCGGCGACGATTCCCTCCTCGACGGCAGCCTTCGCGTTGCGGACGGCGTCCTCGATGCGGTGCTTGCGCTCCTTGAGCTCGACCTCGGTGGCCGCGCCCGCCTTGATGACGGCGACGCCGCCGGCGAGCTTCGCGAGACGCTCCTGGAGCTTCTCGCGGTCGTAGTCGGAGTCCGACTTCTCGATCTCGCTGCGGATCTGGTTGACGCGACCCGCGATGAGGTCCTGGTCGCCCGCACCCTCGACGATGGTCGTCTCGTCCTTCGTGACGACGACCTTGCGCGCCTGGCCGAGCAGGTCCAGGGTCGCGTTCTCGAGCTTGAGGCCGACGGTCTCGGTGATGACCTGGCCACCCGTGAGGATCGCGATGTCCTGGAGCATGGCCTTGCGGCGGTCGCCGAAGCCCGGGGCCTTGACGGCGACGGACTTGAAGGTGCCGCGGATCTTGTTGAGCACCAGGGTCGCGAGAGCCTCGCCGTCCACGTCCTCGGCAACGATGAGGAGCGAGCGGCCGTTCTTCATGACCTGGTCGAGGACCGGGAGGAGGTCCTTGACGTTCGAGATCTTCGACTCGACGAGCAGGACGTACGGGTCCTCGAGAACAGCCTCCTGGCGCTCCGGGTCCGTCTCGAAGTAGCGCGCGAGGAAGCCCTTGTCGAAGCGCATGCCCTCGGTGAGCTCGAGCTCCAGGCCGAAGGAGTTGGACTCCTCGACCGTGATGACGCCCTCCTTGCCGACCTTGTCGAGCGCCTCGGCGATGAGCTCGCCGATCGCCGGGTCGCCGGCGGAGATCGCGGCCGTGGCGGCGATCTCTTCCTTCGTCTCGATCTCCTTGGCGGAGTTGAGGAGCTGCTCGGTCACGGCCTCGACGGCCTTCTCGATGCCCTTCTTCAGCGCGATCGGGTTCGAGCCCGCGGCGACGTTGCGCAGGCCCTCGCGCACGAGCGCCTGGGCGAGCACGGTCGCGGTGGTGGTGCCGTCACCCGCGACGTCGTCGGTCTTCTTGGCGACCTCCTTGACGAGCTCCGCACCGATGCGCTCGTACGGGTCGTCGAGCTCGATCTCCTTGGCGATGGAGACACCGTCGTTGGTGATCGTGGGGGCGCCCCACTTCTTGTCCAGGACGACGTTGCGGCCCTTCGGGCCGAGGGTGACCTTGACGGTGTCGGCGAGCTGGTTGAGCCCGCGCTCCATGCTCCGACGAGCTTCCTCGTCGAAGGCGATGATCTTGGCCATGGGGACTGGTCCTCCGCTGTGGCTTGCGTGGTCGTCGGCCCGCGCCCGCGACGGACGGTCCTGCGCGCCACGCGTTCATGTCCCGCGTGGGTGAGGGCCTCGCCGGCCGACTCTTGGTCTCACCCCGGGTCGTCGTGATCTGTCACTCGGACCCCGAGAGTGCTAACGCCATTATTGGCACTCTCGGGTGTCGAGTGCAAGACGCGGGCGTCCGCTCGGGGGCCTCCGCGCCCGGTGTTCGCCCAGAGCGTCTACCCTGCCTCCCATGCCCGCAGACACGCCGCCGCCGCCGGACGACGCCCCGGTCCGCCGCCTGGGCCGCGTCGGACGGACGTGGCGCCTCGCCGCGGCCGGGACAGGGCTCGTCGTGCTCGTCGTCGCGCAGCTCATCCCCCCGTCCACGCTCGACACCAACGACTGGTTCCCGCTCGGCTCGCTCTCGCAGTACGCCTTCGCGGGCGACCCGAACGGCGTCGTCGCGTCGTCCGGCGTCGTCGGGGTGACCGCGGACGGGACGGAGGTCAGCGTGTGGCTCGACCAGATGGGCATCGGCGTGGGGCACGCCGAGATCGAGGCGCAGGTCGACCGGATCGTCGCCGACCCGTCGCTGCTGCAGGACGTCGCGGACGCGTACGCGTGGCGGTTCCCCGACCGCGCGCCGCTCGTCGAGGTCCGGCTCGAGCGCACCACCACGCAGCTCCACGACGGCAAGCCGACCGCGGACCGCTCGACCGAGGTCCTCGCCACCTGGGACGTCGAGGACGCCGGCGGCAGCGGGACGGGCAGCACCGACGGAACCGGCAGCGCTCACGAAGGAGCCGGCTCATGACGCGCGACGGGCACGTGCGCAGCGGCGCCAAGGACCTGCCCGGCACGGTCGCCCGATGGTGGCTGTGGCCCGCGCCGCTCGCACGCATCGCGTGGCTGCGCGCGGTGCTCTACGCCTTCACGATCTGGGGCCTCTTCGTCCTGACGCACGACGTGATCGGGCACGGGCACTCGCCCGACCTCTACCAGCCGACGCTGATCGGCCGCGTCCTGCCGTTCCCCGACCCCACGCCGGCGAACGGACCGATCATGCAGTGGGTCCTCGTCGCGACGTGTCTCGCGACGCCCGTGCTCATGGCCCTGCCGCAGCGCGCCGCACAGTGGGCGGGGCGCGTCACGGGCTGGACGGTCGGGCTGGTCTTCCTCGCCTGGATGGAGAACTCGCAGGGCTTCGCGTACGTGTCGCACGACCACATGGCCCTCGTCCTTGCGCTGCTCATCCTGCCGACGGTCCCGCCCGCGGGGTTCGGCTCGCAGGAGCGGTCCGAGGCGGCGGGCTGGGTGCTGCGGTGCGTGCAGGTCGCCGTCGTCATGACGTACTTCGGGTCGGCGCTGTGCAAGATCGTCGCGACGGGCGGCCTGTTCGCCTGGCCCAACGGGACGGTCTTCACGTGGGCGCTCATGCGCCGCGGCGCGTCGATGCTCAACTGGGCGCTCGAGTACCCGGCGCTGCTGCGGGTCGGGCAGTGGATCCTCTTCCTCGTCGAGCTCGCGTCGCCCGTCGTGCTGTGGCTGCGCGGACGCTGGCTCTACGCCGCCGTCCTGCTGTTCTGCTGCTTCCACCTCATGACTTGGCTCGCGCTCGGTATCCACTTCCTGCCGACGGTCGTGTGCTGGCTCGCGTTCCTGCCCCTCGAGCGGATCCTGCCGGCAGCCCGGGCACGCCGCGCCGGGAACGCGGGCGCGGCGCAGGACGCGCAGGCGTCAGTCGCCGAGGTCCGGTAGCTCCCGCACCCCGAACGTCGACCGCAGGACGCGCCGCGCAGCGAACCACCCGCCGAGCCCGTGCACGCCGGGCCCGGGCGGCGTCGACGCCGAGCAGAGGTAGACGTCGTCCACGCCCGTCGCGTACGGGTCGAGCCACGGCGTCGGGCGCGCGAACATCCGGTAGAGGGTCGCGGCGCCCGCGGCGATGTCGCCGCCCACGTAGTTCGCGTCGTGGTGCGCCATCTCGGCTGCGGGGATCGCGCGCGACGCCACCACGACGTCCCGGAAGCCGGGCGCGAACCGCTCGATCTGCGCCGTCACCGCGTCGGTCATGTCGCGAGGCGAGCCCGCGGGGACGTGCGCGTACGTCCACAGGGGCCGGCGGCCCGCGACCTCGCGCGACGCGTCGACCACTGCGGGGTCGCTCAGCAGGACGACGGGATGCTCGGCGTGCTCCCCCCGGGCGACGGCGTGCTCCGCGGCGACCAGCTGCGCGCGCGTCCCGCCCAGGTGCACGGTGCCCGCGCGTCCGACGTCCGGGTGCGCCCAGGGCACCGGGCCGGACAGCACGAAGTCGACCTTCGCGGCCGCATTGCCGTACGGGAACGCGGCGAGCGCCCGGCGGGCGCGGGCGGGCACCTCGTCCCCCAGCACGTCGATCAGCGTGCGCGGCGTCGTGTCGAACACGACCGCGCGCGCCGGGGGCAGGTCCGCTCGCGTCCGGACCGGGGCGCCCGTGCGGATCGTGCCGCCGTGCGCGGTCAGATCGGCCACGAGCGCGTCGACGATGGCCTGCGACCCGCCGCGCGGGATCGGCCACCCGCCCCGCGCGTGGGCCAGCCCGGCGAGCAGGAGGGCCGTGCCGGCGCCCGCGAACGACGGCAGCGGCGTGATCGAGTGCGCGGCGACGCCCGTCAGCAGCGCCGCCGCCTCGTCGGTGCGGAACCGCGCGTCCCAGGCCGGGGTGCCCTGCTCGAGGACGCCCAGCCCGAAGCGCAGCGCGCTGAGCGGCGTCGAGGCCCCGACGCCGGGCGGGACCGACCGCTTGTCACCGAGGGCGACCGCGACGACGTCCTGCGGGTGCTCGGCGAACCGGCCCAGCAGGCTGCGCCACGCCGCGCCGTCCGGCCCGAGGGCGTCGACCGTCCGCTCGAGGTCGTGGAACGCGACACCGGCACGACCCCCGTCGAGCGGCTGCGCGTAGGACGCCTCGGGCACGAGCAGCTCGACCCGGCGCTCCAGGCCGAACGCCTCGAAGAACGGCGACGCCCACGCCATCGGGTGCACCGCCGAGCACAGGTCGTGCAGCACGCCGTCGGCGAGACCGAGGTCGAGCGTCCGGGCACCGCCGCCCACCGTCGCCTGCGCCTCCAGCACGAGGACGCCGAGCCCGGCGCGCGCGAGCGTCACCGCCGCCGCGAGCCCGTTCGGACCCGCGCCGACGACGACGACGTCGTGCTCCGTCAGAGCGGACGCACCTGCTCGGCCTGCGGGCCCTTCTGGCCCTGACCCACCTCGAACTCCACCTGCTGGCCCTCTTCGAGCGAGCGGTAGCCCTGCGACTGGATGGCGCTGAAGTGGACGAAGAGGTCCTGACCGCCGGAGTCCGGGGTGATGAAGCCGAACCCCTTCTCGGCGTTGAACCACTTGACGGTGCCCTGAGCCATGAACTCTCCCTGAGGGTGCGGGCGACGACGTCCGTCGCCACTGCTTCGCGAGCCTAGCGGCGCAACGCTGCGAGGGGTACGGGGAGAGGCGCTCGACGTCGTCGTGTCAGCCTGCCGGGGCGAGGACCACGAGCACCGGGGACGACAGGTTCGACGTCTGGACGACCTCGTCGATCCCCAGGGCGTCCGCGACCGCGGCCGCGGTCGACTTGAGATCGTCCGTCTTGTAGTAGACGGTCGCGACGGCCGGCGGGGCGTTGCCGGTGTAGGGCCCCGCGGTCACGGACGTGAAGCCGGCGGCCTCGAGCGTGCCCGCGTCCTTGGCGGCCGCGCCCGTCACACCGTTGCTGACGTTCTTCACGGCCACGACGGTCGACTTGTCGACGTCCGCGGCCGAGGTACCGCCGTCGTCCTCGGTGCCGTCCGTGGAGGCCACGGTCGCCTTCGGCGTCGACTTCGCCGTGGACTTGGCCGTGGAACGGGGCGCCGTCGTCGCCTGGTCCTTGTCGTCCGCGGTGGCCGAGCCGCCGCCGAACCCGTCGGCCCACAGCGTCACCCCGACGAAGGCCACGATCCCGAACACCGCGGCCACCGCGACGAACGGCACGACCTTGCGCCACGCGCTGCGCGGCACACGGTGCACGCCGATCGGCGAGTCCTCCGGGATGTCGTCGAACTCGTCGCGCGGGTAGCGGTAGCTCTGCTTGCTCACGCGGACAGGGTAGCGGCCCTGCCCGTGATGGCGGGAAAGCTCAGCTGCCTGTCCCCAGGTGGCGGGCGGACCGCTCACGCTGCCGGGTCGAGCGCAGACGGCGCAGGCGCTTGACGAGCATGGGGTCGTGGGCCAGCGCGGCCTCGGAGTCGAGCAGGGCGTTGAGCTGTTGGTAGTACCGCGTCGCCGTCAGACCGAAGAGCTCCTTGACCGCGGTCTCCTTGGCGCCCGCGTACTTCCACCACTGCCGCTCGAAGTCGAGGATCTCGCGCTCCCGGTCCGTCAGCGTCACGCCGGACGAGGTCTTGGTCGACACCTGCCCGGAGTCGCGTGCGGCGTCCGTCATGGTCGTGCCTCCTCGTCGTGCGGTCGCCCACACGATACGGGCAGGATCACACGGGTGTCATTCGCCCACGCCGCCGGCCGGCCGACCTGCCGCCGCCCACCGCCACCGCTGTCCGGGAACCGGGTCCGACGAGGCGCACAATGGGTCGGTGAACCTCCCCACGTCCACCCCCGCTTCTGCTCAGACCCTCCCCCTCGACGACACGCCGCCGCGCTGGGAGCGGTACGTCGCGATCGGCGACTCGTTCACCGAGGGTCTGTGGGACGTGGACCCGGCGGACCCTGAGCGGGTCCGGGGCTGGGCGGACCGGCTCGCGCTCGACCTGTCGGCCCGGCGGGTCGCGGCGGGCTCCGCGCCGCTCCAGTACGCGAACCTCGCCGTCCGCGGCAAGAAGCTCGTCCCGATCGTGGACGAGCAGGTCCCCGCGGCACTCGCCCTGCGGCCCGACCTCGTGAGCCTCGTCGCGGGCGGGAACGACATCCTGCGCCCGCACACCGACGTCGATGCCCTCGCGGCACACCTCGAGGACGCCGTGGTGCGCCTCCGGGCGACGGGCGCGGACGTCCTGCTCGCGACGGGGTTCGACTCCGCCGACAGCCCGCTCGTCGCGATGACGCGTCCCCGCGTGGGCGTGTTCAACGCCCACCTGTGGTCCATCGCGCGGCGGCACGGTGCGCACGTCCTCGACCTGTGGGGCATGCGCGCGCTGCACGACTGGCGGGTGTGGTCGTCCGACCGCATCCACCTCAACGACGACGGTCACCGCCGTGTCGCGGACGCCGCGATGGTCGCTCTCGGGCAGCGTCCGACGGACGCCGGCTGGGACGTCCCCCTCGACGTGCTGCCCCCGGCGCCCTTCAGCGAGCGCGCCCGCGAGAACGCGCGCTGGGCCCGCGAGTTCGTCGGGCCGTGGGTGGGCCGCCGCGTGCGGGGCCGGTCATCGGGCGACGGCCGTGCCGCGAAGTACCCGACGTTCACGGAGCAGGCCGCGGCCGTAGAGCAGGAGGACGACACGGCGGTGCGACGCCCGGCGGACTAGGCCAGGAACAGGGCGCGCAGCCGGCGCGTCGTGAGGCTCACGCCGACGACGACCATCACGACGAAGTACGTCACGTGCCACCAGGTGCCCGACGTGAGGCTGCCGGTCGTGAGCCCCCGGACGAGCTCGACGCCGTGCCAGAGCGGGAACGCCATCACCACGGCACGGATCGCGGGTGGGTAGACCTCGATCGGGAAGAACGTCGCGGAGAGCAGGAACATCGGAAGCAGCACGATGTTGATCCAGTCCATCTGCTGGAAGGTGCGCATCAGGCTGGTGACGGCCATGCCGAGGCTCGCGAACCCGAACGCGATGAGCACGACCGCGGGCAGGGCGAGCACGGCCGTCCAGGCGAGGTTGAGGCCCATGACCTGCATGACGATCAGGAACCCGGTCGCGTAGAGCAGACCCCGCAGGAGCGCGTACAGGATCTCGCCGAGCGCGACGTCGAGCGGCCCGAGCGACGTCGAGAGCATCGCCTCGTACAGCCGCGCGAACCGCATCTTGAAGAACACGTTCCAGGTCGAGTCGTAGACGGCGCCGTTCATGGCCGACACGGCGAGCAGGGCGGGCGCGATGTACGCGGCGTAGGGGACGACCTTGCCGGACGACGTGGGGACGTCGCCGATGTAGGTGCCGAGCCCGTAGCCCATCGCGAGCAGGTAGAAGACCGGCTCGAAGAAGCCGGAGAGCACGACGACCCAGGCGCTCGTGCGGGCTGCGTACAGGTTGCGGCCGACGACGGCGCGCGCGTTGCCCGCGTACAGCGAGCCGACGCTGCCCGACGCGAGCCGGGCACGCAGGGACCGCGTGACGCCCGGTGCGGTCCGCAGGCTCATGCGCGCAACCTCCTCGTGAACGTCCGGGCCGCGAGGACCCAGCCCGCGGCCGCGAGCCCGACGAGGACGACCAGGTGCGTCGCGAGCAGCCAGCCGGGCTCGCTCTCGCCGTAGCTCAGCCACCGGCCGAGCTGGCTCGCGTGCCACAGCGGCGACACCCAGCCGATCCAGTGCAGCCAGACCGGCAGCGTGGAGAGCGGGTAGAACGTGCCCGAGAACAGGAACATGGGGGTGAAGACGAACCGCTGGACCGCGGCGAACTGGCCCTTGTCCTCGGTGATGGACGCCGAGTACGCCATGAGCGGCAGCCCGAACGCGAGGCCGCCCAGCACGCCGACGAACGGGAGCACGAGCACCGACCACGCCCGGTCGAGCGCCCCGAAGGCCAGCGCGAGCACCGCGTAGGCGGCCACGGTGAAGACCATGCGGACGAGCGTGGCGAGCACCAGGCCGCCGGCGATCTGGCGCGGCTCGACGGGCGTCGCGTTGATGCCCCAGAAGAGCCGCCGCCACTTGAACCCCGCCATGATCGTGTAGGTGAACTCCTCGGTCGCGACCGTGACGGCGGCCGTCGCGACGAGCGCCGGGGCGACGAACACGACGTAGTCGACCGGTCCGTGCGGGCCGCTCGCCACGGGCGTGTCGATGAAGGTGGCGAGGCCGAGGCCCAGGCCCAGCAGGTAGAGCAGCGGGCTGCCGATGCCGCCGACGACCACGGTCCACCCGTACGCGCGCATGCCGCGGAGCTGGTGCTCGGCGACGTAGAGAGCGCTCATGCCCTGCTCGCTCGGTTGCTCATGCTCTGCTCACTCGATGAGGCTCCGTCCGGTGAGGCGGAGGAACACGTCCTCCAGGCTGCCGCGGCGCACCAGGCTCGTGGTGGGCCGCAGCGCGCGGGCGGCGACCTGCTCGAGCAGCGCCTCGCCGTCGGCCGTGTAGAGCAGGACGCGGTCGGGCAGCACCTCGTGCCGGTCGCCCAGGCCCGCGAGGCGTGCGAGGGCCTCCTCGTTGCGGTCGGCCCCGAAGCGCAGCTCGACGACCTCGCGCGACGCGTACCGCCGAATGAGGTCGGCCGGGCTCCCCTCGGCCATGATCCTGCCGTGGTCGACGACCACGAGCCGTTCGCAGAGCTGCTCGGCCTCGTCCATGAAGTGCGTGGTCACGACGAGGGTGGTGCCGCGCTCCTTGAGCCGGAACAGGCGGTCCCACAGGATGTGCCGGGCCTGCGGGTCGAGTCCGGTGGTGGGCTCGTCGAGCATCAGCAGCCGGGGTTCGTTGACGAGCGCTCGGGCGATGGTGAGACGCCGCTTCATGCCGCCGGACAGCTCGTCGACCTTGGTGCGCGCGCGGTCGGCGAGCTGGGCGAACTCGAGGAGCTCGTCGGCGCGGCGACGACACTCGGCGCGCGGGATGCCGAAGTACCGCCCGTAGACGACGAGGTTGTCGCGGGCGGTGAGCTCGGTGTCGAGGTTGTCCTCCTGCGGCACGACGCCGAGCTGCGAGCGGATGGTCGGGCCGTGCCGGTCGGGGTCCATGCCGAGCACGGTCAGGTCGCCCGCCGTGCGCGCCGAGACGGCACCCACCATGCGCATCGTCGTGGACTTGCCGGCGCCGTTGGGCCCGAGCAGGCCGAACGACTCGCCGGGCGCGACCTCGAAGTCGATGCCGTCGACGGCCGCGAGGTCGCCGTACCGCTTGGTCAGGCCGCGCGCGGCGACGACGGGACCGGCGGCGGTCCGTCCGGCGACGGGTGCTGCGGGAGGTCCAGCGGGAGGTCCAGCGGGAGGTCCAGGGTGGGGTCCGGGCACCGGGCCACCCTAACGACTGCCCTCCGACACGACCCCCGGACGGGTCACACGAAGCCGAAGGCCGGCCCGAACGTCACGACGACCACGGCCGCCCACGCCCCGAAGACCGGCAGGTAGGTCGTCTGCCAGCGCTCGAGCGCGGCCGCGCGGACCCGGCCGCGCAGGAAGTCGCGCTGCAGCATCGCGGCCCGCACGAGGTTCCCGAGCAGCACGGCGTCGAGCCCGAGCGCGGCGACCTTGTTGGGGCTCAGCCCGTACTCGGCCGTCCGGGTGAGCATCGCGGCGAGCATGACGACGTCGGTCGCGAGCGCGGCGACCACGAGCCCGAGCTGCAGCCGGTCGAACGCCCCGGGCCGGGCGGCCGGCTCGCGCGCCGAGACGACGTAGAGCAGCAGCCCGAGGACGAGCGCGAGCAGGACGTCCACCAGGATCAGGAGCCCGCGGTCGACGTCCGCACCGTCCCAGCGCACGAGCGTCGCGACGAGCAGGGCCAGGACGACGGCCGTCACGAGCGGGGTGAACACCCGCGCGAGCACGGGGGCGACGTTCTCGACGACGGCCTGCTTGGCCTCGACGAGCCAGGCCGCGACGACGACGGCGCCCGCGGCGCCGCACGGCACGAGCCAGCTCGACACGAAGCCGGTCACGTCGACACCGAGCGCCGTGAACCCCGCCACGACGACACCGGTGAGCACACCCCCGCCGAGCGCGACGAGCGCGTAGTAGACGACCCACTCCCCGGTGAACCGGACGAAGTCCATGCGCCGGGAGGCCGAGCGCCAGTCGCCGCCGACGTACGCCACCCCGACGAGCGTCCAGAGGGCGACCGGCAGGTGGATCGCGGTGAGGATCGCCGTCGCGCCGGTCGGCTCGTAGGGGTAGAGGTTCGCGGCCGCGACGAGCACCGCGGCCGGCGCGACCAGCATCCCGAGCACCCGCCGCCACGGCATCGCCCGGTCGAGCGCGAGGTACGCGCCGAGGAACGGCAGCACGAGGGCGGAGACGTTGATCAGGTAGAACATGACGTCGGACTCGTCGACCGTCCCGTCCGACCCCCCGCCGAACGAGATCCCGAACAGGGTCGGCAGCTTGAGCGCCAAGGCCGCACCGCCTGCGAGCGCGAGGGCCCGGACGAGGCTGCGCCGCCGCACGGACTCCCCGGCCGGGCCGGTGCCGGGCTCGTCCCACAGGACGAGCTGCTTCCAGAGACGTTCCGAGTGCTCGCGAGCGAACTCGCGGGAGACGTCGTCGAGCGCGCCGAGCCGCCCGACGGCGACGAGGAACGCCTCACGCTCGCTCAGCCCGGAGCGCACGAGGTCGGCGACCTGGTCGCGGAGGTGGTCCTCGAGCTCGTCGACGTCCGGGGCGTCGACGGCCCGCGCACGACGGGCGTACGCGCGCCAGGCGTCGATCTGCTCGTCGAGGGTCCCGTCGGGCACGAGCGTCTCGTCGCGCGCGCGGCTCATGCCCACCCCTGCGCCGGCGTGGCCGTACCGCCCGCGACGTCCCACACGCGACCGAGCGCCGCACTGACCACGGCCCACTGGTCGCGCCGCTCGGCGAGCTCGGCGCGCCCGTCCGCGGTGATCGCGTAGACCTTCCGCCGGCGGCCCGTGGGCGCCGTGATCCACGACGCCTCGACGAGCCCGAGCCGCTCGAGCCGGTGCAGGAGGGGGTAGAGCATGCCGTCGGTCCAGGTCATGCGGCCGTCGGAGAGCTCCGTGACCCGCTGGAGGATCGCGTACCCGTAGGACTCCCCCTCCGCCAGGATGCCGAGCACGAGGGGCGCCGCTGCGGCGGCCACCAGGTCCTTCTCGATGCGCACGTCCGCTCCGCCCCGGCGCATACCTTGCGCCTCTAGGCGTCACGATACCTTGAAGCACTAGGTATGCGAACAGGAGAGAGCGCCCGCGAACGACGAACGGCCCCCATCGGTACGACGAGGGCCGTTCGTCTTGCGAACCCCAGAGGGGCAACTGCTCGAATCAGAGAACAGTCGAGGAGTATCCACCGATGCCGATCGCACACGAGAGCTTGGTGAGCTTGGACTGGGCGCCCGCCCAGGTCACGACGACCTCCTTGTCCGCCTGGAACGAGCAGTCAACCTTGTAGCGAACCTTTGCGCCCGCGCCACAGGTCTGGGCAAACGACACGGTCTTGTTGCTCACGCTTACGCCAGCAGGGTTGCAGTCGCCAGCGCCGGGCACGGACGACGCTTCTGCACCCCCGACACTCACGACCGTTCCGGCGACCAGGACCGCGCCGACTGCCATAGAACGCACGATGTTGCTCTTCACGCTTGATCTACCCCCAAATGCTTGAATAGGACATGCCAACCATACACGTCCAACTCGGCATTTTCGCCTCGGCCCTCGCGCGGCTGCCGACACCAAGTGCTCACAGATGGACGGAGTTGTTGACAGCGTCAGTTACCGACGACGACACATCGAGGGGCGCCCTCGTCTCTCGGGGGCATCTCAGTGGCTTCCCCCGGTCGGGCCGGACGCCCGTGCTTACGGCGCGCGCGACACGCTTCCGCATAGACCCGCGGGCAGACCCGTTCCGTGATCATCTAGCGACGGGAGCGATTCACGACCTCGACGACCGCACGCTCGCGATTCACGGCGACGGTGGTCCGGGACCAAGGCCGTGGAGCTCGCGCTCAAGCGGTCGGTGGAGGCGCTCGACGGCAGTCCGTAGAGCCTCGTGTTCCCGTCCGCGACTACATGCCTGCGAGAGGTGGCGACGGTCGAGGCGCCGGACCTGGCGCCCGACTTCCGGGCCGTCCTCGAACGCTTCTCGGAGTGAAAGGGGTGGGTTTCCGGTGGGTCTTCGTCGTGTAACGGAGAGCGCCGCAGGCCAGAGATAGCCTCTGACCTGCGGCGCAGGGAGCCGCCTGTCGGGTTCGAACCGACGACCTTTCGCTTACAAGGCGAGTGCTCTACCAGCTGAGCTAAGGCGGCGTGCGGGCGCCCAGCCTACCCGGCCGGGCGCCCGCCCGTGTGAGACGTCGACCTCAGCCCTTGGCAGCCGCCTCGACGGCAGCCTTGAGCGCACCGGCGGTGTTCCACTCCGCGTTCGTGCCCCACATCTTGCCGTTGATGAGGATGGTGGGGGTCCCGAAGCTGCCGGACGAGGGGTTGGCGAGATCCTTGTCGCCGAGGATCTGCGTGGTCCACGCGTCGGCCCAGTCCGAGAACTTCTTGTCCGTGAAGGTGTCGGCGACCTTGTCGGAGACACCGGCCTGCTCGGCGATGCTCTTGATCTGGTCGTCCGTCGGACCCTTGGTGTTCTCCTCGGGACGGTTCGCGTAGAGCGCCTCGTGGAGGGCGAGCGCCTTGTCGGGCTCGGCGTCGGCGACGGTCGCGAACGCGTTGGCGGCACGGGTCGAGTACTCGGTGCCCTGCGACCGGTCGTCGAGGAACGTCACCGGGTGCGCGACGAACGTGATCTCGCCCGCTGCGCGCATCGAGTCGATGTCGGCCTGGTTGACCTTTTCGAACTGGCCGCACACCGGGCACATGTAGTCGTAGTAGAGGTCGACCGTGACTGCACCGTCCGTCGTGGTGCCGGCGACGCCGTCCTTGCCGAACGGGACGCCCCCGCCGTCGTCGATCGAGTTGGCGGTCTTCGGGGCGGTGACCTCCGACAGCGCCTTCGGCGTGTTGGCGTCCTTGTTGGCCTTCATGATGAGGACCACGGCGACGGCCACCGCGACGACGAGGACGCCGAGGACGACGAACGTGATCGTCCGGTTGCGACGTTCACGGCGCTCCTGGGCCTTGCGCAGCTCGAGGGCCTCGGCACGCGCGGCATCGCGGCGCTGCGCCTTGGTGAGGTTCTGGTCGGGCATCGATCGTCCTGTTCTCCGGGCGGCCTGATGACCCCTGCGGCGGCGCAGGCGTCGGTGTCGACAAGCAGTCGGCACGCGGCCGACGTGTGCACAGCCTACCGAGCGGAGCCTGTGACCTGGCTGGGGATGCGGGCGATCAGGCGCCCGGGCCGCTGGGCAGCGGCCACCACACGACGTCGTGCCCGGTGAGCGCGGGCACCGCGAGGCCGACCGCCACGGCGAGGGCGAGGAGCCCGACGACGACGGCACGCCGCCGCGTCGGCAGCAGGCGGCCCAGCAGCACCCGTACCCCGCTGCGGGTGAGCCGCGCGCCCGGGCCGAACCACGCGAGCACGATCGCGACGACCATGGTGACCACCAGCGCGACCGAGTACACCCAGGCCGCGTTCGCGCCGCCGTCGTCCACGAGGACGCGCCGGTCGAGCGCCCACCACGCCACGACGACCAGCGCGACGCCCGCAGCGGCCGCGACGAGCACCGCGGGCAGCGAACCGATGGTCGCGCGCACCAGGTGCCACGGCGACGCGAGGACGACCCGCGCTCCGTCGCGCCGGCCCACCCCGCGGCGCTCCCGGCGACCGTGCAGCGACTCGGTCGCCACACCGGCGTACCGGGCGAGCAGCACCAGGACGGCGAGGACGCCGAACGTGGTCACGGGCCAGGTCGCCGCCGCCGCGACGAACGGTGCCGCGAGCGCCGTCCCGAGCCACGGCCGGCCGCGATGGACGGGACGCTCGTAGCCGGAGCCCCCGTCGGCGGTCTCCCGGTCGACGTGCCCGACGCCGAGCTCGGCGAGGTCGTCGACCTCTCCCGTTCCGTCGGTGCCCGCGGTCCCGTCGGTCGCGTCGGTCGCGTCGGTCGCGTCGTACGGCGCGTACACCTCGGTGGCGGCGTCGTACGGCTGCTGCTCCGCGGTCGTCCACGCGTCGGCCTCCGCGGCCATGGCGCGGGTGCTGCCGTCGCTCACCGCCCCCGTGAGGGCCGGCACGACCTGCGTCGCATGCCCGTCGCGGTGGATGACCTGCGTCGCGGTGCCGGTCGGGTCGTCGCCGACCCGGGCCGCCGACCGCAGGGCGATGACGACCTCGGCGGGCGACCAGCGAGCCGCCGGGTCGGGGTCGAGGGCTCCCGCGAGCGCGTCGCGGCGCAGCGACCCCAGCCCGCGCAGGTCGGCCGCGCCCGTCTGCGCCCGGGCGAGCACCGCGTCCACGGGTGTCACGCCGAAGGGCGCGCGGCCCGTCGCCGCGAACGCGAGCGACGCCGCCCACCCCCACCAGTCCGTCGACTGCGACGGCGACGCGCCGGTCAGCATCTCGGGCGCGAGGTACCCCGGAGTGCCCATGACGAGCCCGGTCGACGTGAGCCGCGCGTCGTCGAGCCCGTGCGCGATGCCGAAGTCGACGAGGACCGGCCCGTGCGCGGCGCACATGATGTTCGACGGCTTCACGTCCCGGTGCACGACGTCGGCGGCATGCACCGCCTCGAGGGCGTCACGCAGCGCGTCGGCGAGGTCGGCGAGCCGCGCCGCATCGAACGGGCCCCGGTAGGCGACCTCGTCCTCGAGGCTCCGGCCGTCGACGAGCTGCGTCACGATGAACGGCTCCTCGCCGTCGAGCTCGACGTCGAGCACCTCCGCGACGGCCGGGTGGTCGAGGCGCCGCAGGGTCGCCGCCTCGCGGGCCAGCCGGGCCCGCGCCACCTCGTCGTCCGCAGACGCCCCGTGCAGCACCTTGACGGCGACCGCGGTGCCCCCGCCGTCGACGGCCTGGAACACCGAGCCGTTCGCGCCCGAGCCGAGCCGGGCGACCACCGTGTACCCGCCCACGTCGTCGCCGGGCCGCACCGCTCGCCGCGTCATGGCGTCACCGTACCGGCGCGAACCCGACAGAGCACGCAGGCGGGACCGTGACGGTGCCGTCGCCTGGCCTTCGCCCTGGTCGTCACCCGGAGCGTCGGCGGACGTCTCTCGCTACGCTGGCCGCACACGACGAACAGGAGCTGGGCCCACGTGAGCAACGAAGGAAACGCACTGGTGGTCGTCGCGAACCGCCTGCCGGTGGACTTCACGGTCGACGACGCCGGCGAGATCTCCTGGAAGAGGTCACCCGGAGGGCTGGTCTCCGCGCTCGAGCCCGTCATGCAGCAGGCCGACGGCGCGTGGGTCGGCTGGAACGGCAGCCCCGACCTCTACGCCGACCCGTTCGAGGCGGACGGCATGACGCTCGTCCCCGTCACGCTCAACGCGGACGAGATCGAGCAGTACTACGAGGGCTTCTCCAACGACACCCTCTGGCCCCTGTACCACGACGTCATCGCGCCGCCCGCGTTCCACCGGCAGTGGTGGGACGCCTACCGGAGAGTCAACCGGCGCTTCGCCGAGGCGGCCGCCGTGCAGGTCGCGACGGGCGGCACCGTGTGGGTGCACGACTACCAGCTCCAGCTCGTCCCCTCGATGCTGCGCGAGCTGCGCCCCGACGTGCGCATCGGGTTCTTCGACCACATCCCGTTCCCGCCGTACGAGATCTTCGCGCAGCTCCCCTGGCGCCGGCAGGTGATCGAGGGGCTGCTCGGCGCGGACCTCATCGGCTTCCAGCGCAACGGCGACGCCGCGAACTTCCTGCGCACCGTGCGCCGCCTGACCCGTCACTCGACCCGCGGACAGGTCATCGCGTTCGAGGACAAGACCGGCCGAGCCGTCCGCGAGGTCCGGGCGTCCGCCTTCCCGATCTCGATCGACTCGCAGGGGTTCGACGCGCTGGCGCGCCGCGAGGACGTCGTCGCCCGTGCTGAGCAGATCCGCGAGGAGCTCGGCAAGCCCGACATCATCATGCTGGGCGTCGACCGGCTCGACTACACCAAGGGCATCCGGCACCGCATCAAGGCCTACGGCGAGCTCCTGCACGACGGCCGGCTCGGCGTCGAGGAGACGACCCTCGTCCAGGTCGCGAGCCCGAGCCGCGAGAACGTCGGCGCGTACCAGGAGCTGCGCGACCAGGTGGAGACCGCCGTCGGCCGCATCAACGGCGACTACGGCGAGCTGGGCCACGCCGCGATCCACTACCTGCACCACTCGTACCCGCCCGAGGAGATGGCGGCGCTGTACCGCGCCTCCGACGTCGTGCTCGTGACGAGCCTTCGCGACGGCATGAACCTCGTCGCGAAGGAGTACATCGCCGCGCGGTCCGACGACCGCGGGGCGCTCGTCCTGTCGGAGTTCACGGGCGCCGCCGACGAGCTCAACGGCGCGCTGCTCGTCAACCCGCACGACATCGACGAGCTCAAGGACGTCATCGAGCGCGCCGCGCGCCTGACGCCCGAGGAGCAGCGCAAGCGCATGCGGCGCCTGCGGCGCAAGGTCATGACCGACGACGTGGCCAAGTGGTCGCGCACCTTCCTCGAGACCCTGGAGGCGATGCCGGTGGTACCCGTGGCACCCGAGCTGGCGGACGGCGACGCGACGGAGGGACCGAGCCTCGAGCTGGTCCGCGCCCTCGACGACCTCGCCGCGACGGACGGGCTCGTGCTCGTCGCGAGCGACTTCGACGGCGTCCTCGCGCCCCTCGTCGACGACCCGGCGTCGTCGCGCACGTCGCCCCGCGCCGCGCGCGCCCTGGGGCGCATCGCCCGACGGCCCGAGTCGCAGGCACGCCTCGCGCTCGTGTCCGGGCGCGACCTCGCCACCCTCGCCGAGCTGAGCCGGGCCCCGCTCGGCACCCTGCTCATCGGCAGCCACGGCGCCGAGCGCGGCGTCGTGACGGCGGTCGGCTTCGACCGCCGCGACGTCACGGTCACCGAGGGGCAGGCGAGCCTCCTGGCGCACATCACCGACGGCCTCGAGGAGATCGCGGGCCGCCACACCGGCGTCTGGGTCGAGCGCAAGCCCACCGCGTCCGTGCTGCACACCCGCAAGTCGACCCACGACGGCGCCGCCCAGGCCACCGAGGCCGCCCGGGCGCTCGCCGAGCGGCTCGGCGTCGGCACCCTCGAGGGCAAGGACGTCGTCGAGATCCAGGTGGTCGACACGAGCAAGGGCAAGGCCCTCGACGCGCTGCGCACCGAGCTCGGCGCCGTGGGCGTGCTGTACCTGGGCGACGACGTCACCGACGAGCACGCGTTCGCGGTGCTCGGGTCGTCCGACGTGTCCGTCAAGGTCGGCGGCGGCGAGACCATCGCGGAGTACCGCGTACCCGGGACGACGTCCGCGGCGCTCCTGCTCGAGCACCTGGGGCGCGCGCTCGAGCACCGGTCCAAGCAGCGGTCTGGCGGCGCCTGACAGGTCACGGTGTGACGTGCGTGACATCGGGAACCCGCGAGCTCGGTTAGGATCCCCCTGAAGGACGGCGACGGCGTCGTCCTCACCCTCCACGACGGATCGTCCGGCACGTACCTGCCGGTGAAGGGAAGTGCACAGCCATGGCTACAGTCACTTACGACCACGCGACGCGCCTCTACCCGGGGACCGAGCGCCCCGCGGTGGACCAGCTCAACCTCCACATCGAGGACGGCGAGTTCCTCGTCCTCGTCGGCCCCTCGGGCTGCGGCAAGTCGACCTCCCTGCGCATGCTCGCGGGTCTCGAGGACGTCAACGACGGCCGCATCTTCATCGGCGACCGCGACGTCACCGACGTGCAGCCGAAGGACCGCGACATCGCGATGGTCTTCCAGAACTACGCGCTGTACCCGCACATGACGGTCGCCGACAACATGGGCTTCGCGCTCAAGATCTCCGGCACGCCGAAGGCAGAGATCCGCCAGCGCGTCGAGGAGGCCGCCAAGATCCTCGACCTCACGCCGTACCTCGACCGCAAGCCCAAGGCGCTCTCCGGTGGTCAGCGTCAGCGTGTCGCCATGGGCCGCGCGATCGTCCGCCAGCCGCAGGTGTTCCTCATGGACGAGCCGCTGTCGAACCTCGACGCCAAGCTCCGCGTCCAGACCCGCACGCAGATCGCATCGCTCCAGCGCCGCCTCGGCGTCACCACGGTCTACGTGACCCACGACCAGACCGAGGCGCTCACCATGGGCGACCGCATCGCGGTCCTCAAGGACGGCCTCCTGCAGCAGGTCGGCACGCCGCGCGAGATGTACGACACGCCCGCGAACGTCTTCGTGGCTGGCTTCATCGGCTCCCCCGCCATGAACATCGGCACGTTCGACGTCAAGGACGGCCAGATCGAGATCGGCCCGGCCTCCCTGCCGCTGGCCCGCGAGACCGCTGCCGCGCTCACCGAGGCGGACAACAACAAGGTCACGCTCGGCTTCCGCCCGGAGTCGCTCGAGCTGTCCTCGGAGGGTGCTCCGAACGCGTTCCCCGTCGAGGTCAACATCGTCGAGGAGCTCGGCTCGGACGCCTTCATCTACGGCACGCTCCGTGGCCCGGCCGCGCAGGCCGACCCGTCGCTCATCCACTCCGAGGCGGGCGACAACGAGATCATCGTGCGCGTCAACCCGAAGAACGTGCCCATGAAGGGCGAGCGGGTCTACGTGGGCATCCGCCCCGGCCAGGAGCACCTGTTCTCCGCCGCGTCGGGCGAGCGTCTGCCTTCCTGACACGTCATCACGAAGGGGCGGGTCCGGACCACCGGGCCCGCCCCTTCGCACGTACGGTGGAACCTCCGGTGGCACAGCCAGGTCTCACGGCCCGGTCGCGCACCACGTCCCCCGGCCGACCCTGACCGACCAGGAGCGCGCATGGCCCAGAACCTTCAGATCACGGCGTCCGCCCCGGACCCCGCGCTGCTCGACCTGCCCTGGGACGTCCCGCTCGAGGAGTGGCCCGCGGACCGCATCGCAGCGCTGCCCCGCGGCATCTCACGGCACGTGGTGCGGTTCGTGCGGCTGTCCGGGCGCGTCATCGCGATCAAGGAGATCGGCGAGACGGTCGCCTACCGCGAGTACGCGCTGCTGCGCCAGCTCAAGCGGCTCGACGTCCCGAGCGTCGAGCCCGTGGGGGTCGTCACCGGTCGCCTCGACCCGGACGGCGAGCGGCTCGAGGCGTGCCTCGTCACCGAGCACCTGCAGTACTCGCTCCCGTACCGCGCCCTGTTCAGCCAGGCGCTGCGCCCCGACACGTTGACACGGCTCATCGACGCGCTCGCCGTCCTGCTGGTGCGCCTGCACCTCGTGGGCTTCTACTGGGGCGACGTGTCACTGTCGAACACGCTGTTCCGGCGTGACGCCGACTCGTTCGCCGCCTACCTGGTGGACGCGGAGACGGGAGACCTGCACCGCCAGCTCACTGAGGGGCAGCGCACGTACGACGTCGACCTGGCCCGCACGAACATCATCGGCGAGCTCATGGACCTCGCCGCGGGCGAGCTGCTCGACCCGGAGATCGACGAGGTCGAGATCGGCAACGTGCTCCGTGAGCGCTACGACGAGCTGTGGGCGGCGCTCACCGTCGAGGAGACGTTCGACACCGCGGACCGGTGGCGCGTCGCCGCGCGCATCGAGTCCCTCAACGACCTCGGGTTCGACGTCGACGAGCTCGCCATGACCACCGACATCGGCGGCACGACCGTGCACATCCAGCCGAAGGTCGTCGACGCCGGGCACCACTCGCGCCGCCTCATGCGGCTCACCGGCCTGGACGTCCAGGAGAACCAGGCCCGCCGCCTCCTCAACGACCTCGACTCGTACGCCGCCGCGAGCGACCGCCAGAACGACGTCGAGTCGTTCGTCGCGCACGACTGGCTGAACGAGGTGTTCGAGCCCGCGGTGCGCGCGATCCCGCGCGACCTGCGCGGCAAGCTCGAGACGGCGCAGCTCTTCCACGAGATGCTCGACCACCGGTGGTTCCTGTCGGAGCAGCAGCGTCGTGACGTGCCGATGCCGGAGATCGTCTCGAGCTACATCGACAACGTGCTGCGGCACCGCCGCGACGAGCAGGCGCTCCTCGGCATCCCGGCCGAGGACCTCGCCAGCCAGGACGTCGAGGACGTCGAGCCGGGCGTCGACCTGCCACCGGTCTGAGCGGCCGCCCGCAGATCCCTCACATCCGGCGCGTACCGAGCCGAAGCACGGTTAGCGGGGACGCCGCCCGCCGACAGCCGTCACCGTCACAGGCGACCAACGGCGCAGCACCGGGTCGCCGAGACGGCGCGCCACCCAGCACAGCGTCTGACCGTGCCGCGCGAACAGCTCGTCGCGCGACATGTACCGCCCGAGCTCGCGCACGACGTGCTCCGTCAGGTCGCACGCGCCGTCGAGGCAGGTGGGCGCGTCCCACGCCACGCGCGTGCGCGCGACCGCGTCGAACAGCGTCTCGGGTCCGTCGTTGGTGAAGGGCTCGGCGACGCCTGCGTCTGCGCCGAGCACCTCGTCGACCGGCAGCCACCGGCCGTCGAGGTAGAGCTCCGGCCACGCCAGGACGACGTGACGGGGCACCGCGCGGACGAGACGGGGGAACCGCGGGTACCAGAACCGGCCGTCGACCAGCAGCCCACGGGCGCGGGTCGGCACGCCCGTCGCGCGCGCGACGGCTTCGAGGACGGCGAGCCGTTGGCTGCACGACCCGCGCCCGTCGCGCAGGGTGCGCGACGCCGGTCGGCGCTCGTCCACGCCGTACACGGGGCGCACCTCTCGGCCGACGATCTCGTGCGCCACGCGGAGGAGCATGACCGGCTCCGGGGATCCCGCGGCCGCGCGGGCGCGCGCGACCAGCGCCGTGACCTCGTCGGACCCGTGGTCGAGCGTGCGGGTGGCCCGCACGCTGCCGTCGCTCGACGCAGCGCCGGGCGTCCGCCGGCGCCACCACGGCGTCAGCAGCAGGCAGGTCATCCGCGGCGCAGGCGCGCGACCTCGTACAGCGAGATGCCGGCTGCGACGCCGGCGTTGAGCGACTCGACGTCCGAGGTGATCGGGATCGAGGCGATGGCGTCGCACTTCTCGCGGACGAGCCGCGACAGGCCCTTGCCCTCCGAGCCCACGACCAGCACCAACGGGTCGGTCGCGAACGCCAGGTCGCCGACGGCCGTGTCGCCGCCGCCGTCGAGCCCGACGACGAAGCAACCAGCCTGCTTGAGGGTGTCGATCGCGCGACCCAGGTTCGTGACGCGCGCGACCGGCACACGGGCCGCGGCGCCTGCCGACACCTTCCATGCCGACGCCGTCACGCCGGCGGACCGGCGCTCCGGGACGACCACGCCGTGGCTGCCGAACGCACCGGCCGACCGCAGGACGGCCCCGAGGTTGCGGGGGTCGGTGACGCCGTCGAGCGCGACGATCAGCGGCGGACGCTCGGACTTCTCCGCGGCGTCGAGCAGGTCGTCGAGGTCCGCGTACTCGTACGGCGGGACCGCCACCGCGACACCCTGGTGGACCGAGCCGTCGGTGAGGCGGTCGAGCTCGGGCTTGGTGACCTCGAGCAGCGGGTAGCCGCGCTCGCCGGCCGTCGTGAGGATCTCGCGCGTCCGGTCGTCCGCCTCGAGACGCGACGCGACGTACACAGCGGTCACCGGCACGTTCGTGCGCAGCGCCTCGACGACGGCGTTACGACCCGAGACGAGCTCCTGGCCCGACTGACGGCCCTTCGGACCGCCGCCACGGCTCGCGCCCGGACCACCGGGGGCGGACTTGCCGCCAGCACGCCCCGTCTGGGTCGCCGCCTTCTTGTCCGCCGCAACCTTGCGCTTGTGCGCGGCGTGATAGGTGCGGTCCTCGGCCTTCGGCGTCGGGCCGCGGCCCTCGAGCGCCTTGCGCCCCCGCCCGCCCGACCCGGCGGTCGCGCCCTTCTTGCTGCTGGCCTTGCGGATGGCGCCGCGTCGGCTCGAGTTTCCTGCCATGGGATGTCCCGTCGTTCTGGGGTGCGCCGCCAGTGCGGCGCGGTACGGAGTGGTATCAGGTGCGCGGCGACGCGAGCGTCCAGCGCGCGCCCTGCGGATGGTCCTCGACGACGACGCCCGCGTCGGCGAGTCGGTCGCGGATCGCGTCGGCGGCCGCGAAGTCGCGGGCCGCGCGGGCGGCAGCCCGGGCGTCGAGCTCGGAGCGGACGACCGCGTCGAGCGCGTCGGCGTAGCGCGACGCACCGCCGGACGCCCAGTGCGGGTCGTCCGGGTCGAGGCCGAGCACGTCGAGCATGCCGCGCAGCGCCACGAGGGCGGTGCGCGCCGCGACGTCGTCGCCCTGCGCGAGCGCGCTGTTCCCCGCCCGGAGGTGCTCGTGCACGACGGCGAGCGCCGCGGGCACGTTGAGGTCGTCGTCCATCGCTGCGACGAAGTCCGCGGGGAGCTCGACCGTGCCGACCTCGTCCGCACCCACGGGCGCGAGCTCGCTGCCGGCTTCGCCGGTCAGCCGCTCGCCGGCACGCGCCACGAAGCCCGTCAGCCGCTCCCACGTGGCCTCGGCCTCGGGCAGCGTCTCGGGCGTCCACTCGAGCATCGACCGGTACTGCACGGCCGTGAGCGCGTAGCGCAGCGCCGCGCCGGACGACTGCTGCAGGACCTCGGACACGACGAGCCCGTTGCCGAGCGACTTGCTCATCTTGGTGCCGCCCTGCGTGACCCAGGCGCTGTGCAGCCAGTACTCGGCGAAGGCGTCACCCGCCGCCTGGGACTGCGCGCGCTCGTTCTCGTGGTGCGGGAACCGCAGGTCCAGGCCGCCGCCGTGGACGTCGAACGCGTGCCCGAGGTAGCGCCGTGCCATGGCCGAGCACTCGAGGTGCCAGCCGGGGCGACCGCGCCCGAACGGGGTCGGCCACGCGGCGGTCTCCGGCTCGCCGGGCTTGGGAGCCTTCCAGAGCGCGAAGTCGTGCGGGTCCCTCTTGAGGGCCTCGCCGGGGGCGTCGTCGGCGGACTGGGTGAGGTCCTCGAGCCGCTGGTTCGTCAGGGCGCCGTAGTCCGACCAGGAGCGGACGTCGAAGTAGACGTTGCCCTCGGACGCGACGTACGCGTGACCCCGCTCCACCAGCTCGGCCATCAGCTCGACCATGCCGGTGACGTGCGCGGTCGCGTGCGGCTCGTACGTGGGCGGCAGGACGTTCACGGCGTCGTACGCGGCCGTGAACTCGCGCTCGAACCGGGCGGCCCACGCCCACCACGGCACGCCGGCCGCCTCGGACTTGGCGAGGATCTTGTCGTCGATGTCGGTGACGTTGCGGATCAGGGTGACCTCGAGGCCCGACCGGCGCAGCCAGCGCACGAGCACGTCGAACGCCACCTGGGTCCGCAGGTGGCCCACGTGCGGGGAGCTCTGCACCGTCGCACCGCACACGTACAGACCGACCTTGCCGGGGACGCGCGGGACGAAGTCCCGCGCGCTGCGCGTCGCGGTGTCGAAGAGGCGAAGGGTCACGCGGGCAAGGTTACCGGGGCGAGGGTTCACCAGCAGAACCGTCGGCGTGCTCGCCCGTGCCGTCCTCCTCCGGCACCCGCGGCTCGTCGGCCGGCACGGGCTCGACGAGCGTGGCGAGCACGTCCGCGACCGCGTGGAACGAGCGCTGCGCGGCGGCGTCGTCGTGGTCGATCATCCAGGCGATCTGGATCCCGTCGATCTGCGCCGACACGAAGCGGGCGACGGCGGCGTGCGGGAGCGTGAAGCGCATGCCGCTCAGCGCGACGCTGCGCCCCAGGTACTCCTCGGAGGCGGCCCACTGCTCGCGCTGCTGCGCGAGCGCCACCTCGCGCAGACGGTCGTCGCGTGCCCCGAGGGTCGCGATCTCGAACAGCAGCAGCTGGTAGTGGTGGCGGGCCTCGAGCGTCTGCCACAGCGCGTCGGCGAGCGCGTGCAGCCGCGACGGCACGTCCGAGCCGGCCTCCATGGCCGCCTCGAGGTACGACGCCGCGGTCGCGGACGTCCTGCTCGCCATGGCCGCGAGCAGGTCGTGCTTGTCGGCGAAGCAGTAGTGGACGATCCCGGGGCGAACACCGGCCGCGCGCGCGACCGTCCGGATCGTCACCGCCTCGACGCCCTCGCGCAGCGCGATCTGCATCGCGGCGTCGGCGAGCTGCTCGCGCCGCTCGTCGTGCGACAGGCGCTGCGTGGTCACCGGGGGCCCTCCGGGACGACGAGCGCGGTGGCGATCGCGGCGACGCCGTCGCCGCGACCGGTCAGGCCGAGCCCGTCCGTCGTGGTCGCCGTCACCGTGACGGGCGCGCCGGCGGCGGTGCTCAGCGCAGCCTGGGCCTCGTCGCGCCGCGGCCCGAGCCGGGGACGGTTGCCGATCACCTGGACGGCCACGTTGCCGACCTCGAAGCCGGCCGCGCGGACCCGCCGCGCCGCCTCCGCGAGCAGGACGACGCCCGCGGCGCCCGCCCACTCCGGCTCGCTCGTGCCGAAGTTCGACCCGAGGTCGCCGAGGCCGGCGGCGGAGAACAGGGCGTCGGCCGCGGCGTGCGCGGCGACGTCCGCGTCGGAGTGTCCTGCCAGCCCGCGCTCACCCGGCCAGTGCAGTCCCGCGAGCCACAGCTCGCGCTCACCGGTCGTGTCGTAGGCGTGGACGTCCACGCCCGTCCCGACGCGCGGCAGCCCCGTCATCGGCTCTCCTCCAGCAGCAGGCGCGCGACCGCGAGGTCGTGACGCACGGTGATCTTGAGCGCCAAGGGGTCGCCGGGCACCACGAGGACGTCGTGGCCGAGCGCCGCGACGAGAGCGGCGTCGTCCGTGGCGGCCGTCGCCTCGTCGTGGGCGCGGTCCGCGGCGGCCTCGTGGGCAGCGACGAGCAGTGCACGAGGGAACCCCTGCGGGGTCTGGACGGCACGGAGCGTGGTGCGGTCCACCGCGCCGAGCGATCGCTCGCCGGCGTCGTCCGACCTCTCGGGGGCGACCCGGACGACGGTGTCCGTCACGGGCAGTGCGGGCACGACGGCCGGGTGACCCGCGCAGACGGCGGCCACGACCCGGCGCAGGAGCCCCACGGGAGCGAGGGGTCGGGCGGCGTCGTGCACGAGGACGCAGGCGTCGCCCGGCCCGGGCGGGAGGGCCCGCAGGCCGGCGTGGACGCTGCCCTGACGGGACGCGCCGCCCGCCACGACCTCGACCTGCGCGCCGCCGACGACCGCGCACGCGGCACGGACGGCAGGCAGGTGGTCGGCGGGCGCGGTGACGACGACGTGCTCCACGCCCGCGGCGACGAGCGCGCGGAGCGCGTGCACGACGAGCGGCTCGCCGACGAGCGGAACCAGGGCCTTGGGCACGTCGGCACCCAGCCTGCTCCCGGAGCCCGCGGCGGTCAGGACCGCGACAGGGCGCGCAGAGGTCACGTCACGAGTCTGCGACGAGAAGCGGAGGGAGGCCCGCTCAGCTCGCGAGAACCTCGTCGAGGATGGCCTCCGCCTTGTCCTCCTCGGTGTGCTCGGCGAGCGCGAGCTCCGAGACGAGGATCTGGCGCGCCTTGGCGAGCATGCGCTTCTCGCCTGCGGACAGCCCCCGGTCGGCGTCACGACGCGACAGGTCGCGCACGACCTCGGCGACCTTGATCACGTCACCCGACGCAAGCTTCTCGACGTTGGCCTTGAAGCGGCGCGACCAGTTGGTCGGCTCCTCGGTGTACGGGGCGCGCAGCACCTCGAAGACGCGGTCCAGACCCTCCTGGCCGACGACGTCGCGGACACCCACCAGATCGACGTTCTCCGCAGGGACCTCGATGGTCAGGTCGCCCTGGGCGACCCTGAGCTTGAGGTACAGCTTGTCCTCGCCACGGATGGTTCGAGTCTTGATCTCCTCGATGAAGGCTGCCCCGTGGTGGGGGTAGACAACCGTCTCCCCAACAGTGAAAGTCATCTTTAGATGTCCCCTCTCGCAGAGGCTCAATTCTAACATGCGAGGCTTGCCTGCCCTGGCGCGGTGCCGCGGAGGGCCTCCGTCCGGTGCGCTCCGGGCGGCCCGCGGAGGCCCGCGCGCGGGTGCTACGCGTGCGCGCGAAGGACCCCGGAGCGGCTAGTCTGTGGGTGGTTGCGCGACACCCCCGGCGCGCGCCGCCGCGAGGTCCGTCCGCGGACCGCGGGCGGCGTCCTGGTCGGCCGCGCAGCCGACCACCGACGGAGGCCCGCAGGGGTCGACGTCCCCGCCGAAGCACCCCAGGAGACGCACGTGAACCGCAGCACCGCCCGCCTGACCTCGATGATCGCGGTCCCGGTCGCGCTGGTGGCCGCGGCGGTCCTGTCGGGCTGCGCCCCGATCGAGACCGACAAGCCCGTGCAGATCTCCGACGGCGTCGACGTGACCGTCGGTGACGTGAAGGGCATCAACCTCCTCGTGATCAGCGAGGACGAGGGCCAGCCCGGCCGTCTGCTCGGCGCGTTCACGAACTCCGGCGACGCCGACGAGGTCGTCAACGTCGCCGCGGACGGCGCGTCCCCCCAGACCGTCTCCGTCGCCGCCGGGAAGACCGTCTACCTCAGCGGGAGCGACGACGCGGAGGAGGTCACGATCGACACGACGACCGCTGCGCCCGGCGCCGTCCTGCCGACCACCTTCTCCGTCTCGGACACGTCCGAGGACGTCAAGGTGCCCGTCCTCGACGGCACGCTCCCCGAGTACGCGACGCTCGTCCCGACGGCCGCCGCCGGCTGACGGTTCCCGCTGCCCGACCTGACGTCGGCCCCGCGTGACGGGTCCGGACGCGGCCGGGACGCACGAGAGGCCCGCCACGCTGTCGCGTGGCGGGCCTCTCGTGCGTCCGTGGGGCGACCGTCAGCCGAAGCGGCCGGAGATGTAGTCCTCGGTCGCCTGCTCCTTCGGCGCGGAGAACATCGTCGCGGTCTCGTCGATCTCGATGAGCTTGCCGGGCTTGCCCGTCCCCGCGATGTTGAAGAACGCCGTCCGGTCGGACACGCGCGCCGCCTGCTGCATGTTGTGGGTCACGATGACGATCGTGTAGTCCTGCTTGAGCTCGCTGATCAGGTCCTCGATCGCGAGCGTCGAGATCGGGTCGAGCGCCGAGCAGGGCTCGTCCATGAGCAGCACCTGCGGCTTGACCGCGATCGCGCGCGCGATGCAGAGGCGCTGCTGCTGGCCACCCGACAGGCCCGAGCCGGGCTTGTCGAGGCGGTCCTTGACCTCGTTCCACAGGTTCGCCCCGGTGAGCGACCGCTCGACGAGGTCCTGCGCGTCGGACTTCGAGATCTTCTTGTTGACGAGCCGCACCCCGGCGAGGACGTTCTCGGCGATCGACATCGTCGGGAACGGGTTGGGACGCTGGAACACCATGCCGATCTGGCGGCGGACCGCCACCGGGTCGACGTCGGCTCCGTAGAGGTCGACGCCCTCCATCTCGACCGTGCCCTGCACCGTCGCACCGGGGATCACCTCGTGCATGCGGTTCAGCGTTCGCAGGAACGTCGACTTGCCGCAGCCGGACGGCCCGATGAAGGCCGTGACCGTGCGCGGCTCGATCGCCATGCCGACGCCCTCGACGGCGAGGAAGTCGCCGTAGTAGATGTTCAGGTCCTTGACATCGATGCGCTGTGCCATCGCAGTGTCCTTCTGTGAGTCCGTCAGCCGCGCAGCTTGGGCGCGAAGATCCGGGAGACGAGTCGTGCGACGAGGTTGAGCAGCATGACGATGAGGATCAGCGTCAGCGCGGCAGACCACGCGCGGTCGTAGTTGATGGTGGGGATGCACGCCACGTTCGGGTTGTTGCAGGGCACCAGGCCGCTGCTGAACTGCCGGTACACGTACACCGGGAGGGTCATCATGCGGCCCTCGAACGGGTTGCCGTTGATCGAGTCCGCGACACCGACGGTGAGCAGGAGCGGTGCGGTCTCACCCACGACGCGCGACACCGCCAGCATGATGCCCGTCGTGATGCCCGCGACGGCCGTGCGCAGCACCACCTTGACGATGGTCAGCCACTTCGGCACGCCGAGCGCGTACGCGGCCTCGCGGAGCTCGTTCGGGACGAGCTTCAGCATCTCCTCCGTCGACCGGACGACCACCGGGACCATGAGGACCGACAGGGCGACCGAGCCCATGAGGCCGAAGTGCACGCCGGGGCCGAAGAACAGCACGAACAGGGCGTACGCGAACAGACCCGCGACGATCGACGGGATGCCCGTCATGACGTCCACGAAGAACGTCACGGCGCGTGCGAGACGGTGGCCCGGACCGTACTCCACGAGGTAGATCGCAGCGAGCACACCGATCGGGACGGAGATGATCGCGGCGCCCAGCGTCACGATCACCGTGCCGAGGATCGCGTGGTAGACGCCGCCCGCGTCCATGCCTCCGAAGACGCCTCGCATCGAGTGCGTCAGGAAGGCGACGTCGAACCGGCCGATGCCGCGGGACACGACGGTCCACAGCAGCGAGACGAGCGGCAGCACGGCGACGCCGAAGGCGACGTACATGAGGACCGTCATGGTGCGGTCCCGGCGACGGCGCTTGGTGTCGACCGTGCGCAGGAGCGCACGGACGGTGTCGTGGCCCGCGGGGCGGGCTCCGCCCGACGACGGGCCGGCGGTGGTGGCGGCCATCAGTTGGCTCCCGAGAAGTCCTTGCGCCGCGCGACGATCCAGCGCGACAGCATGTTGACGACCATCGTGATGACGAACAGCGCCAGACCCGTGGCCATGAGGGTGCTCATGCCGAGCTCGTTGGCCTCCGGGTACTTCAGCGCGATGTTCGCCGCGATGGTCTGCTGCTTGCCTGCGAGCAGCAGCGCGAACGAGTAGGTGAGGCCGGGCGACAGGATCATGACGACCGCCATGGTCTCGCCGAGGGCGCGGCCCAGGCCGAGCATCGCGGCCGAGACGATGCCCGAGCGCCCGAAGGGCAGGACCGCGGTGCGGATCATCTCCCAGCGGGTCGCGCCGAGGGCGAGCGCCGCCTCCTCGTGGAGCTTCGGCGTCTGCAGGAAGACCTCACGGGTGACCGCCGTGATGATCGGGAGGATCATCACGGCCAGGATCACCGCGACCGTCAGGAGCACGCGCGCCGGGTCGGCGGCGGGCCCGGCGAAGAGCGGGATCCAGCCCAGCACGTCAGACACCCACCCCCAGATCGGCTGGACCAACGGGGCGAGCACGAGCGCGCCCCACAGTCCGTACACGACGGACGGGATCGCGGCGAGCAGGTCCACGACGTAGCCCAGCACCTGCGCGAGCCGCCGCGGCGCGTAGTGCGACGTGAACAGCGCGATGCCGATCGCGAGCGGTGTCGCGATCGCGAGCGCGAGCACGGCCGCCAGCACCGTGCCGAAGACCAGCGGGCCGAGGTAGGCGAGGAGCGAGCCCTCCCCCTGGAGGAAGCTGACCTTCGTCGCCAGCTCGTCGCTCCCGGTGGTGAACGCCGGCCACGCCTGCCACAGCAGGAAGCCGGCGACGGCCGCGAGCGCGATCAGGATGAGGACGCCCGACCCGGTCGTGAGGTACCGGAAGAGACGGTTCGCGCCCCGGTCGGCCACGCCGGAACGGCGACGGCGCGTGGCCGGGGGCTTGGCGGGCTGCGTGGCCCGCTGCGGTTCGGTCGTGATGGTCACGGACCCTCCTTCGTCATGCCCGGACCGGCCGACCGGGCGCGGCACCCCGTGCGGGGTGCCGGCCCGGCCGGCCGGTGTCGGCGTGCAGCGATCGGACGACTCAGCTGGTCTTGATCGCGTTCACCGCGGCCTCGGCCTTGGTGAAGAGGTCCTGCGAGATGGGCGCCGAGCCAGCGGCCGAGGCCGCGGCCTGCTGGCCCTCGCTGCTGATGATGTAGGAGAAGAGGCCCTTGACGAGCTTCGCCGTGTTCGCGTCCGTGTACGTGGTGCACGCGATGTCGTACGAGACGAGCACCAGCGGGTACGTGGAGGCGTCCGTGAGGGTGCGGTCGATGTCGATCGCGATGTCGGACGCGGCACGCCCCTCGACCATCTTCGACTTCGACACGGCGGCCGCGGCACCCTCGGGCGAGTGCGCCACGAACGAGTCGCCGACCTTGATCTTGGCCGAGCCCAGCGTGCCGACCTGCGACGCGTCGGCGTAGCTGATCGTGCCCTGGCCGGCCGTCACCGTCTGGATGATGCCGGACGTCTTCTCAGCGGACTGGCCGCCCTTCACGGGGAACGTCTTCGACGGGTCGTACGGCCACGCGTCGGCCGCGTTCGCCTTGATCCACTCGGTGAAGTTCTGCGTGGTGCCCGAGTCGTCCGAGCGGTGCACCGGGGTGATCGCGGTCGACGGCAGGGACACGCCGTCGTTCAGCTTCGCGATCGCCGGGTCGTTCCACTTCGTGATCTTGCCGTTGAAGATCCCGGCGACGGTGGCCGCGTCGAGGTTCAGCGAGTCGATGCCCTTGAGGTTGAAGACGATCGCGATCGGGGAGATGTAGACCGGGAGCTCCACGACGTCGCCGCCCTGGCAGGTGGTCTTCGCCGACGCGATGTCGTCGTCGCTCAGGTACGCGTCCGAGCCGGCGTACTGCACGGCACCGCTGATGAAGTTCTTGACGCCGTCGCCCGAACCGATCGGGTCGTAGTTGACGGTCACGCCGTTGTTCGCGGACTGGAAGCCGGAGCGCCACGCGTCCATGGCGGAGCCCTGCGCGGACGAGCCCGCGCCGTTGAGCTCGCCGGAGAGGTCGCCACCGCCGGCAGCGGCCGACGAGGTGTTCTCGGCAGCGCCGTTCGAGTTGTCGTCGGAGCCGCACGCGGCGAGCGTGAGGGCGAGCGCGCCGATCGCGACAGCAGACCCTGCTCGGGTGATTCGGCTGAGCTTCACGTGTCGATCCATCCTGTTCTTGCTGACTCGCCACCGATGGACACCGGTGACGCTCAGAAGGTAAGGACGCCGGATGGACCGTCCGCGCTCTCCCGGTGAACGCGGGATGAACACTCGCAGAAGGGCCGCGGCGCGGGCCCCCGGCGGGCGACGGCCGCGCTCAGTCCGACTCGTCGACGAACCGGTAACCCAGGCCGCGCACCGTGAGCAGCCAGCGCGGATCGCTGGGGTCGGGCTCGATCTTCGCGCGCACACGCTTCACGTGGACGTCGAGGGTCTTCGTGTCCCCGACGTAGTCCGACCCCCACACGCGGTCGATGAGCTGGCCGCGCGTCAGCACACGTCCCGCGTTGCGCAGCAGGAGCTCGAGCAGCTCGAACTCCTTGAGCGGGAGCTGCACGCGCTCGCCGTCGACGGTCACGACGTGCCGGTCGACGTCCATGCGGACCGGTCCGGCCGACAGCACCTGCTCGTCGTCGTCCACCTCGGGACCGTTGGGCGCCGGCGCCGACCGGCGACGCAGCACCGCGCGCATCCGGGCGAGCAGCTCGCGGAACGAGTAGGGCTTGGTGACGTAGTCGTCCGCGCCGAGCTCGAGACCCACGACCTTGTCGATCTCGGTGTCCTTCGCCGTCAGCATGATGACCGGGACGTCGCCCCGGCGGCGCAGGTCGCGGCACACCTCGGTGCCGCTCAGACCGGGCAGCATGAGGTCGAGCAGCACCAGGTCGAAGCCCGCGCCGGACGCGTGCGCGTCGTCGTAGGCGGCGAGGCCGTCGGTGCCGGTCGCCGTCGCGACGACCTCGTAGCCCTCGCGCTCGAGCTGGTACGTCAGCGGGTCGCGGTAGGACTCCTCGTCCTCCACCACGAGGATGCGGGTCACGCATCCACCTCCTTGGTCGTCGGGTTGTCACGGGTGTCGCGGTCGTGGGTGTCGCGGTCGTCGGCGGCGGCTCCGTCGGAGCCGGCTCCCGGTCGGGCATCGGAGCCGTCCGGGTCGCGCACCGCAGAGTGTGCCGCCCGGGCCTCCCCCGACGCCGCGGGCAACCGCAGGGTGAACGTCGTGCCGCGGCCCGGCTCCGACCAGACCGTCACGTCGCCGCCGTGGTCGGCGGCCACGTGCTTGACGATGCTCAGGCCGAGCCCGGTACCGCCCGTCTCACGCGACCGCGCCGGGTCGACGCGGTAGAAGCGCTCGAAGACGCGGTCCTGGTTCTCGACGGAGATGCCGATCCCCTCGTCCACCACCGCGATCTCGACGAGGTCCCCGACCGTCTTCACCCCGACCGCGACCTGGCTGTGGTCGTCCGAGTAGGCGACCGCGTTGTCCAGGAGGTTGCGCAACGCGGTGACGAGCAGGGCGTGGTCCCCGTAGACCTGCGCGTCCAGTGCGCCCCCCGCCGAGATCCGGATGCTCTTCGCCTGCGCGGCCGTGCGCGCACGGGACACGGCCTCGTCGACGACACCCTGCACCGGGATCACCGTGATCTGCTGCAGCGCGCCGGCCACCTGGAGGCGCGACAGCTCGATGATCTCGTGCACCAGCGCGGACAGGCGCGTCGTCTCGATCTGCATGCGGCCCGCGAACCGGCGCACCGTCTCCGGGTCGTCGGCCGCGTCCTGGACGGTCTCGGCGAGCAGCGCGAGCGCGCCCACCGGGGTCTTCAGCTCGTGGGACACGTTCACCACGAAGTCGCGTCGGATCGCCTCGACCCGACGCGCCTCGGTGCGGTCCTCCGCGAGGACGAGGACGAGGTGCGGCGCCACCTGGGCCACCCGCACCTGCAGGACGACCGTGCCCGGGCCCAGCGGACCGCGCGGGAGCTCGAGCTCCTCGTCGCGGATCACGCCGTCACGCCGGACGGCCGTGACCAGCTCCCGGATGGATGCGTGCGCCAGCTCGCTGCCCCGGACGACGCCCAGCGCGTACGCCGGCGGGCTCGCGCGAGCGATCCGCCCGTCGTCGTCGATGAGGACGGCCGCGGACCGCAGCACCGCGAGCGCCCGGACCAGGCCCGGGTCGACCGCGGACGACGGGACCGGCGCCGTCGCGCGCGGGCGCTCGCTCAGCCGGAACGCGACCGTCGAGGCCACACCCACCAGCAGCCCGAGCAGTCCCGCTACTACCGCCACGCCCCCGCTCACACCACTCCCGTCGTCGAACAGCACACCACCAGACTACGGAGGCTGCCAGACGCCGGGGGCCGCACCGGCGTCTCAGGGCTGCGCGCATCAACTGTTCACCCGTCGTGCAGCGTCGGTTCATCGTGCGGTCAGCAGACCACGGGCGCTCTTTGGCACCGTAGCGTCCGGTGACCCGTGGCACGAGGCCGGGGCCCGCACCACGCAGCCTGCACGAAGGACGGACATGCGAGAGATCTTCGAGGCCGAGCTCCAGCAGCTCGGTGACGACCTGAGGACGATGAGCGAGAAGGTCGCCCAGGCGATCGAGGACGCCGGCAGGGCGCTCCTGGACGCCGACCTGTCGCTCGCCCAGTCGGTCATCGCGAGCGACCGCGACATCGACGACCGCGAGCGCGCCCTCGACGACGAGTGCGTCCGGCTGCTCGCGCAGCAGGCGCCCGTCGCGACCGACCTGCGCATCGTGGTGTCGTCGCTGCGCATGAGCGCCAGCCTGGAGCGCATGGGCGACCTCGCGCGCCACGTCGCGCAGGTGGCCCGCCGGACGTACCCGAAGCGCGCGCTCCCCGAGGCGGTCGTCCCGACGTTCACGCAGATGAACGACGCGGCGGTCCGGGTGGCCCGGCGCGTGACCGAGCTGCTCGAGACGCGCGACCTCGCGCTCGCGCTCACGATCGAGCGCGACGACGACCTGCTCGACCTGCTGCACGAGCAGACGTTCGGCGTCGTCCTGTCGCCCGACTGGATCGGTTCCGTCCAGGAGACCGTCGACGTGACGCTCGCGTCACGCTTCTACGAGCGTTTCGGCGACCACGCCGTGAGCATCGCGCGCCGCGTGTCGTACCTCGTCACGGGCGACGCCCCGGTCGAGCTGGGCTGAACCGCCGCCGTCCCCCGGACCGCCCGGCGACGGTCACGCGCCGGACAGAGGCGAGGGGCGGCACGTGCTCCGCGACAGTCGTGGTGGGTCTGGCAGGCACGAGGAACGAGGCTGCCGGGACGACCGAGCGGAGGACGTGCCGCCCCTCACCGGCGGCTCAGCAGCGGGGGCTCAACGGCCCTGGTTCGCGACCGCCGCGATGGCGTCCTTCGCGGCCTCGGGGTCGAGGTAGCGGCCGCCCGGCGTGACGGGCTTGAGGTCCTCGTCCAGCTCGTAGAGCAGCGGGATGCCCGTGGGGATGTTGAGGCCCGCGATGTCGTCGTCGGAGATGCCGTCGAGGTGCTTGACCAGCGCGCGCAGCGAGTTGCCGTGCGCCGCGACCAGGACCGTCTTGCCGGCCTTGAGGTCGGGGACGATCTCGCCGTCGAAGTAGGGCAGCGCCCGCTCGAGGACGTCCTTGAGGCACTCGGTCAGCACCTCGGGCGCGTCCGCGTAGCGCGGGTCGGCGTCCTGCGAGAACTCCGAGCCGGGCTCGATCGCGGGCGGCGGGGTGTCGTACGAGCGACGCCAGAGCATGAACTGCTCCTCGCCGAACTCGGCGAGCGTCTGCTTCTTGTCCTTGCCCTGGAGCGCACCGTAGTGGCGCTCGTTGAGGCGCCAGGAGCGCTTCACCGGGATCCAGTGGCGGTCCGCGGCGTTGAGGGCGAGGTTCGCGGTCGTGATGGCGCGACGCAGGAGCGACGTGTGCACGACGTCCGGCAGGACGCCCGCGTCGGTCAGCAGGGTGCCGCCACGCTCGGCCTCCGCGGTGCCCTTCTCCGAGAGGGCGACGTCCACCCAACCGGTGAACAAGTTCTTGGCGTTCCACTCGCTCTCGCCGTGGCGGAGCAGGACAAGGGTGTATGTCATGGTCCTATCCTGCCGCACCCGACCGCGCGCGGCGGGGCCGGTCCGCCATCCGACCCTCCGGCGTCCGCCCTCCGCCCGAGGCCACAGGGACCGCGCAGGCAGGACGCGGGGAAGATGCCGGGGGCGCGTGGCGTTGCCCCGACATGCCAGTCACCGGAACGTACGTCCCCAGCCCTGACGCCCGCACGCGCGACCAGGTCGCCCTCATCGAGTCGTCCGGAGGGACCGAGGGGACGACGATGCGCGGCATGCCCGTCGTCGTCGTGACCTACCGCGGCCGCACCAGCGGCGACGTCCGCAAGATCGCGCTGATGCGCGTCGAGCACGACGGCGACTACGCGATCGTCGCGTCCAAGGGCGGCGCGCCGAAGCACCCCGTCTGGTACCACTCGATCGCCGCCGACCCGCACGTCGAGCTGCAGGACGGCCCCGAGCGGCACGACTACACGGCCCGTGAGCTGTCCGGCGCGGAGCGGGACACCTGGTGGGCGCGGTCCGTCGACGCGTACCCCGACTACGCGGACTACCAGGAGCGGACCGACCGGGAGATCCCCGTCTTCGTGCTCGAGCGCGCCTGACGACCCGTCAGCGGGCCGCGCGGGCCCGGGCGGCCTGCTCGTAGACCCCGAGCAGCTCCTTGGCCGCGCGGTCCCAGCCGAACCGCGTGCTCGACGCGAGCGCCGCCGCGCGCAGCTCGGCGCGCCGGCCGGGGTCGGCAAGCAGGGTCTCGAACGTCCACGCCCACGTCCCCGGGTCGTGGTCCGGCACGAGGACACCCGTGACGCCGTCGTCGACGACGGTCCGCAGGCCCCCGACAGCCGCCGCGACCACGGGCGTCCCGGCCGCCTGCGCCTCCGCGGCGACCAGCCCGAACGACTCGCTGTACGACGGCACGGCCACGAGGTCCGCGGCGTGCAGGAACTCCGCGAGACGCGCCGGCGGCACCGGGTCACGCACCACGACGTGCTCGGCCACACCCTCCTGGTGCGCGAGCGCCAGCAGCTCGCGCACCGCGGTGCGGCGCCCGCTCGCGCCGCCCAGGACCAGCAGCGTCGGGACAGGGGCCCCGGCCCGGTGCAGGGCGCCGAGCGCCCGGACCAGCACGTCGGGCGCCTTGTGCGGCTGGACGCGGCCCGCGAACAGCACCAGCGACCGGTCGCCCGGCAGCCCGAGCGCGCGCCGCCGCGCACGACGGTCCTCGTCCGTGCCGGGCTCGACGTCGCCAGCGGCCTCCTCGACGCCCAGCGGCGCCGGCGGACGGAACGCCTCGAGGTCGACGCCCGGCTCCACCACGTGCACCCGGTCCGGGTCGGCGCCGTACAGGCCCACGAGCTCGCGCGCCTCGTCCGCCGTGTTCGCGACGAGGGCGTCCGCGATCTCGACCACCTGGCTCTCGCCGATCGTCCGGCCCGCCGGCTCCGGCGCGTCGCCGTCCGCGAGCGCGGCGTTCTTGACCTTCGCGAGCGTGTGCATCGTCACGACGAGCGGCACGTCCCAGCGGTCCGCCGCGAGCCAGCCGGCCTGCGCCGAGAGCCAGTAGTGCGCGTGGACGACGTCGTACCAGCCCGGCTCGCGGGCGGCCTCGGCCCGCAGCACCCCCGCGGTGAACGCGCAGAGCTGGCCGGGCAGGTCCGTCTTGTCGAGCCCTTCGAACGGGCCCGCGGTGACGTGCCGCACCGCGACCCCGTCGGCGACCTGCACGACGTCCGGCTGCACGCCCGACGTGCGCCGCGTGAAGATCTCGACCTGCACGCCCCCACGTGCCAGCGCCTTCGACAGCTCGGTGACGTAGACGTTCATGCCGCCTGCGTCGCCGGTGCCCGGCTGCTCGAGCGGCGAGGTGTGCACGCTGAGCATGGCGACGCGCAGCGGACGGTCGGGGAAGGTCACCCCTCCAGTATCCGCCGCTCGACGACGCACGCGGGACGCGGCAGCGTGAGCGACGCCACGACCTCGGCCCGACCCGACGCCGCGTCCACACGCAGCGCCTCCAGCGTCGACGACGTCTGTCCGGCGACCACCACGACGTCGCCGTCGGGCGTGTCCAGCACCGCGAAGTGCCGCGGCCACACCCCGACGAGCGGCGTGTCCGCACGATGCACCAGACGGACGCCGTCCGCGTCCCGGACCACGTCGAACGTCGCGAGCACGTCCGGGCCACGCACCGTGAGGTACAGGCGGGCGCCGTCCGGGCTCAGGGCGACGTGCGACGGGAACGCGCGGACCTCGGCGGGAGCCGCCGTCGTGTGCGCCGGCACCGCGGACCGCCACGTCGCATCCGCGTGCCCGTCGGCGTCCGTGCCGGTCTCGAGGACGTGCACCTGGTCGTCCAGCTCGCCGACCACGAACGCGAAGCCGGCGCCCGGCGTGCGCTCCGGGGCGACCACGAGGTGCCGCGGACCCGCGCCCGCCGGCAGCGTCACGACCGTGCCGGCCGCACGCACCGCACCGTCGCCCGTCGGGACGTACCGGCGCACCCGGTCCGCGCCCAGGTCGACGACCCACGCGGCACCGTCCGGGCCCGCGACCGCGTAGTGCGCGTGCGGGCCCTCCTGACGGTCCGTCACCGGGCCCGTGCCCTCGCCCGCGTGCACCCCGCCGTCGCCCGCGAACGACCCGTCCGCCGCGAGCGGGACCGTCGCGAAGCCGCCCGTGCCGTAGTTCGCGACCCACAGCGTGTCGCCCTCGGCCACTACGTGGCAGGGGAAGTCGCCGTGCGTCGGCACCGCCGCCGTCAGCGCCAGGTCGTCCGACCCGGGGCTGCTGCGGAACGCCGACACCGCTCCGTCCGCCGTCTCCGTGACCGCGTACAGCGTCCGCTCGTCGGACGTGAGCGCCACGAACGACGGCGACGTCACCCGGACCACCTGCTGCGCCGCCCCGAAACCGCCCGACGCCAGGTCCAGCTCGACGCTCCACACGCCCTCCCCCGCGCCGGGGGCGTCGTCGTCGGCGGGGTACGTACCCACCCACAGGCGGCGGGTCGAGGGTGCCGGTGCGACCGCGTCCACCGCGGCGTGGGACGGGTCGTGCGCGGGCGCGACGTCGCCCGCAGAAGAGCTGGGAGTCATGCGGCAAGACTACGGGCCCGTCACCGGACGGTGACGGGCCCGCAGCACGAGCGATGCGGGACGACGGTCAGTGCGCCGCCTCGTACTTCGCCTTGACGTCCGCCGGGATGCGGCCGCGCTCCGAGACGGTGATCCCGTTCTCGCGCGCCCACTCGCGGATCTTCGTCGCGTCGCTCGCACCACCACGGGCACGACGCGCCGCCGGACGCGCAGCCGACGCACGGCCACCCACCTTGCGACCGTGCCCGATCCACGTGGCGAACGCCTCGCGGAGCTCCGACGCGTGCTTCGCGTTGAGGTCGATCTCGTAGGAGACGCCGTCGAGCGCGAACGTCACGGTCTCGTCCGCCGCACCACCGTCGAGATCGTCGACAAGGAGGACCTGGACCTTCTGGACCACGTTGAGCCTCGATTCCTGGGAAGTCGTCACACCACTGAATTGCTGGACGATTTCCAGGTTCTCACGCGCAGGTAATGCGCGTCAAAGACGGCACGCCGAAACTATTCGCCGGACGGGCTTGCGTCGTCCCTCGCGCCGCGCTCGGCGGACTGCATTTCTGCCGCGCGCCGCGCCGCCTGCTCGTCCAGTGCCGCCATCGCGTTCCGCTCGTTCCGGTCCGCGCGCACGATCTTGCGCATCACGAAGTAGAACAACAGTCCCACCGCGATCGACGGGATCACGGCCTCGAGAAATCCGACCATCTGCGTGCTGCTCCTACTGCTGCGGCTTCACGAGCGGGAAAAGGATGGTCTCGCGGATACCCTGACCCGTGAGCGCCATGAGCAGGCGGTCGACGCCCATGCCCATACCGCCCGACGGCGGCATCGCGTGCTCCATCGCCGTGAGGAAGTCCTCGTCGAGACGCATCGCCTCGTCGTCGCCCGCCGCCGCGAGCACGGCCTGCGCCTCGAAACGCTCCCGCTGGACCACCGGGTCCACGAGCTCCGAGTACGCCGTCGCCAGCTCGAAACCACGCACGTACAGGTCCCACTTCTCGACCACGCCCGCGATGCTGCGGTGGTCACGCGTCAACGGGGACGTCTCGACCGGGAAGTCGCGAACGAACGTCGGCGCCCACAGGTGGTCGCCCACCAGGTGCTCCCAGATCTCCTCCACGAGCTTGCCGTGGCTCGCACGCTTCGCGTCGTACGACACCTCCAGACGGTCCGCGACCGCCAGCAGGTGCGCCACCGACGTCTCCGGCGTGATCTCCTCGCCCAGCGCCTCCGACAGCGACCCGTACATCGTGATCGTCGTCCACTCGCCGCCCAGCTCGTACTCGCTGCCGTCGGGGAGGGTCACCGTCGTCGTGCCCAGCGCGTCGAGCGCCGCCCGCTGCACGAGGTCCTGGGTCAGCGCCGCCATCGTGTCGTAGTCGCCGTAGGCCTCGTACGCCTCCAGCATCGCGAACTCCGGCGAGTGCGTGGAGTCCGCGCCCTCGTTCCGGAAGTTGCGGTTGATCTCGAACACCCGCTCGACGCCACCCACGACCGCCTTCTTCAAGAAGATCTCCGGGGCGATACGCAGGTAGAGGTCGATGTCGTACGCATTCATGTGCGTCTCGAAAGGACGCGCCGCCGCACCCGACGCGATCGTCTGGAGCATCGGCGTCTCGACCTCGAGATAACGGCGACCATGGAAGTTCTCCCGCAAGGAACGCACCACCGCGGCACGGAAACGCACCATGTCGCGCGCCGCCGGACGCGCAATGAGGTCCACGTAGCGCTGCCTAACCCGCGACTCCTCGGAAAGGTCCTTGTGCAGCACCGGAAGGGGGCGCAGCGACTTCGCCGCGATCTGCCACGCGTCCGCGAACACCGACAGCTCGCCGCGGCGCGACGAGATCACCCGGCCGTGCGCGAACAGGTGGTCGCCCAGGTCGACGTCCGACTTGAACGCCGCGAGCGACTCCGGGCCGACCTCCCCCTGGCTCAGCATCACCTGGAGGCGCGTGCCGGCGCCGTCCTGCAGCGTCACGAAGCACAGCTTGCCCGTGTTGCGCAGGAACACGACACGGCCCGCGACGCCCACGACGTCAGCCGTCTCCTCGCCCGCCTCGAGACCCGCGTGCTGGGCCACGACGTCCGCGATCTCGTGCGTGCGCCCCACCGTCACCGGGTACGCCTCGCCACCCGACGCGAGGATCCGGTCCCGCTTCTCGCGCCGGATCCGGAGCTGCTCCGGAAGGTCGTCGACAACCACGTCCGACGCCTCGGCGGGTGTCGCGACGGGACTCGTGGCGGGACTCGTGTCGGGCGCGGGAGAACCGCTGTCAGGGGTGGTGGTCACCCGACGATTCTACGGGCCGTCCCGGTGGGGGCCTGGGCGCGCCGTCCGCACCCGGCTACCGCAGGTCGAGCGCCAGGTCGAGGATCGGCGACGAGTGCGTCAGACCACCCACGGACAGGTGGTCCACCCCCGTCGCCGCGACCTCCGCCGCCCGGTCGAGCGTCAGGTTGCCCGTCGCCTCCAGCTCGACGTACCCCGGGGCGTCGGGGACGTCCGTGGTCCGCGCGCGCACCGCGGCCACCGTCGCGGCGAGCACCGGTGTCGGCATGTTGTCCAGCAGCAGGAAGTCGGCACCCGCGTCGATCGCCTCGAGCGCCTGCTCCGTCGTGTCGGCCTCCACCTGGATCGCGACCTCCGGGAACCGCTCCCGCACGGCCTCCACGGCCGCGCCGACCGAGCCCGCCGCCACGACGTGGTTGTCCTTGACCATCGCGACGTCGTACAAGCCCATGCGCTTGTTGGTGCCACCCCCTGCGCGCACCGCGTACTTCTCCAGCGCCCGCAGGCCCGGCGTCGTCTTGCGCGTGTCCAGCACCAGGGCGCGCGTCCCTGCGAGCGCATCCGCCCACCGGCGGGTGTGCGTCGCCACGCCGCTCGCCCGGCTCGCCAGGTTCAGCATCGTGCGCTCCGCCACCAGCAGCACCTGCGTGCGGCCCGACAACGTCGCGAGGACGTCGCCCGCGCGGACCGCGTCGCCGTCGCGCGCCACGAACACCACCGTCGGCGTCGGCGCGCCGAGTCGCGCCGCGACCTGCGCCAGCACCTCGTCCACCGCCACGAGGCCCGCGACCACACCGTCCGCCCGGGCCACCAGGTCGGCGCAGCCCTCCGCGTCCGCGGCGATCGTGGCCTGCGTCGTGACGTCACGTCCGGGCTCGGGGCCGAGGTCCTCGTCGAGGGCGGTCCGGACGACTCCCGCCAACCACGCGGTGTCGAGCCGGTCGTCGAACGCGGGCGACGTCGGCGGGCTGGGCGACAGGGGCGAGGTGGACGGAGCGGGCGAGGTGGACGGAGCGGGCGAGGGCACGGGAGCGGGAGCCGGGGAGGTCACGCGGACACCGTATCCGCCCGCACCAGGCCGTCCGTCGCCTACGCAAGGTCGCTTCGCGTCCGATGCGGCGCACGCGAACCGCCGAAACGGACGCGAAGGACCTCGCACGCCGGGGTGTTGTGCGCTGCACGCCCCCCGTCGACCTGGGCCGGTCGGGGAGCGCGTCCTGCCGGCGTCCACGGCTCCGCACCGCGCGCCACTGTCGTCCGCGAACGGGCAGCGCCGGGCCGGGCGGACGCGCTTCGCGTGCGCAACGGCGCTTCGCGTGCGCTCTTCCGCACGCGAAGCGACCTTGCGTAGGCGACGGCGCGCCGGTAGACGGGCGCCGGGGGCGGGGTCAGGCGGGGAGGGGTCAGACGGGCAAAGGGTCAGGTGGGGAGGGGGGACGTCGTGACGCGCAGCGTGCCGTCGTCGTCCACCCGGACCAGCACCCGACGCCGCCATCCGTCGTCCCGGGACGGGTGGTCCGTCCGGAAGTGCCCGCCACGGCTCTCCGCGCGCGCCAGCGCGGCCTCCGTCAGCGCGGACGCCACCTGGTGGACGTTCGTGGTCTCCCACTCGGCGAGCTGCGGGACGACGACGGCCCCCGCGGCGTCGCCGCCCTCGGCCGCGTCGAGCAGCGCAGCGAGATGGTTCCGGGCCCCGAGCAGGCCGCGCGCGTCCCTCATGACGCCCGGCCCCGCGGACGCGATCGCCTGGACGCGTGAGCGTGCCGCCGCGGGCACCAGCCCGGCCGGCCCGGACCGTTCGACGGGCTCGTGCTGGACGAGCTCGCCGGACGCGATGCGTTCCGCGACGTCGCGTGCGGCCCGGACGGCGAACACGAGCCCTTCGAGCAGCGAGTTCGACGCGAGGCGGTTCGCGCCGTGCACGCCCGTGCAGGCGACCTCGCCGCAGGCGGACAGCCCGGGGACGTCGGTCCGGCCGTCGAGGTCGGTCACGACACCGCCCGAGTGGTAGTGCTGCGCGGGAGCGACGGGCACGGGCTCCTCGCTCCAGTCGATGCCGAGCCCGGCGAGCCGCGCGGTGATCGTCGGGAAGCGCCGCGCGAGGAACGCGCGGCCGAGGTGCCGTGCGTCGAGCAGGACGTGGTCGGACCCCGTCGCGGCCATCTGCCGGACGATCGCGTGCGCCACGACGTCGCGCGGCGCGAGCTCGGCCATGGGGTGCACGTCGGGCATGAACCGCACGCCGTTGGTGTCGACGAGCAGCGCGCCCTCGCCACGGACTGCCTCCGAGATGAGCGGGAGCTGGCCCTTCACGGCCGACCCGAGCCACAGGACCGTGGGGTGGAACTGCACGAACTCGAGGTCGCCGACGGTCGCGCCCGCGCGCAGCGCGGCGGCGATCCCGTCACCGGTCGCGGCCTGCGGGTTGGTCGACGACCGGAACACCTGCCCGATGCCGCCGGTCGCGAGGACGACCGCCTTCGCGAGGACGGCGCCGATCCCGTCGCGCGACCCCTCGCCGCGGACGTGCAGCGTGACGCCGCACGCCGGCGCCGGGCCGGGCACCCCACCGACCGAGCCGTCCGGCCCGTCGGCGGACCCTGACGCACCGGGCGCGCCCGGCGTCCCGGTGAGCACGTCGACGACGAGCGCGTTCTCCACGACCTCGATGCCCGGGTCGTTGCGGACCGCCTCGAGCTGCGCGACGAGCGCCCGCGAGATCTCGGCGCCGGTCGCGTCACCGCCCGCGTGCGCGATCCGGTCGGCGTGGTGGCCGCCCTCGCGGGTCAGGGCGATGCCACCCGACCCGTCGGTGTCGAACACGGCGCCGCGCGCCACGAGCTCGCGGACGCGCTCCGGACCCTCGGTGACGAGGACCTCGACGGCGCGCCGGTCGCACAGCCCGACGCCGGCGACGAGGGTGTCCTCGAGGTGTGCCTCGGGCGAGTCGTCGGGGTCGAGGGCCGCGGCGATGCCGCCCTGCGCCCACACCGTCGACCCGGACGACAACGCCCCCTTCGTGACGAGGAGCACCCGCTCGACGCGTTCGCGCAGCTCGAGCGCCGCCGTGAGCCCGGCGATCCCCGAGCCCACCACGACGACGTCCGCGGACGTCGTCCACCCGGGCTCGTCGGCACGCAGGCGGCGCCGGATCCGCGCCGGCACGCGGCCGGGCCCGTCATAGGGGCCGTCGGGCACCGGGCCCCGGCTGTCGGACGCGCCGGACGCGGGGCGCGGACGTCCCGCCGCCCCCGCGGGCGGCACGACGGTCTCCGCCACTACGGGACCAGCACGTCGTCGGCGGGCGACCCGAACGGGAGCGTCCCGAGCGGGCCGCGGACCCCGTAGCCCTGCACGTCCTCGAACGGGACGCCGCTCGCCTCCAGCCCGTACCCGCCGGGCACCTGTCCGGGGTCGTCACCGATGTCGACGATGCCGTTCCGGTCGTCGACGAAGACGACGTTGGGCACGAAGGTGCGGGCCTCGTCGTCCGCGAGGGTGCCGTACGCGATGACGATGACGACGTCGCCGGGGGTGATGTGGTGCGCGGCGGCGCCGTTGATGCACATCTCGCCGCTGCCCCGCTCCCCCGGGATGACGTAGGTCGTGAGCCGGGACCCGTTGGTGACGTCGACGACGTCGACCTGCTGCCCCGGGAGGAGGTCGGCGGCGTCCAGCAGCTCGGCGTCGACCGTGAGCGAACCCACGTAGTGCAGGTCCGCCTGCGTGACGGTGGCCCGGTGGATCTTCGAGATCATCATCGGGCGGCGCAGGGAGGTCGCGCGCGCGTGCGGGCGTCGGGGTGTCACGAGTGATGCCTTCCAGTCGATCGGTGGCCCTGGTGCGGGGCGGGTCGGCCCGGGCGGCTCAGCCGGCCAGCACGACCGTCCGGTTGTCGATCAGACGGGTCGTGCCGACGCGGGCCGCCACCAGGAGCAACGCCGGGCCGGCGGCAGGGCTTCCCGCTCCCGCCACCTCTTGCAGGTCCTCCACGGTATCCGGGTCGACGAGCGCGAGGTAGTCGACGACGACGCCGTCGGCGGCGTTCAGGGTCTCGGCCGCCGCACCGACGACGTCCTGGGCCGAGCCGCCGGCGTCCGCGGCCGCGACACCGGCGGCGAGCGCCCGGCTCAGCGCGAGCGCCCGGCCACGTTCCTCGGACGACAGGTAGGCGTTGCGGGACGACATGGCGAGGCCGTCGGGCTCCCGCACGATCGGCACCCCGACGACGTCGACCGGGACGTCCAGGTCGACGACCATGCGCCGGACCAGCAGGAGCTGCTGGGCGTCCTTCTCGCCGAAGAGCGCGACGTCGGGCGCGACGAGGTGCATGAGCTTGAGCACGACGGTGAGCATGCCGTCGAAGTGCCCGGGCCGCGACGCGCCCTCGAGGACGCTGCCGAGCGGGCCCGCGGAGACGCGCACGAGCGCACCACCGTCCGGGTAGACGACGTCGGGCGTGGGGGCGAACACGACGTCGGCCCCCACGGACGCGACCTTCGCGAGGTCGCCGTCGAGGTCGCGCGGGTAGGCGTCGAGGTCCTCGCCCGCACCGAACTGCAGCGGGTTGACGAAGATCGTGACGACGACGGTGCCGTCGCCGCCCACGAGCTCGCGGGCCCGGCGCACGAGGGTGAGGTGCCCGTCGTGGAGCGCGCCCATCGTCATGACGACGGCGCGGCGCCCCCCGGCGGTCGCGTCGGCGGCGTCCGGACGGCCCGCGAGCGCGTCCGCGAGGGCCTCACGGGTGGTCACGAGCAAGGGTTCGGTCATGTCTCGTCCTGTTCCGGGTCGGGTTTCCCTGCGTCGTCGAGCGCGTCGAGCACCTCCGCGGCGCGGGCCGCGGGGAGTCGCCCGGCCGCCACGGCGCGGGCGGCGGTGGCACGCACGAGGGCCGTGTAGGTGGGCACGACGTCGTGCGCGGCGGGGTCGGCGCCCAGCCCGCGCAGCGCGTCGAGGTGCGCACGGACCGTGCCGACGTCACCGCGCACGACCGGCCCGGTCAGCGCGCCCACGGCCGACGCCCCCCGCGCGGGGGTGCCGGGCCCGGCGGCCGGGTCGCCCGGCTCAGGCCCGACGTCGGCCCAGCGGAGCGCACCGTCGAGCGCCGCGCCGAGCAGGGGTCCGAGCGCGCGCCCGGGATGCTCGAGCCCGGCCGCAGCGAGCGCCTGCGCCGCCTGGGCGACGAGCGTGACGAGATGGTTCGAGCCGTGCGCGAGCGCCGCGTGGTAGAGCGCCCGGTCGTCCTCGGCGACGACGGCGGGCTCGCCGCCGAGCTCGACGACGAGCGCCTGCGCGATGGGCAGGACGGGGGCCGCTGCCGTCACGGCGAAGGTCGCGCCCTCGAGCCGGGCGAGGTCGAGCGACGTCCCGGTGAACGTCATCGCGGGGTGCACGGCGAGCGGGATCGCGCCGCCGGCGCGGGCCGGCTCGAGCACCCGCACGCCGTAGCGGCCGGACGTGTGCACGGCGAGCTGGCCGCTCTGCCACGCCCCGAGCCGGGCGAGGCCCTCGACGACCCCCGCGAGCTCGTCGTCGGGCACGGTGAGGAGCACCAGCTCGGCGCGGCGCACCACCTCGGGCACGTCCAGGACGGGCACACCCGGCAGGAGCGCGTCGATCCGCTCACGGCTCTCCGCGGAGACGCCGGACGCGCCGACGACGGCGTGGCCCACGGCCCGCAACGCCGACCCGAGCACCGCGCCGACACGTCCCGCGCCGACGACCCCGACGCCGAGCCGGGCCGCGCCGCGCGCGCCGCTCACGGGGCCGTCTCCGGGCGCATCCACCGCTCGGGCACGTCGTGCGCGCGGGCCTCGCGGGCGCGCACGACCTGCTCGTCGAGGAGGCGGCGCGCCACCGACCCGTCGAGGTGCGGGATCTGGGGGCTGACGGGTCCGGGCGTCGAGTGCACGACGAACGTCGCGATCCCGAGCCGTCGGCCGACCGGACCCTGCCGCAGCCCGAGGGACTGGGTGCGGCCGTGCGGGACGAGGACGAGCCGCCGGTGCAGCCGGCCGGTGCGCGCGACCAGCGCCCGGTGCGTCACGGTGAACGCCGTCCTGCGCCACGCGACGGGGTCGAGCCAGCGGGCGCGCCGCGGCGCGGCCGTGTACACGTCCGAGGGGCCGGTCCCGCCGAGGCCCTCGGACAGCACGCCGACCGGGTCGGGGGTGCCGAGGTCCGGCAGCACGAGCCACACGGCGGTGAACGCCTCGTGACGTGTCGCGACGGGGTGCAGCACCGTGGACGACGGCTTCGACTCCGCGCTGTTCCCGTACCCGGCCACGTTCACCCGGACGACCCACCAGTCGTTGCGGCGCCACAGGAGCGGCTGGTGGAGCTCGACGGCCTGGACGCGGCCCGGCGGGATCGTCTGGGCGCGCGACTCGGTGAGCCCGTGCTCGAGCCGGATGCCGTCGGGCGACGTCGCCGCACGGAACGCGAAGCCGCGGTTGAACCGGTTGAACACCGCGGACCCGAGGCCGACGACCACCCAGATCATCGTGAACGCCGCCGCGAGGGAGTGCGTCGCGACGCCCAGCCCGACGACCCCGAGGAGGACCACGAGGAGCGCGATCGCCTCCCCCGTGAGCAGCGTCGACCCGACGAGCCGTCCCGAGGGGACCTCGTAGACCTCCTGCTCGGGTGCCTCGAGGGCGGGGACCCGCAGCAGACCGGGCACCACCGCGGCCGGGGCGTCGGACGGGGCCGGACCGTCGGACCGGACCGGGACCGGGCCGACGGGGGCGGCAGCGCCGTCGACGCGGGGGGCCGCGACCACGGTGGCGTCGACGCCCGCGGCACGCGCCAGCACCTCGGCGCGCAGCAGGCGGGCGTCCGCCTCGCGCAGGTACGCGATGGTGACCGCGGAACCGGACCCGCCCGCGACCTCGATCTTCAGCTCGGCCAGACCGACGAGCCGCGCAACGAACGGCTGCTCGACGTCGATGGCCTGCACCCGGTCCAGGCGCGCCTTGCGGTGCTGGCGCCAGATCACGCCGCGGCGCACGTGCACGGCGTCGTCCGTCAGCGCGAAGGCCGTGAACCGCCACGACAGCCAGCTCAGTCCGACCACGACGACCGCGAGGGCGAGCAGGCCGAGCCCCACCCAGCCGAGGTGGTTCACCGCGGCGTCGCGCTCCTCGGCACCCTGCTCGAGGACCTGTCGGCCGAACCCCAGGACGACGACCACGACGACGACCCACCCGCGCACGAGCGGGGTGACGGGGTGCACGCGACGCCAGTCGAACCCGGTCGCGCCCCCCGCCAGGGCTTCGTCGGCCGCGGCGTCGCCGGACGACGCGGTCACAGGCCCGCGAGCCGCGCCTCGCCGCGGGCGGCGAGGTGGTCCCGGAGGCCTTCGGCGACGTCCGCCGTGAGCCCGTCGATCGATGCGTCCGTGCCGGGAGACGCCGTGTGGAGCTGGAGCGACGCGAGCCCGAGGGCCCGCAGGAGCGGTCCGCGCTGCACGTCGAGGTACTGCATCCGGCCGTAGGGCACGACGACGAGCCGGCGCACCAGGATCCCGTGCCGGATGAGCAGGTCGTCGTCACGCTCCGCGTACCCGACCGCACGGACCTGACGGGGCACGAGCCACGCGACCCAGACGGCGACGAGCACGACGACAGCGGTCGCGGCCCAGGCCCAGGCCGAGCCCGTGAGGACACCCACGACGACGCCCACGACCACGAGGAGCGCGAGCGGGACGCCCGCGGTGACGTAGCGGGCGACGATCAACCGGTCGGAGACCCGCGACCACTCCACACCGGGCGGAGCGAACACGTCGGAGCCCTGTCGGGCACCCCCTCGGTCGGTCATGCGCTCATCCTCGCACCGCCGCCGCCCCGCTCGTCACCGTCCGTGGGCGGAAGCTCGCAGAAGCGCTCCACGACGTGTCCGGCGACGGCGAGCACGAGAGCGGCGAGGGCTGCGACGCCGGCCGCGATCGCCTTCTCGCGGCGTGCCTCGACGTCGAGGTCTCCGAGCGCCGGGAGCACCTGGCCGAGGTACCACCCGACGAGGACGGACCCGGTGACGGCCGCTGCCTTGCCCAGCACGAACGTGCGGGCGGCGCGGATGCCGTCGAGCCGAGGACGGTCCCCCTTCTGGTAGGCCCGTACACCCCAGCCGGCCCAGAACACCGCGCCGGCCAGGAGGACGATCGCGACGTCGACGACCCAGGGCACCCGGGGCAGGAACGTCCCCCGGGACTCGAGCGCCCCGACCACGACCCAGCCCACGAGGGCGGCCACGACGGCCAGCACCACGAGGACCCCGACCGACGTGCGCCTCATGCTCCGGGCGCCCCCTCACCGTGCTCGTCCGCGACGGGCGTGCGGCGCCACTCGACCGGCACCCCGACGATCTGGACGGGCTCACCGGCCTGCGGCGGCTGCGCCAGGGCGGTGGGCGGGAACGACACGGGCGGGAGCGCGACCGGCGGGAGCGCGACCGGCGGCGCGGAGTGCTCCTCGGGCACCTGCCGACGCTCGGCGCCCGGCGCCGCAGGGACGGGCGGCCGGGCGACGGCGGACGGCTGTGCGGGTGCGGGCGCGACGGGGGTCGCGCTCGTCGTCGGCGCGAACAGGGAGCGCCGCGACACCTGCTGCTGGTGGTGCTGCAGCGGGTCGACGGGCGCGAACGCAGGACGCGACGGGGCCTCGGGGGCACCCAGCAGCTCGGCGAACGACGGCTCGGCGGCGAGGACGTGGCGGTCCTGCTCGAACCCCTGCGGGCTCACGCCACCCTGGGCCTGAGGCGCCGCCTCGGAAGCCGGGGGCGCCGGCGGGACGCCCGGCGTGTGCGGTCGGCCGGGCTCGTCGCCCGTGTCCGCGCCGTGCTGCGGCACCGCGTCCACGTCGTCCGCGGGATCGGGAGCACCCTGCGCGGTGCTGGACCCGTCCTCGGGGTACGCGACCTCCGGCGCCGACGGATCGTCGGCCGCGGCCGGCGCGACGGACGGCACGGCGAGGCCGCCGGGCTCCCCGGACGGCTCGGGATCCTGCGCGACGAGGTCGTCGTAGGCGTAGGCGACGTCCTCGTCCGGTGACGGGCCGTCGGGGGACGCGCTGTCGGCGGACGGCTCCTCGGTGCCCAGCCAGTCGAGCGCGAGCCAGCGGATGCCCGTGCGGTCGGGCGCCGTCGCCGCGAGCTGCGCGACCGGCCCGCCGCCGAGGCCCGGGAGGACCGCGTCGGGCTGCACCTGCGACCAGGGCTCGAGCACGAACGCCCGCTCGTGCGCCCGCGGGTGCGGCAGCTCGAGGTCGGTCGCGACGTCCGTGAGCGTGCCGTACACGACGATGTCGACGTCGAGGGTCCGCGGGCCCCACCGCTCCTCGCGCACGCGTCCGAAGCTGTGCTCGACGTCGTGGCACGTGTGCAGCAGCTCGCGTGCGGACATCGTGGTCGAGGCGACGACCACCGCGTTGAGGAAGTCGTCCTGGTCGACGCCGCCGACCGGCGCCGTCCGCGCGAGGGGCGACACGTCGACGACGTGCAGACCGTCGATCGAGTCGAGCGCCGTGATGGCGTCCCGCAGCGTCTGCTGGGTGTCGCCGACGTTCGCGCCGAGGGCGAGGACGACCTCGACGGGCTCCTCGGGCTCCTCGTCCATCCGGTCGAGCTCGCGGGCCGGGGCCGGCGGCGCGCCGACGTGCTCCTCGTAGTCGGCGGCGGACCACATCTGGGTCGGCTCGTCGTCCGAGAGCTCGTCCTGGGCGGTGGCCGGGCGGTCCGCGGGGTGCTCGGCGTCCACGGCTGCGCCGCCCGCCGCGAGGCCGGCGACACCCACGACGGCCACGTCGGCCGGCACGTGCGCCGGGGACGCCTCGGCGGTGTCCGTCACCCCGGGATCGGCTGAGGCGACCTCGGTCGAGGTGGTACCCGTCGCCGGGGTACCCACCGACGGAGTGCCCGCCGACGGGGTGTCCACCGACGGAGTGCCCGCCGACGGGGTGTCCGGCGACCCCGCGGGGTCAGGGAGCATCGCAGCGGCGGCGCCCGGCACGTCCTCGTGCTGAGCGGGGACGGGCGGCACCAGCTCGAGGACGGGCGGACGCGTCCGGCTGCGGTGCACGCTGACCTGGACGTCGTCGAACGGCACGGTCACCGGCGCCTGCGGCTTGTGGAGCGTGACGTCGACCGCGAACGCCGTCGGGGCCGCGAGGGCCACCGCGGCGACCCGCTCGGCCACGGTCTCGACGAGGTCCGCGGGGTCGCCCTCGAGCACCGCGACGACCTGCTCGGCGAGCACGCCGTAGTCCACGGTGGCCTCGAGGTCGTCGCCGGCCGCGGCCTGACGCGTGTCGAGGTGCAGGACGACGTCCGCGACGAACTCCTGCCCCTCGACGCGTTCGTGGGCCAGCACGCCGTGGTAGCCGGTGGCGCGCAGCCCGACGAGTCGGATCTGGTCCAGCGGCTCACCGTCGGCGCCGATCACCTGGTGCACGGTCACGGTCGTCTCCCCTCTGCCACCGACACGGAGCCGTCGGTGGGTTGGTCGTCCTGCGGTCCCCCGGGGAGCGGCTCACGCCGACCCGTACGGGACCCTCTCACGTCCTCGTCCCAGCGCGCGACCACGCGCACGGCGTCGGCGGACGACCGCACGTCGTGCACCCGCACGCACCAGGCCCCCGCGGCCGCGCACAGCGTCGTGACGGCCGCGGTCGCGGCGTCACGGGCGAGCGGTGGCACCGGCTCCCCGGACGGCCCGGCCAGCAGGTGCCCGAGGAAGCGCTTGCGGCTCGCGCCGACGAGCACCGGGCGGCCCAGCGCTCCCAGGACGTCCAGGTGGGCGAGCAGGGGCCAGTTGTCCGCGCCGGGCTTCGCGAACCCGAGCCCGGGGTCGAGGACGACCTGCTCCAGCGCGACGCCGGCGGCCACCAGGGCGTCGAGCCGCGCGGCGAGCTCGTCGCGGACGTCGCGCACCACGTCGGTGTACGCGGCGAGCGCGTCCATCTCGGTCGCGTGGCCACGCCAGTGCATCGCGACGTACACGACGCCCGCGTCGGCGACCACGCGGGCCATGTCGGGGTCGGCCAGGCCGCCGGAGACGTCGTTGACGACGCGTGCGCCCGCGGCGACGGCCCGCTCGGCCACGACCGCGCGCGTCGTGTCGACGCTCACGACAGCACCGCGCGCCGCGAGGGCCGACACGACGGGGAGCACGCGAGCGAGCTCGTCCTCGGTGGAGACGCGCGCCGCGCCCGGACGGGTGGACTCACCGCCGACGTCGAGCAGGTCCGCGCCGTCGGCGAGCAGCTGGAGGCCGTGCGCGACGGCCGCGTCGGGCTCGAACCACTGGCCGCCGTCGGAGAACGAGTCGGGCGTCACGTTCACGACCCCCATGACGAGGGTGCGGCCCGACGCGACGCCGGGCAGCGGCCGCGGCTCGACGCGGTCCACCGGCTACCGCCCCAGGATGAGGCTCATGGCCTCGGCCCGTGTCGCCGGGTCGCGCATCTGGCCGCGGACGGCCGACGTGACGGTGCGGGCGCCGGGCTTGCGCACCCCGCGCATCGACATGCAGAGGTGCTCGCACTCGACGACGACGATCACGCCGAGCGCGTCGAGGTGCTCGACGAGGGCGTCGGCCACCTGGGACGTGAGGCGCTCCTGGACCTGGGGCCGCTTCGCGTACACGTCGACGAGCCGCGCGAGCTTCGACAGGCCGGTCACCCGCCCGTCGCGCGGGATGTACCCGACGTGCGCGACGCCGTGGAACGGCACGAGGTGGTGCTCGCAGGTCGAGTACACCTCGATGTCCTTGACGAGGATCATCTCCTCGTGACCGAGGTCGAACGTCGTGCTGAGCACCTCGGCCGGGCTCTGGTGGAGCCCGCGGAAGATCTCGCGGTACGAGCGTGCGACGCGGGCCGGGGTGTCGGCGAGACCGTCCCGGTCCGGGTCCTCACCGATCGCGAGGAGCAGCTCGCGGACCGCCGCCTCGGCGCGCGCCAGGTCGACGGGCGACTTCTTGTCGCTCACACGGCCCCCGGCCCGGCCGGGACGTCCGTCGTACGCTCCGCCGCACCGACGGACTCGCCCGCGGGGACCTCGCCCACGGGCTGTGCGGGGTGCTCCATCGTGGCGGCGGCGCCCTCGTCGGTCGGGATGATCGGGGCGTCGCCCTGCGCCTCCTTCTCGGCCGCGGTGAGGACCGGCGGACGGGTGGAGACGGCGCGCTGCTCGCTCGAGAGCCAGACCTCGCGCGGGTCGCGCTTCACGACGGGCGCGAAGACCTCGGCGAGCTCGGCCTGGTTGAGGGTCTCCTTGTCGAGGAGCCGGAGGACGAGGTCGTCGAGGACGTCGCGGTACTGGACCAGGACCTCCCACGCCTCGTCGTGCGCGGCCTCGACGAGCTTGCGGACCTCGCGGTCGACGATCCCGGCGATGTTCTCGGAGTAGTCGCGCTGGTGGCCCATGTCACGGCCCAGGAACGGCTCGCCCTGCGCCTGCCCGAGCTTGATCGCACCGACCTGCTCGCTCATGCCGTACTCGGTGACCATCTTGCGGGCGATCGCGGTGGCCTTCTCGATGTCGTTGCTCGCGCCCGTCGTCGGGTCGTGGAAGACGATCTCTTCGGCGACGCGGCCGCCCATCGCGTACGCGAGCTGGTCGAGCAGCTCGTTGCGTGTGGTCGAGTACTTGTCCTCCAGCGGCATGACCATCGTGTAGCCGAGGGCGCGGCCGCGGGGCAGGATCGTGACCTTCGTGACCGGGTCCGTGTACCGCATGGCGGCCGCCACGAGCGCGTGACCGCCCTCGTGGTACGCCGTGATCTTCTGCTCCTTGACGTTCATGACACGGGTGCGCTTCTGCGGGCCGGCGATGACGCGGTCGATGGCCTCGTCGAGCGCGCGGTCGTCGATGAGCTGGGCGCCGCTGCGGGCCGTCAGGAGCGCGGCCTCGTTGAGCACGTTCGCGAGGTCAGCGCCGGTGAAGCCGGGCGTGCGACGTGCGACGGCCGCGAGGTCGACCTCGGGGAACATCGGCTTGCCCGCGGCGTGGACCCGCAGGATCGCCTCACGGCCCTTGAGGTCGGGTGCCTCGACCGCGACCTGCCGGTCGAACCGGCCCGGGCGCAGCAGCGCCGGGTCGAGGATGTCGGGGCGGTTCGTCGCCGCGATGAGGATGACGTTCGTCTTGACGTCGAAGCCGTCCATCTCGACGAGGAGCTGGTTGAGCGTCTGCTCGCGCTCGTCGTGGCCGCCGCCCATGCCGGCACCGCGGTGCCGACCGACCGCGTCGATCTCGTCGACGAAGATGATCGCGGGGGCGTTCTGCTTGGCCTGGTCGAACAGGTCGCGGACGCGGCTCGCGCCGACGCCGACGAACATCTCGACGAAGTCCGAGCCGGAGATCGAGTAGAACGGCACGCCCGCCTCGCCCGCGACGGCGCGCGCGAGCAGCGTCTTGCCGGTCCCGGGGGGCCCGTAGAGCAGGACGCCCTTGGGGATCTTGGCGCCGACGGCCTGGAACTTGGCCGGCTCCGCGAGGAACTCCTTGATCTCCTGGAGCTCCTCGACCGCCTCGTCCTCACCCGCGACGTCGGAGAACGTGACCTGCGGCATGTCCTTCGTGATGAGCTTCGCGCGGGACTTGCCGAAGCCCATGACCCGCGACCCGCCGCCCTGCATGCGCGACAGGAGGAACCAGAAGATCACGCCGATGATCAGGAACGGGATGATGAGCGACAGCAGCGACGACCAGATCGACGCCTGCGCGATCTGCGAGTCGTAGCCCTTGGCGAGGTTCGCGCCCTCGACCGCCTGCACGACCTGCTCGCCCTGCGGCTGGACGTAGTAGAACTGCACGGACTTGCCGAGGTTCTTGCCGTCCTGCTCGTAGTCGTCCTTGAGATCGAGCTGGACGCGCTGGTCGCCGTCGACGATGAGCGCCTTCTCGGCCTTGCCCTGGTCGAGGAGCTCGATGCCCACGGACGTGTCGATCCGCTCGACCTTGGAGCGTGACAGGACGTTCAGCGCGGCCAGGAACACCAGGAGGGCCACGACCACCCAGATGACCGGGCCCGTGAGGATTCGCTTCATGTTCATCGGTGGCGGGGTCGACCCCGCATCCTTCCGCTCGCGACTCGACTGCTGCGAACCTACACGCTCACGCTGTGCGCGAGACCGCGTGTTCGCCCAGGGCAGGAAAAGGGGTCAGCCGCCGTAGACGTGCGGCGCGAGCGTCCCGACGAACGGCAGGTTCCGGTACTTCTCCGCGTAGTCCAGGCCGTACCCGACGACGAACTCGGACGGGATGTCGAACCCGACGTAGCGCACGTCGACCTCGACCTTCGCGGCGGCGGGCTTGCGCAGCATCGTCGCGATCTCGACCGAGCGCGGGCCGCGGCTGCGCAGGTTGGAGACCAGCCACGACAGCGTCAGGCCCGAGTCGATGATGTCCTCGACGATGAGCACGTTGCGGCCCGTGAGGTCGGTGTCGAGGTCCTTGAGGATGCGCACGACGCCCGACGACTTGGTCCCGGAGCCGTACGACGACACCGCCATCCAGTCCATCTCGACGGTGTGGTGCAGGCGGCGCGCGAGGTCCGCCATGACCATGACGGCACCCTTGAGGACGCCCACGAGCAGGAGGTCCTGGTCGCGGTAGTCCGCGTCGATCTCGGCGGCCATCTGGTCCAGCCGCTCGCCGAGCTGCTGCTCCGTGAGCAGGATGTCCGCCAGGTCGGCCGAGACGTCGGATCGGTCCACGAGAGCACTCCTCTTGACGCATTCACAGGGGGTCGGGGGTGTGGGTCGGGGTCGGACCCGCCCGCAGAACAAGCGTGCCACACTCCCGGGACGCGAGGACCGGTCCCGGCAGGTGCGCCGGTCCCTGGCCCCGCCAGCGGGTGACGAGCGCGTCGACGGAGTCCACGTGCGCGGCGGCGAGCGCACCCCGCGGCGCACCCGCGGCGACGGCGGCCCGGCGCAGCGCCCGGGTGCGCAGCGCCCGGTGGGCCGCGGCCAGCACCTCCACGTCGAGCACGACGGGCCGCGCACCGTCGGCGGGCGCCGCACCGGTGGCCGCCCGGGACGCGCGCTCCAGCACCTCGGCGGTGAGCCCGTCCAGCAGGTCGGCGTCGTCCGCGAGCTGGGCGGCGGAGCGGGCGAGCGCCTCGGGGACGCCGGGGCCGAGGACGTCCTCCAGCACCGGCAGGACGTCGGCGCGCACGCGCGAGCGCAGAGGCAGGACCGTGGCGGACGTCACGGCGGCAGAAGCGGCGGCGCCCGCCGCCGGGCGGCCGTTGGTCGGGTCGTCCCACCACGTCAGCCCGCGGGCGCGGCACGCCGCCTCGGTCACGGACCGCCGCAGACCGAGGAAGGGCCTCCGGTAGACGCCGCGCGCGGCCGGGATGCCGGCGAGCGAGCGAGCGCCCGAGCCGCGCGCGAGCGCGAGGAGCACCTGTTCGGCCTGGTCGTCGAGGGTGTGCGCGAGCAGGACGGCGACGGCGCCGTGCTCGCGAGCCGCGCGTTCGAGGGCGGTGGTCCGGGCCGCGCGCGCGGCGGCCTCGGGTCCGCCCCGGGCGCCCACCTCGACGCGTCGGACGTCGACGGGCGCCAGGCCGAGCGCGCGACACGTGGCGGCGGCGTCGGCGGCGACCTGCGCCGAGCCGTCCTGGAGCCCGTGGTCGACGACGACGGCCCCCGCACGCAGGCCGGACCGGGGGGCGACGAACGCGACGGCTGCGGCGAGGGCCACCGAGTCGGCGCCGCCCGAGCACCCGACGAGGACGAGCGCGCCCGCGTCGAGGTCCGCGACGGCGCGGCGCACGGCGACGCGTGTCGCCGCCTCGGCCGCGTCCGGTCCGGGCATGCGGGAGTCAGCCGTGCACGCGCCGGACCCAGGCGCGCGGGTCGGCGATCTCGGCGGCGGTGGGGAGCGCGGTCGGCCCGCTGAACGCGGCGTTGAGGCCGTCCTGCCCGACGCGGTCGGTGACGGCGCGCACGAACGCGGCACCGTCGCGGTACTGGGCGATCTTGGCCTCGACGCCGAGCAGCCGCCGGACGACGACGTCGGCCCGGCCGGCGCCGTCGCGGCGCGCCTCGAACCGGGCCCGGATGTCGCGCACGCTCGGGACGAGGGCCGGCCCGACGTCGTCCATGGCGACGTCGGCGTGCCCCTCGAGCAGGGCCATGACAGCGGTGACGTCGGCGAGACGCGCACGGTCCTCGTCGCTCACGATGCCCGCGAGCAGCGCCTGCCCGTCCCCGCGGACCGCGGCGGAGAGGGCCGACACGAGCGCGCGCAGCTTGTCGCGGAACCGGGACTCGCCGAGCTCGCGCGTGTCGTGCGCGAGGTCGGCCAGCAGGTCGCGCGTGACGGACGCGAGGTGCTCGCCGAGCCAGGGCGCGGCGGCGAACTGCAGGGCGTGGGTCTGCTCGTGCAGGCACACCCAGAGGCGGAAGTCCTCGGGGTCGACGCCGAGCCGCTGCTCGGCGGCCAGGAGGTTCGGGGCGACGAGCAGCAGCCGGCCGGCGCCACCCGGGTCGGTGTACGGGTCGAACTGGCCGAGGACGCGGCTCGACAGGAGCGCGAGGACGCTTCCGACCTGCGCCGCACCGACCAGGGCGGTCGGCCCGGGCGGCGCCGGGCGGTCGCCGAGCACCGCCTCGAGCGCGCCCTGCGCGACGGTCGCCATGATCTCGGTGTTGGCGCGCGCCCAGCGGGCCCGGTCGACCACCAGGACGGACGCGTCGCCCGGGGTGGCCGGGACGAGGCCCGTGACGTCCTGGACGGGTGCGACGGCGCGCCGGGCCGCGCTGCGCAGCGAGCCCACCAGCGCCTCGAGCTCGGCGCGGGGGGCGACCGGACCGGGCGGTGCGACGCGTCCCGCGAGCGACGCGGCGGCCGACCAGTCGACGATCTCGACGTCCGTGGTGGCGGTCATCTGCCCACCCTAACGACGGGCGGTCCCCCGACGCCGGACGGGACGTCGCCGCCGGGACGGGCCGGTCAGGAGCATCCGCAGTCGGCGAGCCGGGTGACGAAGTCGTCGATCGCGGCCCGCGCCTCCCAGGGGCCGTCCTTCGTCCGGTCGGCCATGACGACGAACACGAGCTCGCGTCCGTCGTCGGTCATGACGGTCCCGGCGAGCGACGCGACGCCGGTGAGCGACCCGGTCTTGGCGCGGACGCGACCGCGCGCGTCCGTGAAGAGGTAGCGGTCGTCCAGGGTGCCGCGGAGCCCGGAGATCGGCAGCAGGGCGACGACCCCGGTGAGGTCGGGGTGGTCGCCGCCGGTCGAGAGCGCGAGCACCTGCGCGAGCTGGCGGGGCGTGAGGAGCGACCCCTTGCCGAGACCGGAGCAGTCGACGAGGCGGGCGCCCGACGTGTCGACGCCGAGGCCGTGCACGACGGCGACGACGGCCTTCGTCGCCCCGTCGAACGACGCGGGCAGGTCGCGGGACGCGGCGACGAGCCGCCCGAGCCCTTCCGTGACGGTGTTGTCGGAGTGCTGGAGCGCGTAGCCGACGATCTCGCGCACGGTCGCCGACCGGACGATCCCGAGCCGTGTCGCCTTCTCGGGCGCCGACCCGCGGGCGACCGACGTGACGGTGACCCCACGCTTCTTCAGGGCCGCGGCGAACACGTCGGCGGTGTGCGTCGCCGGGTCGGTCCACCGCTGCGCGTACTCGGTGCCCGACTTCCGCGCCACGTCGATCGACAGCGCGGAGACGGGCGCGACGAACCCGTTCGCCAGGTACGACGGGTCCCACGTGGGGCTGAGGGCCGGCCCGCTGAAGAACGTGTCGTCGACCGTGAGCGTGACGGAGGACCGGCCGGCGAGCCGCAGCTTCGTGGCGACCTGCGCGGCGAGGTCGGCGACGCCGGCCCGGCCGTCCACCGCGCTCGCCGACCCCTTCCCCTCCGCGAGCAGCTGGTCGCCTCCGCCGACGAGCGCGATCCCGCCGGGGCCCGCCTGCACCACGGTCGTGGGGAGCGTCGCGTCGGGGTCGAGCGCGGTGAGCGCCGCGACGGCGGTGAGGAGCTTCTGCGTGGACGCCGGCGTGTACCGGGACGTCGCGCCGGACGCGCTGAGGACGTCGCCGCTGAGCACGTCGACCACCTGGACGCCCACGCGGGAGCCCAGCCGGTCGTCGCGCACGAGCCGGGCGACGTCGCGCGCGACGGCCGCCGCCGACGGGGCGGGGTCGTCCGCGGCAGGCGCGGCGACGACCTGACCGGACGAGGACAGCGACGCGGCGCCCGGGGCCGTCGGGAAGGGCGGCTGAGGGGTCGGGGAGGGCTGCGTCGTGAGCGGGCCGGGCACGACGTCGCGCGCGTCGGCGACGGCGTACCCGCCCGCCGCGACGAGGACCGCCGCAAGAGTGACCGCCGTCACTGTCCGTGCACGGAACATCCGACCTCCCGACCTGGTGTGCGCGTGCCACACTAGAGGCCGCAATCCCGCTTGGAGGAGAACAGTGGAGTTCGACGTCACCATCGAGATCCCGAAGGGTCAGCGGAACAAGTACGAGGTGGACCACGAGACCGGCCGGATCCGGCTCGATCGGATGCTCTTCACCTCGACCCGCTACCCCGACGACTACGGCTTCATCGAGGGCACCCTCGGCGAGGACGGAGACCCGCTCGACGCGCTCGTCCTGCTCGAGGAACCGACGTTCCCCGGCTGTCTGATCCGGTGTCGCGCGCTCGGCATGTTCCGCATGCGCGACGAGGCCGGCGGCGACGACAAGGTCCTGTGCGTGCCGACCGGCGACCAGCGTGCCGCGTGGCGCCAGGACATCGACGACGTGTCGGACTACCACCGGCTCGAGATCCAGCACTTCTTCGAGGTCTACAAGGACCTCGAGCCCGGCAAGTCCGTCGAGGGCGCCCACTGGACCGACCGCACCGAGGCGGAGGCCGAGATCGTGCGCTCGATCCAGCGCGCGAAGGACGCGGGTCACCACTTCGCCCCGACGCAGGGCCTGCCCGGCCACTGAGCCCCGGCACCCCGCACCGACGACGACGACGGCGCCGCACCCCATGAGGGTGCGGCGCCGTCGTCGTCGGGACGCTCAGCGAGAGGTCGGCGCGAGGTTCACCGGGCGACCTGGGCGGGAGCCGCCTTGGCCTGGACGGCGAGCAGCGGCGCCCCCGCCTCGACCGGGCCGAGCCCGACGGGGTCGACGGCGTCGAACTTCTTGGCGTTGAGCACGATCACCGGTGTCACGAGCGAGTAACCGGCTCGTTCGATGACGTCCCGGTCGAACCGGACCAGGGGCGTCCCGGTGTCGACGTGCTGGCCGGCCTTCACGAGGACCTCGAACCCCTCCCCCTTGAGGTTCACCGTGTCGATACCGACGTGGATGAGCAGCTCGATGCCGCTGTCCAGGGCGAGCGCGAACGCGTGCCCGGTGTCCTGGGCCGCGGCGACGACCCCGGACGCGGGCGCGGTGACGGTGTCGCCGGTCGGTTCGATGGCGACGCCGGGACCCATCGTGCCGCCGGCGAACACGGGGTCCGGCACCTCGGACAGCGGGATGGCGGTGCCGGCGACGGGGGCGGCGAGCTCGTGCACGGGGCCGACCCCGGCGTCCGCGGCGGGCGCCGCGACCCCCTCGGCCGGCGCACCGGCGGTCGTCCCGGAGCCGGCCGCCTCGGCACCGTCAGAAGCGTCGGCAGCGGGCTCGGGCGCCTTGTAGCCGTAGATGATCACCAGCACCATGGACGTCACGAACGCCGCGGTGACGGCCAGCGCGTAGAGGCCGATCTGGTTGAACGCGGGGATGGTCAGCAGGGACGTGAACACGAACGCGTTCGTCGTGACGCCTCCGCCGATGCCGATGATGAGACCCCCGACGAAGCAGCCGACGAGCATGCGCGGGTAGATCCGCTTGAAGCGCAGGTGGATGCCGTAGAGGGACGGTTCGGAGATGCCGCCGAGCAGGCCGGCCGCGAGCGCCCCGGTGGCGGTCTGCCGCATGGTCGCGTCGCGCTCGCGCCACGCGAGGACGAGCACGCCCGCGGTCGCGCCGAAGCACGCGAAGTTCCAGGCGCCCATCGGGCCCTGGATGTAGTCGTAGCCGAGGGTCTGGATGTTGAGCAGCATGATCGCGTTGATCGGCCAGTGGAGCCCGAGGGGCACCATGAACGGGTACGCCAGCGGGACGACGATCGCGAAGATGAAGGGCGAGAAGTCGTTGACCGACTTGAGGACGTCGGAGAGCCCGGCTCCCGCGTACACGCCGATGGGGCCGATGAGGAACGCGGTGAGCGGGATCATGATCAGCATGCTGAGGAACGGCACGAAGATGAGCTGGACGTTCTCGGGGATCAGCTTCTTGAGGTACTTGTAGACGACGCCGAGGACGGCCGCCATGAGCAGCGGCGGGAACACCTGCGAGCTGTAGTCGAACACCGTGAGCGGGACGCCGAAGATGTCGACGACGCTCACCGACGTCCCGAAGACCTCGCGCGGCTCGACGCCGTCGGCGAGCCCGGTGAACCCCGGCAGCATGAGGACGGCCATGATCGCGAAGCCGACCCAGGGGTCTGCCCCCACCTTCTTGCTCGCGTTGTACGCGACCATGAGCGGCAGGAACACGAACACGCACTGCCACATGAGGTTGACGAACTGCCACGAGACCGGGAGTTCGGTGCGGGGGTCGGCCCAGTTCCCGATGACGTGCAGCGTCGACATGAGCGACATGAACGTGATGAAGAGCGACGCGCCGAGCAGGGCGCCGAGGATCGGCCGGAACGAGTCGGACAGGAACTCGAAGAGCGAGTCCATCCAGGCGAGCTTCCCGCGGGGGCCCTTGGCGCGTTCGCGGGCCTTGATCGCGGCGGCGTCGTCGTCCCCGCCACCGCCGCCGGCGCCGGTCATCTCGGGCAGCGCCTGGATGTCGTTGTAGACGGTCTGGACGCCTCCCCCGATGACGACCTGGTACCGGTCGCCGGCCTGCGGGACCGCCCCGAGGACGCCCGGGATGGCCTCGACGGTGTCCTTGTCGACGCCGGTCGCGTCGCGGAGCTGGAAGCGGAGCCGGGTCGCGCAGTGCGTGAGGCTCTCGATGTTCCCGGCTCCGCCGACGCTGCGGACGATGTCTGCCGCGGGACTGCTGCTCGCCATGGCGCTCTCCCTGGTTCCCCCGTGGTCGCGCGCAGGGCGGCGTCGACCTGTCCCTCATAGGTACGGCACGGTGGCGGCGTCCGCGACCGGAGCATCCGGGCGCACCGGGCGGCCGGTCCTGCCTACGCTGGCGGGGTGACGGAGACGACGCAGGACGAACGGCCGGAGCACGGCACCGGTGGCACCTACTCGGTGCCGGGGCAGGAGTACGCGCGGGACACGCGCTACATCACCACCCGGATCGTGGCCGACCCCGCGCCGGGCAGCGACGACGTGGCGGTCGAGCCGGGCCGGTTCCGGCTCGTCGCGGCGCGCGCCTGCCCGTGGGCGAACCGGACCATCATCGTGCGACGCCTGCTGGGTCTCGAGGACGTCCTGTCGTTGGGCCTGTGCGGGCCGGTGCACGACGCCCGGTCGTGGACGTTCGACCTCGACCCGGGCGGGCGCGACCCGGTGCTCGGCATCGAGCGGATCCAGGAGGCGTACTTCCGCCGTGACCCGGAGTACCCGCGCGGGATCACCGTGCCGGCGATCGTGGACGAGCGCACGGGCGCGGTGGTGACGAACGACTTCGCGCAGATCACGCTCGACCTGTCGACCCAGTGGCGCGCGTTCCACCGGGAGGGCGCCCCGGACCTGCTGCCGCCGGCGCACCGCGAGGAGCTCGACGCGGTGATGCGGCACGTCTACACGGAGGTCAACAACGGCGTGTACCGGTGCGGCTTCGCGGGGTCGCAGGAGGCGTACGACGCCGCCTACGACCGTCTGTGGACGGCGCTCGACGGGCTCGAGGCGCGGCTCACGGACCGGCGCTATCTCGTCGGGGACACGATCACCGAGGCGGACGTGCGCCTGTTCACCACCCTCGTGCGGTTCGACGCCGTCTACCACGGGCACTTCAAGTGCAACCGGCAGAAGCTCACCGAGCTCCCCGCCCTGTGGGCGTACGCGCGCGACCTGTTCCAGACGCCGGGGTTCGGCGACACCGTGGACTTCTGGCAGATCAAGCAGCACTACTACCGCGTGCACACGGACATCAACCCGTCGGGCATCGTGCCGGACGGGCCGGACCTGTCGGGGTGGGCGACGCCGCACGGCCGGGAGGCGCTGGGCGGGCGTCCGTTCGGCGACGGGACGCCCCCGGGGCCGGTGCGCGCGGGCGAGCGGGTCGACCCGGAGCACACGCCGCTGCGCTGAGCAGCGGCTCCCCCAAGCCGTCCTCCTGCGTCTCACATCGTGGTCTCATTTCGTGAGACGGGCTTGGCTCGCGGGCACCACCCTGCCTACTGTCGACGACATGACCCGTCGAATGTGCCGCTGAGAGCTCACCGTCCCGTGCCTCCGGGCACGCACCGGTGATCCGTTCTCAGGCACGTTCGCCCGCTCCCCGGCGCCTCCCGCGCCCCGGCCCGGACGGACCGGCCGCTGCGGATCGCCCACCCGGTCCCCGCAGCCGTCACCACCGTCCCGCCGCGCCCCTGGAGCACGCCATGTCGAACACCCCTGAGTCCGCCCCCGCCTGGTCCTTCGAGACCCGTCAGATCCACGCCGGCCAGCAGCCCGAGCCGGGCACGGGAGCCCGCGCCCTCCCGATCTTCCAGACCACGTCCTACGTGTTCCCCGACGCCCGCACGGCCGCCGCGCGGTTCGCGCTCCAGGAGCTCGGCCCCATCTACACGCGCATCGGCAACCCGACCACCGAGGTCGTCGAGAACCGCATCGCGGACCTCGAGGGCGGCGTCGGCGCGCTGCTCGTCTCGTCCGGCCAGGCCGCCGAGACCCTCGCGATCCTCAACGTCGCCGAGGCGGGCGACCACGTCGTCGCGTCGTCCAGCCTGTACGGCGGCACGTACAACCTGCTGCACCACACGCTCGCGAAGCTCGGCATCGAGACGACGTTCGTCGACGACCCGCACGACCTGCAGCAGTGGCGCGACGCCGTCCGCCCGAACACGAAGCTGTTCTTCGGCGAGACGATCCCCAACCCCCGGACGGACGTCCTGGACATCGAAGGGGTGGCGGGCGTGGCGCACGCCGCCGGCGTGCCCCTGATCGTCGACAACACCGTCGCGACCCCCTACCTGGTCCGTCCGTTCGAGTGGGGCGCGGACGTCGTCGTGCACTCCGCCACCAAGTACCTCGGCGGGCACGGCACGGCGGTCGGCGGCGTGATCGTCGACGCCGGGACGTTCGACTTCGGCCGCGAACCCGAGCGCTTCCCCAACTACAACCAGCCGGACCCCAGCTACCACGGCCTCGTCTACGCCCGGGACCTCGGTGCGGACGGCGTGTTCGGGGTGAACCTGTCGTTCGTCCTCAAGGCGCGCGTCCAGCTCCTGCGCGACCTCGGCACCGCGATCTCGCCGTTCAACGCGTTCCTCATCGAGCAGGGCATCGAGACGCTCTCGCTGCGCCTCGACAAGCACGTCGCGAACGCGCAGGCCGTGGCGCAGTGGCTCGAGGCGCGCGACGACGTCCGGCACGTCCACTACGCCGGGCTGGAGTCCAGCCCGTGGCACGCGAACGCCCGCAAGTACGCGCCGAAGGGGCCGGGCGCCGTCCTCGCGTTCGAGCTCGACGGCGGCGCCGACGCGGGTCAGGCGTTCGTGTCCGCGCTGCGGCTGCACTCGAACGTCGCGAACATCGGGGACGTCCGCTCGCTCGTCATCCACCCGGCGTCGACGACGCACAGCCAGCTCACCCCGGAGGAGCAGGCATTCTCGGGCGTGACCCCGGGCCTCGTGCGGCTCGCCGTCGGCATCGAGCACCTCGACGACATCCTCGCGGACCTCGAGCTGGGCTTCACCGCCGCCAAGGGCGCGCTCGGCGGCAACGCGGCCGGCGCGGCCGACGGCGACGCCGAGCAGGGCTGAGGCCGACCGCCCGATGGACGCCCGCCCCCTCACCACCGACCGACTCGTAGGCTGGACCCCAGTGAACTCCCCCGACCTCTCCCCGCTCGGCCCGACCTCGTCGTCGGGCGGGGGCCGTGTGCCCCGGGGACGGTCCTCCGCGGGACGGCTGCGCTACCCGACGCCGGTGCCGGCGTCGAGCGCCTGGCAGGTCGGCGACCCCGTCGGACGCCGGCAGTTCGCCGACCTGCGGACGCTCGACCTGGAGGGGGGCGGGCGCCTGCCCGTCACGCTCGCCTACGAGACGTGGGGCGAGCTCAACGAGGCGCGCGACAACGCCGTCCTCGTGCTGCACGCCCTGACCGGTGACTCGCACGTGACCGGCGAGGCCGGCGACGGGCACCCCACCGCGGGGTGGTGGCAGGAGATGGTCGGCCCCGGTCGTCCCATCGACACCGACCGCTGGTTCGTCGTCGCGCCCAACGTGCTCGGCGGCTGCCAGGGCTCGACCGGGCCGTCGTCCAGCGCGCCGGACGGCGTGGCCTGGGGCAGCCGGTTCCCCGTCGTGACGGTCCGCGACCAGGTGCTCGCCGAGGTCGACCTCGCGCACGAGCTCGGGATCGGGTCGTGGGCGCTCGTCGTGGGCGCGTCGATGGGCGGCCTGCGGGTGCTCGAGTGGGCGCTGCTCGGCCCCGAGCACGGCGTCGACGTCGACGCGATCACCGTCATCGCGTCGACCGCGCAGACGTCGGGCGACCAGATCGCGTGGGCGCACGCTCAGCTCTCCGCGATCCACGCCGACCCCCGGTTCCGCGGCGGCGACTACTACGACGCGGCGGACGGCGACGGCCCGCACGTGGGCCTGTCGATCGCGCGCTCGATCGCGCACACCACCTACCGGAGCGCGTTCGAGCTCGACGAACGGTTCGGCCGCATGCCGCAGGGCGGCGAGGACCCGCTGCACGGCGGCCGGTACGCCGTGCAGTCGTACCTCGACCACCACGGCGACAAGCTCGCGCGCCGGTTCGACGCCGGCACGTACGTGCGGCTCACCGAGTCGATGCTGACGCACGACCTCGGCCGCGACCGCGGCGGGGTCGAGACCGCGCTCGGCCAGATCACCGCGCGCACCCTCGTCGTCGCCGTCGACTCGGACCGCCTGTTCCTGCCGGCAGAGTCCGCCCGCATCCAGCGCGGCGTCCCCGGCGCCGAGCCGCTGCACGTGCTGCACTCCGACCACGGGCACGACGGGTTCCTCATCGAGTTCGCCCAGCTCGGCCCGGTGGTCGCGGACTTCCTCGCCGCCGGGGAGCGCGTGCGCGACTGAGGCGCAGACCGCCGCGCGCCCTCCGGTGCGGCACGCGTGGACGTCGGAGCGGCGCTAGTCTGCCCGGGTGATCGCCGACCTCGACGTGCTGCGCCACGCGATGCACGCACAGTGGGACCGCCTGCAGACCTGGCTCGAGGACAGCGAGGAGTCGGGCGTCCTGGACGTCGACGTGCCGAGCGCGCTACCGGGCTGGAGCACCGGCGAGCTCGTGTCCCACCTGGGTCGCGCCATGGACGCGCTCGGTGTCTGCGTGGCGGCGCCCGACGGCACCCACCCCCTCACGCTGGCCGAGTACCTCGGGACGTACCCGGACCGGGGCGACGAGATCACGCGCGTGACCCGCGAGCTCGACGCGGAGCTCGTTCCCGACCGCGTCGCCGGGGTCGCCCGCCTCGCCCGCCACGCGCTCGCGAACCTCGACGACCTGGGCCCCGGGGACATCGTCGTGCAGGCCCGGCGAGGACCGATCCGCCTGCACGACATGGTCCTGTCGCGCCTCGTCGAGCTGGTGGTGCACGCCGACGACCTGGCCCGCTCGCTGCCCGGCGCGGTCGCCGTCTCCGGGCCGCCCGTGGACCCCGAGGCGTTGCGTCTCGTCGCGGACGAGCTCCTCCACGTCGTCGTCGTGCGTGGCGGGTACTCGCTCCTCGTCGACGACCCGCTGCTGTGGACGCGGCTCGCCACCGGTCGCGTGCCGTACCACGTCGACCTGCTGGCCGAGGCGCTCGCGACGCCGTCGTCCGCGGACGCCGTCCCCGACCTGGGCCGCGCACTGCCGCTGCTGTGAGGGGCGGCCTGCGGTCGTGCAGCAGGCTTTGCCACTATCGGTAGCATCAGCAGTATGACCAAGTTGAGCATCAGCCTGGAGGATCGAGATGTCGCAGTTCTCGACACGTACGTCGCGCGCCATCCCGGCTTGAATCGCTCTGCGGCTCTCCGGGAAGCCATCGACCTGCTCCGTGAGCGCGAGCTCGCCACGCAGTACGACGCCGCGTACGCGGAGTGGTCCGCCGCCGGCAGCGACGACGTCTGGGACGTCACCGCCTCGGACGGACTCGCATGAGAGGTGAGATCTGGCTCGTGGATCTCGACCCGGTCCAGGGCCACGAGGCGAACACGATCCGTCCGGCGATCATCGTGAGCCGAGCAGTCGCCGCAGAGCGCGCGTTCGCCGGCCATGGCGTCGTGACGGTGGTTCCCGTGACATCGAGCACCCAGAGAGTCTTCCCGTTCCAGGTGCTCCTCCCTGCCGCACGCACAGGACTCGACAGGGAGTCGAAGGCGCAGTGCGAGCAGGTGCGCTCCGTGTCCGCGACACGCCTCACCCACCGAGTCGGTCACGTGCCGCGCGACCTCATCGAACAGGTGGACGAAGCGCTGCGACTCCATCTGGACCTCTGAGCGCCACCCGGCCGCCGACGCCGGCCGCCGGAACGCGCCCCGTGAAACCCCGGACGCCGAGCTGGCGCGGCGTAGTCTCGGCGGATGCTCGCCGCCACCGCCGCCCGCTTCGCCCCCGACGACCCGGTGTCCGCCCTGGAGGTCGGTGACCGACCCGCCCCGGACGCCCGCGAGCACTGGACGACCGTCGACGTCCGCGCGGCGTCGCTGAACCAGCACGACCTGTGGTCGCTGCGCGGCGTGGGCCTCAAGCCCGAGCAGCTCCCGATGATCCTCGGGACGGACGCGGCCGGGGTCGCGCCCGACGGCACGGAGGTCGTCGTGCACGCCGTGATCGGCGCGGACGGCCACGGCGTCGGGCCCACGGAACGTCGCTCGCTCCTCTCGGAGCGCTACCCCGGCACGCTCGCCGAACAGGTCGCAGTTCCGACCCACAACCTCGTCCCGAAGCCGGAGGCGCTGAGCTTCGAGGAGGCCGCGTGCCTCCCGACAGCGTGGCTCACCGCCTACTCGATGCTGTTCCGCGCGGCGCAGGTCGCCCCCGGCGACCGGGTGCTCGTGCAGGGCGCGGGCGGCGGCGTCGCGACGGCCGCGATCGCGCTCGGTGCGGCCGCCGGGCTCGAGGTCTGGGTCACCTCGCGCACCGAGGAGAAGCGCGCCCAGGCGCTGCGGCTCGGCGCCGCCGGCGCGTTCGAGAGCGGCGCACGGCTCCCCGACCGTGTGGACGCCGTCATCGAGACCGTCGGACGCGCGACGTGGTCGCACTCCGTGCGCTCGCTCCGCCCGGGCGGCACGCTCGTCACGGCCGGCGCGACGACCGGCGACCCCGAGACCGCCGAGCTGACCCGCATCTTCTTCACGGAGCTGCGCGTCCAGGGCGTCACCATGGGCACGCGCGACGACCTTGCCGCGCTGCTGGCGTTCGTCGCACGCACCGGCGTCCGCCCGACGATCGACTCGACCGTCCCGCTCGCGGGCGTCGCCGAGGGCTTCCACCGGCTGGCGTCCGGCGACCACGTCGGCAAGGTCGTCGTCACCGTCTGACACGGGAACACCCGCGTCCCGGTGCCACCCCCTGCGTGGCACCGGGCGTCCGCACCCGGGGCCACGCACCCGCCCGCCGACCCGGCGGACGGGGTGAGACCTCAGGCGGCGGCGCGCAGGCGGCGGGCCGCCTCCTCGGGCACGACGTCGTTCGTGAACGCTCCCATGCCCGACTCGCTGCCCGCGAGGTACTTGAGCTTGTCCGCCGCCCGGCGGACGGTGAACACCTCGAGGTGCAGCGCCATGTCGTCGTCGCCGGCGCGCGTGGGCGTCTGGTGCCACCCGGCGACGTACGCCGACGGGCCGTCGAACAGGCGCTCGAACCGGCCCATCACGTCGAGCGACACGCCCGCGAGGTCCTTCGCCTGGGCGTCCGACAGGTGCGCGAGGTCGCGCACCCGGTGGTTCGGGTACAGGTGGATCTCGAACGGCCAGCGCGCCGCGTGCGGCACGAAGGCCGTCCACTCGGCCGACTCCAGCACGACGCGCGACGCGTCCGCCCGCTCCCGCGCGAGGACGTCGTCGAACAGGTTCCGGCCGGTGCGCTGGTGGTAGCCCTCGGCGCTCGCCATCGCCTGCCGGGTGCGCGGCGTGACGAACGGGTACCCGTAGATCTGCCCGTGCGGGTGCTCGAGCGTCACCCCGATGTCGACGCCGTGGTTCTCGAAGCAGAAGACCTGCTCGACCGACGGGTCGGCCGACAGCGCCTCCGTGCGGTCGCGCCACGCGTCGACCACGAGCTCCGCCTGGCTGCGCGACAGGTCGGCGAACGCGACGTCGTGCTCGGGCGTGAAGCACACGACCTCGCACCGGCCCACCCCGGGCCGCGACCCGTCGAGCACCACCGGCGGCACCGGGCCCGAGGGCGTCGGCCCCGTGGCGAGCCCGGGCTCACGCCCGGACAGCGCCGGGAACCGGTTCTCGAACACGACCACGTCGTAGTCGTCGGCCGGGACCTCGGTGAGCCGCCCCTCACCCGAGGGGCACAGCGGGCAGTCCCCCGCGCTCGGCCGGTGCGTGCGCCCCTGCCGGTGCCCCGCGACGATGACCCACTCCTCGAGGACGGGGTCGAACCGGAGCTCCGAACGCGCCCCGACCTGCTCGAGCGGCCGCTGGTCCGGGGCGGGCCGACGGACGCGCGACGCCCCGTCGTAGTAGTGCAGCTCGCGACCGTCGGCGAGCGTCGTCGTGGTCCGGTTCACGGCAGCCGCCTGACCCGCTGCAGCGTCGTCTGGATGAGGACGACGACGGCGAGGAACAGGCCGTTGGCCAGGTCCGAGGCCGACGACCCGTACTGGGACAGGTGCACGCCGATGAGGTTCTGGATGACGGCGAGCAGCAGCACGCCGGCCGCCGTGCCGAGCACCGACCCGGCCCCGCCGGTGAGCAGCGTGCCGCCGATGATGACGGCCGCGATCGCGGTGAGCTCGTAGCCCACCCCGATGTTCGTGACGCCGGACTGGAGCCGCGAGGCGTTGAGCATCCCGGCGACGCCCGCGATGCCCGCGCTGAGCATGTACACCTGGACCTTGGTCCGTCGTACAGGGAGGCCCATGAGCAGTGCCGCGTTCTCGGAGCCGCCCAGCGCGAACAGCGACTGGCCGAACCGTGTCCGCACCAACAGCAGGCCGCCGAGCACGAACAGGATCACGGCCGTGAGGATCGGACGCCACACGCCGTCACCGAGCCACAGGAACGGCGAGCCCTGCGGGACGAGGAACGTCGTGCTGCCCTCGTTCGTGATGGCCTGCAGCAGACCGCGGGCGAAGAGCATGCCGGCGAGGGTCACGATGAAGGGCGCGAGCCGCGCCTTCGCGACGAGCATGCCGTGCACCCAGCCGAGCACCAGCGCGACCGCGACCGGCAGGGCCATCGCGACGACGATGCCGCCGTGGTTCGCCCCCCAGGCTGCGAGCACGCCGCCGAGCGCGAAGACGGAGCCGACCGAGAGGTCGATGCCGCCCGTGATGATGACGAACGTCATGCCGAGCGCGAGCAGGGCCGTGTACGAGTTGCCGACGAGGATCGACTGGAAGTTGCCGGTCGTCGCGAAGCCGTCGGAGAAGATGCAGGACAGGACCACGACGACGACGAGCGCGGCGAGACCGCCCTGCTGCTGCGCGAGCGCGGTGATCCGCTCGACGCGCGTCTCGCGCGTGCCGTCCGCGTCGACGGCAGCGTCGGGCGTGGGAAGGGTGGTGGTGGTCATCGTCCGCTCCGTCCACGCGCCGCGTACACGGCCACGATGATGATGACCGCCTCGATCATCTGGCTCCACGAGTTCTTGATGTCGTGCTGCACGAGCGTCGCGGTGACGAGCTGCATGAACACCGCGCCCGCGACGGTGCCGAGCACCTTGATCCGCCCGCCGGTGAGCGGCGTGCCGCCCACGACGACCGCGGTGATCGCGTACAGCTCGTAGTTGAGGCCGTAGTTCGACGGGTCGGCGTAGCCGCCGTGCCCGACGAACAGCACGCCCGCGAGCGCCGCCAGCAGGCCCGACACGATGTACACCGTGACGAGGACGCGCTTGACCGGGAGGCCGGCGAGCGTGCTCGCCGCCCGGTTGTCACCGATCGCGGTGAGGCGGCGGCCGAACGCGGTGCGCCGCACGACGAACGCGAGGATCACGACGATCACCACGGCGATCCACACCATCTCCGGGACCCCGAAGAGGTTGTCGAGGCCGAGCCCGGCGATGGTCGAGTCGTCCACGGACTTGGCCGTCGCGCCGTTCATGATGACGGCGAGCCCGCGCAACCCGATCATCAGGGCCAGGGTCGCGATGATCGGCTGGACGTTCGCGACCGCGACCATGAGCCCGGCGAGCAGGCCCGACAGGCAGCCCGCGACGAGCGCCATGAGGACGGCCGTCCACGCCCCGTACCCGAGGTACAGCGGGATCATCGCGGACGACAGGGCCACGACCGCGCCGACCGAGAGGTCGATGCCCTCGGTCGTGATCACGAGCGCCATGCCGAGCGCGATGATCAGCGTCGGCACCACCTGGAACGCCTGCACCCGGAAGTTCGCGGCGGTCAGGAACGACGGCGTGATGATCGCGTTGACGACCAGCAGCGCGACGATCGCGACGTACACGCCGTACTCCTGCAGCCACGCGACGGTGCGGTCGCGTCCTGCCCGGTCGAGGCCGGGGCGTGCCCGGCCGACGGCCACGTCAGTCATCGTTCTCCTCCTGCGCCTGCGGCTCGAGCTCGGGCGCCGTGGGCGCCTCGGCGAGCGTGGTCATGAGTGCGTCCTGGGTGACCTGGTCGCCGGTCAGCTCGCCGACGACGCGGCCGTCCTTGAGGACGACGACGCGGTCCGAGCCCTCGATGAGCTCGTCGAGCTCGGACGAGATGAGCAGGACGCCGAGGCCCTGCTGCGCGAGCTCGTCGATGACGCCCTGCACCTCGGCCTTCGCGCCGACGTCGATGCCGCGGGTCGGCTCGTCGAGCAGGAGCGCCTTGGGGTCGAGGCAGAGGCAGCGTGCCAGCAGTACCTTCTGCTGGTTGCCGCCGGACAGCTCCGACACCTTCTGGTCGGGGCTGGACGCCTTGATGCGCAGCCGCTTCATGAAGTAGTCGACGATCTCGTCCTGCTTGCGCCGGTCGACGAGTCCGGCGCGCGTGATGCGCGGCAGCGCGGCGAGCACGATGTTCTCCCGGACGGACAGGCCGGGGGCGATGCCCTCGGCCTTGCGGTCCTCGGGCAGCATCACGACGCCCGCGCGGATCGATGACGCGACGGTGCGCCGCGTCGCCTTCCCGGCGATCTCGACCTCCCCGCCGTCGAGCGTCAGCGCGCCCATGATCGCCTTCGCGGTCTCGGACCGGCCGGCGCCGAGCAGGCCGCCGAGTCCGACGACCTCGCCCGGTCGGACGTCCACGCTGACGCCGTCGAGCTGGTGGCGACGCTGCAGGTCGCGCGCCGAGATGACCGGCGCGGCGGACTCGTCGACGTCGTGGGGCTCGAGCTCGGTGGTGCCGTGGGCCTTGATGTCGCCGATCTCGCGGCCGAGCATCAGCGAGATGAGCGTGAGCCGCTCGACCGCGGCCATGGAGTCGACCCGCACGACCTCGCCGTCACGCATGACGGTCACCCGGTCGCAGATCCGGTACAGCTCGTCGAGGCGGTGGCTCACGTACACGATCGCGATGCCGCGCGCCTTGAGTCGCGAGATGACCTCGAACAGCGTCTCGACCTCGCGCTGCTCGAGCGACGACGTCGGCTCGTCCATGATGACGACGCGGGCGTCGAGCTGGACGGCCCGGGCGATCGCGACCATCTGCTGGGCGCCCAGACCGAGCGAGCGCAGCGGCCGGGACGGGTTCACGTGCACCCCGTACTCGGCGAGCACCTCGCGGGCCTCACGCTTCATGCGCGCGGAGTCGATCAGCCCGAACCGCTGGGGCTCGCGCCCGAGGAACAGGTTGCGGGCCACGCTCATCATGGGGACGAGGTTGATCTCCTGGTAGATCGTGGAGATCCCGGCCTCCTGGGCCGCGAGGGGGGTCGCGAACGCGACGGGCTCGCCGCGGAAGCGCACCTCGCCGGCGTCCGGCTCGTACACGCCCGTCATGACCTTGATGAGGGTCGACTTGCCGGCGCCGTTCTCGCCGATGAGGGCGTGAACCTCGCCCGGGAGGACCGAGAAGTCGACGCCGCGGAGCGCGTGCACCCCGGCGAACGACTTGTCGAGGCCGCTCACCTCGAGGACCGGGGGCGTCCCGGGGACGAAAGGATCCGAGCCCATGCCGGCCTCCGCGTCGTCGGTGACGGGACCGGCGAGCGCCGGACCGCCTGATACGTGAACCATCGCTTGCTGCCTTCCTCGGCATCGTGCACCGCTTCGTGCACGTCCGTCCCGGCGGCGCGTCGGCGCGCCGCCGGGACGAGTGGTGTTGCGGGTGCCGACGAGTGTCGACCGGTGACGTCGGCAGATGTCAGTAGACGTCGCCGTTGTCGAGCGCCTGCTGCGCGTTGTCCTTCGTGAAGTGGTTGTCGGCGATGATGACGTTCGTCGACGTGCCGCTGCCGTAGAAGTCCTGCAGCGCCTTGAAGGCGAGCGGGCCGAAGCGCGGGTTCGTCTCGACGTCGGAGAACATCACGCCGGACGCCACGTCCTTGACCGCGTCCTCGGTGCCGTCGATGCCGATCACCATGATGTCCTTGCCGGGCGTCTTGCCGGCGGCCTTGATCGCCTGGATGGCGCCGAGGGCCATGGTGTCGTTCTCGGCGTAGATCCCCTTGATGTCCGGGTTGGACTGCAGGATCTGCTCGGTGACCTTCTGGCCGGTCGCCTGGTCGAAGTTCGCGGTCTGCGACGCGACGATCTTGAGGTTCGGCGACGACGCCTTGACCTCGTTGACGAAGCCGTCCGTGCGGGCCTGCGCGACGTTGTTGCCGGACGTGCCCTGGAGGACCGCGATGTTGCCGCCGTCCGGGAGCGCCTGCGCCATGTCCTGCGCCGCGATCTTGGCCTGGCCCTCGAAGTCCGACCCGATGAAGCCGATGAAGTCGGAGCACGCGGTGCCCGTGACCGTGCGGTCGATCGTGAGGATCGGGATCTTCTTGGCCTTGGCCGCCGCGAACGCCGGCGCGAGACCGTCGGAGTTCTCAGGGGCCACGATGAGCACCTTGGCACCCTGGGCGATCATGTCCTGGATGTCGGTGTTCTGCTGCGAGACGTTCGCGTTGGCGTTGCGCTGGATGAGCTTGATGCCCAGCTTCTTCGCCTCGTCGGTGATCGACTGCGTCTCGGTGGCACGGAACGGGTTGCTGGTCGACTCGGACTGCGAGAAGCCGACGGTGACACCGGTCAGGTCGAGCTTGTCGGCACCGTACGCGGTGAAGTCGCACATGTCGCCCGTGCCGCCGGTGCTCTGCACCTGCTGAGCGGCACCGCTGCTGTCTGCCTTCGGAGTGCCCGACGAGTCGTCGGCGCTCTTGGAGCAACCTGCCAGGCTGAGGGCGACGACCGCGCCGGCCACCACGGCGACGGACGCCTTCCGTCGCAGAGGGCTGAGAGCCATCATGTCTCCTTTGATCATCGATGGTGTCCGCGAAGAGCGGGATCGCTACATCGCGACACCGTCATTGAACATTCCAAGATCGGAACTGGTCAAGTTCTGATCGAAAGAAGGTCACCGTCGTGACCGAAACGTGATCGAACAGCCGCGTCGTCGCCCCGGGCGAGCATCACGGGCGCAAACGGTCGAACGCCCCCGCCGACGAGCGGCAGGGGCGTGCGGAGTCGTGCGGTGGTGGTTCCGGGAGAGGTCCCGAGGAGGGCCGACGGGCCGGACTACTCCTCGTCGTCGGCGGCGGGCGCGCCGTCCAGGTGCGCGACGTGCACCTCGATGCCGAGACGACGCAGCTGCTCGAGCTCGTCCTCGTCGGCCTGGTCGTCCGTGATCAGGTGCGCGATCGACTCCGACGGGACGGTCTGCATCATCGTCTCGACGCCGAGCTTCGTGTGGTCCGCGAGGACCACCACCTCCTGGGCCGCCGCCACGATCGCGCGGTCCACGCTCGCGACCTGCGCGTTCGGCGTCGACAGGCCGCGCACCGCCGTCAGCCCGTTCCCGGACAGGAACGCCAGCCGCACCCGGACGCCCTGCAACGACGCCTCCGCGGCGCTGCCCACCAGCGCGAACGTCGACCCGCGCAGCGAACCGCCCGTCACGACCACCTCCACGGACGACCGGGCCAGGTCCTGCGCCACGAGGATCGAGTTCGTGACCACCGTGAGGTCCGAGAAGCCCGCGAGCCGGCGCGCCACCTCGCGCGTCGTCGTCCCGGCGCCGAGGACGATCGCGTCGCCCTCCTCGACGAGACCGACGGCGACGTCCGCGATGGCGGACTTCTCGTCCGCGGCGACCCGCGTCTTCTGCTGGTACGTCTGCTCGTGCGTGAGGCCGCCGGGCCACGCCGCGCCGCCCCGACGCCGGTCGACGATCCCCTCCTGCTCGAGGGCGCGCACGTCACGGCGGACCGTGACCTCGGACGCGTCGACGGCCGCCGCGAGCTCCCGCAGCGACGCGACACCGCGTCGCCGCACCTGCTCGACGATCGCCTGACGTCGTTCGATCGTGTGCACGGGGTCCTCCTGTCGCCGTCGACCGGCCGCCCGACCGGGCGTCCCAGCCTCACCGTAGCGGATCGTGATCGATTATCGATCAACCGAACCGAGATTCGATCACCGACGAGCCGTCGGTCAGACCGATCCGTCGCGTTGAAGACGCCGCAGCACGAAGTAGCCCGCCAGCACCGGGATCCAGCACGTCAGCAGCCGGTAGAAGAACACCGCCGGGACGGCCACCGACGCCGGCACCCCGAATGCCGCCAGCCCACCGATCAGGGCCGCCTCCACCGCTCCGACACCACCGGGCGTCGGAGCGGCCGTCGCGAGCGTCTGCCCCACCATCGTCACGAACGCCGCCGCGACCAGCTCGTTGCCGGCACCGAACGCCAGCAGGCTCGCCCACAGCGCGAGCGACCCCGCGACGATCACACCGCACGACCCGAGCACCGCGAGCAGGAGCCGTGCCGGGTTGCGGGCCAGCTCGCGCAGCTCGCTCACGACCTCGCGCGTGCGCCGCCGCACCTGCGACGCCACCGTGCGGCGCAGCCGCGGGATCGCGAGCACGACGCCCACGAGCGTCAGCACGAGCGCCACCACGAGCAGGACCACCGACGTCCCCGGCACGAGCTCGGACACGTCGAGCGCACGTCCCGCGACGAACGCCAGCAGCACCAGCAGGCCGACGTGCGTCACCACCTGCACGACGCTCTGCAACGCGATGACGCCACCGGCCGCGCCCGCCGTGAGCCGGCCCGTCTGCGTCAGGTAGCGGGCGTTGAGGGCGAGCGACCCCACGCTCGCCGGCGTCGAGGTCCCCACGAACGACGTCGCGACCTGCACCGCGATCGTCCGGCCCGCCGGTAGCGACGCGGTCGTGCACGACCGCAGGGACAGCGCCGCCGCGGGCGGGCCCGCCGCCGCGAGGACGAGCGCGAGGACCCCCCACACCGGGTCCGCCGTGCGGACCGCGTCGATCGTCCGCGGGAGCTGCGCGACCAGGGGCAGCGCCACGTACGTGAGCGCCACCAGCAGGACGAGCTGGACGGCCTGGCGCCGCGAGAACCGCGTCGCCTGGTACGTCTCCAGCGCCTGCACCCGGCACTGGTCCTCGACCTCGCCCCGGATGTCCTCCACGAGCTGCCGGCTGTGTCGGCGGCCCCCGCGCGCCGTGCGCGGCACGACCACCGGGCCGAGCCGCGTCGCACCCCGGACGACCTGCTCGCGCCCGAGCCGCGCGACCGCCGACCGCACCGCCCGCTCCCGTCCCGCCAGCAGCGCGGCCGTGAACAGCCCCTGCGCGATGTCCAGGTCGAGCTGCGTGTCGGGCGCCGCGAGCTGCCCCGACCGGAAGTCCTGCAGCAGCAGCGTGCCGTCAGGCGTCACCGCGAGCGCCGCCGGACGGATGGCACGGTGCGCGATCCGTGCCGCCTGCAGGCGCGCGAGAGCACCCCAGAACTGCCCGAGCAGGTCGTCCGTCCCCTCCGGCTCGGCGCCGACCGGCTCCGGCATGCCGAGGTGCATCCACCCGATCGCCGGCTCGCCCACGAGCAGCGGCCCCGGCGTCGGGACGCCCGCCGCCCCCGCCGCGAGCTGCACGAGCGCCTCGTGCTCGACCGCACGCCGCAGCTGCGGGAACCGCTGCGCGTCCCCCGGGCGGCGCAGCATCACCGTCCGGCGCAGCCTCGAGAACGCGTCGAGGGTGCGGTCGTCGTCCGACAGCACCTCGAGCCGCAGCGCCGTGCCGTCCACCAGGGACACGTGCGCGACGAACGGGCCGTGCTGCGCCGGCTCGACCCGCAGCGCCGTGACGTCCAGCCCGCGCCGTTCGAGGTCGTGCAGCACGTGGATCGCCGGGAGCCTGCTCGACGGCGACCCCGCCACGAGCAGCACCACCGTCCCCACGAGGTTGCCCAGCGTGATCGCGAGGAACAACGACGCCAGCTGCGTCCCGCCCGCGATGAGCAGCACCGGAGCACACAGGGCCAGCAGCGTCACGCACGCGAGCCGCGGCCCGCGCCCCAGCCACGGGCGCGCGACCGCGACCGCCCCCGCGAACGCCGCCAACGACCGCGGGTCCAGGACGAGGTGCAGGGTCGTGCCCCGCAGCACCGGGTCGGCGATCAGCACCCCTGCCACCACCAGCGCCTGCGCCACGACGGCTGACACGAGCGCCGCGACGAGCGCACCCAGAGCGCCCGCGATCCGCCGCCGCACCGCGAGCCCGACCAGCACCCACAGCACCACCACGACGACGACGCCCGCGAACGCGCCCCGCACCACGTCGAGCACCGCGTCCGGCATGCGCGCCAGGATCTGCGCGAGATCGTGCAGCGAGAGGTCCCACGTGGACCGGCCGACGATCCGGACCACCACGGCCGCCACGACGAACAGGAGCGCGACACCGACGCGGGTCTGGTCGTGCGTCCGGAAGCGGCGCGGCCGGTCGAGCGGGCCGGTGATGACGCCGTCACCGTCCGTCACGCGCAACGACCGACGGCGGTGCACCGCGTCGACGGGTGCTCCGGTCGGCGCGGTGTGATCGCTCGCGGGCGGCTCCGGGTCCTGCGCGGTGATGTCGTTCCCTCCCGGCGTCAGGCGAACTGCTCGCGGAAGACCTCGGTCAGGGACGGGCCGTTGTCACCGACCCGCCACACGTCCCAACCGTCCTCGCGGTCGTGCCCGATCGCCGCGCTCGCCGCCGCGTCCGGGTTGCGGAACAGCCCGACGCCCGGGAGCTCGATCTGCCCCGTCGGCAGGAGCTGCGCGCGGAACGACTGCCCGCGGCGGGGTCGCGCCCACACCAGGGTGGTCGAGCGGCCGAGGTGCGCGGCGAGCATGGAGAGGTCGGGATCCTCGTCGCCGTCGACCGGGAGGTCGACCGGCGGGGGGCCCGGGAGGTCCACCGGCGGCAGGGGGGGAAGGTCGATCGGCGGCAGCGACGACCCGTGCAGGTCGGGCGTGCGGTCCGCGAGAGGGTCCGGCAGCGTCGCCTCGCCGCGCCCGCGGAACGTCGACGCGTCCAGCCCGGACGTCGCATGGTCGTCGGGCTCGGGTCGGGCGAACACGTTCGAGACGACGTCGGCGTCCCGGCGACGCGCGGCGCGCGAACGCATCGGCAGAGGCGTCGAGGTCTGTGCGTCCGTGCGCGGGACGAACGTCGGGGAGGGCGCCGCCGACGTCGAGCGCGCAGCCGCGCCCGTGGCGGGCGTGCCGGCCTCGCTCGGCGGGGACGCCGGCGCGGAGCCGGCCGCCGCGACCGGCGTGACCGTGCCCGTCTCCGCTGCGGCCGAGGCACGCGGCGCCGGGGTCGTCGGCGCTGGAGTCGTCGACGTCGACCGAGAGGCCCGGGTGCGGGCGGCCCGCGACGCCGGGCGCTCGCTCGTCGTGGGCACCGGCCCTGACGGCACGGGGGTGCCGGCGACGCCGCTCGCTGCGGCGACGGTCGCGGCCGGTGATCCCGCACGAGCCGGCGCTGCCGCCGTGGCCGGCGTGGGTGCAGGCGTCGGTGTCGGCGCAGCGCGGGGTGGCGGGACCGCACGCGTGGGCGCCGTCGCCGCGGGGCTCTCGATCGTGGGCGACGCGGTCGGCGCACGGTACGCGGCGCGCGTCGGCGCGGCGTCCGACGTCGCGCCGTTCGTCCGTCCGCGGCGCGCACCCGCGCTGTACAGGGGCTCGACCTCGACGAGCCGGCGCCCGTCCGGGCCCGTGACGACACCGAGACGCAGGACCGACACGGCCGTGCTGGTCAGACGCAGGAACTCGAGGGCGTCCGCGACCGCCGGGTCGACCTGCGCGCACAGCAGCAGCAGCCGGGATCCCTCGCGCTGACCGCGGGTGCGGGCGATGGGCGTCCCGTCCTGGAACGCCGCGAACGCCCGCTCGAACTCGCGGGCGCCGTCCGGGAAGCGGTCGGCGACGTCGGCACGGCTCAGACGGGCCGCGCGCCCGGCGTGGGCCAGGGCGAGGGCGAGGGCTCCGGCATCCAGGCGCGACACCATCTCGATGACGACGGGCTGGCCCGACGCGTCGAGCGCGAGCAGGTGCGGGGCGTCCTCGGGGCGTGTGCCGGGCTCGCGGGACGCGACCGTGAAGAGCTGCTCGCCGAGGAGACGCGACACGTGGTCGTCGACGACCGGGCCCGCCTGCTCGACGAACCCGGCGTCGGCCGGGGCGAGGGGTTGCACGAGGGTGGAACGACGCGCGTCGACCTCGAACAACGGCATGGCTCAGGCTCCTGGACGTGTCGGAAGGAACTCGTGTGGCGACAGCCTAGCCCGTCGCGCACCGGCGACCACCGGCCGCGGGGTGCGTGCGCCGAGCGTCCCGCGTGGTCAGGCGTCGTCGGTGTGCGCGAGGGCCGCCTCGACCCGTTCGACCTTGCCCGTGATCTCGCCCGTGCGGCCCGGCCGGATGTCCGCCTTGAGGACGAGCGACACGCGGGAGGCGCCGACGCCGGCCGCCTCGGTCGCACGACGCACGACGTCCATCACCTCGTCCCACTCCCCCTCGATCTCGGTGAACATCGAGGACGTGCGGTTCGGCAGGCCCGACTGGCGGACCACCCGGACGGCGGCGGCGACCGCGTCGGACACCGAGCCGTCGGGAGCGACGGACGAACCGGACGGGGCGACGGAGAAGGCGACGATCATGCGGCCATCCTGTCACCCCGCGCGCGGCCCGCCGCCACCGTCAGAACGTGTCCGGGAGCCTCGCCGCGAGCAGCTGGGCGAGCGCGACGCCGTCGACCCCCTGGAGGTCGGCCGCCTGGGTACGGCACGAGAACCCGTCGGCGAGGTACACGTCGCCGACGTCCATCCCCCGCAAGGCGGGCAGGAGCGCCCGCTCGGCGACCTGGACGGACGTGTCGTAGTGGCCCTTCTCCATGCCCCAGTTCCCGGCGAGGCCGCAGCACCCGGCGAGCGTCGTGAGCTGCGCGCCGGCGTCCCGCAGGAGCGCCTCGTCGGGCTGGTAGCCCATGACGGAGTGGTGGTGGCAGTGCGGCTGGACGACGGCGGTGACGTCGGACAGGTCGGGCACGGTCCAGACGTCCGGGTCGGGCTTCGTGGCGTCGTCGGTGAGCAGCTCGGCGAGCGTCTTGGTGGCGCCCTGGACGGCACGGGCGCGCGGGTCGTCGGGAAACAGGTCGACGAGGTCGGACCGCAGCACGGCGGTGCACGACGGCTCGAGCCCGACGATCGGGATGCCGTTGACGGCGAACGGACCGAGCACGCCGAGCAGCTTCTCGAGGCGCTTGCGCGCGCCGTCGAGCTGGCCGGTCGTGATCCAGGTGAGGCCGCAGCAGGCGTCCTGCTCGGGGACGATCACGTCGAACCCGGCGGCGTCGAGGACCTTCAGGGCGGCGCGCGGGACGTCGGGCGCGAGGCCGTCGCTGAACGAGTCGGCCCACAGGACGACCTTGGGCCGGGCGTCGCGGGCGGCGTCGGGGCGCCCGTGCCGACGACCCGTGCCGACGCCGGGGACGCCGGACGACGCGCCGCCGCGCCGGTACCAGGTGCGGAACGGCGTCTCGGCGAACTCCATCATCTTGCGGCGCGGGTCCATGCCGCCGGACCACAGGACCACCTGGGCGACGCGACGGTTCCCGAGGACCTTGTTGGCGAACCGGGGCGCCGCGTTGACGAGGTGCAGCCAGCGCGGCAGCCATCCCAGCACGTAGTGCGTCACGGGGCGCACCCGGTTCTTGTACCCGCGGTGCAGCACCTCCGACTTGTACTGCGCCATGTCGACGCCTGCCGGGCAGTCGGACGAGCACGCCTTGCACGACAGGCACAGGTCGAGCGCGTCGCGCACCTCGGGGGCGCGCCACCCGCCGGTCACGAGCGACCCGTTGACCATCTCCTGCAGGACGCGGGCGCGGCCGCGCGTGACGTCCTTCTCGTCCTGCGTGGCGAGGTACGACGGGCACATGAACCCGCCGGACGCCGTGGAGTCAGCCCGGCACTTGCCGACGCCGACGCACCGGTGCACGGCCTTCGTGAAGTCGCCGTCGTCGTGCGCGAACGAGAAGCCGATCTGCTGCCGGAACGCCGGGGGCTTCGCGAGGACGGCCTGCGCGCGGGAGCGGCGCAGGTCGGCGTCGAGCGGGTTGGGGCGCACCAGGACGCCGGGGTTGAGCAGGTCCTGCGGGTCGAACAGGCCCTTGACGTCCTCGAACGCGGAGATCGCCCCGGCCGAGTACATGGCGGGCAGCAGCTCGGAGCGGGCGCGCCCGTCACCGTGCTCGCCCGACAGCGAGCCGCCGTACTTGCCGACGAGCCGTGCGGCGTCGGTCATGAAGGTCCGCAGCACCGAGCCGGACGTCTCGAGCGGGATGTCGAGCCGCAGGTGCACGCAGCCGTCGCCGAAGTGTCCGTACGGCAGGCCGTCGACGCCGTACGACGCCATGAGGGTCTCGAGCTCGCGCAGGTACGCGCCGAGCTGCGCGGGCGGCACGGCGGAGTCCTCCCAGCCCGGCCACGCCTGCTTGCCGTCGGGGGTGCGGCCCGCGAGGCCGGCGCCGTCGGCGCGGATCTGCCACATGGCCGACGCCTCGGACCCCGCCGGGATGATGCGCGTCGCCGACGTGCCGGACGCCGCCACGATCTCGCGGGCGCGGGCCATCGCGGCGTCGGCCGACGCTCCCCCGACCTCCACCATGAGCCAGCCGCCGCCCGCAGGCAGCGCGGGCACGTTCGAGGCGCCCTTCGCGCGCCGCACGACGTCGACGAGCCGGGCGTCGAGGCCCTCGATCGCGAGCGGCTGGTGGGCGAGCAGGGCAGGCACGGCATCGGCGGCGAGCGCCATGTCGTCGTACCCGAGGACGACGAGCGTGGGTGCCCCGGCGACGGGGACGAGGTTCACGGTGGCCTCGAGGAGCGTCACGAGCGTGCCCTCGGTGCCGACGAGCATCTTCGCGAGGTCGGACCCGTTCTCGGGCAGCAGGTGCTCCAGCGAGTACCCGGAGACCTGGCGCCCGAAGCGTCCGAGCTCGGTGCGGATCATGCCGAGCTCGCGCCGGACGAGGTCCGCGAGCCCCGGGACGTCCGCGAACGACGTGTCCCCCGCGCCGGCGAGGAACCGGCGGCCCGCGCCGTCGACGACGTCGAGCGAGACGACGTTGTCGGCCGTGCGCCCGTACGCGACCGCGTGCGGACCGCACGCGTTGTTGCCGATCATGCCGCCGAGGGTGGCGCGTTTCTGCGTCGACGGGTCGGGCCCGAACCTCAGCCGGTGCGGCGCCGCCTGCTTCTGGAGCGTCGACATGACGACGCCGGGCTGCACGCGCGCGGTGCGCGCCTCGGGGTCGAGGTCGAGCACCTGGTTGAGGTGCCGCGAGAAGTCGAGCACGACGCCCGGGCCGACGGAGTTGCCCGCGCACGACGTCCCCGCGCCGCGCGACGTCACCGGCACCCCGCGGTCCCGCGCGACCTCCAGGACGGCGAGCACGTCGTCGACCGTCCGCGGCATGACCACGACGTCCGGGACGACCCGGTAGTTCGACGCGTCCGTCGAGTACTCGGCGCGTCGCAGCCGCGTCACGTCCACGTCACCGGGCAGCGAGCCCGCGGTGAGCGCACGACGCAGCGCGGCCGCGAGCGCGGCACGCTCCTTGTCGGACGGGAGGGAGCGCGCGGCGCTCGACGAGCGGCTCGTGAGGTCGTCGGGGGCCGGCTTCGGGTGCAGGTCGAGGCTCACGCGACGATTCTCACACCCGGCCGCGCACGTCCGCGCGAGCGTCCGGCACGTGACGCGCCGGCAACGGGCACGTGGCGCGCGTGGCGCACACCCCGGCACGGTGCGCGTCGGTAGCGTGGTCGCGTGCCCGACGCGACCGCCCTGCCGTCCGACGTCCCGAGCGTGTTCCTGCTGCCCACGGCCGACCAGCGCGCGGCCGGCGGCACGCACGGGAGCGCGGTGCGCGGGGCACTGCGTGCCATGACGCACGACGACTGGACGCTCGAGCAGGACCTGTCCCGCGACGCCGCCGTGCAGCGCTGGACGTTCTACCCCGCCGACCTGTCCGCGGACGACGCCCGAACCCGCGCCGCCCTCGCCGTCGACCGCCGCCGCACGGGCGCGTCGGCGCGGTTCGTCGTGCTCGACGACGACGGTCCGGCCGGCACCGCGGGGATCGCGATCCCGCGCGGCGTCCCCGAGGTGTTCTACGCGCTTCTCCCCCGCGCCCGCGGGCGCGGGCTCGCGTCCCGGGCGGCGCGCACCCTGTCGTCCTGGGCGCTACGAGCCGGGTACCCGGAGGTGCACCTCTTCACGCTCGAGGGGAACACCGCCAGCGAGGCCGTGGCGGAGCGCGCCGGGTTCACGCGCGGCGAGACCGCCACGGTCGTCCGCGACGGGATCAAGGAGACGACGACCTGCTGGGTGCGTCGCTGACGGACCCGTCCGGTCGACACGGGCACGGGCACGGGGTACCAAAGAGGGGTGCGAGTTGCCATCACCGGTGCCAGCGGGAACAGCGGGACGGCTCTCCTGCGCGCCCTCGTCCACGAGCCCACCGTCACGTCGCTCGTCGGCGTCGCGAGCCGCGTGCCCCGGAACGACGGGTCGAGCACGGTCGCGTACCCGCACGACCGCGCGCAGTGGGTGCGGTGCGACATCGGGTCGCCCGACGCGTCCGAGACGCTGCGCGAGGCGTTCAACCACGCGGACGTCGTCGTGCACCTCGCGTGGGCCCGGACGCCGCACCGCGACGCCGACCGGCTCGACGCGGTCAACGTGCACGGCACGTCCCGCGTCCTCGAGGCGGCCGCGGCGGTCGGGGTCCAGCACGTCGTCGTGGCGTCGTCCGCGGGGGTCTACGCCCCCGCTCCGGACGCCGTGCCGCGGGACGAGGAGTGGGCGCGCACCGGTGTCCCCGGGGCGCTGCACAGCATCCAGAAGGTCCACGTCGAACGGCTGCTCGACGCGTTCGAGCGCACGCACCCCGACATCACGGTGACGCGGGTGCGGCCCGCGCTCGTCCTCCAGGAGGACGCCGCGAGCGAGCTCGCGCGCGAGTTCCTCGGCCCGCTCGTGCCGCCCAAGGTGCTGCACCGCGACCACCCGCCGCGCCTGTTCTGGCCGGCGGGGCTGCGCGTCCAGGCCGTGCACGCCGACGACCTCGCCGCGGCCTACCGCGCGATCGTCGCGGGCCGCCACCCGGGCGCGTTCAACGTCGCCGGACGCGAGGTCCTCGGGCCGGACGACGTCGCGGCGGCGGTCGACGCCCCCGGCGTGAAGATCGTGTCGCCGGCCTGGGCGCGGCGGCTGCTCGTCGCCGGGTGGCGGACGCACGCCACGCACCTGTCGCCCGACTGGCTGGACCTCGCCCTCGCGCTGCCCGTGCTCGACGTGCGCCGGGCCACGACCACCCTGCGCTGGGAGCCGCGGCACCCCACCGCCGACGTGCTCGGCCAGGTGTCGCGCGGGATCGGCCGCGGCGCCGGGTTCCCGAGCCCGCCGCTGGTGCCGCGCAAGATCTGACGACCCTGCGCGGCACCGCGCGAGCTCCGGCGCGTGCTCGGGGGCGGGATCAGCCCTCGAGACGGGCCGAGAGAGTGATCTCCGTGCCCGCGAGCGCCTTCGACACCGGGCACGTGGCCTTGGCCGCCTCGGCCGTCTTCACGAACGCGGCCTCGTCGAGGCCGTCGACCTCGCCCACGACCGTGATCGCGATCCCGGGGATCTTGAACCCGCCGTCGGGGTCCGGGCCGAGGCTGACCTCGGCCGTCACCTCGAGCGACTGGGGCGTGCCGCCGGCCTCCGCGATGAGCGCGGAGAGCTGCATGGCGAAGCACGACGAGTGCGCCGCCGCGATGAGCTCCTCAGGACTGGTGACGCCGCCCGCGTCGTCGGCCGAACGGGCGGGGAAGGACACGTCGAACGTCGCGAGCTTCGAGCTGCTCAGCTCGACCTGCCCGGCGCCGTCCTGGAGCCCGCCGTTCCAGGCGGTGCGTGCGGTGCGAGTAGGCATAGGGGTCTCCTGTCACGATCGGTCAGGGCCCCGCTCGATCCCCCCTGCGCGGGGACCTCGTCCACGCTAGCCCGCCGACGCGGCCCACGCGCACCCTTCTCGCGGCGGACGACCGCCCTTTGATCGACGGACGTCCGGCGCAGGGTCCCCACGGGCGCAGGCGACGCTCTCGTACCTCCGGCACAAGCTCGTGTCGGGCGAGTGGCCCGTGAGCACGCGCATCCCCACCGAGGATGTCCCCGGGCTGTCCACGTTCCGGACCCGTGAGCCGCGTCACGCCCACGCACGACGGGCGCCGCCCCGCACGGCGTGTGTCGTGCGGGACGGCGCCCGGTCGGTGCGCTCAGCGTGCTCGTCCTGTGCAGCGCGCTCGGCGTGGATGTCTCAGGTGCGGGGTCGGAACACGATCGACGACGTCTCGTCGTTCATCGTGTTGCCGACGTAGGGCGTGTCCGACTGGATGGTGAGGCTGGTGCCCTTGTAGTTGTCGTCCTTGTAGAGCGTGGTCGCGCACCCGTAGTACCCGGCGAGCGACGTGATCTTGTCGTTCATGTTGACCTTGCGCATGCTCGGGAACCCGTAGGTGGTCACGCCGTAGCACCCGGAGCCGTTCGACCCGTAGAGGATCTGCACGTAGCCCTTGTAGTTCTTGTCCTGCCACAGGGCGCCGAGCAGCGGACCGTCCTCCGACGAGGCCGCGACCGCCAGCGACGACGTCGCGAGCCCTGACGCCACCCCACGCGAGGCCGTGACGGCCGCCTGGCGCTGCGCCAGGCGTGCCGCGTACCGCTGGTTGTGCTTGTTCACGAGGCCGTCGAGCGCCGCGTGACCGCCCGCGTCGACGGCGTCCTCGATGGTTCCCGCATCGGCCTCGTCGCCGAGCGCTGCCGCCCACGCCTCCTCCGGCGTGTCGAAGCAGGTGCTGGCGCCCGAGGTCGACACGAGGCAGCTCTGCCCGTCCGAGCCTCCGGTCGCCGCGGTCGCGGCACCCGCTCCCGCGGCGCCCGCGGCGACCAGCGCCACCACGAGCATGCCCGCGCTGAGCGCGATGCGCCCCGCTGTCCGTCCGTTCCGTCGTCCCCCCACCAGTGCCTCCCTGCACTCGTCCGAACACGGTGATCCGGCGCCCGACAGCCGGCAAAATGTCCGGCCGGCACCGGTGACGCCACCCTAACGTGGCCCCGCCGGAGGAGCAGGTCGGCGGCGCACGCATGTGGACGACCACATCGGGTCAGCGTTCGAGCACGACCTGCCACGCGAACCCGACCCGCCGGTACGGCTCCCGGTCGCACAGGTCGAGCTCGAGCGCCCGCAGCGCGTCGAAGTACGCCGGGTCGGACTTCGCGGCGTCGTCGGTGAGCAGGTCGTTCGCGACCCGGATCCCGTGGCGCGCCACCTCCCGCAGCCCGTGCGCCCCGGCCGCGGCCACCACGTCGTCCGCGTCGACCTTCCGCGCGTCCGTCCCGAACGTCGCGACGGCGGCCCGCTCCGCGCGCAGCTCGGCGGCCGCGGCGTCCGGACCGCCGGTCACCAGCGCCCGCAGCACGCGGCCGGCGGGGTTGACGTCGACGACGGACAGGCGGCCGCCGGGCCGCACCCGGGCGGCGAGCGCAGCGACGTCGTCGGCGCCGGCCGGGCGGTAGCGCAGGACGAAGTGGCACAGCACCAGGTCCCACTCGCCGTGCGGCAGGTCGTCGAGGCCGCCTTCGACGGTGGTGAGACGCGTGCCGGCGGCTGCGGCGCGGCCGTGCGCCTCGTCGAGCCACACCGCGGACGGGTCCACGACCGTCACGTCGTGTCCCGCGAGCGCCAGCGGCAGGGCGTCCCTGCCGTCGCCGCCGCCCACGTCGAGCACGCGCAGCACGTCCCCGCGCGCACCCCGCACCGCCGCGCACTGCCGGCGCAACGTCTCCCCGACCACGTCGTACCGGATCCGTGCCCACGGCGTCGCCGTGTACTCCCGCCACGCCGCGAGCCGGTCGCTGAACAGGTCGTCGGGAGCGGGATGGGTGCGCGGTCCGGTCATGCGTCGATCCTGGCATCGCTGGGTGCGGGGTCCATGGAATCCGCTGGCCACGAGCCGCCCGCGTCGGCCACGATCGCCCGCATGCCTGCTTCCCTCCTGCCCGTGTCCGTGGGCGACCGCGACGTCGCCCTGTCGAACGAGATCCTGCGCACGGTGTGCGGGTCGGGCGTGCACGGCATGGCCATCGCGGGCACCGACGACCACGACGAGATGGGCGTGTACGTCGAGACGGAGGAGCAGGTCGTCGGCCTCGCACCGTCGTCGCACCACTACGTGTCGCGCACCCAGCCCGAGGGGGTCCGCTCAGGCCCGGGCGACACGGATCTCACGATCTTCTCGCTGCGCAAGTACCTGCGGCTCGCGTGCGCGGGCAACCCGACCGTCCTCACCGTCCTGTTCGCGCCGCAGGACGCGGTGCTCGTCGAGACGGCGACGGGCACGTCCCTGCGCGCGCTCGCCCCGTCGATCCTGTCGCTCAACGCCGGCCGACGGTTCCTCGGCTACCTCGACGGCCAGCGGGACCGCCTGCTCGGCATCAGCCGGCAGGGCCGGGTGCCGAACCGCCCCGAGCTCGTCGCGGCGCACGGCTACGACACCAAGTACGCGTCGCACGCACTGCGGCTCGGCCTGCAGGGCCTCGAGGTCGTCACGACCGGGCGGCTCACGCTGCCGATCGACGGCGACGCGTTGCGCACCTGCATGGAGGTGAAGCGTGGCGAGGTGCCGTTCGACGAGGCGTTGCGCCGCGTCGACGACGTCCGCGTGCGGCTGGCTGCGGCGCTCGACGACGGCGGTTCGCCCCTTCCCGACGCGCCGGACATGGCGGTCGTGAACGCCTGGCTGGTCGCCACGCACCGCGCCCACTGGGACGCGGTGCACTGAGACACGGTCCTCCGGCGTGCGGTGGGGCCGCAGCCGCACCGCGCGCCGGAGGCGACCCTAAGACGAGACCGTGGCGTCTCGCCCGCCAGGAGGGCTTCACCCTGTCGTGTCGACCCTCTCGCGGCGTGCACCGCTGGGGGGTGCCACCGTGAGGGATATCCACATCCGGACGACACGACAGGGGACGCTGAGTGAGCGACGTCGACGCAGTGCTCGAGATCCCGGACGACGACGACGGCGTCCCGGAGCGCCGCCCGCCGGCCGGGTTCGAGCCCGTCCGGACGTGGGAGCTCGCGTCGATCGAGCAGCTGTCCGCGCTGCGCGGCGAGCTCACCGCCGTGCTGGCCCAGGCAGGGCACGACGCCGGACCGAACCTCGACGACACCGCGAGCCGGCTCGTCCTCATCGCGTCCGAGCTGGCGACCAACGCTCTCGAGCACGCGCTGCCGCCCACCGTGGTGCTGCTGTCCCGCGACGACCCGGCTTTCCTGCTCGAGGTGACGGACCAGGCCCTCCGGAACATCCCGGTCTTCGCCGGCGGACGAGACCTCGGCGAGGGCGGCATCGGCATGCACCTCACGCGACGGCTGTCCGACACGGTCGGCTGGTACCGCGGCGAGACGACGAAGACGGTGTGGGCGACGTTCCCCCGCACCGCTTGAGACGCCCCCCTGGGATCGCCGAAAGTCCGCCAGTCACGGTCCGAGTGCGGCGACCGGCAGCACGTACACGCCGTCGGGGCGTCGGTACGCTGCCGTGCGCGTGGTGACCACCCCCAGGAAAACTGGCGCACCGAGCCGTTCGACGTCGACCTTCTCCTGGAACCGGAGTAAGGAGGCGGCGGCCGAGTCGACGGAGTCGGGCCCCATCCTCACTTCGAGGGCCCCCCAACGGCCGTCGGCAAGCGTCACCACCACATCCACCTCGTGGCCGTTGTTGTCACGCCAGTGCGACAGATGACCTCCGAGCGGCTGTGCGTAGATACGCAGGTCGCGGACGACCATTGCCTCGAAGTGGAAGCCCGTGGCGTTCATGTCGTGGAGTAGCTGCTCCGGGCCGCGGCCGAGCGCTGCCACACCGAGAGAGGGATCCACCATGTAGCGCGTCGGAGACTTCCGCAGCGGCGTCGTCGATCGCATGTGACCGCCCCATGCGGGAAGGTCTTCGGTCAGCATCAGCCGTTCGAGCGCCTCGAGGTAGTCGGCAACCGTCCCGCGCCTCAAAGGACCGTCCGCACCACCAACGTCTTTGGAGAGCGACTGGACCGTGACCTGCGTTCCGACCCCCCGCGCCAGCGACGCCAGAAGGCGGAGGAGGGTCGCGGGGTCGCGGCGCACCCCGAGACGCGGGAGGTCCACCTCGACGACGGTGCGGAGGTAGTCCGCGAGCCACTGCTGGGCATCGCGCGCTGTGGCGTCGAGCAGGTCGGGCCACCCGCCGATGACGAGCTGGTCCACGAGCTGCGGCACCCCGACCCCGGGATCGAGCCCCGGGACGAGCGTGCCGTCGAACAGGTCTCGGAGGGACACGGCTCCCGTCGACACGCCTCGCTCGAACAGGCTCATCGGGCGCATCCGTAGGTACGAGTAGCGCCCGGCTCCTGAGTGCCTCCGGGTGTCGTCGTCGGGCGTGGCCGACCCCGTCAAGAGGTAGCGGCCGCGAACACCCGGCTCGTCGTCCACCTCCCGGCGGACGAGGTTCCAGAGTCTCGGCGTCTCCTGCCACTCGTCGAAGAGGACCGGTGGCGCCGCCGCCAGGAGAACCTCGGGTGCCGTGCCGACCAGCCTGCGTGCCCCGTCGTCGAGGTCCATCCGAAACGTCGTCGTCGCTACCTGCTGCGCAGTCGCCGTCTTGCCGCACGCCTTGGGGCCCTCGATGAGCACCGCGCCCGCAGCGCGCATCCGAGACGACAGCTCGGCGTCGACGACGCGCCTTCGATACATCTCCGCACCCTTCCGAACGCCGTCCCCGTCGTCCAGATCCTATAGCCCAAAGCGTTCAAATACTATAGGCAATGCCGTCCAGATCCTCTAAGTAATCGTTCGCGTAGCGTCGTCGACCTGATGGGACGTCGATGGTCGGACACACGCGGAACGCCACGGCCAGACCGTCCCCGTCCACACGCAGATCAGGCCCGGAACCGTTGAGGTTCCGGGCCTGATCGTCTGAGCCGCCTAACAGAATCGAACTGTTGACCTTCTCATTACGAGTGAGACGCTCTACCGACTGAGCTAAGGCGGCGTGCTGGGCTGTGGCGTCTCCGCCCCGGCCAGCGCGCCCTACTGTAGCCGGTCCGGGCGCCGGTTCCCAAACCGGCCCGTCACGCGGCCGCGCGAGGCCGTGTCAGGAGCACGTGCTGCCCTCGGCGGGCACCTTGCCGTCGACCAGGTAGTCGTCCACGAGGTCGGCGATGCAGGTGTTGTCGCGCCGATAGGCCGTGTGCCCCTCGCCCTCGTACGTGACCAGCACGGCCGAGTCGAGCGCCTTCGCGAGGCCCTGCGCCCACGCGTACGGGGTGGCGGGGTCGTTCGTCGTCCCGACGATCACGATGGGCGCCGCGCCCTTCGCGTGGACGTCCCCCTCCTGCTTCACCTGCGGGTACGGCCAGGGCTTGCACCCGACGCCGCCGTAAGAGAAGAACGAGCCGACGGTCGGCGCCTCCGACTCGACCTGGTCGGCGAGCTTCGTCATGGTCGCGAGGTCGGACGACCCCGGGTCGTCGAGGCAACCGACGGCACGGAACGCCTCGGACGAGTTCGTCGAGAACGAGCCGTCGGAGTTCCGGTCGTTGTACTGGTCGGCGAGGTTCAGCAGGATCGTCCCGTCGCCCTTGTCGATGGCCTGCGAGAGCGCGGCGGTGAGGTACGACCACGACGACTGGCTGTACAGCGTCACGGCCACCCCGTAGAACGCGAGCGTGGCCGTGAGCGGGCGGTCGGCGTCCGACGTCGGCAGCGGGCGCACCTTCGTCTCGTCGAAGAGACGCTTGATCTGCGCCATGCCGGCGTCGACCCCACCGCTGAGCGGGCACGACGACCCCGTCTCGCAGTCCTTCACGTAGTCGCGCAGCGCGTTCTCGAACCCGACGGCCTGCTGCACGCTGGTCTCGTCGGACGACAGCGTCGGGTCGATCGCCCCGTCCAGGACCATGCGTCCGACGTGGCTCGGGAACAGGGCCGCGTACGTCGACCCGATCTGCGTGCCGTACGAGTACCCGAGGTAGTCGAGCTTCGCCTGGCCGAGCACGGCGCGCATCATGTCCATGTCGCGCGCCACGGACTGGGTGTCGACGTGGCCCAGCAGGTCACCGGTGTTCTTCACGCAGGCGTCCGCCCACTGCTTCGCGTCCTTCTCCATCGCGGCGAGACCCACAGCCGTCTCGGGGTACCAGGTGGAGAGCTGGCGGTCCTTCTCGGCGTCGTCGAGGCACGTCACCTCGGTCGACTGCCCCACGCCGCGCGGATCGAAGCCCACGACGTCGTACGCGTCGAGCACGCTCTTGCCGAGCATCGACGGCGCACTGTCCACCAGGTCGATCCCCGACCCGCCCGGGCCGCCCGGGTTGATGAGCAGCGAGCCGATGCGCGTCCCGGTCGCCCGGTGCACCTTGGCGGCGAGCGAGATCGAGCCCGACGACGCGTCCTGCCACGACACGGGCGCACGGAACGTGCCGCACACGAACCCGTCGCCGCACTTCTTCCACGTGACCGTCTGCGTGTAGTACGTCTCGAAGCCCTGCGGGGCGGCCAGCTGGCTGGGCGACAGCGTCGACGACGACGTCCCGCCGTCGTCGTCCGCCCCTCCGAGGCCGCAGCCGGCGAGCAGTGCGACGACGAGCGCGCCGACGACGGCGAGCAGGCGGGGAGAGCGGCGGGAGAGCACGGTGGACGGGGCGAGGCCGAGGGTCACCGGGCAACCGTACCCGTCGGCGCGCGAGGGTCCGCGAGTCGTCCCAGACTGGACGGATGGCACCCTCGACGACGGACAGCCACGGCACGGAGGACGCCCAGGGGTCGACGTCGACCCGCGAGCTGACGTCGAAGTCGTGGATCTACGTGGCCAAGCGCACGCTGCGCGAGTTCCAGGCAGACGGCTGCCAGGACCTCGCGGCGGCGCTGACCTTCAACGCGCTGCTCGCCGCCGCACCGGCGACCGTCGCGCTCGTGTCGCTCCTCGGCTTCGTCGGAGACCCGGAGAAGGCGATCAGCGACACCCTCGACACCCTCAAGGACTTCGCGCCGCCGCAGACCCTCGACCAGGTCGAGTCGTTCATCCGGCCGATCGCGGGCAGCACCGGGTCGGGCTGGGCGCTCGTCATCGGGCTCGTGCTGGCGCTGTGGTCGGCATCCGGGTTCGTCGGCGCGTTCTCCCGCGCGATGAACAAGATCTACGGCGTGCCCGAGGGTCGGCCCGTGTGGAAGCTGCGCCCCTGGATGCTGCTCATCACGGCGATCGTGTTCGTGCTCGTGGTGCTGATCATCGGGGCGATGGTCCTCTCGGGGTCGCTCGCGCACCAGGTCGGCGAGCTCATCGGGCTGTCGTCGACCACGGTCACCGTGTGGAACATCGTGAAGTGGCCCGTCGTCGTGATCCTCGTGATCGTGCTGATCGGGCTGCTCTACTGGGGCACCCCGAACATCAAGCAGCCGAAGTTCCGGTGGCTGAGCGCGGGCGCGGTCCTCACCCTCGTCGTGGGCGCGATCGCGACGCTCCTGTTCGGCTTCTACGTCGCCAACGCGTCCAGCTACAACGCCACCTACGGCACGCTCGCGGGCCTGTTCATCCTGCTGCTGTGGGTCTACCTGCTCTGCATGGTCCTGCTGCTGGGTGCCGAGCTCGACGCCGAGCTCGAACGCGGCCGCGAGCTGCAGGCGGGTGTCGCCGCCGAGGAGCAGGTGCAGCTCCCCCTGCGCGACACGAAGGCGAGCGACAAGGCCGCCGAGAAGCGTGCGAAGGACATCGAGCAGGCACGTGCGCTGCGGGCGAGCAACGGCGAGACGACCGACGCGGACGACGTGGACGGCACCCTGCCGCCCGCCGGGCCCGACACCGCCCCCGGCGCCGTCACCGGACACGACGACCGGAAGGGCTGAGGCTCGCCTCAGCCCTGCGGGCGCAGCGCGACCGCCATCGCCTCGACGGCGAGGAGAGGCGCGACGTTCGCGGCGAGCCGCTCGCGCGCGACGCCGATCGCGTCCATGCGGCGCAGGTTCTGCTCGGGCGTGGAGTCCTCGGCGAGCCGCTCGACGGCCTCGCGGAGCTCGACGTTGACCAGGTCGACCTGCGCACCGAGCTGCACGACGAGAACGTCCCGGTAGAGCGACAGCAGGTCCGTCATCGCCCGGTCGAGCACGTCGCGCTGCGCGCGCGTCGCCCGGCGCTTCTGCTCGTCCTCGAGCTGCTTGAGCTGGCTGCGCAGCGCGGGCGGCAGCGGCTTGCCCTCCTCCGCGCCCAGCGCCCGGTACAGCGCCGCCTTCTCGTTCGCGTCACGCTCCTCGGTCGCGGCGCGCGCCTCCGTCTGCGCGACCTCGACGAGCTGCCCGGCCGCGATCACCGCGTCGGGCACCCCGCGGATGCGCCGGGCCAGGTCGAGCGTCTCGCGACGGCGACGGCGCGCCTCCGGGTCGCGCGCCAGGCGCCGCGCGAGCCCGATGTGCGACTGCGACGCGTGCGCGACGACCTCGGCCAGCGCCGGGTCGACCCCGTCACGCTCGACGAGCAGCCGGGCCACGGCGTCCACCGGCGGCACCCGGAGCACCACGGAGCGCGACCGCGACCGGATGGTCACCAGCACGTCCTGCGGGCTCGGCGCGCACAGCACCCACACGGTGCGCGGCGGCGGCTCCTCGATCGCCTTGAGCAGCGCGTTGCCGGACGTCTCGTTGAGCCGGTCGGCGTCCTCGATCACGATGACGCGCCAGCGCCCGCCGGACGGCGAGCGCTGCGCGAGCTGGACGAGCGGCTCGACGTCCTGCCGACGCAGGACCGCGGCCTCCGTCGCGACGACCTCGACGTCCGCGTGCGTCCCCGCGAGCGCCGTCGTGCACTCGTGGCACTCGCCGCACCCGCCGTACGGGCACAGCAGCGCGGCGGCGAATGCCCGGGCAGCGTTCGACCGTCCCGACCCGGGCGGCCCGGTGAGGAGCCAGGCGTGGGTCATGCGCTGCGGGTCGGAGGCGGCGGCGCGCAGCACCTCGACGGCGGCGTCCTGGCCGACGAGGCCGTCCCACACGGTCACCGGACGTCACCGCCCGCCGCCCCGGAACCGTGCGCGTCGAGGGCCCCGAGGCCCAGCCGTGCCGCCACGTCGACACGCACCTGGCTCTGCACGTCCTCGACCGTCGCGGACGCGTCGACCACGACCCACCGCTCCGGCTCCGCGGCCGCGCGGGCGAGGAACGCCTCGCGGGCCCGCTGCGCGAACGCGTCGCCGGCGGACTCGAGCCGGTCGAGCGTCTGCCCGGGCCGCCGGCCCAGGCGCTCGGAGGCGACCGCGGGGTCGAGGTCGAGCAGCACCGTCACGTCGGGCAGCAGCCCGCTGGTGGCCCACAGGGACAGCCGCTCGACCTCGTCGGCGGCGAGCTCGCGGCCGGCGCCCTGGTAGGCGACGGACGAGTCGAGGTAGCGGTCCGTGATGACGACGGCCCCGCGCTCGAGCGCGGGCCGCACCAGCGTCGCGACGTGGTGCGCCCGGTCGGCCGCGTACAGGAGCGCCTCGGCGCGCGGCGCGACGTGGTCGCCGTGCAGGACCGCATCGCGCAGGACGCGTCCGAGGTCGGTGCCGCCCGGCTCGCGCGTCAGCACGACCTCGCGGCCCAGCACGTCGCCCAGCCAGGCACCCAGCAGGCGGGCCTGGGTGGACTTGCCGACGCCGTCGCCGCCCTCGAACGACACGAAGACCCCGCGCGGTGGGTCGAGAGGCGTGTCGGAAGGCGCGGTGGAGGTCACCCCCGACACCCTAGCCGCCGGGTCCGTCGGACCCGGGGTCACTCCTCGCCCGGGTACACGACCCCGACCTGGCGGCGGATCTCGTCGAGGGTGCGCAGCACGTCGAGCGTGTCCTGCCACGACATGCGCTCGCTCTGCGTGACCCCGGCGTCGAGGCAGCGCGCGACCTCGGCCGCCTGGTACTGCTTGCCCTCGCCGCGGAAACCCTCGTAGCGGCGGCGGACCTCGCCGTCCGGGGCGTGCACCGTGAAGCCGCCTCCGCCGTACGTCCACCGGTCGGTGGTCACGTAGCCGTCCGTGCCGCCCACGGTGATGTTCTCCGGCGTCCACGCCCACAGCGTCGTCGAGATGGCCGCGTGCACGCCGTCCGCGAAGTCGAGCGCCACGACGGCCTGCCCGTCGACGCCCGTCTCGGTGAGCGTGCCGTTGGCCGACACGTTCCCCGGGGCGCCGAACAGGTCGTGCGCGAACGAGATCGGGTACACGCCGATGTCGAGCAGCGCTCCCCCGGCCAGCTCGGGCGCGTACGCCCGGTGGGACGGGTCGAACGGGAACCGGGCGCCGTAGGACCCGAGGAACGTCTTGACCTCACCGATCTCACCCGCGGCCAGCGCCTCCCGCAGCGCGAGCACGTGCGGGAGGAACCGCGTCCACATGGCCTCCATGACGAACAGGTCGGCCGAGCGGGCCGCGTCGAACACCTCGAGCGCCTCGGTGTGGTTGCGCGTGAACGCCTTCTCGACCAGGAGCGGCTTGCCCGCCGACAGCGCCAGCAGCGCGTGCTCGTGGTGGTGCGAGTGCGGCGTCCCGACGTACACGACGTCGACGTCCGGATCCTCGACGAGGTCCTCGTAGCTGCCGTGCGCGCGCGCGATCTCGTGCGCGGACGCGAACGACTCCGCCTTGGTGCGCTGCCGCGAGCCCACCGCCGTCACGGTGCCGTTCGTGAACCGGCGCACCGCCTCCGCGAACGAGCCCGAGATCCCGCCGGCCCCGAGGATCCCCCAGCGCACGGGCGGTGCGCTCCGCGGGTCGGGGGCGATGCCTGCCTCGTCGGCGGCCGCCTGGGCGGTCAGGACCACGTCGTCGGTGCTCATCCCCCCAGGCTATCCGCGCACCGCCCGGTGCACCCGCGCCGGGCGGCGCGCGACCCGCGCTACTTCTTCGCGGCGGGCGCCTTCTTGGTGGTCGACCTTGCCGTCGTCGTGCGGCGCGCAGGCTTCTTGGCCGGCCCCTTCGCGCGCTTCTCCGCGAGCAGCTCCTGGGCGCGCTCGGCCGTGATCGACTCGACCGCGTCGTCCTTGCGGAGCGTCGCGTTCGTGGTGCCGTCGGTGACGTACGCGCCGAACCGGCCGTCCTTGACGACGATCGGCTTGCCCGACACGGGGTCGTCCCCGAGCTCCTTGAGCGGCGGCGCGGTGGTCGCGCCACGACCCCGCTTCGGCTGCGCGTAGATCTCGAGCGCCTCGGCGAGCGTGACCGTGAAGATCGACTCCTCGGACGGCAGGGTCCGCGAGTCCGTGCCCTTCTTGAGGTACGGGCCGTAGCGGCCGTTCTGCGCCGTGATGACGGCGTCCGACTCCGGGTCGGTGCCCACGACGCGCGGCAGCGACAGCAGCGCGAGAGCCTCCGTCAGGCTCACCGTGGCGAGGTCCTGGGACTTGAGCAGCGAGCCGGTGCGCGGCTTGGGGAGCGCCGCGAGCGCCTTCTTCTTCGCCGCCGCGGACAGGCCCTCGTCGAGCTGCGGCTCGGGCAGCACCTCGGTGACGTACGGGCCGTAGCGACCCGCCTTCGCGATGATCGTGTACCCGGACTCGGGGTCGACGCCCAGCTCGCGGCCGTCGTCGGCGCCCGCGGCCAGCAGCTCGCGCGCCTTCGCGACCGTCATCTCGTCCGGGGCGATCTCGTCGGGGATCGACGCGCGCGGCGGCGTCTGACCCTCCGCGAGCTCGACCCCGTTGTCCTCGACGTACGGGCCGTAGCGCCCGATGCGCACCTGGATGCCCTCGCCGACGTCGATCGAGTTGATGCCGCGCGCGTCGATCTCGCCGAGGTTCTCGACGAGCCCCCGCAGGCCGCCCGCCTCCGCGTCCGCGGCCTGCGTGCCCGCGTCGGACCCGAAGTAGAACTCGCTGAGCCACTCGACGCGGTCGCGCTCGCCCGCGGCGATCTCGTCGAGGTCCTCCTCCATCTCGGCGGTGAACCGGTAGTCCACGAGCCGGTCGAAGTGCTCCTCGAGCAGTCGCGTCACCGCGAACGCGAGCCAGCTCGGCACGAGCGCCTGGCCGCGCGTCGTCACGTAGCCGCGGTCCTGGACGGTCGAGATGGTCGACGCGTACGTCGATGGCCGGCCGATGCCGAGCTCCTCGAGCTTCTTGACGAGGCTGGCCTCCGTGAAGCGCGGGGGCGCGGACGTCGAGTGGCCGCCGGCCTCGAGGTCGGACCCGTCGAGCGCGTCGCCCTCGGCGACCCGCGGCAGACGGCTCGCGTCCCCGTCGGTCGAGCCGCCCGCGCCGAGTGCTCTGCCGTCGGCGGGCGAGCCGTCCTCGGCGTACCGGTCGGTGTCCGAGCCCTCCTCGTACGCCGCGAGGAACCCGCGGAACGTGATGACCGTGCCGGACGCCGTGAACAGCGCGTCGCGGCCGTCGGGCAGCGGCGCGCCCAGCCGGACCGTCGCGGTCGAGCCGCGCGCGTCCGCCATCTGCGACGCGACCGTGCGCTTCCAGATGAGCTCGTACAGGCGGAACTCGTCGCCGCGCAGCTCCTTCGCGACCTGCGCGGGGGTGCGGAACGCGTCGCCCGCAGGGCGGATCGCCTCGTGGGCCTCCTGGGCGCCCTTCGCCTTGGAGACGTACGACCGGGGTGCGTCGGGGACGTACTCCGCGCCGTACAGCTCGGCGGCCTGCCGCCGTGCCGCGTCCGTGGCCTCGGCCGACAGCGACGGCGAGTCGGTCCGCATGTAGGTGATGTAGCCGTTCTCGTACAGGCCCTGCGCGACGCGCATCGCCTGGCGCGACGACATGCGGAGCTTGCGCCCGGCCTCCTGCTGGAGCGTCGACGTCGTGAACGGCGCGGCCGGCCGACGCGTGTACGGCTTCGTGTCGAGGCTGCGGACGGCGAAGTCGGCGTCCGCGAGCCCGGTCACGACGGCCTGCGCGGCCGCCTCGTCGAGCTGGACGACACCGTCGCGCACGGCAGCGGGGACCATCCCGCCCCGGTCGTCGAAGTCACGGCCCGTCGCGACGCGGGAGTCGCCGAGCTGCACGAGCCGCGCCGAGAAGCCCTGACCCGCGTCGACCGCGCCCTCGACGGGCGCGAACCGGCCCGTGACGTCCCAGTAGGACGCCGGGACGAACGCCATGCGCTCGCGCTCGCGCTCCACGACGAGCCGGGTCGCGACGGACTGCACGCGGCCCGCCGAGAGGCCCTGGCGGATCTTGCGCCACAGCACCGGCGACACCTCGTAGCCGTAGAGGCGGTCGAGGATGCGGCGGGTCTCCTGCGCGTCGACGAGGTTCTCGTCCAGGTCGCGCGTGTTCTCGAGCGCACGGCGGATGGCCTCGGGCGTGATCTCGTGGAACACCATGCGCTTGACGGGGACCTTGGGGCGCAGCTCCTCGAGCAGGTGCCACGCGATGGCCTCGCCCTCGCGGTCCTCGTCGGTCGCGAGGTAGAGCTCGTCGGCCGTCTTGAGGAGGCGCTTGAGCTCCGCGACCTTCTTCTTCTTGTCCGGGTACACCTCGTAGTACGGGGTGAAGCCGCCGTCGACGTCGACCGCGAACTTGCCGAACGGGCCCTTCTTCATGTCCGCGGGCAGCTCGGAGGGCTGCGGCAGGTCGCGGATGTGGCCCACGCTCGCCTCGACCTCGAAGTCGTCGCCGAGATACCCGGCGATCTTCTTGGCCTTCGTCGGGGACTCGACGATGACGAGCTTGCGACCGTTGGACATGCGTTCCTGCTTCCCTGAGTCGGCGGGGGCCAGTGCGGCCCGCGCCGGTGAGCGCTACCCCGTGGTGCGACGCGACGTGCGCCGCGAGACCGCGGTCAGCTGGCGGACGGCGAGGATGACGGTGAAGACCAGGCAGGTCGTCGCGACGACGCCGAACGCGCCACCAATATACGCAGTCACCTGGACGCTGCGACGGATCGCCCACAGGGCCCCCAGCATGTCCTCGACCGCTTCGAGGACGTCGTGCAGGGCGCCGAGCGCCACCGCACCGGCGAGCCCGGCGGCCCCCAGCAGGACCACGGCGGTCACGTACGAGCCGACCGCGCGGGGCACCCGGCCGGTGCCGTCCAGCTCGACGACGTCGAGCGACGAGCGCGGTGTCACCGCGCACACGGCGCAGCTCCAGGCACCGACGACGCACAGCGCGGCGACGACGTCGCTCGGCCGGTGCCACTGCCCGACGAGGGTGGAGACGCCGGTCAGCGCGGTGTAGCAGGCGCCGGCGAGCGCCACGAACGGGCGGACGCGCCGCGACGACGCGAGGACGAGCGCGGCGGACACGGACGCGGCGACCGTCGTGTGACCGCTCGGCAGCCCGTTCTCCCCCGTCCACCCCGCGAGGAGGTGCGGACGGTCGAGCACGACGTGCTTGAGCACCTCGGTCGTGAGGTTCGCCCCGGCGACCAGCACCGCCACCTGGACAGCGAGCCCCCACCGACGACGCAGCAGCGCGACGGCCATCGCGGTGGCGATGCCGACGGCCACGAAGGAGACGGACACCACGTCGAGCACGGGCGACGCGACCTGCCAGAGCTGGCCCTGGCCGTACGTGGCACCGCGGCGCGCGAGCTCGTCCACGCCCTGCCCGCGGATCGTGTCGACGAACGCCCACCACAGCACGAAGACGGACACGGCGAGGAGGACGGCGCACACGACCGCGACGGCGCGTCGCACGCCGTCCGGCACGAGACGGTCCCGCACGGGCGGGCGCGGGGGCGCCGTCACGGGCGGGGACGCGTTCACCGGACCACCGTAGGGCACTCGCGGGCGTGCGGGGCGCCGTTCCGCCGGGTCCGCCGAACCCTTCACGCTTCCGTCCCGGAGCCGCACGCGAACGGCACGAGGCCCGGGCCGGCGGGACGCACCCGAAGGTGCGTCCCGCCGGCCCGGGCCTCGCAGCACGCCGGTTAGACCGACAGCTCCTCGGGCACCTGGTGGCCCGCGTCGTGCAGCAGGCAGGCGACCTCGCGCCGCGGCTCGTCGAACGCGGTCCGGCCGAGCTCGGGGTGCACGTCGGCGCACTCCGGCATCACGTGCTTGCAGCGCACCCGGAACGGGCAGCCGGACGGCAGGTTCTGCAGGTCGGGCGGCGAGCCCGGGATGCCCTGGAGCTCGCGGCGCGGGCCGTGCAACGGGGGGAACGAGTGCAGCAGACCGTACGAGTACGGGTGGCGGGGGCGGCGGTACACGTCGGACGCCGACGCCTCCTCCACGATCTCGCCCGCGTACATGATCGCGATGCGGTCCGCGACCTCCACCAGCAGCGACACGTCGTGCGTGATGAAGATGACGGCGAACCCGAGGCGGTCCCGCAGGTCCTGGACCTGCTCGAGGATCTGCCGCTGCATGACGACGTCGAGCGCGGTGGTCGGCTCGTCCATGATCAGGACGCGCGGCTCGAGGGCGAGCGCCATGGCGATCATGACGCGCTGCCGCATGCCGCCCGAGAGCTGGTGCGGGTACGAGCGGACGCGCTCGGCCGAGATGCCGACCATCTCGAGGAGCTCGCGCGAGCGTGCCTCGCGCTCCTTCCCGGTCGACTTCGGGCGGTGCGCCTTGATGGCGTCCTCGAGCTGGCGGCCGATCCGGTGCACCGGGTTGAGCGAGTTCATCGCGCCCTGGAAGACGACCGCGATGTCCTGCCACCGGCCGGCACGGAGGTCCGCGTCGGACTGGCGCAGCAGGTCGATCGGGGCGCTGCCGTCGGCCGGGTGGTAGAGGACCTCGCCGGCGCTGATCAGACCGGGCGGCGGGAGCAGGCGCGTCGCCCCGTACACGAGGGTCGACTTGCCGCAGCCCGACTCGCCCGCGAGCCCGAGCACCTCGCCCTCGTGCAGCGTGAGGTTGACGCCGCGGAGGGCCTTGACGCGGTTCTCGCCGTAGCCGTAGTCGACGGCGAGGTCCTTGATCTCGAGGATGGGGCGCGCGCCCGTCCCCTCCGCCCGGGTCCGCGCGGTGGCGGGGCGCGGCGACGACGCCGGGGTCGTGTCGACTGCGGGGCTCATCGGACCGTCTCCTTCACGGTGGCGGCGCCGGACGTCCCAGGGGTGCTGGGACCACCGGAGCCGGTGGTGCTGCCGGACGTCGTCGCCGCGCGGGCGACGGGCGTCGGGTGGTCGTACGTGCGCGGCAGGTCACGGACCCGCGCGGTGAAGCCGATGCGCGGACGGATGCCGCTGCGGCGCATCTGGCGGGCGGACATGCCCGCGAGCCGCAGGCGCGGGTTCACGAACTCGTCGATGCCGAAGTTCACGAGCGTGAGCGCCATGCCGAGGATCGCGACGAGCAGGCCGGCGGGGACGAACCACCACCACGCGCCACGGGACAGCGCCTGGTTGGACTGCGCCCAGTACAGGACGGTGCCCCAGCTCCAGTCGTCCAGCGGCGTGACGCCGATGAACGCGAGGGTGGTCTGCGACAGCACCGCGAACGTCACGGTCGAGACGAAGCTCGACGCGATGATCGCCGTGAGGTTCGGGAGGGTCTCGAACCAGACGATGCGGCCCGTGGACTCGCCGGTCGCCCGGGCGGCCTCGATGAAGTCGCGGCCGCGCAGCGACAGGGTCTGGGCACGGAGCACCCGCGCACCCCACGCCCAGCCCGTCAGCGCGAGCACGATCGCGATGTCGAGGCTGTTGATGCCCTCGATCTGCGTGGCGATGATGATGATCAGCGGCAGCGCAGGGAGCACCAGGAAGATGTTCGCGAGGGCCGACAGGATCTCGTCGGTGACCCCGCCGAGGAAGCCCGCGGTCACCCCGACGAGCACCGCGAGGAGCGTCGCACCGATGCCGGTGACGAGACCGACGATCATGACGGCGCGCGTCCCGACGAGGAGCTGGGAGAACACGTCACGGCCCAGGTGGTCCGTGCCGAGCCAGTGCGCCCCGGACGGCCCGGCGAGCAGGTCGAGCGTGGTCTCGTTCGGGTCGTGCGGCGCGATCCACGGGCCGATGACGGCCAGGACGAGGAACACCACGAGGATCGTGAGGCCGGTGATCGACTTGGCGTTGCGCACGAAGACGAACTTCTTGCGGTGCGGCGCCTTGCCCGAGGGGGACCCCTCGGTGACCTCGGGGACGGGGAGCTGCTCGTCGCCCAGCGGGGCGGCGGCAGCGGGATCGATGGGGAGATTGGACATCTTCACCCCTCCTGACGGGTGCGCGGGTCGAGGAACACGTAGACGACGTCCGCGAGGATGTTCGCGAGCAGCACCGCCAGCGTGATGACGAGGAAGATGCCCTGCATCAGCGGGTAGTCCTTGGCGCCGATGGCGGCGAGGAGCTGGGTACCGATGCCCGGGTAGGAGAACACGAGCTCCATGACGAGCGAGCCCGACACCACGAAGCCGAGCGACAGCGCGAAGCTGGACACCTGGGGCAGGACGGCGTTGCGGGCCGCGTAGCCGTACATGACGCGCCGCTCCGGCAGGCCCTTGGCCTGCGCGACCGTCACGTAGTCCTCGGACCCGACGGTGACCATCATGTTGCGCATGCCGAGGATCCAGCCGGCGACGGACGACAGCACGATCGTCAGGGCCGGCAGGAACGCGTGCTGCACGACCGACTGGATGAACGGCCACGAGAACGACGCCTCGAGCCCCGGCGTGTACGCGTTGCTCGCCGGGAAGACCGGGAACGCCACGGCCAGGACCGCGATGAACAGCAGGCCGAGCCAGAAGTACGGCACCGACGAGAAGAACGTCATGACGGGCAGGAACGAGTCGGCCCAGGTGCCGCGGCGCCAGCCGAGGTACGTGCCGAACAGCGTGCCCAGGACGACCGCGATGACGGTCGCCATGCCGACGAGCCCGACGGTCCAGGGCAGCGACGTCCGGATGACGTCGGAGACCGGCGTCGGGAAGAACGTGAACGAGATGCCGAGGTTCCCGTGGAGGATCTGGCCCCAGTACTCGACGTACTGCTGCCAGAGGCTCTGCTTCTTGTCGAGGCCGAAGAGCACGTACAGCGAGTGGACGGCGTCCTGGTCGATCTGGCCCTGGTAGCGGTTGATGAGCGACTGGACGGGGTCACCCTTCATGACACGCGGCACGAAGAAGTTGATGGTCACGGCGGCCCACGCCGTGAGCGCGTAGAAGAACAGGCGACGGAAGAGGAACTTCACCGGGTCACCCCCTGGGTCGGTGCGGCGTGGACGGTCTCGGTGAGCTGGACCGGGACGGCGTCGCTCCCCAGGTCGGGGAGGACAGCGCCCGCCGGAGCGGTCTCGAGCCCTCCCGGGACCTGTGCGGCGTAGCCCCAGCAGGCGACCGAACGCTGCGGCGAGATCGGCAGGAGCGGCGGGACGACCTCGCGGCACAGGTCGGTCGCGAACGGGCAGCGCGGGTTGAACCGGCACCCGGCGGGCGGGCGCACCATGTTCGGCGGCTCGCCGCGGCCGGCGTTGCGGTCGGCGCCCGACAGGTCGTCGGGGTCCGGCGCGGACCGGACGAGCAGCTGCGTGTAGGGGTGCGCAGGCTCCTGCGTCACCGACTCGCTGTCGCCCGCCTCGACGGGACGACCGGCGTACATCACCTGGGTGCGGTCCGCGAAGTAGCGGGCCGAGGCGATGTCGTGCGTGATGTACAGGATCGCGATGCCGAGGCGGTCGCGCAGGTCCTGCAGGAGGTTGAGGATGCCGACGCGGATCGACACGTCGAGCATCGAGATCGGCTCGTCCGCGAGCAGGACCTCCGGGTCGGCCGCGAGCGCACGCGCGATCGCGATGCGCTGCCGCTGGCCGCCCGACAGCTCGTGCGGGAACTTGTCGATGTACCGCTCGGGCGTCAGGTGGACGCGCTCGAGCAGCTCGCGCAGGGCCGTCTCGAGCGCCTGCCCGCGCAGACCCTTGTGGTGGATCCGCAGCGCACGGGTCAGGTGGTACCGGACCGTGTGCACCGGGTTCAGCGACCCGAACGGGTCCTGGAAGATCATCTGGACGCGACGCGCGTACCGACGGAAGTCACCGCCGCGGCGGGCCGTGACCGGCTTGCCGTGCAGCAGGATGTCGCCGCTCGTCTGCGGGTAGAGGCGCGCGAGCAGTCGTGCGACCGTCGACTTGCCCGAGCCGGACTCGCCGACCAGCGCCACGACCTGGCCCGAGCGCAGCTCGAGGTCGATGCCGTCGACGGCGTGCACCACGGCGCCGCCGGAACGCAGGCCACGCACCGGGAAGTGCTTGGTCAGGCCGACGGCCTCGAGCACGACGTCGCCGCGCGCGGTCGTCGGCGGAGGGTTCTTCTCGTCACTCATGGATCACCTGGGGAACGATGCCGGCCGGGGCCGACAGGGAGACGTGGGGGGCCGGGCTCCCGCCCGGGAGTGCGCCCGGCCCCGAAGGACCGGGCGCACCGTCGTCCGCGAGGACGGTAAGGGTGACGGCCCCGCCGACCGACGCACCGAGGCCGGCGGGACCGTCACCCGGCTCAGGACGCCGGCTTCAGCTTGGTGAGCACCAGCGACACGTTGATGTTGGTCGGCTGCGGGTCGGCGTAGGCGTCGTCCGCCGTCGGCCAGCCCTCGTAGTACTTCGTGGAGTACTCGGCCGCGGACGGGCGAGCGTCGACACCGATCGCGGGGACGTCCTCGACCCAGTGCTTCTGCAGGGCGTCGAGGGCGGTCTTACGGCCCGCGTCGTCCTTCGCGTTGATGTAGTTCTCGAACTGCTTCTTCGCGTCCGGGTCGTTGTACCGGCCGAGGTCGTTCGCCGCGGTCTTGCCCAGGGGCTGGTAGTACTTCGGGTCGAACATGCTCGAGTACATCTGGTACGGCGTGGCGCCACCGTCGGTCCAGCGCAGCGCCGCGTCGAAGTCACCGACGTTGAGGTTCTGCGTCCAGGCGTCGACCGTCGGGGTCTCGACCTTGGCGTCGACACCGATCGACTTGAGCGACGTCGCGATGAGCTGCAGCGACGTGATGTAGTCGTTCCAGCCGGTCGGGTCCTGCAGGGTCACGGCGACCTGCTTGCCGTCCTTCATGAGCTTGTCGCCGTCGTACGTGTAGCCCGCGTCGGTGAGCACCTTCTTGGCGCCGTCGACGTCGACCTTGTACTCCTGGCCCTTGTACGCGTCGGCGATGAACGACTCGCCGGCGGGGGTCGGGAAGCCCGTGATGCTCTTGAGCGCCGGGAACAGACCGGACTCGGCGATCGTGGACGCCTTCTCGCGGTCCAGGACCATGTTGGTGGCCTTGCGCAGGGCGATGTCGGAGAACGGGCCCTTCTCGTTGTTCATGACGAGCTGGTCGATGCCCAGGCCGGCCGGCGAGTAGACCTTGTTGTTCTCGGCGTCCTTGTTGACGTACACGTTCTCGTAGTCCGCGATGAACACCCAGGACCACTGCGACTCACCGGTCTGGAGGGCCGTGATCTGCGGGTCGTTCCCCTTGTAGGCGGTGTACCGCAGCGACGGGGCCGCGACGTCGCCACCCCAGTAGCTCGTGTTCTTGTCGAGCGTGATGGTCTGGCCCGAGAAGCTCTTGAAGACGTAGGGGCCGGTGCCGACGGGGGTCTGGACGAGGTCCGTCGTCGGGTCCTTGATCTTCTCCCAGAGGTGCTTCGGCACGACGAACAGGCTGTCGACCTTGGCCTGGTTGACGAACTGCGAGCCCTCGAAGGTCACGACGACCTTGTCACCGTCCTGCGTGAGGCTCTTGTAGGGCAGGCCCTCGCTGTTGAGCGCCGCGTTGTCGATCCGGAGCTGGATCGAGTAGGCGATGTCCTCGGCCGTCATGGGCGTGCCGTCCGAGAACTTCACGCCGTCACGCGCCGTGATCGTCGCCTCGGTGTAGTCGGCGTTCCAGTCGATGCTCTTCGCGAGCCACGGCACGGCCGGGTCGGCCGGCGCGGTGTCGTTGTACTGCATGAGGGGCTCGTAGATGGCGAACCGGTACCCGAGCGCCGCACCCGCGGAGGTGTTGAGGAACGGGTTCGAGTTGTTGGTCACAGGACCGTTCGGCATACCGATGTCGAGCGGCTGCGTGGCGACGCCACCGGTGCTGCCGCCCTTGTCGTTGGACTTCGTGTCGCCGTCGCCGCCGCCGCAACCGGCGACGACGAGGGCCAGGGCTGCCGCACCGACGACGGCGGGGCCGATCTTCCGCATCTTCACGGATGTGCCTCCTTGCACAGAGTGGTCCCGATGACGGGACACGGGAGAGGGTTGTTCCAGACAGGTGAGTGGTGGATCAGGAAGGTAGACGGGGCAGGGTGGGCGTGCTCACCCCGCCGGGGCGGCCCCGGCGGTGAGGGACTCCGGCGCCACCGCGGGACCGTCCGGCGGGCCGAGCGGCTCGCCGAGCGGGACGGTGACGTCGAGGCGTAGGTCACGGACGGACCGACCGACACGGAGCCGGTAGTCGCCCGCGGGCAGGGACCAGCGGTGCGCGGCGACGTCCCAGACCTCGAACGCGCGCCGCGGGACATGGACGCGGACGGTCGCGGACTCACCCGCGTCGACCGCGACGACCTCGAAGCCGCCGAGCCACCGCACGGGACGGTCGTGACCGCCGCCGGCCGGGGGCTCGACGTACACCTGGACGACCTCGCGGCCGTCCCGGGGGCCGACGTTCGCGACCTCGACGTCGAGGTCGATCCCGTCCGCTCCGTCGTTCCCGCGGGACGCGACGTCGGCGGAGCGGTGCTCCCAGGTGGTCCAGCCGAGCCCGTGGCCGAAGGGGGCGGCGGGCTCGAGCCCGTCCCGCTCCCACTGCCGGTACCCGACGTGGACGCCTTCGTCGTACGACACCACCCCGTCCTGGGGGATCGCCGAGGGAACGGGCACGTCCTGGTAACGGGCCGGGAGCGTCCAGGGGAGGCGGCCTGAAGGTTCTGTGACGCCGGTGAGGACGTCGGACAGAGCGCCCCCGCACTCCTGCCCCGCGAGCCACGACCACAGCACGGTGCCGGCCTGCTCGAGCCACGGCAGCACCACGGGCGCGCCGGCGTTGACGACGACGATCGTGCGCGGGTTGGCGGCGAGCACGCGGCGGACGAGCTCGTCCTGGTTGCCCGGCAGGTCCAGGTCGGGGCGGTCGTAGCCCTCGGACTCGACCTCCTCGGTGGTGCCGACGACGACGATCGCGACGTCCGCGTCGGCGGCGAGCCCGACGGCGGCCGCGAGGTCCGCCTCGGCCGACGGGCCGGGGAGGCGGTGGACGACCTCGCCGCGGACGAACGAGTCGTACCCGACGGGGTGGACGACCTGGAGACGGGCGTCGAGGCGCACGGTCCGCGGCTCGTCGACGGTCACGACGGTCGTGGTCGCGGTGGGGTGGTTGTGCCCGGACGAGAGCACGATCTCCTCGGCGACGACGTGGTCGGACGACGCGACGAGGGCGCCGTCGACGCGGATCTCGTGGCGGCCCACCGTTCCGACGCCGAGCTCGTGCTCGCCGGGCTCGTCGAGCCGGACGTCCGCGACGAGCCGCAGCGCCATGGCGCGCGGGTCCTCGACGAGGGGGTACCAGCCGGACCAGCCGGCGTCGACGGTCGAGGCGAGCACGGCGCCGCCCGCGTCGAGCAGCTCGACCCGGACGCCGGGCGCGCCGGTCTCGGGGTCGGTGCACCGCTCGGCGACGTCGATCTCGGGCGGGTTGACGCGGGCCCGCGCACCGTGGTGCACGTCCACGCGGACGCCGTCGCCGAGGGCTTCGAGGATCGCCGGGACGGGCAGGACGAGGTGGTCGGGGTTGACGAAGCCCGAGCCGCCGCCCTGGACGAACGGGTCGACCGCGGCGGGTCCGAGGAGCGCGACGCGCGGCGTCCGGGCCTCGGCGGCGAGGGCCTCGAGGTCGAGCGGGACGAGCTGCTCGTCGTCCTTGAGCATGACGACGGAGCGGGCGGCGAGCTCGCGCAGCAGCGCGGAGGCGTCGGGCCGCACGGCGGGCCGCTCGGGGGCGGGCGGCGTGACGCCGTCCGCGCCGAGGGCGCCGACACGCTCCGCGAGGCGCAGGATCCGGACGACCTTGTCGTCGATCTCGCTCTCGGCGACCTCGCCGGAGCGGACCGCGGCGAGCAGGCCGTCGCCCCACGGGCCGTCGGGGCCGGGCATCTGGAGGTCGAGTCCTCCGCGGACGGCGCCGGCGACGGTCTTGGTGGCGAGCCAGTCGCTGACGACGACGCCGTCGAAGCCCCACTCGCGCTTGAGGACGTCCTGGACGAGCGGCGCGTGCTCGGTCGCGGTGGCGGCGACCCGGCCGTCGTCGATGCCCGAGTAGGCGGCCATCGCGCTCCAGGCCTGGGTCTTGTCGACGAGGAGCTCGAACGGCGCGAGGTAGACCTCGCGGAGCGTGCGCTCGTCGACCCGGGCGAGGTAGCGGGTGCGCTCGGTCTCGGAGTCGTTGGCGACGTAGTGCTTGATGCACATCGCGACGCCGTGCTCCTGGACCTCGCCGACGAGGGCGTGGGCGATCTCGCCGGTGAGCAGCGGGTCCTCGGAGTAGCACTCGAAGTGGCGGCCGCCGACGGGCGTGCGCTGGAGGTTGATCTGGGGGGCGAGGACCATGTCGACGCCGTGGCGGCGGGCCTCGGCGGCGACGAGCGCGCCGGCCCGTGCGACGAGAGCGCGGTCCCAGGTGGCGGCGACGGCGGAGGGGGCCGGGAACGACGCGGACGTCTCGCCGGGGACGTCCCCGGTACCACGGACCCCGGCGGGGCCGTCCGACATGACGACGGGACGCAGACCGATGCGGTCGATCGCGGTGGTGGTCCACAGACCGGCACCCACGACGAGCGCGACCTTCTCCTCGGTCGTCAGCTCGGCTGCGAGGGCCTCGAGCTCCGCGGTGGTGCGGTGCCTCGCGGTGGTCTCCAGTGACACGCCGTGCTCCTGTCAGTACGTCCTGTGCATCGCCCGGGATGGATCACCGCATCGTCACGGCGGGGCGCCTGCCGGGTGTGACCGAGGTCTCCCTCGGCCTCCCGGCGAGCGCCATACAACCACACTTACTGACTTGTTAGTAAGTGGCGCAAGGTCACAGTATCGTTAAGCCCATGACGACCAGTTCCGACAGCGACGTCGGGTCGAGCGCAGCCGCCTCCACCCGCAGGCCCTCGCGCGAAACCGCAGGTGGGAGCGCATCCATGCAGGTCAGCGCCCCTCTCCCCGAGGCCGCCGCCGACCGCGTCCGACGCCCCCGCCGCGGCACCGCCGAACGCCGCGAGGAGATCCTCCGCGCCGCCATGCGGACCTTCGGATCGAAGGGCTACCACAACGCGTCGCTCGCCGAGGTGGCCGAACAGGTCGGCATCACGCACGCCGGCGTGCTCCACCACTTCGGCTCCAAGGACCGCCTCCTGTGGGCCGTGCTCGAGTACCGCGACCTCGTCGACGTCGAGCACCTCGAGGGCCAGCACATCCCCGGCGGGCTCGACCTCTTCCGCCACCTCGTCAAGACCGCCCGGATGAACTCCGAGCGCCGCGGCATCGTCCAGACCTACACCGTCCTCACCGCCGAGGCCGTCACCGACGGCCACCCCGCGAGCGACTGGGTCCGCGAACGCTTCATCACGCTCCGCGGCGACATCTCCGACGCGCTGCGCACCGTCGTGCGGGAGCGCGACACCGGCGAGGGCGGCAGCGCCCCCGAGACCGACCCGCAGGACCCCGAGTTCGGCGACGCCGCACTCACCCGTGCGGCCAGCGCGATCATCGGCGTCATGGACGGCCTCCAGACGCAGTGGCTGCTCGACCCCGAGGCGGTGGACCTCGCCGACGCGAGCGCCTTCGCGATCGAGGCGATCCTCGCGGCGACCCTCGCGGGCTCGACGCGCTCCCACCCGACAGGGAGTCCCCTCACCCCGCCCAGCGGAGCGTGACCAGAGACCGCGCCGGCAGCGTGACGACCGCGTCCCGCCCGCGGTAGCGCACCGTCACGGCCCGGGGGGCGCCGCCCTCGTTCACCAGCTCGAGCACCGTCGAGCCGTCCGTGTTCACGAACGCGACCGTGTCGACCTGCCCGGACGCCGTCGACGACGCCACCCGGTGCGCGCCCGGACGCACGAACCGCGCGAAGTGCGCCATCACGTAGTACTCGGGGTTCTTCGTCCACGTGCCCGTCGCCGGGTCGACCGTGACGAGGCCGCGGCAGCCCGAGCACCCGCCGCTCGTCGGGCCGCCCGACGTGTCGAGCGCCAGGTTGAACCACAGCACCCCGCGCGACCATGCCCGCAGCGAACCGACGAACGTGTTCGCCGACGCCCAGACCAGGTCGCCCGCGAACCCCGCCCCCCACGTCCCGCCCGAGCACTCCGTCGTCCACACCGGCAGGGCCGGGTACGCGTCGTGCACCACGGTCTGCCGCGCGGGCGAACCTCCATAGCAGTGGAACGCCGTCCCCGCGGCGTACCGGCGCGCGGCCGGGTCCGCCAGGACCGCCAGCGGGTACGACGGCGTGTCCCAGTTGTGGTCGAAGACCACGATCTTCGTCCCGAGCCCCGCCGCCGCCATCCGCGGCCCGAGCGAGTACCCGACGAACGCGGCCTCCTGCCCCGGCGTGAGCGTCATCGACGGGTACGCGGGCGTGTCCAGCAGCGGCTCGTTCTGGACCGTCATCGCGTACAGCGGCAGGCCCTGCGCCGCCCACGCCTGCGCCGCCTTCACGAGGTACTGCGCATACACCGCGTACGACGACCCGGCGAGCGTGCCCCCGGCGACCGACCCCGACGTCTTCATCCACGCCGGTGCCGACCACGGCGAGCCCACCACCTTCAGCGACGGGCTGAGCTGCGCCGCACGGCGCAGCAGCGGCACCGTCGTCGTCAGGTCGGTGCCCAACGAGAAGTCCGCCAGCGAGCCCCGGGTGTCGTCGTACGTCCCCGGGCCGGCCGGGCTGAAGTCGCTCGGGCCCAGCGGGACGCGCACCATCGTCATGCCCAGCCCCGACGACGCGCCGTAGAACGACGTGAGGAGCGCGTCGCGAGCGCTCGCCGACAGGTCGTGGTCCAGCACCCACGCGGACGAGCCCGTCATCGCCCCGCCGAAGCCGTCGACGGGCTGGTAGACGCGCGTCGGGTCGACCTCGACGACCATCCCCTGCGGCGCCGCCGCCGACGCGTGCCACGCGACGTCCGCGGACCGGTGGAAGAGCTCGGACCGGTCGCCCGTGGTCCGCCACACCTCCAGGCGCACAGGACCCGTCGGCACGGCGGACCCTGCCGCCGCGCCGAGTGTGACGGCGGCGACGACGCAGCAGGCCAGGAACGACCGGGAGCGCCGCGCCACGGTTCTCCTGGCACGCATCGCAGCTCCCCTGCCACGTCCTTGTCTCCAGGAAACCACGCGACCCACGATCGCGCGACGGCGCCGGACGCCCCCCCCCCCCCCCCCCCCCCCCCCCCCCCCCCCCCCCCCCCCCCCCCCCCCCCCCCCCCGC
>NZ_PGTZ01000007.1:0-386596 GCF_002798015.1 Luteimicrobium subarcticum | reverse complement strand
GAAACCACGCGACCCACGATCGTGCGACGGCGCCGGACGCCCCTCTCCCCTTTTCCCCGTCCCGCAGCAGACCCAGCCGATTCACAGGCTCGGTCCAGCGCCGGTTCACACACCGGGTTCACAGTGGAGGCATGAGCACCCCCGCGCAGAACCTCCGCCTCACCCGCGCCGACGGCACCCCCGTCCGGGTCCTCGTCGTCGACGACGAGCCGAACCTCGCCGAGCTCCTCACCTCGGCCCTGCGCTACGAGGGGTGGGACGTGTCCACAGCCCTCGACGGCCAGGGCGCGATCAAGCTCGCCAAGGACGTCGCGCCCGACGTCGTCGTGCTCGACGTCATGCTGCCCGACCTGGACGGGCTCTCCGTCCTGCGCCGCATCCGCCAGACCTCCCCGTACGTGCCCGTGCTGTTCCTCACCGCGCGCGACGCCGTCGAGGACCGGGTCGCCGGGCTCACCGCCGGCGGCGACGACTACGTCACCAAGCCGTTCAGCCTCGAAGAGGTCGTCGCCCGCATCCGCGCGCTCCTGCGCCGCAGCGGCGCCGCGACCGCCCAGCGCGAGTCCACCATCACCGTCGGCGACCTCGTCATGGACGAGGACGCCCACGAGGTCACGCGCGACGGCGAGGAGATCCACCTCACCGCCACCGAGTTCGAGCTCCTGCGCTACCTCATGCGCAACGCCAAGCGGGTGCTCTCCAAGGCGCAGATCCTCGACCGCGTCTGGCAGTACGACTTCGGCGGCCAGGCCAACATCGTCGAGCTCTACATCTCCTACCTGCGCCGCAAGATCGACGCCGGGCGCGCCCCCATGATCCACACGCTCCGCGGCGTCGGCTACGTGCTCAAGCCCGCCGCGGCCGCCTCGAACGCTCCCGTCGCCGCGACCGCCGGCGTCGCTGTATCGTCCGGCGCATGAGACGCCCGCTGACGCTGCGGCGCCAGCTCGTCCTCGTCGTCGTCGGCATCCTCGTCGCGGTGCTCGCGGCCCTCGCGGCCGTGAGCACCGTCGTCCTGCACGCGCACCTGTCCGACCAGCTCGACGACCAGCTCCGCGCGTCGGCCCAGCGTGCCGCCAACTTCCCGTCGCGCGGCGACCGGTTCGGCGTCGGGCAGCCCGACCTGGGGGCGGCGGGCACCGGGGGGACCGCCGGCACCGACGGCTCGCCCGCGTTCACCGGCGTGGCCGCACGCTGCGGCAACGACGGCGAGACCACCCCCACCGCGGGGACCGGGGAGACCGGCACCGCGGGAGGCGGCGCGGGTGACGGCTCCGGCGAGCAGGACCCCGCCGACCAGCCGCCCGCCGGCGACCGCACCCCCGGGCAGGGCGCCGGCCAGATCGACGTCGTGTACCGCGACGGCGCGGTGTTCGCCGCCTACCAGTTCGACGCCGACGGGTGCGCCAACGAGCTCACCGACACGCAGGTGTCGCAGCTCACCGCCGTCCCGTCCGACGGGCAGGTCCACTCCGTCGACCTCGACGGCCTCGGCTCCTACCGTGCCGTGTCGACCACCAACCGCAACGACGAGCGCTCGATCACCGCCATGCCGACCGCGTCGCTCGACGACACCATCCGGCAGTACGTCCTCCTCGAGATCGGGCTCGTCGTCGTCGGTGCCGTGCTCGCCTGGATCGGCGGCTCGTACCTCGTGCGGCGCTCGCTCGCACCCCTCGACCGCGTCGCCACCGCCGCCGAGGACGTCTCCGCCATGCCGCTCGACCGCGGCGAGGTCGGCTCCCTGCACGGCGTCGACGACCGCGACACCGACGAACGGACCGAGGTCGGCAAGGTCGGCGCGGCCCTCAACCGCATGCTCGACAACGTCGAGACCTCGCTCGCCGCCCGGCACGAGTCCGAGACCCAGGTCCGCCAGTTCGTCGCCGACGCGTCCCACGAGCTCCGCACGCCGCTCGCGTCGATCCGCGGCTACTCCGAGCTCGTCCGCCGCTCCCCCGAGGCCCTGCCCCCCGACGCGTCCCGCGCCATCGACCGCATCGAGTCCGAGGCGCTGCGCATGGGCGTCCTCGTCGAAGACCTCCTGCTGCTCGCACGCCTCGACGCCGGCCGACCCCTCGACCGCAGCCCCGTCGACGTCACCGCGATCGCCGTCGACGCCGTCACGGACGCGCACGCCGCCGGACCCGACCACCGGTTCGAGCTCGAGCTCCCCGGCGTCGAGCTGCCCGACGAGCCCGCCGCCGTCACCGTCGAACCCGGCGACCTGCTGCCCGACGGCCTCCTCGACGCCGACCTCACCACCGACGACGCCGAGGACCTCACCGTCGTCGGCGACGAGGCGCGCCTGCGCCAGGTGCTCACCAACCTCGTCGGGAACGCGCGCGTCCACACGCCCGAAGGGACCCGTGTCGTCGTGGGCGTCCGCGCCGACGGCGACGACGTGCTCCTCACCGTGCGCGACGACGGCCCCGGCATCCCGGCCGCGCTCGTCCCCTCGCTGTTCCAGCGGTTCAGCCGCGGCGACTCCGCCCGCAACCGCACCGGCGGGTCCACCGGGCTGGGGCTCGCCATCGCGCACGCCATCGTGCAGGCGCACGGCGGGACCATCACCGTCGAGACGCGGACCGCGGAGTCCGCCGGTCCGGGGGGCGGTCCGGGGGGCGGTCCGCGAGGCGCCGGGACCGGCACCACGTTCACCGTGCGCCTCCCGGCGGCTCACGGGTCCTGAGCGGCCCGCGTCACCCACGACCGGTCTGGGGTCAGCCACGACCGCGGCACGTCAACCACGACCGTCGCACCTCAACCACGACCGGCGGACGTCAGCTACGACCGGTGACGAGTCGACCACGATGCGGATCCAGCCGTCTGCGCCCGACCCGGGTCACCGTGGGTGTGCCGGGCAACGGTGGGGGTCGTGGTTGACCGTGCGGCGGTCGTGGTTGACCGTGCCGCGGTCGTGGTTGACCGTGCCGCTCGAGTCCCACCACTCATCGGGGGCTCACAGGGTCTGCCTGAGGTCCGCACGGACGGGGCGCGGATCGTCGGAGCATGACGACGACACAGCTCCCCCGACCGGCGGGCCGCGCCACGGGCCACGCGCACGGTGTCAACGGCACCCCTGCCCGCGCACCCCTCCCCGCTCCGGCGCCCGTCCGGCCCGGCGACGGCACCACGACCGCACTCGACCTCGTGATCCCCGTCTACAACGAGGGTCACACGCTCGAGGCGTCCGTCCGCCGCGTCCACGCCTACGTGACCACCCAGCTCCCGTTCCGCACCCGCATCACCGTCGCGGACAACGCGTCGACCGACGACACGCTCGCCGTCGCGCGCCGCCTCGAGCAGGAGCTGCCCGGCGTGCGCGTCGTGCACCTCGACGCCAAGGGCCGCGGACGCGCCCTCCACGAGGCGTGGTGGTCGTCCGACGCCTCCGTCCTCGCCTACATGGACGTCGACCTGTCCACCGACCTCGCCGCCCTCCTGCCCCTCGTGGCGCCCCTCCTGTCCGGGCACTCCGAGGTCGCGATCGGCAGCCGCCTGCAGCGCGGCTCCCGCGTCGAGCGCGGACCCAAGCGCGAGCTCATCTCCCGCTGCTACAACCTCATCCTGCGCGGCACCCTCGCCGCGAAGTTCTCCGACGCGCAGTGCGGCTTCAAGGCCATCCGCGCCGACGCCGCGCACCAGCTCCTCCCCCTCGTGGAGGACACCGGCTGGTTCTTCGACACCGAGCTGCTCGTCCTCGCCGAGCGCGCCGGGCTGCGCATCCACGAGGTGCCCGTCGACTGGGTCGACGACCCCGACAGCCGCGTCGACATCGTCGCCACCGCGACCGCCGACCTCAAGGGCGTGTGGCGCCTGCTGCGCGACCTCGGCGCCGGCCGCATCCCGCTCGACGAGGTCCGCGCCGCCGTTCCGTCACGCCTCAGCGGACCGGCTCCGTCAGGCCGCCGCCTGCTCGACCAGGTCGTCCGGTTCGCGGTCGTCGGCCTCGCCTGCACCGCGGCCTACGCGCTGCTGTACCTGCTCCTCACCCGGCCCGTCGGCGCCCAGTGGGCCAACTTCCTCGCGCTGCTCGCCACCGCCGTCCTCAACACGGGGCTCAACCGGCGGCACACGTTCGGCGTGCGCGGCCCCGGCGGCGCGCTGCGGCACCACGCCCAGGGGCTCGCCGTGTTCGGGCTCGGCTGGGCGCTGACCGCCGGCTCGCTCGCCGCCCTGCACGCCGCGGCGCCGACCGTCGGGCACGGCGTCGAGCTCGTCGTCCTCATGGTCGCCAACCTGGCCGCGACCCTCCTGCGCTTCCTGCTGTTCCGCTCGTGGGTCTTCCGGCCCCAGCGCGACAGCGACCACACCACCGAGGGGACCCTCCGATGACCACCACCACGCACGAGACCTCCGGGGGCACCGCGTCGTACGACGCGCACGCCCCCGCCCCGACGGCGCCCCCGGCGCCGCCCGTGGCCCCGACCGACGGCACCGGGTCCGACGGCGCCGGGTCCGACGGCGCCTCGATCCGCGTCCGCCGCGAGCGCCGCGCCCGCCGACCCCGCTGGGAGCGCCTCAGCCTCCTCGGGCTGCTCGTCGCCACCGGCGTCCTCTACCTGTGGAACCTGTCCGTCAACGGGTACGGCAACTCGTTCTACGCCGCCGCCGAGCAAGCCGGGTCGCAGAGCTGGTCCGCGTTCCTGTGGGGGTCGTCGGACGCGGCCGGGTCCATCACGGTCGACAAGCCGCCGGCCTCGCTGTGGCTGTCAGAGCTCGCGATCCGGGCCTTCGGGCTCAGCTCGTGGACCGTCCTCGTGCCGCAGGCGATCCTCGGCGTCCTGTCCGTCTGGCTGCTCTACGCGACCGTCCGGCGCCGGTTCTCCGCCGGGGGCGCGCTGCTCGCCGGCGCCGCGCTCGCCGTGACGCCCGTCGCGACCCTCATGTTCCGGTTCAACAACCCGGACGCGCTGCTCGTCCTGCTGATGATCGCGGCCGTGTACTGCACGCTGCGGGCCATCGACGGCGGAGCAGACGGCCGCAGCGGTCGGTGGATAGTGCTGGCGGGCGTCGCCGTCGGGTTCGGGTTCCTCACCAAGCAGATGCAGGTGTTCCTCGTGCTGCCCGGCATCGCCGCGGCCTACCTGTGGGCCGCTCCCGTGTCGTGGCCCCGCCGCATCCGCGACTCGCTCCTCGCCATCGGCGCGCTCGTCGTGTCCGCCGGCTGGTGGGTCCTGCTCACCGTCCTGGTCCCCGCGAGCGCCCGCCCCTACATCGGCGGGTCGCAGAACAACTCCTTCCTGGAGCTGACCTTCGGGTACAACGGCTTCGGTCGCCTCAGCGGTGACGAGACCGGGTCCGTCGGCGGCGGAGGCGGCGGCACCGGCGGCGGGATGTGGGGCGAGACCGGGATCGGGCGCCTCTTCGGGTCCGAGTTCGCCGGCCAGTTCGCGTGGCTCGCACCCGCCGCCGCGATCCTCCTCGTCGCCGGGCTCGCCGTCACCGCGCGCGCCCGCCGGACCGACGCCCGCCGCGCCGCCTTCGTCGTGTGGGGCGGCTGGCTCGTCGTCACCTGGCTGACGTTCAGCTTCATGGCCGGGATCTTCCACCCGTACTACACAGTCGCCCTCGCCCCCGCGATCGCCGCCCTGTTCGGCATGGGCGCGAGCGTCCTGTGGGAGCAGCGCACGACGTGGTGGGCCACGCTCACCGCGGCCGTCGCCGTCCTCGCGACGACCTGGTGGTCGTACACCCTCCTGTCGCAGGCGTCGACGTTCCTCCCGTGGCTGCGGGTCGCCGTCGTCGTCGGCGGGCTCGTCGGCGCGGTCGCGCTCGTCGCCGCCCGGACGCTCGGGACGGACCGGACCGCGACACGCGTCGCAGCCGGCGGCGCCACCCTCGCTGTCGTCGCGATGCTCGCCGGACCCCTCGCGTACTCGATCGACACCGTGGGGTCCGCGCACACCGGGTCGCTCCCGTCCGCGGGGCCCAGCACCGACGGCGGCGGCTTCGGTGGGCCCGGCGGGATGGGCGGCGGCGGACGCGGCGGCATGGGCGGCGGCGGTCAGCAGGGTGGCCCGGGCGGGGGTCAGCAGGGTGGCCCGGGCGGGGGTCAGCAGGGTGGCCCGGGCGGACAGCAGGGCACCCAGCAGGGTGGCTCGCAGAACGGCGGCCAGAACGGTGGCGGGAACGGTGGCGGCTCGATGCAGCCGCCCGGCCAGTCGCAGGGCCAGTCGTCGCAGGGCCAGTCGCAGACGGGCGACGGCGGCTTCGGCGGCGGCCCTGGCGGAGGCGGTGGTGGGGGCAACAGCCTCATCAACGGCTCGTCCGTGAGCTCCGAGCTGACGGACCTGCTGTCGCAGGACGCCGGCTCGTACACCTGGGTCGCGGCCGTCACCGGCTCGCAGAGCGCGGCGTCATACCAGCTCGCGACCGAGCACTCCGTCATGCCGATCGGCGGGTTCAACGGGTCCGACCCGTCACCCACGCTCGCGCAGTTCGAGCAGGACGTCGCCGACGGGAAGATCCACTACTACATCGCGTCGGGCAGCGGGATGGGTGGCAACCAGACGGGCGGGTCGAACGTGTCGTCGCAGATCTCCGAGTGGGTGTCGGAGAACTTCACCGCCACCACGGTCGACGGGACGACGGTCTACGACCTCACCCAGCCGTCGTCGGGCGCGACGTCGGACACCATGACGTCCTGACCCTCCGGGCGCGGGTGACCTTGCCTACGCGACGGCCCTCCGCGTGCGCTGCACCGCACGCGGAGGGCCGTTCCGCACGCGGACCCACCACGGTCGCGCGACGCACGGCGCGCGGTGCTCACTCCTTCTCCGGGTCCGAGGTCCGTGGCGGGACCGGGCGGTCCCAGAAGCGGTACCGCGCCGGGACGACGCTGCGTCGGCCCGAGACCAGCCTGGCGAGAGCTGCACGCGCCAGCACCAGGTCGTCGACGTCCACCCGCCTCTCCGGTGACCGGTACACGCGGGCGACGGCGCGCCACGAGTCCACCTGCAGCACCTTGGCGAGAGCGTTCCGGTTCTGCTCCCACACCGCGGACGCCACACCGTCCACGGCACACGAACCCAGGTCGGAGAGCCGCCGGTGGAGGTCCTCGTCGACCAGGCGGGCGGCGGTCATCGCATCGGTGAGCTCGCCGCGCAGCAGCGCCAGCCACGCCCACAGGGTCGTGAGGACCGCACCGACGACCACGCCGACGAGCCCGACCGCGGCGGCGCTCATCCGCGCCTGGCCGGGGGCCGCTCACGGTCGGGGAGCGAGGGCGCACACGGGTGCGGCACGTCCGTCACGCTACTCGCGCGTTCGGACGTGCTCCACACCAGTTGGGGCGGGGCCCGTCTTCGCGTCCGGTTCGGCTCTTCGCGTGCGCCGCAACGGACGCGAAGCGACCTCGCGTAGGCGACGGCGCAGGGCGGGGCGGGGCGGGGGGGGGGGCGGGTCAGGTGAGGTCGGCGTTGCGGTCGAACACGTTCTCCGGGTCGTACCGACGCTTCACGTCACGCAGTCGCGCCAGGGTCGGCCCCGGGAACACGTCGACCAGCCGCTCGGGCCGGCGGTCGGTCGAGAAGCTCACGTACGACCCGTGCTGCACCGGCAGCATCTGCTCGTCCCACACGGCGTCGAACTCGGTCCGGCGCGCGAACGCCACGTTGCTCACGACGAACTGCTGCCCGTCCCGGTGCGCGTACGCGGTCGCGTCGGACGTCAGGTCGTTCACGGCCCCGCCGACGGCGCGGACCTGGAAGAGCTGCCCGAGGCCCGACTCGACGACGGCGGCCGCCCGGCGCGCGGTGTCGACGTCGAACGTGTCGACGACCGAGTTCCGGTACGTCCCTCCGTCGCCCTCGCCCTGGTGCGGCACGTCGTGCGCTGCCACGACGGCCGAGTAGGGCACGACCTGCGCCTGCTGCTGCAGGAGCGGCGCGATCCCCAGCAGGGGCGTGAGGGCGCGCTCGGCGGCGGGCACGTCGTCGGACGCGAACACGCTGTACGCCTGCGCGACGGCGGGGTTGCCGCGCCGGGCGGCCTGCACGATGAGGAACGACGTGAGCTCGCGCGGCGACGACTCGACGACCTCGCCCCAGGCGCGCAGCAGGGCGGCCGGGTCGCTCGCGTCCCACAGGAGCGTCGCGAACACGACGGGCGGAACGTCGTGCGCGGCGAGCTCGACGTGCGTCACGACTCCGAGGCTCCCGCCGGCCCCCCGCAGCCCCCAGAACAGGTCGGGGTTCTCGTCGGCGGACGCGCGCGCCACGGTGCCGTCGGCGAGCACGACGTCGTACGCGACGACGCTGTCGATGGTCAGGCCGTGCAGCCGACCCATGAGCCCGACGCCGCCCGCGGTCGCGAGGCCGCCGACGCCGACACCCCCGGAGTCGCCCGAGCTGACGCCCCAGCCGTGCTCGCCGAGCACCGCGGCCACCCGTCCCCAGGTGGCGCCCGCACCGACGCGGACGCGCCGGGTGGCCCGGTCGAGCACGGTCACCTCGTCGAGCCGCTTGAGGTCGACGACGACGCCCCCGTCGTTGGTCGACCGGCCCGAGATGCCGTGCCCGCCGGACCGCACGGACAGCGGGAGCCGGTCGTCCGCGCCGTTCCCGGCGTCCTGCTGCGCGCGCGTGAACTGCAGGGCGTCGACGACCTCGCCCGTCGTGCGGGGCCGCAGGACGATCCCGGGGCGTCCGCCGCGCATGTACGTCGACCGGACGAGGGGGTACTCGCGGTCGCCGGGCTCCACGGCCCGGTCGCGCAGGGACGACGGCACGGCGTCGTAGTCGATGCCGGGCTCGCGCAGGGCGAGCGCCCGGGCGGGTCGCACGACCCCCGTGGTCGTCCCCGCCGACGCGCGCCGGGCCGCGACCTCCTCCCGGACTGCGGGTGCGACCTCCCGCCCGAACGTCGCGAGGGTGCGCGGGTCGTCGGACCCGAGGACGAACGTCGCGACGCCGTGCTCGGTCGCGAGCGTGGCGAGCGCCTCGACCCACCAGTCGACAGGACCCTGGATGCTGCCCGCGTCGACGGGCGTGCCGGGCGGTGGCGTGGTGCCGGTGAACGCGCCGCTCACGTTGAGGATGCGGCGGATCTCCCGCGGGTCGCGGCCGGCGTCGTCCGCGGCCTCGTCGATCACGGCGTTGCCACGGTCGAGGTCGCCGGGCTGCAGGTACCCCATCGAGGGCAGCCACCCGTCGGCCTTCGCGCCGGTGAGGCGCAGCATGCGCGGTTTGTAGGCGCCGAGCCAGAGCCCGATGTCGTGCGCGGGCAGCGGACCGCGCTTGGCGCCCGCGACCTGGTGGTAGGTGCCGTCGACGCGCAGCGCCCGGCGCTCGCCGGCGTCCCAGATGCCGCGGACGACGTCGATCGCCTCCGACAGGGCGTCGACGGCCTGCCCGGGGGTGAGCCGCTGACCGCCCATGGCGACGATCGCGTCCCAGAACGCGCCCGACCCGAGCGCGAGCTCGACGCGGCCACCCGACAGGAGGTCGAGGCTCGCGGCACTGCGGGCGAGGACGGCGGGCTGGCGCAGCGGCAGGTTCGCGACGTTGGGCGCCAGGTGCACGCGCTCGGTCCGCGCGGCGACGTACGAGAGCAGGGTCCACGTGTCGAGGAACGACGGCTGGTACGGGTGGTCCTGGAAGGTCACGAGGTCCAGCCCGGCCTCCTCCGACGCGACCGCCAGGTCGACGACCTGCTCGGCCGCGTCAGCGCGCGGGGTGAGGAAGCTGCCGAACGTCAGGTCGTGCCCGTAGTCGGTCATGTCCTGGTCAACCTCTCGATCGTGCGCCGGATTCCGTCGCGGATCCCCGCCGCCGGACGGGGTGGGGCGCTGCTCACTGCGGCAGCAGCAGGAACCCGTCGGTGACGAGCCCCCGTACCGCGGGCAGCAGCTCGGCGGCGAGGTCCGTGGCGGACACGTCGAAGAGCGCCGCGATCGCCCCCGTGATCTGCCCGACGGTCAGCTCGCCGTCGCTCGCCCCCGTGAGCGCGGCGAGCGACGTCGACGCGTGGACCGCGCGGCCCAGCCCGTCGCCCTGCCGCAGCAGCACGACGTTCGGGTCGGCCGCGCCCGGGGTGAGGTAGCGCTCCTCCGTGACGTCCGGGGCGACGACGAGCCGCTGCGCCGCGAGGGCGTCGTCGTCGAGTCCCTGGAGCCGGTCGTGCGCCGCGAGGACGGCGGCGAGGTGCGCGCCGAGCGGCTGCCGGACCGACCCGGTGTGCTCCTCGAGGCGGCGCAGCGTGACCCGGCCGGCGGGCGCGGCGGCCGGGTCGGGTCGCCGCAGCGTCACGATCCCGAACCCGACGGCCTCCACGTCGCGCGACGCGAAGTCGTCGAGCCACGCCCCGTACGCGTCCGCCCAGACCGCCGGGTCGCGGTCGGACGTGCTGCCGCCGTCACGCAGCCACGTCTCGGCGTACTCCGCCGGGTCGAGGACCTCGCGCTGGACGACCCACCCGTCCAGCCCGGCCGCGTCGAGCCACGACCCGACGCGCTCGGTCCACGGCTCGCCGCGCCGGTGCTCCCAGTTGCCGAGGAGCTGCGCGACCCCGCCCGGTTCGAGGACCTCTCCGAGCCCGACGACGAGGTCGCGCACCAGGTCGTCGCCGGCGCGTCCGCCGTCCCGGTACTCGTAGTCCGGCAGGCCCGACGCGCCCCCGCCCGCGGCACCCGTCCGCGGCGTGATGACGAACGGCGGGTTCGACACGACGAGGTCGAACCGCTCCCCTGTGACGGGCTCCAGCATCGAGCCCTCGCGCAGGTCCAGCGCCGTGACGGCGTCCGGCTGGTCGAGCGCGGCGTTGAACGCCGCGAACGCGAGCGCGCGCCGCGAGATGTCCGTCGCGACGACCGACCCCGCGTGCCGGGCGGCGTGCAGCGCCTGGATGCCGCAGCCCGTCCCGAGATCCAGGACGCGGCCGCGCGGGTCGCGCATCGTGACCTGCGCCAGCGTGAGGGACGCCCCGCCCGCACCGAGCACGTGGTCCGCGGCGAGCCGGCGCCCGGTCTGCAGCTCCGACAGGTCGGACGCGAGCCACCACGTCACCTCGCCCACGGCGTCCTGCGCGGCGTACGGACGCAGATCGACGGCTGCGCGCACGGCGTCGTCCGCGCCCTGCCCCGACGCCTCGACGAGGCCGAGCGCCACCGCGCCGTCGGCCCCGAGGCCCGGCAGGGCCGCGTCGACCTGCCGGCGCGTGACGTCCTCGCCCAGCACCCACAGCGCCGTCAGCACCGCGGCCGGGTCGGCGACGGCCCGCAGGACGGCTGCGACCGCGCGCCGGGCCGGGACGTCCTGCTCGCGGTGCAGCGCCGCCGCAGCCGTCGGTCCGACGACCGCCTCGACCCCGGGGACGGTGAAGTCCGCCGCCGTGAGGTCGTGCCGCAGGAGGTCGACGAGGCGAAGGTCGACGGACGGGACGGGAGAGGTCATACGACCATCCTCCCCGTTCCCTGACCGACGCGCCGCCGCCGCACGGACGACGACGGCCGTGCACCTCCCGGAGGAGATGCACGGCCGTCAGCGGCGTTGCCGCCGATCCGTACCGCCGGTGGTCGGCGAGCGCAGGATCAGTAGCAGTTCGTCCCCGCGTACGTACCGACCGCGGTCGCCGCGTCCTGCAGGTCGCTCTGCCGGTCGGTCAGCGCGAGCAGCTTGCTGGAGTCCTGCGCCTTGATCGCGGCGTAGGCGTCGTCGAAGTAGTCCGTGATGGTGGCCCAGTCGTCCGCGACCTCGGCCGGCGCCTGCACCGCGTCGAGCGTCGTGGTGAGCTCCTTGAGCTGCTTGAGCGAGTCCGCGTCGGTCCCCATGAGCGACGACGCGCCCTTGGTCATGTCCTCGAAGCCCTGGCAGAAGTCGGCGCTCGCGGCGCCGGTGTCACCGTCCGCAGCAGAGTCGTCGCCGGCGCTGTCGCCGGCCGAGTCGTCCTGCGCGGAGTCGTCCTTCAGGCCCTGCGAGATCGACGAGTCGACCTTGTTCTCCTGCACGGCGTCGTTGACGGCCGAGCCGATGACCGTCGCCCAGAGGATGGCCCACACGATGGCGAACGCACCGAAGACGATCGAGAGGACGAGGCCCACCGTGCCGAGCGTGGGCTTGAAGCCCGCGGCCTTCGACTTCGAGCGCGACAGGATGCTCAGGACGAGCCCGACCGGCCAGAAGACGATGGCGAAGACGATGCCGAGGATACCCATCGTCTTGCCCGGGTCCTCTGCACCGGGGACCTTGCCCGGCTGGCCGTACGGCTGCTGCCCGTACTGCTGCGGCGGGACCGACGGCGGCTGCTGGCCGTAGGGCTGCTGGCCGTAGGGCTGCTGCGCCGGGGGCTGCTGTCCGTAGGGCTGCTGCTGCGGCGGCGCGTAGGGCGACGGCTGGGCGGGCGGCGGCGTGGGCTGACCGGGGTTCTGCGGCTGCGAACCGTAGGGCGGCGGGGTCGTCATGTTTGACTGCTTCCTCGTGATGGCTCCGTGCGGGGCGCTCGCATTCTGCCCTATCAGGTTCCGTTCAGCGAAGACCTGTAGCGACCGTGAGACGCGTCCGGCTCACGCCCGAGGGAGCAGCACCAGGTCGGCCACGACCGGAAAGTGGTCGCTGCCTGCGGAAACATTTTTCGCGACCTCGGCACCCTCTTGCGCGCCCTCTCCCCCGACGCGACGCGCCGCGCCGGACAGCGTCGACCCCGCGAGGACCGCGTCGAGCCGCCGGCGCGGGCTCGTCGTCGAGAACGTCGGTGCGTCGTCGGCGGCGAGGTCGCGCCACCCCGCGTCGGCGAGCGCCCGCCACGCCTCCCCGCCGGGCGGCTCGTTGAGGTCCCCCGCGACGACGACCCGGTCCACCGGCACCGCTGCGCCGCGCGCGACCGCGCGGACCGCGGCGACGACCTCGCCGAGGTGCTCGGCACGCTCGCGCGGGTCGAGGGACAGGTGCACGGACGCGACCACCACGTCCGGCCCGTCGGCCGGCCGGACGACCGCGAGCGCCGCGCCGCGCAACGTCGGGTACCAGTGCTGCCGACCGGTCACGCGGAGCCGGAGCCGGACGGCCCGCCACGACACGACACGGACGGGCCGGACGGGCGGGCGGCGCCCGTCGCCCGGGGGACTCCCGTCCGCCCGCACGAGCACCGCGCACGTCCGGGCGCCGAGGACGCCGGCAGGCACCGCGACCTCGAGCCCGCTGTCGGCCGCGAGCCGGCGCAGCCGGTGCGCGCCGCGCCACCACTTGGGCGCCTCCTGGAGCGCGACGACGTCGGGCTCCAGGGCACGGAGCACGGCGACGACGGCGGCCCGGTCCTGCTTGAGGGACCGCACGTTCCAGGTGACGAGGCGCACCCGGTCACCGTAGGACGAGAGGCGACGACAGGCGCGGCTCAGGCCTCCGGCGCGGCCGTCGCGGAGTCGGGCACCGCGCGCAGCAGCGCCGCGTAGAACGTGACGCCGCGGCCCAGCGCGGCGACGGTGACGTGCTCGTCGACGCCGTGGACGGACGCGCGCTGCGCGGGCGTCATGTCGAACGGCGAGAACCGGTACACGTGCTCGGCGATCGCGCAGAACCGCCGCGAGTCCGACGCCCCGAGCTGGAGGTAGGGCACGAGCACCGCGTCGGGGTACGACGCCCCGAGGGCCGCTCCGAGCAGGTCCCACTGCGGGCCGCGTGCGGGCGAGACCGGGGACGGCTCGGTCGAGGAGACGATCGAGAGGGACACCCCGGGGTCGCGCACGACCTTGCGCAGCCGCCACAGGGTCTGCTCGACGCTGTCTCCCGTGGCGACGCGGACGTTGAGGGTCGCGCGGGCGGTCGCCGCGAGGACGTTCGCGCCGGGGCTGCCCTCGAGCTGCGTGATCGCGACGGTGGTCCGCACGAGCGCGTTCGTCTCGGCGCCGCGTGACGCGAGGACGCGCGCGACGACGGGCCCGAGCGTCCCGGCGTTCTTGAAGACGTGTCGCGTGAACCCGGTGGTGTGGCCCGCGAGCGACTGCAGGAGGGCGAGCACGGGCGGCGAGACGCGTGCCGGGAAGCGGTACCGGTCGATCCGTGTGAGCGCCCGGGCGAGACGCGCCGGCGCCCCGCCGGGGACGGGCGTCGAGGCGTGCCCGCCCTCGGCGGTCGCGACGACCGACACGTCGAGGACGCCCTTCTCCGCGATGCCGACGACCGCGGTCGGCGCCGACACGCCCGGCATCGCGCCCGTCACGACCGCGCCGCCCTCGTCGAGCACGAACCACGGCGTGACGCCCCGCGCGCGCAACACGTCGACCGCGGCCTGCGCGGCGTCGCCCGCCGTCTCCTCGTTGTGCCCGAACGACAGGTACACGTCGCGCGGCGGCCGGTAGCCGTCCGCGAGCAGCGCCTCGACGGCCTCGAGGACGACGACGAGCGACCCCTTGTCGTCGAGGGTCCCGCGTCCGTGCACCACCCCGTCCCGGACGACGCCCCCGAACGGCGGGTCGCTCCAGCCGGGCGCGTCGGCCGTCGGGTCGTCCACGGGCTGCGGCAGCCCGTCGACGGGGACGACGTCGTAGTGCGCCATGAGGACGACGGGCGAGCGCTCGCCGTCCGCGCCGCCGGTGCCGGCCCAGCGGAACAGGAGGCCGTGCCCGGCGACGCGCTCGAGCGTCAGCGCGTCGTGCGTGCGCGGGTAGAGGGCGGCGAGCGTCGCGACGAAACGGTCGAAGACGGCGGGGTCGACCTGCGACGCGTCCCTCGACGAGACCGTCGGGATGCGGACGAGGGTGGCGAGGTGCTCGGCGGCGCGCTGCGCGGCGGGGTCCGACACGGCAGCGTCGGGGGCGTCCGGTGCGGTGCGAGGGTCCTGCCCGGTCATGCGTGGTCCTCCGGTCGGTCGGTCCGCCTGTCGGTGGTGCCTGCGGCAGCGGCCGTCGCCGCGGTGTCGGCGAACGCGAGCCGCGGGACGACGAGCAGCAGCGCCGCGGCGACGAGCCCCGTGACCCCGCACACCGCCCACACCACCATGTACCCGCGCAGGGACCCGGCGGTGCCGACGTCCCCGTCAAGCGTGGTCGTCGCGCCCGACGCGAGGGCGAGGGCGAAGACCGCGGACGCGAACGAGCCGCCGAGCGTGCGGGTGGTGTTGGTGAGCCCGGTCGCGACGGCGGTGCGCTCGCGCGGTGCGGCGGCCGCCGCCGCGGCGGGCAGCGCGGCGACGAGCGCACCCGACCCGAGCCCGGCGACGACCATGTTCGCCAGCACCTGCCCGGTGGCGTCGTGGAACGGCAGGAACAGCAGGTAGCCGAGCGCGACGAGGACGGTCGCTCCGACGAGCGCGAGGCGCGGCGTCGTGCGCTCGGACACGCGGGCGAACGTGAGCGCCCCGGCGAGCGACGCGACGACGTACCCGCCGATGAGCAGGGACACCGTGAACGCGGACGCGCCGAGCCCGTACCCGTAGGCGTCGGGGTCGGTGCGGGCGAACGTCGACAGCGGACCCTGCGCCCCGAGGACGCTCACCCCGAACAGGCCGGACGTCACCAGAACCGGCCACAACGACGGGCGGGCGACGACCCGCAGGTCGACGAGCGGGTCGTCCTGGCGCAGCTCGTAGCGGGCGAAGGGCCACAGCAGCGCGAGCCCCACCGCGACGAGCAGCCACACCCACCAGGCGTCCGGGCCGTCGAGCCGCAGGCCCAGGAGCCCGACGCCGACGGCGAGCAGCGCCGCGGACAGCAGCACCGCTCCCCCGGCGTCGACGCGCCCGCCCGCGACGTCCGGGCTCTCCGGGACCTTGCGCAGCACCACGAAGAACACGGCGGTGACCGCGAGCGCCGGCACGGACAGGGTCATCCAGATCCGGTCGCCGCCGAGGCCGTCGCCGAGCTGGCCGGCCACGAGCGCCCCGAAGATCACCCCGGCCTGCAGGGCCGCGACGATGACGCCGGACGCCTTGCGGGTCAGGCCGCGCGCGTCGGGCCGGCGCCGTGCCCGGTGGTGGATCAGGGCGATCTCGAGCGGGAGCCAGACCGTGTACGTCCCCATGAGGGTCCACGCGACGAGGTAGGTCCAGAAGGACGGCGCGAGCGCGACGCCCCACGCGCCGAGCGCCGTCACGGCCGTCGTCCACAGCAGCACGCGCCGGTACCCGACGACGTCGCCGAGCTTCGCGAGCACCGGGACCGCGATCGCCGACAGCAGCAGCTGGGACGCCTCGAACCAGTTGACGTCCGCGTCGTGGATGCCGAGGTGGCGCGCGATGTCGGACAGCAGCGGCTCGTAGTAGCCCTGGACGATCCCGCTCGTGAGCTCCACGCACACGAGGTAGCCGACGATCCCGCCGAGCGCGGCGAGCGACCCGACTCCGCGGCGGCGCCCGCCCGGCGGCACGGGCGCACCGTGGGCCTCGGGCGCACCGTAGGCCTCGGGCACCGAGGGCTCGCGCGACGGCGGCTTCACACGCGCAGGTTACCCGCTGGTCACCCGCGGTCTCACGCCGGACGGACGTCCCGCCCCGCAGACGGGCAGGGCCTTCCGGGCGGTGCCGCCGGTAGGGTCCGCCCATGCCCGCGACGCCCCTGCGCCTCGTCCGACCGACCCTTCTGGTGCTCGCGCTCACGGCCGCGGGTCTGGCGCCCGCCGCCGCTTCCGCGACCGCCGCGACCGCTGCGTCCCCCGGTGTCGCGGTCGCGGGCGTGGCCACCGCGCTCGGCGCCACCGACGCACTCACGGCGCGGCTCACCGCCGCCGCCGACGGGACCGTGCACGTCGACGAGACCCTGCACGTCACGTACGCCGACCCCGAGGACTACCCGTACCTCGGTTGGGACGTCCCGACCCGCCTGCCCTGGCTCGACGGCGCGGACGACGACACCACGTCGAGCCTCGACCGGCAGCTCGTCACGACGCGCCTCACGGACCCGCACGTCACCGCGTCGTCCGCGGGGCACGACCTGCCGCTCGAGGCGGCGACGGCCGAGGCGTACGGCGGCACGACGCGGATCACGGCGTCCCCGGCCGCGGGCACGGATCGTGCCGCGGTCACCGAGGTGACGTTCCACGTCACCTACACGCTCACCGGCGCGGTCGTCCGGACCGCGACCGGCCCCCGGCTCTACGCCGGTGTCGTCGACGGCTACACGAGCTCACCGCCCCCGACGACCGTGACCGCGACCGGCCCGGGAGGCGCCCTCGACCTGCGGTGCACGACCCTCTACCCCTACGAGGACGGCCCCGAGCCCGCCTGCGGCGCCGCCGACGGCGGTCTGCGCACCACCCCCGGCAACGACGGCCTCGGGGTCGTCGCCGCGGTCCCGGGCGCCACCGCGTCCGCGCCCGTGCTCGTCCCGGCGTCCGGCCAGGTGCTGACCGACGTCGACCTCGCCTACGTGCTCGGGAGCGACGGCAGCGTCGACGTCACCGAGACGATCGCCGTCCGGCCCGAGGACGTCAGGCCGGGCCTGTCCCGGTCGGTCACCACGCGCGAGGCGTGGTCGACCTGGAAGGACCGCGTGATCGGGGTGACCCCGCTCGACGCCGTCGCGCCCGACGGGCGTCCCGCCCGCACGTCGGTGCTCCCCGAGCAGGGTTCCGGCGACGCGCGCGAGCGGAAGACCGCCCTGGTCTACGGGCAGGAGTACCGCGACGAGGCCGGGGGCGCGGAGGACGACGACGCGAGCACCGGAGGCGCGGGCGCCGAGCCGACGTGGGTGCTGCACTACCGCCTCGACGGCCTCTACACCGCCGACGGGGGCACGTCGACGTTCACGCACGACGCGCTGAGCGACCTCGCGTACGACCGCGTGGACCACGCGACCGTCCACGTGACCTTCCCGGACGGGACCGTCACGGCGAGGTGCCGCACCGTCGAGCGGTGGTCCTCGGACGACGCGGACGGAACCCCCTGCCCGGGCACCACGCCGGGCTCCTTCACGATCGACCACCTCGCGCGGGACAGCACGATCCTGCTCGACGTCACCACCCCGACACCCCTGGGCGCCGCTGCGGGTCCGCACCTCGTGCGGCACGTCCCCTCCGCACTGCTCGGGTTCGGCGGGCTCTACCTCGGCGCCTGCGTCGTCGGGCTCGTGCTCGCCCTGGTCTTCGGGCTCCTCGGCCGCGTGATCCACCGCGACCGGCCCGGGTCCGGCAAGCGGCGCGACCCGCTGCAGGCGCCGGACGTCCCGGTCGTCGTGGGCGGCATGCTCGACGACGGCGTCGTGGCCGAGCGCGAGCTCGCGGCCGTCCTGCTCTCGCTCGCCGCGTCCGGGAACATCGCGTTCGCGCCCGAGCCGGCCGGCTGGACGCTGCGCGTCCTGCAACCCCAGGGCACGCGCGACCGCTACGAGAAGCTGGTCCTGCGGGTGCTCACCCGTGCCGCGACCCGCGGCGGCGACGACCGGGGGGCCGCGCGGACGGCGCTCGTCGGCCCCGCGCTGCACTCCGTCCTGCGCACGGCGCGCGGCACCCTGTACGAGGAGCTGCGTCGTGACCTGGCGGCGCGCCAGGCCGACCCGTCGACACGCCTGTTCCAGCGTCGTCGGGTGCAGTGGCGCGCCGTGGGGCCGACGTCGTGGTGGAACACCCTGTGGGCGCTCCTGGTGCCCGGCCTCTTCCCCGTGGTGGTCGTCGTGAAGTGGCTGCACGCGCTCGGCCCGAACGGACGCACGGGCCTCGGGCACGACCTCGCGGACCACACCGCCGCGTACCGTCGCACGCTCGCGGGCAAGCGCCGCCGGGCACGCCGGGACCGCCGCGGGAGCGCGACGACCGTGACCGTGCCGACGGGCGCCACGACGACGGCGGAGTACGAGTACCGCGACGGTGACGCTGTCCCCGGTCTCGTCTCCGGCTCCTTGCAGTACCCGGGTACGACGACCGGACCGACGCTGCGCACCGCGGTCGAGCCGTCCACCGTCACGACGGCGACGGCAGGGGCCGGGGCGGTCGAGCCCCTCGCGGCGTACGACGACCCGTTCGGTACCCAGCTCCCCTGGGCCGTCGCGCTCGGGGTCGGCGAGGCGTGGGTCCGTCGCGTCGAGCCGCTCGTCGCGTCCGGCGCGCTGACCCCGCTGCCGGGGCTGTGCTGGGGCAAGGACGGCACGGTCGTCGTCCGCTGGCTGCTCACGCTGACGCGGACGGCGAAGCCGGGGGTCACGACCGCGGACCCGACCGACTGGTCCGGCGACTGACCCGGCCGCCCGGCGGCGGTCAGTCGCCGACCAGGTCGCGCACCCCCGTGCGGCGCTGCGCGACGAAGACACCGACGACCGCGCACGCCGCGAGCGCCAGCGCTGCGAGCGCCAGGCCCGTGGCGAGCGGTGCGGCGCTCCACCCCGTGGACGCCCCGCCGAGCGCGCGATACAGGTTGCCGAGGAGGGCCCCGACCACCGCAGTCGGCACCAGCACGAGTGCCGCCGGGACGGCCAGCTCGAGCACCTGTGCGGCACGCAGCGTCCGCGGACCCGTCCCGACCGCGCGCAGCAGGGCGAGCGACCGGCGCCGCTCCGCGGACCGGTCCACGGCCGCGACGAGGAACGCGAGCGCCCCCAGCCCGAAACCGAGCACCGCACCGCCCTCGACGAGCCCGCGCTGGGCGGCGTACGCGGCGAGCAGGCCGACCGCGTCGCCGAGCCGTGCCTCCGCCGCGGGTGCGACACGCGCGATCGCGGTCTGGAGCGCCACGAGGTCCGCGTCGGTCCGCGGTTCCCAGAACACGACCTGGGCACCGTCGGGCACGTTGCCCGCGGGCGGCGGTCCGGTCATCACCAGGCCGTCGCCGAGCACGAGGCCGTACTCCCGGGTCACGAGGGCGTCGGACGGCACCGTGGTGCGGGTGCCGGTGCCGGCCCGGGGCCCCGGCAGGACGACCTGCGTGCCCGCGTGCGTCCCGGACGTCCATCCCTGCGGGACCGCCCGGTACAGGTGACCGTCGACGCACCTGCCCGTGAGCGTCGGCTCGACCCGCCGCAGGTCCGCGCAGGACGCGTAGACGATCTGGCGAGGAGCGCCCGCGGCCGGGGGCTCCCACCGGCCGTCAGCGCCGACCACGTCGAGGGCGACGGTGACGACCCGTGTCGCGGGCAGCGCGACGACGGCGTCGCGCTGGGCGGCGTCCAGATGGCCGAGATCGACGGAGACCTCCGCGAGCGGGCTGTAGTCCTGTGCGGTGGCGCGCACCTCCGCGAGGACCGACGTCCCGACGGCTGCCACGAGCACGAGGACGACGGTCGCCGCGAGCACGCGGACGGTCGCCGACGCGTCCGCCTGGAGCCGCCGGGCCGCGAGACGGACGGCGACGTGGCGCGTCCGGTCCCCCAGCACGGCTCCCGTGCGCTCGACCAGGGGGCGCAGCGCGAGCATCAGCCCGACGAGGCACCCGGCGACCGCGGCCGTGTACCCGTACGCGGCGCCGCCGAGGGACGGGTCCCGGGTCCGCGCCGCCAGCAGCGCGATCGTGCCCGGCACGGCGACGGCGAGCGGCACGAGGCGCCACCGCCGCGCGGGCCGGTGGGTGACGCGCTGCGTGGGCGAGTCGGCCGCGCGCAGCATCCCGACCCGGCACACGCGTCCGACCCCGAGGGTCGCGACGACGACGACCAGCACTCCCAGTCCCCACGGCACTCGCCCGTCGGACGGGAACCACGTCACGCCGAGCAGCCCGGCACGACCGACGGCCGCCTGCACCGACGCGTGGGCGCCGAGCCCGACCAGGGCGCCCGCGCAGCCGGCCACCCGGCCGTCGAACGCGGCCACGAACGCCGACTGCCGCGACGTCAGACCGACCAGGCGCAGCGCCCGCGTGCGGCGGAGCCGCGTGGTCGAGCTGAGCCGGGCGCACACGCCCAGGAAGAGGACGGCGGGCACCCCGACGAGGACCAGCCACTCGAGCGCGGCCGTCCCCGGCGCCACCGGGGGGACCGTCCCGCCGCGGTCACCCCGCCACGCGGTGGCGACCGTGCCGCGGTCCGCGTGAGCGAGCTGTGCCGGGGCCCGGCCGACGTAGAGGACGAGGGCGTCCGGGCCGCGCAGCCCAGGCTGCCCGACCGTCTCCGTCGGTCCGCTCGCGCCGAGCGCCGCCGCGAGCCCCGGGGTGCGGGCAAGGACGTCGCGCAGCGCGGGCGACAAGCACGCCTCGCCCGGCGCCGGGAAGTGCGGGCACCCGGGCGGCACCCACTCCGGTCGCGCGGTCGCGCCGTCGGGCAGCGCGACCTCCCAGCGGGCGACCGGTCGCAGCCCCACCCCGGTGCCCTCCTCGTCTCCTGCGCCGCGCACGAGGAAGCCGGGCCGGTCGTCGTCGTACCGCAGCGTGGGGGTGGACGCCACGGCACGATCGTTGCCGTGGTCGAGCCCGTTCAGCAGGCTCCACGCGCCGAGCAGAGCCGTGACCGTGACGGCGACGCCGCCCGCCATGAGGACGAGCCGCAGCGCCGCCGTGCGACCTCCTCCGCGCAGGAGCCGCAGCGCGAGCCGGGTCACGACGCGGCCGTGGCGGTCACGGGGGGCGCGGCGGCGGGTGTGACCGGGGCGGTGTCGTCGCACACGCCGTCGCTGACCTCCACCCGCCGGTCGGCGGCTGCGGCCACGCCGGCGTCGTGCGTCACCAGGACGACGGAGCTCCCCTGGTCACGGGCGAGCCCGAGGAGCGCGTCGAGGACGGTCGCGCCGTTCGCGGAGTCGAGCGCGCCGGTGGGCTCGTCGGCGAACACGACGGCCGGGGCGTGCACGAGCGCGCGCGCCACGGCGACGCGCTGCGCCTGGCCGCCCGACACCTGGTCGGGCAGGCGCCGTGCGAGGTCGGCGACACCGAGGCGGTCGAGCAGGGCGGCGGTCCGCTCTCGCACCTCGCGACGTGGGCGCCGCAGCAGCTCGAGCGGCAGGGCGACGTTCTCGGCGACGCTGAGCTCGGGGACGAGCTCGGAGCCCTGGAACACGTAGCCGAAGCGTTCGCGGCGCAGCCGCACGAGGTCGTCGGCGGAGAGGTCGGCGAGGTCCGTCCCGTCGATCCGGACGGTCCCGGACCCGGCTCGGACGAGACCCGACAGGCAGTACAGGAGGGTCGTCTTGCCGGACCCGCTGGGGCCGACGAGGGCGACGACCTCTCCGGGCGCGACGGTCAGGGTGGCGGTCGCGAGCGCGACGGTGGGGCCGTACCGAAGTCCGACGGCCCGGGCAGCGAGGGTCACAGAACGGACTTTAGAGAGCGAATCTGACATCTTCCTGGGGGCGGCCGCGACGAACAAGGGCTTCATCGCCGTCGAGCGGGGGGTCGTCCACCTTCTGAGCGCGTTCCAGGTGGACAACTCCCCCGCTCGTGCTCGGCACGGGCCCTGGCCCGGGAGGAGCAGGACGGCCGGGGTCAGCGCAGGGGGGCCTCCTGCAGCTTCTCCTCCGCGGCAGCGACCTCGCTGATGCCCGCCTCCTCCTCGTCCACGCGCGACGCCCGCAGCCGGGACGCGATGATCGCGCCGAACGCGATCGCCGCCGCGACCACCGCGATGGCGATGCGTGCGACCTGGTTCGCGTGGGCTCCCACCGAGATCGCGACGACGGCCGGCGCGATGAGCACGGACACGAGGTTCATGACCTTGATGAGCGGGTTGATCGCCGGCCCGGCGGTGTCCTTGAACGGGTCGCCGACGGTGTCGCCGATCACGGCGGCGTCGTGCGCGGGCGATCCCTTGCCGCCGAAGTGGCCGTCCTCGACGATCTTCTTCGCGTTGTCCCAGGCACCGCCCGAGTTGGCGAGGAACACGGCCATGAGGACGCCCGAGCCGATGGCGCCGGCGAGGAACCCGGCGAGCGGGCCGACGCCGAGGCCGAACCCGACCGCGATCGGCGCGGTCGCGGCGAGCAGACCGGGGGTCGCGAGCTCGCGCAGGGAGTCGCGCGTGCAGATGTCGACGACCCGGCCGTACTCCGGACGGACCTCGCCGGTCATGATGCCGGGGTTGTCGCGGAACTGGCGCCGCACCTCGAAGACGATCGCGCCGGCCGCCCGGGTCACCGCGTCGACCGCGAGCCCCGAGAACAGGAACACGGTCGCGCCGCCGAGGATGATCCCGACGAGCGTGACCGGGCTGATCACGTCGTACCGCGTCATGGCCGCGATGATGTCGTTGCCGACGTGCACCCCCGGCTCGGCCAGGGCGGTCGCGACGGCGTCCGCGTACGAGCCGAACAGCGCGGTCGCGGCCAGGACGGCCGTCGCGATCGCGATGCCCTTGGTGACGGCCTTCGTGGTGTTCCCGACCGCGTCGAGGTCGGTGAGGATCTTCGCGCCCTCCTCGTCCGCTCCGCCCAGCTCCCCCGACATCCCTCCGGCCATCTCGTAGATGCCCTGCGCGTTGTCGCTCACCGGGCCGAACGTGTCCATCGCGACGATCACGCCGACCGTGGTCAGCAGGCCGCAGCCGGCGAGCGCGATGAGGAACAGCGACAGCCCGATCGAGCCGCCCGCGATGAGGAACAGCCCGCAGATCGCCGCCGCGATGATCCCGGCCGTGTACACCGCGGACTCGAACCCGACCCCGATACCCGACAGGACGACGGTCGCCGCGCCCGTGCGCGTCGTCGACGCGACGTGCAGCGTCGGCTTGCTCGTCGTGCCCGTGAAGTAGCCCGTGAGCCACAGGATGATCCCCGCCAGGACGACACCGATGGCGACGGCCGCCGACGCGACCAGCCGCGGGTCGCCCGAGTGGTCGGCCAGGCCACCGCCCGCGAAGTCCGCGAACGAGCCGGGCAGGTAGACGTACGACGCGATCGTGGCGAGCACGACTCCCGCGACGGCCGCGACGTAGAAGCCGCGGTTGATCGCCGTGAGACCGGACTCCTCGCCGCGCACGCGCGTCGTCAGCACACCGAGGACCGCGACGAACGCACCGATGGCCGTGACGAGCAGCGGGAACACGAGACCCTTCTCGCCGAACGCCGCCTTGCCGAGGATGAGGGCCGCGACGAGCGTCACGGCGTACGACTCGAACAGGTCGGCCGCCATGCCCGCGCAGTCGCCCACGTTGTCGCCGACGTTGTCGGCGATGGTCGCGGCGTTGCGGGGGTCGTCCTCGGGGATGTGCTGCTCGACCTTGCCGACGAGGTCGGCGCCGACGTCCGCGGCCTTCGTGAAGATGCCGCCGCCGACGCGCATGAACATCGCGAGGAGCGCCGCACCGAACCCGAAGCCCTCGAGCACCGACGGCGCGTCGCCCTTGTAGACGAGGACGACGACCGCCGCCCCCAGCAGCCCGAGACCGACGACGCTCATGCCCACGACGCCACCGGTGCGGAACGCGATGCGGGCGCCCTCGGCGCGACCGCCCTGCTGGGACGCCGCCGCGGCGACGCGGACGTTGGCGCGCGTCGCGAGCCACATGCCGAGGTACCCGATGGCCGCGGAGAACACCGCACCCACCAGGAAGAAGATGGACCGGCCGACGCGGATGCCGGCGTCCCCGGGGAGCAGGAACAGGAGCGCGCACACCGCGACCGCGAACAGGGCGAGCGTGCGGAACTGACGGTTGAGGTAGGCGGCCGCGCCCTCCTGGACCGCGCGCGCGATGTCGCGCATGGACTCCGACCCCTCGGGGGTCGCGAGGACCTGGCGTCTCAGGACGAACGCCACGGCGAGCGACGCGAGGGCGATCACCGCGATGACGGACACGATCGTGATGCTGGTGGTTCCGAGGTCGAGCATTCGTCCTCCTTGACGAAAGCAGTCGCCGCAGTCGTCAAGACCTGCCGGAGCGTGCCTGCGGGAGCCTCGTCGCCCCCGCGATGTGGCGAGTGTACGCAGAAGGGCAGGAGCGGTAACAGGTCTCCGCCGGGGTGTCCTCCGGCCGGGCGAGTCGCCGCGCCGGGTGGAATCCTTCCCGTGACCCGCACCGGCGCTGCACGGCGCGGCCGACGCGCGCACGATCAGGAGTGTGCGTCGCTCCTGACCGGCGGCGCACGGGAGGTGCCCATGGGCTGGCAGGACGACCTGCGCGACGTGGTCGAGCAGCGCGGCGACGACCTGCAGCAGGTCGCCGCCGACCGCCTGTCCGTGGCGCCCGTCTTCCCGGGCGCCCCCGGGCCGACGGACGCGACCGACCCCTCGGTCCCCGCGCTCCCCGCGGACGCCGGTCACCGCAACCCGGACGACCCGCCGGACGACGAGTCCGAGGACGCGCCGCCGGTGCTCGACCCCGCCGTCGTCGAGCGGGTGTTCGACGACGCGATCGTCACGGTCTTCGTGCACCGCGCACGGACCGCCGGACCGCCGCCGGACCGGTCCCCGGGCGTCCGGATCGTCGTCGGCTCGCACGTCGACGAGCTCGCCGACGCGGTCCAGCGTGAGATCGAGGACCTCGTCCCCCTCGACGAGGACGCCGAGCGGGACCTCGCCGCCCTGCGGGACGTGGGCCCGGCCACCACCCCGGCCGGCCCGGCGGCGGAGCGGCTCGCCCCGCCCCCTCCGGCTCGCCGGCCGCGCCCCCGGGCGACGCGGCCCCTCACGCCACCCCGGCCCCCGCGCGAGCGCACCCCCGACCTCGTCGCCCGGGTCCGTGCGCGCCGCCGCGCCCGGCTGCTGCGCGCGGTGGCCGTCGGCGCGGCCGTCGCGCTCGTCGCCGGCGCGCTGTGCCTTCCGCTGCTGCGCGACGACGGCCCGCCCGCCGTCGCCGCCCCGGACGCGGGCCCCCTGTGCCCCGCGCGGCTCGGCCTCGACAAGGACCCGCTCGTCCCCGTCACGCTCGACCCGGTGCGCGACACCGTCGTCTCCGGCGGCACCTGGACGGCGTCGTACCGCGTCGCGAGCGGCTCCTTCCCGGTACGCGCGGGCGACCTGGCGCCGTCGGTCTGGCTGACCAGCGGCGACCGGGTCGTCGGGCTCGGCAACCGGGTCGAGCCGTCCGGCGCGACGGAAGGCGCGACGTCCGACACGAAGGCAGGCCGTCCGGGGACGGGGACCGCCCGGACCACGGTGCGGTTCGCGTCCTGCGCCACGGGCGACCCGATGCCGGCGGGCCCCTACCAGGCGGTCGTGAGCTCGACCGTGACCGACACCGAAGGACGGCAGCAGCGCCTCGTGTCGGAGCCCGTCGGCGTCACGGTGATCTCGACCGTGCCGGACGGCGCGCAGCCGGAGTGGCTCGCCGGCTCGCCGCTCGCGTGCGGCGAGAGCGTCACGGACCTGGTCGTCCGGACCGCCGACGTCGACGTCGACGGGCTCAGCACCGTGCGGGTCCGCGCGTCCGGGTCCGGGCTGGACGTCGTCGTGCGCAACGACGGCGACAAGCCCCTCTCGCTCGGTGGCCCCGCGCACGCCGTCGCGCTCTGGGTGCAGGACGGGCGCGTCGTCGGGGTGGGGGCGGACGACCAGCAGCCCGGGCTGCGACGGATCGCACCGGGCGGGACGCTCGCCCTCCCGATCCCGCGGTGGGACGTCACCGACTACTGCCGCTCGGCGCCCGGTGGCGAGCACCCGTTCCCGCTCGAGCCGGGCGTCTACCAGGTCGTCCCGTATGCGCGGTACATCGCGAACTACGACGTGGGCGTGGCGAAGTGGTACCTCGGGACCGACGACGCCACCACGGTCCTGGTGACGGCCGACCACCGGGTCGAGCCGCTGCCGTCGGCGGACGCCACCGTCGCTGGGCGATGATGGAGGGCGTGAAGCCGCAGAGCACCCCGAGCACCCCGAGCACCGACCCGAGCGCCGTCCCGACCGCCGCGCGCGAGCACGCCGACGACCTCGCGCGCTTCGTCGAGGCGTCCCCGTCGTCGTTCCACGCGGCCGAGGAGGTCGCCCGGCGCGTCACAGGGGCCGGGTTCGTCCGGCTCGCCGAGACGGACGCGTGGCCCGGCGGCCCGGGGCGGTTCGTCGTCGTGCGCGACGGGTCCGTGATCGCGTGGGTCGTCCCCGACGGTGCGTCCCCGACGACGCCCGTGACGGTGCTGGGCGCGCACACCGACTCGCCCGGGTTCCGGCTCAAGCCCCGCCCGACGACCGGGGCGCACGGCTGGCTCCAGGCCGGCGTCGAGGTGTACGGCGGCCCGGTGCTCGCGTCGTGGCTCGACCGTGAGCTCGAGCTCGCGGGTCGTGTCGTGGTGCGCGACCGCGCCGGACAGGTCGGCGGCCGACCACGGGGCACCCGCGAGCTGTTGGTGCGCACCGGCCCGATGCTGCGCGTGCCGCACCTCGCGATCCACCTCGACCGGAGCGTCAACGACTCGCTCGCGCTCGACAAGCAGCGGCACACGCAGCCCGTGTGGGGCCTCGGCGACCCGCGCGAGCACGACGTCCTGGCGGAGGTCGTCCGCGGGGTCGTCGGCGCCGACGCCACCGTCGACCCGGACGACGTGCTCGGGTACGACCTCGCGGTCGCGGACACGCAGGCGCCGCGCACCTTCGGGGCGGGTGGCGCACTCCTCGCGTCGGGGCGGCTCGACAACCTGCTGTCCGTGCACGCGGGGCTCGTCGCGCTCCTCGCGCACGCGGGCGCCGGTCCGGACCACGCCGCGGATCGCATCGCGGTGCTCGCCGCGTTCGACCACGAGGAGATCGGGTCGTCGTCGCGCTCCGGGGCCGCCGGGCCGTTCCTCGAGGACGTGCTCGACCGCGTCCAGGCGGGGCTGGGCGCGTCCGCGGAGGACGTGCGCCGGGCCCGCGCCGCCTCCCTCGTCGTGTCGAGCGACGTCGGCCACAGCGTGCACCCGAACCACGCCGAGCGGCACGACCCGGCGAACCACCCCGTCGCAGGAGGCGGGCCGATCCTCAAGATCAACGCGAACCAGCGGTACGCGTCGGACGCCGTCGGCATCGCCGCGTGGGAGGCGGCGTGCGCGGCGGCCGGCGTCCCCAGCCAGGCGTTCGTGTCGAACAACGCGATCCCGTGCGGCTCCACGATCGGCCCGATCACGGCGACCCGGCTGGGCCTGCGCACCGTGGACGTCGGCGCGGCGATCCTCTCGATGCACTCGGCGCGCGAGCTCACCGCCGTCGTCGACCCCTGGTACCTGAGCCGCGCGATGCGCGCCGCGCTCCTCGGGTGAGCGTGCCGGCCGCGCGTGGCCCGCACGGCGGGCGGGACGACGAGCCCAGCCCGCTGCTCGACGTCCTGCTCACCGGGCGTGGGCGGGCCGACAGCCTGCGGCACGTGCGCGTCCTGCCCGCGCGCGACGCGCGGCACCGCCCGTGGCCCGTGTGGGCCGACCCCGCGCTCGTCGCCGGATACCGCGCGCTCGGCGTCGCCGAGCCGTGGGAGCACCAGGCCGTCGCCGCCGAGGCGGCGTGGGCGGGGCGGCACGTCGCGCTCGCGACCTCCACCGGGTCGGGCAAGTCGCTCGCGTTCTGGCTGCCCGCGCTGACGTCGGTGCGCGACGACGTCGCCGCGCGCCGGGCCGCCGACACGTTCGACGCCGGCCGCATCGAGACGGTGCGCGCCGCCGGGCCGGGCGGACGCGGGCGCGGCGCCGTCCTGTACCTGTGCCCGACGAAGGCGCTCGCCGCCGACCAGCTCTCCGCGTTGCAGCGCCTGCTCGCGGCGTCGGGCGTCGACCGCGGGCGGGACGCCGTGCGCGTCGCGACGTGCGACGGCGACGCCTCCCAGGACGAGCGCCGCTGGGTGCGCGACCACGCCGACGTCGTGCTCACGAACCCGGACTTCCTGCACTACACGCTGCTGCCCGACCACCGCCGCTGGTCCCGGCTGCTCGCGTCGCTGCGGTACGTCGTGGTCGACGAGGGGCACGCGTACCGGGGCGTGTTCGGGGCGCACGTCGCACTCGTGCTGCGACGGCTGCGGCGGCTCGCCGACCACCACCGTGCCACCGGGCGGCCTGCGCCCACGTTCGTCGTCGCGTCGGCGACGTCCGCGGACCCGGCCGGCACCGTCGGGCGGCTGGTGGGCGTCGACCCGGACGACGTCGTGACGGTCGCCGACGACACCTCGCCCGCCGGGCGCAAGACGTTCGTCCTGTGGGAGCCGCCCGAGCTCGAGGGCGTCGAGCCGCCCGAGGTCGCCGCCGCCCGCGCGGCGGGGACCGCCGGTGCGGTCCGTCGGACGCGGAGCGCGGGCGGTCCGGCGCAGAGCGCGGACGATGACTGGGCCGCGCTCGCCGACGCGCTCCTCGTCGACCCGACCGCCCACGACGACCTCGGGCTCGTCGACGAGCCCGACGGCCCCGCCGTCGTGGGCGACGCCCCCGAGCGTGCGCGCCGGTCGGCGACCGCCGAGGCGGCACACCTGCTCGCGGACCTCGTCGCGTCGGGCGCGCGGACCTTGGCGTTCACGCGCTCGCGCCGCGGCGCGGAGTCGGTCGCGCTCGCGACGCAGGACCACCTGCGGCACGTGTCGGCCGAGCTCGCCGCGACCGTCGCCGCGTACCGCGGCGGGTACCTGCCCGAGGAGCGGCGCGAGCTCGAGGCCGGGCTGCGGTCGGGTGCCGTCCGCGGGCTCGCCACGACGAACGCGCTCGAGCTCGGCATCGACGTGTCGGGCCTCGACGCGGTGCTCGTCGCCGGCTGGCCGGGCACACGCACCTCCCTGTGGCAGCAGGCGGGTCGTGCGGGGCGGGCGGGCGCCGAGGGGCTCGTCGCGTTCGTCGCCCGGGAGGACCCGCTCGACACGTACCTCGTCCACCACCCCGAGGCGGTGCTCGACGCCCCGCTCGAGGCGACCGTGTTCGACCCCGCGAACCCGTACGTCCTCGCTCCGCACCTGTGCGCCGCAGCCGCCGAGTTGCCGCTGCGCACCGACGAGCTCGACACCTTCGGCGACGCCGGGCACGTGCGCGGGCTGCTCGACGTCCTGTCGGACCGCGGGGCGCTGCGGCGCCGCACGTCCGGCTGGTACTGGACGCACGCCCGGCCCGCCGCGTCGATGGCGGACCTGCGCGGCTCGGGCGGCCCGTCCGTCCGGGTCGTCGAGGAGTCGACCGGCCGGATGCTCGGGACGGTCGACTCCGCCGCCGCGGACTCGACCGTCCACCCCGGTGCCGTGTACGTCCACCAGGGGCGCACGTTCGTGGTCCGGGCGCTCGAGTCGGAGGGCGGGTGGTCCACCGGCTCCCCCGACTCCACCGACGATGCCGCGGGGCACCCCACCGTCGCGCTCGTCGAGGAGCGTCAGGTCGACTTCGGGACGTGGGCGCGCACGTCGTCCACGGTGCGGCTCGCGTCCGACGAACCGGTGCACGAGCGTGCCTGGGGACCGTCCGTCACGTGGGGGTACGGTCCCGTCGAGGTGTCGAGCCAGGTGGTGAGCTTCCAGCGCCGGCACCTGCCGGACCTGCGCATCCTGTCCGACGAGGACCTCGACCTGCCCGAGCGGTACCTCTCGACCATGGCCGTCTGGTGGACGGTCGAGACGTCCGTGCTCGACGCAGCCGGGCTCACCGAGGAGGCCGTGCCGGGCGCCCTGCACGCCGCCGAGCACGCGTCGATCGGCCTGCTGCCCCTGCTCGCGACGTGCGACCGCTGGGACCTCGGCGGCCTGTCGACCGCGCTGCACGTCGACACCGAGCAGGCGACCGTGTTCGTGCACGACGGCCTGGCGGGCGGCGCGGGGTTCGCCGAGCGCGGCTTCCACCTCGCCGCGACCTGGCTGCGCGCGACCCGCGACGCCATCGCGTCGTGCCCGTGCGCCGACGGGTGCCCCGGGTGCGTCCAGTCGCCCAAGTGCGGGAACCTCAACCACCCCCTCGACAAGGACGGTGCCCGCCGTCTGCTCGACGTCGTCCTCGCCGCGGCGCCACCGGCCTGACGACGGCTGCGCCCGGAGACCTCCCGCGAGCCGTGTCGACGCGGTGGGCGGGCGCGGGCCGGCCCGGGCGACCGCCTCGGCGTCGCGTCCCCCGGTCCAGGCTCCGGCCACCCCGCCCACGGGACACCGCACGACGACCCGGACGACCCCGTCCCCCTCGCCGACGCACTCGGCGACGGTCCCACCGTGCCGGGCCACGACTCGTCCGGCGGCCGCGCACGCGTCGTGCCCGGACCGCAGCGCCGTCGCTCCCGCGAGCGCCGCGAGGTCGGCCGTCGTCTGCGCCTGCGACCGTGCGGCCTGCGCGGCGCCGAGCGCCGCGAGGAACGCGGCGAGCGCCAGCTCGACCGCGATCAGGCCGATGACGAGCACCGTCCCGGAGCCGTTCTCGCGGCTGCGGGCGCTCACGGCTCGACCAGCGCCGACGCGGTCGCGGACGCGCGCAGCGGCCCGAAGCCGGACCACCCGCCCACGACGGGCGCCGTCACCGTGACGGTGACCCAGTCCGCGTCCCGCCGCGTCGACACCTCGGCCCCCGCACCCGCGACGTGCCGGGCGTCCGCGACCACGGCCGCGTCGTCGTCCCCGAGCGCCGCGGCGCGGGCGCCGGTGCGGGCCGCGTCGAGCGCGCGCAGGTGCGCGGACGACGCCGACCCGACGGTGAGGACCACCACCAGCACGAGGACGACGGCGGGCAGCGCGACCGCGAGCTCCGCGGTGACGCTGCCCCGCTCGCGGTCGCGCACGCCTCAGCCCACCGACAGCGCGGACTTCACGATGCCGAGCAGCATCCCGCGCACCTCGTCGCTCTTGAGGATCACCAGCAGCAGGCCGGCGAACCCCACGGCCGCGAGCGTCGCGACCGCGTACTCGGCGGTCGCCATCCCGGCCTCCCGACCGGCGAGGCGCGAAGCGCCCGCGAGCCCTCGGGCACGTCGGACCACGCCCGCCGCTCCCGTCCGGACCGCTCCCGTCCGGACCGCGCCCGTCCGGACCGCGCCAGGACCGGTCGCGTCCGCGCTGCGACCGGCACCACGCGCGGCGCGCGTGGTGTGCCCGTCGTGCCCCCGGGTGGCCGTCGGACGGTCTTCCTTGCTGAGCAGGATGCTCATGGTCGTCTCCCCTCCGGTGACGGCACCCTGCCGTCACCACGCACACCGTGCCGCGCCTGCCCGGACCCGTGCCGCGCCGCCCCTGCAGTCGTCCGCGGGCTGTGGGCCGGCCCCTGGACGACCGACCGGTGCACGACCCTCACCCCAAGGCCCCGGCGCCGTACGCGACGAGCACCGGCACGATCCCGACGAGCACGAACGCCGGCAGGTAGCACAGGCCGAGCGGGAGCACGAGGCGCGTCCCGAGGCGCCCGGCGGCTGTCGCGGCGTGCTCGCGCCGCTCTCGGCGCAGGTGCTCGGCCGCGGCGCGCAGCGCGGGCCCCGGCGCGGCCCCACGGTCCCAGGACGGCGCGAGCACGTCGGCGACCACGAGCCCGGTGGGCCCGGGCCCCGGCGCGTCCGCCCACGCGTCCGTCCACGACGCCCCGAGGGCCAGGCGGTCGGCGGCCCGGCGCAGCGTGACCCCGTCGGGGCCGGGCACCGCGGCCCCGACCGCCTCGAGGGCTCGCGGTAGCCCGACGCCCGTGCGACCGGCTGCCGCGAGCAGGGCGAGCACGACGACGGTGTCGCACGACGCGGTGCCGCCCACGCAGGCCGCGGCGTCACCGGGCGTCGTCGCGTCCGTCAGGCGGCGTGCGCGACGGTGGGCGACCGGGCGCCAGGGGGCGAGGGCGGCGAGCGCGAGCAGCGCCACGACCACGCCGACGGCCGCGTCCACGGCCGCGCCGCCGGGCGCGGTCGTCATCGGGCACCCCGCTCGGCATCGGTCCGGACGGTGCGCACGAGTGCACCGGTCCACCGCCGCCCCGCCTCGACGAGCAGGGCGGCGAGCACCACCGTCGCCCACCCGGCCGGCCCGCCGAGCAGGAACGCGACCGGGTCGACGCCCAGCGCGTAGCCGAGCCCGACGCCCGCGAGCGGCAGCCACAGCAGCACCCGCGCGCTGGCGCGCGGCCCGGCGAGCGCTGCCTCCTGCTCGGCCCGCACCTCGTGCGCGACGGCGAGCGCGGCCCCGACGTCGTCGAGCACGTCCGCGAGCGGCGCCCCGAGGTCGACGGCGAGCCGCACCGCGGCGACGACGCCCCACGCGGCCCGGGTGCCGTCGGCCGCCCCGCGGCCGCTGAGCCGACGCGCGAGCGCACCCGGGTCGGGCACACCGGTGGCGTCGCACGGCACGCTCGCGACGGCCCGCCACGCCTCACCGGGCGGCGCACCCGAGCGCAGCAGCGCGGCGACCTGCGCGACGAGCACGGGGGCCGGTGCCGCCTCCGCGCCCGCGCGCCGGCGCCGGCCGGTGCCGCGACCGCCGGTGCCGCGCCCGGACCGCGGGTCGAGCGCCCGGGCCCGGCGCCGCGCCGAGCACCCGCCGAGCGGTGCCCCGCGGCACGCCGCCGTCGCAGCCGCCAGCCCGACGAGCACGCCGACGACGACGTCGGTCAGCACGCCCGCTCGACCCCGGCGTCCAAGGGCCCGGCGTCCACCGGCCCGGCGTCCGCGACGCCCGGTGGGTCAGCCGCACCCCACGTCGCGGCCGCCGCACGCCACCCGGGGCCCTCGTGCACCGGCCCGCGCCCGTCCCACCGCGCGACGACGTCGACGACGAGCTCGCCCCGTTCGTCCCGCCCCACGCGGCCGAGCTCGGCGACGTGCCGGACACGCGTCGCGGGGTCGCGCCGCAGGTGCAGGACGACGTCGAGCGCGCTGGCGGCCTGCGCGGCGACGGCGTCCCGGCCGAGGCCCGCGAGCGCGGCGAGCGCCTCGAGCCGCGCGGGCACGTCGGACGCGGTGTTGGCGTGCACGGTCGCCATGCCGCCGTCGTGACCGGTGTTGAGCGCGAGCAGGACGTCACGCACCTCGGCGCCGCGGCACTCCCCGAGGACGATCCTGTCGGGTCGCATGCGCAGCGCGTGCCGGACGAGCTCGTCGAGCCCGACCGCGCCGGACCCCTCGACGTTCGCGGCGCGCGGCGTGAGGTGCAGGACGTGGGGGTGCCGGGGCGCGAGCTCCCGGGCCTCCTCGACGCACACGACGCGCTCGCCGGGCGGGACGAGCGCGAGCAGCGCGGCGAGCAACGTCGTCTTGCCGGTGCCGGTCGCCCCGGAGACGAGCACGTTGGCACGCTGCGCGACGAGCCCGGCGAGGACGGGCCGCCACGCGCGGGGGACGGCGCCTGCCGCGACGAGGTCGTCGAGCCCGAGCGCGCTCGGGCGGTGCGTCCGCAGCGAGATCGCGGCGCCCGCCGTGCACAGCGGCGCGACGACCGCGTGGAGCCTCGTCCCGTCGGGGAGCCTCGCGTCGACGGCGGGCTGCTGGTCGTCGAGCCGTCGCCCGCCGGTGGCGGCGAGCCGCACCGCGAGCGCCCGGACGTCTGCCGGCCCGTCGAGCCGGACGGTCGCGCGCTCGAGCCCGCGGCCGCGGTCGACCCAGACGTCCCCGGCGGGGTTGACGAGCACGTCGGTCACGTCGGGGTCGTCGAGCAGCGGCTGGACGGGTCCGGCGCCGGCGATCTCGGCGGTGACGGCGCGGACGAGACCGGCGGTCGCGGCGCTGCCGACGACGAGCCCGGTGGTGCGCAGCGCACGGGCGACGTCGGTCTCGGTGGGTGCGTGGCCCGCGGGCCGGGTGCCGAGCCGCTCGCGGACACGCGCGACGAGGGCGGGGTCGGGCCGGGTCACCGCACCGCCCCGAGCAGGGCCCTGGCCGCGGACCGGAGCGCGGTGCCGCGCCCGACGCGTGGGCCCGTCCCGCGCTCGACGTCGGCGGCGGACCGGCGGTCGTGCCGCACGCGCGCGACGACGGGCAGGCCGAGCGCGTCGGCGACGTCCGCGGGATGAAGGTGCCCGGTGGGCCGGGCGGCGACGACGGCCACCTGCGCCCCCACCGCCCCGCCCGCGCCGGCCGTCCCTGCGGGCCGCCGCGTGGCGGCGAGCGCGTGCGCCAGCCCGACGACGGTGCGCGGCACGACGAGAGCTGTCGTCGCGTCGCCCGGCACCGAGGCCGCGGCCGCGCCGGGCACGTCGAGGACGAGGGTGGTGCTGCCGGACCGCAGCGCGTCGAGGACGGCGGTGCGCACGTCGTCGGCGACGTGCCCGGGGCGTCGCCGGTCGGCGCTGAGCACGGGGACGCCGCGCCACCGGGGCAAGGACGCGAGGAGCTCGCCGGCGGGCACGACGCCGCGGGCGGCGTAGAGGTCGGGCCAGCGCGCGCCGACGACGTCCTCCACGCCGAGCAGCACGTCGAGGCCGCCGCCCTCGGTGTCGAGGTCGACGAGGGCAGCGGGTCCGTCGGCGCGCGCGACGGCCGCGACGGCGGCGGCGAAGGTGGAGGTCCCGACCCCGCCGCACGACCCGACGACGGCGAGCACGCGCGCGTCGACGGCGACCGGCCAGGGCGTGTTCCGTGAGACGGGTGGTGGCATGGGGCCGAGCCTGGCCTGCGGGCGACCCGCAGCGGGAGATCGCCGGGGCCGCGGGCGCTGCACTGTGGAACCAGATCGTGACGAAACGACCGTGTACGGGCGTGAGCGCAGGGCTACGCTCGCACGATGACGCGAGCGGCAGCGTTCTTCGACCTCGACAAGACGGTCATCGCGACCACCTCCGCGATGGCGTTCTCGCGCGAGTTCTACGCGGGCGGCCTCGTGACCCGGGCGGAGGGGCTGCGCAGCGCGTACGCCCACTTCGTCTTCATGCTGGGCAGCGCGGACGCCGACCAGACGGAGCGCCTGCGGGCGAGCATGAGCACGCTCGTGACGGGCTGGGACGTCGCGCAGGTGCGTGAGATCGTGACGAGCTCCCTCGCGACCACGATCGACCCGGTCGTCTACGCGGAGGCGGTCGACCTCATCCGCGAGCACCACGCCGCGGGCCGGGACGTCGTGATCGTGTCGGCGTCGGCGTCCGACCTCGTCGCCCCCATCGCGGCGGTGCTCGGTGCCGACGACTTCATCGCCTCGCAGATGGAGGTCGCGGACGGCCGCTACACCGGGAACATCACGTTCTACGCGTACGGGGAGCACAAGGCCGAGGCGATCCGCGACCTCGCAGCCCGCGAGGGCTACGACCTGGCGGCGTCGTACGCGTACTCCGACTCGGTCACGGACGTGCCGATGCTGTCCGTCGTCGGGCACGCGACGGCGGTCAACCCGGACCGCGCGCTGCGCGCCGCGGCGGACGAGCGGGGCTGGGAGGTGCGGCGCTTCGCGCGCCCCGTCTCGGCCCGTACCGCGCTGACCTCGAAGCCCGTGCTCGCGACCGCCGGGGCGGTGACGCTGGCCGGGGTGGTCGCCCTCGTCTGGGGTGTCGCCCGACGCCGCCGCGCCTGACGCCCGGGGCACCGAACACCGGTAGAACAGGCTGTGCAGATCCACGCGGACGTCGGCGCCGGGGTTGTGGTCAGGCGCGTTCGGGCGGAATGTGGAAGGCCACAGCACAGAGCGGCACGGGACCCCCGCAAGACACCCTTTCGTCCACGTGAAGCGCCGACCGGGCTTGTCCCGTCGCGGCGGCTTGAAGAAAGAACGGCGCGGATACCCGACCCTCCCGCTGGCGGTGCGGCACCCCGACGACGGGGTGCCGTTCTCGCGTCCGGAGCCGTCTCGGGCAGGCGCTCGGCACGCCCTGTGGAATGCTCCGACGCGTGACCGGCCCGCTGCGCGTCCCCGACGACGAGAACCTCGTCCACACCTGGCGCGGTCTGCCGATGCGGACGCGACGGGTCGACGCACCGTCACACGACCGAGCCTGCGACGGTCCGAGTTTGGAACCGATCCGTCCGAACCATGAGTAGCATGTGACCGACCTCACCCGCGCGGCACCCGGCACCCGCCTGGCTGCCCCGCGTGTGACGATGGCGTGAGCCACCGCACCAGAGACGATGCGCAACACGGAGGACGACGTGCCACAGCCCGAGACCTCGAGCCTCGAGAACCTGCTCCACGAGACTCGGAGCTTCCCCCCCACCCCGGAGTTCGCCGCGCAGGCGAACGCGCAGCCCGGCCTCTACGCGGAGGCCTCCGCGGGCCGTCTCGCGTTCTGGGCGCAGCAGGCGACCGAGCTCCTCACCTGGAAGACGCCTTTCACCGAGACCCTCGACTGGTCCGGTGCGCCGGTGGCGCGCTGGTTCGGCGACGGCATCCTGAACGCGGCGTACAACGCGGTCGACCGGCACGTCGAGGCCGGCCACGGCGACCGCGTCGCGATCCACTTCGAGGGCGAGGGCGGCGACACCCGCACGGTGACGTACGCGGACCTGCAGCGCGAGGTGTCGCGCGCGGCGAACGCGCTCGCGGCCCTCGGCGTCGAGAAGGGTGACCGCGTCGTCATCTACCTGCCGATGCTCGTCGAGTCGGTCGTCGCGATGCTGGCGTGCGCGCGCATCGGCGCGCCGCACTCGGTGGTGTTCGGCGGGTTCTCCGCGGACGCGCTCCGCAGCCGCATCGCGGACGCCGAGGCGAAGCTCGTCATCACGGCCGACGGCGGCTTCCGCCGCGGCGCCGCCTCCCCGCTCAAGCCGGCGGTCGACGAGGCGCTCGAGGAGCGCGAGGGCGAGCCCGCGACGACCGTGCAGCACGTCCTCGTGGTGCGTCGCACGGGCGGCGACGTCGCGTGGACCGAGCACCGCGACGTGTGGTGGCACGAGGCCCTCGAGTCCGCCGACGTGCGGCACGAGCCGGTGTGGGTCGACGCCGAGCACCCGCTGTTCATCCTGTACACGTCGGGCACGACCGGGAAGCCGAAGGGCATCCTGCACACGACCGGCGGCTACCTCACGCAGGCGGCGTACACGCACAGGAACGTCTTCGACCTCAAGCCCGAGTCGGACGTCTACTGGTGCACCGCCGACATCGGCTGGATCACCGGCCACTCGTACGTGACGTACGCCCCGCTGATCAACGGCGCGACGCAGGTCGTCTACGAGGGCACGCCGGACAGCCCGCACCGCGGCCGCTGGTGGGAGATCGTCGAGAAGTACGGCGTGACGATCCTCTACACGGCCCCGACGGCGATCCGCACGTGCATGAAGTGGGGCGAGGACATCCCCGCGCAGTTCGACCTGTCGTCGCTGCGCGTGCTCGGGTCGGTGGGCGAGCCCATCAACCCGGAGGCGTGGATGTGGTACCGCCGCGTCATCGGCGGCGACAAGGCCCCCATCGTCGACACGTGGTGGCAGACCGAGACGGGCGCCATCATGATCAGCCCGCTGCCGGGCGTCACGGCGACCAAGCCGGGCTCGGCGCAGGTCGCCCTGCCGGGCATCGTCGCGGACGTCGTGGACGACGAGGCGCACTCCGTGCCGAACGGTGGCGGCGGCTACCTGGTGCTGTCGGAGCCGTGGCCGTCGATGCTGCGCGGCATCTGGGGCGACCTGGAGCGCTTCAAGGACACGTACTGGTCGCGCTTCGAGGGCCTCTACTTCGCCGGCGACGGCGCCAAGAAGGACGAGGACGGCGACATCTGGCTGCTCGGCCGCGTGGACGACGTCATGAACGTCTCGGGCCACCGCCTGTCGACCACGGAGATCGAGTCCGCCCTCGTGTCGCACGAGATCGTCGCGGAGGCCGCCGTCGTGGGCGCTGCCGACGACACGACCGGCCAGGCCGTCGTCGCGTTCGTGATCCTGCGCGGAGAGCACGCCGACAAGGCGGCGACCCCCGAGGGCTCCGACGAGGTCCAGCTCACGCTGCGCAACCACGTCGCGAAGGAGATCGGCCCCATCGCGAAGCCGCGCCGCATCCTCGTCGTGCCGGAGCTGCCGAAGACGCGATCCGGCAAGATCATGCGCCGCCTGCTGCGTGACGTCGCCGAGAACCGCACGGTGGGCGACGCGACGACGCTCGCGGACTCGTCCGTCATGGACCTCATCTCGGCGGGTCTCGCGACCCCCGGGGCGTCGTCGGAGGACTGACCCACCGGGACGGTACCGTCCCCGCTCGACCATGTGATCCGGGCCCCTCCGCGCCGTCGGAGGGGCCCGGACCACGTCCGGAAGGGGCGCGCGCGGGACTTCACCCGGCCCCTGACCTGCAGGCTTGCTGTACACACAGGTTTTCGTGATCAAATTGTGACGTGAACGAGTTCACGTCCGCCGTCGCGTCCCTCTTCTCCGTGGGTCGCACCCTCGAGTTCACGCTCGACGACGTCCCGGCACTCCTGACCCCGGAGGACGCCGCCGCCGTGCGCGCCCTCGCCCGCGCGGCCCGCGAGACGGACGGCGTCGCTCCGCTCTCCGAGCAGCCCCTGCTGTGGCTCGAGGCCGCCGACGCCCCCGTGCGCCACGTCCTCGCCCGCGCGTCCGGAAGCACGAACCGCGGCCCGTCGCTCCTCGGCTACGCCCAGCTCGACCTCGGCGGGACGTCGCGCGCGAGCGCCGAGCTCGTCGTCCACCCGTACGTCCGCCGGCGCGGCATCGGCGTCGCCATGCTGTCGCGCGTGCAGCACCTCGCACAGGCCCGCGGCCGCATGCTCGCCCTGTGGGCGCACGGCGACCTCACGGCCGCCCGGCGCCTCGGCGCGTCGCGCGGGCTGTCCGTCACCCGCGAGCTGTGGCGCATGGGCCGCCCGCTGCCCGCGGACCTCGTCGCCGCCGACCTGGACGCGGGGGCGACGCCGGCCGGCGTGACCGTCCGCGACTTCGTCCCCGGGCAGGACGAGGCGGCCTGGGTCCAGCTCAACGCACGCGTCTTCGCGTCCCACCCGGAGCAGGGGCGCGTGTCGCTCGCCGACGTCTCGGCCCGCGAGCGCGAGCCCTGGTTCGACCCGCGCGGGTTCGCCCTCGCCGAGTCGGACGGCGAGCTCGTCGGCTACTGCTGGACGAAGGTCCCGCCGCAGGCCTCGCGCGGGGAGCGCACGGGCGAGATCTACGTCCTGGGCGTCGACGAGAGCGCGCGGGGCACCGGGCTCGGTCGCTGGCTCCTGCGTGACGGCCTGCGTCGGCTGGCCGCCGTGGGCGTGACGCAGGTCGAGCTCTACCTCGACGGCGACAACGAGGCCGCGAAGGCCACCTACCTCGGCTCGGGATTCTCGCGGCTCGCTGCCGACGTGCAGATGACGAGCGTCTGACGCGAGCACCTCTGGTCTCCGGACCGGTCTTCCGCCCGGTCTCCGGAAGCACACCCGTCGTTCACCGATCGGTGACACCATGAGGTCATGACGGAGCCGCTGACCGACACGCACCGCACCGACGCCCGCGCCGAGAACAAGGTGCCCGGGGACAACAGGCCCCTCGACCCGGAGCTCGCCGCGCACATCGCCGAGCACATCGCTCCGTCCGTGGTGGACGACGACCCGGCGGACGCCGACGCCGTCGAGCTCGCCCCCCTCCCGGACGACCGGTTCCTCGACCGCGAGCTGTCCTGGCTGGCGTTCAACGACCGGGTGCTCGGCCTCGCGGAGGACGACTCGCTCCCCCTGCTGGAGCGGGTCCGGTTCCTCGCGATCGCGGCGTCCAACCTGGACGAGTTCTTCATGGTGCGGGTCGCCGGCCTCAAGCGACGCATCGCCACGGGGATCGCGGTGACGGCCGCGTCGGGCCTCGCGCCGCACCAGGTGCTCGAGGCCATCAGCGAGCAGGCGCACTCCTTCATGACGCGGCACGCGCGCGTGTTCCGCGACCAGGTGCAGCCCGCGCTGGCCGGCGAGGGCATCACGCTCGTGCACTGGGACGAGCTGTCGGACCACGAGCAGGAGCGCCTGCACAAGTACTTCCGCAAGCAGATCTTCCCGGTGCTGACGCCGCTGGCCGTCGACCCGGCGCACCCGTTCCCGTACATCTCGGGGCTGTCGCTCAACCTCGCCGTCGTCGTCGCGAACCCCACGACGGGCAAGCAGCACTTCGCGCGCGTCAAGGTCCCGCCGCTGCTGCCGCGCTTCATCGCGGTCGACGCGCGCGGGCGCCCGTCCGCGCCGAGCACGCAGACCGCGGACCCCGAGAAGGGCCCGACGTCGTTCGTGCCCCTCGAGGAGATCATCGGCGCGCACCTGCACTACCTGTTCCCCGGTATGGAGGTGCGCGAGCACCACACGTTCCGGGTGACCCGCAACGAGGACGTCGAGGTCGAGGAGGACGACGCCGAGAACCTCCTCCAGGCCATGGAGAAGGAGCTCCTGCGGCGCCGGTTCGGCCCGCCGGTGCGGCTCGAGCTCGCCGAGGGCATCAGCTCCCGGATCCGCGACCTCCTGGTGCGCGAGCTGGACGTCGACGCGTCCGAGGTCTACACGCTGCCGGCACCGCTGGACTTCACCGGCCTGAACGTCATCGCCGACCTGGAGCGCCCCGAGCTGCACTATCCGCGCTTCGTCCCGACGACGCACCGCCAGCTCGCCGAGGTCGAGTCCTCGCTCCCGACCGACATCTTCGCCGCGATCCGCACCCAGGACGTCCTGCTGCACCACCCGTACGACTCGTTCTCGACGTCCGTGCAGACGCTCCTGCAGCAGGCCGCCGCCGACCCGCACGTCCTCGCGATCAAGCAGACCCTGTACCGGACGTCGGGCGACTCCCCCATCGTGGACGCCCTCATCGACGCCGCGCAGGCGGGCAAGCAGGTCCTCGCGCTCGTGGAGATCAAGGCGCGGTTCGACGAGCAGGCCAACATCTCCTGGGCGCGCAAGCTCGAGCAGGCGGGCGTGCACGTCGTGTACGGGATCGTCGGCCTGAAGACGCACTGCAAGCTCGCGCTCGTCGTCCGGCAGGAGCCCGACGGCTCCCTGCGGCGCTACTGCCACGTCGGCACCGGGAACTACAACCCGAAGACCGCGCGCCTCTACACGGACCTCGGTCTGCTGACGTCCGACCCGGACGTGGGCCAGGACCTCACGCGCCTGTTCAACCAGCTGTCCGGGTACGCGCCGCGCTCCACGTTCCACCGCCTGCTCGTCGCCCCGCGCAGCGTGCGCGCCGGGCTCGTCGAGCGCATCGACCGGGAGCGGGAGGCCGCCCTCGCGGGTCGTGAGGCGTGGATCAAGATCAAGGTGAACTCGGTGGTCGACGAGATCGTCATCGACGCCCTGTACCGGGCGTCGCAGGCGGGCGTGCGCGTCGACCTCGTCGTGCGCGGCATCTGCGCGGTGCGGCCGGGCGTGCCGGGGCTGTCCGAGTCCGTCCGCGTCCGGTCGATCCTGGGCCGCTACCTCGAGCACTCCCGCGTCTTCGCGTTCGCGAACTCCGCCCCGGACACCGACCTCGACGTGCCGTCCGACACCGCGCCGCAGGGTCCCGAGATCTTCATCGGCTCGGCGGACCTCATGCACCGCAACCTCGACCGCCGCGTCGAGGCGCTCGTCCGGATCACGGACCCCGGCCAGGTCGCGGAGCTCGTCGACATGCTCGAGCTCTCCATGTCGGACGCGACGAGCTCGTGGCACCTGCACCCGGACGGCCGCTGGGTCCGCCACGCCGCCGCCGAGGACGGGACGCCGCTCACGGACCTCCAGGACCTCTACATCGCGCGGCAGCGCGCCAGGCTGTCGTCGAGCCGGTCCGCGGCCTCGTGACCCACCCGCTCCACGCCGGTTACACGTCGCCGAAGCCCTCCCGGGCGACGGCGTCGCGGCCGCTCGTCCTGCCGTCGGCCGAGATGTCCCTGCGGCGCGTGCACAAGGCGCCGCGGTCGCGGGTCATCGAGTCGGCCGGGGCGCTCGTGTGGCGCGAGCGCAAGGGGCGGTTGCAGGTCCTCCTGGTGCACCGTCCGCGGTACGACGACTGGTCCTGGCCGAAGGGCAAGGTCGACCCCGGGGAGACGCAGGCGGTCACCGCGGTGCGCGAGGTCATGGAGGAGACCGGGGTCCACGTCGTCCTCGGCACTCCGCTCCCCGGGCTGCAGTACCTGGTGCCCGACGGCCGGGTGAAGCGCGTGCACTACTGGGCGGCGACGCCCGCGAAGCACCGGCACGAGGCGGCGCTGGCGGCGCGCTTCCCCGTCGCGCCCGTCGACCCCGCGGAGATCGACGAGAGCCGCTGGCTGGACGTCGACGACGCCGCGGAAGCACTCACCCGGCAGGCCGACCGTCAGCCGCTCGTGGCTCTCGTGCGCGAGCACGAGCACGAGCGCCTCGTCACGCGTCCCCTGGTGGTCGTGCGCCACGGCACCGCGATGCAGCGGGCCTACTGGGCCGGCACCGAGCTCACGCGCCCGCTGCTGCCCGCCGGGTGGGCCCAGGCGGCCGCACTCGTGCCGATCCTCGCCGCGTACGGGGTGGTCGACCTGGTGACGAGCGAGTGGACGCGCTGTGCGCAGACGGTCGCGCTCTACGCACGCGCCGCCGGCCTCGAGCCGCACCAGCACGACCGGCTGACGGAGGCGGACCACAAGCGGTCGCCCGCGCTGGTCGCCGCGATCGTGCGCGACCTGCTCGACTCGCCGATCCCCGCAGCCCTGTGCACGCACCGGCCGGTGCTCCCGACGGTGCTCGACGTGCTGGCGGAGCACTCCCGCCGCCCGGTCGCGGACGCCCTGCCGCAGCACGACCCGTTCCTCGAGCCGGGCGACGCCGTCGTGGCGCACGTCGCGACGACGGCGAAGGGGCCGCGGGTGGTGGCGGCCGAGACGGTGCGTCCCGTCGTCTGACCTGTCAGGTCAGGATCGGGTTGAGGATCGCGAAGATCAGCGCGGCGACCGCCGCGGCGGCCGGGAGGGTCAGCACCCACGCGGCCGCGATGTTCTTGGCGACGCCCCAGCGGACCGCGGAGAGCCGCTTGGTCGCGCCGACGCCCATGATCGCGGACGTCACCGTGTGCGTCGTCGAGACGGGGGCGTGCAGGACGAACGCGTTGACGTACAGCACCCCGGCGGACACCGACTCGGCGACGAAGCCGCGCGCCGGGTCGAGCTCGATGATGCGGCGGCCCAGCGTGCGCATGATGCGCCAGCCGCCCGAGTAGGTGCCCAGCGAGATCGCGGAGGCCGCGCAGATCTTGACCCACAGCGGGATGCCCTTGTCGGGGTCGGCCCACCCGACGGTGATGAGCGCCAGGTAGATGACACCCATGGTCTTCTGCGCGTCCTGCAGACCGTGGCCCAGCGCCATCGCGGAGGACGACACCGTCTGCGCGAGCCGGAACCGCCGGAACGTCTTGGCAGGGGCCGCGTTCCGGAACAGCCACATGACCCCGACCATCACCGCGAACGCGAGGCAGAACCCGACGAGGGGCGAGAACACCATCGGCAGGACGACCTTGTCCCACACGCTCGCCCAGTAGATCCCGAGCCCGCCGACCAGGCCGGCACCCACGAGCCCGCCGATCAGCGCGTGCGTGGACGACGACGGGAGCCCGAACCACCAGGTGATGAGGTTCCACGTGATCGCGCCGCCGAGGGCGCACAGGATCACGACGAGCGACTCCCGGTCGGACGCGTCGCCCAGGTCGACGATCGACTTCGCGATGGTCTCGGCGACCGCGGTGCCCAGCAGCGCGCCGACGAAGTTCATGACGGCGGCCATGAGCAGCGCGATGCGCGGCGTGAGCGCCCGGGTGGACACCGAGGTCGCGATCGCGTTGGCCGCGTCGTGGAAGCCGTTCGTGTAGTCGAAGCCCAGGGCGAGCGCGACCACCGCGACGACGAGTGCCGCTTCCACCGGTCTCAGGACTCCTTGAGCGCGATGGTCTCGACGGTGTTGGCGACCTTCTCGAACGCGTCGGCGGCGGCCTCGAGGATCTCGACGACCTCCTTGAGCTTCATGAGCTCGATGGGGTCGGCCACGTTGTCGAAGAGCTCCGCGAGGAGCTTGCGGTGCAGCTTGTCGGCCTGGTTCTCGAGGCGGTTGACCTCGACCCAGAAGTCGGCGAGGTCGCTCATCGAGCGCAGCCGAGGCATCGCGTCGGCGGTGAGCTCGGCGGCCCGCTGGAGGACCTGCACCTGGTCGGAGACCCGGGCCGGCAGCTCGCCGATCCGGTACAGGACGATGAGGTCCGCCGCCTCCTCCATGAAGTCCATGCAGTCGTCGAGCGCCGACGCCAGCGCGTAGATGTCGTCACGGTCGAACGGGGTCACGAAGGTCTGGTTGAGGCGACGCATGATCGCGTGGGTCGTCTCGTCCGCGTCGTGCTCGACGTCGCCGAGCTGCTTGGCGAGCGCCTTGCGCTCGGGGCGGTCCGCGCCCAGCAGCTGGGCCAGGAGGTCCGCACCGGTGACGAGGTGGGTGGCCAGCTCCGCGAGGAGGTCGAAGAACGACGTGTCGCGCGGGGTGAAGCGCAAGGGCACGGTGGGCTCCGGTGTGGGGACGGTCTCGTCCCGTCGTAGCCCGACGGGGCGCCTCCAATCTAACCGAGCAGCGGGCACAGGCAGAACTGAAGGCCACGTGACGGTGAAGACGCCGTGAAACCGTGCGTCGGGGAGGTGCGCGACGCCGGACCGGGAGCGCCTGTCGGCGCGAAGGCCGCTCGTAGCGGCTGAATGTGGAGCCCGGGGCTACCGCGGCCCGGCGTCGCCCGACCAGTCTACGTCTCCTCGTGGGCCGCCCGTCGCGCAGAGCGCGCGCACCCGTCACTCGAGGCGGTCGGTGCGCCACAGCGCCGCGGCGTGCTCGAGGTCCTCCGCCGTGCGCAGGAGCGCGGAGGCGCCGCGCGTGAGCCGGAGCGCCGCGTCGGGGTCGGTCGTCTCGCGCTCGTCGGCGTCGTGCGTCGCACCCACGGCCACGACGCGGCAGAACGAGGCGGCCCGCTCGAGCGCGACGGCGAGGTCGCCCGCGAAGACGCCGGACAGCACCGCGTCGGCGACCGACCGGACCTCGTCGGGGCCGGGCGGGCTCTCGACGCCGGCCACGACCTCCGCGACGGGTGCCGCGTGGACGCCGAGGCGGTACCGCAGCGCGACGACCTCGGGGTCGCGCCGCACCCAGTCGCGCAGCGCGTACAGCCGCCACAGGGCGCCGGGGAGGGTCGCCGGCGCGCTGTCGGCCCACAGCCCCGCCACCGTGTCGAGCCCCTCGCGCTCGACGAGGGTCACGAGCCGCTCGACGACCACGGGATCCTCGCTCGCCCGCGCACCGTGCACCATCGCGGCCGCGGTGGTGTGCGCGACCTGGTCGCGCAGGGCGGGATCGAGCTCGCCGGGGAGCTCGTCGGCGTCGCGGGGGTCGAGCATCGCGGGGCGCCGCGGGCGGCGCGGGGTGTCTCCGGTCACGGGTCCAGCCTCGCATCCCTCCCGGCAGGACGGGCAGACGTCGCGCAAGAGGCCACGGAGGCGCCACAATGAGCGCATGCCAGGACTTGACGCCCCCGAGACGGGCCGACGTATCCCCCTCCCCCGGGTCGAGCAGGAGCTGCGCCTGGTCCTGCGTCGGGCCACCGCGGCGTCCGCGGAGCTCGCCCGACGCGTCCACCCGGACCTCGAGGCCAGCGCCTACCCGCTGCTCATGGTGATCCGCGACGAGCCCGGGGTCCACGCCACCGAGCTCGCCCAGCGGTTCGGCATCGGCCGGGCGACCATCTCGCGCCAGCTCTCGCGCCTCGAGGACCTCGAGATCATCACGCGGACGGTCGACCCGGCGGACTCGCGCGGCCAGCTCATCTCGCTCACCGCGGTCGGCACGCAGCGCATCTCCGACGCGCAGGCCAACCGGCTCCAGTGGCTCGACGACGTCCTGACCGAGTGGCCGGACGACGACGTCGACCAGTTCGCCGACCTGCTCGCCCGCTACTCCGCGTCGGTCGAGGCCTGGCGCGCCCGTCAGGCCTGAGCCGGCTCGAACGTCAGCGAGACCGAGTTCATGCAGTACCGGTCCCCCGTCGGGGTCTGCGGCGCGTCGTCGAAGACGTGCCCCAGGTGGGACCCGCACCGGGCGCAGCGCACCTCGACGCGGACCATGCCGTGGCTGCGGTCCTCGATGAGCTCGACGGCGTCGGAGTCCTTCGCGGCGAAGAAGCTCGGCCAGCCGCAGTGCGAGTCGAACTTCGTGTCGGACCGGAAGAGCTCGTTGCCGCACCCGCGACAGCGGTACACGCCGGTGCGCTTCTCGTCGAGCAGCTCACCCGTCCAGGGGCGTTCCGTGCCGGCGTGGCGGAGCACCTGGTACTCCTCGCGCGAGAGCTCCTCGCGCCACGCGTCGTCGGACTTGGTGACCTCGTAGCCGTTCGCCGGGCTCGGGCTGTCGAACAGGTTCCTCAGGGACATGTGGTCCACCTCCACCCCGTCCAACGGGACGGGCGTGCGAGGTGTTCCCCGCCACCCGGGTGCCGCTGACCCCCCCCCGCTGCCGACCCCCCGCTGACGGCGACGGCAGACGTCGCCGTCAGCGGGGGACGTCCTCAGCGCTGCGGCGAGGACGTCGAGTAGACGGTCGGGCTGCCCGCGCCGCGCTGGACGCGACCGCGACCGCCGCGGCGCGGAGCGCCACCCGAACGGGCCGCCAAGGTGCCCGCCCCGGACCCGCCGTTGCCGCGCGAGGCACCCTCGCCCGCACGGGCCGGACGACCGGACTGGCCCGCCGGACGGCCCGACCGCTGCGACTGCTGCGACGACTGCTGACCGGACTGGCTGCCCGTCCCCGCGGCGCCGCGGCCGCGACCGCCGCGACGACGACCCGAGCCGCCGCCGGCCGGGGCCGACGCGTCGCGCGCGCCGTCGCCCTGCGCGCCGCGCGAACCCTGACGGCCCGCGCCGCCCTTCTTGCCCTGCTGTTGCACGGGCGCCGGCGCGGTGGGCGTCACGTACGCGGCACGCTCGCCGACGAGGGCCTCGACACCGGCGTCGCCGACGACGACCTTGCGCGGCTGCGCGGTGATCTTCGCCTGCCGGAGCAGCGTCCGGACGTCACCGGTCTGCTCGGGCAGGACGAGCGTGACGACGTCGCCGCCGGAGCCGGCGCGCGCGGTGCGGCCCGACCGGTGGAGGTACGCCTTGTGCTCGGCCGGCGGGTCGACGTGCACGACGAGCTCGACCTCGTCGACGTGGATGCCGCGCGCCGCGATGTCGGTCGCGACGAGCACCTTGACTGCGCCCGACGAGAACGCCTCGAGGTTGCGCTCGCGCGCGCCCTGGCCGAGGTTGCCGTGCAGGTCGACGGCGGGGACGCCGTCGGCCGTGAGCTGCTTGGCGAGCTTCTTGGCCTGGTGCTTGGTGCGCATGAAGAGCACGCGACGCCCGGTGCCGGACGCGAGGTCGTGCACGAGCTGCTTCTTGGCACCGGCGTCGGAGACCAGGAGCACGTGGTGCGTCATCGCGGCGACCGGCGACTCGGCGGAGTCGACCGAGTGGCTCTGCGGCTCGTGCAGGTAGCGGCGGACGAGCTGGTCCACGCCGTTGTCGAGCGTCGCGGAGAACAGGAGGCGCTGGCCCTTGGCCGGGGTGCGGTCCATGATCCGCTTGACGCCCGGCAGGAAGCCGAGGTCGGCCATGTGGTCGGCCTCGTCGAGCACGGTGATCTCGACGCCGTCGAGCGTGAGCAGGCCCTGCTTGAGCAGGTCCTCGAGCCGGCCCGGGCAGGCGACGAGGACGTCGACGCCGGCGTCGAGCGCGGTGACCTGGCGGGACTGCGCGACGCCGCCGAACACGGTCGTGGTGCGCAGGCCGAGCGCGGACGCGAGCGGCTCGAGGGTCGCGGCGATCTGGTTGGCGAGCTCGCGCGTCGGGCAGAGCACGAGCGCGCGGGGGCGACGCGGCTGGCGGCGCACCGGACGGCCGTCGCGGCCGGGCTCGGCGAGCCGCGTCACGACGGGCAGCGAGAACGCGAGCGTCTTGCCGGAGCCGGTGCGGCCGCGGCCGAGCACGTCACGGCCGGCGAGGGTGTCGGGCAGCGTGGCCGACTGGATGGGGAACGGGGACTCGATGCCCTGGTCGGCGAGCGCACGCAGGACGACGGCGGGCAGGGCGAAGTCGGTGAAACGAGATGTCATGTCTACCTCTCGCGTCCGCCGGCCGCCGCGCCGGGCACCGGCGAGGGGCCGGACGTGGCAGGGCAGAGGGACGGACGGGTGTGATGGGTCGTGGGTCGCCGCGCGAGTGATCGGGGGATCTCCACGACGTGGGGCGCGCGGGATGTCGCGCAAGCCCTCGTCCCCATTGTCGCACACGCCGCTCTCGCGGCGGGTGCGGCGATCAGGGCAGGAGCTCCTGGGCGAGCAGCCGCAGCGTCTCCTCGCGGGCCGGGGACGCGTCGGCGGGGGTGCCGGTGAAGGCGCCGGCGACGGGCGAGACCATGACCTCGTCGACACGCAGGTCGTCGGCGAACGCCCGAACCTGCTCGGCCGCGGACGCGGCGTCGCCGACCACCCAGGTGGCGGACATCGCGGTCGCGGTCGCGGCGGCGCGCGGGTCGAGCGGGGATGCCTCGGCGTCCTCGACGAGCTCGCCCGGGACGAGCGGACCGCCCGACCGCAGCCGGTACATGGAGCGCTGCTGCGGGAGGGCGAGGCGGTGCGCCTCGTCGGCGTCGGCCGCCACGACGGCGTTGACGACGCCGATCGTCCGGGGTGCGGCGAGCGCCTCGGACGGGCGGAAGCCGGAGCGGTAGGCCGCGAGCGCCTCGTGCGCTCCCCCACCTCCGAAGTGGCTCGCGAACACGTACGGCAGGCCGCGGGCGGCGGCGAGCTGCGCCGAGTACATGGACGAGCCGAGCAGCCAGACCGTCGGCGCGGACGTGGCGGCCGGGGTGGCCGCGAGGTCGTAGGAGCGCGCCCCGAGCGCGAGCGAGACACCACCCGGCTGGAGCAGCCCGACGACGGTCGCGACCTCCTCGGGGAACTGCTCGGCGGGGTCGACGCCGTCGGCGGCACGACCGCCACGCAGCAGGTAGCTCGTCACCGGGTCGGACCCGGGCGCGCGCCCGATACCCAGGTCGATGCGGCCGGGGAACGCCGCCTCGAGCAGCCCGAACTGCTCGGCGACGACGAGCGCCGGGTGGTTGGGCAGCATGACGCCACCCGAGCCGACGACGATGCGCCGCGTCGCGGACGCGAACAGAGCCACCAGGACGGGTGGGTTGGTCGCCGCGACGGCGCGCATGTTGTGGTGCTCGGCGAGCCAGTAGCGCGCGAAGCCGAGGTCGTCGGCGGTGCGTGCGAGGGCGAGCGACGCGGCGAGGGCGTCGGACGTCGTCTGGTCGGAGCGGACGGGCACGAGGTCGAGCACGGAGAGAGCGGTCACCCCGGCGCAACCCCGCCGGGCGCCCGGTTCATTCCGGCCGGTTCGCCCGGCCCGTCTCGTCGGCGGGGTCGCGCGGGGGGTGGGCCGCGGAGTCGTGCACGGAGTCGCCCGCGGCGTCGGACCGGTCGTCGTCCGCCTCGACGGCGGGCTGCTCGGCCGTGCGCTCGCGCTCGTCGATGACGTCCTGGCCGGGGCCCTCGAAGTGCCGGGACCGTTCGCGCGCCTCGGGGCTGCCGGTGAACAGGGCGGACTGCGACGGGTCGCTGACGCGGGTCAGGAGCATCGTCTCGTCGGTGTCCCGCGCCGTGTCAGCGGACGACCTCGCCGCCGCACGCCGCGCGGGCTGCTGGAGCGCCGGTACCCGGACGGGCCCCTTGGTGCGCCGCGGACCGACGGGCGTGACGTCGGGCGGCACGACGGGGACGTGGGGGGCGTGCCCGCGCGGCTCGGGGAGCTCGGGCTGCGCGGCGGTGCTCTCCGCTGTCGTGCTCGCGGGGACCGCCGCCGGCGAGGTCGCGGCCGCCTGCTCGGGGGTGCGCACGCCCCCGTCGTCCTGGGCGCCGAGCAGCCTCGTCTGCGGCAGGGCGTACGGGGCGGAGCGCTGCAGCCAGTCCACGAGCCCCTCGCGGACGTAGCAGCGCAGGTCGAACAGGGAAGGTGCGTCGGGCGCCGAGACGAGGGCCCGGACGTGCGCGAACCCGCCGACGGCGTCGGTGACCTGCAGGATGCCGACACGGTGGTCCCACAGCTCGCTCGCGGCCAGCAGCCGCTCCAGCTCGGCACGCATGTCGCCGAGCGGGGCGCGGAAGTCCAGGTCCATCTCGACCGTGCCGAGCAGCTGCGAGGCCCGCCGCGTCCAGTTCTGGTACGGGGTCGTCGTGAAGTAGGTGGACGGCAGGATGAGGCGCCGGTCGTCCCACAGGTGCACCACCACGTAGGTGAGGGTGATCTCCTCGATGCGACCCCACTCCTGCTCGAGCACGACGACGTCGTCGACGCGGATCGCGTCGGTGAACACGATCTGCATGCCGGCGAACACGTTCGCGAGCGACGTCTGGGCCGCGAGGCCCGCGATGATCGAGATGAGGCCCGCGGACGCCAGCAGGCTCGCACCGGCCGCGCGCGCCGCCGAGAACGTGAGCAGGACGCCCGCGATGGCGCACACGACGATGACCGACACGGTGAGCCGCCGGATGACGGTGATCTGCGTGCGGACCCGTCGCGCGTGCCGGTTGTCGGTCGTGTCGACCTGGTAGCGGCTGAGGGCCGAGTCCTCGAGGACGAACGCGAGCGCGCCCACCCACCACGCGAGCGCGACGATGAGGCCGATGAGCAGCAGGTGCTCCACGGGAGCTCGCCACGCCTTGTCGGGGTCCGTGGTCGCGCGCACCGCGATCCACACCGCGACGATCATGAGGATCACGCGGTCCGGGCGGCGCAGGCGGCGCGACACGTCCCGCCACAGCGCGCTGCGGCGTCCGAGGCGGCGCACCAGCACGGATATCAACGTCCCCACGAGGTACGCGACCACGACCGCCCCCGCGCACGCGACGAGCGTGACGAGCAGGTCGGTGGCCTTCTCCGTCGTCGGCTCGACGGGGGCGTCCGCGGGCGGCGCGACCGCGAGCCCTCCGCTCAACGCCCGCGTCAGAGCTACTGTCAGCACGGTCGGCCCCAAGGTCAGCACCCTCCCAGCGTAGGAACGTCGGACCGGGGACGCGCAGGAACGCATGGTTCGATGTGCGCCATGAGCGACACGTCCGTCCTCGCGACCGTCGGTGACTTCTTCGGAGAGGTCTGGGACCGCGCGACCTCCGCCGCGCCCGCGCCCTCGTCGGCCGTCGTGCTGGTGACGGCGCTGGTCGCGCTCGCCGTCGTCGTCGTGACGCCCGTGTGGCGGGTCGCCCGGAACGTCGTGACCATCGCCCACGAGGGCGCCCACGGCGTCGTCGCGCTGCTGTGCGGACGATCGCTCGCCGGCATCCGGCTGCACTCCGACACGTCGGGGCTCACGGTCTCGCGCGGCAAGGCCCGCGGGCCGGGCATGGTCGCGACCGCGTTCGCCGGGTACGTCGGGCCGGGCGTCCTCGGGCTGGGCGCCGCGTGGCTCACGAGCCGTGGGTACGGCGTCGGCGTCCTGTGGCTGCTGCTCGTGGCGCTCGTGCTGCTGCTCGTGCAGATCCGCAACTGGTTCGGCCTCCTGTCGGTCGTGGTGACGGGCGCGCTGCTGTTCGTCGTGACGTGGTGGCTCGACGTGCAGTGGCAGGTCGAGGTCGCGTACACCGTGACGTGGTTCTTGCTGCTGGGCGCGGTCCGACCTGTCGTCGAGCTCCAGGCGGAACGCCGCCGCGGACGGGCGCGGACGTCCGACGCGGACCTGCTCGCGCACCTCACCCGGCTGCCCGGGCTGTTCTGGGTCGTCGTGTTCGGGCTCGTGACGCTCGGCTGCCTCGTCCTCGGCGGGAGCTGGCTCCGCCGCTGACCCCTCCCGCCGAGGCGCACCTTCTCCCCGCCTGACGCCCCCGCCGAGGCGCACGTTTCGCCCCTCATCTCGTCCGCGTGGCGTGCGCAACGTGCGGCTCGGCGGAGGATTCGGAGCGCGGAGGTGCCGGGCATGACGAAGGCCCGGTGCCGGGACACGACCAGGGCCCGGCACCGGGCCTTCGATGCTCGACGGGGGGACGTCGAGCGGCGCAGTCAGCGCTGCGGCGCGAGCACGAACGCCGGTCCCGGCTGCGCCGGGTCGGTGTCGAGCGTCAGGTTCGTCAGCACGGGCGCCGTGGTCGCGGCCACGAACACGTGCGCGTCCTGGTCGTCGACCACCTGGTCGTCCGGCTGCGGGGTCGCGACGAGCGTGAGCTCGAGGCTGCCCTCGGTGGCGGGCGACTCCGCGATGCGGAGGCCGCCCTCGGGGGCGACGCCGGCCTGCTCGGCGAGGTCGGCGACTGCGGTCCGTGCACTCTCGGTCAGGGTGAGCATGGTGGTGCTCCTCTCGAAGGTCGGGTGTTCCCGGACGTCTTCCACCCGACCACACGACCCCGGGGGTCGATCAAGTCGACAGCCCCGACCTGGCCCCTTCCGCCGATCGAGATGCTCCCGAGGTGCGAGCCGCCGCCCACCTGCGTATGTTCCGCCGCCGACACCCTAGAGTGGACGCGTCGTGCCACGGTACGGCGGGCCTCTAGCTCAACTGGCAGAGCTGCGGACTTTTAATCCGTAGGTTCCGGGTTCGAACCCCGGGGGGCCCACCCTGTGACGCCGCACTCCGCGTCCCTTCGACGGCTCACCCCGCATCGTGCCCCGGCGCACGACGAAGCCCCCGGACTCAGGAGTCCGGGGGCTTCGCGACGTAGGTGGCGGCGCGGTGCAGGGGGGATACCGCGCCGCCGATTGATTACTTTACATGGTTCCGAGGGGTGTTCGGTACGCCGGGTCCCGGATATCACTGACTCGTCCGTCACACGGGCGACGACGGGTTCGATGCGCTACCTTTCGGCCCTTCCGTCCCCTCTGTCGTCACCTCGGCGTCCTCGCTCACGGCAGGCAGGTTCTCGTCCATCGGCTCGCGCGCGGTCTTCGCCCACGTCCCCGACCCGAACGCCCAGCGGAACAGCGCGCGCACCAGCGCCGGATAGATGAGCCACGTGTAGAACATGTACGGCACGATCCCGACGACGGCGAACAGCAGTCCGCGCCACCCGCGCCGGATCCCCACGAACAGCCCCGCGAACCCCGCGAAGAACGACAGCCCCAGCGCGAAGATCAGCACGGGCCACCAGAGGCTGTAGAACGCGACGTGGAAGAACCCCCAGAACACGACGGCGAGCACGAGCCCCAGCCCCATGGCGACCTGCAGGATCGGCATGATCAGGTAGACGAACGCGTCGGCCCGCGCGAGCCAGGACGCGGAGATGCGTCCGGTGCGCCAGAGCAGGGCGATCGACTGCCACGCCCCCTGCGCCCAGCGCGTCCGTTGCCGGTAGAGGCGCCGCAGGTTCGTCACGCCCTGCTGCTCGACGGTGGTCCGCACGGTCTGGTGCCCGTGCCACCCGTACTGGAGCAGGCGCACGCCGATGTCCTGGTCCTCGGTGAGCCGGTCGCGCCACGGCCCGCGCTCGACGCCCTCGGGCAGGTCCTCGGTGGCGACGACGTCGTCGAGGGCGCTGAGCCGGTTGAACTGACCGTTGCCGCCCATGTTCGCGGTCCCCCAGCGGGACCGGCCGAGCTGGTAGATGTACCCGAAGACGCCGAACTCGAGGTCCTGGCTCCACGTGAGGTAGTGCCGCCGGTTGTAGATCCGCACGAGCACCTGCACCCCGCCCGTCCACGGGTCGCCGAAGTACGGCGCGACGATGTGCGGCGCCTCCGGGCTGAGCCGGCCGTCGGCGTCCACGACGCACACGATGACGTGGTCGCGCGACCGGCCGACGTGCTCGGGCAGGGTCAGGACGTTCCGCTCCAGGTGGTCCCACGCCGCATCGAGACCCGCGGCCTTGCCCTTGCGGGCGTTCGGGGGGTCGCGGCGCAGCACGGTGAGCCCGGGCACGTCGAGGCCCGCGAGGATCTCCGGGGTGCGGTCCTCGGAGCCGTCGTCGATGACGAGGATGACGCGGTGCGTCGCCTCGACACCGGCGAGGCGCCCCACGCTGTCGGCGATCGTGACCTCCTCGTCGAGCGCGGGGACCAGGAACACCCAGAGGTACTCCTCCTCGCCCGGCATGTCGCCGCGCTCGAACACCCTGCGCTGCCGGCGAGGTTCCCCGACCGCGTGCAGCATGAGCACGAAGATCGCGACGTAGGACACCACGGTGGCACCCAGCAGCACCCACATGAGGGCGTCGGCCCACGCCGGCACCGAGTGGTACGGGTCCCACCAGTCGACGGGGCGTACCTGGGCAGCGATCATCGGACGTCGAGATCCTCGATGAGGGGCTCGGTCGGGGCGGGCGCGATGCCGCGTCCCGCCTCGGGCGGCACGACGACCTCCTCCACGCGGTCGTACCCGGCAGCGTCCAGCACGGCTGCGCGCGAGTAGCCGGGGCCGAACGGCTCGGGCCGCGGGCCGTCGAAGAGCAGGTTCTCGAAGGCGCCGATGATGCGCGCGACGGCGTGCCCGTCGCCGTACGGGTTGGGCCGCATCGAGATCTCGGCACGGAGCTCGGGGTGGTCGAGCAGCCGGGACGCCGCCTCGACGACGGTGTCAGGGTCCGTCCCGACGAGCTCGAGCGTGCCCGCCTCGACGCCCTCGGTGCGCTCGGTGGTCGCCCGCAGCACGAGCACGGGCACGCCGAGCGCCGGCGCCTCCTCCTGGACGCCGCCGGAGTCGGTGAGCACGATCGTCGAGCGTGCGAGCAGCCGGGCGAACCCGAGGTACTCCATGGGCGGGACGAGCGTGAGGTTCGGCAGCTGGTCCAGCGACTCGCGCAGGACCGACGCCACGGCGGGGTTGGGGTGCACGGGCAGGACGAAACGCACCTTGGGGTAGCTCTCGGCGAGCCGGTGCACCGCGGCGGCGATGCGGCGGAGGCCGCCGCCCCAGTTCTCGCGCCGGTGCGCGGTGACGGTGACGACGGGCGTGGTCTCGTCGTCCTCGAGGTCGGCGAGCTCGGGCACGCCGTACGGCTCGTGCCGCTCGGCGGCCCACCGCAGCGCGTCGATCGCGGTGTTCCCCGTGACGAACACGCGGTCGATGTCGACGCGCTCCCGCACGAGGTTCTGCTCGTTCTCGTCGGTCGGCGCGAGGTGGAACGTCGCGATGCGTGCCACGAGCTGCCGGTTGAGCTCCTCGGGGAAGGGCGACAGCGTGGAGCGGGTGCGCAGCCCGGCCTCGACGTGGACGACCGGGATGCGCAGGTGGAAGGCCGCGAGCGCCCCCGCCGCGGCGCTCGACGTGTCGCCGTGGACGATGCAGGCCACGGGGTAGGTGTCGTAGCGCCGCTCGGTCACGCTCTGGGTGGGCGGTCCCCACCGGTCGACCACCAGGTCCTCGAGACCGGTCATCACGGCGCCGAACAGGGCGTTGAGCGTGAGCCCCTGTCGTCCCACGCGGAGGTTTGCCTGCACGGAGAGCCCGTCCAGGGCGAGCACGTCCTCGACGACGTCGCCGTGCTGCCCGGTCGCGACCACGATCGGCTGGATCCGGGGGTGGTCGGTCATCGCCCGGACGAGGGGCAGCAGCTTGATGGCCTCGGGGCGTGTGCCGATGACGACCAGCGCCGGCACGACGCCGTCGGGAGCGCCGAAGACGCGCAGCGCACCATGACGTGTGTCCATGCCTCCAGACTGACGGAACCGGGGCCCGTCCGCCCCTCGGGACACGCCCGGCCCGTGGGGCGGGCAGACTGGTCCGCGTGCAGGTCATCGGCCATCGCGGCGCGTCGGCGGTCGCCCCGCAGAACACTCTCGCGGCGTTCGGGGCGGCGTGCCGCGCGGGCGCGGACGCGGTCGAGCTGGACGTCCGCCGGACGGCCGACGGTGCCCTGGTGGTGCTGCACGACGCGCGGGTCGACGCGACGACGGACGGCTCGGGGCGGGTGCGGGCGCTGAGCGCCGCGCAGGTCGGTGCGCTCGACGCCGGGGCGTCGTTCTCCCCCGCGTTCGCGGGCGAGCGGGTCCCGTTCCTCGCGGACGTCCTGGCGCTCCTGGCCGCGCACGACGTGGGGCTGCTGTGCGAGCTCAAGGGCGGCTGGTCGCCGCGCGAGGTGGCGGACGTCGTGGCGGTGCTCGACGGCGCCGGGATGGCCGGACGGACGCTGCTCCAGTCGTTCCGTCGCCGGACGGTGCGCGCGGCGCGCGAGGCCGCGCCGGAGATCCCCCGCGGACTGCTGGTCGAGGTGTGGACGCCCGGCGTCCTGCGGGCGTGCGAGCGCCTCGCAGTCACGTCGTGCAACCCGTCGCTGCGGATCCTCCAGCGCCGGCCGGGGCTGCCCGGCGACCTGCACGCGGCGGGGTTCACGGCGACGCCCTGGACGCTGGACGACCCGGCGGACTGGACGCTCGCGGTGGACGCCGGGGCGGACGGGATCATCACGAACGACCCGGGCCGGCTGCGCACGTGGCTGTCGGCGCGGTGATACTGGACGGGTGATCTCCGTGGCGCTGGCCCTGTCCCTCCGTGATGCCGGGGTGCGGTGGACGCCCGCGGACGGCGACCGGTTCGTCGTCGAGTCGCTGCTGGACGAGGGCGCGGAGCCGAACGTCTTCACGGTGTCGGAGATGACGATCGAGGAGCACCGCTACGAGACGGGCTCGGTGCTGGGCTTCAACGGGACGACGGAGTGGGCGCTCGACTCGGTCGCGCTCGAGGACGCGTTGTGGCTCCCTGCCGAGCACCAGCTCCGAGCGTTGCTGGGCGGGACGTTCGCGGCGCTGGAGCGCACGGCGGAGGGCTTCCGGGTGACGACGTCGGCTCCGGCGGGCAGCGGCGACGCGCGCGCGTTCGACGCGCCGGTGTGCGAGGACGCGTACGCGGAGGCGCTCCTGGCGCTGGTGCGGTCCGCGGTGGAGACGGCGTAGCCGGGAAACGCCTCACAACACTTCACAACTTCGCACAGATCCGAACCACACCGGCCGTGCGGTGTGGGTAGGGTGTGGCCATGTCATGGCTCGTGACCGGCGGTGCCGGGTACATCGGTTCGCACGTGGTGAAGGCGCTGCTCGACGCAGGCACGGACCCCGTGGTGGTGGACGACCTGTCGTCCGGGCACCGCGAGTTCGTGCCCGACGGCGTCCCGTTCGTCGAGACGAACCTGCTCGACACCGACACGGTCACCGCGACCCTGAAGGAGCACGACGTCACGGGCGTCATCCACCTCGCCGGGTACAAGTACGCGGGCGAGTCCGTGAAGCGCCCCCTGCACACGTACACGCAGAACGTCACGGCGATGGTCCACCTGCTCGAGGCGATGGCGGCGACCGGTGTCGACAAGATCGTCTTCTCGTCGTCCGCGGCCACGTTCGGCACGCCGGACGTCGACCTCGTCACCGAGGACACCCCCACGGCCCCCGAGTCGCCCTACGGCGAGTCGAAGCTGATCGGCGAGCGGCTGCTCGCGGACGTCGCGACCGCAGGTGCCGTCGCCGGCAACGTCGACGAGGCCGGCGCCCCCGTCCCCGTGCTGCGGCACACCTCGCTGCGGTACTTCAACGTCGTCGGCTCGGGCTCCCCCGACCTGTACGACACGTCGCCGCACAACCTGTTCCCGCTGGTGATCGACGCCCTGCGCGCCGGTCGCACGCCCCGCATCAACGGCACGGACTACGCGACCCCCGACGGCACGTGCGTGCGCGACTACGTGCACGTCGCCGACCTCGCGGTGTCGCACGTCGCCGCGGCCCGTGCCCTCGAGGCCGGCACCCCCCTGCAGCCCGTGTACAACCTCGGCTCGGGCGACGGCGTGTCCGTCCGCCAGATCATGGACGCCATGGCGCGCGTCACCGGGATCGACTTCACGCCCGAGATCGCGCCGCGACGGCCCGGTGACCCCGCCCGGATCGTCGCGACGGGCGAGGCCGCGGCCCGCGACCTGGACTGGGTCATGCGGCACTCGCTCGACGACATGGTGGCGTCCGCGTGGGAGGCCCGGCAGGCTCACCCGTCCTGAGCAGGCGGGCTGCGCCTCAGGTGGGCATGGCTCAGGCGTGCGCGGCGGGCTCGTCGCCGCGCATGTCGGGCGGCTCGACCTGGAACGTCGAGTGCTCGACGTCGAAGTGCCCGGCCAGGCACGTCCGCAGCGCGCGCAGCACCTCGGTGCCCTCACCGCGGGCCAGCCGCTCCGGCTCCACCTCGACGTGCGCGGACAGCACGGGCACGCCCGACGTGATCGTCCACGCGTGCAGGTCGTGCACCCCGACGACGCCGGGGACGCCGGTCATGTGCCGGCGCACCTCGTCGAGGTCGACCCCGGGCGGCGTCTGCTCGAGCAGCACCGCGACGACGTCGCGCAGCAGCGACCACGCGCGCGGCGCGATCATCACCCCGATGAGGACCGAGGCGATGCCGTCGGCGCGCTCGAAGCCGGTCGTCGCGATCACCACGCCCGCCACGACCACCGCGGCCGACCCCAGCAGGTCGCCCAGCACCTCGAGATAGGCGCCGCGGACGTTGAGGCTCTCCGCCTGCCCGGCGTGCAGGAGCCGCAGGTTGACGCCGTTCGCGAGCAGCCCGACGAGCGCGACCGCGATCATCAGGCCCGGACGCACCTCGCCCGTGGGGTCGAGCGTCCGGCGCACGCCCTCGACGAGCACCACGACGGCCACCACGCCCAGCACGAGCCCGTTGGCGAGCGCCGCGAGGATCTCGGCCCGCTGCCAGCCGAAGGTGCGCACCGCCGTCGTCGGCCGCGTCGCGAGCCACGACGCCCACAGCGCCACGGCCACCCCGGACGCGTCGGTGAGCATGTGCCCGGCGTCCGCGAGCAGCGCCACCGACCCGGCGAGCAGGGCGCCGACCAGCTCGAGCACCATGACCGCGAGCGTCACGCACAGGACGACGACGAGCCTCCGACGGTGGCGTCCGGTCGCCGTCCCCGCCCCCGGGCCGTGCGCGTGGCCGTGACCCGGCCCGTGCGCGTGACCCACGTCAGTCCCACCCGAGGGCGTGGAGGCGGTCGTCGTCGATGCCGAAGTGGTGCGCGATCTCGTGCACGACGGTGACGGCGACCTCCTCGACGACGTCCTCGCGGTCGTCGCAGATCGCGAGCGTCGGGTTGCGGTAGATCGTGATCCGGTCGGGCAGCGCCCCGGCGGCCCACCACGAGCCGCGCTCGGTGAGCGGCGTGCCCTCGTACAGCCCGAGGAGCTCGGGGTCGTCAGCGGGGGCGTCGTCCTCGACGAGCACGACGACGTTGTCCATCTGCGCCGCGAGCTCCTCGGGGATCTCGTCGAGCGCGTCGCGCACGGCGTCCTCGAACTCCGCCCTGCTCATCTCGACCATCCCCCTATCCTGCCCTCTGCCGCACCCGCGGACGGCCCGGCCGGGCGAGGCCCGCGCACGGCCCGCCCACGACGCTCGCCTGTATGCTGGCGCTCGTCCCGGCCTCGCGGTCAGGACGGGCCCCCATCGTCTAGCGGCCCAGGACCCCGCCCTTTCACGGCGGTAGCACGGGTTCGAATCCCGTTGGGGGTACACGGTCCGTCCGGCCACCCGACTCGTGCGGGGAACGGATTTCAGGATCACGTCCCGAGTGGGATACGATCCTCTCGGTTCGCTTCACGGAGCGGATCACCGGTAAGAGTCTTTGGTTCACCCGAGGTTCTCATCATGGCCCTGTAGCGCAGTTGGTTAGCGCGCCGCCCTGTCACGGCGGAGGTCGCGGGTTCAAGTCCCGTCAGGGTCGCTGACACCGACACCCGGTAACCGTCTCTCGACGGACACCGGGTGTTCGCGTCACACGAGGCTCTGTAGCTCAGTTGGTAGAGCGTTCGACTGAAAATCGAAAGGTCACCGGATCGACGCCGGTCGGAGCCACCGCCACGAAGGCCCCTCGGGATTCCCGAGGGGCCTTCGTCGTCCCCGCGACGCGCGTCCTCGCTGGTGACTGCCACGATCCCGGAGCGCGCGACGCGCCACGGGACCGACCAGTGGATACGCTCGAACCTGACGCACCGAGAGGGGTGGACGATGAGCGACTGGGACGACGGCAGCCCGGCGAAGGACCAACGACCCAGCGTGGGACGACTGCTGGAGCAGGTCACCGAGAACATCTCGCGCGTGGTGCGGACCGAGATCGCCCTGATCAAGGCGGAGCTCACCGCGAAGATCACCGCGGCGGCGATCGGCATCGGCTTGTTCGTGGTCGCGGCCCTGCTCGCGTTCTTCGTGCTGGTGTACCTGATCTTCGCCGGCTACCTGGGGCTCGCGCACGCGTTCCCCGACTGGCTGGCCGCCCTGCTGACCGCGGTCGGGCTGCTCGTGATCATCGCGGTGCTCGCCCTCGTCGGCAAGAAGAGCCTCGACCGCAGCACGCCGCCGATCTCGCCCGAGACCAAGGAGCGGCTGAAGAAGGACGTGTCGGCGATCAAGGAAGGGGCCACGTCGTGAGCACCAAGCAGCAGCAGCTCGAGATCGAGCTGGCGAAGGCGCGCTCCGACCTGGCGGCGAGCGTGGACGTCCTCGCCACGCGCCTCGACCCGCGCTCCCAGGCACGGGACCTCGCGGACTCCGTCAAGCAGACCGTCTCCGACACCGGCGGCCTCTTCACCGGCCGCGGCATGCCCGACCAGGCGCGCCGCTCACGCAACGTCAAGGTCGCCCTGGGCGTCGCTGCGGTCGTCCTCGCGCTCGGCCTGCGCGTCGTCCTGCGGCGGCCCTGAGGCCGCCGCAGGGCGTCACTCCTGGTGCTGAGCGTCGCTGTCGCCGGACGCCGCGCCGAGCAGTGCCCGGACCTCCGCCTCCGGGTAGCGACGGTGGCCGCCCAGCGTCCGGATGTACGACAGCTTCCCGGCCTTCGCCCAGCGGGTGACGGTCTTCGGGTCGACGCGGAAAAGAGTGGCGACCTCGGCCGGCGTCAACAGGACTTCAGGCTCCCCCTGCATACCGTGTGCGGACATTGCTCACCTCCACGACGGAGATCTCTGCGCACCGGACAGCGCGCACGACAACGATCTCTGACCCTTCCATCATGACAGTCCTGGCATAGTCGACACCTCGGACGCGGGGTGAAATGCTTCACCATCAGCGAAACCCGCCCTGGAGCGTCCATCTCGGACAGTCCGGAGGCCGCCGGCGGCACCGTCAGGGCGAGCCGAGTAGTCGGAATGTCGAAACGCCGTGTACCGTTGTGCCCTGGACAGACGAGACACCACCGGGGCCGCACGCGTCTGGCGCGTTGCCTGCCCCGGCTTTCATGTTGAGGGGGTCGAGCCATGGGACGCGGCCGTCAGAAGGCGAAGCAGACCAAGGTCGCTCGCCAGTTGAAGTACTACAGCCCCGATACGAACTATCAGGCGCTCGAGCGAGAGCTCGGTGGGAGTACTTCGCTCGGTGGCAGTACGTCGCGCACCGAGGTGCGAACCGACTCCCGGTACGAGTCGAACGACGACGACTTCCAGGATCGCTACAGCGACTGGAACGACGAGCGCTGACCCGCTCGCTGCCGTCGCCGTGCGCGACGCCACGAACGGTCCCGGCTCCGGTCGGAAGCTCCTGAACGTCAAGCGGTGCGCCACCCCTCGGGGCAGCGCACCGCTCGTCGTACCCAGGGGCTGTCAGGCCCGGTACGTGCCCGTCATGAGCACCGCACCGGCCGTCACACCCTTCGTCCCCGTGACCAGGTCCTGACCGGACGCCGCCTCGTCGAGGTCGCCGACGGTGCCGAGCACCCACGCCGGGACGCCCTGCGCCGCGAGGCGGGACAGGGCCGCGTCCACGCCGTCCTGGCCGACGATCGCCACCATGCCCACGCCCAGGTTCAAGGTGTTCTCCAGGTCGCGCTGCGGCACCCCGCCCAGATCGCGAACGGTGCCGAACACCGCCGGGACCTCCCACGAGCCACGGTCCACCGTCGCCACGGTGCCCGCCGGCAGCACGCGCGCCAGGTTCGCCGCGAGGCCCCCGCCCGTCACGTGCGTGAACGCGTGCACCTGGGCCGCCTCGTCCCGGGCCAGCTCGAGGCAGTCCCGCGCGTACACGCGCGTCGGCTCCAGCAGCTCCTCGCCGAGCGTCCGGCCGAACTCCTCGACGTGCCGGTCGAGCTCCCAGCCCGCGTGCTTCACGACCGCCCGCACCAGCGAGTAGCCGTTCGAGTGCAGGCCCGACGAGGCCATGCCGATCAGGACGTCACCCGACCGCACCCGGTCCGGGCCGAGCAGCCGGTCCGCCTCGACGACACCCGTCGCCGCGCCCGCGACGTCGTAGTCGTCCGGGGCCAGCAGACCCGGGTGCTCCGCCGTCTCGCCACCCACCAGGGCCGTCCCCGCGACCTCGCACGCCGCCGCGATGCCCCGCACGATGTCAGCGATCCGCTCCGGCACGACCTTGCCGCACGCGATGTAGTCCGTCATGAAGAGCGGCTGCGCGCCCACCACCACGATGTCGTCGACCACCATGCCCACCAGGTCGAACCCGATGGTGTGGTGCACGTCCAGCGCCTGCGCGATCGCGACCTTCGTGCCCACACCGTCCGTCGACGTCGCCAGCAGCGGACGACGGAACCGGGTCAGCGCGCTCGCGTCGTACAGGCCCGCGAAACCGCCCACCCCGCCGAGCACCTGCGGCCCCTGCGTGCGGCGGACCGCGTCCTTCATGAGCTCGACGGCCTTGTCGCCCGCCTCGGTGTCGACGCCGGCAGCGGCGTAGGTCATTCCATCGGTCACGAGAAGTGCTCCAGAAGTGGGTTCTGTCGGTGGTCGTCGTCGCCCGGGAAGGGGTCAGGGACGGTCGAGCGCGCCCGCGCCGCCGCCGGCGACCGTCAGCGAGACCAGGCCGTCCTCCGGGGCGCCGAGCGGCAGCTCCGCCTGCTCCAGCAGGTGCTTGCCGAGCTGGTCGTCCGGCGGCAGCTCGATCGGGTACTTCCCCGTGAAGCACGCCGCGCAGAGCTGCGAGGCCGGCTGCTCCGTCGCGGCGATCATGCCCTCCGTCGAGATGTAGCCCAGGGAGTCCGCACCCAGCGACGACGCGATCTCGTCGGCGCTCAGACCGTTCGCGATGAGCTCCGCGCGCGACGCGAAGTCGATCCCGTAGAAGCACGGCCACTTCACCGGCGGGGAGCTGATCCGCACGTGCACCTCTGCGGCCCCCGCCTCGCGGAGCATCCGGATCAGCGCGCGCTGCGTGTTCCCGCGCACGATCGAGTCGTCCACGACCACGAGTCGCTTGCCGCGGATCACCTCGCGCAACGGGTTGAGCTTGAGCCGGATGCCGAGCTGGCGCAGCGTGTCGGACGGCTGGATGAACGTGCGGCCCACGTACGCGTTCTTGGTGAGCCCCTGCCCGAACGGGATGCCCGACTCCTGCGCGTACCCGACCGCCGCGGGCGTCCCCGACTCCGGCACCGGGATCACCAGGTCCGCGTCCACCGGGTGCTCCTTCGCGAGCTCCCGACCCATGTCGACCCGGCTCGCGTGCACCGACCGGCCGTTGATCGTCGTGTCAGGACGCGCCAGGTACACGTACTCGAACACGCAGCCCGCGCGCTCCACCGGCGCGAAGCGCTGCGTCCGCAGACCGTCCTCGTCGATCGCGATCAGCTCGCCCGGCTCGACCTCCCGCACGAACGACGCGCCCACGATGTCCAGCGCCGGCGTCTCCGACGCCACCACCCAGCCGCGTTCCAACCGGCCCAGCACCAGCGGGCGCACACCCTGCGGGTCGCGCGCCGCGTACAGCGTCCGCTCGTCCATGAACACCAGGCTGAACGCACCGCGCAGCCGCGGCAGGACCTCCAGGGCCGTCTGCTCGAGCGAGTGGTCGGCGTCGCCCGCGAACAGCGCCGTGATGAGCGCCGTGTCCGTCGTGTTCCCGCGCGCCAGTTCGCCCCGACGCTGCGCGCCGTAGCGCTCCGCGACGAGCGACACCAGCTCCGCCGAGTTCGTCAGGTTGCCGTTGTGCCCCAGCGCCACCGTGCCCGTGGACGTCGCACCCAGCGTCGGCTGCGCGTTCTCCCACGTCACGCCACCCGTCGTCGAGTAGCGGCAGTGACCCACGGCCATGTGACCCGTCAGCGCGTTCAGGGCCGTCTCGTCGAACACCTGCGAGACCAGACCCATGTCTTTGTAGACGAGGATCTGCTCACCGTTGCTGGTCGCGATGCCGGCGGACTCCTGACCGCGGTGCTGCAACGAGTACAGGCCGAAGTAGGCGAGCTTGGCGACTTCCTCGCCAGGAGCCCAGACACCGAAGACACCGCAAGCATCTTGCGGGCCTTTCTCGCTGGGCATCAGATCGTGGTTCAGACGTCCATCTCCGCGGGGGGCCACGTGTCAAGTGTCTCACAGGGGCTGTGGACGACTGGTGCTCGTGGGTCGGAGGTGGGGTGGGGGTGGGGGTGGGGTTGCGGTCCTGTGGCTGGGGCGCGGTGGGGAGGAGGGGGCGGGAAGGGCGGGTACGGCGCTGCCCCGCCCCGCTGGGTGCGGGACGGGGCGGCGGAAGGTGGGTCAGCTGCAGGACCTGGCCGCGTACGCCTTCGTCGACGTCTGGTAGTGGCCCGTGCCGTCGTAGTAGTAGGCGGCGATGGTGAGGCTGCCCGCCTCGACCGAGGTCTTGCCGGTGGCGAAGACGTTCGAGACCGAGGTCAGGGGGGCGACCCCGCTGAACTTCTTGTCCCCGAACGGCGTCGTGAGACGGATGTCGACCTTGTGGGCCGCCTCACCGTTGACCACCGAGGTCGAGAGGTAGACCTGGCCCGCCGAGCAGAACGGCGCCGCCGTCGGGGCCTTCGTGACGACGGCCGGGAGCGGCGCCTTCACCGTGAGCGGGAGCCGGACGACCGTCTTCGACTCCTTCGCGAGGAGCACCAGGTCGTACGCACCCGGCTTCGTCGTGGTCGGGACCGTGACGGCCACGCTCGACGCGCCCGCCGCGTTCACGGACGCGGTGCCGAGGGACGTGCCCGGCTTCGCCGGGTCGAACGCGCCGCCCGACGCCACCAGGTACTCCGTGAGGCTGGTGTTGCGGGGTGCGCCGAGCGACGTCAGGTTGAGGCTCGACACCTTCGCCTTCGCGACGTCGCCCGCTCGGGTGGCCTTCGGCAGGGCGTTCACCACGACGTGCGACCGGGCGAACGACGGGCTCGCCGGGTCGTGCGTGCCGAGGTACTCGATCCAGCCGTCCCGGTCCACGAGCCCGGAGTCCTTCGCGTCCGTGCCCTGGAGGAACTCGCGGAAGTTGTCGCCCCCGGACGTGAGGAACGAGAACGTGCCGATCCGGTACTCCTTCGACGGGTCGAGCGGCTTGCCGTCGACGTACACCGACGTGATGTGGTTCCCCGGCGTCGCCGCCGCGTCGAGCGTGTCGACGGTGTACGTGACGTTGTCCGACAGGCCGAGGTTCAGGTACGGCCGGGTCGGGCGGTTGCCGGACGCGTCCGTCTGCCACTGCTGCTCGAGCAGCTCCTTGAACTGGGCTCCCGTGAGCGTGACCGTCCAGAGGTTGTTGACGAACGGCAGGACGCTGTTCGCCTCGCCGTACGTGATCACGCCGTCGTCACCCTTGAAGAGCTCCGCCCGCAGACCACCGGGGTTCACGACGCCGATGTCGGCGCCGCCGCGGGACTCGGGCGCGAGGGTGTCGCGCAGGGCGTCCGCCACGAAGTTGCCGAGCGCCGACTCGGACGCGCGGTCGTCGCGACCCTTCGTCGGGTCGGTCGCGTCGGGCTGCGTGTACTTCCCCTTGACGTACGAGCCGCCCGTGTAGGCCGTCGTGATGTCCGCGGTGACCGCCCCGACCGGCTGCTTGCCGACCGTGTCGGCGTACGCGAGCGCGGCCTTGACGATCCCGTCGACCTTCGCGACCGCGGGGTACTTCGCGACGAGGTCCGCGGCGGGGGTCGTCGTACGCGGGACGTTCGCCACCGTGGACGACACGACCGCGTGGGTCGTCGCGTCGAGCGTCAGCGACACGTGCCCGACGTTGGCGCCGTAGTCGCCCGTCTGGATGATCGGGCGGGTCTTCCCGCTCGCGCCCGGGACGGGCGCCTGCCACGCGTACTCCTTGTGCGTGTGGCCGGTGAAGATCGCGGCGACCTTCGGGCTGGTCTTCGTCACGATGTCGGCGAAGGCGCCGCCTGCGGCCACCTCCTGGTCGAGGGTCGCGCCATCCGGCGTGCCCTCGCTCGCGCCCTCGTGGATCGTCGCGACGAGGACGTCGGCCTCGCCGTTGGACGGGTCGCCGTCGGTCAGCTCGTCCGCGGTCTTGTTGATCGCGGCGACCGGGTCGCCGAAGTCGAGCGTCGAGACTCCCGCCGGGGACACCAGGGTGGGCGTCTCCTCCGTGACGGCGCCGATGACGCCGACCTTCACACCCTTGACGGTCACGACCTGGTAGGCGGGGAGCGCGGGCGTCGTCGTGCCGTGCTCGTAGACGTTCGCGCCGAGGTACGGCCAGTCCGCCCGGTCGTCGATGCGACCCGTGAGGTCGGAGTAGCCCTTGTCGAACTCGTGGTTGCCCACCGACGACACCTGCAGGCCGAGTGCGTTGAGGACGTCGATCGTGGGCGCGTCGTCCTGGACCGCGGACGCGAACAGCGACGCGCTGACGTTGTCACCCGCCGAGAGGAAGACGGTCCCGTCGGGGTCCTGGGCCTTGAGCTGCTCGATCGTCCCGGCGAACGCCACCGTGTTGGTGTCGATGCGGCCGTGGAAGTCGTTGATGCTGAGGAAGTCGATCGTCGTGGTGCCGTCGCCGTCGGCTGCACGGGCTGCCGTGGCACCGGCGGCCACGAGCGCGAGGGACGCGAGGGCTGCGCCCGTCGCACGGAAGGAAGGTCGGATCACGCTGGCTCCTTTGTCGGGATGACCTGACGCATCCCACCTGAGCCTGATGAACTCCCTGTGTCAAGGGTGTGAAACGTACGGGTCGGTAACCCCGCGCGTCCGCAGACCCGTCGTGCTACGCGTCCGGACGCTCCGCGCCCCGGCTCGCGCGTGCGACGCTGCGGCGGTCCAGGACGACCGCGACGAAGCCCGCCACGAGCATCCCGACCGTCACCCCGCCCAGGAGGATCACGCTGAACAGCACGCCCGGCTTGTCGAGCGACCGGGCGGCGTCGTCGCGCAGGACGGACCCGCCGACGAACAGCCCGAGCACCAGGCCCAGCACCGCACCGGCCCACAGGAACGCCTTGTACTTCGGGGCACGGCGCACCGCGCCGGAGCCCACCACGTCACGGACGTCGACGTCGGCGGCCTCGACCTCCGCGCCGGCCGGGAGCTCGGTCGCCGCGCCCTCCTGCTCGACGGCTCCCTCGGAGCCGGGGTCGGCGGCAGGGCGGGACGGGACGGGCTCGGTGCTCACGCGCCGACCCTATCCCGCCCCGCTGGACGTCCCGGCCGTCGTCCCCCCGTCGTCCCGGTCGCACCGCGCGGGTGCGACCGGGATCACACGGCCGGACCGTCAGAACGTCACGAGCAGTCCTTGGCCCGGTAGTCCTTCGTCACGACCTGGTAGTGACCGGTGCCGTCCCAGTAGTACGCCGCCACCGTGAGCGTCCCCGCCGGGACCGACGCCAGACCCGTCGCGAACACGTTCGCCACGGACGTCAGCGGGGCGACCTTCGTGAACTTCTTGTCGCCGTACGGCGTCGTCAGCCGGATGTCGAGCGCCTGCTTGGGCTCACCCGCCACGACCGACGTCGACAGGAACACCTTCCCGCCCGAGCAGAACGGCACCGCGGTGGGCGCCTTGACCCGCACCTGCACGGGCTCCTTCAGCGGCAGGTCGAGCCCGACGAGGATCGGGTCGTGGTCGGACGACCGGAACGCCGTCGTGTCGTACAGGTTCGACACGTTGTAGTTGTACCGGGAGTACTCGTTGGCGATCGGCTCGACCGAGTTGATGTTCCAGACGTCCGCCTGCGCGACCTTCGCGAGCGCCGGCGACGCGAACGCGTGGTCGAGCGACCCCACGTACCCGCCGAACAGGTACGTCTGCTTGCCCGTCGTCGCGCCCAGGTCGGTGAAGCCCGCGTCGGTCAGGACCTTCACCGGGTCCTCCTGGCCGTAGGCGTTGAAGTCGCCGACCATGAGCACCTTGTCGGTCCCGGCGGCCGCCGCGAACGACGACTCGAAGTCGAGCAGCGCGTGCGCCTCCGCGACCCGGGTCGCGTTGAACGCGCCCTGGCCGTCACCGGAGTCCAGGTCGCCGGGAGGAGCCGACGCGTCCGCGCTCTTCGACTTGAAGTGGTTCGAGATCACCACGACGTCGTCGGCCTTCGTGCCGCCCACAGGGCGCCACGTCTGCGCGAGCGGCTCGCGGGCCAGGTCGAACGCGGACGCACCCACGAGGATCTTCGAGTCCCCGATCGGCGCGACCACGGCCGGCTTGTAGATGAACGCGACACGGATGACGTCCTCGCCGGTCGGCACGGTCGTGGGCGACGGGACGTATTTCCAGGTGCCCGCGCCAGCGTCCGCGTTGAGCGCGTCCACGAGCTGCGCGAGCGAGGCGTCCCGGGCGAGGCCGGCCGTCGTGAGCGAGTTCTCGATCTCCTCGAGCGAGACGACGTCGGCGCCCAGGCCGTTGATCGCGTGCACGATCTTGGTCTGCTGCCGCTGCAGGTTCTCGGCGTTCGCCGCCCCGCGCGCCGCGCACCCACCGCTCACCGTGATCGGGTTGCCCGCACGGTCCTTGTAGTACGTGCACCCGGTGAGCTGGTCGCCCGTCGTCGTGAAGTAGTTCAGGACGTTGAAGCTCGACACGTGCAGGTTCCCCGCGACGGTCGGCGCGGGCGTCCGCGTGTCCGCGAAGGTCACCGGCTGCACGGCGTCCGCGTTCGCCGGGGTGAGCTCGGTGAGCGGCTCGAACGCCCACAGCGAGTACCGGAAGTCGAGGACGACCGGGGACGTGAACGTCACCGCCGCGCCCACGCGCGCCGGCTTGCCGCCCGTGAGGTACGGCAGCGGCTTCGACGCGTTCGCCGCCGACGAGAAGTTCGTCGTCGCACCGTCGTCGAGGACGACCGCGCGTGCGGCACGGTCGGCCACCGCGGCCGCGGCCTCGGCGCTGCCCGGACGGCCCGCCTGCGTGGGCTGCACGAACGCCGTGGTGCCCGCGGCGAGCGTGAACGACCCGTAGTAGTTCGTCGAGTAGTTGTCCGCGACCACGTAGCTGCCGGCCGGGGCGACGAGCATGCCCTCGAGGGACTCGCGCCGCGCGTCCGACGACGGGAACGCGACCGTCGCCGGCTTGACCGCCGGGACCGCGTCCGGGACCACGCTCCACGACGTGGCGTTGAGCTCGGTGAGCCCGCTGAACTCGCTGACCTTGCCCGTCACCTCGACGTACTGGCCCGCCTTCAGCGCCGCTGCGGCCGCCGTGGAGTACACGAACAGGCCGTCGGACGCCGTGTGCGTCGCGAGGTCGAGGTCACCGCCCGTCCCGGGCGTCTGGATGTAGAGGCCGTTGTAGCCGCCCGTCGGGTAGGTCGCCGTGACGACACCGCGCGTGGTCACGGTCTCGCCCACGAGCGGGCTGGTGTCCGTGGTGCCCTGGATCTCCTCGATCGTGCGCACCGGTCCTGCAGTCGGGGTGCTCGTCGCGGTCGGAGTCGGCGTCTGCGTCGGCGTGGGGGTGGGGGTGTCGGTCGGCGTGGACGTCGGCGTCGTCGGGGACGACGCGCTGTTCTCCGGCGTCACCGCCGACCCGAACGCGAAGTCCGCCGCGTTGGCGTCGCCGTCCGACGACGGGTCGGTCCGCGTGAGCGAGCCCGGCGTGGCGTTGCTCGACGGCAGCCCGGTGACCGCGGCCGTCTCGAAGGTGTTCGACGTGCCGTACCCCAGCAGGTCCACGACCTTCGCACCTCTCGCGACGTCGCCGACGACCGAGCCGGTCGGCAGCGTCACCTTGTCGGTGGTCGTGACCAGCGCGATCGTGCCGGCCGACCCCGACGGGTTGAGCGCCGCGCCCGACGCGTCCGGGGCAGGCAGCTCCGCGCCCACGGTGCCGTTGGACCCGCCCGCCACGAGGTAGTGCGCGTGCGGGGCGATGCTCCCCGTCAGCGGGACCGACGACGTCGACGCAGCGGTCCCCGTGGCCGACCGGTACTGCACGGACCACCCCGACACGTCGACCGCTGCCGACGTCGGGTTGTAGAGCTCGACGAACTTCGTGCGGAACGGCGCGTTCGCGCTCCCGCCCGACAGGTACGCCTCGGACACGACCACGTGCCCCGCTCCCCCGTCGTCGGCGGCAGCGGCGACCCCCGCGGCCACGGCGACCACCGCACCGCCCACCAGCCCCACCGCGGCCACCATCGCCGTCACCGACGACGCTGAACGCCGCCCCCTCGTCACTCGTCCGACGTCCACATCGGCTCCCTCGCTCGCAGCGTCGCGCGCGGCCCGGACGAGCACGCGCCCCCTCATCCCAGGTCACGTGCGTGACGCCCGGATGAACGGGCTGTGTGACCGGGGTTACCAGTGGGTACGTTGCCGCACGATCAGCGCGACGGCACCCCGTACCGCGACCGGCGCCGCCGCACCGCAGGTCAGCGGGGTCGAGCGGCCTGCAGCGGCAGGTGGCGCGCCACCTCCGCCGCGCGCTCGCCCGACGCGCGGACACGGCCGTCCGCGGCGGCCTCGTCCCAGCCGAGCTCTCCGCCCACGAGGGCCAGCCACGTCGCGGGGTCGGTCTCGACGACGTTGGGCGGGGTGCCGCGCGTGTGCCGCGGTCCGTCGACGGCCTGCACGGCCCCCCACGGCGGCACGCGCACCTCGACGGCGTGACCGGGTGCGACGTCCGCCAGCTCCTCGAGCGTGAACCGGACCGCCGTCGCGACGTCTTGGCGGGCGGGGGCCGTGCCGCCCTCCGTCGCGGCACGGTACGCAGCGAGCGCGGCGCGCCCGGCGGCGGGGTCGGTCCGGCGACGAGGAGGCATCGTCCGAGGCTAGTCGTGCGGCCCGGCGAGCTCGAACGCGACCACGCGCTCCTCGACCGACGCCCGGGCGAGCCGCACCCGGACCGGCTCGCCCAGCGGGAGGACCCGCCCGGTCACCGGCGCACGCAGGGCCGGATCGGCGACCACGACCTGTCCGCGCTGCACGCCGTCGTCCGGCGCGGTCGCCCCGTCCTTCGCGGTCGTCGGCATCCCGTTCGTCCTCGGCCCGGGCTCGGCGACGTCGACGACCACCCCGTCGAACACGTCGCCGACCCGGTCCTGGACCAGCGCCGCCTCGACGGTGTCGAGGCACGCCCGCTCGTACGACCCGGCCCGCTGTCCTGTGCGCGCCATGATCTTCGGCAGGGCCGCCAGTCCGGTCCGGACCCACGCCGGGACCGGAGTGCCCGCGGCGACCGCGAGGCACGCCTCGGTGCCGAACCGGTCCACGAGCCGCCGCAGCGGGGCGGTCACGTGTGCGTACTCGGCTGCGATCGCCGCGTGCCCGACGGGCTGGTCGCCCGGCACGCCCTGCGGCAGGCCGTCACCACCGAACGCGACGTACGACGCCCCCCGGAACAACGACGTCGCCTCCGTGAGGAACGCCGCGTCGTGCGGCCGGGACGAGTCGAGCGTCGCGAGCACGTCCCCGTACGACGCGTCGGCGGGCCAGTCGATGCCGAGCGCCCGGGCCGTGCGGCGCAGGCGGGCGACGTCGCGCGCGTCGGCCGGCGGCAGCGTCCGCAGGATGCCGACGCCACCGCGCCGCATGAGCTGTGCCGCCGCGATCCCGGTCAGGAGCGACACCTGCGCGTTCCAGCTCTCCACCGGGAGCGTCTCGCGCAGCTCGAGCGTGGTGGTGCCGTCGTCACGCTCGACGAACTCCTGCTCGGGGACGTCGAGGGAGACGCCACCGCGGTCGCGTTCACGCGCGATCCGCAGGGCGCCGATCTCGCGCAGCAGCCCGAGGCTCGTGCGCACGGTGTCGGGGAGCGCTGCCGCGGGGGGAGCCGTCGGTGCTGTGGGTGGCGTCCGTGCTGTGGGTGGCGTCGCGGCGCCGCCGTCGAGGACGGTCTGCACCGCGTCGTAGCTCAGCCGGGCCACCGACCGGACCACCGCGCGACGCACGTCGGTCGACACGATCTCGCCGTGTCCGTCGAGGACGATCCGCCAGACGACGGCCGGGCGGTCGACGTCCGGGAGCAGGCTCGCGGCCCCCTCGGACAGCTCGGGCGGGTGCAGCGGGATGCGTCCGTCGGGCCCGTAGAGGGTGCTGCCGCGCTCGTGCGCCTCGATGTCGACCGGGCCGCCGGCATCGACGAACGCGGCGACGTCCGCGATGGCGTACCGGACGACGAAGGCCGGGGCGCTCTCGTCGGGGCCGGTCTCCGGCCGATCCGTCGCGCCGTCGTCGCCGACCCGTGCGAGGAACATCGCCTGGTCGAGGTCCATCGAGCCGGCCGGGTCGATGGTGTGGAACGGGACGTCGCGCAGGTCGTCGCGGCCCGGCTCGGACGTCAGGTCGCGGACCGCGGCCTCACGGGCGGCGGCCGTGACCTCGGGCGGGAACGCGTCGGGGAGCTGCATCTCCGCGCGGAGCGCGGCGAGGGACCGGCGGACGGCACGCGAGGTCGCGGCGTCGGCGCCCGCGATCCGCAACAGATGGGGATGCACGTCCCGAGGCTAGCGACGAGAGCGCGCCGACACCGCGCGGGGGCCCTCCGAGGGACCGGTCCTGCCGGGGTGCGTCTCCGGCAGGACCGGTGGTCTGGTGGCCTGGTTGCCTCAGCCCTTGTCGAGCCCGGCGGTGCCGAAACGGTCGCGGGTCGCGCCGCCGTCGCCCGCCGCGGCGGCCGCGAGCTCGGCTCGCACCTCCTCACGGAGCCTGCCGTGGTTCTCCGGCTGCGGTGCCGCGGAGAGCAGCAGCTTCGTGTAGTCGTGCTGCGGGTCGAGGATCACCTGGTCCGACGGACCCCGCTCGACGACCTTCCCGCGGAACATCACGAGGATCTCGTCGGAGAAGTGGCGCGCCGTCGCGAGGTCGTGCGTGATGTAGAGGACGCCGAGGTTCTCCTCACGCTGGAGCCGCGCGAACATGTTGAGCAGCCCGAGCCGGATCGACACGTCGAGCATCGAGACGGGCTCGTCCGCGATGAGGAACCGCGCGCCCGGCGCCAGCGCACGCGCACTGGCGACGCGCTGACGCTGGCCGCCCGAGAGCTCGTGCGGGCGGCGCGCCGCCATCTGGCGCGGAGGGTTGAGGTTGACCCGCTCGAGCAGGCGGTCGATCTCGGCCTCGATCGCGTCGCGACCCTTCGCCGTCCCGTGGATCTTGATGGGGCGCTCGAGGTGGTGGTCGATCGTGTGGAACGGGTTGAGCGACGCGAACGGGTCCTGGAACACCATCTGGACGTCGTTGCGGTACCGCGCGAGGCCGATCCCCCGCCGCGCGCTCGGCGTGCCGTCGAGCAGGATCTCGCCCGACGTCGGGGTCTCGAGCTTCGACAGCATGCGCGCGACCGTCGACTTGCCCGAGCCGGACTCGCCGACGAGCGCGATCGTCTTGCCCGGTTCGAGCGTGAACGACACGTCGTCCACCGCGCGCAGGGTCGACGAGCGCCATCCTGAACGGACCTTGAAGTCTTTGGTCAGGTGACGGACCTCGAGCGTGCCGGTCATCTCAGACCACCTCTCCCGTGCGGATGAACGAGCCGCGGTCCCCGGTGAGGCTGGGGAACGACGACAGCAGCTTGCGCGTGTACTCGTGCTGCGCAGACCGGTAGATGTCGGCCGACGTGTTGAGCTCGACGATCTCGCCCTGCAGCATCACGGCGATGCGGTCCGAGATCTCGAGCAGGAGCGGTAGGTCGTGCGTGATGAAGACGACGGCGAAGCCGAGCTGCTCGCGCAGCCGCATGATCTCGCGCAGGATGCCGCGCTGGACCACGACGTCGAGCGCGGTCGTGGGCTCGTCCATGATCATGACCTGCGGCCGCAGGGCGAGCGCCATGGCGATCATGACGCGCTGCCGCATGCCGCCGGACAGCTCGTGCGCGAAGCTGTCGATGCGCTGCGGGTCGACGCCGACCATGCGCAGAAGCTCCTGCGACTCGGCCAGCATCTCCTTCTTCGACATGCCGGGCCGGTGGGTGCTGAAGACGTCGAAGAGCTGCTTCTTGACGCTGATGACCGGGTTGAGCGAGTTCATCGCCCCCTGGAACACCATGGAGATCTTGTCCCAGCGGAACGCGCGGAGCTGCTCGCCCGACAGGCCGAGCACGTCGATGTCGGTGCCGGACTGGTCGTGGAACGTGACGGCCCCCGAGCGCAGGTCGGCCGGCGCCTTGAGCAGCCGGTCGAGCCCGTACGCGAACGTCGACTTGCCGCAGCCGGACTCGCCCGCGAGGCCGAGGATCTCGCCGCGGTGCAGCGTCAGCGACACGTTCTTCACGGCGTGCACCGGCGGCTCGACGAGGTAGTCGATCGTGACGTCGGTCGCGGTGAGCACGGGCTCCAGGCCACGCAGGTACTCGGCGTGGCCGGGCAGGCTGAGCGGACCGGTCTGCTCGACCGGGCGGGACGTGGTCAGGGTGTCGGGGCTCATGCGCCGGCCTCCAGGGTCGCCGAACCGGCCTCGCCCTCCGTCTTGCGGGCCTTGCGGACCCGCTTGACGGCCTTCGGGGCGTTGCGCAGCTTCGGGTTGATGATCTCGTCGATGGAGAAGTTGATGAGCGAGAGGCCGCAGCCGAGCACCGCGATGAGCAGGCCCGGCGGCACGAACCACCACCACGCCCCGAGGGTCAGGGCCGAACCCTGCTGCGCCTGGTAGAGCATGATGCCCCAGGTCACGGCACCCGTCGGACCGAGCCCGAGGTACGACAGGCCGGCCTCGCCGAGGATCGCGAAGATGATCGCGAAGATGAACTGGGCCGCGACGAGCGGCAGCAGGTTCGGCAGGATCTCGACCGCGATGATGCGGATCGACTTCTCGCCCGAGACCCGCGAGGCGAGCACGTAGTCGCGGATGCGCAGCGACTTCGCCTGGGATCGCAGCACGATCGCGGAGCCCGCCCAGGACGTCAGGCCGAGCACCCCCGCGACGAGCCACATGGACCGGCTCGACGAGTACGCGGCGAGCACGATCGTCAGGGGCAGCGCCGGGATGACGAGCATGATGTTGGTGACGAGCGACAGGCCCTCGTCCGCCCACCCGCCGAGGTAGCCGGCGAAGATGCCGAACACCACCGAGAACACGAGGGCGATGACGCCCACGACGATCCCGATGAGCAGCGAGCCCCGGGCACCGTGCGCGAGCTGGGCGAAGATGTCGTTGCCGATCGCGGTCGTCCCGAGCAGGTGCCCCTGCTCGCCCGGCCGCAGGAGCCCGTCGTACTCCGTGTTGCTCGGGTCGAGCGTGAAGAACGGCGCGATGATCGCGAACAGCACGATCGCACCGACGATCACGAGCCCGATGACGAGCTTCGGCGAGACGGACGGCAGCATGTCGCGCATCCGGCTCCGCGGTGCGACCACGCTGGCCTGACCGGTCATGGTGGCGGCGAGCGAGCCGTCGCCGACCACCTCGCCGAGCTCCTGCTCGGTCGGGAGGCCGTCGGCCACGACCTCCGCGGACGCGACCGTGGTGGCCGCGGGCGTGACGAACTCGGACTCGCGGACGTCCTCGCCGATGGTGTCGTTGTGGTCAGCCATGGTGCCGCGTCCTCGGGTCGATGAAGCCGTAGATGATGTCCATGACGAAGTTCGCCGCGAGCACGGTCACCGTGGTCAGGAGGAAGACGCCCTGCATGAGCGTGTAGTCGGCGTTCTGCACCGCGGTGATCATGAGCTTGCCGACGCCCGGGTAGCTGAACACCTGCTCCATGACGAGCGAGCCGGACACCACGAAGGCGAGCGTGACCCCGAAGCCCGCGAACGACGGCAGCGCGGCGTTGCGCACCGCGTACGTCCACAGGACGCGCCGCGGACGCAGGCCCTTGGCCTCGGCCGTGACGATGTAGTCCTCGGAGAGCGTCGAGACCATCATGTTGCGCATCCCGACGAGCCAGCCTCCGACCGAGCTGAGGATGATCGTGGTGGCCGGCAGGACGGCGTGCTGGAACACGTCCACGATCGACGGCCACGACAGCTCGGGATGGTCGTAGGTCTGGACGTCCCAGCCCCACGCCACCGGCGCCCAGCCCATCTGCATCCCGACGAAGTAGACGAGGAGCAGCGCGAGCCAGAAGTACGGGATGGACTGGAGGAGCGTCGTGAACGGGATGAAGGCGTCCCACGCGGTGCCGCGCTTCCACCCGATCCACGCCCCGCCGGCGATGCCGATCGCGAACGAGAGGATCGTCGCGATCCCGACGAGGCAGATGGTCCACGGCAGGGCGTCCCGGATGAGGTCCCAGACCGGCTCGGGAAACTTCGAGACGGAGATGCCGAGATCGCCGTGGAACAGGTTCTTGATGTAGGTCCAGTACTGCGTCCAGAGCGACTCGTCCGAGCCGCCGAGGATGAGCTTGACGTTCTGCACCACCGCCGGGCTCACGTCGCCGTTGCGGGCGAGCTTCGCCAGGAGGATGTCTGCGGGATCACCCGGCAGCATCCGTGGGATGAAGAAGTTCAGGGAGATGGCGGCCCAGAGGGTGATCGCGTAGAACGCCACCCGCCGCCCGTAGTACTTCATGACAGCGTTCTTCCCATCGTCGTCAGGCTCATCCTCGGCGTCGGACTCTCAGGTCAGCTCAGCGGGACGAGGTTGGCGAGGATCACACCGGCCGACCCCGAACCCCACGACGGCGGGAAGGCGTACAGGTCGTCCTGCGTGGGCCAGCCCGAGACGTCCTTCGTGTTGTAGAAGGTCTGCGTCGCGTTGATGATCACCGGGATGTACGGGACGTCGTTGACGATGTTCTTCTGGATCGTCGCGTACGCCTCCTTCTTCTTCGCCTCGTCCTGCGTGGACGCAGCGGCCTTGACGGCAGCGTCGACCTCAGGGTTGGAGTAGCGCGTGAAGTTCCACGTGCCCGGCTTGAGGGCCGTGCCGACCTTCGTGGTCGACTCGCCCGAGAACCAGTCCTTGTAGATCTGGAACGGGTCGGCGACGGACGTCCCGACGACGCCGCCGACGAGGAGCTCGAAGTTCCCCGAGGTGCGCGCGTCCGACCACTCCTGCTGGGAGATGGTGCTCGCCGTGATCTTGATGCCCGCGGCCTTGGCCTGCGACGCGACGAGCTCGGCGGCCTGGTTGTAGTCCGTCCAGTCCGTCGGGGACTTCAGCGTGAGGTCGATCTCCTTGCCGTCCTTGGCGTAGAAGCCGTCGGCATCCTTGGTGTAGCCGGCCTCCTCGAGGATCTTCGACGCCGCAGCCGCGTCCGCGGACTGGGGCGACTCCTTCCAGTCCGGGTTGGTGATCCACTGGTCGTCGCGACCGATCTGCGCGAACGTCGGCGAGATCGTGCCGCCGAGGCCCTTGAAGGCCTTGTCGTTGATCTGCTTGCGGTCGATCGCGAGGTTGAGCGCCTGACGGACGGCGACGTCCGTCTGCGCACCCTTGCAGCCCTCGGCCTCCGACGAGCAGGTGTAGATCGTCGTCGGGTCCTGCGGCGTGTTGATGTACCCGGCGCCGGTCGCGGTGACCGCGTCGACGTCGGGGATGAACATGCCGGTCCAGTCGATCTTGCCCTGCTTGAGCAGGTTCTCGGCCTGGGGGTCGCCGTCGACGGCGACGTACCGGACCTCCTTGATCTTCGGCGTGCCTGCGTCGCGGTAGTTCGGGTTGGCGACGACCGTGTACGCCTGCGAGGAGAAGGAGTCCTTCTTCACGACGTAGGGGCCGGTTCCGACCGGGTCGTCGTTCGTGAACTTGGCGGGGTCCTTGACGTCCTTCCAGATGTGCTCCGGGATGATCACCGTGGCACCGAGGAGGGAGAACTCGTTCGTGAACTGAGGACCGTCGAAGGACAGCACGACGGTGGTGTCGTCGGTCGCCTCGGCGGACTTGAGGTAGGCCGGCTTGGAGAGCGAGAAGTTGTACGTGTACGCGACGTCCTTGGCCGTGAACGGCGTGCCGTCGCTCCACTTGACGCCCGACTTCACCTTGATGGTGAGCTGCGTGCCGTCCGCGTTGAACTCGTACGAGTCGCCGAGCAGCGGCTTCGGCGCCCCCGAGCCGGCCTTGTTGAAGTAGAAGAGCGTCTCGTAGATCGGGCCCATGGCGGCGTGCAGCACGGTGGGCGAGTAGGGGTTGAAGTTGTCGACCATCGGCGTGTACTCGCCGGCCCACACGTTGAGGACGCGGGTGGAGTTGGCGACACCGGTCGCCTTGCCCGCCGAGGCGGGCGTGTTCTCGCTGCCCTTGCTGCCGCCGCCGCAACCGGCGAGCAGGAGGCTGAGGCCGGACGCGAGCGCCACGGCACCGACGACGCTCTTGCGTCGCGTGCTTCGGATCATCCTTGGTCCCTTTCCAGTGGTGTGGACGGCGGCCACAGGTCCACGCGCCGTCGCGAGGTGTGGCAGGGACGCTAACAAACGGCGCTGAGGGCCGACTACCAATTCAACAGGAAAGTTACCTAACTGAAATCAGGCCGAACCTCTCCCCGCCGCTCACGGCACGCCGGGCGGTCCGGGCGGTCCGGGCGGCTCAGCCCTCGAGCGCCGCGTCCAGGGCGTCCCGAGCGGCCGCCACGAGGATCTCGTCCGTCACCTCGTAGCCGTCGCCCGACCCGCCGCCGGGGCCACCGGCGTCGACCCGCACCGTCTTCGCGGACAGGTGGACGGCGTCGACCCCCGCCCCCACGATCGCGGCGATGTCGGCCACGCGGACGCCGCCGCCCGCCTGCACCTGGAGCGGGAGGTGCTCGTCGTGCACGTACCGGACGCAGTGCGCGAGCCGCTCGAGGCCGTCGACCGTCCGCTGGGCCCCGCCGGACGTCAGCACGCGCGCGACACCGAGCGCGGCGAGCACGTCGAGCGCGTGCAGCGGGTCAGGGACCATGTCGAGCGCGCGGTGGAAGGTCACCTCGCGCCCCTCTGCGGCCGCGACGAGCTGCCGCAACGCCCCGGCGTCCACCTCGCCGTCCGCGGTGAGCACGCCGACCACGACGCCGTGCGCACCGGCGTCCACCGCAGCCCGGACGTCGGCCACCATGACGGCCAGCTCGCTCGCGTCGTGCACGAAGCCCCCGGCCCGCGGCCGGATCAGCGGGTGCACCTCGATCGGGTCGTGGTCCGTGAAGTCCTCGGCCGCGGTCAGGGCCAGGTCGAGCAGACCGATGCTGGGGGTGAGACCGCCCGTGGCTCCCAGCGCGGCGCACAGCTCGACGCGCTGCGCCCCGGCGGCCCGGGCGGCGAGGACCCCTGCGACGTCCTGGACGGCGATCTCCAGCGCGACGGCGTGCGGCGGACGGACGCTCGAGCCGGGTCCCCCGGCGCTCTCGGTGCTCATGGACGCTCACGCTAGCGCGCTCGGCCGGGAGGGGCCGCCGGTCCCGTGTTTCGCAACGGAGGTCCACGGGGTGAGAAGAATCCGTCCGCACGGCGAGAAAACTTGAGTGTCTTGCTACACAATGCCCATGACCGCCGAACCCCTCACCCCCGACCTCGCCGGGCTCGACGCCCTCCTCGCCGAGCAGGACGAGCCGCAGCTCTCCCCCGACGCCTACAAGACCGTGTTCCGGCAGCACCCCGCCGGCGTGGCCGTCGTGGCGCTCGTCGACGACGCCACCGGCCGCCCCGTCGGCTTCACCGCCACCTCCGTGATCTCGGTGTCCGCGACCCCGCCGCTGCTCGCGTTCTCCATCGCGTCCACCTCGTCGTCCTGGGACGCGCTCTCCCGCGCACGCACCCTCGCGGTGAGCTTCCTCGCCGACGACCAGGACGACGTCTCCGCCCGGTTCGCCACCAGCGGCACCGACCGCTTCGCCGCCGGAGGCTGGTCGGCCCTGCCCACCGGCGAGCCCGTCGTCGACGGCGCCCTCACCTGGGTCCGGGCTCGCGTCGTCCAGCGCACCCCGGTCGGGTCGAGCTACCTCGTCTCGCTCCGCGCCCTCGAGCACGGCACGCGCGGCGACGCCACCGGCCCGCTCGTCTACCACGACCGCACCTACCACCGGATCGGCGACCACACCGCGATCTGAACGGAGCACCCCATGCTGCGCTACGTCGCCGGCCGGCTCGGCCAGGCTCTGCTCGTCCTGTGGGCCGCCTACACCGTGTCGTTCTTCGTCCTGTGGGCGCTCCCCAGCGACCCCGTGTCCCTGCTCCTCGGCACCGACCCCTCCGACGTGACGCCCGAGCAGCTCGCCGCCGTGCGCCACGAGTACGGGCTCGACCAGCCCCTCCTGGTCCAGTACGTCCACCAGCTCGGCGACGTCCTCCACGGCGACCTCGGCCGCTCCGTGAGCACCCGCCAACCCGTGACCACGCTCCTCGGGGACGCCATCGGGCCGACCGCGCAGATCGCCGCCGCAGGGCTCCTGCTCGCCGTGCTCCTCGGCGGCGGGCTCGCTGTCGCCGCCACCCTGACGCGGAACCGTCGGCTCGCCGGCACCCTGCTCGGGCTGCCTCCCCTCGGCGTCGCCGTCCCCGGGTTCTGGTTCGGGCTCGTGCTGCTGCAGTGCTTCTCGTTCCGCCTCCCCCTGTTCCCGGCCATCGGCGACGACGGCCTCGCGTCGATCGTCCTGCCCGCCGTCACGCTCGCCCTGCCCACGGGCGCCGTCATCGCACAGCTCCTGTCCAAGAGCCTCACCGCGGCCCTGCGCGAGCCGTACGCGGAGACTGCCCGCGCCAAGGGCGCGAGCCCCGCCCGCGTCCACCTCCGGCACGCCCTGCGCAACGCCTCCCTCCCGGCGCTCACCGCCGCCGGCCTCCTCGTCGGCGGGCTGCTCGGCGGGACCGTCGTCACCGAGACCGTGTTCTCACGCCCTGGCCTCGGACGCCTCACCGCCACCGCCGTGCAGTCCCAGGACGTCCCCGTCGTGCAGGGCGTCGTGCTCGTCGGCGCGACGGTGTTCGTCCTCGTGAACCTCGCCGTCGACCTCGTCTACCCCGTGCTCGACCCGCGCGTCGAGCAGTGGCGCCGGCGACGCACGCCCCGCGGTCACGGCACGCCCGCCGCCGTCCCCCAGCCCGCCTGACGGCGAGACCCCCCGACGCAGGAGCACCACGATGACCGAGATCGTCGCCGCCCGACCCGCCGCCGCGGCCCCCGCCACCACCGTCCCGCCCGCGACCGGGACCCCCGACGCGTCCGGGACCGGTGTCGGCCCGCGCGCCCCGCTCCCCGCCCCGGAGGTCGCGGGCTCCGGCACGGCCGCCCGGCCGGCGGTACGACTGCGCTGGGGTCTGCGGCTCGTCCTGCACCGCCCCGGGCTGCTCGTCGCGGTCCTCTGGCTCGTCGCGGTGGCCGCTGCCGCCCTCGCACCGCAGCTCCTCGCGTCCGGGGACCCCCTCGCCGCGCACCCCGACGACCGGCTCACCGGGCCGTCCGCCGCGCACTGGTTCGGCACCGACCAGCTCGGCCGCGACCTGTACACCCGCGTCGTGCACGGCACGGGCACCACGCTGCACGCCGCGCTGCTCGCGATCGCGGTCGGGCTCGTCGGCGGCACCGTCGTCGGGCTGCTCGCCGGGTTCGTCGGCGGAGCCGTCGACGCGGTGCTCATGCGGACCGCCGACGTCCTGCTCGCCGTCCCCGGGCTCCTGCTCTCGCTCGCCGTCGTCACCGCGCTCGGTTTCGGGACCACGAACGTCGCCCTCGCCGTCGGCGCCACGAGCATCGCGACCGTCGCCCGCATCCTGCGCTCCGAGGTGCTGCGCGTGCGCACCTCCGCGTACGTCGAGGCGGCGCGCGCCGGTGGGTCGCGCTGGTGGCGCGTCCTCGGGGTGCACGTGCTGCCGAACTCCCTCGGGCCCGTCCTCGTCCTCGGGGCGCTCGAGCTCGGCACCGCGATCCTCGCCGTGTCGTCCCTGAGCTTCCTCGGGTACGGCGCCCAGCCCCCGCAGCCCGAGTGGGGCTCCCTCGTCGCCGCCGGTCGCGACTACCTCGCCGGCCAGTGGTGGCTCACCACGCTCCCCGGGCTCGTCATCGCTCTGACCGTGCTCGCGGGCAACCGGCTCGCCCGCGCGCTCGACACCGAAGGGAACCCGCAGTGACCGCTCCCCTCCTGGCCGTCGACGGCCTGCACGTCACGTACTCCAGCCCGCGCGGCGACGTCCCCGCCGTGCGGGGCGTCGCGCTCACCGTCGCCGCCGGCGAGACCGTCGCCCTCGTCGGCGAGTCCGGCTCCGGCAAGTCCACGACCGCGCACGCCGTCGTCCGGTTGCTCGCCCCCGGCGCGCGCATCACCGGCGGGACCGTGACGTTCCAGGGGACCGACCTCACCCGCGCCCCGGCCCGCGTGCTGCGGTCCGTGCGCGGCGTCGGTATCGGCCTCGTGCCCCAGGACCCGACCGTGTCCCTCAACCCCGTGCACCGCGTCGGCCGCCAGGTCGCCGAGGTGCTGCGCATCCACGGGCTCGCCGACCGGGTGTCCGCCGCGGCCGCCGCCGACGAGGCCCTGCGCGCCGCCGGTCTGCCCGACGGCGTCGCCGACCAGTACCCCCACGAGCTGTCCGGCGGCATGCGGCAGCGCGCCCTCATCGCCGTCGCGCTCGCCGCACGGCCCGCCCTGCTCATCGCCGACGAACCCACCAGCGCGCTCGACGTCACCGTCCAGCGCCGCATCCTGGACCGGCTCGACGACCTCACCGCGAGCTCCGGGACCGGCGTGCTGCTCGTCACCCACGACCTCGGCGTGGCCGCCGAGCGCGCCGACCGGATCGTCGTGATGTCCCAGGGACAGGTCGTCGAGGCCGGGACGCCGGACGAGATCCTCGGCGCCCCCCGCGACCCGTACACGCGCGCCCTGCTGGACGCGGCGCCGAGCCTGACCCACCGGCGCGCAGGTCGCCCGGCGGGCACCCGGCCGGCCGGCGCTGTGACCAGGGACCGCACGCCGTCCGGACCCGACCGCGCGGGGTCGGGCGCCGTCCTCGAGCTCCGCGGCATCGTCAAGGAGTTCCCGCGCCCGCGCTCGGTCGGCGGCGGCACGTTCCGGGCCGTCGACGACGTCGACCTCACCCTCCGCCGCGGCAGCACCCTTGGCGTGGTCGGCGAGTCCGGCTCCGGCAAGTCCACGACGGCACGCGTCGCGGTCCGGCTCGCAGACGCCACCGGCGGGCGCGTCCTGCTCGACGGGGAGGACGTCACCGCCGCCCGCGGGGGTGCGCTGCGCGCCGTGCGCCGCCGCGTCCAGCTCGTCCACCAGAATCCGTACGCGTCGCTCAACCCCCGGCTGTCGGTCGAGCGGATCGTCACAGACCCCCTGCGCGCGTTCGGCATCGGGGACCGCCGCAGCCGCCACGCCCGTGCCGTCGACCTCGCCGACCGGGTCGCGCTGCCGTCCACGGTCCTCGGGCGCCGGCCCGCCGAGCTCTCCGGGGGCCAGCGCCAGCGCGTCGCGATCGCCCGAGCCCTCGCGGTCGACCCCGACGTCGTCGTCCTCGACGAGCCCGTGTCAGCCCTCGACGTGCGCGTGCAGGCGCAGGTCCTCGAGCTCCTCACCGGGCTCCAGGCCGACCTCGGCGTCAGCTACCTGTTCATCACGCACGACCTCGCCGTCGTGCGGCAGGTCGCGCACGACGTCGCCGTCATGCGGAACGGGCGCGTCGTCGAGCACGGCCCCGCCGACCAGGTGCTGCACCACCCGCAGCACCCGTACACCCACGAGCTGCTCGAGGCGATCCCCGGCACCCGGGCCCTCGCGCACCCCTGAACCCACCCGCAGCACCCTCGGGACGACCCCCGACGGAACCACCCAGGAGACACCGATGACCCACCTCCCGCGCCGCACCCGGCGCCCCCGCACCGCGCTGCTCGTCGCCGCGACGTCGGCAACCGCCCTCGCCCTCGCCGCCTGCAGCGGCGGGTCGTCCGCGAGCGACGGCGGCACCGGGGGCGCGACGGACGGCGGAGACCTCGTGTTCGCCGTCCAGAACGACCCCATCTCGCTCAACCCGTCGGGCACCGGATCCGGCAACGACACCCTGTACGTCACCCGCCAGCTCGTCGACTCGCTGCTGTACCAGGACCCGAAGGACGGCTCCCTCGAGCCGTGGCTCGCCTCGTCCTGGACGGCCAGCAAGGACGCCCGGACGTTCACGTTCACGCTGCGCGACGACGTGACGTTCTCCGACGGGACCCCCCTGACCGCACAGTCCGTGAAGGACACCTTCGACGACATCGTGAAGAACGGCGCGAAGTCCCTCAACGCGATCGGCTCGTTCGTCGGGCTCGACAAGGTCGTCGCGAAGGACGAGCACACGGTCGAGGTGGACTTCACGACGCCGAACGCCGCGTTCCCGCAGGCCACGTCGCAGGTCGCGCTCGGCATCCTCGCCGAGTCGACCCTCAGGACGCCGTACGACGACCGCGCCGACGGCACCAAGGTCGTCGGGTCCGGCCCGTTCGTCCTCGACCACTACACGAAGAACGTCGAGGCCGTGCTCACGAAGCGCGCCGGGTACGCGTGGGCACCCGCGTCGTTCGACAACACGACGGGGGCGCACCTCGACACGGTGACGTTCCGGGTGGTGCCCGAGGCCGGCGTCCGGACAGGCACCCTGACGTCCGGGCAGTCGGACGTCGTCGGCGGCGTCCAGCCCAACGACGTCGCCCAGCTCGACTCCGCCGGCCTGCCCGTCGTGCACCGCGCCAACCCGGGCGTCGTGTTCGGCCTGACGTTCAACGAGTCGAGCACGTTCGGCAAGGACCCCGAGCTCCGCAAGGCCGTCGCGCTCGCGATCGACCCGAAGCAGGTGCAGCAGGCCGCGCTCGACGACCTGTTCGCGGTCGCGACGAGCCCGCTCGGCACCACGACCCCCGGGTACGCCGACGAGAGCGCGCACCTCGGCGCTGACCCGGACGAGGCGAAGAAGGTTCTCGACGCCGACGGCTGGACGTCCGGGAGCGACGGTGCCCGCTCCAAGGGTGGCAAGCCGCTGACGCTGACGATCCAGTGGATCAGCAACTTCGCCCCCAACCAGACGTCGCTCGAGCTCGTCCAGCAGCAGCTCAAGGCCGTGGGGATCGACGTGCGGCTCGAGTCGTCGCCTGTGCCCGACTTCCTCCAGAAGCTCCAGTCGGGCGACTTCGACGCCGCGTGGGGGAACTCGTCGCGGGCCGACGGCGACATCCTGCGGACGTCGTACTCGTCCGCGGCGTCGAACTACTACCGCGTCGACGACCCCACGCTCGAGAAGCTGCTCCAGGGCCAGCTCGCCGCCGGTGACGACACGCAGCGCGCGGCGCTGCTCGCCCAGGCGCAGGAGCGCATCGTGGAGCAGCACCACCAGGTGCCCGTGCACGAGCTCACGTCGATCCTCGGCACGCAGAAGGACGTCCACGGCGTGACGCTCGGCGCCGACTCGCGTCTCGACCTGCTGGTCGACGCGACCAAGGGCTGACGACGCCGGACGACGAACGGGCCCGGCCGCTCGCGCGGCCGGGCCCGTTCGTGCGTCTCGTTCAGGCGGCCGGCTCGGCCGCGTCGAGCGGGTCGCCGGCGCCCAGGGCGCGCGCCGCGTCGCGCTTCGCGACCTCCTCCCGGACGATCGGGATGACGTACCGGCCGAAGTCGATCGCGTCGTCGAGCAGGTCGTAGCCGCGCGCCGAGATGACGCTCACGCCGAGGTCGTAGTACGCGAGGAGCGCCTGGGCGACCGTCTCCGGGGTGCCCACGAGGGCGTTCGAGTTGCCGCCGCCGCCCGTCGCCTTCGCGGTCGCGGTCCACAGGGCGGCGTCGAACCGCTCCCCCTGCTCGGCGATCTCGAGGAGCCGCTGCGAGCCCGCGTTCTCCGGCGGCCCGGGACGGAACCGGCGCAGCAGGTCGCCCGCCGACGCCTTGCGCTCCTCGATCCGCCCGAGGATGCGGTGCGCCTTCTCCCACGCGAGCTCCTCGGTCGGCGCGATGATCGGCCGGAACGCGGCGTGGATGCGCGGGGGCGTGGCGCGACCGGCCGCACGGGCCTCGGCCGCCACCCGGGCGATCTGCTCGGCGGTGCTCGCGAGGGGCTCGCCCCACACGGCGTAGATGTCCGCCTCGGCGGCACCCACCCGGAACGCCGCGTCGGACGACCCGCCGAACGAGATCGTCGGCACCCGTCCCTCGAACGGCTTGGCGTCGAGCACGAAGTCGTCGAAGTCGTAGAACTCGCCGTGGTGGTCGAACGGCTCGGCGCTCGACCACGCCTTCTTGACGACCCGGATGTACTCCCCCGTGCGGGCGTAGCGCTCGTCCTTGGTCAGGCGGTCGCCCTCGCGCGCCTGCTCGTGGTCGCTGCCGCCCGTGATGAAGTGGACGGACAGGCGGCCCTGCGACACCTGGTCGAGCGTCGCGAAGGTCTTCGCCGCGAACGTCGGGTACGAGACGTTGGGGCGGTGCGCGAGCAGCAGCTCGATCGACTCCGTCCGCGCCGCGACCCAGCCCGCGAGCGCCGACGGCTCCAGGCCGCTCGACCCGTAGGCGAACAGGACGCGGGTCCAGCCGGTGTCCTCGTGGGCACGCACGAGGCGTTCCAGGTAGTGCAGGTCGACGGGCTTCGTGGTGGGTGCGGTGGTCTCGGAGGCGTCGCTCGTGGTGGCGATGCCGAGGAACTCGACGGGCATGGTGCGGCCTTCCGTGCGGTGGGTTCTCGGGGTCAGGCGGGGACGTGCTGGGAGGTGGCGTGCGCCAGGGCGACGGGCTCCGGGGCGGGCGCCGGCTCGTCCGGCGAGACCGTCGGCAGCCCGGCCGCCTGCCACGCCGGGAAGCCGCCGTCGACGTGGGTCACGTCGGTGAACCCGCGACGGCGCAGCTCGCGGGCGACCGGACCCGAGCCGTTCACGGACCCGCACACGACCACCACAGGGGTGTCGAGCGCGACGAGCGGCGTGCCTGCCTCGTCGAACAGGGAGTCGAGGCGGTGACGGTCCGTGATGCGCGCGCCGGGGATCGCCCCGGTCGCGGCGCGTCCGGCGGCGCTGCGCACGTCGACGAGCACGGCACCGGCAGCGACGCGGTCGCCCGCGTCGGCGGCACCCTCGACGGGCGCTCGCTCGGCCCACGCGGCCGCGAGCAGCTCGAAGGACCGCACGCGGTCGGCGGGGTCGAACGCCTCGGTGGTGACGAGCAGCTCGTCGGCTCCCGTCGCCCGGGCCAGCGCCTCGAGGCGGGCCACCACCTCGTCGGGCGAGCCGACGAGGCGCGAGTCGACGCGGTCGGCGACGAGGTCGCGGTCCGCGTCGGACCACTCCGTCCAGGGCACCGACGTGCCCGGCGCCGGGTAGGCGACGGCGCCGCCCGCACCCGACCGGATGGACCGGACCCACGTCGCGAACGGCTCGGCCAGGGCGCGGGCCTCGTCGCCGGTGGGCGCCACGAGCACGTCGGCCGACACGACGACGTAGGGGGCGTCCAGCACCCCGGGACGGAACGCCTCATGGTAGGCGGCCACGGTGTCGAGCACCGTGCCGGGGCTCACGTGGTAGTTCGCCGCGAGGGGCAGGCCGAGCTCGCCGGCGACGCGCGCCGACTCCCCACCGCTCGACGCGAGCACCCACAGGTCCAGCTCGGCGCCCTCGACGGGCGGGCTCGTGAACGGCAGACCCTGCGACGTGAACGTGCCGTCCCGCAGCGCGAGCACGGTCTCCAGCTCGGCACGGAAGTCACCGGCGTCCCGCGCACCGACGGCGGCGACCTGCGCGAGCAGGCGGGCACGCACGGTCGGGTCCCTCGGGTCGAACCGCACGGGACGCGGGACGACGAGCCCGTCGACGACCCGGCCGCGGTCCGGCGCACCTGCCGAGGCACCGTCCGGCGCCTCCGCAGGTGCGTCGACAGGTCCCCCGGCAGACGGCGGCGTGAACGCGCGGCCGACGCCGAGGTCGACCCGGCCCGGGTGGGCGGCGGCGACCGTCCCGAGCTGCTCGGCGCCCACGAGCGGGCTGGTGGTGCCGAGCAGGATCGCACCCGACCCCACGCGGATCGTCGTGGTGCGCTCGGCGGCGAGCGCGGCGAGCACCGCGGGCTGCGCGGACGCGACCCCGGGCGACAGGTGGTGCTGCGCGAACCAGATGCGCCGGTACCCGGCGGCGTCGGCGGCGGTCGCCACGTCGAGCGCCGCACGGATCGCGTCGGCGCCGGTCTGGCCCACGCTGACCGGCGCGAGCTCGAGGACGGACAGCGGGACGGGCTTCGGGGAGGTCACGGGTCTTCTCCTGGGGTCTCTGGGTCAGGCGGCGACGGGCACGGCGGCGGCGACGTCCGCGCTCTCGTCGGGCGTGGGCAGGTCGGGCAGGAGGCGCCGCACCTCGGGGGCGACGTCGGACGCGAACAGCTCGAGGCTGTCGCGCCACGCGCTGCCTCCCACCCCGGGGTCGTGGCCGCCGACCGTGATGGCGCTGTTGCCGAACGCCTCGTGGTACCGGAGCACCTTGTCGAGGACCTGCTGGGGGCTGCCCACCAGTGCGGAGCCACGCTCGAGGTAGTCCTCGTAGGAGTCGTACAGGGTCGCGGTGCCGGCGAGGTGGTGGTTGTCGGCCGCGCGCAGCCGCTCGGCGAGCGCCTCGTACACCGGCCGGTACGCCTCGACGGCGTCCTGGGAGCGGCGGGCGACGTGGACGGCGCCGTGCCCGGCCCCGACGAGCGCCCGCTCGGGGTCGCGTCCCCGGGCCTCCCAGGCGGACCGGTAGTGCCGCACGAGACGGGCGTAGTACTCGACCGGGTTGAACCCGTTGGCGGAGAAGATCGGGTCGCCGTACTCGGCGGCGAGCTCGACGGACCGCTCGGCGGTCGCGGAGCCGTGCCAGACCCGGATGCGGCGCTGCAGCGGCGGCGGGAACACCGTGGCGTCGCGCAGCGGCGTGCGCCGGATCGTCGGGAGACCCTCGGGCGGGTCCCAGGTGACGGGCTCTCCCGACCACAGCCGGCGGAGCAGCCGGTAGTTCTCCTCGAGGGTGTCCCACGCCTCGGTGCGACCGATCCCGAACAGCTCGGCCTGCTCGGGCCCGTTCCCCTTGCCGAGGATGATCTCCAGCCGCCCGCCCGACAGGTGGTCGAGCGTCGCGTAGTCCTCCGCGACCCTGACCGGGTCGAGGACGGACAGCAGCGTGACGCCGGTCAGGAGCCGGATGCGGGAGGTGCGGGCCGCGATGTGCGAGAGCACGACGGGTGGCGACGACGACACGAACGGCGCGTGGTGCCGCTCGCCGACGGCGAAGCCGTCGAAGCCGAGGTCCTCGAACAGGACGGCGTTGCGCACGACCTCCTGGAGCCGGGCGCTGATCTGCTCGGGGTCCGCGCCGGGGGTCGCGTCGATGAGGTCGAGGCCGAAGATCGCGGCCATGAGGTTCCTTTCGTGGAGGGTGTGGTGCGGGGCTCAGAGCCACTTCTCGAAGGGACGTGCGCCGAGCACCGCGTCGGCGACGACGGCGGCCGGGTCGAACAAGGGCGTGTAGCCGGCCGCAAGGTACAGGCCGACGGCCTCGGGCTGGCGCGGCCCGGTCGTGAGGTAGACGCGCTGGTACCCGAGCGCGAGGGCCCGCGTCTCGAGCTCGACGAGCACGCGCCGACCGAGGCCGCGCCGCCGGTGGCCGGAGTGCGTCCAGATGCGTTTGAGCTCCGCGGTGCGCACGAGCGGACGCCCGTCGGCGTCGTGCGCCGACCCCGGGCGGCGCCGGTCCGGGTCGCCGAGCTCGGGCTCGGTGCGGCGCCGCAGCGCCCCGCCCGCGACCGGCGCTCCGCCCTCGATCAGCAGGACGAGGTCGCCGTCCGGCGCGACGAACTCGTCGGCACCCTCACGCCGGAACACGGCGACGTGCCGGTCGTCGGCGAGCTCGCCCAGGACGTCGGAGTACCGGGTGCGGTACTCGTGGAAGAGCTCGTCGAGGAGCACGACGACGAGGGGGTCGTCGAGCGGGACGCTGCGCACCTCGAGGACGGGCGCGCTCACCGCGGGTCCTTCTCGCCGGCGACGACCGGGAACGGCAGCGCGTTGCCCTCGAGCGGCCGAGGGCACGTCCCGTGGTCGTTGAAGTGGCTGGGGTAGGCCGAGGCGCGGTTGAGGTCGATGCGGAGGCGCCCGGTGGAACGCTCCGCGAGGAGGGCGGCCGCGGTCAGGTGCACGGCCCGCCACCCGGGCACGTCGTCCGCGGTGTCGGTGAAGGCGAGCGTCACGCCGCCCCGGTGGCCGCGGACGACCTCCAGGGTCACTGGCCCGTCGGGTCCGGCGAGGTCCACGGAACCGACGACCTCGACGTGGTGCACGAGCCCGGGCTTCGCGGCACCGACGGTCGCGGGCCGCGGCACGTCGTACCAGCGCACGCCCACGTCCACGACGGCCGCCGCGTCGAAGGGATACGTCTCGACGGGGTCGCGGTCGGTCGCCGCGGCGAGCGCGTCGGAGCCGGGGTCGCGCAGGCGGACCAGCGCCCGGCCCGTGCGCAGGGCCACCTCGACGGCGACGAGCCCGGACGGGTCGTCCGGGGTGCCCGTCCCGTCCGGGGCGACGAGGAACGGTGACGCGGACCCCGCCTCCGCGACCACGACGCGCCGCGTCCCGGTCACGGGCCGCGACGTCTCGGCGTCGAGGAGCACCGGTCCGCCACCCGGGTCGCCGACCGTCACGTGCGTGCTGTGCCGGTCGGCCCACCACAGCCCGGGCACCCCGGCGAGCGCGGTCGGCTCCGGGGGCAGCCAGTGGTGGGCGACGATCGACAGCGGGCCACGCGGGTCGCGCAGGGCGGCGTGGCGTGCGGCGCGCCACGCCTGCCAGTCGCGCTCGAGGTCGCCCGGCGAGCCGGTGCCGGGCACCGCGGTCCTGGGGCGCGGCGCGGTCCTGAGGGTCGCCGCGGCGGGCGTCATGGTGGTCATGGTGCCTCCTCAGAGAGCGACGGTCTGGTGGACGCGGGGGCGGGCGAGACCGAGGTGGTCACGCAGGGTCGGGCCCTCGTACTCGGCGCGGAACGCACCGCGCTCCTGGAGCAGCGGCACGACACGGTCGAGGACGTCGTCGAGGCCGTGCGGGGTGAGGTGGGGCACGAGGATGAAGCCGTCGCTGGCGTCCTCCTGGACGTAGCGGTCGATCTCGTCGGCGACGTGCGCGGGCGTCCCGACGAACCCGCCCCGTGAGGTCAGGTGGACGACGAGGTCGCGCACCGACCAGCGGTTCGTCTCCGCGAGGGACCGCCACTGCTCGACCAGGCGGCGCGGGTCGCCGTGGCGCGCCCGGCCGCGGGTGATCGACTGGTTCTCGTCGTCCGGCTCCTGCGTGGGCAGCGGGCCGTCGGGGTCCAGGTCGCTCAGGTCGCGACCCCATGCCTGCTCGACGAACGCGACGGCCGTGTGGCCGGGGACCTGGGCCCGTCGGATCTCGCGGGCGAGCTCCTGCGCCTCGGCGTCGGTGTCGCCGACGACGACGGTCGTGGCGGGGATGATCTTGAGGCTGTCGCGGTCTCGTCCGCGCGCCACGAGCCGGCCCTTGACGTCCTCGTAGAACGCGCGGCCGTCGTCGAACGTCGAGTGCATCGAGAAGATCACGTCGGCCGTCGAGGCGGCGAAGTCGCGCCCGTCGGACGAGTCGCCCGCCTGGAACAGGACCGGGTGTCCCTGCGGGCCGCGCGGCGTGGTGAACGTCCCCCGGACGTCGACCTGCGGTCCGGTGTGGGCGAAGGGCCGCACCGCCCCGTCCCGCAGGAACGTCCCGGTGGCGGGGTCGGCCACCACGGCGTCGTCGTCCCACGAGTCCCACAGGTCGCGGGCCACCTCGACGACCTCGGCGGCCCGCGTGTAGCGGTCCGCGTGATCGAGGTAGCCGCCCCGGCGGAAGTTCTCGCCCGTGAACGCGTCGGACGACGTCACGAGGTTCCAGGCCGCCCGGCCCCCCGAGAGGATGTCGAGCGTCGCGAACTGGCGGGCCAGCTCGAACGGCTCGTTGAACGTCGTGTTGATGGTGCCGACGAGCCCGATGCGCTCGGTCACGGCCGCCAGCGCGGCGAGGACGGGCAGGGTGTCGGGACGGCCCACGACGTCGCCGTCGTGGATGCGCCCCTTGTGCTCGCGCAGGCGCAGGCCCTCGGCGAGGAAGAAGAAGTCGAGCTTGGCCTCCTCCGCCTTGCGGGCCAGCGCCTCGAACGACGCGAAGTCGATCTGGCTGCCGGACCGGGGGTCCGTCCACACGGTCGTGTTGTTCACCCCGGGGAAGTGGACACCGAGGTGGATCTGCTTGCGGGTCTCGCGGCGGGTCATCGGTCCTCGCTCAGCTCGTCGTGGTGGCGTAGCGGCTGGCCGGCCGGGTCAGGCCGAGGGTGTCGCGGAAGGTCGTCCCGGGGTACGCGGTCCGGAACAGGCCGCGCGCCTGGAGGGCGGGCACGGTGCCGTGCACGACGGCCGCGAGGTCGGTCGCGAGCGACGCGGGCCGGATCGTGAAGCCGTCCGCGGCACCGGCGGCCGACCAGGCGGCCACGAGGTCGGCGAGGTCGAGCGCGGTCCCGACGTGCGTGAGCGAACCGTCGAAGGGGCCGGCGACGGGGGCCGCCCCCGGTTCCGCGTCGATCGCCGCGAGCTCGGTGAGGAGGTCGAGTCGCTCCTGGGCGCTGCGCAGGTCCTCCCCCACCACCGTGACCACGTCGACGAGCACGCGCAGCTCGTCGGGTCGCCGACCGGCGTCGGTCGCGGTGTCCCGCAGGGTCCGGCGCACCTGGACGGCCTCGTCGACGTCCTCGACCCGTACCCGGGCGACGTCGGCGCGGCGGGCCGCGAGGTCGAGGCTGAGCGGCGAGTCGACGACCACGACGACGGGCGGCCGGCCCTGCGGGGAGCGCGGGGTGATCGACGGTCCCTTCACGGCGAACCGGACGCCTTCGAAGTCGACGTAGTGCAGCTTGTCGCGGTCGACGTACCGGTGGGTCGCGACGTCGCGGATCTCGGCGTCGTCCTCCCACGAGTCCCACAGCCGACCGGCGACCTCGATCGCGTCCTCCGCCTCGGTGAGCGCCTCGACGACGTCGGGCGCGGTGCGCCGGCCGAACGCGGCAGCCGTCTCCGGGGACGTCGACCAGGCGACCTGCCACGCCGCGCGGCCCTCGGAGACGTGGTCGATGGTCTGGATGGCCTTGGCGACGTGGAACGGCTCGGTGTGGGTGACGTCGACGGCGGGCACCAGGGCGATGCCGTGGGACCGCGGTGCGAGCCGAGCGGCGACGAGGGCGGCGTCGAGGCGACCCTGGTAGGAGGCGCCGCGACGCGGCTGCAGCGCGAACGAGTCCTCGAACAGGGCGAAGTCGAGCAGCCCGGTCGCGGCGGTCGCCACGAGGTCGACGAGCCGGGCAGGGTCGAAGGGCCGGGGCGGCCGGGAGCCGCCGGCGCGCCAGGCGCCGGGGTGTGCGCCGGCGTCGGTGAGGTCGACGCCGAGGTGCAGGGTGCGGTGTACGGGCATGGGGATCCTCCGGGTCGGCAGGTCGGGGGCGCGACGGATCGGCCCGTCGCCTGTGCGGGGCGGGAGCGGGGGGAGCTGGGGGTGGGAGCCCGGCGGCGTGTGACGCGCGGGGCCGGCCGGGACGACCTACCGGCGCCGACAGAGGGTCGGGGCGAGGTCCCACCGGTCGAGCAGGGTCATCGTTCACCTCCTGGCCCGAGGGCCGCGCGCTGGTTGCCCGTCACGCAGGACGGGCCGGGTCATCACCCGGGGCACCCCGCCGCGGAGCGGGGTTGCCGTCCAGCCGGCCGGGGCCGAGGGGCTGGAGCTCATGACCTGGTACGACCGTAAGAATCTTGATCGATTTGGTCAACAAACTGCGCCGGGGATCCCGCCAGGCGGACGGATGCAACGCCCGGCTACCAGCTCCACCCGTGCGCGGCGAGCTCGAGCTCCTCGTTCAGGCGCGCGTCCCGCGCGCCTGCGGTGTCGGCGGTCAGCGGCGTCGGCGGCTCGGTCGGCACGACACCCGCGAGCCGGCACGCGTCCCGCAGCGCCACGTCGTACGCGATGACGGCGGCCCGCCAGTGGTGCGCCCGCGCGTACAGGTCGGGGGCCAGCTCGATGCGCCGGATCTCGGCGGACAGCTCGGCCAGCCGGGTCTGGACGGCGAGCGTCTCGAGAGGATCCGTCAGGACGACGTCCACCGCGCAGCGTCCCGGGACGGGGCCGCGCCCGCCCAGGCGGCGCCACCACGCCCGCAGAGCGCTCACACGGACCACCTCGCCCGACCGTCCCCGCCCGCCGGAAGGAGCCGGCGAGCCGGCCGACGCCCCCGTCGGCCTCTCCCCCGAGTCTACGAGCCCCCTGTGACCCAGGTCACCCCGACGGGGTCATCGGGTGCCGGGCGACACCGTCGCGACGAGCGCCTCGTGGTCCGAGCCCACCATCCGGACGACGCGCACGTCGCCCACCGCGGTCGACCGGTCCGTCACCACGTGGTCGATCGCGACGACCGGCGGGTACCACCGGTTCGCCGGCCACGTCGGGGCGAAGCCCGCACCCGCCCGGTCCGCCGCGTCGACGAAGCGGTCCCCCAGCACGTCGCGGAGCTCCGAGTGGTCGCGCGTCGCGTTGAAGTCCCCGAGCGCGAGCTGCGACCCCGAGCCGGCGTCGAGCTCGTCCCGCACGTGCCGCAGGTCGCCGCCCCACACCGACGTCTGGCCGAGCGCGGGCGACGCGGTGTGCACCGCCAGCACGCGGACCGGGACGCCGCCCACCGTGACCGTCGCCGACGGCATCGCGAACCACGTCGCCGCCCCCGCGTCCACGTCCTCGAGCGGCAGCGTGGACCAGATCCCCGTCCCCGAGTACGGCGCGGCCGCGGAGACCTTGCTCGTCACCGAGTGCGGCAGGACGTTGTCGAGCCCCGAGGCGCGCAGGCGGTCGAGCAGGTCGGGCGTGACCTCCTCCAGCGCCAGCACGTCGACGTGCTGCGCGCGCACCGCGCGCACGATCGTGCCGGCGTCCGCACGGCCGAGGAACGCGTTGAACGTCATGACGCGCACGTCCGACCCCGCCGCGACCTCGGGGCCACCGCGAGCGGCGCGAGCCACACGGCCTGCGCGACCACCACCGCCGCGGCCACGCTGCACACCCACCACCCGCGCAGCACCAGCGCGACGAGCAGCACGAGCAGCGCCAGCGCGCCGCACCACGGGGTCATGCTCACGACCTGCGCGAACGGGGTCCGACGGTCGAGCCCCACGGCGCGCGCCAGCGTCACGGCGACGGCGGGCAGCAGGACGGCGCCCAGCACGAGGTCTCGCACCACGTCCGCCCGGCTCCGCCAGCGAGCCCCCCGGCCGTACCTCCGGCGAGGGAGCGGCGCGACGAACGCGTCGGCACCGCGGCCGGGCGGAACGTCCTCGGTCATACCGGCGCGCCGCCGGCTGCCAGGGTCTCGAGCACCGGACGGGTCGCGTCGGACACCACCTCGTCGAGCCGGAGCAGGCGGCGCGCCGACGCCCGGACGAGCACGCCGACCCTCGCGTCGTCGTCGGTCACGAGCGTGTCGGCGAGGTCGACCCGCACCGGCACGAGCAGCGCGCCCCCACCCCAGTCGGACGGTGCGTCGTCGTCGGGCGAGCCGCCGCCCTGCGGCCCGTCCTCGTCCGCCGTGGGACGGACGACCTCGAGCATGACGACGGCCGTCGGACGCCCGACGAGCACGTCCGGACCCAGTGCGGCGACGATCCGCTCCGCCGCAAGGGATCCCAGGGCGTACCAGTCGGTCGGCCCGTCGCCCTCGGGGGCCGGCCCCGCCTCCCGGTACGCCGGGACGGCAGCAGGGTCCGGGGCGGGGTCCAGGTTCGAGGCGTCGAGCTCGAGCCAGGGCTCCTCGGGGTCGCGGATCCCACGCAGCGCCGCGTCTGGCCGCCGACCACGGAGGGACGGCCACTCCCGCAGCGCGGCACGGTCGAACGACGTCGGCGTGAGCGTCCAGGAGAAGATGCCGCGCGGGGCCCGAAGCTCCGCCCCCGTCGCGAGGCGCGCGAGCTCGAGCACGCGCAGCAGCTCGATGCCGAGCGCGACCTGGCCGCCGGGCCGGTACGCCTCGACGGGGTCGAGGAGCGGCACACCGGCCGAGTACGACCGGATCGCCTCCGGGTCGGCGGCCACGCGCGCGACGGCGTCCGGCCCCGCGACCACCACGGCGTCCACCACCCGGGCGAACCGGCCCGCCGCGAACGGGCGGTCGACCCCGTCGAACGCGCCCGGTCCGACGAGCCGCGCGTGCGCCTCGGTGCCGAGCAGCCGGTACGCATGACCGACCTGGACCCCGGCGGCCTCGATCACCGCCGGCGCCGAGCGGGCCACGTGATCGCGCCACCGGGCGACGACCACCGGGTCGAGACGGCCGCCCAGCGGCGTCAGGACCTCCCAGAGCTCGTCCCAGGACGCCGGGTCCTGCGGACGACGCCGGCCGAACAGACCCACGGTGGTACCCCTCCCTGCCTCGAACCGGTCGGTGCGCTCAGCCGAACAGGCGCGGGAGCGTGCCCTCGAACGCGTCGCGCGCGTCGGCGAGCGGGATCGTGAAGAGTCCGTCGACGACGAGCGACGCGTCCGCGCCGCCTTCAGCGGCGCCGGCGTCGGCCTCGACCGCCGAACCGGTCGTCCCGAGCTTGAGGACCGGCACGCCGCGCGCGGTGCACGCGTCCACGAGCCGGACCTCCTCGCCCGCGGGCACCGCGACGAGCGCACGGGCCGTCGACTCGGAGAAGAGGGCCTCGAACGCGGTCACGCCGTCCCGGGCGAGCAGCCCGTCGAGCGACACCGTCGCTCCCACGCCGAAGCGCAGCGAGGACTCGAGCAGCGCCTGCACGAGGCCGCCCTCGGACAGGTCGTGGGCCGCCTCGACGAACTCGTCGCGCGCCCCCTGCACGAGCACGTCCGCGAGCGCTCGCTCGGCCGCGAGGTCGACGCGCGGCGGCACGCCGCCCAGGTGGGCGTAGGCGACGTCGGCCCAGGCGGAGCCGTCGAGCTCGGCGCGCGTGGTGCCGAGCAGGAAGACGCTCTGCCCTTCGGTGCGCCAGCCGGACGGCGTCGCGCGGGCCACGTCGTCGAGCACGCCGAGCACGCCCACGACAGGGGTCGGGTGGATCGACGAGTCGACCTGGCCCGGCTCGCCCGTGCCGTTGTAGAGGGACACGTTGCCGCCCGTCACGGGCACGCCGAGCTCGCGGCACGCGTCCGCGAGGCCCTCGATGGCCTCGACGAGCTGCCACATCGAGTCGGGGTCCTCGGGTGAGCCGAAGTTCAGGCAGTCGGTGACCGCGAGCGGACGAGCGCCGGAAGCGGCCACGTTGCGGTACGCCTCGGCGAGCGCGAGCTGCGCCCCCGTACGCGGGTCGAGCTTGGCGTAGCGGCCGTTGGCGTCCGTGGCGATCGCGACGCCGAGGCCCGTGGCCTCGTCGACGCGGATCACGCCCGAGTCGTCGGGCTGCGCGAGCGCGGTGTTGCCCTGGACGAAGCGGTCGTACTGGTTGGTCACCCATGCCTTCGACGCGAGGTTCGGGCTCGCGAGCAGGCGCAGGGCCGTCTTGCGGAGGTCGTCCGGCTTCGACGGGCGCGGGTAGTGCGCGGTCGCGGACGAGCCGGAGAGCGAGTCGGCGTTGAGGCCGTCCTGCCACGCCGGGCGCGCGTACGGGCGGTCGTAGACCGGGCCCTCGTGCGCGACCGTGCGCGGGTCGACGTCGACGATGCGCTGGCCGTGGTGGTCGATCGTGAGGCGGCCCGAGTCGTTGACCTCGCCCACGACGGACGACTCGACGTCCCACTTGCCGGTGATGGCGAGGAACGCCTCGAGCTTGTCCGGCGTGACGACCGCCATCATGCGCTCCTGCGACTCCGACATGAGGATCTCGCCGGCGTTGAGCGACGGGTCGCGCAGCAGGACGTCGTCGAGCCAGACGTGCATGCCGCCCTCGCCGTTGGACGCGAGCTCGGAGGTGGCGCACGAGATGCCGGCCGCACCGAGGTCCTGGATGCCCTCGACGACCTGCGCCGCGTACAGCTCCAGGCAGCACTCGATGAGGACCTTCTCCATGAACGGGTCGCCCACCTGGACGCTCGGCCGCTTCGCGGGGACACCGTCCTCGAACGTCTCGGACGCGAGGATCGACGCGCCGCCGATGCCGTCGCCGCCGGTGCGCGCACCGAACAGCACGACCTTGTTGCCCACGCCGGACGCGTTCGCGAGGTGGATGTCCTCGTGGCGCAGCACGCCCACGCAGAGCGCGTTGACCAGCGGGTTGCCCTGGTAGGAGCCGTCGAACACGAGCTCGCCGCCGATGTTCGGCAGGCCGAGCGAGTTGCCGTAGCCGCCGACGCCCGACACCACACCGTGCACGACGCGCGCCGTGTCCGGGTGGTCGACGTCGCCGAACCGGAGCTGGTCCATGACGGCCACGGGGCGCGCGCCCATCGAGATGATGTCGCGGACGATGCCGCCGACACCCGTCGCGGCGCCCTGGTAGGGCTCGACGAACGACGGGTGGTTGTGGGACTCGACCTTGAACGTCACCGCCCAGCCGTCGCCGATGTCGACGACGCCGGCGTTCTCGCCGATGCCGACGAGGAGGTGCTGCTTCATCTCGTCGGTCGTCGCGTCGCCGAACTTGCGCAGGTGCACCTTGGACGACTTGTAGGAGCAGTGCTCCGACCACATGACCGAGTACATCGCGAGCTCGGCGGCCGTGGGCCGGCGGCCGAGGATGTCGCGGATGCGCTGGTACTCGTCCGGCTTGAGCCCGAGCTCCGCGAACGGCTGGACCTCGTCCGGGGTCGCGGTCGCGTTCTCGACGGTGTCCAGGGTCGGACGTGCGTCGGCGGACGTGGGGGTGGCCGGGGCAGGAACAGGGCTGGCGGCGGTCATCGAGTCCCTCGGGTTCGTGGTGGGGGGTGCGCGACGGCGCGGCCACGAGTCTACCGACGCGTGGCCGCGCCTCGTGCAGGCTGCCCGACCTCAGGGCCTGTCGAGGATGTTGAGGATGAACGCGGCTCCGTACTTGCCGATGGCCGTGCTCCCGTAGCTCCCGTGGATGTCCGAGCCGCTCGTGCCTGCCACCGGGTGGTTCGGGTCGCAGAACATGTCTCCCTTGTAGCAGAACGAGTTCAGTCGGCTCGCCACGCCGCTGAGCTGTCCGGCTGCCCGGTTCGGCAGCTTGCCGCCACCGACGCCGCTTCCCCGGTTGAACGACTCGCCGTAGCGGCGGACCGGGTCTCCCGTGAGGAACACGGCCGCCACCTTGGCCTTCGCGGCCGCGCTGAGCTTCACGGGGTTGTCCTTGGAGAGCACGTCACCGATGACGTGGGCGCCCTGCGAGTAGCCGATCAGCACGGTCCGCGAGCCGGGGCACGCGCCGGCGAGCCGGTTCAGCTCCGCGGCGAGCCGCGAGCGGCCGATCCCCTCGCTCTGGCCGTAGCCGAGCGGCGCCTCCGTGGTCGGGAGGATCGCTGCCGGGTAGTTCAGCCCGACCGTCCGCACCGACTTCTTCGTGCCGGACGACACGCGCGACGAGACGACGTACATCTTCCCGAAGCCGCCTGACTTGTACACGTTTCCGCTCGGCGACGACCCCGCCCCCTCGCCGGACCCGCGGACCACGATCTGGACGACGTTCGCGCACGACGCGCTCGACACCGTCGCGGACGCGCTCGTCGCGAGCACGGCCTGCCCGGCGAGCGCGGCCGCGAGCACGGTCCCCGCCGCGGCGGCGCGGGTCGAGATGGTGCGGAGCCTGGTGGTGAGCCTCATGGTGGTTCCTCCTACGGGGTGGTGCCGGCCGTCCTCGGACGTCGTCGTCTGCGGCGGCTGCCGCACGACGAGCGTGCCCTGCGCGCCCGCGGGACGGCATCCAACGAATCCGCGGACTTGCCGGCGTGGCCCCTGTGAGGACGCCCGGTCCTTCCTGCACGGGCGACGCGTACGGCAGGATGCCGGGGACGACGGTGCACCGTCGCGCGCGACCGGCGTCACGAGAGGAGCCCCCGATGGAGGGACCGGCAGGACCTCGGGCACGCGACGTGGCCGCCCGACCGGACGGGAGGACGGCGCCGGCCGCCGAGCCGGCCCGCAGCGCCCCGCAGGTCGAGCGCGCGGCCGGCCTCGCGGTCGCCGGGTCACGCGTCGCGACGCTGGCGCAGATGGCGCCGTCCGTGGTCGCGGCGTTCGATGCGTCGACCCGTCCGGGGCTGTGCGCCGTGACGTGGGCGGTCGCCACCGCCACGTCCGCCGGCACGATCGTGCTGTCCGTCGTGCGGCGTCGACCCCCCGGTCGGCGGTGGGCGACGGTCGACGTGACCGTCGCGGCCGCGCTCCTGGTGCTGGGTCTCCTCACGGTGTCCGCCGGCTACCGCACCGGGAGCTGGATCGGCTTCCAGGGCGCCTACTCGCTGTCCGTCGCGTGCGCGCTCATCGGCGTGCGTCGTCGCGGGGCGTGGCTCACGCTCCTCGCAGTCCTCGTCGCCGCGCGCGCGGTCTACCTGCTTCCCGCGCTCGGCTCCGGGGTGGGGTTCGCGACCATGGCCGGCGAGCTGCTGACCCTGCTGTGCCTCGCACCGCTCGCCTGGGCGGGGACCGGGGCGATGTACCGGATCGCACAGGACGCCGACCGGGCCCGGGAGTACGCCGCCCACCTCGCCCGCGAGGAGGAGGAGCGACGTGCTCGGACCGCCATCCACAACGGCACCGCGCTGCTCAAGCTCCTGGTCGAGCAAGCCCACGACGACCCCACCGACAGCAGGACGCCGTCCCAGGTGTGGGTTCAGGCCGCGAGCGAGCTGAACCGCATGCGCGCCTACCTCGCCGGGCAGGGGCGTCGGGCGGCTGGACGCGCCGACGAGCCGCAGGACCTCGCCACCCTCGTCGAGACCGTGGCCGCCGAGTTCGCGGACCTCCCCCTCGACGTCGTCCCCGACCTGGCGCGCGGGGTGCTGCTCGACGACGAGGCCGACGACGTCGCCGCCGCCCTGCGCAGCCTGCTCATCAACGTCCGGCAGCACGCCGGTGCCGCCCGGGTCGTCCTGCACGCCGAGCAGCTCGAGGACGAGGACGGATGGGCCGTCACCCTGCACGACGACGGACGGGGTTTCGACCCGTCGACGACGCGGCTCGGGGTCGGCGTCCGCGGGCTCGTCGTGGAGTCCCTCGCCGCGCACGCCATCACGGCGACCGTCGACTCCGTCCCCGGCCTGGGCACGACCGCGACCCTCCGCTCGGTGACCCGGTCCCGGACGCCCACGCCGGAGCACGCTGTCGTCGCGCCCGCGCGCGAAGGCCGGCCGTGAGCGGGGAGGCGGGTCCGGGCACGCCCCGGGATGTCGGGCCGGACGCTGCCGACGACGCGTCCGACGTCCGGTTCAGCCTCGTCGACGACGCCACCGCGGTGCGCGAGTCGTTGGCCGTGCTGCTGCACGGCCTGACGTTCGTCTCGGCGCACGCGAGCCTCGAGGACTTCCTCCTGGACCGCCCGGTCGCAGACGTCGTCGTCCTCGACCTGCACCTCGTGAACCTGCGGCAGCCCGACGCGAGCCAGGGCGTCGCGGCGATCCGGGACGCGGTCGCCGCCGGGTACCGAGTGTGCGTGTACACCCAGGAGGAGCGCCGCTTCGTGCTCGCCGCGTGTCTCGCGGCCGGAGCGACGGGAGTCGTGTCGAAGTCCTCGTCGCTCGACGAGACGCGCGCCGCGTTCCTCGCCGTGGCGCGGGGCGAGCTCGTCGCGCCGCCCCCGGTGACAGGTCTCATCGAGGTGCTCGTGCGACGCGGCCGTGTCACCGTGCTGAACCGGCGGCAGCGCGAGGTGCTCGCCGGCCGCGCCCGCGGACTCACGTACGCCGAGCTGTCCCGCTCCCTGTTCCTCTCCGAGTCGACGCTTCGGGGGTACTGGCGCGACCTGTCGACGGTCGTGTCGCAGCACCTGCAGGAGTCGTCCCCCGGTGACATCGAGCACGCCCTCGGCCTCGGGCCCGGCGACCTGCTGGACCACTGGCCCACCGCCGGCGCAGCGCGTCCGGCGGACCGTTCGACGATGATCGGACCATGACCTCACCGGAGCCCCGTCGCGGGGACCCCCGCCCCGACGTGCGGGCGTCCGGCGCGCTCGCGTTCGTCGTCGAGATCGCGATGCTCGTCCTGCTCGGGCAGTCGGGCTGGGCGATCGGCGGCTCGGTCGTGCTGTCGCTCGTCCTGGCCGTGGCGCTCGTCGGTGCGGCGGTCGTCGTGTGGGGCGTCCTCCTGGCTCCGACCGCCGAGCGGCGGCTGCGGCGTCCGGAGCGGCTCGCCGTCAAGGCTTTCCTCTACCTGGTGACGGCCGCGGTCGCGACGCTCGCCGGGTACGGGCTCTGGGCGGCGGCGTTCCTCGTGGTGGCGGTCGTGTCGCTCGTGTGGGCCCGGGACTGACGTCGCCCGACCGCGGGGACCGACCTCGGGGACCGAGCTCACAGCAGGACGACGTCCATCGCCGCCACGTCGTCCGGGTCCATGTGGATGGACACCTCCACGACCTTGCCGTCCCGCACCACGATCCCGAACACCGAGCGGGCGGTCCCGCCCGGCGCCCAGACGCCCGCGGGCTCCCCGTCGACGAGCGCGAGCCGTGCCACGCGTGCCCGACCGTTGAAGGTCGTCGCGACGGCGAGCGCCCCGTGCATCTCCGCGCTGAGGACGGGCGCACCCTTCGCGGCGTTCGCTGCCGCCGTCTCCACGCCGACGGCGTCGACACGCAGCACGGCGTCGGGGTCCAGGAGGTCCAGCAGGTCGTCGAACCGCCCCTCGCGCGACGCCGACAGGAATGCCTCCACGACCGCGCGCTGCCGTGCCCGGTCCGGGACCGGCTCTCCCCCTCCCCGGACACGGCGCCGCGCGCGCGACGCGATCTGGCGCGTCGCCGCCGGCGTGCGCCCGACGACCGGCGCGATCTCCTCGAACGGCACGCCGAACACGTCGTGCAGGACGAACGTCAGGCGCTCGACGGGGCCGAGCGCGTCGAGGACCAGCAGCAGCGCCGACCCGACCGCGTCGGACTCGACGGCGAGGTCCTCGGGCAGCGCCGGCACGGGCGCGGAGAAGGTCGGCGACGTGGTCTCGTCCTCGGCGCGAGCCGTCCCGTCGTCGTGCTCCCACGGGTCCTCGCGCCGCGCGGCGCGCGCCCGCAGCATGTCGAGGCAGACCCGCGAGACGACCGTGGTCAGCCACGCCGAGAGGTTGTCGATGCTGTCGGCATCGGTGCGCTCGAGGCGGAACCAGGCCTCCTGCACCGCGTCGTCGGCCTCGTGCGTGCTGCCGAGGACGCGGTACGCGACGCCCCGCAGCCGCCCGCGCTCCTGCTCGAACCGTGCCGTCACCTGGTCGTCCACGGGTCCATCCTCTCGTCTCCGTCCTCTCGTCGTCTGGCCGCCGCGTGGGAGGGTGGGCGCCATGCGGACGACGCGACGGGCCTCGGGAGCCGTCCTGGCGGCCACCCTGACGGGGGTCCTCGCAGCGGTCCTGGCGCTGGCCGGCTGCCACGCGACGCCAGACGGTCCCGGGCGCGAGCCGTCGGCGTCCGGCACGGCGGCGACCGCAGGCCCGGCACAGACCGCGGCGGCGACACCGGCGCAGCCGTCGGCGACGGTCGACGTCGGTCCGGTCCGCCTGCGCGTGACGGCTCCCGTCGGCGCCACCCTCGCCATGTCGTCCGGCACGACCCGGGTCGCCGTCCGGCACCTGGACGGCGCACCGGTCGTCGTCACCGTCGACCGGCCCGCGGGCGCCGCGCTGACGGTCGAGCTCGACGGGTCCGTCGCCGTCGAGGACGCGTCAGGGCGCGCGGTCGGCGGGCTCGCCGCACCCGAGGACGCCCGCGCCCGCGGCACCCGGACGCGCGTCCGCGTCACGCCCGAGGGCGGGACGCTCGTGCTGCGGTTCGGCGACGGGACCCCGCGCTCCGCGACGTGGGGGGTCGCCGAGGGCGGGCGGTCCCTCGCTGTCGACCCGAACGCGTGGGCGCGTGCGGCGGGTCAGGCGGGCGCTGCCGCGACGTGGACAGCGGTGACGACCGCGCACCCCGACGCCGACACCCCCGGCATGCACGACCAGCTGCTCTGCCACGCGATCGGCGCCCCCGACAAGGCGACGTGGAACCTGGAGCCGTGGCGGCCGGACGTCGGCCTCGTGGAGACGGTCGCGGCGCGGTGCAACCCCTGACGCCGGCCCTCCCATCCCGACGAACACGTGATCCCTGGCCCTCCCGGCCCGTCTGACGGGCCACGGTCACGTGTTCGGCAGGACGAGCGAGGTCACACCCAGCCGTTGCGGACCGCGTAGCCGCCGAGCTGGATGCGGGTCCGCGCACCGGCGAGGTCCATCAGGGCCCTCAGGCGGCGCTGCACGGTCCGCGGTGACGCGCCGAGCTGGTTCGCCATCGCCGCGTCCGTCAGCCCCGCCAGCATGAGCTGGAGGAGCTGCACGTCGTTCGTCTCGAGCTCCGCGTCGCGCGGCAGGTACGGGCGCGCATAGCGCCAGGTCGCGTCGAACAGGGACTGCGCGACGCCGGCCAGCGGGCCGTGCAGCACGAGGGTGGTCGTGGGACCGACCTGGACGAGACCGATGTCGGAGTCCGCGACCATGACCTTCGGCAGCTGGTGGTTCACGACGCGCACCTGCTGGCCGAAGAGCGTCCACTCGTCGAGCTTCTGCAGGGCACCCGGCTCGCCGAGGTACGCGGGGTCGACCACGAGACGGTAGGCCAGCCCCTCCCGCAGCGGGCTCTGCCGACCCTCGTCCGCCGACGACGTGTCGAGGGTCTCTTCGGGCTGCGTCGGGCCGGGTGCCTGCCACTCCGGGTGGAGGGTCTCCGCGACCGGCACGACGGTGTTCGCGCCCGTCTGGAAGGCGCACACGACGTGGCGCGCCGCGGCCTCGATCTGCGCGAGGCGCACGGCCTGCGTCGCGCCCTCGACGACCTCGACGAGCTCTTGGGCGCTGCGCGGTGACCGCTCCCGGTGGAACGTCTCGACGAGGTCCGCGAGAAGCTCCTCGTCACGCCGCAGGCGCTCGCGCCCCCGGGCGAGCTCGGGCGCCAGGACGAGCTCCGGCGGCGCCGCCAGCCAGCGTCCCTCGTCGTCCGCGTTGCGGACCACGAGCCCCCGCTCGGCCAGCCGCCCGAGCGCGGCGCGCGCCTCGACGACCGTGCAGCCGAGCAGCAGCCCGGCGTGCCCGGCGGTCGTCCCGACGCCCGACATGGCGAGCCGATACACGGCTTCGTCGTGCGCGTCCTCGTCTGACCTGAAGCCACCCAGCATGTGGCGATTATCCGCCATGTCGGTATCCCGCCAGCCTGTGCGTCTGCCGCGCGGGCCCTGTGCCCGGCGAGAGTGGGCGTGCTGAAAGGAGCACAACCATGCAAACCCACCGCATGAGACGGAGCGCAGCCGCTGCCCTCGCGGCCGCCGCGCTGCTCGCGACCGCAGGCACCGCCACCGCCGCGAGCGCCGCCACCGACGACGCCCCCGCACCGGACGCCACCACGACCGGCACGGCCACCACCGGGACCACCGGCAGCACCGGCGGGTCCCTCGAGACCTTCACGCTCGTGACGGGCGACCAGGTGCAGGCGCGGGTCGCCGCGGACGGCACGGTCAGCGAGGCGCAGGTCGTCACCGACGACCCCGACCGGGTCGTCACGACCTGGATCTCGCACGACGACACGTACGTCATCCCGGCCGAGGCCCAGCCGCTCATCGACGCCGGGACCCTCGACGAGCGTCTGTTCGACATCTCCCTGCTCGCCCGTGACGACTACGACGATGCGTCCACGGACACGCTGCCCGTGATCGTCCAGTACTCGGGTGCCGCAGCCGCACGCTCCGTCGTGCGCGGCGCGACGACCACGGCGTCGATCCCCGCGATCGACGCGGCGGCCATGTCGGTCGACAAGGACCGCGCGAAGGCCGCGTGGGCCGGGATCGCCCCGAGCCAGGCGCGCTCCTCCTCGGGTGTCACGAAGGTCTGGCTCGACGCCAAGGTCCACGGCGACGCCGTCACCGACCTCACGCCGACCGTCCCCCTGACGGGCGCGGGCACCGCGCACGACCTCGGCTACGACGGCACGGGGGTGAAGGTCGCCGTGCTCGACACGGGCTACGACCAGCAGCACCCGGACCTCACGGGCCAGGTCGCGCTCAGTGCGTCGTTCGTCACGACCAAGGGCGTCACGATCCAGGACGGCAACGGTCACGGCACGCACACCGCCTCGACCATCGCCGGCACCGGCGCGGCCAGCGACGGCCGCTACGCGGGCATGGCCCCGGGCGCGAAGCTGCTCGTCGGCAAGGTCCTCGGCGACGACGGCTCGGGCCAGGAGTCGTGGATCCTCGCGGGCATGCAGTGGGCCGTCGACAACGGCGCGAAGGTCGTCTCGATGTCGCTGGGCAGCGACTCGACGACCTCGTGCTCGGGCGCGGACGTCGACCTCGTCCAGGCGCTGTCGGACAAGGCGCTGTTCGTCATCGCCGCCGGCAACGAGGGCCTGCACGGCCAGGTCTCGACCCCCGGCTGCGCGCCGGACGCCCTGACCGTCGGCGCTCTCGACCGTGACGACGCGACCGCGTACTTCTCGAGCCGCGGTCCGTCGGTCGGCGGCACGGCGGCCAAGCCCGACATCGCCTCCCAGGGCGTCGACGTCGTCGCGGCCCGCGCAGGGGGCGGGACGGACATGCCGTACGTCGCGGAGTCCGGGACGTCCATGGCGACCCCGCACGTCGCGGGCGGAGCGGCGATCGTCTTCCAGGAGCACCCGGACTGGACGCCCGAGCAGGTCAAGGACCTCCTCACGTCGTCCGCGGACGGCACGACCACGCCGGTGCTCGAGCAGGGCGCCGGGCCGATGGACGTGGGCCGCGCGGTGACGGAGCCCGTGTACGGGGAGCCGAACGAGAGCCTCGCGACGTTCACCGCCGGGCAGGACGTCACCCCCGTCACGAAGACGGTCACACTGCACAACACGTCCGGCGCGGACGTGACCCTCGACCTGTCGTTGCAGACGTACGGGGACAGCGGCATCGCCGACCTCCCGGCGCGTGCGGTGAAGCTCGGGGCACCGGGTGCCCGCAAGGGTGCCGACCAGGTCGTCGTCCCCGCCGGCGGCTCGGCCGACGTCCCGCTGACGATCGACCCGTCGGCCCGGGCTCACGTCGACGACTACGGCACGGTGACGGGCCGTCTCGTCGGCCGCGCCGAGGACGGCATGCGCGTCACGGTCCCCTTCTCGTACGTGCTGGCCGCGCCGACCGCGCAGGTCACGGTCGTCGTGAAGAACCGCTACGGGATGCCGGCCGACTCCTACTCGTCGTTCCAGGTCCTCGACCTGGCCGGCGGCAGCGGCGCGAACTACGGCGTCGGCTCGGGCACGGTCACCCTGACCATGCCGGTGGGCACGTACGAGTTCTCGAGCACGGTGCTGACGCGCGACACCCCGGACAACCACGGTCAGGTGGACTCGGTGACCGAGGTCTTCCGGCACGGGGTGAAGGTGACGGGCGACACCACGGTCGTCCTCGATGCCCAGGACGCTCGTGAGCTGCGCTGGAAGACGGACAAGGCGACACAGCCGGAGGGCTTCTCGATCGGCTACACGCAGGGCATGGCGTCGAACGGCACCTTCAAGACCGGTCTCCTGACCACGGTGCCCTCGTACGTGAACCACCTGTACACGACCCCGACGAAGACGGACTCGCGCCTCACGTTCGAGGCGACGGCACGGCTGGCCGCACCGCGCCTGACCATGACGTCGTCGGGTGGTCGCCAGGTCGACGACCTGCCGGTCACGTTCGCGCCCGAGTTCGCCGGCACCGCGTCGGCACCGCTGGTCGACGTCGGGCCGGGCACCGACGCGAACATCGCCGCCGCCGACGTCACGGGCAAGCTCGTCCTGATCGACGCCAGCACCGCGGTCACCGGCGGCAACGCTCTCAGCTGGGACCGTGCACTCAAGGGCCGTGGCGCGGTGGGCGTGCTGGCCTACTCGTCGACAGCGCTGGGGCGCACGGTGACGTCGGGCAGCGGGACCACCATCCCGATGATCTCCATCACGACGGACGACGCCACCGCGCTCCGGGCTGAGCTGGCGGCCGGCCCGGTGACGATGAGCTGGACCGGGCAGCCGGTCGCGACCAGCCCCTACCTGTACAACCTCGCCACGGTGACGCACGGGGAGATCCCGACGGGGGTCCAGCGGGTCAGCGACGCCGACCTGGCGACCGTGCCCACGGACTACCACACCCAGGGCACGGACTCCCGGACGTGGTGGCTCGACCTGGGCCTCGAGCTGCCCGGCGTCTCCGCCGTCTACGCGTCGGGCTCCATGCTCCCCGTGAACGCCCCGCTGCACCGCACCGAGTACTACACGGCGTCGTCCGACGTCGCATGGACGACGATCGCCCGCATGACGTACAACGTCTCCAACGCTGCCTCGTTCGGCGGTCCGGTGACGTACGAGCCGGGCTCCTCGCAGCCCACGTCCTGGTTCGCCGCCCCCACCGGCGCGACGGGCACCACGAACGACGTCCCGCTGGCCTACCGCACGCTGAACGGCATGTCGCTCGCGCTCCCCGCGTGGGGCGACGCGGCAGGTCACGACTCGACCGGTCTCATCAACCAGGACAGCTGGTCGACCTCCGTGGCCGTGGGCGGCGCCGCGGTGGTCCCGGCGGCAGGCGTCTACGCGCTGCCGTCGGGCAGCGCGAGCGTGCACGTGGTCCGGACGTTCGTCCGGCGGGCGAGCACAGCCGCGGTCCTCGGCCTCGGGTACACGACCGACTGGACGTTCACGACGGACCGTTCCCAGCAGGGCGCCCAGCACCTGCTGGTCCCGCACGTGGACCTGGACACGGACCTCACGGACCGTGTGACCTCCGGCACGGCGGCGCACGTGGTGCTCACCGCCACGGACGACGGACCGAACACCGCGGCCGACGTGAAGTCGGCCACGCTCGAGTACGCGACGGGTGACACCGCGTCGACCGTCGCGCAGGTCACCGGGTGGACGGCGGTCCCCGCCACGAAGGACGCCCTGGGTCGCTGGACCGCGGACGTCCCGACGGACGTCCCCGCGGGCAGCTTCGTGCACCTGCGGGTGGCGCTCACCGACGTGAACGGCTCGCACGTCGAGCAGACCATGGTGCGCGCCTACCAGGCGGGCGGCCGGGTCGACCTCGGCGTCTCGGCCCGCTCGCAGTGCGTGAACGGGGACGCGATGGTCGCGGTGTACGCGGCGAACCGCAGCGCCGTGACCGCGGACGTCACGCTGTCGACGCCGTTCGGCACGACGACCGTGGCCGGCGTCGAGCCAGGCAAGGCGGCCTACCACCTGTTCGACACGGGTGCGGTGCGGCTGAAGAAGGGCGGGGACGCTGACGTGGTCGGCGCCGGGCACGTCGGCTCGCTCGACGTGCGCACCCCGTACACCGCGGGCTACGACGCGGTGAGCTGCCGCTAGCCGTCCGCTGCAGGACCCTGCGGGCCCGTCCGCGTGCGCCACGTCGCACGCAGGCGGGCCCGCAGGTATGTCACGGCCGGCGACTCGCCCATCGAGCTCCGCCACACGAGCCCGACGGTCCGCACCGGGACGGGGTCGACGACGGGGACGGCGACGACCCCGTCGGGCAGCGCGCCCCGGCCGAGCCGCGGCAGCAGCGAGACCGCGGCGCCGGCCCGGACGAGCGCGACGTGCGACGCGAACTCGGGGGCCCAGTAGGCGATCCGGGGCTGGCGCGGCTGCGTCCCGAACATGTGGACGAACCAGGCGTAGCAGATGGAGTCAGGGAGGGTGGAGGCCCACGTCTCGTCGAGCAGGTCGCCGGGCGCGACGCGCTCCTGGCCGGCGAGGCGGTGGCCGGACGGGACGATCAGGTCGGCGGTGTCGTGGCCCAGGTCCTCGTGCGCGGCGTGCAACGGCACCTGGAGCGTGATGCCCGCCCAGGCGTGGACGACGGCGAGGTCCGCCTGGCCCGCGCCGATGCGCGCGACCGCCTCCCAGGGGTCGTACTCGTCGACGACCACGTCGAGGCCGGGGGCGTCGTGCCGGAGGGTGCCGACGAGCGGCGCGACGAGGCCCCGGACGGCGGTCGAGAACGCGGCGAGCCGCACCTGGCCGGTGGGTGCTCCCCCACGCGGCTCGGCTGCCCGGACCCGGGAGCTGGTCCGCTCGACCCGCCGCAGGAGGTCTTCGCCGTCCTCGACGAGGAGGCGTCCGGCCGCGGTGAGGACCACCCCACGCCCCACGCGTTCGAGCAGCGGCGTGCCGAGCTGTCGTTCCAGCCGCTTGACCTGCTGCGAGACGGCCGACGCCGTGTACCCGAGGTCGGCGGCCGCGCCGTGGACCGTCCCCGCCCGTGCGACGGCGACGAGCGCTTCCACCCCTCCGAGATCGATCATGCGACCAGACTATGGTCATGCAGCATCGCTACACAGTGAGGCCAAGAACTGCGTGATGGACGTGCACGATCTGGTGCCCGAGACTCGACGCGTGCCTCCTGCCCTGCCCGCCCGTCTGCCCACCCGCCTGCCGGCCCGCCTGCCGACCCGCGCCGCGCTCCTCGCCTCGCTCGTCGCTGTCGTCTGGGGCGTCAACTTCGTGGTGATCGACCTCGGGCTCGGCGACGTCCCGCCCACGTTGTTCGCAGCCGTCCGGTTCACGCTCGTCGTCGTCCCCGCGATCTTCTTCGTGCCGCGCCCGGCGGCGCGGTGGCGCGACGTCGTCGCCGTCGGGGTCTTCATGAGCCTCGGGCAGTTCGGCCTCCTGTACACGGCGATCGCGGTCGGGATGCCGCCCGGCCTCGCGTCCCTCGTGCTCCAGGCGCAGGTGGTCCTGACCGTGGTGTTCGCCGCCCTCGCGCTGCGCGAGCGACCCACGCGCGCCCAGGTCGCGGGAGTGGTCGTCGGCGCGGCAGGCCTCGTCGTCGTCGGCGCCGGGCGCAGCGCGGACGTCCCGCTCACCGGACTCGTCCTGACCCTCGCCGCCGGGTCGTCGTGGGCCGTGGGCAACGTCGCGGCGCGGCGCGCGGGACGCCACGCTCCCGCAGGCGGCCCGAGCGGTCCGCTCGCGGGACTCTCCATGACGGTGTGGTCCGCCACCGTGGTGCCCCTCCCCCTGCTCGCGCTGTCGCTCGTCCTCGACGGCCCCGCCGCGGTCGGGCAGGCGCTCACGCACCCGACCGTCGCCGCCGTCCTGTCGACCGCGTACACCACCTACCTCGCGAGCCTCCTCGGCTACGGCGCGTGGAACACGCTCCTCGCCCGGTACCCCGCGTCAGCCGTGGTGCCCTTCACGATGCTCGTGCCGCCGACCGGGATGCTCGCCGCGTGGCTCGTCCTCGGGGAGGCGCCCGACGCCGGACAGCTCGTCGGGGGCGCGCTCCTCCTCCTCGGCGTCGCGGTGGTCACGACGGGGCTGGTCCGGGTGCGTCCGCGCGCCCCGGGTGCGCCCGCCACCGCCCCGGCACATGCTGGTGGTCCCGGACGTCTGGAGGCACCGTGACCGACTTCGAGCTCGACCCGTCCGTCCCGCCGAGCGGGCCCGGCTGCGCCGAGTGCACCGAGACCGACGGCTGGTGGTTCCACCTGCGTCGGTGCGCCACGTGCGGTCACGTCGGCTGCTGCGACTCGTCGCCCTCGCAGCACGCGACGCGGCACTTCACGGAGACCGGGCACCCCGTCATGCGCAGCTACGAGCCCGGTGAGGACTGGTTCTGGGACTACCGGACCGGGACGCCGGCGACCGGGCCGGCCCTGGCCGACCCGCAGGCGCACCCGGACGACCAGCCCGCGCCCGGCCCCGAGGGCCGCGTGCCCGCCGACTGGGTGTCGCTGCTCCACCCGTGACGACGAGAGCCCCGGTGCGGACCAGGTCCGCACCGGGGCTCTCGGGCTGCTGTCGTGCTGCCGCCAGGTCAGCCGCGCTTCGAGCGCTGCAGCGACTTCTCGCTCACGGGAGCGTCACCGCTCGCGACCAGGTCGGCAAGGTAGGCCCGGGCCTCGTCCTGGCGGGCCTTCTCGTTGCCCGTCGCGACCTCGGCACGCAGGTGCTCGGGGCCGTACCCGAACGCGTCGACGAGGTCCTGCGCGTGCGGCCGCAGGCGCCCGACGAGGCGGTCGATGTACGACGTCACGGTGCGGGCGCGCTGCGCGGACAGGCGCCCGTTGACCAGGTACCAGCCCAGCTCGCGCTCCACGAGCGAGAGCCCGAACAGGTCGCGCGCCCACGTGAGGACCTGGCGCGTCCCCTCGTCCTCGACGCCGGCGAGGGTCTGCGTGAACGCCTCCCACTTGAGGAGCTGGCCGTGCGCGCGCGCGACGGTGATGAGCTCGTTCTGGTGGGCGTTGAACAGGTCGAACGCCTCCTGGGGGCTGAGCTTGGACGCGGAGCGCAGAGCACCGGCGAGCTCGGCGACGGCCGCCTCGACGCGGTACGTCAGCAGCTCGCGCTGCGTCGCCTCGTCGCGCAGGTGCCCCGCCGCACGGCGTGCCGAGCCGCCGTCGACGACGGTCTGCACGGCGCGGTGCAGCGGGGTGCCGTGCAGCGCCAGGTCGGCGGCGCGGTCCACCACGTAGCGGGCCATGCCGCCCGCCGAGATGCCCTTGAACTGCTTGCCGTACTCGGTGAGCAGGCGCTTGCCGACGAGCTGCAGCAGGACGTTGTTGTCGCCCTCGAACGTCGTGTAGATGTCGAAGTCGTGGCGGAGCTGCGTGACCCGGTTCTGCGCGAGGAACCCGGCGCCGCCGCACGCCTCGCGCACCTCCTGGAGCGTGTCCATCGTGAACCACGTGGACGTCGACTTGAGCGCCGCCGCCATGGTCTCGAGCTCCTCGCGCGTCTCGGCGTCGTCGTGCTCGCCCGAGAACACGGCGTCGAAGAGGTCGAGGAGGCGGTCGTGCGCGAACGACATCGCGTACGTCTCGGCGATGCGCGGGATCAGCCGCCGCTGGTGCCGGCCGTAGTCGAGCAGCACGACCTCGTCGAGACCGGCGCCGGCGAACTGGCGGCGCTCGTTGCCGTACCGCACCGCGATGGCGAGGGCCATCTTGGACACCACGGACGACGCGCCGTCGAGCGACACGCGCCCCTGGACGAGCGACCCGAGCATCGTGAAGAAGCGGCGTCCCGGGCTCTCGATGGACGACGCGTAGGTGCCGTCCGCGGCGACCGTGCCGTAGCGGGCGAGCAGGTTCTCGCGCGGGACGCGCACGTGCGTGAAGTGCAGGCGTCCGTTGTCGATGCCGTTGAGGCCGCCCTTGAGGCCGTCGTCCTCGCCGCCCACGCCCGGCAGGAACGCGCCCGCGCGACCGTCGTCGCCGACCTCGCGGATCGGCACGTAGAAGCAGTGCACGCCGTGGTTCACGCCGGCGGTGACGAGCTGCGCGAACACGGTCGCCGCGACGCCGTCCTTGCCCGCGTTGCCGAGGTAGTCCTTCCAGGCGCCACGGAACGGGGTGTGCAGGTCGAACTCGCCCGTCTCGGGGTCGTAGGTCGCGGTCGTCGCGATCGACGCGACGTCCGACCCGTGGCCGGTCTCCGTCATCGCGAACGCACCGGGCACGGCGAGCGACATCGCCCCGGGCAGCAGGCGGTCCTGCTGCTCGGGCGTCCCGAGGTGCAGGATCGCGGCGCCGAACAGGCCCCACTGCACGCCCGACTTGATCTGGAGCGACAGGTCGGCGGCTGCGAGCTCCTCGAACGCCGCGATGTTGCCGCCGGGCATGTCGGCGCCGCCGAGGCGCGTGGGGAACGCGCGCAGCACGTGCCCCTCCTCGACGAGCAGGCCGAGCTGCCCGAAGACGCGCTCGCGGTGCTCGTCCATGGTCAGGCCGTCGACGCGGACGTACCGGTCGTCGCACGCCGCCCCGCGGGCCTTGCGGCGCTCGGGCGCCCACCGGCCGAGCAGGAGGGACTCGAGGGCCGGGACGTCGACGCGCGGGGCACCGCGCTCCGGCGCGCTCGCGTGGTCGTCCGTGGGGGCGGCCGGCGTGGTGACCTCGGGGGTCGCGATCGCGCCGTGGGCTGCGGAGAGGTCGGTGGGGGCGCTCATCTCAGGACTCCTGGCTCGTGCTCGTGGTGCGGACGGAGGCGGTGCTGCGGGTGGAGGCGCTGGCGGCGGTCGGGCCCTCCCAGAGCCAGCCGCCGAGCTGCGCGGAGAGCTGTTCGCGCGCGGGGGTGCCGGGGGCGTCGCGCTGCGCGAGCCACCACTCGCCGGTCCCCCGGACGAACGACGCGGCCCCGGACGCCCAGGCGACGGCCGAGACGTCGTCGAGGATCCCGCCGCCGAGCAGCGCCCGGGCCATGAGGGACGTGATGGTGTCGGCGAAGGTCATGAGCGGCGGACGACCGTCGCCGGTGACGCGGGGACCGGCGTCGTTGCCGATGATCGATCCCGTGCGCGTCACGAAGTAGTAGACGTTCGGGGAGTGCTCGATCATCGCGAGGTACGTGTCGACCATGGCCTCGAGGCCCTGGCGGGGCGAGTCGGCCGCGGCGAGGGCGGCTTCGAGCGCGTCGCGGATCTCGTGGACGACGGCCTCGCCGACGGCGATCTGGAGGCCGTTCTTGTCCTCGAAGTAGCGGTAGATGATCGACTTCGAGGTGCCGGCGAAGGCCGCGATCTCCTCCATCGACACGTCCGCGCCGTGCCGGTGGACGGCCTTGCGCGCGGCGTGGACGAGGGAGGTGCGGCGGGCCGCGCGGTGGTCGTCCCAGCGCGTGGAGCGGCCGTCGGGCGCGCCGGTGTCGTCGTCCGGCGGGTCGAGCGGCCGGGTCGGGCGCGCAGGTCGCGCGGTGCTGCGCGGGGCGGGGATGCTGGACCCGGCACGCGAGGAAGGCAGGGAGGAACGCGTCGTCGCACTCACGAAACCGAGAGTATCAGGTACTGTCGGTCTCGGACATCAACGGCGAGGGCGCGCTCCTCCGAGCGGGCAGCCGGCACCACGCCACCACTGGTGAGAAGCAACGTCGCGAGAGGACCAGGATGACACCGCGCAGGACCACCCGACAGGACGCCGGAGACAACCCGCCCCCCGACCGGAGCGCCCCCGGGCCGGGCCCCGGAGCACGCGACGCCGTCGTCGTCGGAGGCAACCGGATCCCGTTCGCCCGCGCCGGCGGCGCGTACGCCGGCGTGTCCAACCAGGAGATGCTCACCGCCGCGCTCGACGGGCTCGTCGCCCGCTTCGGGCTGCAGGGCGAGGTGCTCGGCGAGGTCGCCGCCGGCGCCGTCATGAAGCACTCCAAGGACTTCAACCTCGTGCGCGAGAGCGTCCTCGGCTCGGCGCTCGACCCCCGCACCCCTGCGTACGACCTCCAGCAGGCGTGCGCCACCGGCCTCGAGGCCACGATCGCCGTCGCCAACAAGATCCGGCTCGGCCAGGTCGAGTCGGGCGTCGCGGGCGGCGTCGACACGATCTCCGACGCGCCGATCGCCGTCTCCCCCGGCCTGCGCCGCGCGCTCCTCGCTGCCGGGAACGCGAAGACGTTCCAGCAGCGCCTCAAGGCCTTCGCCTCGGTGCGCACCTCGGACCTCAAGCCCGACGCCCCGCGCGTCGACGAGCCCCGCACGGGCCTGTCCATGGGTGAGCACCAGGCGGTCACCACCGCCCGCTGGGGCGTCACCCGCGAGGCCCAGGACGAGCTCGCGCTCGCCTCCCACCAGCACCTCGCGGCCGCGTACGAGGCCGGCTTCTTCGACGACCTGGTCACCCCGTTCCGCGGGCTCGCGCGCGACAACAACCTGCGCAGCGACACGTCGCTCGAGAAGCTCGCCGCCCTGCGCCCCGTCTACGGCAAGACGCTCGCCGGGACCACCCCGAGCATGACCGCCGGGAACTCCACGCCCCTGACCGACGGCGCCTCGACCGTGCTGCTCGCCTCGCGCGAGTGGGCCGCCGAACGATCGCTGCCCGTGCTCGCGAAGGTCGTCGACGCCGACACCGCCGCCGTCGACTTCGTGCACGGCGACGAAGGCCTGCTCATGGCCCCCGCCTACGCCGTCCCGCGCCTGCTCGCCCGCAACGGGCTCACGCTCGACGACATCGACTTCTTCGAGATCCACGAGGCGTTCGCGTCGACCGTGCTCACGACCCTCGCCGCCTGGGAGGACGACACCTTCGGCCGTGAGCGCCTCGGCCTCGACGGTGCGTTCGGCACGGTGGACCGCGCCCGGCTCAACGTCGTCGGCTCGTCCGTCGCCGCCGGTCACCCGTTCGCCGCGACCGGCGGACGCATCGTCGCGACGGCCGCCAAGCTCGTCGCGCAGCGGGCCGCCGAGACCGGCCGCCCCGCCCGGGCCCTGATCTCCGTGTGCGCCGCCGGCGGGCTCGGCGTCGCAGCGATCCTCGAGAGCGCGTGAGGCGGCCATGACCGACACCTACCTGAAGCTCGTGAACGCGGGCAGCACCAAGACCCTCGCGAAGAAGCTCGGCCTGCCGCGCCCCGCCGTCCTGCGCCGGTTCGTGCCCGGGCAGCCGCTCGTCGTCGGCCCGACCCTGGTGCTCGGGTCGGCCGACCACGGCGCCCCCCGGGACGCCACCGACGCCGTCGCGCGCCTCCTCGTCGCGTGGGGGCTCGACGTCCGACGCGACCCCGCACAGCTCGAGGACGGCGCCCGCTGGGGTGCCGTCGTCGTGGTGCTGACCGAGGTCGAGACGCCCACGGACCTCTCGTCCGCGCTGCTCGCGCTCGGCAGCACCTTGCGCACGCTCGCGCCGTCCGGCCGCGTCGTCACGCTGTCGCGCGCGGCCACCGAGTCCGACGTGCCCGCCGTCGCCGCGGCCCGCCACGGCGTCGACGGCGCCCTGCGCTCGCTCGCCAAGGAGCTGCGCGGCGGCGCGACCGGCAACGGGATTGTGCTCGGCCCCGACCTGGCGGGGACGGACGGGCTCGGCGTGCCGTCCGTGGCCGCCGCCCTGCGCTTCTTCCTCTCCGCGAAGAGCGCGTTCGTCGACGGGCAGCTCGTGACGGTCGGCTCGTCCGCCGGCACCGTGCCGTCCGACGACGCCGGATGGGGCGCGCCACTCGCCGGCAAGGTCGCCGTGGTCACCGGGGCCGCCCGGGGCATCGGCGCGCAGATCGCCCGCGTGCTCGCCCGCGACGGCGCGACCGTCGTCTGCGTGGACGTGCCCCCTGCCGGGGACGCGCTCGCGAAGGTCGCCAACGCGGTCCGCGGGACCGCGCTGCAGCTCGACATCACGGCCGACGACGCCGGCACCCGGATCCTCGACCACGCCGTGGGCCGGCACGGGCGGCTCGACATCGTCGTCCACAACGCCGGGATCACCCGCGACAAGCTGCTCGCCAACATGACGTCGGACACGTGGGACCCCGTGCTCGCCGTCAACATCACCGCGCAGCTCCGCATGAACGAGCAGCTCCTCGCGTCCGGGCGGCTCGCTGACGCGCCGCGCATCGTGTCGCTCGCGTCGACGTCCGGGATCGCCGGGAACCGGGGCCAGACGAACTACGCAGCGTCCAAGGCGGGCGTCATCGGCATGGCGCGGGCGACCGCGCCCCTGATGGCCCCCCTGGGCGGGACCGTCAACGCCGTCGCGCCCGGGTTCATCGAGACCGAGATGACCGCGAAGATCCCCGCCGTGACCCGGCAGGTCGCGCGGAGGCTCAACGCGCTGCAGCAGGGCGGCCTGCCCGTCGACGTCGCCGAGACGATCGCGTTCCTCGCGTCGCCCGCCGCGGGCGGCATCAACGGCGAGGTCGTCCGCGTGTGCGGGCAGAACCTGGTGGGCCGGTGAGCGCCCCCGGCAGCGCGGGCGGCCCGGACGACCAGCGTCGTCCGGGCGCGGCACACGACGGGCTGGCCCGCGAGATCCTCGAGCTCGACGGCGTTCCGTCGCTCGCGGCCCTGTACGCGAAGGGCGTCACCCGGCCGCTCGTCGACCGGCTGCCCGGTCGCGGACCGGCGGGCGGCACCCCGGCCGACCTCCCCCCGGTGACGTACCGCGTCGGGGCGCTCGAGACCCGCGGGAGCGCGGTCGCGGGCCGCCTCGCCGCGTACGCCGCACACGTCGGCGAGCCTCCGTCCGACGTGCTGCCGGCCGGGTTCGTGCACGTCCTCGCGTTCCCCGTCGCGACTGCGGTCATGACCCGCGCCGACTTCCCGCTCCCCCTGCTCGGGCTGGTGCACCTCGAGAACGCGGTCGAGGTGCGGCGACCGGTGCGCCTCGGCGACACGCTCGAGGTGCTCGCGTCCGCCGACGACCTCCGCCCGCACCGGCGCGGCACGCAGGTCGACCTCGTCACCGAGATCCGCACGGGCGGCGAGCTCGCGTGGCGGGGCAGGTCGACCTACCTCGCGAAGGACGTCGTCCTCGGAGACGGCTCACCGGCGGACGCGCGTCCGGCCGATGGCGGGAGCGGTGACGGCGACCACGAGGCGACCACCTGGGCCCGGCCGCTGCCGACCGCGCGCTGGACGCTCGACGCGGGGACCGGGCGCCGGTACGCGGCGATCTCGGGCGACCGGAACCCCATCCACCTTTCCGCGCTGTCCGCCAAGGCGTTCGGGTTCCCGCGCGCCATCGCGCACGGCATGGACACCGCCGCCCGTGCGCTCGCGTCCGTCGCGGCGCGCCGCCCCGACGCGTACGAGTGGACGGCCCGGTTCGCCAAGCCCGTCCTGCTGCCCGGGACGGTCGACGTCGCCGTGACGCCCACGGACGACGGCTGGTCGTACGACGCGTGGCACGGACGCTCGGGCCGGCGGAACCTGTCGGGCGCGATCGTCCGCCGCTGACGCCCGGTCAGACCTCGCGGGTCATGAACACGCTGTTCGGGTCGAGGACGTAGGACGCGAACGGCCCGCACTCGACGAACCCGTGCCGCCGGTACATCCGGCGGGCGGCCTCGAAGAACGGCTCGGCGCCGGTCTCCAACGACACCCGGCGCATCCCGGCGTCCGCGGCGGCGTCGAGGACGTGCAGCAGGAGGGTCGACGCTACCCCGCGTCCCCGGGCCGCGGCGGCCGTCCGCATGGACTTGAGCTCGCCGTGCGCGGCGTCGTGGGTCTTGAGCGCCGCGGTCGCGAGGAGCGTCCCGGGGCCGCCGGGGGCGTCGTCCGACGCGTCGGCCCACACGCTCCAGAACCGCATGCCCGGCGCGCGCAGGCCGTCGAGGTCGAGCGCGTGCACGCTCTCCGGCGGCGAGATCTCGCGCATCTGGTCGAGGTGCTCGCCGAGGAACCGGACGACCCGCGGGTCGTCGAGCCCGCCCTCCGTGATCTGCACCCGGCCACGGTACCCGGGCTGCGCGCTCGGACGGGCAGGCCCCGCTGGCATGGTTCGATCGGTCCGTGACCACCCTGCGGCGTGACGACCTGTACGACGACGAGACGTTCGACGGCACCGACCTCTCGGGCGTCGACGCGACCGGTTCGACACTCGTCGACTGCACGCTGCGGGGCGTCGTGCTCGACGACGCGCGCCTCACGCGCGCCACGCTGCGCGGCTGCGACCTCGTCGACGCGCGCGCGACCGTCCTCGACGCGGTCCGGGGCGACTGGACCGACGTGACCGTCGCGGGCGCGCGGTTCGGCGGGGTGAGCGCGTACGAGTCGCGCTGGCGGCGGGTCACCCTGCGCGGCGGAAAGATCGACTACCTCAACCTGCGGGACGCGACGCTCGACGACGTCGTCCTCGACGGGTGCACGGTCGACGCGCTCGACCTGGCGGGCGTCCGCGCGACCCGGCTGGTGCTGCGTGACGTGCGGGTGCGCGAGCTCGTCCTCGACCGCGCTCGGCTCGCCGCGTGCGACCTCACCGGCCTCGACACCGGCGGCCTGCGCGCGGTGCGCGGCGTGGGCGGGCTCGCGGGCGCCAGCATCACCGCGGCGCAGCTCGTCGACCTCGCCCCCGTCCTCGCGGAGCACGTCGGCCTGACGGTCGTCTGACGACGTGCGTCCGAGACCTCAGCCGCGCGCCGCGCGGCGCAGCGCCGAGAGGTAGCGCAGGGTGATCACCTGCGGCGCCACCCACGGCAACGGTCCGACGTGCCGCGCGAGGGCGGATCGCGGCTGCGACCACGCCTCCACCACCCCACGGACGACGTCGTCAGGACCGAGCGCGACGACGAACCGTTCGACCCCGTCCTCGACGTGGGCCGGCTCGGTCGCGTAGGTGAACCCGGCGCGGTCGTCGGTCCGGCCGACGTCGAGCACCCGGCAGATCCCGCCGAGCCGCAGCACCTGCGGGCCGATCCCGACCCGGACACGCTGGCCGGGGTGCGCGTCGGGCGCCGGCCCGCCCGCGGGGTCGTCGGCCCGGACCCACGCACCCCGGTGCGCCCGCCAGCCCAGCAGGGCGTCCGCAGCACGGCCGAAGGCTCGCCCGCCACGCCCGATCTCCCGCTGCGTGCGGACCAGCACCCCACGGTCGAGCGCGCGCAGGCTCTCCAGCGGCGGCAGCGCGTCGAGCTGCTCCGCGGACTGCGGGTCGGCTCCCGCCGGAGATGTGGTGTCGGGGGTGTCGTGGGTCATCGGTGCTCCGTCACGCGTCGAGGTGCCGCACCCGCGGCCACACGTCGGACCAGGTTCCCGCCGGCCCCGCACACAGCATGACCGACGCACCCTGCTCCTGGTTGTCGATCCCCTTGCCCGTGTCGACGCGGGCGACGGTCCGGCACCCGCTCGCCCAGTCGGGAGCGGTGTCGTACCCGACGAGGACGATCGGGCCGGTCGCCCCGGGCGGCGGCCCCCAGCCGCCGTACCCGTTGTGCCCCGAGTACACGGGCACGGGCGCGCCGTACCAGTCGAGCGCCCCGGCCTCGCCGTAGTTCGCGGTGACGATCGCGGTCGCGTGGCCGACGGTCGCCGCACCGTCGACGGCCCGGACGAGCGGCGTCCAGCCGATCGTCTCGGCCTGGTCCGCGTTCATCGCGGCGTAGAACGAGCCGTCGTACCCCCGTGCCGGCAGGAGGGGCAGGCTCGCCGGCCACGCGATCGCCCCGACGACGGCGAGGATCACCACGGCACGCCGCGCCTCCGGGACGGACCAGCGCTCGACGAGCCCGCACGTGCCCGCGGCGACGAGCACGGGCAGCAGCCCGACGAGGTAGTAGCCCTTGCCGCCCGTCCCGAGGAACAGCACGAACAGCGCCGCGAACGCCCACGCGAACGGCCGGGCCGCCCCGAGCGCCGGGACGCGCCACAGCCGGACCAGCCCGTACACCCAGATCGCCGTGACGAGGGGCCCGAGCAGGACGAGCACGAGGGCGACGTACCCGACCCGGCCGCCGACGGTGACGTTCTCGAGGCGGATCTCGCGGGCCAGCGTCACCTCAGGCCAGCCGTGGCTCGCCTGCCACAGCACGGCCGGCAGCCCGATCAGCGCGACCACCCCGGCAGCGCCCCAGAACCACGCGGTGCGCAGGTGGTGCCGCACGGGCGGCGTCAGGAGGACGCCCAGCGCCACCGCGACGAGCAGGAGGGCCGTCGTGAGCTTGTTCTCGACGCCGAGCCCGCCGAGGAGCCCGACGACGAGCCATCCGCGTGCGTCGTCGCGTCGCAGCACCCGCAGGACGGCGTACGTGATCGCGGTCCAGAGCAGGAGGTCGAGCGTGGCCGTCGACAGGATGTGGCCGAGCGCCACGACGACGGCTCCGGTGCCGACTCCCACGGCCGTCAGCACCTGCGCGGACGAGCGGCCCCCGAGCTCGGCCGCGAGCACGCCGGACAGCACCACGGTGCCGGCGACGGCGAGCGCCGCGACCGTGTGCAGGGCGAACAGCGAGCCCGGCGCGACGAGGTCGGCAGCCCGGGCGAGCAGGGGCGTGAGCGGTGGCTGGTCCGGGTACCCCCAGGCGAGGTGCCGGCCCGCCTCGACGAAGTACAACTCGTCGCGGTGCGGCCCGTAGCGGCCAGCCAGAGCGAGGAGCACCGTGAGCAGGGCGGCCGCGACGGTGAGGACGGCCGACCAGGCGACCGCGGCGGCCCCGCCCGTCCGGTCGGTCGTCGTCCTGCCGCGGGACCGCGCGGCGAGCACCCCGTCGGGCGCCCTCTCGGGCCCGGTGCGCGGTGGCGCGCCGTCGCCTGCCCCACCGTCGACGTCGCTCTGCCTGGTCGTACTGCTCGCCCGCATGGTCCCCCGCTCCGCTGCGCGGCACGCGTCCCCCCGCGCGCCGTCTTCGAGCGTAGCCAGCCCGCCCGACAGGGACGAGGACATTCCGGACGTCGGACATCGGGGGACGTCCTCGTCGCGGTCAGGGGCGCGCGAGCCGCCGGTGCAACCCGTCGCGCACGCGCGGCCACTCGTCGGCCAGCACGGAGAAGTAGACGGTGTCGCCGACCGTCCCGTCGGCCGCGACGCGGTGCTGCCGCAGCACGCCCTCGCGGGTCGCGCCCAACCGGGCGATCGCGGCGAGCGAGCGCATGTTGCGGGCGTCGGCGCGCAGCGCGACCCGGCGCAGCCCCCAGGTGTCGAACGCGTGGGTCAGCAGCAGCAGCTTGGTCGCCGGGTTGGTCCGCCCGCCCCACCACGGCCGCCCGTAGAGGGTGTGACCGATCTCGACGCGGCCCAGGGCGCGGTCGAGGTCGTAGAACGACGTGGTGCCCCGGACCTCGCCCGGGGAGCTGTCCGGCGGGGCCCCCGGCGGGGTGCTGCGGACGACGAAGGCGAGCCGTCCCGGCGTCGCGACCGCGGCGTCGATCCACTCCGCGAGCGCTGCCGTGGACGTCGGGGTGGGCGTCGTGAAGCCGAACCAGGCGGCGGCGTCGATCAGCGGCAGCAGGTCGGCCGCGTGCTCCGGACCGAGCGGCTCGAGACGCACGTCGGGGCCGACCAGGACGGTGTCGTGGATCACCGGCACAGTGTGCCATCGCCCGGTCATCACCCGGGACGCCCCGGGAACGCCGTCCTGGGCGGCTCCCGCGCGGTCGGGACCACCCACCCTGGTGGGGCGCGAAGCCCGCCGCCTAGCGTCGATCGCGTCATGCCGACCGGCACCTGGGCGGTCGGACGAGTCGTAGGGGGAGACATGACACAGGACGTGACGCGCGCGATCGGACGCCTGCCGTTCGCCAGCGAGGTCTTCGGGACCTACCGGCCGATGATCGGCTGGACGTCCCGGCGCAAGAGGGACCGGGCGTCCGACGGGGCGAGGCGCGGCACGGCCGCGTTCCTCGAGGAACGGATGGCCCAGTACGCCAGCGGGAACACGTACGCGGGTCCGCCGGAGGACAGGTCGCTCGCCCGAGAGGACATCGGGACCGTCCTCACGTCCCGGCCGTCGTCCGTCGCGCCGTTCGACGGCGGCAGCTTCTTCCTGCCCGAGCTCCGCGACCTCGTCGTCGAGAAGCTGGCGGGCGCAGCGGCGCCGACGGACGCCGCGGGGTGGGGCGAGCTGCTGAGCGAGGAGATGATCCGCGCCGCCTACGGCAGCGAGCAGCAGGGGACGGTCCGTGCGTGGCGGGCCTGGAGCACCGCCGTCCGGGCAGCCGACGTCGCCGCGCCCGGGGAGACCGCCGCCGCACGGAGCCGACGGCTGCTCGACCGCACGTACGCGGCCCTCGACCAGGAGTCCCGGCTCGCGGGCGCGGCGCTGGACCTCGCGCGCAACGGTCACGGCGACGTCCTGGGGGCGCTCCTGCTCGACCGGTCGCGAGGCACCGAGGAGCTCGACCGACGCGCGGAGGCGGCGCAGCGCGGCCTCGCCGACCCGTTCACCCAGATGGACCCGACGCACGGTCTCGCCGGCGTCAGCGTGTCGCCGCTCGGGATCGTGCACTACTTCCGGCAGTACTTCTTCGAGCTGGACTCGTTCCTCGGCCCGTCCGTGGGGCACGTCTGGCTGACGCCCGGCTCGACCGTGGAGCTCGTCGAGTCCAGCACCCGGCTGACCCACGTCGAGCAGACGTCCGCGAGCTCCCGCGACTCGTCCACGACGGACACGCGTGGGGAGAGCACCCAGGACGACCTGAGCGGCGCGGTCAAGCAGGAGAACCGGTCCGACACCAGGCTCGGGTTCTCCGCCACGGTCAACGAAGCCTGGCCGTCTGGGGACATGACGGCGACCGGCAGCATGAACCTCGACACCACCCAGGCCCAGGCCCGGGAGGCGACCTACCAGAGGATGCGCGAGCAGACGGCGAACGTCAGCACCCAGCTCCGGTCGACGTTCAGCACCACCTTCAAGACCGTCACCGACACCACGGACGTGTCCAGCAAGCGCTACGTGCTGAGCAACCCCAGCGAGACCGTCCTGCAGAACTACGAGCTGCGGCGCAAGATGCGGCAGGTCGCCGTCCAGGTCCAGGACGTGGGGACGTACCTGTGCTGGGAGACGTTCGTCGACGACCCCGGCGCCACCCTCGGCCTTGCCGACCTCGTCCACATCGCCAAGCCGCCGGACGTCACACCGATCCCCGACCCGGAGGAGACGCCGACGCCGGAGCGCAAGTCCGGCATCTCCTTCGACGTGAAGGTCGCGTGGGCCAAGACGGACGACACCCGTCCGACCGACCCCGCGCTCGGCGGGATCCCTCTCGGCCGCCGGCAGATCACCGTCGAGATCCCCGACGGCTACGAGCTCGAGCTCACGGTGGACCAGGTGTTCCAGCTCGACTGCGTGGCGGCCCGCGGCGAAGGGAGCTTCGACTCCTACCAGTACCTGGCCGTCTACCGGGGCGGGCGTGACATCGACGTCGTGCTCGCGTGGGGGACGAACGGGCTGTCCTGGGACGAGACCGTCCAGCTGGACCTGCGCGGGACGGTCGCGCTGGTGCCCACGGCCGCGAAGATCCAGGAGGTCAAAGACCGCAACACCGCGCAGCTCGCCGAGGTGCAGCGGAAGAATGCCGCCGCGCAGCACGCGGCGACCCGGGCGGCGTTCTACGCCGCGGCCAAGGAGCGCATCGAGCTCGCGGCCTCCATCACGAAGCGGCGGTTCGAGGACCTCCGGGAGGAGGAGCGCGCGGTCGTCTACCGGAACCTCCTGACCGACCTGATGGCGAAGGACGACCTCACCGGCCGGCAGAACTACGTCTCGGGCCTCGACGACAGCACCCGGCACGTCTATGCCACGGTCCTGGAGGCGATCTTCGACATCGACCGGATGCTGTACTTCGTCGCACCCGAGTGGTGGAAGCCGCGCGCGGTGTCGCGCCTCGACGTCGGGCGGTCCACGCACCCGTTCGGTCCGGACAAGGTGGTCTCGTGGTCCGGGGGCCAGGCACGCCCGGACAACTACTACATCACGGGTGACTCCCAGCCTGCGGCGCTGGGCAGCTCGCTGGGCTGGCTGCTCCAGCTCGACGGCGACGACCTGCGCAACAGGTTCCTCAACGCGCCCTGGGTGCGTGCCGTGATCCCGATCCGTCCCGGCAAGGAGGCCGCCGCCCTCGCCTGGCTGCAGCGGGCGGGCGTCGAGGGGTCCGACGGGCTCGACGACCCGTACGCCGGCACGGACGAGGCCGAGGAGATCACGCAGGGCCTGAAGGATGCAGGCCTCGAGGTCAGCGACCCGCCCACGGTCGGCGACGCGATCCGCTACCTGTGCCTGCGCATCAAGGACAAGCACGACGAGTCCACCCGCGAGCGCCTGTTCCCGGAGCGGGACGGGGTCGACGACGGCGACAAGGTGTGGGCCACGCCGGTCGACAAGGTGTACGAGTACGGCTACTACCCCTTGGAGCGCTCGTTCCGGGCTGACCCGGCCGAGCTGCCTTCCGACGGCACGAGCACCAACTTCCAGATCATGTCCGAGTGGAAGGAGGTCGTGCCGACCGACCAGGTGGTGCCGGTGGTGGTCGAGTACGACGCCTACTCCGGACGCGAGAAGACCCCTGCCCCGGAGGGCTGAGCACGCGGGACGCGCCCGGCGCCTACTCGGGCGCCGGCCCGCAGCCGGCGGACTCGGCGACGAACCCCGCCGCGGCCGTCGCGATCAGACCCGACAGACCGGACGCCTCGGGCAGCGGTCGCGGGTCGTCCTGCACCGCCCAGCAGCCGTCGACGACCGCGTAGCGCACGGCCGGGCCGTCGGTCACGAACTGCTCGAGGGCGGTGAGCAGGCGCTCGACCTCCTCGCCGCTCGTCCCGACGCCGACGCTCGCCCGGACCGCGCCCGCGGAGTACCCGAGCCGGCGCAGGAGCGGGTGGGCGCAGAACCGGCCGTCGCGCACCCCGATGCCGTGCTCGGCGGCGAGGTACGCGGCGACGAGCCCGGGGTCGTGGTCGTCGACGGAGAACGTCACGACGCCGACCGGGTCGACGGCGTCCTCCCACACCTGGACGACGCGGACGCCGGGGACCGCGGACAGGCCGTCGACGAGTCGGCGGCGCAGGGCGTCCTCGTGGGCGTGGAGCGCCGCGGGGTCGACGGCCGCGAGGGCGTCGCACGCGGAGGCCAGCGCGACGGCGCCGAGGACGTTCGGGGAACCGGCCTCGTGCCGCGCGGGCGCGGTCTGCCACGTCGTGGCGTCGAGCGCGACGTTGCGGACGGCGCCGCCGCCCGCGAGGTACGGGGTGCCGGCGTCGAGCCAGTCGCGCCGGCCCACGAGCGCGCCCGCACCGTAGGGCGCGTACGTCTTGTGGCCCGAGAACGCGACGTAGTCGACGCCGCTGCCGGCGAGCGAGAAGCGGCGGTGCGGGACGAGCTGCGCGCCGTCCACGAGCACGCGGGCGCCGTGGTCGTGCGCGAGCGCGACGACGGCGTCCAGCGGCAGCGACTCGCCGGTCACGTTCGACGCGCCCGTCACGGTGAGCAGTGCGAACGGGTCGTCGGCGTCGGCCGCGGTGCGCAGCGCGTCGGCCAGGAGCGCGAGCGTCGCGGTCGTCGTGGGCTGCGCCTCGACGACGGTCGCCCGCGTGGTGCGCTGCCAGGGCAGGAGGTTCGCGTGGTGCTCGGCGTCGAGGACGAGGACGCGTCCGGGCCGTCCGTCGGCCGCCGCCGGGACGCAGCCCGCGAGCAGGTTCGTCGAGTCGGTGGTGTTGCGGGTGACCACGGTGACGTCGTCGGGGCGGGCTCCTACGAAGTCGCCGATCGTGCGACGCGACGCCTCGTAGAGCGCGGTCGACACCTGGGACAGGTAGCCCGCGCCGCGGTGCACGCTCGCGTAGAGCGGCAGCACCTCGGCGACGCGGTCCGCGACGGTGCGCAGAGCGGGCGCCGAGGCCGCGACGTCGAGGTTGGCATAGGTGACGCGTCGGCCGTCGACGAGAGGGACGAGCGTGTCGGAGCCGACGACCGTGAGCACGGGGGCGACGTGCGAGACGTCGCCGGCCACGGTGCCGGGACAGGTGGCGGTGTCGATGGTCATGGGTCGTCCTCCTCGGTCTTCGGGGAGGATCGGTGCTCCCCGCGCTTGCCGGCACCCCTGCGGTGCCCGCCTGGTCGTCACCCGGGGCACCCCGCCGCGAGTGGAGGGTTGCCGGCCAGCGAGCCGGGGCTTTGCCGCCCGTTCGGCACGGGAGGTCGCTGGCGCTCATGACCTGGCGTCCATGGTCCGCGACGGCGCGGGCGGGTGTCAACAGGCGGGCACCGTGTCCCACCATGTGGACGTCTCGTCGCCTCAGGGAGCCGCTGACGCCACCACGCCCCCGGGAGCGCGGGCAGGGGCCGCCCGAAGGAAATACGGGTCGCGTTGCGTGGTCTCCGCAATGGGCCGACGCACAGCCGCTCCTTAGTTTGGACGAGCGACGTGCCGACGGAGGGCGACGCGTCGTGTCTGGCTCCACACCCATCTCGACGGCAGGAGTAAGGCATGACAGCACACCACGGCCCGGACGACGGCGTCCGGGCGCAGGAGGGCACGCGTGTGCGTGCACGACGCCGGCACGGGGCACGCGCCCTCGCCGTCGTCACGGCGGCAGCGCTCGCGACCGTCGCGAGCATCACCGGCCTCGCGGGTCCCGCTCACGCGGCCGCCAGGCTCACCGCGTCCTACCAGGCGCTGAACTACGGCTACACCATGGGCAAGTACACGATCACCAACGCGGGGGACTCCGCCACGGACACGTGGCGCCTCGAGTTCGACGTGCCGTCCGGCACCTCCGTCGGGCAGGTCTGGTACGGCGTGAAGTCGGGGACGGCCACCCACGTCGTCATCGACGCCGAGTACTACAACAAGGCGATCGCGGCCGGGAAGACCAGCGAGCCGTACAGCCCGATGTTCATCGTCACGGGCAGCGGCTCACCCACGAACTGCCGCATCAACGGCGTGAAGTGCGACGGCTCGGCGGACACCCCGCCCGGGACGCCGTCGGGCGTGAAGGTCACCGGGACGACCACCAAGAGCGCCACGCTGTCGTGGACGGCCTCGACCGCGACCGACTGGCCCGTCGCCGGGTACGTCGTGAGCGGTGGTCCTGCGGGCTCGACCGTGGCCGTCGACGGGACCACCGCGGTCGTGAGCGGGCTCGCCCCGAACACGTCGTACGCGTTCACGGTCGCCGCGAAGGACACCCACGCCAACGTCTCGGCAGCGAGCGCGGCGGTCACCGCCAAGACCGCGAACCCCGCCGACGACACCACCCCGCCCACCGCACCGGGGACCCTCCGGAGCACGAGCGTCGACGCCGTGTCGGTCGGGCTCGCCTGGACGGCGTCGACGGACGCGCACGGCATCGCCGGGTACGACGTCTACCGGGGCTCGACGCTGGTCAAGAGCGTCCCGGGCACCGCGACCGCGACCACGGTCACCGGCCTGACGCCCCTGACGTCGTACACCTTCACGGTCAAGGCCCGCGACGGCTACGACAACGTCTCCGCGGCCAGCAACGCCGTGACCGCGAAGACCACGGACGTCGTCGGGCCGGGCGCGTACGCCCGCGTCGGCTACTTCGTGCAGTGGGGCATCTACGGGCGCCAGTACTTCGTAAAGAACCTCGACACGTCGGGCGCGGCGAAGAAGCTGACGCACATCAACTACGCCTTCACGAACATCGACCCGAAGAACCTCACGTGCATGGAGGGAGTCACGCAGGGGACGAAGGCGGACCCCGAGGACCCGAGCCAGGGCGACGGGGCCGGTGACGCCGACGCGGACTACGGCCGGCCGATGTCGGCGGCGCAGTCCGTCGACGGCGTGGCCGACACCGGGTGGGAGCCGCTGCGCGGCAACTTCAACCAGCTCAAGAAGCTCAAGGCGAAGTACCCGGATCTCAAGGTGCTCATGTCGATCGGCGGCTGGACGTACTCGAAGTACTTCCACGACGCCGCCCTCACGGACGCGTCGCGGCAGAAGTTCGTCGCGTCCTGCCTCGACCTGTACATCAAGGGCAACCTGCCGCTCGCGGGCGGCGCGGGCGGGACCGGCGTCGCCGCCGGGATCTTCGACGGCATCGACGTCGACTGGGAGTGGCCGGGCGCCGAGGGGCACCCGGGCAACCACTACGCCCCCGAGGACAAGCACAACCTCACGCTGCTGCTCGCCGAGTTCCGCAAGCAGCTCGACGCGTACTCGGCGGCCACCTCGGGCAAGCGCTACCTGCTCACGGCGTTCACGCCGGCCGACCCGGCCAAGATCGCCGACGGCTGGGAGATCTCGGGCAGCCCGAACGTGTTCGACTCCCTCGACTTCGCGAACGTCCAGGGCTACGACTTCCACGGGTCCGGCTCGGACAACTCGTGGGAGCCGAACCGCACGGGCGACCAGGCCAACTGGTACGTCGACGCCCAGGACCCGTACCCGACGCACTTCAGCGCCCAGGGCGCCCTGGACGAGTACCTGGACGTGGGCGTGAGCCCGCGGCGTCTCACCATCGGCGTCCCGTTCTACGGGCGCGGCTGGCAGGGCGTCACGGACGGCGGGGCCAGCGGCGAGTGGCAGGCCGCCAACGGTGCCGCACCCGGTCAGTTCGCGGACGAGGCCGGCACGCGCGGCTACAGCAACCTCAAGGCCGCGTTCCCGTCCATGACGGTCGTGCACGACGCCCAGTCGCTCTCGACCTTCGGGTACACCGGCGCGGGCGGGCAGTGGTGGACGTTCGACGACGCCTGGTCGCTCGGCCAGAAGATGAAGCTGGTCAAGCAGGACGGCCTGCTCGGCACGATGATCTGGGAGATGTCGGGTGACGACGGCTCCCTGCTGACGGCGATCGACACCGGGCTGAAGTAGCCCGTCGGTCCCCGGACCGGTTCCCCTCCGGGCGTGCGGGCCGACCGCGCGCCACGAACCGGGCACGACCGGCTGCTGAGACGACCGTCTCAGCGGCCGGTCGTGCGTCGTACCATCGCAGGGTCCATCCCGAGCGGCCGAGTGACGTGGCACGTCGACGCCGCAGCAACCCGCGGGCCCGGTTCACCGGCCCGGCCGAGGGTGCTACCGCCACGACCGATGGTGCGCACCGCGGGTGCGCCGAAGGAGGTCCCCATGACCGTCACCGCCCGTCCCGCCGAGGGCTACGCCGGCGACATCACCCCCCAGCAGGCCTGGGAGCTCCTGCGTGACGAGCCCGGGGCCGTCCTGGTCGACGTCCGCACCGAGGGCGAGTGGCGCACCGTCGGCGTGCCCGACACGTCGTCCCTCGGCGCCGCGCCCGTGTTCGACGAGTGGGTCACCGGGCTCGGACAGCTCAACCCCGCGTTCCTCGACCAGCTCGCGGCCGCCGGCGTCACCGGCGGGCCCGTCGTGTTCCTCTGCCGCTCCGGGCAGCGCTCCATCGGCGCCGCACGCCTCGCCACCCAGGCCGGCATCTCCCCCTCGTACAACGTCCTCGAGGGCTTCGAGGGCGCGCCCGGGATCACCGGCGCGCGCGACCAGGAGGGCTGGAAGGTCGCCGGGCTGCCCTGGGGCGCCTACGACCCCGAGGCCGCCGCGTCCGACACCGCCCAGCGCACGGACGGGGTGGCCGAGTGAGCACCGGACGCGCCCCCGGCATCCCCACCGGTCCCGCCGCCGACCCCGTCGTCTCCGGCGGCCACGGCCGCGGACCGCTCCCCGCGAGCGCCCGCCCCGCCACCCTCGCCGTCCGCGGCGGCCACCGCCGCTCCGACTTCCAGGAGACGTCCGAGGCGCTGTTCCTCACGCAGGGGTACGTCTACGACTCGGCGTCCGACGCCGAGGCCGCGTTCACCGGCGACGTCGAGCGGTTCGTCTACTCCCGGTACGGCAACCCGACCGTCCACACGTTCGAGGAGCGCCTGCGCCTCATCGAGGGCGCCGAGGCCTGCTACGCCACCGCGACCGGCATGTCCGCCGTGTTCACGACGCTCGCGGCGCTCGTCGGCAACGGCTCCCGCATCGTGTCCGCGCGGGCCCTCTTCGGGTCCACCGTCGCGATCTACGAGGACATCTTCGCGAAGTGGGGCGTCCAGGTCGACTACGTCGACGGGCACGTGCTCTCCCAGTGGGAGGAGGCGCTGGCCACGCCCGCCGACGTCGTGTTCTTCGAGACGCCGTCCAACCCCATGCAGGACGTCGTCGACGTCCGCGCCGTCGCCGACCTCGCCCACCGGGCCGGGGCCGTCGTCGTCCTCGACAACGTGTTCGCCACCCCGGTGCTGCAGAAGCCGCTCGAGCTCGGCGCCGACGTCGTCGTGTACTCCGCGACCAAGCACATCGACGGGCAGGGACGCGTCCTCGGCGGCGCGATCCTCGGCTCGCGCGAGTTCCTCGAGGGTCCCGTCCAGACGTTCATCCGGCACACCGGGCCGTCGCTGTCCGCGTTCAACGCGTGGGTGCTCCTCAAGGGCCTCGAGACGCTCGACCTGCGCGTCCGCGCCCAGTCCGCGGCCGCGCTCCAGGTCGCGACCGCGCTCGAACAGCTCCCCGGGCTCGCGGTCGTCCGCTACCCGTTCCTCGACTCGCACCCCCAGGTCGAGCTCGCCCGGTCCCAGCAGACCGGCGGCGGGACCGTCGTGACGTTCGACCTCGACGTCCCCGAGGGCACCGACGCCGACGACGCCAAGAAGCGAACCTTCGCGTTCCTCGACGCCCTGCGCGTCATCGACATCTCCAACAACCTCGGCGACGCGAAGTCCCTCGTCACCCACCCCGCGACCACCACGCACCGCAAGCTCGGGCCCGTGGGGCGCGCCGCCGTGGGGATCAACGAGACGACCGTGCGGCTGTCCGTCGGGCTCGAGGACCCTCTCGACCTCATCGAGGACGTCGAGCAGGCGCTCGCCGCCCGCTGACCGCCCCCCCGGGGCTCAGATCCCCGGGTGCGGCAGCCGCGCGCGCACGAGCACGCCGCCGTCCTGCACCGCGAGGTCGACCGACCCGCCCAGCTCCGCGGCGCGTTCGCGCATCGACGCGATCCCGACGCCCGGGACGATCCGCGGCACCGCGTCCGAGCGCGTCGCGGGCGCGCCCCCGGGCGGCGGTCCACCGCCGTGCGGCGCAGCGTCGTCCGGCGCAGCGTCGTCCGGACGCTCATGGACCTCGACGACGAGCGCCTCGTCGGTGTCGACGAGCACCACCTCCGCGCGGTGCGTGCGCGCGTGCCGCGCCACGTTCGTCACGGCCTCGAGCACGATCCGGTAGGCCGCGACCTCGACCGCCGCCGACAGGCACGCGGTGCCGAGCGACGCGGACGCCGTGAGGTCCACGACGAGCGGCGCACCGTCCGACGACCGCATGGTCGCGACCCGCTGGTCCAGCGCGCCGACCAGGCCCAGCTCGTCGAGCGCCGGCGGACGCATCCCCTCGACGATCCGCCGGACCTCCGACACCGCGGCCCGCGCCTCCTGCCGCACCCGGTCGACGAGCGTCCGCGCAGCCTCGGCGTCTGACCCCAGCGTGTTCGACGCCGCGTCGGCCGTGTACGCGATCCCGGACAGCGTCGGTCCGAGACCGTCGTGCAGGTCGCGCCGCACCCGCCGGCGCTCCTCCTCCGCCGCGACGAGCGTGCGTCCGCGCGACTCCGCGAGGTCGAGCGCGAGACGCCGTGCCCGCAGCGTCTGCGCGAGAGCCGGGGCGACCACGGCCACGACGCGCGCGTCGGACGCCGAGAGCGACCCGTCGGCGCGACGCGGCGTGAGGACGAGACGCCCGACCTCCTGCTCGCCGAGCCGCAGCGCGAGCGCCGTCGAGTCGCCCGGCGCGTCGGGGTCGCCCACGTGCGCGACCTCCGTGAGCCCGCCCCCCTCCCCCAGACCCTCGAGTCGCGCGTACGGGACGTCGAGCACCTCCACCAGCGCGCGCAGCGCCGGGACCGGATCCTCCGCGACGTGGGCACCGACGCGGGCCGCCGCCGCGAGCGGGTCCTGACGCCCGCCGTACAGGATCGCCTCGGCCGTGCCTCGCAGACCGCGCCGCACCGGCTCGAACACCGCCGCACAGCCCACCGCGACCAGGCCGAGCACGTCGGACGCCGGGTCCTCCCCCGCGACCGAGCCGATCATCGTCGCGACCGCGACGAACCCCACGAAGACCAGCACCGCCGCCGCGCCGAACGCCGCGCCCTCGACCACGGCACGCCGGGGCGACCCCTGCCACGGCACCGGACGCACCCGCACCGCGACCAGCGACACCGGGACGGGCACGAGGAGCAGGGCGAGCATGACGTCCGCCCACGGCTCCGGCACGAGGAAGCTGACCGGGACGAGGAGGACGAGTCCCGGGAGGGCCGCGGCGACCGGCCACAGCAGGCGGGGTCGCTCCCGGACCGGCGCGAGCTCGACGGCCGTCCACCAGCAGCCCACCACGACGAGGGCCGCGACCAGTGCAGCACCCGACACCCACCCGTCGTCGCGCACCAGCGCCACCGCACCGCTCAGCACGCAGACCGCGATCCCGGCCCGGACGAGCGGGTGCCGCCACGGCACACCGGACGCCCGCACGATCGCGACCGGCAGGAGCACGACGAGCCCCACGACCGCGACCGACACGACGGTCCGCGACGTCCGGTCCGACAGCGCCGCCGCGGCCCCCACCCCGAGGACGGCGCCCGCTGCGAGGAAGAGCGCCACGAGCACCCGGTCGGGGTCGTGGTGCCCCAGGAGCACCGCGCCGCACCCGAGCAGCGTGACCGCGAGGAGGGCGAGCGCGGGCGCCTCAGGGCCGACCATCGCGGGCCCCGTCCCGCGAGGCGCGCTCGTGCCCGGCCGGATCCGCCTGCCCGAGCCCGCCCTCGCGCGCGCGGACGATCGCCGCCGACCGGTCCGTCACCGCGAGCTTGACGAAGATCGACGACACGTTGTTCGCGACCGTCTTCGGGGCCAGGAACAGCTCGGCCGCGATCGCTGCGTTCCGCTTGCCCTGCGCGACCAGCTCGAGGATCTCCCGCTCACGCTCCGTCAGCTCGGGGAAGGGGACGTCGGACCCCCGTGGCACCGGGCCGGGACCCGCCGCGAAGAGCGCCAGGACGCGCTCCGCGACCCCGGGCCCGAACACGGCCTCGCCCGCCACGACGCCGCGCACCGCCCGCTCGATCTCGGCCTGCTCCGCGCCCTTGAGGAGATACCCGCGCGCCCCGGCACGGACCGCGCCGAACACCGTGTCCTCGTCGTCGTACATGGTCAGCATGAGCACCGCCACGGGCGCTGCGCTGGGTACGGCCGCGACCACCCGCCGCGTCGCCTCGATCCCGTCCATGCCTGGCATCGAGACGTCCATGAGCACCACGTCGGGGCGCAGACGACCGACCTGCTCCACGGCGTCGGCCCCGTCGACGGCCTCACCCGCCACCTCGATGCCCGGCAGCGAGTCGAGGAGCGCGCGCAGCCCGCTCCGCACGACCGGGTGGTCGTCCGCCAGGAGCACGGTGATGGGCTCGTCCACGCGAGCATCCTCCCGCGCGACGCCCGGGCGCGCCCAGGGTGCAGGCTCCCGCGTCGACCGGGAAGCTGCGCGGCCGTCGGACGGGACTCCCGCCGGGAACGCGCACCCTGTCGCCGGGAACGTGACCCGCGCCACGCTTGAGGCACGACGCGACGACCGCCGCGCCCCGTCGTCCCCGACCCGGGACCCGTCCACCAGGAGATGCCATGTCCACGCCGACCGGCACACCGCGCGACACCGTCACCGGTGGGAGCGCCCCGCAGAGCCCCGCATCGTCCGGTGACGGCGTGACCGGACTCGACGACCTCGGCCGTCACCCCCTCCCGCCGCTGCGACGCAGCCAGAAGGTGGGGCTGTGGATCCTCGTCGTCATCACCGTGCTCAGCATGGTGCCCTTCACGACCCCCGGGGACACGGACGACGCCGGCAACCAGGTCGGGCCACCCGTCGCGATCCTCGTCGTCGACGGGCTCCTCGCGATCGGCATCCTCGTGGCGATCGTCGTCGCGTTCCGGACCCGGTCACGGCTCGCGATCCGCATCGCCTGCGGTCTCGCGATCCTCGACGCCGTCACCGCGCTCCCGGCGTTCTTCGCCGACCAGCCGGCCGGGATCGTCGTCGCCGCCGCCGTCTACGTCATCGCGACGGCCGTCGCCGTCGTGCTCGCGCTGCGCGTCCCCCGCAGCGCCGAGCTCCTGCCCGCGTCCTGACGCGCACCGTCGTCGTCCCCCGCGGCGGCGCCGGACCTCGACCGCCCTCGAGGTCCGGCGCCGCCGCACCGCGCGGTCGGCGGGTCATGATGGTGGCGTGACCCTCTCGGAACCCGCGCGGCCCACTCCGGGGCTCCCCCGTGCCGTCACGCTCGTGCGCGCGGACAACCCCGGGCCCATGACGCTCGACGGGACGAACACGTACGTCCTGCGGACGCCCGGAGCGGCGGGGTGCGTCGTCGTGGACCCCGGACCGGACGACGCCGCGCACCTCGACGCCGTCGCGCACGTCGTCCTCGAGGGCTGCGTCGCGGTGCTGCTCACCCACCGGCACGCGGACCACTCCGCAGGCGCTGCGACCCTGGCCGAGCGGCTCGGGGTGCCCGTCCGGGCGGCGCTGCCCGACCTGTGCAGCCCAGGTGCGACCCCGCTGGCCGACGGTGAGGTGCTCGCCGTCGACGGGCTGCAGGTCGTGGTCGTCGCGACGCCCGGCCACACGTCCGACTCCGTGTGCCTCGTGCTCCCCGACGACGGCGCCGTCCTCACCGGCGACACCGTGCTCGGTGCCGGGTCGACCGTCCTCATGGAACGCGACGGCGGCGACCTCGGCGACTACCTCGCGTCGCTCGACGTGCTCGAACGGCTCGCCGGGCGCGCGCGCGAGGACGTATCGGTCGTCGGGCTGCCCGGCCACGGGCCGGTCGTCCCCGACCTCGGCGAGCGTGTCCGCGCGTACCGCGAGCACCGGCTCGCGCGGCTCGGCGAGGTCCGTTCCGTGATCGACACCGCCGGGCTGGTGGCCGACCCCGCGGACCCGGCATGCGTGGAGGCGGTCGTCACCGCCGTGTACCCGGACGTCAGCGGCAGGCTGCGGCAGGCGGCGGAGCAGAGCGCGCGCGTCCAGCTGGCCTACCTCGCGTCGCGCTGATCCGTCGCTGCCGCGCGGTGTTCGTGACGCCACGCACCCGAGCCCGCCCCGCTGCGCGTCGCTGCCGCGCGGTGTTCGTGACGCCACGCACCCGAGCCCCGACGGAACCGCCGCCGAAACCGCCCAGAACCGCGCCATACCGAGGATCGACGGCACGCCGGACCGCCGTCGAGGGGCAACTGTGGTGCGTGGCGTCACGAAACCCCAGCCGTCGAGGGGCGGCTCGGGTGCGTGGCGTCACGAAAGCCGGGCGGACTGACGCCCACCCGGTGCCCGACAGTGCTTGACTGGCGCCGTGACCTCCGAGGACGCGACGACGCCCCGACCCGATCCGTCGGACGTTCCCCCTGAGCCGGCCCGCACCTCCCCCGGGCTCAAGCTCGCCGTCGGTGCCGCGGGCGGAGCAGTCGCCGGGACGGTCGGCGCGCTCACGACCGGACACGTCGGCCTCAGCGTCCTCGCCGGGTGGATCGTGACGGCTGCGCTGTTCGTCGGCTGGACATGGCTGCACCTGTGGCCGCTCGACGCCGACGACACGGCCACGCACGCCACCCGTGAGGACCCGACCCGGCGCACGACGCACCTCGTGCTCGTCGTCGCGGCGCTCGCGAGCGTCGTCGGGGTCGCGTTCGTGTTCTTCGGCACCAGCACCACCGACAAGGCGGCCGCCGCCGGGGTCGCGATCCTCGGTGCCGTCGCGTCGTGGGCGACGATCCACACCCTCTACGCGCTCGCGTACGCGCGGACGTACTGTGCCCCTGGACCTGACGGCGACGCCGCGGGCGGCGTCGACTTCCATCAGGACGAGCCGCCGCGCTACTCCGACTTCGCGTACGTCGCGTTCACCGTCGGGATGAGCTACGCGATCTCCGACACGGACCTCGGGTCCTCGCAGATGCGCCGCATCGCGATCAACCACGCGCTGCTGTCGTACCTGTTCGGGACCGTGATCCTCGCGGCGCTGATCAACCTCGTCGCGGGGCTCTGAGGCGCTCCGGCCTAGGGCTTCGGAGTCTGGTCGACCTGGAGTACAGGCCGGAACCGTCGGACGCGTCGTCCTTGACCGACACGGTCATGCCGTACTGCGTTCCCGTGGACGGGTCGGTCAGGGTGCACCGCGACGTCTCGCCGACCTTCAGGGTGATGCTGTCCGGGCACTCGACGTCGGGGCGCTCGCCCACCGACTTCTCGAGCGAGGACTCGGCGATGGCCGCGACCTTGTCGCCCGACAGCTCGGTGCCGGAGTCGCCGCCCGTGCTCACGTGCACGCTGCAGCCGGCGAGCGCGACGGCCGCCCCGCGGACGAGGTCATCGGTTCCCCGGGGGCCGGCCATCCGGGGAACCTCTCACTCAGCCGACGCTCAGGTCGTCGAGGTCGGTCACGGGGACCGTCGTGCCGCGCAGCGTGCCCGCGACGGCCGCGAAGGTGGCGTCGTCGCCGTCGACGACCGCGTAGCCGAGCACGCCGCGCAGACCGCCGGCGGCCTCGGCCGGCTCACCGAGGAAGAAGACGCCGTCCGTCCCGGCGGCGGGGACCTCGCTCGCGAGCGGCGCGTCCTGGTAGCCCGGCGTGGGCGTCCCGCCGGCGCCCGGGCAGCGCGGATTCAGCACCGTCAGGACGACGAACGACTCCGCGCCGGCCGACGGCTCGGTGCCGGCAGCGGTGGCGGCCGCCGAGTCGGTGCCAGCGGACGCGGTCGCCGGGGCGCCGAGGGTGTCGTCCACGGCGACCGTGAAGGTCTCGTTGACCAGCCCGGACACCTGGTTCTTGCGGGGCGTGGACGCCGCCGTCACGTGCCCCCGGACGATCACCGACGACGCCTGCGCGAGCTGCTCCGGGCTGCTGAACGCCTGCGCGTCGATCGCCGCGCACGAGAGCGGCGCGGGCGCGCCGCACCCGACGAGCACGGACGTCGCCCCGGCAAGCAGCACGGCGACGGACGTCAGGCGGCGGACGCGGGACGAGGGCACGCCCCGGACGCTACCCGCTCGACCCGTCACGTCGCGTCCCACAGCTCCCGGTAGAAGGCGGTGCGGTCCGGATCGGGCGCGACGCCGTACGCGGCGAGGAGCTCGTCCTCCCAGCCGGGACCGTAGTTCCACTGCGTGCTCCAGGTCGCGACGGCGAGGTCGGCCCAGCGGTCCGCGACGCCGAGGCGGCCGAGGTCGACGTGCGCGGACCAGCGCCCGTCGTCGGTGAGCAGGGTGTTGGGGGCGCAAGCGTCGCCGTGGCAGACGACGAGCCGGTCGACGTCCGGCGCCCGGGCGCGCAGGGCGGCCGCGCGCTCGGCGTCCGTGTGCACGCCGTCGGCGACCGACCGGGCGAGTCGCTCGTCCACGCCCCAGCCGAACGGGCAGCCGTCCACCGGGAGGGCGTCGTGCAGGGCGCGGAGGCCCTCGCCGATCGCGCGGACGGCGTCCCGCGGACGGTCGAGCCAGACGGGGTCGACCGCGCTGGCGCCCGGCACGGCCGCGGTCACGAGCCACGAGCCGTCGGCGTCCTCGCCCGCGTCCAGCACCGGCGGGACGGGAGTGAACGGCGACGCCCACCTGAGCCGGACGGCCTCGGCCGCCAGGTCGAGGTCCGCCGCGCCGACGGGCGCCCACTTCACGTACCGCGTGCTCGCGCCCGACTCGGGCCCGAGCCGGAACGTCAGGCCGCCGGCCTCGTTGCGCCACACGGGGACCGGTTCGACGGCCGCCGCGGTGCCTTCGTGACCGGCCGAGCCCCCGGCGACGCGCCGCACCGCCTCCGGGACCACGACCGGACCGTGCGGGACGGCGGCGAGCGGTGTGCGCGACACGTCAGCCCGACCGTCGGCAGTCGTGCGTCAGGCGGAGACGAGGCTCGCGAGCACCGACGTGAAGAACCCGAGGCCGTCCGTGCCGGCCTTGTGGCCCTCCGCCGACTCGGGGCCGAACCCGGCCTCGACCGCGTGCTCCGGGTGCGGCATGAGGCCGACCACGTTGCCGCGTGCGTTCGTGACGCCCGCGATGCCGCGACGCGACCCGTTCGGGTTCCAGCCGTCGTAGCGGAACGCGACGCGGCCCTCGCCCTCGAGCTCGTCGAGCGTGTGCTCGTCGGCGACGTACTGGCCGTCCTGGTTCTTCAGCGGCACGACGATCTTCTGACCCTGCGCGTACTGGTTCGTCCACGCGGTCGACGCGTTCTCGACCACGAGGGTCTGCTCGCGGCACACGAAGTGCAGGTGGTCGTTCTTGATCATCGAACCGGGCAGCAGGTGCACCTCGGTGAGGACCTGGAAGCCGTTGCAGATGCCCAGCACGGGCATCCCGCCGTGGGCGGCGTCGACGACCTGCTCCATGACGGGCGCGAACCGGCTGATCGCCCCGGCGCGCAGGTAGTCGCCGTAGGAGAACCCGCCGGGCAGCACCACGGCGTCGACACCGTGCAGGTCGGCGTCGCCGTGCCACAGGGACACGGCCTCACCGCCCGCCAGGCGCACCGCACGGGCCGCGTCCCGGTCGTCGAGCGTGCCGGGGAACGTGACGACGCCGACGCGGGCGGCACCGAGCGCGCTCATCAGGCGTGGGTCCCGTCGACGATCGTGCCGGCGATCGCGTCGGCCTCGATCGCCGCGACGCGCACGACGTCCTCGATCACCGGGTTCGAGAGCACCGTCTCGGCGGCACGCTGCGCGGCCGCGAGGACCTCGGGCGTCACGTCGCCCTCGACCTCGAGCTCGAACCGCTTGCCCTGACGGACGGACACGAACCCGTCGAACCCGAGCCGCGGCAGGGCGCCGGCGACGGCCTTCCCCTGCGGGTCGAGGATCTCGGGCTTGGGCATGACGTCGACGACTACGCGTCCCACGGGGGCTCCTTCGAAGGATGCGCCGGGCGCGGCCGGCAGGTGCTGGCAGGCGCGGCGCGGGGCGGGGGTCCGGGAGCAGTCTACCGGCGTCGCGCGGGCGTCGGCGCGCGTCCTCGGCCGCAGCCCGAGGCCCGATCGCGAGCACGGTTTCACCCGGTGGACCGGCCCGGCGCCGCTTGGCGCGGGTGACCTGCGTCACGTAGCGTGACGCCCGCAGCGCGTGGCTCCGCCTGGAGACGCACCCGTGCTGTGCACAACCATCGAGCCTCCCCCACCGGCAGCGGAGCCGCGGGACGGGGTCGGTGCTCGCGTTCAAGGGAGAACACGAGAAGTGACATCCGCACACCGCCGGGCCCGTACGCGGTCCCGGAACGGCGCACTGCGCGCCACGTCAGGGCTCGCCGCCGGCGCGCTCGTCGCCACCGGCCTCGCGGGCGCGATCATCGCGGCCCCGTCGGCGTCCGCCGCGACCGGGGACAACCCGTTCGGTCCGAACGTCACCGTCTTCGACCCGAGCATGTCGGTCGACGACATCAACGCCGCTCTCGCGAGCGCACAGAACTACTCCGAGTTCGGCACCGACCGGCACGCGTTCTTCTTCAAGCCCGGCACCTACGGGTCCGCGGCGGGGCAGGACAACCCCGCGACGGCCACGGGCGTCGTCAACGGCCAGGTCGGCTACTACGAGACCGTCTCCGGCCTCGGCGCGAACCCGGACGACGTCACCATCAACGGTGCCGTCCACGCCGAGGGCGTCCCCCCGCAGACCCACTGCCCGTGGGACAACTGGGACGGGGGCGACAGCTCGCTCACCGTCTTCTGGCGCTCGATGTCGAACATGAAGATCAACCCGATCCAGCAGCCCGTCGCCGGCGACACCGGCGTCAAGGGCGTCTGCTACCCGTCCGACAGCAACCCGGACGGCATCCTGTCGCCCGAGGGCGTCGCCGACGCGCACCAGCTCCGCTGGGCCGTGTCGCAGGCGGCGCCGCTGCGTCGCATGGACATCACCGGCAGCCTGTCCGTGTTCCCGCGCTTCGGCGGGTTCGCATCGGGCGGCTACCTCTCCGACTCCCGCGTGTCCGGCACCGTCACGTCCGGCTCGCAGCAGCAGTGGTACACGCAGGACAGCCAGCTGCAGACGTGGGACGGCTCCGTGTGGAACCAGGTCCTCGCCGGCGTGAACGCCGACGCGACCTACACCACGCCGTCCGGCAAGGTCACCGCCGACCAGCTCACCTACCCGACGCCCGCGTACACGGTCGTCGACAAGGTGCCCGTGAGCCGTGACGCGCCGTTCGTCACCTGGGACGCGAACCACGGGTACGCGGTCTTCGTGCCCGACGCCCGCACGGGCTCGTCGGGCGTGTCGTGGGCCGGCGGCGACGACTCCGGGACCTCGCTCCCCCTGTCGTCCTTCTCCATCGCCCACCCGGGCGACACGGCCGCGGCGATCAACGCGCAGCTCAAGAAGGGCAAGAACCTCGTCCTGACGCCGGGCGTCTACTCGCTCGAGGCGGCGCTCACCGTCCCGAAGGCCAACCAGGTCGTCCTCGGCCTCGGCATGGCGACGCTCTCCCCCACCAACGGGACCGCCGCGATCGTCACCGGTGACGTCAAGGGCATCAAGATCGCCGGCATCACCGTCGACGCCGGCGCCGTGAAGTCCGACGTCCTCGTGCAGGTCGGCACCGCCGGCACCACCAAGGGCGACGCGACCGACCCCACCACGCTGTCCGACGTGTTCGTCCGCGTGGGCGGCGCGCACGCCGGCAAGGTCGAGACCGCCATCCAGGTCAACACCCCGTACACGCTCCTCGACGACATCTGGTCGTGGCGTGCCGACCACGGCGCCGGAGTCGGGTGGGACCAGAACACGGCGGACCACGGGCTCGTCGTCAACGGCGCGCACGTCACCGCGACCGGCCTGTTCGTCGAGCACTACCAGAAGCAGCAGGTCGTCTGGAACGGTGAGTCCGGCACCACGGTGTTCTTCCAGTCGGAGATCCCGTACGACCCGCCGACGCAGTCCGCGTGGATGGACGGCGACCGCAAGGGGTACGCCGCGTACGCCGTCGCGCCCGACGTGAAGCACCACAGCGCGTCCGGTCTGGGCGTCTACTCGTTCTTCGACACGACGCGCAACGACGGCTCCGACATCCGTCTGGAGTCCGCCATCACCGCCCCCGTCACCAAGGACGTCACGTTCACGCACGCCGTGTCGCGGTTCCTCAACGGTGTCGGCGGCATCAACCACGTCGTCAACGACGCGGGCAAGGCGTCGGTCGCCGGGTCGAACGAGGACTCGACCACCTACCTGGAGACCTACCCGGGTCCGCTGCCGCCCACGATCTCGTCCGTGTCCGTCGCGGACGGCGACACCGTGTCCGGCAAGGTCGCGTTCAAGGTCGTCCTCGACGACGACGCGTCCGACGTGTCCTACACGTACATCGAGCTCAACAAGGGCGCGGGGCACACCTGGGTGACCGACAACACCAAGGCCCCCGGGTCCACCAACACCGGCACGCACCCGAAGCTCGTCGTCGACACCACGACGCTCGCCGACGGCACGTACGGGCTCAAGGTCGACGCGATCGGCACGAACGGCAAGGGCGTCGAGAAGACCGTGACGTTCACGATCAAGAACGCGCCCGAGCTCACCTTCAAGACGCCCGCCGACGGTGCCACCGTCAGCGGGAGGACCGCCGTGAAGGTCAAGCTCGACAGCCTCAACCCGCAGGCCTACAACCTGCGGATCGACTCGGCCGGCCTGCAGTACGTCTACCAGCCCACCGCGGGCGTCCAGACGTACCAGCTCGACACCACGACCCTGAGCGACGGCGTCCACACGCTGCTCGCGACGGCGACCGACAAGGACGGCGACAAGACGACCGTGACGGAGAAGATCACCGTCGCGAACGGCGTCGTCGTGAGCTGACGTCCGACCTGCAGAACGGCCCGGCCTCCACGGCCGGCACGAGCCCCCGGTGCCCTCGGCGCCGGGGGCTCGCTGGGGGCGGGTCAGCGGAGCTCGAGCGGGGAGCCCGTCAGACGTTCGTACGCCTCGAGGTACCGGTCGCGCGTGCGCTCGACGACGTCGTCGGGCAGCGGCGGCGGTGCGTCGCCGCTGCGACGGTCCCACCCGGACGCGTCGGACGTGAGCCAGTCGCGGACGTACTGCTTGTCGAAGCTGGGCTGCGCGCGACCGGGCTCCCACAGGTCGACCGGCCAGAACCTGGACGAGTCAGGCGTGAGGACCTCGTCGCCGAGGGTGGTCACGCCGGTCACGGGGTCGACGCCGAACTCGAGCTTGGTGTCGGCGAGGATCACGCCGCGCTCGCGCGCCACCGCCTCGGCGCGGGCGTAGACAGCGAGCGTCAGGTCGCGCAGGCGGCCCGCGGTGTCGTCACCGACCGTTGCGGCGACCTGCTCGTACGACACGGTCTCGTCGTGCTCGCCGAGCTCGGCCTTGGTGGACGGCGTGAAGATCGGCTCGGGCAGCCGCGACCCGTCGACCAGGCCGTCGGGCAGCGCGATCCCGGCGACCGCCCCGGACGCCCGGTAGTCCGCGAGCCCGGAGCCGGTGAGATAGCCGCGGGCGATGCACTCGACGGGGAACATGTCGAGGCGGCGGCAGATCATGGCCCGCCCGGCGACCACGTCGGGCACGAGCCCGTCGCCGGGCTCGGCGGACGCCTGCGTCGACACGACGTGGTTCGGCACGACGTGCGCGAGCTGGTCGAACCACCACAGGCTGAGCTGGGTGAGGACGACGCCCTTGTCGGGGATCTCGCTGGAGAGCACGTGGTCGTAGGCGGAGATGCGGTCGCTCACGACGACGAGCACGACGTCACCGAGCGGGTGGACGCCGCCGAGCGCCGGGAGGTCGGGCTCGTAGAGGTCGCGGACCTTGCCGGAGTAGAGGTGGCGCCATCCAGGCAGCACGGGCGTGGAGTCGATGCTCTGGGTCACGCGCCCAGTGTTCCAGACCCCTGCCGCCCGGTGGCGTCTGTCCAGCGATCGACGCGCCGCGCCGCGCCCGGCGCGATGTTCACCGGGGCAATCGTCGCCCGCCATGCGTCGTTCACCCCGGGTTCGCGCGCACCGGTCAGCGTCCGACGCATGACGCTCAACCGCACCCCCCTGCTCGCCGGCGTGGCCCTCGTCGCCGGCACCCTCGCGGTCTCCGTGACCGCACCTGCCGCCACCGCCGCGACCACGTCCGCCGCAACGTCCGTGTCCCCGAGCACCGCCGTCTCCCCGTTCGACATCCCCTTCACTGCCGCCCAGGTCACCGACCACGGCGACGGCACCTTCACGATCACGTGGAACGCACCGGGCGTGCAGAAGGTCCGCATCTACACCGGCGCCAACCAGCTCGGCATCGACACGCGCACCGTCGTCGCGCAGGGCGGCAGCACGGGCAGCGTCACGGTGACGGTGAAGGCCGCCGCCGACCGCCGCTGGTTCCGCCTCGTCCCGGACCGCGGCCTCCCGCTCACGCTCGCGGACCGGCTCGTCCGCCTCGACGGCACCGTCAACTTCCGCGACCTCGGCGGCTACCGGACGACGGACGGCCACTGGGTCGCGATGGGCAAGGTGTACCGGGCGGACGCCCTGAACAACCTGTCCGACGCGGACCTCGCGAAGCTCCAGCGCCTCGGCGTCCGCACGGACGTCGACCTGCGCACGGCGGACGAGCGCGCCAGCGCCCCGGACCGCGTGCCCGCCGGCACGAAGTACGTCGTCGACGACGTCCTGGGCGGCTCGGTGACGACGTCGTTCAACCCGACGACCCCGGACGCAGCCGCCCAGCTCATGGTCGACGCCGAGAAGACGATGGTGTCGTCGACGAGCGGCAAGGCCGCGTACGCGGACCTGTTCGACCTCGTCGAGTACCGGCCGGGCGCGATCGTGTTCCACTGCACCGCTGGCAAGGACCGCACCGGATGGGGTTCGGCGGCCCTCTTGACCACCCTCGGCGTCCCGCAGGAGACCGTGCAGGCCGACTACCTGCTGAGCAACGACTACCGCGCCGCAGCGAACGCCGCCACGCTCGCGCAGATGCCGGCGGCCTACGCCGCGATCTACAAGCCGCTGCTCGACGTGCGCCCCGAGTACCTGGCCTCCGGCTTCGACGAGGTGCAGTCGGCCTACGGGTCCTGGAGCACCTACCTCAGCAAGGGCATCGACCAGAACCTGTTCGACCGCGTCGTCCTGCGCGCGGAGCTCCTGCAGGGCTGACGCTCAGCCCGGGGCGCGGCGCCGCCCGAGCACCAGCAGGCAGGACGCCCCGTCTCCCGGCCAGATCTCCAGGCCAGGGAGGCGGGGCGTCCTGCGTGGACCGCGGTCCTGCGGGCGGGTCAGTGCTCGTCCGGCGTCCGGGCGGGCCCGAACGTGCCGGCGGGCGGCGGTCCAGCGGGTCGACCGGCCGGGGCATCAGGCCACCCGGGCGTCACGGCAGTCCCCTGGTTCCGGCCGATCGCGAACCACAGGATCGTGCCGACGAACGACGCGAGCGCGATGAGGATCAGCCACAGCAGCCGCTCGTTGCTGGTCAGGCGCGGCGACGTCGCCGCCTCGACGAGCGCGATCACCCACGCCACCAGGAGGCCGATCAGCACGACGACCAGCACAAGCCCCAGAAGTCCGGCTCTCATGGCGTTCTCCCCCGCTCTCTTCGGACGTCCGAGATCATCCGGCCCGGAACGGGCAGATCATGACACGTCCGGCGACCTCGCGCAGCAACCGATCCACGTGGCGGCGGGCAGGGGCGTCAGAACCGCTCGGCCGGGTAGTTGTCGTGCAGGTCGTGGGTGGCGTGGTCGCTCCCGGCGGCGGCCTTCGCGATGTCGGTGCGGTAGTGGGACCCGGGCAGGGTGATGTGGTCCACGCCGTCGTAGGCGCGGCGTCGTGCCGCGTGCAGGTCGTCGCCCGTGGCGACGACGGACAGCACGCGCCCGCCCGCGCTGACGAGGGTGCCGTCGACGACGGCGGTGCCGGCGTGCAGGACGTGGACCCCGGGGACCTCGCGCGCGTGGTGCGTCCCGACGATCGGGTCGCCCTGCCGGACCTGGCCGGGGTACCCGTGGGCGGCGACGACGACGGTCACGGCGGCCTCCGGGCTCCAGCGCAGCCGCCCGACCTCGGCGAGGCGGCCCTGCGCGGCGGCCAGCATGATCGTCGAGAGCGGCGTCTCGAGGCGGGCGAGCACGGACTGCGTCTCGGGGTCGCCGAACCGCGCGTTGAACTCGATGACCCGCAGGCCGCGGCTCGTGAGCGCGAGCCCGCAGTACAGGACGCCGACGAACGGCGTGCCGCGGTCGCGCATCTCGTCGACGGTGGGCTGCGCGACCCGCTCGACGACCTCCTGGACCAGACCCTTCGGCGCCCACGGCAGCGGACTGTACGCGCCCATGCCGCCCGTGTTGGGGCCGCGGTCGTCGTCGAACGCCCGCTTGAAGTCCTGGGCGGGGGCGAGCGGGACGACGGTGCGGCCGTCGCTGATGCAGAACAGCGACACCTCGGGGCCGTCGAGGAACTCCTCGACGACGACCCGGCCGCCCTTCTTGGCGAGGCAGGCCTTCGCGTGGGCGCGGGCGGCGGCGAGGTCGAGGGTCACGACGACGCCCTTGCCCGCGGCGAGGCCGTCGTCCTTGACGACGTAGGGCTTGCCGAACGCGGAGAACGCGTCCTCGGCCTCGGCGGCCGTGGTGCAGACGCGGGCCATGGCGGTCGGGACGTCCGCGGCGGCCATGACCTCCTTGGCGAACGCCTTGGAGCCCTCGAGGTGCGCGGCGGCCGCGCTGGGGCCGAAGACGGGGATGCCGGCCTCGGCGACGGCGTCGGCGACGCCCGCGACGAGCGGCGCCTCGGGCCCGACGACGACGAGGTCGGCGTGCAGACGCTGGGCGAGGGCGGTCACGGCGGCGGGGTCGAGCTGGTCGACGGCGTGGAGCGTGGCCTCCTCGCCGATGCCCGGGTTGCCGGGGGCCGCATGGAGGTCGTGGCGCAGGCCGTGCAGGCCCTCCCTCGCGAGACTGTGGACGATGGCGTGCTCGCGAGCACCGGACCCGACGACGAGGATCTTCACGTCTCCCGATCCTAGTCGCGTCGGCGTCGGAACGAGCCCTCAGTACCAGTACGTGAGCCGCGGCGCGTCGTGCCACCCGAGCATCTGCGCGGCACGCTGCGCGCCGCCTGTGCCCGACGTGTGCACCCGGCCCGCGGCGGCGAGCGTCGCGACGGACACCCCGCCCAGGTAGGCGGCCGACAGCTCCGTGACCCCCAGCGCGACCCGGACGGCCCCGGCCGGGACGTCGTCGGACGACCGCTCCTCGACGGTTCCGCGCCCGTCGTCGCCGACGGTGAGGAGCCAGTGCCCTGCGGCGATCCCGAGCGGGTCGGTGACGTCGAGCGCGAGCACGCCCGGGGCGCCGTAGCGCCGCGCGGCCAGGGCCACCGGCACGTCGAGCACGCGGACGTAGTGGTGGTCGACGACCTCGACGTGCGCGGCACGCTGGTCGGCGAGCATCCAGAGCAGGGGCTCGTCGACGGACAGCTCGCTCGCGCGGACCTCGCCGATCAGGTCGAGGTCGAGCACGAACCGCCACAGCGCCGCGTAGGCGTCGGGCGTCTCGGCGAGCAGGTACGACACGGTCGCGGTCGAGCGCGCGTAGTCGTCCGGGTTCTCGTCGACGGTGTAGACGAGCAGGCCGCGGACCACGCCGTCGGCGTCCGTGTGCTGCACGGCCCGGATCTTCGCCGCGTCCTTGGCGTCCGGACGGGTGCCGGCGAGGGTGTCCCACAGGGCGGCGGGTGCGGCGAGCTCGCCCGGGACCCCCGGGCGGACCCGTTCGTGCAGCGCTGGCGCGAGCTCGCGCCAGCGCTCGCGCGGCACGAAGTCGACGCGGCCCGCGGGGTCCGGCGCCACCCAACCGGCCCGCTGCGGGTCGATGCGCCACGACGTGACGGCGGCGGCCGCCGCGAAGCCGTACCGCCCGTAGAGCGGCGACTCGCTGACGGTGAGGCTGGCGACCGGCACGCCGAGCGACGCGGCCGTCCTCAGCTCGCCCTCGACCAGCGCCCGCGCGATGCCACGACGGCGGTGCGTGGGCGCGACGGTCACGGCGCTCACGGCCAGCGACGGGACGGTCGCTCCGCCCGGCACGGAGAGCTCGGCGACCCAGCCGGCGATCGTCCCGACGGGAGCGTCGGGCACAGGGGCCGCGACGTCGTACACCCCGACGAGCCGGCGGTACGCCGACCGCTCGCGGACCGCGTCGAGCTGCTCGGTCGACCGCTCGGTGTCGAGGAACCCGCGCGCCACGACCTGCGAGTAGGCGTCGCGCTCCGCGTCCGTGTCGACGAGGCGCAGGTCGAGCCCGCGCGCGGCGAGGCGCGCCGCCGACTCCGCGTCGACGGCAGCGGCGTGCTGCCGCGCAGCCAGATCGGTCACCCGGGCAACCACCCTTCTCAGCCGATGAGGTCGTGCACCTGGATCGTGGCGTCCCGCTGCGGGCCGACACCGATCGTGGAGATCCGCGTGCCCGACATCTCCTCGAGCGCCTTGACGTAGCGCTGCGCGTTGACGGGCAGGTCGTCGAGGGTCCGCGCCCCGGAGATGTCCTCCCACCAGCCGTCGAGCTCCTCGTACACGGGCTTCGCGTGGTGGAACGCCGTCTGGTCGGTCGGCATCTCGTCGTACCGGACGCCGTCGACCTCGTACGCGACGCACACCGGGATCTTCTCGATGCCGGTGAGGACGTCGAGCTTGGTGAGCACGAGGTCGGTGATGCCGTTGATCCGGGTGGCGTACCGCGTGATGACCGAGTCGTACCAGCCGCAGCGCCGGGCGCGGCCCGTGGTGACGCCGAACTCCCCGCCCGTCTTCTGCAGGTACTCGCCCCACTGGTCGAACAGCTCGGTCGGGAACGGGCCCTCGCCGACGCGGGTCGTGTACGCCTTGACGACCCCGATGACGCCGCTCACGCGCGTCGGGCCGATGCCCGCACCCGTGACCGCGCCGCCCGCGGTCGCGTTCGACGACGTGACGAACGGGTAGGTGCCGTGGTCGACGTCGAGCATCGTCGCCTGGCCGCCCTCGAACAGCACGACCTTGTCGTCGTCGAGCGCCCGGTTGAGCACGAGCGACGTGTCGGTGACCATCGGCTTGAGGCGCTCGGCGTGCGTGAGCAGCTCCTCGACGGTCTCGTCGACCGTGATCGCACGACGGTTGTAGACCTTCACGAGCAGGTGGTTCTTCTGGTCGAGGGCGCCCTCGACCTTCTCCGCGAGGATCTTCTCGTCGAAGAGGTCCCACATGCGGATGCCGACGCGGTTGATCTTGTCGGCGTACGCCGGGCCGATGCCGCGGCCGGTCGTGCCGATGCGGCGCTTGCCGAGGAAACGCTCGGTGACCTTGTCGACCGTGCGGTGGTAGCCCGCGATGACGTGCGCCGAGCCGGACACCAGCAGCCGCGAGACGTCGACGCCGCGCGCGACCAGCGCGTCGAGCTCCTCGAACAGCACGTCGATGTCGACGACCACGCCGTTCGCGATGACCGGGACGACGCCCGGCGACAGGATGCCCGACGGCAGCAGGTGCAGCGCGTACTTCTCGTCGCCGATGACGACGGTGTGGCCGGCGTTGTTCCCGCCGTTGAACTTCACGACGTAGTCGACGCGGGACCCGAGCAGGTCCGTCGCCTTGCCCTTGCCCTCGTCGCCCCACTGGGCACCGATCAGCACCACGGCAGGCATGGCTCACCACTTCCACGGAAGAGTTCGGGAACGGTCAAAGGATTCGGCGTCGCACGCGTCCCCGGTCGGCGGGCGCCAAAGAGAGAGTTTACCGTCCCCCCTCAGACGAGCGCCCGTACCGCCGCGACGTCGACGTCCGAGTCGGCGACGAAGGTCGTGCAGCGCTGCGCCTCGTCGTCCTCGCCGATCCGGCCGGCGGCGTCGGCGAGCGCGACGAGCGCGCGCAGGAAGCCCTGGTTGGGCACGTGGTCGACGGGGATCGGGCCCTGGCCGCGCCAGCCGGCGCGGCGCAGCGCGTCGAGACCACGGTGGTAGCCGGTGCGCGCGAACGCATAGGCGCGGACGGCATCCTCGGTTCCCTCACCCGCCAGGGCCACCTCGGCGAGGACCGCCCACGCGAGCGACGACGACGGGTGGCCGGCCGCGACGGTGGACGGCGCGTCCCCCGCGGCGAGGGCTGCGCGGACGTCGACGTCGTGGTCGGGCAGGCGGACGGGCTCGGGCCCGAGGAGGTTCGCGTGGGTGCTCATGCGGCCATTGTCGTTCCCTCGCACGCCGGGTGCCGCACCACGGACCGTGACCGTGTCGGTACGTGACCGCGTGAGCGAAGCCTTGCGCGGGTCGATACCGTGGGGCACATGATCGAGATCGCGACGTCGCCGGCGACGACGACCCTCGTGATCGCCGGGGACCTGGACCTCGCCGAACGCGACCAGTTCCCCGAGATCGCCGCCCGCGTGGTCGGCCTGCGCCGACAGCTCCTCGTCATCGACATGTGCAAGGTGACGTTCATGGACTCGACGGGCGCGGCGTTCCTCATCTCGCTCGCCGACTCGGGCCGCAAGCGCGGCGGCGCGACCGTGCTGCGCGGCGCGAGCGACCGCGACCTGTTCGTCCTGGAGGTGTGCGGCGCGCTCGACATGTTCCGGATCGACCCGTCGCACCGCTGCCCGGACCTGTCGGCCCCGTCGACCAGCACGTCCGCCTGACGGGTCGGCCCCCGTGTCGGCACCCGTGCGCGCGACACCCGTGACCGCGTCGTGACGGCGCGCAGCGCGGGCCTGCTGCTCTACCGGGACGGCGACGCGGACGCCCCCGGTCGCGTCGTGGTGCTGGTAGCGCACATGGGCGGCCCGTTCTGGGCGCGCAAGGACGCACGGGCGTGGTCGATCCCCAAGGGCGAGCTCGGGACGCTCCCGGACGGCAGCGCCGAGGACGAGCACGACGCCGCCGTCCGGGAGACCACGGAGGAGCTGGGCGTGGAGCCGCCGACGGCTGCCCCGGACGTGCCGCTCGGCACGGTCCGGCAGCGGTCGGGCAAGGAGGTCGTCGCGTGGGCACGCCGGGTTCCGGACGGCTGGGACCTGCCCGACCCGGGGCACCCCGCGTCGAACACCTTCGAGCTCGAGTGGCCGCCGCGGTCGCGGCGCACGCAGGAGTTCCCCGAGGTCGACCGCACCCGCTGGGTGGGCCTCGGCGAGGCCCGCGACCTGCTCGTCGCGGGGCAGGTCGGGCTGCTCGACCGGCTCGAGACCCACCTCGCCGGTCAGGCGAACGCCGAGTAGCCCGTGATCGCGCGGCCCACGATGAGCGCCTGGACGCTCTCGGTGCCCTCGTAGGTGTGCAGCGCCTCGAGGTCCGCGAAGTGCCGCGCGACGCGGTTCCGCAGGAGGATCCCGTTGCCGCCGAGCATGTCGCGTGCGATCGCGGCGATCTGCCGGGCGCCACGGGTGCACGTGTACTTGGCGAGGGACGCCTGCGGGCCGGTGAGGGCGCCCTGCTCGTCGAGGCGGGTCATGGCCGCGACGGTGAGCTGCATCTGGGTGAGCGTGGAGAGCATCTGGGTGAGCCGCTCCTGGACCATCTGGCTCTTCGCGAGCACCCGCCCGAACTGCACGCGCTGCTGCGAGTAGGCGACCGCGGACTCGTAGCACGCGGTGGCCTGGCCGACGGCGGCCCACGCCACCCCGAGCCGAGTTGCGGCGAGCACGCGGGAGGTGTCCTTGAACGACTCGGCGCCCGGCAGGAGAGCGTCCTCGGGCACGAACACGTCGTCGAGCACGATGTGCGCCTGCCAGATGGCGCGCAGCGAGAGCTTGCCCTCGATGGTGGTCGCGCGGTACCCGTCGGCGTCCTGCGGGACGAGGTAGCCGTGCACCTGCCCGTCGTCGCCGCGCGCCCACACGACGGTGACGCCGCCGGTCGAGCCGTTGCCGATCCACTTCTTCTCGCCCGTGATGCGGTAGCCGCCGGGGACGGTGCGCGCGCGGGTCTCGAGCGACACGGAGTCCGACCCGTGGGTCGGCTCGGTGAGGGCGAACGCGCCGAGCGCGGTGCCGCGGGCGAGCGGCTCGCCCCACCGGTCCTTCTGCTCGTCGGAGCCGAGCATCATGATCGAGCGGAGCGCGAGGCCGCCCTGGACGCCGCAGACGGTCGCGATCGACCCGTCGCCGCGCGACATCTCCATCGCGCCGAGGCCGGCGCCGAACAGGCTGGTGCGGGGGAACCCGGGGACGTCGACACCGTCGCGCAGCAGGTCGAGCTCTCCCATGCGGCGCACGAGGTCGAGCGGGTACTCGGCGCGCTCCCAGTACCCGTCGATCACGGGGAGCACCTCGTCCTGCACGAACGCGCGGATGCGCGCCTGGTGCGCGCGCTCGTCCGCGGTCGCGCCGGCGAACGCGCCGCCGAGGTCCGGGTCGAGCGGCTGCGAGAGCTCGTAGTGCGGCTCGCTCGTCCCGACGCCGCCGGGGACGGTGCCTGCGGGGGTCTGGGTCGTCGTCATGAGATCGCTCCGTCGCTGTGGTGACTGCCCGCCGGCATCGGTGCCGACGCTCCCATCATGACTTCATAAGACGCGGGGTATCAGGTAAATCGGGCCCGCGCGGCGCGCCTCACACCTGCGCGCGCGGCGTCCCGCCCGCCGGCGTCAGCCGACCCGCACCCGCCGGGTGCACCTTCGCCCACACGACCTTTCCGACCCGCGTCGGACGCCACCCCCAGTCTGCGAGCCGCTCCACGATCTGCATCCCGAACCCGCCACCCCGGTTGATGTGGCCGTCCGTCGCGACCGGCGGCGACGGGTTCGCGTCCTCGACCTCGATGCGCAGGCCGTCCGCCGTGTCGAACAGGCGCAACGCCACGTGCCCCCACCCGTGCATCACCGCGTTCGCCACGAGCTCCGACGCCACCAGCTCGACCGCCGCGGCCCCCGGGACGCCCCACGCCGTGCACGTGCGCACCACCACGTGCCGCGCCCGGGCGATCGACGACGGCTCGTTCGGGAGCAGCCACCGTCGGCTGCGCGGACCTCCGTCCTGCAACCGCTCGTCGTCCCCGACACCGGGCACCCGGACCACGACCACCGCGATGTCGTCCTCCGGCGTCGACCCCACCCGGGCCAGGAGCTGCTCACCGATGCCCGCCGCGTCCGACGGACCCATGCCCGCGAGCTCCTCGCCCAGCACCGCGAGCCCCTCGCGCAGGTCGCGGTCCCGGCGCTCGATCAGGCCGTCCGTGTAGAACACGAGGACGTCGCCGCTCTGCAGCTCGAGCTCGTCCGTCGCACGCGGCGTCGAGCCGTACCCGATGAGGGACCCGCCCGCGCCGTCCAGCAGCACCGACCGGTCCCCGCGCACCAGCACGGGCGGCAGGTGACCCGCCCGCGAGTAGCTCAGGCGCCACGTCCGTGTCGAGGTCGCCGGAGGCGCCTCGACGCCCTCCGGCGCCGCGTGCCGCGCCGCGACGGGCTCGGCGACCGGCTCGTCACGCGCTTCCAGGCGTGCGTACACGAGGCTCGACGCGCGCGGCAGCCGCATCCCCGCCACGAGCTCGTCGACACGCTCCAGGACCGCGCCCGGCGCCGTCATCTCGAACGCGTACGACCGCACCACCGACCGCATCTGCCCCATCGTCGCGGCCGCCTCGACGTCGTGACCGACGACGTCGCCCACCACGAGCCCCACGTCGTGCTCCGTGAGCTGCAGGACGTCGTACCAGTCGCCGCCCACCTGGGCGTGGTCCGAGTTCGGCGCGTAGTACGTCCACACGTCCAGACCGTGCACGTCCGCCTGCTCGGGCAGCATCGCCCGCTGCAGCGTCTCCGCCACCCGGTGCTCGCGCGCGTACAGACGCGCCGTGTCGATGAGCATCCCCGCGCGCCGGGACACCGCCCGCAGGGTCGTCCCGGGCGTCAACGAGGGGGTGAATTCTCGACCCGGCTCCAGCACCACGACGAGCAGCCCCAGCACGCGACGCCGACCCGGCACCGGGTGCACCACGATGCCTCGTGCCGTCACGCCGTCCGTCTCGAGCCGCGCCCGCAGGTCCCGCACCAGGACGGCGCTCGCGCTGCGCGGCGGATAGCGCGCGTCCAACGACACGTCGACCGGTCCGGCGTCCTCCCCGTCGAGCACCGCCTGCACGACGTCCGGGGCCCAGGTCTGCTCGGTGCCCGCGACGAGCGGCACCGGCCGCGTCTGCGGACCGCGCACCAGCCGCGAGCTCGGCGGCGTGTTCACGTCCACGCTCTCCGTGTACGCGAGGCCCTTGTCGTCCATGTAGAAGAAGATCCGACAGCCCGCCGCACGCCCCAGGACGTCCGCGATCTCCCGCAGGACGTGCGGGTGGTCGAGGTCCGTCAGCAGGCCGCTGACCTGCGTCATCAGGTCCAGCCGCGCCATGCGGCGACGGCTCATCTCCAACGACGAGAGGCTCTCCGTCTCCTCCGGACGCTCCGGCAGGGCGTTCAGCACGCAGAACCAGTGCGTCATCGCCCCGTCGTCGCCGCGGATCGGGCTGAAGCTCAGCTGGACCCAGCCCGCCGCTCCCGCGGTGGGCGCGTCCCGGACCGTCACCGCGAAGCTCCGGTCGCCGCGCAGCGCCGTGCGGAGCGCCTCGAGGTCAGGCAGGTCGTCGATCAGGCCGCGCAGGACGCTCACCCGGCGACCCAGCAGGTCGACGCGCGCCACCCCCGCGTGCGCCACGAAGGCGTCGTTCACCCACTCGACCGTGAGCCCGTGCTCCGGCGTCGCCATGAGGTACATCGGGACGGCGCTCGTCTCCAGCGCGGTACGCAAGGCTGCGTCCGGCAGCCCGCGACGAGGCGACGGCTCCATCAACGGCACACCTCCCGAGGGTCGCTCGCGCAGGTCAGCACGGCACGGCTCCCTGCGAGGGTACTGTCCCGATGCCCTCGCGGGCCGTACATTGGGCACGTGCCCGACCAGAAACACCGTTCCGACGCGTCCGCCGACACCGGAGGCGCCCTCGTCGACCAGCCGCACGCCGACCTCCACGCGGACGCCGTCACCGGCTCCGCCCGCGAGGAGGGCACCGTCGGCGTGATCGAGGGCGCGACCCGCGTCCGCGTCGTGCTGGCCGGCGAGATCGACATCGACCTCGAGCGCGAGCTGCGTGGCGCCTTCCGCGCCGTCGAGGCGACCGGCAAGGGCATCGAGGTCGACGCCCACCACGTGACGTTCATCGACTCGTCCGGGGTGTCGCTGCTCGCCGACCTCGCCACCCGCGCCAACCCGCCCGTCCGGGTGCTCCGCGCGCCGCCGAGCATGAAGTTCCTGCTCAGCGTGACCCGGATCGACGAGATCGTCGAGCTGCTCGACACGGACCCCGGGCTCGCCTGAGCCGGTCCGGTCCTGCACCAGCCACCAGCACCGGCACCGGCACCGGCACCGGCACCGGCACCGGCACCGGCACCGGCACCAGCAGAGCGAAGGGCCCCGGCCCGCGGACGGATCCGCGGGCCGGGGCCCTTCTCGCTGTCACCCGCCCGGCGCACGGCCGGGCGCACGGGTGGTGGTCAGAGCTTGTGGCCCGCCGAGCGCAGCTGCTGCGCGGCCTCGACGATGCGGGCGGCCATGCCGGCCTCCGCAGCCTTGCCCCAGGCGCGCGGGTCGTACGCCTTCTTGTTGCCGACCTCGCCGTCGACCTTCAGGACGCCGTCGTAGTTCGAGAACATGTGGGCCGCGACCGGACGCGTGTACGCGTACTGGGTGTCGGTGTCGATGTTCATCTTGATGACGCCGTTGTCGACCGCCTCGGCGATCTCGGCGGCCGTCGAGCCCGAGCCACCGTGGAAGACCAGGTCGAACGGGTTCGTCTTGCCGACCTCGGCGCCGACCGCGTCCTGGATCTCCTTGAGGAGCGACGGACGCAGCTTGACCGCACCCGGCTTGTACACCCCGTGCACGTTGCCGAACGTGAGGGCCGTCAGGTAGCGGCCCTTCTCACCCGTACCGAGCGCGCGGACCGTGGCGAGGCCGTCCTCGGGGGTGGTGTAGAGCTTCTCGTTGATCTCGGCCTCGTGGCCGTCCTCCTCGCCGCCGACGACGCCGATCTCGATCTCGAGGATCGTGCGGGCCGCGACGGAGAGCTCGAGGAGCTCCTCGGCGATGACGAGGTTCTCGTCGAGCGGCACGGTCGAGCCGTCCCACATGTGCGACTGGAAGGTCGGCAGGCCGCCGTCCTTGACCTGCTGGGCCTCGAGCACGAGCAGCGGGCGGACCCACGAGTCGATGTTCTGCTTGGCGCAGTGGTCGGTGTGGATCGCGATCTGCACGGGGTAGTTCTTCGCGACCTCGCGGGCGTAGGCCGCGAGCGCGAGCGAACCGGCGACGCGGTCCTTGACGGTCGAGCCCGAGCCGTACTCGGCGCCGCCGACCGACACCTGGATGATGCCGTCGGACTCGGCCTCCGCGAAGCCCTGGAGGGCGGCGGTGATCGTGGACGACGACGTGATGTTGACGGCCGGGTAGGCGAACGAGCCCGCCTTCGCGCGGTCGATCATCTCGGCGTAGATCTCGGGGGTTGCGATGGGCATCGGGATGCGCTCCTGTGGGGTGGAGAGGATGGTCCCGTGCCGGAGCCGTCTCGCGAGCGCGTCTGACGGCCGGGCGAGGACCGTGGGGCTCCCTCGATTCTGTCACGACTCAGCCCCGGCGCATCAGGCGTCCCTCATGGCGGACGTCTGCCCGGGGTCCTGCGCGCGGGACGACCACGCCCACATCGCGATCGCGGCGGCCGCCGCCGCGTTGAGGGACCGGGTCGAGCCGTGCTGCGTGACGTGCAGGACGACGTCGCACGCCGCCTGCGCCTCGGAGGACAGCCCCGCGCTCTCCTGCCCCAGCAGCAGGACGCACCGGGCCGGCAGCGCATACCCCTCGAGCGGTCGCGACCCGGGCACGTTGTCGATCCCGACGAGCGGGAGGCCCTCCCCCGCCGCCCACGAGGCGATCGACGCGACGTCCGGGTCGTGCTCGACGTGCAGGTAACGGTCAGTGACCATCGCGCCCCGGCGGTTCCAACGGCGCCGCCCGACGATCCGCACCCCGGCCGCGTTGAACGCGTTGGCCGTGCGGACGACCGACCCGATGTTGAGGTCGTGCGCCCAGTTCTTCACCGCGACGAACAGTGCGACGTCGGGGCGCTGCGCGCGGCGCCGGTCCATGTCGGCGACGACGGCCTCGACCGTCCAGTACCGGTACGCGTCGACGACGTTGCGGGTGTCGCCGCCCGCGAGGAGCTCGGGGTCGTAGCGCGGGTCGAGCACGGGCTCCCCGCCCGGCCCGGCGACACGCGGCCAGGCGTCCTCCCCGCCCGGCCAGGGGCCGACCCCGACCACGCGCGGCTCTGGGACGTCCGGCCCCGGCGCGTCAGACCCCGTCACCGGAGCGGAGCCACTCGTCGAACGTGATGCGGCCCTCGTGATGGTCCGGCACGAGGTTGCGCCCTTCCCGGAAGAACGTGCCGACCGGGCCGGGCACCCGGACGCCGACCGGGACGCGGCGGGACCCCCGGGCGGCGCGCTCGGCGTGCACGAGGTCCTTCGCGTCCCGCACCTGCGGGCCGCCCACGTCGACCGCGCGCGCCGGGCCGTCGTCGGACGTCGCGTCGACGAGCAGCCGCGCCACGTCCCGCACGTCGATCGTCTGGAACCGCGTGCCGCGCGGGTACGGCAGCAGGCCGAGCCGGGTGAGCGTCCGGGCCGGAGGGACCGACCGGACGTACGCGAGGAACGTGTGGAACTGGGTCGCCCGGACGACCGTCGCGGGCACCGGGCCGGCGAGCGCGATCTCGTTCTGCTCCGCGTGCGCCGCGTAGTACGGGTAGTCGGTGCCCTGGTCGACGTTCGCGATCGACAGCACGACGAGCCGGCGGACGCCCGCGCGTCCTGCCGCCTCCACGACCCGGCGCGTGCCGGTCCGGTACACGTCGAGGTCGCCGGCGGTCGCGTTCGTCGCGAGCACCACCGCGTCGGCGCCCTCGAACGCCGTGGCCAGCGCCGCGACCGTCGGCTCCTGGGCCGCGCCCAGGACGTCCACCGCGCTGTAGGTCGCCCCTGCCGCGCGGCGCGGGTCGTCGTCCGCGGGGACCGAGCGGGACACGCCCCGCACCGCGAGCCCGCGTGCGTCCGCGTCCCGCACCACGACCTGCCCGACCTGCCCCGTCGCCCCGACCACCGCGACCGTGCGCGCCGTCTCGTCCGTCATGCCCGAGATCGTGCCAGACGCGGCGTTCGCACGCCCGGGGCGGCGCCGTCGCGCGTCCCGAGAGGCCTGCACAGGACGTCCGCACGGCGCCCTCAGGCGAGCCGAAGGTGGGCCACTAGGCTGGCCGCATGACCGCCCACCTCGTCGACCTCGTCGACGCGCTCAGCGCTGCGGGCGCCGCGAGCGGCCACCCCGTGGCCAGCCCCCTCGACCTCATCGACCCGAACAACCTCATCGACCGGTTCGGGTCGCTCGCCCTCGTCGGGATCCTCGTCATCGTGTTCGTCGAGACCGGCCTGGTGTTCCCCTTCCTGCCGGGCGACTCCCTGCTGTTCACCGCCGGGCTCCTGGTGGCGGCCGCGAAACCGGGCAGCCACCTTGACATCCCGCTGCCGCTGCTCATCGGGATGCTGTTCTGCGCCGCGTTCGCGGGCAACCAGTGCGGCTACCTCGTCGGCAAGCTCGCCGGCCCGAAGCTCTTCAGCAGACCGGACTCCCGCATCCTGCGTCCCGAGTTCATCGAGAAGACGAACGAGTACTTCGACCGCTACGGCGGCCGGACGATCCTGCTGGCACAGTTCGTGCCCGTCGTGCGGACCTTCGCACCGATCGCGGCCGGTATCGGACGCATGCGGTACCGGACGTTCGCGCCGTACAGCCTCGTCGGCACGTTCGTCTGGACGGCCCTCGTCACGACGCTCGGCTACTTCCTCGGCAACGTGCCGTTCATCCGCGACAACATCGAGCCGATCTTCATCGCGATCGTGCTGCTCTCCGTCGTGCCGATCGCGCTCGAGGCCCGCAAGCAGTCCCGGGCCTCGCGCGCCGCCGCGGGCGAGCAGGTCGCCCCGGGTCCGCGCCACGGCCGCGCCGCCGGCGTCCCGCCGCGCCCCGTCGAGGACACCGTCCACCCCCAGCGAGAGGACGCCTGAGATGACGGAGACGACCCGCGAGATCGACACCTGGCTCACCGACATGGACGGCGTGCTCGTCCACGAGCAGAAGGCCATCCCCGGCGCCGCCGAGTTCCTCGACCGGCTGCAGCACAAGGGACGACCGTTCCTCGTCCTGACGAACAACTCGATCTACACGCCGCGCGACCTGCGGGCCCGGCTCTCCGCGAGCGGCATCGACGTCCCGGAGGAGTCGATCTGGACGTCCGCGCTCGCGACCGCGACGTTCGTCTCCCAGCAGATGCCGGGCGGCAAGGCCTATGCGGTCGGCGAGGCGGGGCTCACCACCGCGCTCTACGAGGCCGGCTACACGCTCACCGACAGCGACCCGGACTACGTGATCGTCGGCGAGACCCGCACCTACTCGTTCGAGGCGATCACGCGGGCCGTCCGGCTGATCCGTGACGGAGCCCGGTTCATCTGCACGAACCCCGACGCGACCGGTCCGAGCGTCGACGGCCCCCTGCCTGCCACCGGCGCGGTCGCCGCGATGATCACCAAGGCGACCGGGCGCGACCCGTACTTCGTGGGCAAGCCCAACCCCATGATGTTCCGGTCCGCCCTCAACCGGATCGACGCGCACTCCGAGCGCACCGCGATGATCGGCGACCGCATGGACACCGACGTCGTCGCCGGGATCGAGGCGGGGCTGCACACGTTCCTCGTGCTCACGGGCTCGACGAAGGCCGAGGACGTCGAGAGCTGGCCGTTCCGGCCCAGCGAGGTCGTCGGGTCGATCGCGGACCTCGTCGACCGGGTCTGACGTCGCGTCGGGTCGGCGGGCTCAGGCGCGGCGGGCGCCGTGGGTCGAGCTCAGCCCGCGGGCGTTGCGGCGTACGTCGAACGAGCAGACGAGCGCGACGGCCGCCCCGCCGAGACCGAGCCATCCGCCGGGCGCCAGGTGCCCGGCGGCGACGCCGTCGTACGCCGAGCCCGCGGACACGAGCCAGTCGACCCCCACGATCAGCGACAGGGCGGCGAAGAGCGCCGTCATCGCCCGGGAGCCCGCGATCGCGCCGACGGTCGTGAGCGCACCCGTGACCAGCAGGACGATCCCCGCCGACGACGTGAAGTCCGTGGAGCGCTGGTAGGTCGACGCGAGCAGCGACGACGCGGTCGCGCCCGACGGCGCGAGCGCGGACCTGCCGTCCACCGGGAGCACCCAGGTGAGCGCGCTGGCGACCATCACCGCGAACCCGCCCAGCGCCGCGAACACCGTCGCCGTCGTCGAAGCCACCCTGCCCATCTGTCGATGGTCACACCGCGACACGGTGGCCGCGCGGCGACCGGGGGGTGAGAAAGGTCGGGCCGCGGCGGGCCGCCCCGACGGGTTCAGGCGGGCGTCACGCCAGGTCGAGGTCCGCCAGGTCGAACAGGTAGTGGTACGACACGCCCAGCGCCTCGATCTTCTCGGCCGCGCCCGTGGCCCGGTCGACGATCGTCGCGACGGCGAGGACCTCGGCCCCGGCCTCCCTGCACGCCTCGACCGCCGCGATCGGCGACCCGCCCGTCGTCGTGGTGTCCTCCAGGACGACGACCTTGCGGCCCGTGATGTCGGGGCCCTCGATCTGGCGCTGCATGCCGTGCGCCTTCGCGGCCTTGCGGACGACGAACGCGTCGAGGTCCTGCCCGCGGGACGCCGCCGCGTGCAGCAGGGCCGTCGCGATCGGGTCGGCACCGAGCGTCAGGCCGCCCACGGCGTCCACGTCGGCCGTGCCCAGTCCGAGCTCCTCGAGCTGGTCGAGCAGCACGTGCCCGATGAGCGGCGCCGCACGGTGGTGCAGCGTCACGCGGCGCAGGTCGACGTAGTAGTCGGCCTCCTTGCCGGACGACAGCGTCACCGTGCCGTGCACGACGGCGAGCTCCTTGATGAGCTCACGGAGCTGCTCGCGAGGGGTCGGGGAGAACGGGGCGGAGGCGTCGGTCACGGGACCAGGGTAGTGCCCCGCCCTCAGCCCTTCTTCGCCCAGCGGCCCCGCATACCCGTGAGGCCACCGGCGTCGAGAGCCCGCACCGCCGAGCGCGGGATCGCCCGCAGGAACCCGGACGCGACGGTGTAGCGCAGCGACGGCGTCGAGATGACGACCCCGCGCCGCACGTCCGCGAGCGCCGCCGACACGACGCTCTCGGCGTCGAGCCACGCGATGTCCGGCAGGTTCGACGTGTCCACGCCCGCCCGCTCGTGGAACTCGGTGTGCGTCAGCCCCGGGCACAGCGCGGTCGCGGTGACGCCGGTGCCCTTGAGCTGGACGGCGAGGACCTCGGTGAACGTGCGGACCCACGCCTTGTGCGCCGAGTACGTGCCGCTCGTCGTCAGCGCCGCGACCGACGCCACGTTGAGGATCGCGCCGCGCCCCCGCGTCACCATGGCGTCCGCGGCAGCGTGCGCGAGCACGAGGACGGCCTTGACGAGCACGTCGAGGGCGAGGAGCTCCTGGCTGAGGTCGCCGCCCACGAACCGTTGGTTCACAGGGAACCCGGCGTTGTTGACGAGCAACGACACGGGCCGCTCGGGGTCGGCGACCCGCTGGGCCACGCGCGCCAGGTCGTCGGGCACGGACAGGTCGGCGCGCAGCACCTCGACGTCGATGCCCGCGGCGGAGCGCAGCTGCCTCGCCACGTCGTGCAGCCGCTCCTCGTCGCGCGCCACGAGGACCAGGTCGTGCCGGGCCGTCGCGAGCTGCCACGCGAACTCGAGCCCGAGCCCCGCGCTCGCCCCGGTGATGAGTGCCGTCGCCATGCCGTCAGCCTAGGGGCACGGCGGCTCTCGACGCCCGTCCCGTGGGCCCGCTGCGTCACCTAGGGTGGGCCGGTGCGCATCGCGACCTGGAACGTCAACTCGATCCGCTCCCGGGCCGACCGGGTGCTCGCCTTCCTCGAACGGTCCGGCACGGACGTCCTCCTGGTCCAGGAGACGAAGTGCCGTGACGACCAGTTCCCGACGCTGCCGTTCGAGGCCGCCGGGTACGAGGTCGCGCACGTCGGGCTCTCGCAGTGGAACGGTGTCGCGGTCCTGTCGCGCGTGGGCCTGGAGGACGTCGAGGTCGGGTTCCCCGAGCAGCCGACGTTCGGCGACCCGACGGTCCGTGAGGCCCGCGCGATCGGCGCGACCTGCGCCGGCGTGCGCGTCTGGTCGCTGTACGTGCCGAACGGGCGCGCGGTCGACGACCCGCACTACGCGTACAAGCTGGACTGGCTGGCCCGGCTGCGCGACGCGGCCGAGGGCTGGCTCGCCGCCGACCCCGACCTCCCCGCGCTCCTCGCCGGCGACTGGAACGTCGCCCCGCTCGACACGGACGTCTGGGACCCCGCGTTCTTCGCCGGGAAGACCCACGTGACGCCGGCGGAGCGGGACGCGTTCACCGCGTTCGCGCGCGCCGGGTGGACCGAGGTCACGCGCGAGCACCTGCCCGAGCCCGGGAAGTACACCTACTGGGACTACACCCAGCTCCGGTTCCCCCGGAACCAGGGCATGCGGATCGACCTCGCCTACGCGACGCCCGCGCTCGCCGCCCGCACCACGGCCGTCGCCGTCGACCGCGACGAGCGCAAGGGGAAGGGCGCGTCCGACCACGCCCCCGTCGTGCTCGACGTCACCGACGGCACCGACGCCAGCCCCGCCGCCTGACACCGCTCGCACCACGGCCCGTGGCGGCACCGGACCTGCCACGACCTGTTCCGTGGCGGCCACCCGGGACGGTACGGTCCTGGCCATGAGCACACCCCCGTCCGACGGCACGCCCCCGAACCCTTACGCGACACCGTCCGACGACGGCGCGAAGGCCGGCACCCCGCACAACCCCTACGACGCACCCCAGGGCGGCGCGTACCCGGGTCAGCAGCCGACCGGCACCCCCGGCGCGTACCCTCCGGCCGGGGCGTACCCACCGCCGCAGGCCTACCCGCCGCCCACCGGTCCGGCCGCCCCGCAGCAGGGCGCGTACCCGCCGCCCCCGTCGGGCCAGCCCCCGGCGTACCCGGGCGCCTACCCGGGCCAGCCGGGTCAGCCGGGCGCGGGCTACCCCGGGCAACCGACGCCGTACCCCGGCCAGGGCGGGTACCCCGGCCAGCCGGGCTACCCGGGTCGGCAGCCGGGGCCCTACGGCACCCCGCCCGTGTGGGCGCCTCCGGCAGCCAGGACCAGCGGGCTCGCGATCGCGTCGCTGGCCGTGTCGCTCGGTGGGATCGTGACGTGCGGGGCAGCGAGCATCGTCGGCCTGATCCTGGGCATCGTCGCACTCAACGACATCAAGAAGAACGGCACCCGCGGCAAGGGGCTCGCGATCGCGGGCATCGTCGTCGGGGCCGTCCTCACCGTGCTGTTCGTGCTGTTCCTCGTGCTCGGGATCCTCAGCGACAACGGCACGTTCGACGACACGTACCGCGACCCGTACGGCATCGACACCTGACGTCGGACGTCACCGCGCACGAGGAGGCCCCACCCGGCCGGACCGGGTGGGGCCTCCTCGCGTCAACGTCCGTCTCAGCCGAGCGTGACGACGACGCTCACGGTCGAACCCGCCGGCGCCGCCGGCACCGGCTCGCCCACCGGGTGCTCGACACCGTCGACCGTCACCGACGCCACGCCGTGCGACACGTGGTCAGGGTTGCGGACCTCGATCTCGTAGACCGCGTCACGCCACTCGCGACGGACCTCGAAGCCGTCCCAGTCCTTCGGGACGGACGGGTCGACGACGAGGCCGTCGAGCGTGAGCCGCACGCCCAGCACGTACTTGGTGACCGCGGTGTACATCCAGCCGGCGGTCCCGGTCAGCCACGGGTTCTGCGCCTTGCCGAACCACTCGTGGTCGCGCCCGTAGAGGAACTGCACGTAGGCGTACGGCTCGGCACCGCGCACCTCGATGTTGTCGTTCTGGTGGTACGGGAGGATCGCGTCGTAGAACGCGACGGCCTCGTCGCCGCGGCCGAGGAGCGCCTCGGCGATGATCGGCCACGCGTTCGGGTGGGAGAAGATCGCGGCGTTCTCCTTGATGCCCGGGTACACGCGGGTCACGAACCCGACCGTGTCGTCGACCTTCGTGAACGCCGGCCAGTTCAGGTGGTTGCCGTACTCGGAGCCGAGGAGCTCGCGCACCGAGTCCATGGACCGCTCCCCGCGCTCCTGGCTCGTGATCCCCGCGATGACGGGCCATGCCTGGTGCTCGAGGAAGATCTTGCCCTCGTCGTTCTGCGCCGAGCCGATCTTCACGCCGTCCCGGGTGTAGCCGCGGATCCACCAGTCGCCGTCCCACAGCTCGCTGTCGGCGACGCCGCGGATCCGGTCGAGCTCGGTGGTCCAGCGCGCGACGTCGTCGCCCGCACCCGGACGACCGGCGGCGGCCAGGGGCTCAGCGACCTCCAGGAAGGCCCGGATCGCCCACGCGTGCAGGAACGTCACGAGCGACGTCTCGCCGCCGCCCAGGTTGAGGCAGTCGTTCCAGTCGGCCCGCAGACCCAGCGCGACACCGTTCGGGCCGACCTGCTCCGCCGAGAACTGCAGCGCGCGGCGCAGGTGCTCGTACACGGTCGCCGCCGTGCCCTCCGCGAAAGGGATCTCGAGGTCCAGGAAGCCGTGGTCGCCCGTCTCCTTGACGTACTCGACGACCGACGGGACGAGCCACAGGTGGTCGTCCGAGCAGGTGTCCTCGAGCCCGTGGATGAGGTCCTTCGGGTCCTTCGTCGGGACGATCGTCGGCGACGGGACGTCGGGCAGCTTCTCGGCGTCCGGGTCGAACGCCTTCGGGTCGAACAGGTGCAGGCCGTAGCCCGCCTCCACCTGCGCCCGGAGCAGCTCGACGATCCGCTGACGCGTCTTGACCGGGTTGGAGTGGATGACGCTCATGACGTCCTGTGCCGTGTCGCGGTAGCCCAGACCGTTGCGGCCACCCACCTCGACGAAGGACGCGAAGCGCGACCACTGCACGCACGTCTCCGCCTGGAGCAGCGTCCAGGCGTTGATCATCGTGTTCATGCCTTCGTGCGGCGTGCGGATGCGCAGCTTGTCCTGCTTGGCGCGCCAGTGGTCGCGCAGGCGCTGGAACTCGGCGTCGACAGCCGGCGTGCGGCCTTCGGCCGGCGCCGACACGACGTCGGCGTACTTCTTCTGGATGTCGCGGCCCACGCCGTCACGCGAGCCGTAGCCCAGCACGTACACGAGACGCTTCGTCTCGCCCGGCTGCAGCGTGACCTTGTGCTGCAGCGCGCCGCAGTGGTTCTGCGTCGTCGCGGACTGGTTGGTGCCCTCGCCGCGCTCGATCGCGACCGGGTTCGTCTCCGTGCGGTACGGGCCCACGAAGTTGTCGCGCAGCGAGTCGTACGACGACGGCGTCTCGCTCGACGTGAAGTAGTGGAACGTCCACGGCTCGTAGTAGAAGTCGTACTCGATGATCCCGTCCTCGTACGAGGAGCCGGACGCGTAGAGCGACATCTGCAGGTTCTGGTTGTCGATCGAGATGGTGTGGAACGAGAACTCCACGTACCCCGCGACGGTCAGCTCGCGGACCTCGTCCGTCGTGTTCGTGAGGCGCACGTCCCACAGCTCGACGTCGTCGTCCAGGGGGATGAAGACGGTCTGGCTGGCGTCGATGCCTTTGTACTGCGCCTCGAAGCGCGTGTACCCGAGCCCGTGGCGCGTCGTGTAGACGGCCGGGTTCGCCGGGTCGTCGAGCGGCTTGCCGACGGGCTGCCAGGACACGGACCAGTAGTCGCCGTCCGCGTCGTCGCGCAGGTACACGTAGTGCCCCGGCCGGTCGAGCGGGACGCCGTTCTGGCGGAACCGGGTGATGCGCCCGTACTCCGACGACTTGTAGTACGAGTACCCGCCACCGTGGTGCGACAGGACCGTGCAGAGGTTCTTGGTGCCGAGGTAGTTGGTCCAGGACACCGGGACGTCCGGGCGGTCGATGACGTACTCGTCGGCGGCGGTGTCGAAGAATCCGTAGCGCATGGTGGGCGGGGGTTCCTTGCTCGTGCGGGGGTGGTGGGGTGGCGAGGCTGGCGTGCGGGAGGGCTGCTGTCGGGGTGACGCGCGCCGGGCGGAGGGTCAGACGCCCGCGGTGACGAAGCCCTGCAGCCAGTCGAGGAGCTCGGCGGCCTTCTCCGGGCTGTCGGCCTCGACGATCATGCGCAGGACCGGCTCGGTGCCGGAGAAGCGCAGGAGCGCCCAGTTGTCGTCCTCGAGGAGGATCTTGGTGCCGTCGAGGTGCGACACGCTGACCACAGGGTACGGACCGACGTGCGTGAGGGGCTCCGCCTCGAGCCGGCGCGGCACGGCCACCCGCATCTCGGGCGTCGCGGGCACGCCCGCCTCGAGCGAGTACAGCCGGCCGGTGATCGCGTAGACCATCTCGCGCAGCTCGGAGATGCGCTTGCCCGTGCGGGCCAGCATCTCGGCGACGAGCGCGCAGGCGAAGATCCCGTCCTTGCCGAGGATCCAGCCGCGGATCGTCAGGCCGCCCGACGACTCGCCACCGAGCACGGCGCCGATCTTCTCCATGCCCGCGGTGACGTGCTTGAAGCCGACCTTGCACTCGAACGAGTCCTCGCCGAAGTGTGCGGCGAGGCGGTCCAGCAGGTGCGTCGTCGCGAGGTTGCGGACGACGCCGCCCTTCTCGCCGCGCACCTCGTGGAGGTACCAGTAGAGCAGCAGCAGGAGGTCGTTCGTCGAGATGTACTCGCCGGTCTCGTCGACGATGCCGATGCGGTCGGAGTCGCCGTCGGTCGCCATGCCGAGCCCGTAGCGCCCGTTGGACGAACGGATCTTCTCGATGAGCGCGGACAGCCGCTGCAGGTCGGGCGCCGGCGCGACGCCGCCGAAGAGGGGGTTGTGCGCCTCGTGGATGAAGTCGGCGCGCACGCGCATGTCACCGAGGATCGTGCCGAGCGTGAGCTGGCTCGTCCCGTACATGGGGTCGACGACGACCTCGAGGTTCGAGCCGCGCACCGCGTCCACGTCGACGATCTGCTCGATCGCGTCGATGTACGGGTCGGTGAGCGCGCGGTCGACGACGACGCCGGCCCGCCGCGCCAGGTCGATGTCGAGCGTGATGACCTCGTCCACGGACAGCGCGTTCGCCTCGTCCTGGTAGCGGTCGGTCTCCTCGTCGAGCGGCAGCGAGCCGTCCTGGCGGAACACCTTCATGCCGTTCCACTCGGGCGGGTTGTGGCTCGAGGTGATGATGACGCCGTACGCCGCGCCGAGGTAGGGGGCGGCGAACGTCACGAGCGGCGTCGGGACGTCGTCGGGCAGGAGCGTGACGGGGATGTTGTTGCCCGCGAAGACCTCCGCCGCGGCGATCTTCGACTCGTGCGACAGGAAGCGGCGGTCGCCACCGATCACCACGCCGCGCGACTCGAGGCCCTGCCGGGTCGTCTCGTTCGCGATCGCCTGGCACAGGCGACGCACGTTCGCGAGCGTGTACCCCTCACCGATGACCGCGCGCCAGCCGCCGGTCCCGAAGTGGATCGTGGTGTCGGTGTTCTTCTTCGGCATGAACAGGCGCTTGAGGACGATGTCCGCGGCCTCGCCGAGCTCGGCCGGGGTGTTGATCCCGTGCACCTCGTCGGTGTCGTAGATCTGGTAGGTGGCGACGCGGCGGCCCTCGCCGATCACGGTGTGCGCGAGCTCGGTGAGGCGGCCGGCGCCGCTCGCCACGAGCCGCTCGAGGCTGCCGAAGAGCAGCGCGGGCCCGGCGACGTACGCGCCGACGTTGATCTCGTGGTTGTCGACGTGCTCGGCGTCGAGGTCGCCCTCCTGGACGATCGCGACGACGTCGCCGTCCTGGCGCACCACGCGGTCGTAGGTCGACCGCGGCGTGTCGACGACCGCGGTGAGGAACGTGAGGTCGGCGTCCTTGAGGCGGTGCCGCGTGAGCAGGCCGAGGAGCGAGTCGGAGCGCAGGAGCGGCGTGTCCGCGTAGGCGACGAGCACCGCGCCGGCGTCCGCAGGGACGGCGCCCCGCGCGTCGAGCACGGCGGAGCCGGTGCCGAGGGACGCGCCCTGCTCGACGTAGGCGAGGTCGGGGCCGAGGAGCTCGCGCACGCGCTGGTCGCCGCGCGCGACCACCACGACGACGCGGGACCGGTCGACGACGCGCGTCAGGGTCTCGAACGCGTGCTGGACGACGGTGGTGTCGCCGAGGGGCTGGACGAGGAGGTCGCGCGAGGCGTCGTCCACGCCGGCGGCGAGGAGGATCGCCGCGGGCGCACCGTCCGGTGCGCGGTGGGTCTCGGTGCTGACGGAGGTCGCCGTGAGGGCCATGAGGGGCTTCGTCCTTACGCGTGGGTGCGGCGTTGCGCTCGTGGGCCGGCCCGACGACGCGCACGTCCGCGGTTTGCACGGCCCCCTTCCATATTGGAGCCTACACCGCGCGCCCCGGTCGTCGGCAGGGGCGGACGGGCCACCCCTGCGCGATGCCGCAGGCGGGGACCGCCGTCGCGCGCGATCCGGGCATCTGGGGCGGCCCGGGCCGCCCGGACACGCGGCCACGCCCCACAGGTTGTGAAAGTTTGTGGTGCTGCCGTACCGGTTCTTGGGCGGTTTACGCCCGATATCTCCGGGCGGATGTGAACGGGCACTCGGTGTCGATCACGCTATACCACCTGAAACGGACGGGTCTCGTCGTCGTTACGTACTTGTGACCCTGCGATCTGCTACATAGCCTCGATCCCGCTGCACACCGTCACGGGTGAGCAGCACCGTCCCGGATACGCCGAGCGCTGCCGCCGGGAGCGGTTCCACGACCAGGCAGCAACGGGGGACCCACTTCCGACGGCGCGGCACCGGTCGAGCGAGCTCGACCGACCGCACGTCTTGGGGTGAAGCCGCTCGTCGCGACCACGACGCCCGTGATCGCGACGCACGGCCGGGCACGTACCTCCCGCCCGAACCCGACAGCTCACCCCGAAGGCGTGCGAGGTACAACCACATGACCACCACCCCCACCCTGGACGGGGCGCGCCCTGAATCGGCTCCGGCCGGCCGCCGCCTCCTTCGCGTCGGCGTCGCCGCCGGCGTGGCCACCGCCCTCGTCGGCGGCGGCCTGACCGCCGTCACCGCCCTGCCCGCAGAGGCCGCCACGCACGCCAAGGCGTCGCGGATCTCCCTGTCGGTCTCCGACCGCACCTACCAGCGCTCGAAGCCTCCGACCCTGACGATCCGCTCGACCTCCGGGGGCCACAGCTTCTCCGGCAAGGCCGTCGTGTTCCTCGGCGGCAAGACCTACAAGAAGGTCTGGCTCCGTCACGGCGCCGCCAAGCTCCACCTGTCGAAGTATCTGTCGCTCGGCAAGCACACCGTCCGCGTGACCGTGTACCCGTCGAGCTCGACGGTCGCCCGCTCCAGCGCGACCACGAGCGTCACCGCGACGCGCTACTCGTCCCGCGTCGTCGAGCAGGCCGTCAGGTACAAGGGCGTCCGCTACGTCTACGGCGGCTCCTCGCCCCGCGGGTTCGACTGCTCCGGCTTCACCCGCTACGTGTACAAGCACGCGACGGGCCGCACGCTCCCCCGCTCCTCGTCCGCGCAGCGGCACGTCGGCCGCGTCGTCTCGCGCAGCCACGCCAAGCCCGGGGACCTCGTCTACACGCCCGGGCACGTCGGGATCTACGTCGGCGCCGGCAAGATCATCGACGCCCCGCGCCCCGGCAAGACCATCCAGGTGCGCAGCATGTGGCGGACCAGCTGGACCTTCATCCACGTGTCCAACTCGGCGACCACGATCTGATCGGACCGCCGGCCCACGGAGCGCGCCCACCCGTCACGGGTGGGCGCGCTCCGTCGTGTCGGCCGGCGACACGGTGGTCGACGCGCCCACGAACGCCGACGGGGTCCGCACCACGTCCCGGAGGACCGCCCGCGCCCCACCGGTGAGGGCGGCGTGGTCCACGACCGGGGCCGCAGCGACGACGAGCCGCTCGGGCAGCGCCGGGACGCGGCGGCGCAGCTCGTCGACCACCGGGCCGTGCAGGGCGTCGGCGAGCGTCGCGTAGAGGCCGCCGAGCAGCAGCGTGTCGACGTCGAGGACGTTCACGACAGCGGCGAGCGCACGCCCGACGAACGTCCCGACCCGCTCGAGGACGTCCGTCACCTCGGGGTCGCCCGCGGCCGCACGGACCGCGATCTCGTCGACGTCGAGGTCGTCGGACGGCCCGCGTCCGAAGGCGGCCAGCAGCGCGAGCTTGCCCGCGACCGCCTCGAGGCAGCCGCGCGCACCGCACTGGCACAGAGGGCCGTCCGGCTCGACGGCGACGTGCCCGATCTCTCCGGCCCACCCGCGGCGCCCGACGTAGAGGGCGCCCTCGAGGAGGACGGCGGCGCCGACGCCGACGTCCACCGAGAGGTACACGAACGTCGTGCCGCCGCGCGCGAGGTCCGGAGCCTCCGTCGCGCTGCGCTCGGCGACGTCGGCGAGGACGTCACCGTCGCCGGCGCGGTCGCCCGCGAACCAGCCGAAGCGGAGCTGGGCGAGCCCCGCGAGGTTGGCCTCGTTGGCGATCCGGACCCGGATGTCGTCGGCCGCGCGCAACGGGCCGAGCAGCGGCACCGGGTCGAGGTCGGCCCAGCCGAGGTTGGGCGCGACGACGAGGTGTCCGTCACGGACGTCGACCAGGCCAGGGAGGGCGAGCCGCGCGCCCGCGACCCGCACGCCCTCGGCGTCGAGGCCCGCCACGACCTCGCGGGCGAGGTCCGCGAGGCGCGGCAGCACGACGGCAGGGTCGCTCGCGTGGAAGTCGCCGCGCTCGATGCGCTCGACGACGGTGTCGCCCGCGAGGTCGACCGCGCGCACCCCGAGGTACCCGACGTTGACCTCGAGCCCCAGCCCGACGACGGTCCGGGACGCGGGGACGAGCGGGACGGCGGGTCGTCCGACGTTGCCCGGCTCGGGCGGCAGCTCGCGCACGACACGGGCGCCGACGAGCTGGTCGACGAGCGTCGAGACGGTCGCGCGGGTCAGCCCGGTGGCGGCGGCGATGGCGGCGCGCGACGGCGGCCGCTCGGCCCCGAAGACGGCGCGCGCGACGAGCCCGAGGTTGTGCTCGCGCAGCGACGCCTGCCGCGCCTTGGGGGTGGTGACCGGCTCCATGGGTTGACCCTACCGGCTTTCGTCGATAAGTTCAGCCATACAACAAAGACTCGACGAGGAGAGCACCACCATGAGCGGCACCGACATCAAGTACTCCTTCGGCCTCTGGACCGTGGGCTGGCAGGCGCAGGACCCGTTCGGCGACGCCACGCGCACCGCGCTCGACCCCGCCGAGTCCGTCCGCAAGCTCGCCGACATCGGCGCCTGGGGCTTCACGTTCCACGACAACGACGTCTTCCCGTTCGACGCCGACGACGCGGACCGCCGCGCCCGCATCGACTCCGTGAAGAAGGCCGCCGACGAGACCGGCCTCGTCATCGAGATGGTCACGACCAACACCTTCACGCACCCGATGTTCAAGGACGGCGCGTTCACGTCGAACAACCGGGGCGTGCGCCGCTTCGGCCTGCGCAAGATCCTGCGCAACGTCGACCTCGCCGCCGAGCTCGGCGCGCAGACCTTCGTCATGTGGGGCGGCCGCGAGGGCGTCGAGTACGACAACTCGAAGGACCTGCACGCCGCGCACGCCCGCTACGCCGAGGGCATCGACACCGTCGCCGCGTACATCAAGGACCGCGGCTACGACATCCGTATCGCGCTCGAGCCCAAGCCGAACGAGCCCCGCGGCGACATCTTCCTGCCGTCCATCGGGCACGCGCTCGCGCTCATCGCGACGCTCGACAACGGCGACATCGTCGGCCTCAACCCCGAGACCGGTCACGAGCAGATGGCCACCCTCAACTACACGCACGGCCTCGCGCTCGCGCTCTACGCCGGCAAGCTCTTCCACATCGACCTCAACGGCCAGCACGGCCCGAAGTACGACCAGGACCTCGTCTTCGGTCACGGCGACCTGCTGTCCGCGTTCTTCACGGTCGACATGCTCGAGAACGGTTTCCCGAACGGCGGCCCCCGCTACGAGGGCGCCCGCCACTTCGACTACAAGCCGTCCCGGACCGAGGGCCCCGACGGCGTCTGGGACTCGGCGCGCGCCAACATCGAGACCTACACGCTGCTGGCGAAGAAGTCGTCCGAGTACCGCGCCGACCCCGAGGTCCAGAAGGCCTTCGAGCACGCCGGCATCTTCGAGCTCGGCGAGTCGACCCTCGCCGAGGGCGAGACCTTCGAGCAGTTCCTCGCCGACCCGAGCACCCGCGAGGAGTTCGACGTGGACGCCGCCGCCGAGCGCGAGTACGGGCTCGTCGCGCTCCACCAGCTCGCGCTGAAGCACCTCATCGGCTGATGAGCACGCACACCACCCCGGGGGCGGTCGACCACGCGTCGGCCGCCCCCGGCGGCGCGCGCACCCTCGTCGCCGGCGTCGACTCGTCCACCCAGTCCTGCAAGGTCGTCGTCCGCGACGCCGCGACGGGCGAGCTCGTCCGGTCCGGGTCGGCCAAGCACCCCGAGGGCACCGAGGTGCACCCCGACGCCTGGTGGGACGCGTTCTGCGAGGCGTCGGCCGCGGCCGGTGGCCTGACCGGCGACGCGGGCGTCGCCGCCCTCGGCGTCGGCGGGCAGCAGCACGGCATGGTCCTGCTCGACGCCGACGGCGAGGTGCTGCGCCCCGCGCTGCTGTGGAACGACACCCGGTCGGCGTCGTCCGCCGCCGACCTCGTCGCCGAGCTCGGTGCCGAGGCGTGGGCCCGGGCCACCGGGTCCGTGCTCGTCGCGTCCATCACCGCCACCAAGCTGCGCTGGGTCGCCGACCACGAGCCCGAGCTCGTCGACCGGATCGCCGCCGTCGCGCTCCCCCACGACTGGCTCACCTGGCGCATCGCCGGCTACGGACCTGTCTCGCAGGACCTCGAGCCCGACCTCGCCGCCCTCGTCACCGACCGGTCCGACGCGTCAGGCACCGGGTACTTCGACGCCTCGGGCGACGACGGCCGGGGAGCCTACCGCTACGACCTGCTCGCCCTCGCCCTGCGGGTCGACGAGTCGGTCGCCCGGCAGATCGTGCTCCCCCGCGTCCTCGGACCGGCGCAGGACGGCGGCCACGCGGATCCCGCGCACGCCGGCCGCGTCGTCGACGGGACCACTGTCGGCGCCGTGCTCGCACCGGGCGCCGGCGACAACGCCGCGGCCGCTCTCGCGCTCGGCATGCGCGCCGGAGACGTCACCGTCTCGCTCGGTACGTCCGGCGTCGTGTCCGCCGTGGCCGACCGACCCAGCGCCGACGCGTCCGGGCTGGTCAACGGGTTCGCCGACGCGACCGGACGCTACCTGCTGCTCGGCGTGACGCTCAATGCGAGCCGGGTGCTCGACGCGGCCTGCCGGATGCTGGGCGTCGACCACGACGGGCTGTCCCGGCTCGCGCTCGCCGCACCCGCCGGGGCGGACGGACTCGTCCTGCTCCCCTACCTGGAGGGCGAGCGCACCCCCAACCTGCCCGACGCCACCGGGTCGGTCCACGGCCTGCGGCTCGCCACGGCGACCCCCGAGCACCTCGCTCGCGCCGCCGTGGAGGGCATGCTGTGCGGGCTCGCCGACGGGCTCGACGCGCTCGTCCGGCAGGGTGTGGACGTCCAGCGGGTCCGTCTGGTCGGCGGGGCCGCGCGGTCCGAGGCCGTCCGGCACGTGGCTCCGAGCGTCCTCGGACGCCCGGTCGAGGTGCCGCCCGCCGGCGAGTACGTCGCCGACGGTGCCGCCCGGCAGGCCGCCTGGGTTCTCGCCGGGGGTGATGAGCCGCCCTCGTGGGGCGCCGCGTCCGCCGGGACGGTGACCTTCGAGGCGGAGCCCGCCCCGCACGTCCGCCACGAATACGCGCACGTCCGGGACGCCGCGTTCCCGTCCCTGCGGTCCTGACTTCCCACCCGTCCCCCGAGCCGCACCTTTCGTCCGTCATCCGTCCCCGACGAGGTGCGAAAGGTGCGGTTCGGCGGGCTGACCACGCTCCCCGAGGAGACCTGTGCCCTTCACCGACCTGCCGCTGGTCGAGCTCGAGCGCTTCCGGCCGGACGTCCGCGAGCCCGCCGACTTCGACGCCTTCTGGGCGAAGACGCTGTCGAAGTCCCGGGCCGCGGGCGCCGGGCGGGGCGCCGACCTCGTCCCGGCGGAGACGCCCATCACCGAGGTCGTCGTCGAGGACCTCACGTTCCCCGGCTTCGGCGGCGAACCCGTCAAGGGGTGGGTCGTGCGGCCGCGCCGCCGTCCCGACGACGCCCCGCTGCCCGCCGTCGTCGAGTTCAACGGGTACAACGGCGGGCGCGGCATCGCGGGCGAGCGGACCGGCTGGGCCCTCGCCGGGAACGTCCACGTCTTCATGGACACCCGCGGCCAGGGGTCCGGCTGGGGAACCGGCGGCGACACCCCGGACCCGCACGGCGGCGGGCCCGCAGCGCACGGCTGGATGACCCGCGGCATCGAGGACCCGCGCGACCATTACTACCGCCGCGTGTACACGGACGCGGCGCTGCTCGTCGAGCACGTGCGCGCGCTGCCGTTCGTCGACGCCGGCCGGGTCAGCGTCACCGGCGGCAGCCAGGGCGGCGGCATCGCCATCGCCGCCGGCGCACTCGCGTCCGCGGCGGCCGTGCTGCCCGACGTCGCGTTCCTGTGCGCGTGGGAGCACGGTATGCAGGTCGCCACGTCGGACCCGTTCACCGAGCTCGCCCGGTACCTCGCCGTCCACCGCGACGCCCTCGAGACGGTGCTCACCACGGCGTCCTACCTGGACGGCGTGAACTTCGCGCGACGCATCACCGCGCCCGCGCTGTTCTCTGTCGCGCTCATGGACGACGTCGTCCCGCCGTCCACCACGTTCGCGGCGTACAACGCGCTCGCGTCGGAGGACCACGAGATCGCCGTCTACCCGTTCAACGGGCACGAGGGCGGGCAGACCCGCCAGTGGCTACGTCAGGTGGAGTTCCTGCGCGCCCGCGGCCTCGCCGTCTGACGCCGCGGTCGCGAGGACCCCGCCGAGCGGGGCGACGTCGGGGCGGGGCGACCGCGGGGCGGGACGCGTCGCGGTTCGTGACGCCACGCACCACAGCCCGCCCCGCACCCTCCACCCCGGCCCGCGCCGCCCGGCCCGGACCCCCAGGACCAGCCCCTTCGCTCGCGGACCGACGACGTCGCCGCGTCGCGGCAAGGGGCTCGGGTGCTCCGCGTCACGAACGGGAGCCGATGACGACGCAGGGCGGGGACCGACGCCCAGAGGACGGGGGCGACGAGGTGTCGAAGGACGTCAAGGAGTCCGCGCGGGCCCCCAGGGGCCGCCGGACGACAGTCCGAGACAGCTCGTCGCCCCGTCCGACCGCCCGTCCGCCCGATCGCCGTGCCCCGTCGACGGACCGCGCGTCAGCGCACCGTCAGCTGCAGACCTTCCGCGCCGTCCGGACGGTCGACCACGACCGTGTCGCCGTCGGACACCTCACCGGCCAGCAGCTGCCGGGCGAGCCGGTCGCCGATCTCGCGCTGGACGAGCCGGCGCAGGGGCCGCGCCCCGTACGCGGGGTCGAACCCTTCGAGCGCGAGCCACTCGCGAGCGGGCCCGGTGACCTCGAGCGTGATCCGCCGGTCGGCGAGCCGCGCCGCGAGGGACGCGACCTGGAGGTCGACGATGCGGCCGAGCTCGTCGAGCGCCAGCGGGTCGAACATGACGACGTCGTCGAGCCGGTTGAGGAACTCGGGCTTGAACGACGCCCGCACGGCACCCATGACGGCTTCGTGCTTCTCGGTGTCCGACAGCAGCGGGTCGACGAGGTACTGCGACCCGAGGTTGGACGTCAGCACGAGGATGACGTTGCGGAAGTCGACGGTGCGGCCTTGTCCGTCGGTGAGCCGGCCGTCGTCGAGCACCTGCAGGAGGATGTCGAACACCTCGGGGTGCGCCTTCTCGACCTCGTCGAGCAGGACGACGGAGTAGGGACGCCGCCGGACGGCCTCGGTGAGCTGCCCGCCCTCCTCGTACCCGACGTATCCGGGCGGTGCGCCGACGAGCCGGGCGACGGCGTGCCGCTCGCCGTACTCGGACATGTCGATGCGGATCATGGCGCGCTCGTCGTCGAACAGGAAGTCGGCGAGCGACTTGGCGAGCTCGGTCTTGCCGACGCCGGTGGGTCCGAGGAAGAGGAACGACCCGGTGGGCCGGTCGGGGTCGGCGACGCCGGCGCGGGCGCGGCGGACGGCGTCGGACACGGCGGCGACGGCGGACGCCTGCCCGATGAGGCGCGCGCCGATGACGTCCTCCATGTGGAGGAGCTTCTCGGACTCGCCCTGGAGGAGCCGGCCGGCAGGGATGCCGGTCCAGGCGGCGACGACCTCGGCGATCTCGTCCGCGGACACCTTCTCGGGGACGAGGGGTGCTGCCGTCTCGTGCGCCGCGCCGGTGCCGCCGGCGGCCGCGGCGGACTCCTCCGCCTCGGCGGCGGCGAGGTCCTGCTGGAGCGCGGGGATCTCGCCGTACTGGATGCGCGCGGCGGCGTTGAGGTCGCCCTCGCGCAGGAGCCGCTCGGCGTCGGAGCGGAGCTGGTCGAGCCGGACCTTGAGGTCGCCGACGCGGTTGTGCCCGGCCTTCTCTGCCTCCCAGCGGGCGGTGAGCGCGGCGAGCTCCTCGCGCCGGTCGGCGAGGTCGGCCCGGAGCCGCTGCAGGCGCTCGACGGACGCCGGGTCGTCGGACTCGGACAGCACGACCTCCTCCATCTCGAGGCGCGTGACGGCGCGTCGGAGCTCGTCCACCTCTGTCGGTGACGAGTCGAGCTCCATGCGCAGGCGGGACGCGGCCTCGTCGACGAGGTCGATGGCCTTGTCGGGGAGCTGACGGCCGCTGATGTACCGGTCGGACAGCGCCGCGGCCGCGACGAGCGCGTCGTCGCTGATGGTGACCTTGTGGTGCGCCTCGTAGCGCTCCTTCAGGCCGCGAAGGATGGCGACGGTGTCCTCGACGGACGGCTCCCCGACGAAGACCTGCTGGAACCGCCGCTCGAGGGCCGGGTCCTTCTCGATGTGCTCGCGGTACTCGTCGAGCGTCGTCGCACCGACCATGCGCAGCTCTCCGCGGGCCAGCATGGGCTTGAGCATGTTGCCCGCGTCCATCGCGCCTTCGCCGCCGGAGCCGGCGCCGACCACGGTGTGCAGCTCGTCGATGAACGTGACGACCTCGCCGTCTGACGCCTTGATCTCCTCGAGCACGGCCTTGAGCCGCTCTTCGAACTCGCCGCGGTACTTGGCGCCCGCGACCATGGCCGCGAGGTCGAGGGACACGAGCTTCTTGCCCTGGAGCGACTCGGGGACGTCTCCGGCGACGATGCGCTGCGCGAGGCCTTCGACGACGGCGGTCTTGCCGACGCCGGGCTCGCCGATGAGGACGGGGTTGTTCTTGGTGCGGCGCGACAACACCTGGACGACGCGCCGGATCTCGGCGTCGCGACCGATGACCGGGTCGAGCCTGCCGTCCGCGGCGCGGGCGGTGAGGTCCTGGCCGTACTGCTCGAGGGCCTTGTAGGTGCCCTCGGGGTTGGCGCTGGTGACCTTGGCGTTGCCGCGGACGGCGGGCAGGGCCGCGCGCAGGGCGTCGACGGTCGCACCGGCGGCCCGCAGGGCGTCGGCGGCGGGCGAGGCGGCGCCGGCGAGCCCGATGAGCAGGTGCTCGGTGGAGACGTACTCGTCGCCGAGGCTCTGCGCCTCCTTGCCGGCGAGGTCGAGCACGGCGGAGGTCGCGCGGCTCGGGGTGGGCTGCGCGACGGCGGACCCGCTCGCGGCGGGCAGGCCGACCAGGGCCGCGCGCGCCTTCTGGCCGACGGCCTGGCGGTCGGCGCCGACGGCGTCGAGCAGCCCGGCAGCGACGCCTCCGGGCTGGGCGAGCAGGGCGGAGAGCAGGTGGACGGGCTCGAGCTGGGGGTTCCCGGCGGCGGACGCCGTCTGGATCGCCTCACCGATCGCCTGCTGCGACATGGTGGTGAACTTCGTGTCCATGGTTCTCCCGGGTAGGGGACGATTCTTCTGTCCGTGACAACGGGCGCAGAGTTGAGCCTATTCCGCTCAAGTCTGAGTGGGAAGAGGCATCGCGACCCGCGTCCAGGCCACGTGGCTACCCTCAGAACCATGCCCCTCACGACCCCGATCGCCCGCAGCCGCCGACGCCACCGGACGGGGTCGCTGCTGGCACTCGCCGGGGTCGCCGTCCTCGCGCTCGCCGGCTGCGGCCGCCTCGACGCCGACCTGCGCGTCAACATCGACGACACCACGGACGGCACGATCGTCCTCGCCGTCCCCGACCGCGTCGCGACCGCGCTCGGCGAGACGCCGGACGCCCTGTGGCAGCGGGTGCTCGACCAGCACGACCTCGCGGCCCGCCTCGGCGACAGCGCGACGAGCGCGCCGTACCACGCCGGCGGGTACACGGGCACGAAGATCACGTTGCACGCGACCCCGCTCGCGGACCTCGCGACGGCCGTCGCCGACGGGCCGGGCGACGAGACGCTCACCATCGCCCGGCAGGCCGCCGACCGCGGCGACCAGTTCGTCGTCGACGTCCACCTGGACCTGTCGGCGGCGACGCTCGCGCGCCTCGGCGACGAGGACGCGGGCACCGCGTCGAGCGCCGCCGGGGGCGACGCGGCGACTGCGAGCCCGGCGGGCGACGACGTCGAGCTCGCGCTCACGTTCCCCGGCAAGGTCGCGTCGGCGGACGGGACCGGGGCGTCGTCGTCCGAGAACACCGTGACGTGGTCGTCGTCGGACGGGGTGCTGGACGGGCACGCGGTCGCGTGGTCCTCCAACCAGGGCACGCGCGTGCCCTGGTACGTGTTTGCGCTCCCCGCGCTGGTGCTCGCGACGATCGTCACGCTCGTCCTGACGACGGTGGCCCGCAACCGCCGCCGGGACGCCGCGGGCGGGCCCCCGAGCAGGCACTGACGCGGCCGGTGACGCGTCCCCGAGAGGTCTGCGGCCGTCTCGCTTAACCTGGTTCCATCACAGAACCTTCACAGGTGGTCGCGTCCTTGTCGACGGGACCGCCGGGGAGCGGGGGACCATGTCGACCACCACCACGTCGCGGACCGGTGACGCCCCGGCCGTTCCCCCGTCGGAGCGCCCGCGCGGCAGACGGCGGCGCGCGGCGGCGCTCACCACGCTCGCGGCCGTCACGGTCCTCGCCCTGAGCGGGTGCGTGAAGATCGACATGGCGTTCACGCTGCACAGCGACAACACCGCGGACGGCACGGTGATCTACGCGATCCAGGACTCCGCGGCCAAGGCGCTGGGCCAGGACCCGAAGGACCTGCTGAAGGAGGCGACCGAGGGCGAGGACCCGGCCGACGACTTCGGCGAGGGCGCGACGAGCGAGCCGTACCAGCAGGACGGGTACACCGGCACCAAGGTCACGCTGAAGAACTCGTCGCTGGACGACCTGGGCGGCGACGCCACCAGCACGTCCGGCACCGAGGACCCCGACGACCTGAAGATCGTCCGCGACGGTGACGAGTTCGTCGTCTCCGGCAAGCTCGACCTCGCAGACCTCGGCTCGGACGCGGACGCCGAGGAGTCGGGCCTGTCGTCCGACCAGATCGCGAGCCTGTTCGACGTGAAGATCGCGATCACCTTCCCGGGCGCGGTCGTCTCGGCGGACCCGGCGGCGACGATCGACGGCAGCACGGTGACGTGGACGTCGAGCGGGTCCGACGTCATCAACCTCGACGCGCGCGGCAAGGCGACGACGGGGTCGAGCGGGCTCGCGTGGTGGGTGTGGCTGCTCATCGGGCTCGCGGTGCTCGCCGTGATCGCGGTCGTCCTGCTCGTCCTGCTGCGCGGCAGGAAGCCGGCCGCGCAGGACGCCCCCGACGCCCACCCGCAGGACCATGCGACCCAGCGCCTGGACGTCCAGCCGGGCTTCCAGGCGGACGCACCTCCCGCGCCCACGCCGCCGACCGACGTCCCATCGACCGACGTCCCATCGACCGACCTCCCACCGACCGGCCTCCCACCGACCGACGACGGCGCCGCGCCGCCGTGGGAGGCGGGACCCAAGCCCCCTCCGGCCCCGCCGTCGGCGGGCTGACGCACCCGCGTCGCCCACGGAACCGTTCACACCGTCAGCGACGGCGCCTCCGGCGTCGAGAGCGTGAAGACCGCGCCGGCGACGTGCTCCCACCCGGCGACGTCACGCTCGAGGGCGTCGAGGCGGCGGGCCACGTCGGACTCCTTGGCGTCGCCGACGAGGTCGACGGCGGCGACGAGGTACAGCGACCGCGGACCGACGTACTCGATGCGCAGGTAGGTGACCCGTTCGACGCCCGGCAGGGCGAGGATGCCGCGCAGGGTGGCGTCGCGGGTCCGCTCGTCGGTCCCGGCGCCGACGAGGAAGTCGCGGTTGCGCCGGATGAGGACGACGGACACGACGGCGAGGACGACGCCGACGAGGATCGACCCGATCGCGTCGGGCACCGCGGACCCGGTGAGCTGGTGGGCGAGCACGCCGCCGAACGCGATGACGAGCCCGACGAGGGCGGCGGCGTCCTCGGCGAACACGGCCCGCAGCGTCGGGTCGGACGTCGTGACGATGTGCTCGACGAGGTCGCGCTCGGCCTCGCGCGCCTCGGGGCGGGCCTGGCGCACGGACCGCAGGAACGAGTAGCCCTCGAGGACGAACGACACGCCGAGCACGGCGTACGCGACGCCGAAGTCGGTGGCGGGCTCGGGGTCGATGAGCTCCTGGACGCCGTGCGTGATCGACACGCCCGCACCGAGGGCGAACAGGCCGAGCGCCGCGAACATCGACCAGACGTACGCCTCGCGACCGTAGCCGAGCGGGTGGGCGGCGTCGGCGCGCCGCCGCGCGGACCGGTCGGCGACGAGCAGGAACACCTCGTTGCCGGTGTCGGCCCACGAGTGCACGGCCTCCGCGACCATCGACGCCGACCCGGTGATCATCGCCGCGGCGGTCTTCGCGACGGCGACCAGCAGGTTGGCGAAGAACGCGACCACGACGGTGACCGTCGACTCGCCGTGCTCGACGTCCGCGGCGACGCGCGGCGTGCCGGGCGCCGAGGCCGGTGTGTCGGTCATGGCCTACGTCTAGCACGCACCGCGGGCCACGGCGCGGTGGGTCTCACCGCACCGCGGCCCGCGGTGGTCGTGCTGTCGTGCGCCGCTCAGCCGGCGTACGTCGCGAGCTCCGCGACCTTCGGGGTGCTGGACGAGCTCGTGATCTGGAGGTTGATCTTCGTCAACGAGGTGGCGGTGAACCGGATCGTCCCGGCGCCGGTGCCCGTCGCGAGGACGGCACCGGTGTCGTTGTTCACGATCTTCCAGGCGCCGATCGTCCCGGACGTGCCGGTCGGCTCCTTGACCACGACCGCCGCGACCTTCTTCGCCGACGACCACTTGACCGAGATGGTGCCCGTCGAGCCGCTGGGCGACCAGTACGTGGTGGCGTCGCCGTCGATCGCGGCGCCGTAGCTGGTGCCGCTGCCCTTGCTCGACCCGTCCGCGGACGCGCCGAGGCTGAGGTTGGTGCCGGTGGGCGTGCCCGTCGGCGTGGCGGTGGCCGTCGGGCTGGACGTCGGGGTGGACGTCGGGGTGGACGTCTTGGTCGGCGTGGCCGTGGCGGTCGGCGAGCTGGTCGGGGTCGACCCGCCGAACGTCACCCGGAGCTTCCCGCTCGCGTCGAACGACCACCCGAGCGCACCGGAGTACGCGGAGCAGCCCGCGCTGTTCGTGCCGGCGTAGAAGTGGTTCGTCCCGTCGTCGGTCCCGACGACCTTGTCGTTCGACCCGCTGTCGCACGACAGGTTGCCGCTGAACACGGACGTCCCGGTCTCCCAGTGGAAGTTCCGCTCCGCGTTCTTGAGGCTGACGTTGCCCGTGATGGTCATGTGGCCCGGGTTGCTGTTGTACGTGAAGCCGTCGTGGCCGTTCTCGTACGCGATGTTGCGGAGCGCGACGTGGTCGTTCGCGATCTTGGAGCCGCCGAGCTTGAACCCGTTACGGTCGCCGCTGCCGGCCTGCGAGCCGTCCGACAGGGTGCCGTTGTGGTACGAGAGCGAGTCCTCGATGGTGACGACGCCGATGGGTCCGGTCTCCTCCTTGGCGTACAGGTCCCAGCCGTCGTCGATGTTGTTGTGCGAGACGTCGTACCGGAACACGTTGCCGGGGCCGGCGGTGAGCTTGGCGGCGAAGCCGTCGGCGTCCTCCCCGTCCGAGTCGACGTTGTCGTGCGACTCGCTGCTGACGACGAGGTTGTCGGACGGCCACTCGGACGCCGGCGCACCGGCGACGAGGCGCGCGATCTGCAGGCCCGTGTCGTGGTTGTACGCCGTGACGACGCGCTCGATCACGTTGTGGCTGCCGCCCAGCAGGATGCCGTTGTCGCCGGCGTGCTGGACGGTGATGCCGTAGACGCGCCAGTAGTCGCCGCCGAGCGCGAGGCCGCGGTTCGAGTCGGCCTCGGCCTGGGCCGAGAAGTCGAGCACGGGCTTCTCACCGGGGTACGCGGCGAGGGTCGTCAGCGCGGACGCCGTCCCGTCGTTGCCCGGCTGGACCGTGACCGTGTCCGTCAGGGCGTAGGTGCCGCCGCGCAGGAAGATCTGCCCGCCGGGCGTGACCTTGGCGACGGCGGCGGCGAGGGTCGTCGGCGCGGCGAGGGTGCCGGCCGCGCTCGCCGAGCCGGTGGGAGCGACGTAGATCGCGCCGCTGCCCGGGGTTGGTGCTCCGCTCGTCGTGCCGCCGGTCGACCCCCCGGTCGAGGTGGACGTCGGGGTCGAGGTGGGCGTCGAGGTGGCCGACGACGTCGGGCTCGGTGTCGCGGACTTCGTCGGCGTCGCGGTCGGCGACGTGGCCGTGCACGACCCGCTCGACACCTTGAGGCCCGTGTTCGCGCCGGCCGTGGCGGTGACGATGCTCGGCACGCAGCTCGCGGCGTCGAGCGTGTACGAGTACGGGATCGCGACGGTCGTCGTGGACGTCACGTTCGGGCCGGCGGGGTGGTTCTCGGTGCCCGCTGCCGTCCAGGTGACGCCGTCGAACACGTTGCCGGCGACCTGCCAGTACCCCATGAGGTCGGTGTAGAAGGTGCCGAGCGGGTCCTTCGAGTTCTTGAAGTAGTTGTTCTCGACCTTGGCCTTGCCCCCGTCGCGCGGGTTGATGCCCGACTTCTGGAGGTCCACGTAGTAGTTGTCGTAGATGTGCGCCGTCGCGGCGCGCAGCAGCGGGGTGCGCGAGTCGATGGTGTCGTACAGGTTGTGATGGAACGTGACCGGGCCGTTGCCGGTGTCGCTGTCGCTCGACCCGATGAGGCCGCCGCGCCCGGAGTGCCGGAAGACGTTGTAGGACGCCGTGACGTACGTGGTGTCGGCCTTCATGTCGAGGAGCGAGTCGAAGCCCTCGTCCTCGCCGCCGGACGCCAGCAGCGTGTCGTGGTCGACCCAGACGTTCGAGACGCCGGACTCCATGCCGATCGCGTCGCCGCCGTTCGAGACGGGCCCGTGCGACTTGTGGACGTTCTGCACGGTGACGTTCTGGATCACGATGTTGTGCGCGTCGCGCAGGTGGATGCCGATCTGGTCGAACGTGGCGCCGGAGCCGACGCCCAGGAGGGTCACGTTGCTGACACCCTTGAGCTGGACCTCGGTCGCGGTGGTGTCGCAGCTGTCGCCCGAGACCTTCGTGGTGTTGCCGAGCGTGATGGTGCCCTCGACCTGGATCGTGAGCGGCGTGTCGTCGCTCGCCCGGCTGCACAGCGCCTGGTTGATGGCCGTGCCGGTCGTCGCCTTGACGGTCGCGCCGCCCGCTCCCCCGGTGGTGCCACCGTTCTGGGAGGCGAACCCGTTCGCGCCGGTCGTGGCGGCCTGAGCGCCGGGGATCGTCAGCGCGGCCACCCCGATCGCCGCGGCCACGGACGTCGTCACTCCTGCGGCGAGGAGTCGTCGTGTCTGGCGTCTCATCGTGTTCCTCACTTTCGTCGTCGAATGCGGGACTACGCCGGCTGCGGTGGGCCCGACCCGACGTCGGTGTCGGGCGGGCCGGCCCCCGGAGAGGCGCGAGCAACCGGTTTCTGGAACGTAAGTGTCCGATGAGGGTGAATTCAAGCGTTTCTGGCTGTTTCCCGGAGAACCAGCGTCGTTTCTCGCCCGGAGCGACGTCCAGCACGCCACGTCCGTTCCGGTGACCGGTTTCTGACGGGCCGCTGACGAATCAGTCGTCGGGCCCGGGGGCGTCGACCTCCGCGTCCACCTCGACCTCGGCGTCCGCCTCGACCTGGTCCGCCGTCAGGTCGTCGACCACGAGCGATCCGGGCGGCACCTTGCCCGTCCGCAGGCCCGAGCGCCCGACCATGTGCGCGGCGACGGGCGCGGTGAGCAGCTGGAAGACGACGACCAGCAGCAGCATCCCGACGGCCGCCCACACGCGGACGCGCAGCGCCACACCGAGCAGGACGAGCACGAGGCCCAGCACCTGCGGCTTGGTCGCCGCGTGCATGCGCGCGAGCAGGTCCGGGAACCGGACGATGCCCACCCCGGCCGCGAGCGCCAGGAACGCCCCGGACAGGATCAGCGCGGCGGCGACGACGTCCGCGACGGTCGCCAGCGTGCCGCTCATGCGTCCACCTCCATGCCGTCGTCTCCGTCGTCGTCGCCGCGACCTGCACGCTCCTCCGCGGCGCGACGACGGGCCTCCTCGGCCGCGGCCTCCTGCGGGGTCTGCACGCGGCGGTCCTCCTCGCGGTCGACCGCCGCGAACCGTGCGACCGTGACCGAGCCGACGAACGCGACGAGCGACATCACGACGAGGATCGGCAGGGTCGTCGTCCGGCGCGACCACGCCGCCTCGACGGCGATCGCCGCCACGAGCGTCGTCGTGAACACGTCGAGCGCGACCGTGCGGTCGAGCATCGACGGGCCCCGCTCGGCCCGCCAGACGGCGCACGCCGCCGCGACGACGAGCATGGCTCCGGCGACCACGTACACCCACGTCATGCCGCACCCCCGCGCCCGCGACGGCGCGCCAGGCCCACCGCCGCCAGCTCCTCGTCGGACGCCAGAGCCCGCAGGACGCGCGCCTCGAGCGTCAGGAGGTCGTCGCGCACCTTGTCGACTCCCCCGTACGCCTCGAGGTCGAGGACGTGCAGGTAGATCATCCCGGTGAGCCGGTGCACCTCGACGACGAGCGACCCGGGCACGAGGGACGCGAGCTCGGCCGTCACCGTGAGGTACAGGTCGGACGGGTTGCGCAGCCGCACCCCCACGACCGCGCCGCGCGGCATCGTGCGCGGGCTGAGCGCGAGGAGTGCGACCTGGAACGACGCCACGACCAGGTCGACGAGGAACGACCCGAGCACCGCGAGCACGGCCAGCGGCCGCACCCGGCCGTGGAAGTCGAGGTCCGGCAAGGGCAGCACGACGACCACGAGCGCCCCGAGCACCAGGCCGCCCAGGACGTTCGCCACCGAGAACGCGCCCCACAGCAGGCACCACACGAGGGCCAGCCAGACGACGGAGCCCCACTGGCGGCGCAGCCGGGCGGCGGCGTGCGACCGGCTGCTCCAGGCGCGGCGCGGGTGGAGGCTCATCCGTCGTCCTCCCCGGTCGTGGCGGCGCGCTGCGAGGGCGTGTCGGCTCCCCCGGGCGGCAGGACCGCCTGGACGTACGAGCCGTCGCGCAGCGCGCCCGCGGCCCGCTCGGCGTACCCGTAGAGGGGCCCGGCGATCGCGGTGAGCCCGAGCCCCAGGACGACGAGCGCGGCGGTCGGCGCGACCATGCCGCGCGGCAGCGTGGTGTCGGTGGGCACGGACGAGGGCGCCTCCTGCCAGAAGGCCTTGTTCCACGCCTTGACCACGGCGTAGAGGGTGAGCAGGGACGTCACGACCGACCCGACGACGAGCACGTACGCGAGCGCCGTGCCCTGCCGGGCACCCTCCTCGAGCAGCCCGACCTTGCCGAGGAACCCGGACAGCGGCGGGATGCCGCCGAGGTTCATCGCGGGCACGAAGAACAGGATCGCGAGCCCGGGAGCGAGCTTGGCGAGGCCGCCCAGCCGGTCGAGCGAGGTCGACCCGCCGCGCCGCTCGACGAGCCCGACCACGAGGAACAGGGTCGTCTGCACGGTGATGTGGTGGACCACGTAGAAGATCGCGGCCGCCGCGCCGGACGAGGTCGCGAGGGCGATGCCGAAGAGCATGTACCCGATGTGCGACACGAGCGTGAAGGACAGAAGTCGTTTGATGTCGTCCTGCGCGACGGCGCCGAGAATCCCGACGACCATCGTGAGCAGCGCGACCCACATGAGGGCGTCGTCGACCCGCTCGTCGGGCGGGAACAGGAGGGTCTGCGTGCGCAGGATCGCGTACACGCCGACCTTGGTGAGCAGGCCCGCGAACACGGCCGTGACGGGCGCGGGGGCCGTCGGGTACGAGTCCGGGAGCCACGCGGACACCGGGAACATGGCCGCCTTGATACCGAACGCGAGCAGCAGCAGGAGCTGGATCGCGAGCCGGACCGTCGGGTCGATCTCCGGGAGCCGCTCGGCGAGCTGCGCCATGTTGACGGTGCCCGTCGCGGCGTACGCGAGCGCGATCGCGATGAGGAACACGACGGACGACAGCAGCCCGACGACCACGTAGATCGACCCGGCGCGGATGCGCGCGCCCGTCCCGCCCAGCGTGAGCAGCACGTAGCTCGCCGCGAGCAGGATCTCGAACCCCACGTACAGGTTGAACAGGTCGCCCGCGAGGAACGCGTTGCCGACCCCGGCCGCGAGCACGAGGTACGTCGGGTGGTAGATCGAGACGGGGGCGTGCTCGGTGGGGTCGTCGCTGTCGTCGTTGCCCTGCGCCAGCGAGTACAGGAGCACCAGGAGCAGCACGACGCTCGACACCGTGAGCATGAGGGCGCTCAGCCGGTCCGCGACGAGGTCGATCCCGACCGGGGCCGCCCAGCCGCCCACGTGCACGACCACGGGGCCGTCGTCCGTCACGAACAGGAGCGCGACGCTCACCGCCACGACGACCGCGAGCGCGGTCACCGACACGACGCGCTGGAGCCGCGGCCGGCGCCACAGGGTCAGCGTCAGCCCGGCCGCAGAGAGCGGCACCATGACCGGCAGCGGCACGAGGGTCCCGGTCGACCAGCCCGCCGCCGTCCAGGACGACGACGCGGCCTGCAGGGCGCCCACCAGCGCGCTCACTCGGCGGCCTCCTCGTCGGTCTCGTCGCGGACGGTCGCCGCGGTGTCGTCGAGCGTCTCGCCCGACTCCTCGGCGTCCGCGTCCTCGAACGACGGCTCGTTGCGCGCCGCGAGCCGGGCGATGCGGCGGTCCTCGACGTCGTCCTGCACCTCGTCGTGCCCGTGCAGCTGCCACGACCGGTACGCCATCGCGAGGATGAACGCGGTCAGCCCCAGCGTGATGACGATGGCCGTGAGGATGAGCGCCTGCACGAGCGGGTCGGACATCTTGCCGACCGGCGTCTCGCCGACGATCGGCGCGCCGCCCGCGGCGCCGCCCGCGACGAGCAGCAGAAGGTTCACGCCGTTGCCCAGCAGGATGAAGCCGATGAGCACGCGCGTCAGGCTGCGCTCCAGCATGAGGTAGACGCCCGTCGCGACGAGCACCCCGATCGCGAGCACGAGGACCGCGTTCGGCGTCATCTCGACGGCGTGCTGCGCCCCGCTCACGTGCCCGCCCTCCGGGTTCCCTCGCCGCGGACGTCGGCGGGCACGTCGGCCCGCTCCCGCAGCCGGCCCTCGTCGTCGAGCGCGCCCTGGGACTCCAGCATCGCGCGCGCGTCGGCGTCGATCTGGCGGTCCACCTCCGCGCCGAGAGACCGCAGGATGTCGAGCACGAGCCCGACGACGACGAGGAACACCCCGACGTCGAAGAACAAGGACGTCACGAGGTGCACCTCTCCGAGGAGCGGGACGTGCCACTCGAGGATCACGGACTGCAGGGCGTCGCCGCCGGCCAGGAGCGCGACGAGCCCGACGCCCACGGACAGGAACAGGCCCGAGCCGAGCAGGACGCCGGGGCTGACGGGCGCGGCCTCGCCGAGCTCGTACCGGCCGCCCGCGAGGTACCGCACCGTCAGCGCGATGCCGACGACGAGCCCTGCGGCGAACCCGCCGCCCGGCCCGTTGTGGCCCGAGAAGAGCAGGAACAGCGCGAACACGACCATCGAGTGGAACAGCAGGCGGGTCACGACCTCGAAGACCACGGACCGACGCTGCGGCGCGAGCGTGCCGCCCGCCGGGAGCCAGGCCCGCATCCGGTCGTGCGCGCCCGGCTCGGTGCCGCGGCGCCGCAGCGCCGCGCTCGCGTCGTCGACCGTCCCGCCCGACCACACCCCGGGCGCGCCGCCGTCCACCGCCGGCACGGCGTCGCGGGCCCGCAGGACCTTGCCGGTGCGGCGCCGGATGAACACGAGCGACGCGACCCCGGTCGCCGCGACGAGCAGCACCGAGATCTCGCCCATCGTGTCCCAGGCGCGGATGTCGACGAGCGTCACGTTGACCACGTTCTTGCCGCCGCCGTACGTGGACGCGCCCTCGGCGAACTGGTCCGACACGGGCGCCGCGGTGCGGGCGTGCGGCGCCGCGAGCGCGAACGCCATGACGGCCAGCCCGGACGCCACGCCGATGCTCAGGCGGGTCCACCGGCTGCGGGCGAGCGGCCGGTTCGAGAAGTACGGCGGCAGGCGGCGCAGCACGAGCACCATGACGACGAGCGTGACCGTCTCGACGAGCACCTGGGTCAGGGCAAGGTCGGGTGCGCCGTGCAGCAGGAACAGCAGCGCGTTGCCGTACCCCGCGATCCCGGCGAGGAAGACCGCCTTGAGGCGGCGCCGGGCACGGGCCGCGAGGATCGACGAGATGACGATCGCGAGGACCGCGAGCCCCTGGACGGGCTGGTTCCACCAGCGCACCGACACCGGCCACGACGTCCCGAGGATCACGACCATGCCGGGCAGCGCGACGAGCACGACGAGGATCACGCCCAGGTAGAACGGGAGCGAGCCGCGCTGGGTGACCGAGGTGACGTCCGCCGCGGAGTCGTCGAGCCGGCGCATGGTCCGCCGGTACACGGCGTCCGCCTCGGGGACGCGCCAGCGCGCCGACCAGCGCAGCTGGAGGCCCTCGACCCGGGCCCGCTGCCACCAGGCGAGCGCCCCGAGCGCGAGCACCGTGACCGTGATCGCGAGGACGGGCCCGAACCCGCCCCAGAGCGCGAGGTGCCCGGGCTCGCCCGTCGGGTACGTCTCCGCGTACGGCTGGAGCAGGTGCTCGCCCAGGTGCGGGACGAGGGCCGTCGCGAGCCCGAGGACGCCCAGCACGAGCGGCGGGACCGTGAGGAACGGCGACTGGGAGTGCAGCCGGGACGGGTCGATGAGCGGCTCGACGGCCGCGGTCCCCGACTCGAGCGCGACCGTGGCCTCGGGGCGCGGCGCCTTCGACGCGAACGCCCCCCAGAAGAACCGCAGCCCGTACGCGACCGTGAGGACCGACCCGGCCGCGACGGCGGTGAGCACCGCCGCGTCGACCCACGCGGGCCCGTCGCCGTGGACGAGCGACTCCAAACCGGCCTCCTTCGCGACGTACCCCGCGAACGGCGGCAGACCGATCATCGACGCGACCGCGAGCCCGCCCGCGGTCGCCGTCAGCGGCATCCGGCGGCCGACCCCGGTGAGGCGCCGCAGGTCGCGCGTCCCGGTGGCGGCGTCCACGACGCCCGTGACCAGGAACAGCGCGGCCTTGAACATGGCGTGCGCGCCGACCATCGCGAGACCCGCGAGCGCCGCCGACCGCGTCCCCAGCCCGACCAGCACGATGATGAGCCCGAGCTGGCTGACCGTCCCGAACGCGAGCACGAGCTTGAGGTCGTGCTGCCGCAGGGCCCGGTACCCGCCGAGCAGCAGGGTCCCGCAGCCGAGCACCAGCACCACGACCTGCCACGCGAGCAGCCCGGAGTACCCGGGGGCGAACCGGGCCACGAGGTAGACGCCCGCCTTGACCATCGCGGCCGCGTGCAGGTATGCGCTCACCGGCGTCGGCGCGGCCATCGCCGCGGGGAGCCAGAAGTGGAACGGGACCAGCGCCGACTTGGTCACCGCGCCCGCGAGGATGCAGACGATCGCGACCGTCACCGCCGTGCCCGGCGGCGGGTGCGCGACCACCTCGGAGAGCCGGTAGGTGCCCGCGGCGGTCCCGAGGACGACGACGCCGGCGAGCATCGCCAGCCCGCCAGCCGTCGTCAGGACGATCGCCTGCATCGCCGCACGACGCGACGCCTTGCGCTCCGCGTAGTGCCCGATGAGGACGTACGACGCGACCGTCGTCAGCTCCCAGAACACGAACAGCAGCAGCATGTCGTCGGCCGTGACCAGCCCGACCATCGCCCCCGCGAAGCCGACGAACGTCGCCGAGAACCGGCGCAGACCCTGCGCCGACGCCGAGAAGTACGCCGAGCAGTACACGAGCACCAGGGCCCCGACGCCACCGACCAGCAGCAGCATGAGCCATGACAACGAGTCGAGGCGGAACGTCAGGGAGAGGTCGAGACCCGGGACCCACTCGAGGTGCTGCGTCGGCCCGTGGCCGTCCGCGACCCGCGACGACCAGGCCAGGGCGTAGGCCGCGGCGCTCGCCGGCGCCAGCGCCAGCACGAGGAACGCGCGACGACCCAGCCAGGACACGAGCGCGGGCGCGAGCAGGACCATCGCGAGATGGGCCACCAGCAGCTCGAGCATGTTGTGTCCGTCCGGTCGGGGGCGGGCGGCCCGATCGTATCAACGCGCGCGGACGATTCCCGACCGCCACGGCGGCACGGGCCGCGACTCAGGACAGGTCGACGGGCTCCACGAGGAAGCCGTCCTCGTCCGCGATCTCGCCGCCCACGGCGGCGTGCAGGGCCGACGCGACCCCGACGACGACGGGCAGCGCCCGCCCCCGCGCGAGCACGTGACCGAGCGGCGGCTGCTCCTGCTGCGACGCCTCGAGGTCCGGCGGCTCCCAGCGCACCCGGTAGGTGATCGCCCCGTTGAGCGTCCACGGGAGGCCCGCGAGCACCGGCGGGACCAGCGGGTCCGCCCCGGCCTCCACGACGACCACGCCGTCCTGGCCGAGGTCCACGACGAGCGCGTACCCGTCGAGGCTCATCGGCTGCGACAGCGCCGCCATGTCGCGCGCATCGGCCTCGGCCTGGATCGCGGCGACCTGCGGCTGCGTCAGCGGCAGCGCCCCGCGCTCCGCGAGCTCGTAGACAGCCTGCGGCGGGCCACCCCACTCGACGCCGTCGAGCGCGAGGGACGCCGACGGCTCGACCTCCCGCACCAGCGCCTGTGCCGCCTCGGGGTCCAGCCACACGTCCGTGAAGACGACGAGGTCGACCGTCGCGTCCGGGTCCGGCGCGACGACGACGTCCCGCGACACCGAGCCGCCCACGTCGAACCGCACCGCACCGCACAGACGGCGGGCCGCGGCCACGAGCCACGTCACGACCTCGCCCTCCGTCGCCACCGGGAGACCCACCGGGAACGCCCGGTTCAGGCCGTCCCGGTCGCCTCCCCCCGGGTACGGCGGTTCGCCGCGCTCCCGCACGCACGCCACGTCGAACGCGTATGCCGTCTCCTCCGGCAGGCCGGAGCCCAGGCCGTCCGAGAACCACGGCGAGCAGGGGCCGATCAGCACCGTCGTCGGCGTCAGGCGCAGGACGCCCGGCTCGCCGGTCCGCGCCCAGCGGTCGGGCGGCGAGATGAGGTCGATCCCCACCGGGGCGACCTCCCACCGCGCCTCCGGGAAACGGCTCACGGCGAGCGTCTCCACCTCGTCGGGCCGCACCTCGTCGGACACGCCCAGCAGGTGGCGTGCCTGGTCGAGCGGCGCCGCCGCCGTCACCGCGCGCAGCGCCGGCAGACCGTCCAGGGAGAACTCGGAGGGAAGGTCCGTCATCACACGTCCGTCCGGTGGAACGACTGCCACGAGCGGGACGCCGTCGGCCCGCGCTGGCCCTGGTAGCGCGAACCGTACTCCGACGAGCCGTACGGGTGCTCGGCCGGCGACGACAGGCGGAAGAAGCACATCTGACCGATCTTCATCCCGGGCCACAGGGTGATCGGGAGCGTCGCGACGTTGCTCAGCTCGAGGGTCACGTGGCCCGAGAAGCCCGGGTCGATGAACCCCGCGGTCGAGTGGGTCAGCAGCCCCAGCCGGCCCAGGCTGGACTTGCCCTCGAGGCGCGCCGCGACGTCGTCGGGCAGCGTCACCGCCTCGTACGTCGACCCCAGCACGAACTCGCCCGGGTGCAGCACGAGCGGCTCGCCCGCCTCGACCTCGACCAGCCGCGTCAGCTCGGGCTGCTCCTGCGACGGGTCGATGAACGGGTACCGGTGGTTGTCGAACAGGCGGAAGTACTTGTCCAGCCGCACGTCGATGCTCGACGGCTGGATCATGGTCGCGTCGTACGGCTCGAGGGCGACCCGACCCGCCTCCAGCTCGGCGCGGATGTCACGGTCGGAGAGGAGCACGGGGCAACGTTAGTCGTATCGGCCCGGTCCGTCAGACGAGAGGACGTCCCTGCGCGTCACGCGCGTTCGACGACGCCAGGTAGACGATCCCCTCGATGAAGCCCCAGATCGCGACGACCAGGGGTGCGATGCCGCAGGTGAACCAGCCTGCGAGCAGGGTGATCAGCAGCATCGTGACGCCGATGCCCGTGTAGCCCAGGTAGAACCGGTGGATCCCCAGACCGCCGAGGAAGATCCCGAGCAGACCGGCCGCGAGCTTCGTCTTGGGTGCGGGGACGGGGACCGACGCCTGGACGTACTGGTGCTGGACGTACTGGTAGGTGGGCTGCGGGGGAACCATGCCCTGCCCGTACGGCTGCTGCGGGTAGGACTGCTGCGGGTACGGCTGGCCCTGCGGGTAGGCCGGGTCCGGCGGGTACGGCTGCCAGGGCGTCACGTCGTGGTTCGGCGGGACGGGCTTCGAGAGGTCGTCGTCGGACACCTGGGATCTCCGGGGGCTGGCTGGTCGTGGGACGGACGAGAGCGTCAGCGGCGCGCGGGCGGGCCGGGCACGCGGCCCGGCCCGGCCCACGGCTCAGACGAGCTTGCGACCCTTGGCGTCGACCGAGTAGGTACCCTCGGTCGCGGTCAGGTAGAGGATGCCCTCCACGAAACCCCAGATGTGCCCGAGACCGCAGGTCACGATGGTGACGCCGATCTGGATGAGCCCCATCTTCGTGTCGCCCAGGTAGAACCGGTGCACGCCGAAGCCACCGAGGAAGATCCCGAGCAGACCCGCCGCGAGCTTCGTCTTCGGTGCCTCGCCCGGCGCGTAGCCCGGGGGCACGGCGCCGTAGGGAGCCTGGCCGTAGGGGGCCTGCGCATACGGCGCCTGGCCGTAAGGAGCCTGACCGTAGGGAGCCTGGTCCGCGTACGGCGCCTGGCCGTAAGGAGCCTGACCGGTCGGAGCCTGTCCGTACGGCTCCTGCTCGCCGTAGGGCACCTGCGCCTCGGGCTGACCGAAGGGCGCCTGGCCGTCGGCGGGCGGCTGCCCCTCGGCGGGGGTCGCGGGAGTCGCGGGGGTCTCGAAGGACGGGGTGCCCTCGGCACCGTCGTTCGCGGGTTCGGGAGTGCCCGGGTACTGCTCCGACATGACTGGTCCTCTCCAACAGGTATGATCATCGACGCACGCAGCGTTCGAGGATGCTCCCACAAACGGGAGGGCCCGCGGAACGGTGTCTTGCGGGTGTAGTTCAATGGTAGAACTTCAGCTTCCCAAGCTGATAGCGCGGGTTCGATTCCCGTCACCCGCTCGCAGCACGAAGGCCCCGGACCGTCGGTCCGGGGCCTTCGTCGTCCGTCAGGGATCACGCCGGCGCGCCGCGCCGCTCCGGACCTCGCGGCTCAGAACCTCGAGAACGGGCGGGGGGTCGCGTACCCGAACGTGTCGCCGGCGGAGAACGCGTCGACGCCGAACGTCGAGTCGAGCGCCCCGGCGGCGGTGTCCGTCAGCTTGAGGCGCACGAGGCCCAGGTCGAGCCGGTTCGTCCCCGCGATGGTGAACAGGTCGACCCGCCCGACCGACCCGATGCTCCCGTTCACGACGCCGCTGACCTTGCCGCGGGCGAGGTCGATCGAGAAGTCGCTGAGCGAGATGGTCGCGGCGCCGGCGGTGAGGCTGATGCCGCCGCTGTGCTTGATGGACAGCCCGGACAGCGCGTACCCCGTGATCGGGAACCGTGCCGCGAGCGTGTCCTTGTACGCGAACGCCTTCGCACCACCGATCGGTGCCGGGGTGATGCCCGCCCCGGCGACGAGCTGGTAGACCGGCGGCGCCACGACGACCTGCGTGTAGCCCGTCATGGCGCGGGACGGGTGCTGCGTCGTGCTGTGACCAGACGTGCTGTGGTGCGTGGCGACGGTGGTCGCGGCGCGCGGCTGGGCGCTCGCCGCGCCGGCACCGGCGGCGACGAGACCGGTGGCTGTCAGGGCGGCTGCCGCGACGGCGGCGAGCGTGCGTCGGACGGTTCCTCGCATGGGTCCACTCCTTCGTAGGACGTCCCGGACGGTCCCGGGCTCACCTCCACTACGTGGCGAGCCCGGCGCACGGATGCACCGGACGCGGCAGAGCGGTCCCGGCGTGCCAGGACCGAGCGGCCCTGCCACAATCTGCGGGGCAGCCGCCGGACCACGGAGGGGAACGTGAGCGCGAGCGCGCAGGGCGACGAGGACGACGACGTCCGCGTGCTCGGCGAGCGTCTGCGCGCGGGCGACGACGCGGCGCTCGAGGAGGCGTACGGCCGCTGGGGCACTCTCGTGCACACGATCGCGCTGCGCGGCACCGGCGACGCGCGCCTGGCCGAGGACGTCACCCAGCAGGTGTTCGTCGCGGCGTGGCGCGGGCGGGCGTCGTTCGACCCGGGGATCCGTCCGCTGCCGGCGTGGCTGGTGGGCATCGCGCGACACACCGTGTCCGACGTGCTGGCGGCGCGGGCGCGTGACGCCCGGCTCGCGGCGCGCGCGGTGGTGGCGTCCGCGGGATCCACCGTCGTCGCGGCCGACCCGACGGTCGACGCCGTCGTGGACGCGGTGGTGGTGTCCGAGGGGTTGGCGCGCGTGGGTCAGCCGCGCCGCAGCGTGCTGGAGCTCGCGTTCTTCGCGCAGCTCACGCACCGTGAGATCGCGGAGCACCTGGGGATGCCGCTCGGTACGGTCAAGTCCCACGTCCGACGGGGGCTGCTGGAGCTGCGCGAGGTGCTGGAGGTGACCGATGAGCCATCCTGACGAGGACGCGCTCGCGGCGCGCGCGCTCGGTGCCCCCGACGCGGCGGTGGACGAGCACGCGGCCACCTGCGTCGTGTGCGCGAGCACGCTCGACGGTCTGCGGCGCACGACGACGGCGCTGCGCGGCGCGGCGGACGTCGAGCAGGTGGCGCCGCCCGCGTCCGTGTGGGCGGCGATCCGCGCGGAGGTCGCGCCGGTCACCACGCCCGTCACCCCCGTCGCCACCCTCGCGCCCCTGTCGGCACCGCAGGGCGGGCGTCGGGGTCGACGACGCTGGCTGCCCGCAGCGGCGGGGTTCCTGGTGGGGGCGGCCGCGGCGACGGTGGTCGTGGTGGCCGTCACGCACGACGCCGACGACGCTCCGTCGACGACGGTGGTCGCGCGCGGCACCCTCGACCCGATCGACGGCTCGGACGTGTCCGGCACCATCGAGATGACCGACACGGACGACGTCCGGCACGTCACGGTCGTCCTCGACGGTCCCCACGAGCCCGGCGACCACTTCGTGCAGGCGTGGCTGCTCGACCCCGCGACGAACGGGATGGTCGCGCTCGGTGTGGTCGACGGGACGACGCAGACGTTCGCGGTGCCGGCCGGCCTCGACCTCGACGCCTACGACTCCGTCGACGTGTCGCTCGAACCCTTCGACGGCGACCCGGCCCACTCCGCGACGAGCCTCGCGCGCGGCGTCCTCGCGCCCTCCTGACCGCTCGGACGAGCTCTCGGGAGGGCGCGCCGACGACCCCTCAGACGAGCTTGGGGAACGTGGCCAGGAACACGATGCCCACGCCGAGCAGCACGACGGCACCAACCAGCATCGTCCAGCCGATCCGCGGCGTCTTGAACCGTCCCGCGAACGCGGCGAAGAACAGCACGAGCGCGAACAGGACGGTGAGGATCGTGTAGTTGTCGCCGCGCTGGTTGTTGCGGAGCGCGACCTGGAACAGCACGTCGGCGCGAGCGTCGGCCGCCGCGGCCTCCTTCTGGCCGGGGACGACGTACGAGTCGAGCTCGAACGGGGTCTTCGGGGCGTCCGGGTTCTTCAGCGGCTTCGCCGCGAGCCACTCGTCGAACGCGGGCCGGAACCGGTCGGTGAACCGCTCCTCGGCGAAGTCGGACAGCTGCGTGTCCTTCTCCGCGACCGCCTGCACGTAGAGGGTGAAGGTCGACAGGTCGATCTGCTTGAGCGCCTCGGCGGCGCCCGCGTCGCGCGACGCCTCGATGCGTGCCGACGACGCCTGGGAGAACGCGATGGACATCGCCCCGCCCCACTTGCTGGCCTCGAACCCGCTCCACGCCGTGAGGATGGCGGTGACGGACAGGACCACGACGGTGACTGTCTCGATCCAGCGGGTCCGTCGGCCTTCGGCGTCCGTCACGCTCACGTCCTCGTGCTGCTCGTCCACGCACGCAACCTAGCGGGACGCTCCGGGCGTGGCCTCCCGACACACCGCGCGGCCGTCGGCAGGGCCGGTCGCGCCGCTGCGCCGCTCAGCTCCGGCGCCGCGGCCGCAGGCGCACGTCCGGCAGCACGGGGGCGGGCAGCGGCCCCCCGTCGTACCCGACGACCTCGCCGAACCGCGACGACGCCACGTCGGCGGCGTACGCCGTACCGCCCGCGTTCGGCCCCGCCCCCTGCACCCCGCCGACCACGAGACCGGCCTGCCAGTCCGCGCGCGCCCCGGCGACGTCGTCGTGCGAGCGCCCGACGAAGTTCCACCACATGACGATCTCCTCGTCGAAGGGCTCGCCGCCGAGCAGCACGGCACGGGCCGGGCCGTCGTCGGACGCGCTCACCGTCACCGCGGTGCGGCCGGGCCCCAGGTACCCGAGCGTGCCCGGCGGGACGCGGACGCCCTCGACGGCGACGTCCCCGGCGTCCACCAGCACGGCGTGCTCGAAAGCGGGGTCGGCGACCACCTCGACGACCGCGCCGGGCGCGAGGTCGAGCTGGGCGCCGACGATCGGCGTGTGCACCGTCGCCGGCGACGTCCCGCGGACGACGGCCCCGCCGGCCGCGCCGTCGGTCCGGCCGTCCGCGAGGGCCAGGGTCCCCACGAGGACGTGCGCGCGGACGCCCTCCACGTCGAGCACGGGCAGGTCCTCGTGGTGCTCGAACGAGGGTGCGTCCGCGAGCGCGGACGACGGCAGCGCCACCCAGAGCTGAACGCCGTGGAGCAGCGGCTCGGACGACCCGGGCGGCGTCTGCTCGGAGTGCGAGATGCCGCGACCGGCCGTCATGAGGTTGAGCTGGCCCGGCCGGACGAGCTCGCGCGAGCCCACCGAGTCGCGGTGAAGGATCTCGCCGGCGAACAGCCACGACACGGTCTGGAGACCGGTGTGCGGGTGCGGGGGCACCTGCATGCCCGGACCGCGCGTGACGTCGTCCGGGCCGTAGTGGTCGCAGAAGCACCAGGCGCCGACGAGCGACCGGGCGCGCTGCGGCAGGGTGCGCCGCACGTTCATGGCGCGCGTCCCGCCCAACGGGACCTCGCGGGGGTCGAGCAGCTCGACGGCGCCGGCCGTCTCCGGCACGCCGGCCGAGCAGACCTCCTCGGCGGGCCGTGTCTCGAGGTTGCTCATCGTCCGAGCGTACGGTCCCAGCGTGCTGTCAGGCGCTGGTGGCAGGCTCGGACGCAGGAAGGCCCCCCGGAGCATCGGTCCGGGGGGCCTTCGTCGCCGCTTAGTCCAACGACGCCGTGTGGCGCCACAGCTCGGTGCGGGCACTCGCAGGCGCCGGTCGGGCACCTGCACAGGCCGCACCTCTCGCGGCCGGCCTCCCGGGTCCGCGCACACTGCTGCGTCGCCCTGCAGCCCATGGCCCCGTGCGCCCGCGGGGGGTGACCCCGGCGTCCGTCACGGTGTCGTGGAGGTGTGCCGTTCTCCGCTCGACCGGAGGCTGCGCCGCCTCGTCCGGCAACGTCGCCCGTCCACTGTTCTAGCCCCCGCCCGCACACCCGACAACCCCTGCAGCGCGCGGATTTCCGCGTCCGGACGGCCCACAAGACCGTCCACAGGAAGAACCGGGACCTGACGCCGTCGCCCACAGGCCTGTGGAAAGAATCTGTGGACAGTGAACGTCGGCCGACCATCCGGTGTCCACCGGAAGACCGGAGCCTCGGGCAGCGGACCAGAGCAGCTGCGCGCAACGACCCCCTGGCCACGGCGGACGGCCGGGACAGCGGCGAGGCGCTCAGGCCCCCACGTCGTGCAGGTGGTGCACCACGTCGTGGACGAAGTACTGGCCCAGCGTCAGCACCGTGAACCGCGAACCGTTCGAGCGCAGGCCCGGACGGTCGAGCTGGTCGTCCGAGACGGCCGCGAAGCGCGTCGCGACCCGCTCCCCCGTCACCGCGAGCTCCCTGGCGACCGCCGCCGGGTCCTGGTGGGCGTAGTCGTCCGCGAGCGCCGTCGCGTCCTGGTCCCAGCTCGCGAACTCCGGCGCGTCCGACTCGAGCATCGACGCCAGGCGCACCCCGAAGACGTCGAACACGTCGCGCGTGTGCGCGCCGTACTCGAGCGGCGACCAGGTGGCCGGGTCGGGACGCTGCGTCGCGTCCGGGCGCGCCAGCCGCTCCTGCCAGCGCGGGACCGCGTCCCGCACGAGCGTCACGACGTCCGCGAGCGACGCGCGCCCCGCGTCGAACCCGCACTCCGGGCAGGGGCGCTCGAGCACCCACGTCCAGTCCTTGTCGTCGGGGACGATCTCGTCGGGGAGGGTCGCGTCGGGGAGGGTCGCGTCGGGGAGGGTCGCGTCGTCCGTCATGACGCGACCCTAGCGGGACGACGCCACCGTCGAGCGGCGGCAGTGTCGGGGCGGCACCGCCGTCAGGCGGGTGCCGTGTCCTTGCGGCGGCGGACCGAGAAGTCCTCGGTCATGTCCTCCAGCTCGCGGCCCTTCGTCTCGGGCACCTGCCAGAACACGAAGAAGAACGACAGGATCGCGAAGAACGCGTAGAAGCCGTACGCGAACGTCAGGCCGATGTCCGCGAACTTGGGGAACGTCGTCGAGATGAAGAAGTTCGCCAGCCACTGCGCCGCCGCGGCCACCGCGAGCGCCGACGCGCGGATCTTGTTCGGGAACATCTCGCCGAGGAGCACCCACACCAGCGGGCCCCACGTCGCGCCGAAGAAAACCACGAAGCCGTTCGCGGCCACCAGGGCGATCGTGCCCCACGCGCCGTCGAGCGTCGGGTCGCCGCCCCCGGGCGGCGCGGTCGCCTGCGAGAACGCGATGGCCATCGTCGACAGGCACACCCCCATGCCGGCCGAGCCGACCAGGAGCATGATGCGGCGCCCCACCTTGTCGACCAGCAGGATCGCGACGATCGTCACGACGATGTTCGTGATCGACGTGATGACGCTCTCCAGGAGCGCGTCGGACTCGTCGAAGCCGACCGACTGCCACAGCGACGACGAGTAGTAGAAGATCACGTTGATGCCGACGAACTGCTGGAACACCGACAGCAGGATGCCCACCCAGACGATCGGCTTGAGGCCGAAGCGGTCGCCCCGCAGGTCGCGCAGCGACTCCTTCTTCTCCTTGTCGAGGGTCTTCTCGATCTCCTGGATCTTGAAGTTCACGTCCAGCTCACCGCTGAAGTCGTGCAGCACCCGGGAGGCCTTGTCGTAGTCGCCCTTGTGGACGAGGTAGCGCGGCGACTCCGGCAGGCCCCACGCCGCCAGCCCGTAGACCAGCGCCGGGATCGCCGTCACGAAGAACATCCAGCGCCACGCCTCGAGACCCCACCACAGGGTGTCGCTCGCGCTGCCCGCGATGTTCGTCAGCAGCGTGTCCGACAGGAGCGCCGCGAAGATACCGAGGACGATCGCGAGCTGCTGCAACGACCCCAGGCGCCCGCGGACCCGCGCCGGCGACACCTCCGCGATGTACGCGGGCGCGATGACCGACGCGGCGCCCACCCCGAGCCCACCGAGGATGCGCCAGGCGATGAAGAGCGGCACGTTCGGGGCGAGGCCCGTGAGGATCGACGACGAGAAGAACAAGAAGGCCGCGATCACCATCACGGGGATGCGGCCCATCTTGTTCGCCAGGCTGCCCGCGAACCACGCGCCGATCGCACAGCCCAGCAGGGCGGACGACACGGCGAAGCCCTGCATCGCCGTGTTCGTGATGTTGAACTCGTCGTTCAGGGCGTCGACGGCACCGTTGATGACCGACGTGTCGAAGCCGAACAGGAAGCCACCGAGCGCCGCCCCGACCGAGATGAGCACCACCCGGAAGTTGAGTCTTGAGACGGTCGGATGGTCGGCAGTCATGGGCGGCACCTCGTCCTCGTCAGCGTTCCTCGACCCCCTCGCGGGCCCTGCTGACGACCCTACTCAGACAGGTCGGCATCGCCACCGGGGAGGGCGCGGGGGCCCCCGCCGCCCGCGGACGCTGCCCGCTCGGCGTCCGACCCTCCACCCACGGCAGCCTGACGCGGGCTCCCGCCCGCACCGCGATCTGACAACCCGGTGCTACCGTGTCAGCATGCCCAAGATCATCGGTGGGTCTCTGCACGAGCACCGCGCACAGACACGACAGAAGCTGTTCGCCGCACTGTCCACGCTGATGACCGACCGCGGCTTCGACACCATCACCCTGGCGGAGATCGCCTCAGCCGCGGGCGTCGGCCGCACGGCCGTCTACAACCACTTCCCCGACAAGGAAGCGATGCTGCTCGGGTTCATCACGCACGAGACGACGCAGTACGTCGCGACGCTCGAGCGGGCTCTCCAGGACATCGACGACCCCGTCGAGCAGCTCCGCACCTACGTCCGCCAGCAGGCGCGCCTCAAGCGCGTGTTCCACCTCGCGCCGGGCCCCGACCTGCGGACCATCCTGTCCCGTCCCGCGCAGTCGCGGGTGCGGGAGCACGCGGTCGTGGTCGAGAACATCCTGCGGCACATCCTCGAGGAGGGCATCGCCCGCGGCGAGCTCCCCGAGCAGGACGTCGAGGTCACGGTGACGCTCGTCAACGCGTGCCTGTCGGGCCGCGTCATCCCGGAGGAGCCAGGCGCACGGGGGCGCGCCATCGATGCCGCGGAGACGTTCGTGCTGCGTGCCGTCGGCGCGGACACCGTGGCCGCCTGACCGTCCCCCCGCTCCCGCCGCCGGTCCCCGGCGCGCCTGGCAGTGAGGCGAGGCTCACAGAGGGTAGGCATACCTAAGTTCGTGTCGTACAGTTTGCGGACGGGCTGTCAGGACGCGGCTCGTGCACAAGCATCGACCGAGCCCACCCGAGCACACGCCCGAGCACCGGCTCGCCCGACCCGACCCGCCGGAGCCTGACGCACCATGACCGCTGTCCCTGTCGCCACCTGGACCGACACGCACGTCCCCCTCTCCCTCCTGCTGCGCGAAGGAACCCGCGAGGAGCACGAGCGCGCCGAGGCGTCCGGGTTCGTCGGCAGCCTCCTCGAGGGACGCCTCGACGTCGCCGCGTACGCGGACCTCGCCGCCCAGCAGCTCGCGGTCTACCGCGCGCTGGAGACGGAGAGCGCCGTCGCCGTCCAGGACCCCCGCGGCGCGAACCTCGTGTTCGACGAGCTCACGCGCACGCCGTCCATCGAGCGCGACCTCGACTTCCTGCTCGGCCCGGACTGGTCGGAGCGCATCACGCTCCACCCGGCCACGCTCGAGTACGTCACCCACCTCCAGGGCGTCGGCGCCGACCTCCCCCGGTACGCCGCGCACGCGTACACGCGCTACCTCGGCGACCTGTCGGGCGGCCAGATCATCAAGCGCATGCTCGAGCGCCACTACGACCTCGGCCCCGCCGGGCTCGCGTTCTACACGTTCGACGAGATCCCCAAGGCGAAGCCGTTCAAGGACCTGTACCGCGAGCGCCTCGACGCGCTCGCGCTCACGGCGGACGAGGCGGACCGCGCCGTCGACGAGGCGTGCGTCGCCTTCCGGCTCAACGCCGCGATGTTCGCCGACCTCGGCACGGTGCACTGCTGAGATGGACCAGCACGACCCGCGGCGGCCCGCCGCTCGCTCGACCGCGCCCGCTCGACGCCGGAGCACCCTCCGACGCCAGGGTGCCGCCGTCGCCCCAGCCGTCGTGCTGACGGCTCTCGCGGCCTGCACCCCGATCGAGCAGCCCGGCCTCGGCGCCGGCGCTGCGGGCGGCGCCACGTCGTCGTCGTCGACGGCGACGGCGACGGCGACGGCGACGGCGACGGCGACGACCGCCGACACCGCGACCTCCGGCACGGCGGAGCCGTTCGCCAGTCCGTCCGGTGTCGCGACCTGCAGCCCCGTCGTCGCGCCAAAGGACCGCACGGCCGTCGACCTCGCACCCGGTCCACGCACCGCGGACGCGGGCGACGACCCGATCCGGCCGATCACGACGTCCCCGGACCCGCAGCTCCCCGTGACGGTCCACAGCGCGGACGGCCGCACGGTGACGGTCCGCAGCGCCGACCGGATCGTCGCCGTCGACCTGTACGGGACGCTGGGCGAGACGGTGTTCAGCCTCGGCCTGGGCGACCACCTCGTGGGCCGGGACATCTCGACGGGCTTCCCGGAGGCGAAGGACGTCCCCGTCGTCACGAAGGACGGGCACGGGCTGAACGTCGAGGCGATCCTCGACCTGGACCCGACGGTCATCCTCACGGACGACTCGATCCTCACCGACTCGACGCGCGACCAGCTGGCGGCGTCGGGCGTCCCGGTCGTGCTGTTCGACCCCGAGCGGACGATCGCGGGCATCGGCCCGCGCATCGAGGACGTCGCGGCCGCGCTGGGCGTCGCCGCGGACGGGAAGGCGCTCGCCCAGCGCACCGAGGACGAGGTCTGCGCCGCCCGGCAGACGGTCCCGACCGACGCGGGCACGCCGCGGGTCGCGTTCGTGTACCTGCGGGGCTCCAACATCACGATGCTGTTCGGCCCCGGCTCGGGTGCGGACCAGCTCGTCGAGGCGATCGGCGCGCAGGACGCCGGCACCGCGATCGGGCTGACGCGCGAGTACGTCCCCGTGACCGCGGAGGCCATGATCGGCGCGGCACCGGACGCGTACCTCGTCATGACGGACGGGCTCGCGTCGGCGGGCGGCCTGAAGGCCATGCTGAAGATCCCGGGCATCGCGCAGACGCCTGCGGGCGAGGCGAAGCGGGTCGTCGACATGGACGGCTCCGAGCTGTTGACGTTCGGCCCGCGCACGGGTGCGACGCTCCGCGCGCTCGTGACGGCCCTGTACAGCGAGAGCTGAGCCGGCCGTGACCTCGACCCCGGCGCGCGTCGTCGCGCCGCCGCACCGCCGCCGGACCGCCTGGTTCCTCGGCGGGCTGGGTGTCGTCCTGGTCGTGCTGACGGTCGTGTCGGGGATGCTCGGACAGGTGCCGGTCACGCCGACGGAGGTGCTCGGGTCGCTCGCACACCACGTCGGGCTCGACGTCGGGCCCCTCCCCCACCACCCGCAGGGCGAGAACGCGCTGTGGCTCGTGCGGTTCCCGCGCGTCGTCATGGCGATCGTGGTCGGGGCGGCGCTCGCGACCGCGGGGGCCCTCATGCAGGGCGTCTTCGGCAACCCGCTGGCCGACCCGGGTGTCATCGGGGTGTCGTCCGGGGCGGCCGTGGGCGCGGCGACGGTCATGGTGACCGCGGGCGCGCTGGTGCCCGGGTCGTGGGTCGCGGCGGCGGCGTTCGTCGGCGGGATCCTGACGACCGCGCTCGTCTACGGGCTCGCGCGGTCGAACGGCCGGACGGAGGTCGTGACCCTCGTGCTGACCGGTATCGCGGTGAACGCGGTCGCAGGCGGCCTGCTCGCGCTGCTCGTCCTCGTGGCCGACTCCGCGGCGCGCGACCAGATCGTGTTCTGGCAGCTCGGCTCGCTCGGCGGTTCCACGTGGAACGCCGTGGCGGTGGCCCTCCCGGTCGCGGTCGTCGGCGTCGTCGGCGCCTTCCTGCTCCGGCGCCGGCTCGACCTCCTGACCCTCGGCGAGCGTGCCGCCCGGCACCTCGGCGTGGACGTCGAGCGGCTGCGCCAGGTCGCGATCGTGCTCGTCGCGCTGCTCGTCTCCGCGGGCGTCGCGTTCACCGGGATCATCGCGTTCGTCGGGCTCGTCGTGCCGCACCTCGTGCGCATGGTGCTCGGTCCGAGCCACCGCACCCTGATCCCCGCGGCGGCCCTCGGCGGGGCGGTCGTCCTGCTGGCCGCCGACCTCGTCGCCCGGACCCTCGTCGACAACGTCGACCTGCCGCTCGGCATGATCACGTCGCTCGTCGGCGGACCGTTCTTCTTCTGGCTGCTGCGCCGCACGCGTGCGTCGCAGGGAGGCTGGGCATGAGCGGGCGGTGGCGCGAGGCGCTGCGTCCCGTGCGCGCCGGTCGCCCCCGCACAGCGGACGACGGCCTGCCCCCGTCGTCGCACCCGGCCGGGACGCTGCTGGCACAGGTCACCGGCGTGCGGCTCGAACGCGGCGGACGGCTCGTCCTCGACGACGCCGACCTCGCCGTCCGTGCGGGCGAGGTCCACGCGCTGCTCGGCCCGAACGGCGCCGGAAAGTCCACGCTGCTCGGCGTCCTGACGGGCGACCTCGTCCCCGAGGCCGGCACGGTGACGGTGGACGGCCGCGAGGTCGGGGCGTGGCACCCGACCGGGCTCGCCCGGCGCCGCGCGGTGCTGCTCCAGCAGGTGACGGTGTCGTTCCCGTTCACCGCCGAGGAGATCGTCCGGATGGGTCGGGCGCCGTGGGCACGGACCGCCGCCGAGGACGACGACGACGACGCCGTCGCGAGCGCGATGGCGGCCGTCGACGTGACGCACCTGGCCGCGCGGACGGTCCCGAGCCTGTCGGGTGGCGAGCGGGCGCGCGTCGCGCTCGCCCGCGTCCTGGCGCAGCGCACAGGCGTCCTGCTGCTCGACGAACCGACGGCGGCGCTCGACCTCGGGCACCAGGAGCTGGTGCTGCAGCTCGCGCGCGAGCACGCCCGGGCGGGCGGTGCGGTCGTCGTGGTGGTGCACGACCTGGGTCTCGCGGCCGCCTACGCGGACCGCGTGACCGTTGTCTCCGAGGGCCGCGTGCGGGCGTGCGGGCCGACGCGCGAGGTCCTCACGGCGTCGCTGCTCAGCGATGTCTGGCGCTTCCCGGTCGAGGTGCTCGAGCATCCGCACGGCGGTGCGCCGCTCGTCGTCCCGGTGCGCGCGCACACGCGTGCGACGACGCCGGCGTCTCGCTGAACGAGACGACTTAGGTAGACCTTGCTTTGGTTAGCCTTACCTGATTAACTCTCTCCCGGTGGCGGCGTCACGTGTCCGGGGGGTCGCGTGGCGCCGCCTTCGCCCTGCCGCCCACCACGAGACCAGGAGTCCCGGTGTCCCTCACCACCCCGCGTCACGGTTCGCGGACGGCAGCGGTCGCCGCCGCCCTCGTCGCCGTGCTGCTCGCCGCGCTCACGCTCGTCGGCGTGTCGTCGCCCGCGCGCGCCGCAGACCGACCCACGCTGACCGTCACCCCTGCGACGGACGTCGACCCGAGCGTCGACAACACGTTCACCGTCCAGGGCACCGGCTACGTCGGCGACGGCGCGAAGTACGGCGCGTACGTGCTCATCGGCCCGGACACCGCGTGGCGCGGCGAGGGACCCCTCACGCTGGACGGCTGGGTCGCTCAGGCCTGGGTCCAGCCGCAGCAGATCACCGACGGCGCGTTCACCGTGACGGTGAACGTCCCCGCCGGGACGCTCCAGGTCGGCACGACGTATCAGGTGGCCACCTCCGCCGCGCACGCGCTCTCCGCGACCGACCGCACGCTCGACGCGTTCGCACCCATCACCGTCAAGGCGCCGGCTCCCGCCCCGGACCCGAAGCTCACCGTGACCCCCGCGTCCGACATCGACCCCGCAGTCTCGAACACCTTCACGGTGTCCGGCACCGGGTACGTCGGTGACGTCGCGTCCGCCGGCGGCGTGTACGTCGTCCTCGGCGCCACGTCCGTCTGGCACGGCGAAGGCGCACTGCCGCGCAACGGCTGGCTCACCCTCGCCTGGGTCCGCGCCACCGACATCCACGACGGTGCGTTCAGCACCACGCTGACCGTCCCCGCCGGCTCGTTCGTCGCGGGCACCGACTACCAGGTCGGGACGTCCGCGACCGGTGCCGCGTCCGCGACGGACCGGACGCTCGACGCGTTCGCACCGCTCACCGTCAAGGCCGTCACGCCCACGCCCACACCCACGCCCACGCCCACGCCCACGCCCACGCCCACGCCCACGCCGACGGTGCCGGCCGCCGCTCCGAAGGTCACGGTCAGCCCCGCCACGGACGTCGACCCCGGCGTCGACAACACCTTCACCGTCCAGGGCACCGGCTTCACCGGCCCCGGCGCCGTCAACGGCGCCTACGTCCTGGTCAACACCGCCGCCGACTGGCACGGCGAAGGCCCCCTCGTCCAGACCGGCGCCCTCGGCCTCGCCTGGGTCATGCCCGCCCAGATCACGGACGGCGCCTTCACCACCACCGTCAAGGTCACCGCCGGCACCCTCAAGCCCGGCACCACCTACCAGGTCGCCACCTCCGCCGCGCACGCGCTCTCCGCGACCGACCGGTCGCTCGACGCGTTCGCCCCCATCACCGTCAAGGCCGGGTCGACGCCTACGAGCTCGCCGACCCCGACCGCCTCGCCGACGAGCACCCCGACGCCCACGGCGTCGCCAACCAGCAGCCCCACCGCGACGCCGACCAGCACGCCCACGAGCACGCCGGCCACGACCGGCAAGCTCACCTGGGGCGTCAAGGAGTCGTTCCGGCAGTACGTGACCGGTCCGATCGCGGGCGGCACCGTGACCACGTCGGGCGGCGCGTCCGCGACCGGCCGCGGCACGTTCACGTTCCCGCAGTCGTCCGCGGACGTCGACGCCACGGACCGCACCGGTGACGCCGGGTACCGCGGCACCGTGCGCTTCACCGGCCACGAGGGTGCGCTCGACCTGTCCCTCACGGCACCGCGCGTCGAGCTGACCAGCGCGTCGAAGGGTGCGCTCGTCGTCGACGTGCGCGGCTCGTCGCTCGACGGCACGTCGTTCGACACGAAGTCCGTCCGCATCGCGACGCTCGACCTGTCGGCCGCGAAGGTCACCACGTCGGGCGGCGCGCTCACCTGGACGAACGTCCCGGCGTCGCTCACCGCGGCGGGCGCGTCCGCGTTCTCCGGCTTCTACACGGCCGGCACGGCGCTCGACCCCGTCACCTTCACGGTCGGGGCGACGTCCACCGCCACGCCGCCCGACGACCCCACCTCGGGCTCCGGCTCGGGCTCCGACGGCGGGTCCGGCTCGGGCGACGGCGGCTCGACCGGGAGCACGGCCGCGACGCTGTCCGCGTCGACCGTGCAGCCCGGCGACGACGTGACCATCTCCGGCACCGGCTTCGGCGCCTCCGAGAAGGGCCTCACGGTCGTCGTGCACTCGACGCCGCAGACGCTCGCGACGGGCGTCACGGCCGACGCGTCCGGCGCCGCGACCGCCACGGTCACGATCCCCGCCGACCTGCCCGCCGGGCAGCACACCCTGATCCTCCAGGGTGCGGACCACGCGGTCGCTGCCGACCTCACGGTGGTCGCGGCTGACAGTTCCGCGGGTGCTGCCGGCACGGACACCACCACGCAGCAGTGCTCCGCCCGGACGGTGTCCGGCGCCACGCTGCGGTGGGGCGTCAAGCAGGGCTTCGTCGACTACGTCACCGGACCGATCGCAGACGGCAGCGTCAGCGCGTCGGGCGGCGCGACGAGCACCGGCGGGACGTTCGTCTGGTCCGGCGGCGCGGGGACGTTCAACACCGGCGCGACCGTCGGCCGGGCGTCGTTCGCCGGGACCGTCCGGTTCACCGGGCACGAGGGCGTCCTCGACCTGCGCCTGGCGAACCCGCGCGTGCAGGTCACCAGCGCCTCGTCGGCCACGCTCGTCGTGGACGTCTCGAGCAGCGACATGCAGGGCACGAAGTCCTCGCAGACCGGCGTCGCGTTCGCGACGGTGAGCCTCGCCGGCCACGGCGGCGTGTCGGGCTCCACGGCGTCCTGGACGAACGCCCCCGCGTCGCTCACCGCCGCCGGTGCCGCCGCGTTCGCGGGCTACTACCAGGCGGGCGAGACGCTCGACCCCGTGTCGTTCACGCTGCCGCTCGGCGCGACGACCGATTGCGACGTGTACTCCGGGTCGCTCGCCGAGACGGGCTCGTCCGACGCGCCGGTCGCGCTGGCGGCGTTCGCGCTCGTCCTCGCGGGAGGGACGCTCCTCGTCGTCCGCCGTCGCCTGGGCTCACCCGTGGTGCACGGGGCGCCGCGCGCCTGACGCCACCGGCGAAGGCGCACGCTCACCCGTCTGCCGAGAACGTGATCGGGGACCTTCCGGACGTCCGGAAGGTCCCCTCTCACGTTCTCGGCGAGCCGGCGACAGCGGTCAGGACGCCGGGACGGTGTCCGTGAAGCTCGTTCCGGCCGTGCGGTAGGCGGCGACCTGCGCCCGCACCTGCGCGGGCGTCAGCACGGTGTCCTTCGCGAAGTACACGTAGTCGACCTGCTCGTCGTACGAGCGCGAGGTGCTGCTGGTCTGGCCGGCCAGGTCGATCAGCCAGTGGTTGAAGTCGATCCACTGCGGCGTCTCGGGCAGGTAGGGCTCGCCGTGCTGGGCGACCTGGTTCCCGTCGATGAAGTACGTGATGTTGCTGTTGTCGATGGTGATCTGGAGGTCGTGCCATCCGTCCAGGCTGCCGTACTGCTGGCCGTGCGCGTTGACCGCGTTCCACGGGTCCGGGTTGTAGGTCTCCCACGACGTCTCGTACATGATGTTCTGCGTCTCGCCCCAGCCGCCGTTGGGCAGGTACTCGAAGTCCTGCTCGCTGTAGCTCAGGTCCATCGGAGCGTTGAGCGGCGTGAACGTGAAGAACGTCTGGTTGACGTGGTCGCCGTCGGGCCCGCCCGTCGGGGTGTCGTCGAACCTCACGCGCGCGGCGTAGGTGCCGTTCTTGAACTTGCGCGCCGCGGTCTGGATCTCGGTCTCCTTGGTGCCGGCCGCGGTGCCGTCCGTGGTGAGCCGCAGGTTCATGACCTTGTTGGTCGCTCCGTCGGCGACGAACGTGACGTCCTGCGGCGACCAGGTCGCCCCGGACACGCCCGGGCCACCCTGGCCTGACTTGACCGTCCAGCCGTGCTGGGCGATCGCCGCGTCCGAGCTCGACGTGTAGGAGAAGTCGTCGAAGAGCGCCGCCCCGACGGGTCCGGTGGTCTGCGTCGGCGTCGGAGTGGGGGTGCTCGTGGACGTGGGCGTCGGGGTCGGCGTGCTGCCTCCCGGCGCCGTGCCCCAGACCACCGCGCCGGACTTCTGCAGCGTCACCTTGTCCCAGCTCGCGTAGGAGGTCTGGGAGCCGTTGAACGAGTAGTCGTCGGACTGCCGGAGGGTCTGCCAGTCCGATCGGTAGAAGCGCAGCTGCATGTCGCCCGTGCTCTGACCCGGGGCGAGCGACCCCGCGCCGGCGGTGAACCCGATCTCCAGGTAGCGGTCGGCGGTCGCGGTCGGGTTGGCGAGCGTGCCGAAGGTGCCGGTGATGTTCGCGCACCCCTTCACCGCCCAGGAGCACGCGAAGCGGTAGGTCGTGCCTGCGGCGTCGGCCCTGAAGTAGTACCGGACGGTCACCGTGCTGAGCGGCACGGTGGTGCTCCCGGTGTTGGTCACCTGGAACCATGGCTCGGCCTGGTCGGCCGTGGCGCCCGTGGCACTGGTGCGGTACTGCACGCTCAACGCGTCGGCGTTGCCGCCGGCCCAGGCCGGCAAGGCGGTGAGGGCGGCGCCGACGAGACCGGCCGCCGCGAGGACGGACGTCGCTGTTCGAGCTCTGGTGGACAGGCGGGACGTGCCAGACATGGTGGTTCCTTTCCAGAGGTGCGTGGTGCGGACTATCGGACGACACGGCTCCGTCGTGGAGCCGTGTCCCCGCCCCGGAGCGGGGTGCGGTCGAGGGAGGGCGCCAGGCCGACGAGGCGCCGCAGGTGCGCGTCGAGCTCGTGCCGCTCGAGCGGTGAGCCGGCCACGCCCGGGCGTTCCTGCCAGGGCTGCGGCCCGTCGGCGCGGCGCAGCTCGACACCGCAGGCCTCCAGGCGGCGTTCGTGGGTCGCCAGCCGGGAACGGAAGTCCGCCGGGTCGGACGGACCGCCGCGCCACACGACCTCGGCGAACGCCGCGAGCCGCGGGAACACGCGGTAGTCGAGGGCGCGCGGCGAGTCGACGTGCTCGGTCCACACGTGCGCCTGCGCGCCGAGCAGGCGGCCGGGCTCGTCGCCGGTGACGCCGCGACGCGGGTCGAAGGCGAGCACGCGGTCGACGTCCGTGACGACCCCGACGGGGACGGGCTCACGGGGGTCGTCCGACTCGCGGTAGTCGAGGTAGACCTCGTCCGCGGGCGCGGCCACGACGTCGTACCCCCGGGCGAGTCCGGTGCCGATGCCGTGCGCACCACGCCAGGAGGCGACGACCGCGTCGCGGACGGGTGCGCCCTCCAGCACCTCGTCCCAGAGCAGGACGCGGCGCCCGCGTGCCCGTGCCCGCTGCGCGAGCCGGTCGAGGAGCCAGTTCTGGGCGTCGGCGTCGCGGGTCAGCCCGAGCTCGGCGAGCCGCCGTCGGACGTCCGGGTCCCGCCGCCAGCGCACCTTGGGCGACTCGTCGCCGCCCAGCGCCAGGACCGGCCCGGGGAACTGGTCGAGGACGTCGTCGAGGATCGCGCCCACGGTCTCGAGGACGTGGTCGGAGAGCCCGAGCACGTGGTCGGAGATCCCCCACCGCGTCCAGACCTCGGGGGCGACGACGCCGCCCCCCGGAGCACGGTCGAGCCCTGCGCCCAGGTCGGGACGTGCGGCGACGAGCGCCTGGACGTGGCCCGGCAGGTCGATCTCCGGGACGATCGTGACGTGCCGCTCGGCGGCGTACGCGACGATCTCGGCGACGTCCGCCCGCGAGTAGAACCCGCCGTGCGGCCGCCCGTCGTCGGGGGCGTCGTCCCCCGCCCCGACCTGCGACGCCCGCCGCCAGGACGCGACCGACGTGAGCTCGGGGAACCCGTCGATCTCGAGCCGCCAGCCCTGGTCGTCGGACAGGTGGAGCTGGAGCATGTTGAGGCGGTGCATCGCCATGAGGTCGATGAACCGCAGCACCTCGCGCACGGGCAGGAAGTGCCGGACGACGTCCAGCAGGACGCCCCGCCACGCGAGGACGGGCTCGTCCTCGATCGTGCCGCACGGGACCTCCCAGGGCGGAGGCGCGACGACGGCGCGGCGGTACGCGTCGGGCGGCAGGAGCTGACGCAGCGCCTCGATCGCGTAGGAGGCGCCGGCCGGCCCGCCCGCGCGCACCTCGATCCGGTCGGGCCGGACGTCGAGGGCGAAGGCCTCGAGCCCGAGCGCTTCGTCGGTCCGGAGACGGATGGTGGCGGAGATCCGTCCCGCCGGCTCGAGGTCGAGCCCGCCGCCCGCGCCGAGCAGGCGGCGCAGCCGCCGGGCCTCGCCGGCCAGCGCGGGATCGGTGTGCAGCTCGGCGCGCTCGTCGACGACGTGGACGCCGGGGCGGGGGCGCCAGGAACGCGGCGCGGGGACGAGGGCCGGCACGGGGCTCGCGGAGGGGACCGAGGCGGGGACGGCGCTCATCCCTTGACCGCCCCTGCCGTCAGACCGCCCGTGACACGGTTCTGGAGGACGACGAACACCAGCAGCACAGGCAGCATGAACAGCGTCGACGCGGCCATCGTGGCTCCCCAGTCCGTGCCGAACACGTTGTTGAACGACGACAGCCACACCGGCAGCGTCCGGCTGTCCTGGTTCTTGATGAGGAGCGTGTTGGCGAACGCGAACTCGTTCCACGCCGTGATGAACCCGAACAGCGAGGTCGACAGGAGGCCGGGCGCGAGCAGCGGGAAGACGATCCGCCGGAACGCCGTGGCCCGCGAGCACCCGTCGACGCGCGCAGCCTCCTCGAGCTCGACGGGGATCGCGTCGAGGAACCCACGGATCGTGAGGATCGTGAACGGGAGCGTGACGACCGTGTAGATGACGAGGAGCGTCACGAGCCGGTCGAGCATGCCGACGTCCCGGACGACGATGTACATGGGGATGAGGAGCGCCTCCCAGGGCGCCATCTGGGCGGCGAAGACCACGAGCACGAACACGCCTCGTCCGCGCCAGCGCAGGCGTGCGACGGCGAACGCGGCGAGCGCCGCCACGACGAGCGCGACGAGCACCGACCCGAGCGTGACGAACAGGCTGTTGCGCCAGAACGCCCAGAAGCCGTCTGCGGCGAGGGCCGTCCGGAAGTGGTCGAGCGTCAGGGCGCGGGGCCACGGCGTGACCGATCCCGCCTGGAGGTCGCGGGTCGGCTCGAGCGCCGTCCGGACCATCCAGTACACGGGGAAGACGGACGCGAGGATCGTCACGACGGCCGCTGCGCCGAGCGCGACGCGTCCGGGCCGCAGGCGGCGGCGCCGCCGTCCGGCGGTCGTCGCGGCTCCAGGGCCGGCGGGACCGGCGACGAAGGTGGGGACGGTGTCTGTCGTCATCGGTCGCCCTCCTGGCGCAAGGTCTGACGGAAGTACACGAGCAGCAGGAGCGTGAGCATCACGACGGTGACGACGGAGATCGCCCCCGAGAGCCCGTACCGGTGCAGCGACTGCGCGACCTGGTAGGCGTAGACGGGCAGGGTGGTGGTCGCGTCGTCGGGCCCGCCCTGGGTGACGGCCCAGATCTGGGCGAACGCCTTGAACACCCAGATCACCTCGAGCGAGGTGATGAGCCCGAACAGGGGTCGCAGGATCGGGAACGTCACGGACCGGAACAGCCGGAAGCCGGACGCCCCGTCGATCCGGGCCGCCTCGAACAGCTCGTGCGGCACGGTCGTGAGGCCGGCGTAGAGCGTGAGGGCGGCGAAGGGCACGGACTGCCAGACGATGAGCAGGACGAGCATGGCGAACGCCGCGGGCCCGTGGGCGAGCCACGAGTAGCCGTCGAACCGGTCCAGCCCGAGCGCGACGAGCGTCGCGTTGACCACTCCGCGCTCGGACTGGAAGAGCCACTGCCAGATGGTGGTGGCGGCGATGATCGGCGTCGCCCACACGACGACGAGCCCGGCCATCACGCCGAACCGCAGGACGCGGCCGAGCGCGTTGATCATGAGTGCCACCAGGGTCGACAGCACCATGATGAGGACGACGTCGATCGCGGTGAACGCGAGCGTGCGGACGACGACGCCCCAGAAGGTGCCGTCGGTGAGCAGCTCGGCGTAGTTGTCGAGCCCGACGAACGAGGCTCCCCCACGGATCAGCTCGCGCAGGCCGTAGTCCTGGAACGACATGACGACGTTGCGGACCACGGGGTAGCCGAGGACGAGACCGATCGCGACGACCGCGGGCGCGACGAGGACGTACGGCCAGGGGTTGGCCCGCGTCCGCCGCACCGGGGCGGGCGTCCCGGCGCCCGCCCCGGTGGTGGGGGCGGTCCGCGGGGACCGCCCCTCGGGAAGGAGGGGGTCGTGGGACGCGGGAGATACGGCGCCTCCCACGACCCCCTCCAGCTCAGCTCGACGCATTGAGCGTCTTCGTGATCGCGTCCGACGCGGTCGTGCCGGCGGCGGCCGGGTCCGCCCCTGTCAGCACCTGCGTCATGTAGTTCTTGACGGGGTTGTTCGCCTCGACGGCGGCCCAGTTCGGCGAGTTGGGCGTGGCGTGCCCGTTGGCGGCGCCCACCGCCATCGCCGCGGCGCCGGGGTCGTCGGCGAGGACGCCGGCGAGCGTGGTCTTGTTGGGGACGTAGCTCATGGCGACGGCGAGCTTCTTCTGCCACTCGTCCCCGGTGAGCTCCTTGATGAAGGTGTACGCCTGGTCGGGGTGCGCGGCGGCGGTCGGGATCACGAGGTCCGACCCACCGGTGAAGACCGCTCCGGGCTGGTCGGCGGTCTTGCCGGGGATCGGGAAGAACCCGATCTTGTCCGCCATGGCGGCGTTCGCGGCGGTGACCTGGGTGGCGGCACCGGGCGTCGCGATCATCTGCGCGACCTTGCCGGTCGCGAAGACGTCGATCTGCGGCGGGTGCTGCTCGTCGGCGTCCTGCGGACCCTTGCCGAGCTTCTGGAGCGTGCCGTAGAAGTCCATCGCCGCAGCGGCGGCCGGGGTGTCGAGGCCGCCCTTCCAGGTGTCGCCGTCGTTTGTCGCGAGGTCGCCGCCCTCGTCCCACAGGAAGCCGGCGTAGGTGTACCAGTTCTGACCGGCGAGGTAGATCCCCTGGTTGCCGCCGGTGTCGAGCGCCTTGGTGTCCTTGAGCCACTCGTCCCGCGTCTTCGGCGGTGTGGTGATCCCCGCCTTCGTGAAGAGGTCCTTGTTGTAGAGGACGACGCGGTTCGCGGCGTAGTACGGGATGCCGTACTGCTTGCCGTCGATGTTCCCGGGCTCGGCGAGCCCGGGGATCCAGGACGAGCCGCCGAGGTCGCTCACCTTGTCGGTGAGGTCGGCGAGGCCGCCGCTGGCGCCGTACTGGGCGACCTGCGTGTTGCCCACCTCGATCACGTCGGGGGCGTCGTCGCTGGCCAGCGCGGAGATGATCTTCTGGCCGATGCCGTCCCACTCCTGGACCTGGACGTCGACCGTGACGTCCGGGTGCGCCTTCTCGAACCCGGCGACGAACTCCTTCTGGAAGTCGTCGGAGATGCTGTCGCGCATGAGCCAGACGTCGATCGTCGTGGCTCCCTGCGTGCTCGTGCCGGTGTCGCCCGAACCCTCGTCGGACGAACAGGCCGCGACGGTCAGGGCCAGGGCCGCTGCCGTCGCCGCGGCCGCGCCGGCGGTGCGGAGCTTCCTCATGATTCACCTCGCCTCGTTGTTTACCAGTTGGTCAACTGGTAAGTAATGAGAGGAAGATGACACGCAGCGCACCGCGGCGTCAAGGGGTTCGTTCATGTCGGTTTCTGACGTCTCTGCCGCGCGAGAGGGGCGATCCGAGGCCGAATCGTTCCGACCGACGGTCGTGCAGCCACCGTGAGGTGGCATACTGACCACCGGTAAGTTCTGCGACAACCAGAAGGGAGCGCGCGTGCCCGACACCCCCGCGCCCACCCGCAAGCGCGAGCTCGTGCGCGACCACATCCTCGAGCTGGTCGAGTCCCAGCCCGCAGGGCATCCCCTCCCGTCGGAGCGCGACCTCTCGCACCAGCTCGGGGTCTCGCGCCCCACGCTGCGCGCCGCCGTCGACGAGCTCGTGGCCGCCGGGCTCGTCGTCCGCGAGCACGGGCGCGGCATGTTCGTCGCGCGCGCCAAGGTCACCCAAGAGCTCGTCGCGCAGGACACCGTCGCCGAGGTCCCCCGCGCCGGCGGGGCCTGGTCGAGCCGCGTGCTCGACCTCGGGACCGTGCCCGCCGGCCCGCGCGTCGGACGGCGTCTCCACCTGTCACCGTCGGCGACGGTGGTCCACGTCGCCCGGCTCCGCCTCGTCGACGGCGAGCCGATCGCGATCGAGTACCTCTACCTCCCGGCCGACGTCGTCCCCGGCCTCGACCCCGCCGACGTCGAGGTGGGCGACTTCTACGAGCACCTCGCCCTGCACCACGGGGTGCGTGTGGCGAGCGCGACCCAGGCCATGGAGGCCACCGTCACGAGCGAGGAGGAGGCCCGCATCATGGGCGTCCCGCCGTTCTCCGCCGCGCTGATGTTCGAACGCCTCACGCTCGACCAGCGTGGCCGACCCGTCGAGTACGTCCACTCCGTCTACCGCGGCGACCGGTACCGCATCGTGTCGCGGCTCTCGCTCGCCCCGACGGCCGACGGCTCCCCGGCCGAGGCGGCGGCCGCGGGCCACTACCCGGGCATGCCCGCGAGCGAGACGTCCGTCGAGTACGTCACGCACGGCGAGGTGCAGCGATGACCGACGTCCTGACCACCGCGCCCGCCGCGGTCCGGAGGACGTGACCCATGGAGTTCCAGAGCGTCGTGGACCGCCGCCGCATGGTCCGCCGCTACAGCGACGCGCCCGTCGACCCGCGCGTCGTCGAGCGTGCCCTCCACAACGCCCAGCGGGCTCCGAGCGCCGGGTTCAGCCAGGGCTGGGGGTTCCTCGTGCTCGACCAGGCGGCCGACGTCCGCCGGTTCTGGGAGGCGACCGCGGACACGTCCCGCCCCGACGCGTGGCTCACGGGCATGATGCGCGCGCCGGTCGTCGTGATCCCGTGCAGCAGCAAGGCCGCGTACCTCGAGCGCTACGCCGAGCCCGACAAGGGCTGGACGGACCGGGACGAGTCCCGCTGGTCGAAGCCGTTCTGGGACATGGACGTCGCGATGGCGAGCCTGCTGATCCTGCAGACCGCCGTCGACGAGGGCCTGGGCGCGCTGTTCTTCGGGATCCCGCCCGAGGCCGACGCCGCCGTACGTGCCGCGTTCGGGATCCCCGACGACCACGACCCGGTCGGCGCGATCACCCTCGGCCACCCCGAAGCGGGAACCCCCGTGCGCGGGTCGGCCGCACGACGACCCCGCCGGCCCGCCGACGACGTCGTCCACCGCGGCCGGTGGTGACGCTCAGATCCAGCGGCGCAGCTTGAACACGCCCCACAGCACGACGCTCACCGCCGCCATGCCGAGCAGCGCGAGCGGGTACCCCCAGTGCCACGACAGCTCGGGCATGTCCTCGAAGTTCATGCCGTAGATCGTGCCGACGAGCGTCGGCGCGAAGAGGATGGCGGCCCACGCGGAGATCTTCTTGACCTCCTCGTTCTGGGCGTTCGACGCCTCCGACAGCGCCCGCATCTCCTCGTTCTGCCGCTGCGACACGAGCGTCGCGTTCACCGTGAGGATGTCGCGCAGCGCCACCCGGAACGAGTCGATGCGCTCCGCGACCTCGGTCGCGTGGTCGGCGACGTCGCGCAGGTACGACTGGAGCTCCTCGTCGATCGCGTACTTGTCGAACCCGGCACGCAGCGCCGAGAGGATCTGCCGCAGCGGACGGACCGCACGCTGGAACTCCACGACCTCGCGCGACAGCTCGTAGATGCGTCGGGACACGGCCGCGTCGCCGCCGAACACCTCGGTCTCGATCTCGTCGATGTCGTTCTCCAGGCCCGCGACGACGGGCGCGTACCCGTCGACGACGGCGTCGAGGATCGCGTACAGCACCGCCTCGGGCCCGCGGGCCAGCATCGACGGGTCGGCCTCCGTGCGACGGCGCACCGTCGTGAGGTTCGGCGACTCGGCGTGCCGGACGGTCACCACGAAGTCCGGGCCGACGAAGACGTGCAGCTCGCCGAACTCGACCTCTTCACGCTCGTCCACGTACCGGGCGGCACGGAGCACGACGAACAGGGTGTCGCCGTACCGCTCCAGCTTGGGCCGCTGGTGCGCGACGATCGCGTCCTCGACCGCGAGCTCGTGCAGGTCGAACTCGACCGCCAGCCGGGTGAGGTCCTGCGGGCTCGGCCGGTACAGGCCGATCCACGCCATGGCGTCCTCGTGGGCGCGCAGACCGCGGAACGTGTCGCCGAGCGTGGGCGGCGTCTCGACGCGACGACCCTTCTCGTAGATCGCGGCGTCGACGATGCTCGACACCTGGCGCGGCGTGTCGTCGATCGGCACGACGGGCACGTGGGGACGGTTCGCGAGGTCGTCGCGACGGCGCGGACGACGCGTCGCGAGGGAGGCGAGACGGGTGATGGGACGGTCGGTCATGACGGGCTCCGGGGCAGCGCGGCCGACCGTCCGCAGCGGCCACCGTCGGGCGCCGGGCACAAGCCGTGGCGGCCGACGGTCCGGGAGGGACGGTCAGGCGAGGAAGGTCATGCCAGCAGGCATGCGGACGCGAGTGCCATCGACATGGCGGCGACTATCACTGGGAGGTTCGCTGCGCATCGCGACCTCCCCTCGTCCGTGCAGCTCGCGGCTGCGGTCCCGTGCCGGGCGACGCCCGGACCGTCGTTCAGGATACTCCCGCCACGCGTGTCACCGCGCCGTCCCCGGGGTGACGTTCCCCGGACGGTCAGGCGACGAGCAGGTGCACGAGCTCGGCCGGCGTCGCCACGGTGGCGGCGGGCCCGGCCTCCTCGATCTCCCCCGGCACCGCGTAGCCCCAGCCGACGGAGACCGTGCGCAGGCCGTGCTCGCGGGCGCCGAGGACGTCGTGCTCCCGGTCGCCGACCATCACCGTGGCGTCGGCCGCGGGCATCGGCTCGCCGGCCGCGGCACGGCGCGCCGCCACGGACGCGAGCGCGTGCGCGACGACCTGCGCCTTGGCGCTGCGCGGGCCACCGTCCGCGTCGGCCCCGAAGACGCCGTCGACCCCGCCGTCGAGGTATGGGGCGAGACCGAAGTGCTCGACGATCTGCCGGGCGTAGACCTCGGGCTTCGACGTCGCGACGACCATGCGGACGCCCGCGTCCTGCAGCGCGCCGAGCGCCTCCGGGATCCCGGGGAACACGGCGTTGTCGAACATCCCGCCGGCGACGAACGCCGCCCGGTACAGCCCGATCAGCTCGTCCACCCGGTCCTGCGGCACCCCGAGGAGCAGCAGCGACTCGTGCAGCGGCGGGCCCACGATCGCGCGGAGCCGCTCGTCGTCCGGGACGGGGAACCCGGCCTCGGCCAGGGCGTGCCGCATCGACCCCATGATCCCGGGCGCGGAGTCGGTGAGGGTGCCGTCGAGGTCGAGCAGGACGAGCGACGGCGGAGTGGGCAGCGCGGGAGAAGGCAGCGGGGAGGTCACACCCCCCATCCTCACCCGAGCGCGCGGCACGACGTGAACCGGTCAGGTCGACGCGCCCGCCGCGCTGCTGCTGTCGCGCCTCCGCTCGGACGCCTCGACGACCCACAGCAGGAACACCTGGTCCTGCAGCGGGACGTCGGGCGGCAGGTCGAGCGAGAACCGGTTCGTGAACGTCCCGGCGCGGCCCGCGGAGCCGATGCCCACGCCGTCGCGCAGCACGTCGAAGCCGCTCGCGAAGAACCCGCTCTTCAGCTCGTACGTCGCGACGGGCGTCCACACGGTCCACGAGTACGTCCAGAACGACGTCTTCCGGGCGACGAACCGCGGGCCGGCGTCACCGAGCGGCCCCGTCCCGACGATGTCGCCGCCGAACTGCTTCGCGAACGTCCAGCGTCCGTCGGGCAGGTCGATCTCCGCCCGCTCGCGGAACGTGCCCTGCTGGAACACCCCGACCGTCGCGCCGTCGAGCACGAGCTCGCGGTTCCCCCACCCCTTGCCCCACGTCAGCATGGGCGAAACCTACCGGTTCGCCTGCCGGTCGCGGTACGTCGACCGAGGGACGTCAGCCGGGGTACCTCAGCCGAGGAGCGGCAGCGTGAGCGCCGGCTCCCCCGCCGTGGGGACCACGCGCACCGGCACGCCCCAGTCCTGCTGTGCGAGGTGGCAGGCGGGGAACTCGATCGCGGGGTCCGCGTCGCAGGACGCGGCCTGCGCGGTCACGTGCAGCACCCCGCCGTCGACGTCGGGGTTGACGACGAGGTCGCGGGCGAGGTCGGTGCCGTCCCCCGCGCCGGCGAGCAGCAGCTCGGGCGGGGTGCTGGACACGCGCAGCCGCGTCGACGGTCCGTACCGGTCGTCGAGCTTCTGCCCGGGCGCCGGACGGAACGGCACCTCGAGCCGCAGCGCGCCGGCGACGATCTCGGTCACGGGCCGCTGCGTGCGACGGGCACCGCCGTCGAGGACGTCGCCCACGAGGTCCGCGGGGAGCGCGACACGGGTGAGCCGGTGGGCGGCCGACTCGACGACGAGCACGTCCAGCCGCGCCCCGACCGGACCGTCGCCCGGCCGACCGGGCGCCCACGGCGCGCCGTCGACGAGCACGACGAGCCCGCTGGGCTCCGCGAGACCGGTGGCGAGCGTGGTCACCTGGCCGGTCGTCCCGTCCCGCGCCGGGACGACGCGACGGACCGCTCCGTTGTAGGTGTCGGCGACGAGGACGGACCCGTCGGGCAGGGCGGCCACGCCGAGCGGGTGCTGCAGGAGCGCCTGGTCCGCGGCTCCGTCGCGGTGCCCGAAGTCGAACAGCCCCTGCCCGACGGCCGTGTGCACGGTGACGGCACCGGTCGCGCCATCCGTGTCACGGCGCGGGTCGAACCAGCGGACGGCGGACGTCTCGGAGTCGGCGACCCAGACGCGTCCGGGGCGCCCGTCGTCGTCGAGCGCGAGCGCCAGCCCGGACGGCTGCGCGAACCACGCGCCGGCGAGCGGACCGTCCTGCAGCCCCTCGTTCATCGTCCCGGCGAGCTGCGTGATCGTCCCGGCGACGGGGTCGAACGTCCAGAGCGTGTGGTTCCCGGCCATCGCGACGACGAACGCCCCGAGGTCCGGCACCCACAGGACGTCCCACGGCGACGACAGCCGGACGCCCCGCTCGGGGTCGACGTTGTCCGGCGCGCCCACCATGTACTGGTCGCCGGTGCCCGCGAGGGTCGTCACCGTGCCGTCCGCGAGACGGACCCCGCGCAGCACGTGGTTCGCGGTGTCGGCCACGACGACGTCGTAGCCGAGCGTGCCGCGCAGGTCGGCGGGAACGAGCGCGAGCCCGCCCGGCTCGGCGAACCGGCCGTCGTCGGGGCCGCCGTCCACGAGCCCGCGCTCCCCCGAGCCGACGCGTCGGACGAGCGTCTCGCCGTCGGGCGCGAGCTCGGTGAGCGCGTGGTGCCCGGCGTCGGCGACGAGCAGGTTCCCGCCGGGCAGGGCGACGGCCTTCGCGGGGAACCGCAGGGTCCCGGCGGTCGGCTCCGGCGGGACGTACGGGCCGTCGCCCTCACGCAGCGTCCCCTTCGCCCGGTGCTCGGCGACGAGCTCGGCGACCAGCGCCTCGACGTTCGCGGCATGTCCCTCGCCCGCCATCTGCGCGACGACGTACCCCTCGGGGTCGACGACGACGAGCGTCGGCCAGGCACGCGCGGTGTACGCCTGCCAGGTGACGAGGTCGGGGTCGTCGAGCACGGGGTGGTGGACCTCGTACCGTTCGACGGCGGCGGCGAGCGCCACCGGGTCGGCCTCGTGCTCGAACTTGGGCGAGTGGACGCCCACGATCGTGAGGACGTCACCGAACCGCTGCTCGAGGTCGCGCAGCTCGTCGAGGACGTGCAGGCAGTTGATGCAGCAGAACGTCCAGAAGTCGAGCAGGACGACGCGCCCGCGCAGGTCGGCGAGCGTGACGTCCTTGCCGCCGGTGTTGAGCCAGCCGCGCCCGACGAGCTCGGACGCGCGGACACGGGGCAGGCGGGGTGGTGCGGTGGTCACACCCCAGTGTCCCAGCCGGGCGGCGGGCTCCGGTGTCACGGACGGGTGGCGGTCACCACACGGGTCGCCATCCACGGGCCGCTCCACCAGACGCGCCAGCCGACGTCCCGGGGCGTGGTGGGTTCCGCGCCGAGCGCGCGGAGGCGCTCGGCGCACTCGCGCGCCTTCGAGATGTCGAGGACGACGAGCGTCCCGCCCGGGCGCAGGACGCGCCACGCCTCGGCGACCGTCTGGTCGCGGCCGTCGCGCGTCGGGATGTTGTGGATCGACAGGCTCGCGGTGACGAGGTCGAACGACGCGTCCTCGTACGGCAGCTCCGTCATGTCGCCCGTGGTGAACGCGACCCGGTCGTCGACGCCGTTGGCGCGGACGTGGGCGGCGGCGGCGGCGGGCGAGTTCCCCGACTGGTCGACGCTGCGCCACAGATCGATCCCGTCGACCTCCGCTGCCGGGAACCGGAGGGCCGTCATGATCGCGACCGCGCCACGTCCGCACCCCAGGTCGAGCGCGCGCCCCGGTGCGGGGACGCCCGCGAGCAGCTCGTCCCAGACGACGAACTTCCCGCGACGCGACGCGTGCAGGTACAGCGCGCCGCCCACCACGAAGCAGGCGGCGAGCCCGAGGAGCAGCACCGGCACCCACGTGAGGCCGTTCCCGAGCGTGAGGTTCAGGACCGCGAGCGTCGCGTACAGGACGGCGAACCCCGCCCACATCCAGACGACCCAGGGGGCGTCGGTGCCGTACTGCCCGCGGGGGCGTGGTGAGGTAACTCCATGGCAGTATCGCCCCCTTCTGTCAGCGTTCCGCGAACGGGCTTCGGGTAGGACCCGGGCAACGCCGGCGAGGTGGCGGCGTTGACGGCGAACTCGGGTACGACGATCCGAGTCGTGAGTCCCAAGGGATCGACCTCGGGGTGGACGGCGGTTGACGGGTCCGCGCAGTCGTCGGGCTCGGTGCCGATGACAACCGACCACAATCCTGCTGAGCGCGGTGTTCGCACGCTACTCCGCCTCTGCTCCGCCTGCTCCGCCTCTGCTCCGCCTGCTCCGCCTCTGCTCCGCCTGACTGGGCACGATGAGGCGGGCAGAGGGTCGTCCCCTTCCAAAGCCCAGGAAGGGGCTACGCCCCTGGGACGACGACGGCGAGCGGACCGGCCCACCGGACCGCGGACCACCCCGACGACGACGGCGAGCGGACCGGCCCACCGGACCGCGGACCACCCCGACGACGACGGCGAGCGGACCGGCCCACCGGACCGCGGACCACCCCGACGACGACGGCGAGCGGACCGGCCCACCGGACCGCGGACCACCCCGACGACGACGGCGAGCGGACCGGCCCACCGGACCGCGGACCACCCCGACGACGACGGCGAGCGGACCGGGGTGTGGCAGCCTTATCGGCGTGTCGACGACGGTCGAGCTTGCGGAGACGCGCTCGGCGTCGACGACGGGCGCATCTCGCGCACCACGCGCACGGGCTGTGCATGGTGTACTGCCAGCGTCTCGAGCGGACCGGCACCCCTGAGCCCGGTTCGCCAGGCGACAACCAACGAGCCAAGACCCGCTGCCCTCAGGGGCACCTGTACGACGCGGCGAACACGTACGTCTTGGCCGACGGCTGACGTCGCTGTCGCAGGTGCCGGATCGAGCAGTCGACCGGGTCGCAACGGGCTCGACGCTCGGCCGAAACGGTGGACGCGTAAGCCGAACCTGGTCGTCCGTCGAGCTCGCGCGCGAGCTCGGGATCAGCCGTCAACGCGTGGCCGTGCTCGCTGCCCGTTGGGAGTGGTCGAGGTCGATGGACGGTGGCCTTTGGCGGGCGAGCACGGTCAGGCGCACCTGGCGTCCGACGAGGGCCATCCCGCGACCGAGCTCGAGCATCGTATCGGCGGCGCTGGTCAGTGCAGCTTTATGCGGTACTTCCCAGCGATCTCGAGGAGGTCGGGGTCGAGATCGCTGATCTCCTGGCCCGAGTCGGCGGTGGGGTCGGATGGTTTGTCGTCGAGACCGTCGTCACGCGAACGCATCCAGTAGGCATATGAAAGGTCCCAGCCGGGGTCGGACTGCCACGCCGCGCCGAGCGGCAGGGTGCCGTCATCCAGGACCGCGTCGCGCATCATCGACGCGAGCGTGGTCGTGAAGCGGCGGTCGTGGCCGAGGATCGTGTGGCGGTCCAGGTGCTCATGCCCGAGGGTCTGGGCGGGGTCGTCGAGCTGGGCGGCGAGGGCGTATCGGGAGTCGGCATGCTCGGGGGCGATCCACCACCCATCCTCGTTGATCGTGACGGTGAACAGGGCGCGGGCTTGACGAAACGCACGGGGGAGATGACCGATCTGCATGAACGCCGCCTCGGACCATTCGTCCCGGACAGCCTCGTACAGGTCGTCGGCGCTCATACCGAGGTTCGCGGCCGTGCGCTCGAAAGCACCCTGGCGGCCGGGCGTGGGGCGGTAGTCCTGGATCGTCTCGGAGAACGCGCCTCGACGGGTCTGGCTGAAGTACAGGGTCGAACCACCGGCGGTGTCGAACCGGCTCCACGAGCGCGCGTCGTAGGCGGCCCAGGCGTCCTGCCCAGGCCCGCCCCACGGGGTCAGGTCGAGGAACGCAGGCCCGTCGAACTGGGGACTGCTGCAAGTTTCGTTGACACTTCGATTCACTTGCGTTTAGGCCGCTGAGGCGACCGCGTAGATGGTCTCAAACTCGACCGGGGTGAGGCGACCGAGGCGGGCTTGGCGGCGCCGGTGGTGGTAGGTGCGCTCGATCCAGGACACGATTGCGTGGCGTAGCTCGTTGCGGGTGGACCAGCGGTGCCGGTTCAGGACGTTCTTCTGGAGCAGGGCGAAGAACGATTCCATCGCGGCGTTGTCGCCCGCGGCCCCGACACGGCCCATCGACCCACGCAGCCCGTTGCGGTTGATCGCAGCAACGAATTTCCTAGATCGGAATTGGCTGCCTCTGTCCGAGTGCACCACGCACCCGGTCACCGTCTGCGGGCCGCCGCGGCGCCGCACGGCGCTCTCGAGTGCGTCGACGGCCAGGCGCGACTTCATCCGGTCGCTGATCGAGTACCCGACGATCTTGTTCGAGTAGACGTCCTTGATCGCGCAGCAGTAGACCTTGCCCTGGTCGGTCCAGTGCTCGGTGATGTCGGTCAACCACAGCTCGTTCGGTCGCGAGGCGGTGAACTGGCGCTTGACCAGGTCGTCGTGCACCGGCGGGCCGGGCCGCTTGCCGGATCCGCGTTTGCGCGAGTGGGTCGAGGAAACACCCGCCGCCGAGCACAGCCGCCACACCCGCCGGTCGCCGACCTCGTGCCCGGCGCCGCGCAGCTCGTCGGCCACCAGCCGATACCCGAACTCCGGGTCGTCTTTGTGGGCGTCGATCGCCGCGTTGGTCAAGTAGGCGTCTTCCAGGTCGCGGTCGGTGAGCGGGTCCTTGCACCAGGCGTAGTAACCGGCCCTGGAGAACTTCAGCACCCGGCAGGTCACCGCGACGGGGTAACCGTCGGCGGCAAGGTCACGGACCAGCGGGTAGGTCATTTTGGGGAGATCTCCCTGGCGAAGTAGGCCGCCGCCCGCCGCAAGATCTCGTTCTCCTGCTCCAACAGCCGGTTGCGCTTACGCAGCTCGCGCAGCTCGGCCGACTCCTTGGCGGTCACGCCCTCGCGGTTGCCGGCCTCGACATCAGCGGCGCGCATCCAGTTGCGCAGGCAGGACTCGGAGATCCCGAGGTCCTTGGCGATCTTCGAGACCGGGGCATCGCCCTTACGGGCCAGCGCGACCGCGTCGTCACGGAACTCCTGGGGGTGGGGTGCAGGCACAGCACACATCCTTCCAGCAGGGACACACGTCCCCACAAGTCAGGTGTCAACCGAACCTGCAGCAGTCCCCGACCACGGCGACCTCGACCGTGAGCAGCAGGGGTCCATTTTCGTCCGGCGTTGACACCAAGAGCCCTTCAGATCGCCTGGTCATGGATTTGGTTCATCAAGCATTCCCGAACATCACGATCTAGCGCGACCGACGCCGAGCACGTGCGGCCACCAATGACCCAATGACGAATATCGCCAGCGCACCGGCGAGGACTGCCCCCAGATGACTCGGAAGTAGCGCTAGTGCGGCCACAGCGACTATTCCAACAGCGGCTGCCGCCGCGCCTCCTACCAGCGCATGCTTGACCGAGAACCGTGAGCTCACCGCGCATCCTTTTCTCGCGCACGCCTTCGCGCCCGGAGGACAAACAGGATTATCCCGGCGGCCTCGAGGACTGAGAGCACGATAGAAAGCATCAGGGGCCCAGACATCGTGGTGTAGGTGGCAGCTGCCCCAAGGGCGAGCAGGCCGAGCGCCCAGAGTGCCGTCCATCCACTCAGTTCTGTCGAATCGTCGCTCATCCCACTCCCCTACCAGAACTTCAGACGACTGGCGTACGACTTCGTCCGATGCCACAGAGGCTTCGTCACGTAATGCGACTGGTAAGGCCCCTTGATTCCATTCTGAATCGACCCTCGAAGATAACCGATTGCCTCTCGCCCTGAAGTCTTGTGATGGTAGGCCCGATCGATCGCAAGGTGTCCCGGAACCTGCCACATTGAGATGGCAACCCCCGCTCCAACTGCGCAACCGAATCCAGCCGTGCCGGCGCAGAGCGCACCGACGGCGAGCCCCGTACCGATCCCCCAGGCAAGGCTCAGACCAAAGTGTGTGAGACCACGCCGATGCTTCGATACCCAATGAGTTGTCCGATGCCAAGCCTTTCGCCATCCCCATTGTCCGTTGAGGTCGAAGCTGTTGATGGGGTCTTGGGGGTAGGCGTACGCGGTGGAGTTTCCGCCGGCGACGGGGTCGGTGGAGGTGAACTGGCCGGTAGTGGGGTTGTAGAGGCGTGCGCCCATGAGGGTGAGGCCGGTGGTGTCGGTGGCGCGTTGCTTGGCGCCCAGGGCGCCGTAGTGGATGGCGCCGGTGGCCGAGCTGGTGGTGGTCGACCCGTCTGTGAGGTTGCCGTCGTCGCCGGTGGTGGTGAGGTCGGTGCAGGTGTTGCCGTACTCGTCGAACGCCTGGATGGGCGAGGCGAGCAGGGCGAGGTTCCCCGCGGTGGGGATGGTCATGGTGGTGATGGTGTCGCCGTGCGGGTCCGCGAGGTCCAGCGTGGCTGTGTCCCCGGTGGTGTTGAACCCGAGGTCACCCCCGATCGACGACCCATACACCGACACGATCGGAGCGTTCGTTCCCACCGTCTGGGTGGCGTAGGACGGGTTGTCCGAGTCGTCGCCGAAGTCCATGACCGTGGACACCGTGTCCGCACCCGACTTGGTGACCGTGGAGGTCCCCCGGCGCCCGGCCGGGTCCAGCCCGTACGTCGTCGTGGTCCCACCCGCGGACGTGGTGCGGGCCGCGTCGGTGTCGTAGTACCCGATGCTGACGTCACCCGCGGCGACCGGCTGCCCCGTGGCTTCAGCTGACTGTGCTGCCGGGGTGTCCCCCGCGGGCAGGGTCGTGACCCGCCCGAGCGCGTCGTACGTGTAGGCGGTGGCGCCACCGGTGTCGGTGGTGGCGGTGGTGGCGTTGCCGCCGTCGTCGGTGGTGGTGACCACGGCGTGGACGGCGGCGTCCTTGGTGATGCGGTCCGCGCTGTCGTAGGTCCAGGTCTTGGTGACCGCGGCCGTGGTGTTCGCCGTGACGGTGCAGTCCTCACCGGTGACGGTGGTGGTGGTCTGCGCGGTCCGGTTGCCGTCGCTGTCGAACCCGTACGCCCGGTCCTGACACACGTCACCGCGAGTGTCGGTCACGTCGGTGAGCCGGCCCGCGTTGTCGTACCCGTACCTCAGGGTCCGCTCCGCGGTCTGGGTGCCGTCGGTCCCCACCGCGGCGTTCGTGTCGACCTGCGTGGTCCTGCCCTGCGCGTCGGACACCATGGTCCACGCCAGCATCGCGACACTGGAGCCGTCGGCGGCGGTGCCGTCGTACTCCATGCCGGTGGGCTGCCCGTCGCGCGAGTACGCGTTCGTCTGGGTGACACCACCCGGCAGGGTCTGGGTGACCATGTCCCCCACCGTGTCATACGTCGCGCCGTAGGTGAACGACCTGGACCCGATCGTGGTGCCCTGCTTGGTCGTGTTCCCCGAGCTGTCGTAGGTGTAGGCGGTAGACGAGACCACAGCCTGGGCGGCGTTCTTCGTCGACTCCGAGGACACGGACCCGGCACCGTTCGCGCCGGGGGCGGCGTAGGTCGTCGAGGTCACGACGCCGTTGCCGTCGGTGTAGGCGATGGTGCGGCCCCAGGCGTCGTATCCGGTCGAGACTCGCCCGGTCTCGGCGTGGGTGGACGGGTTCTGCGTGCCCGAGTAGTCCACAGCCCCTGTGGTCGAGCTGTAGTGGGTGAACGTGTCGTCCACCGGGGTGGAGCCGGACAGCCCGGCCACGGCGGTGTGCACCAGGGTGGGACGGCCCGCCGGGTCGAACGTCGTCGTGGTGGTGCGGACCGTTGAGCCCTTCGTCTCGGTCTGCGTCTTCGCATCCCCCCACAGCGTGTACGCGGTGGTGGCATCGACCGGGACGGACGCGGTGGTCTCCCCGGTGGTGGTCTGGCAGACCAGGCCCGCCCACTCGGGGTGCGCGGGGCAGCCCGCGGAACCGGCCACCCTCGCAGGGTAGCGACGCGGTCCGGCCACGGGGAAGGTCACGTGCCGGGGCGCGCGGGTCGGCGGGGCGCGCTAGCGTCCGCCTCAGGAGGTCACCGTGCCCGACACCCCACCCACCAGCATCACCGCCTCGACGTTCCAGGTCGCGCGCCGCGTCTGGGCGACGTCCATGGTGCGCGGCGCACTGTTCCTCGTCGTCGGCGTCGTCATGTACCTGTGGACGAGCGTGGCGCTCGACGTCATGACGTGGCTGCTCGCCGTCCTGCTCTGGCTGCAGGCCGTGATCCTGCTGGTCGAGGCGGAACGCGTCCGCGGGGCCGGCGGCAGCGGCGTGGCGCGGTACTGGCGGATCGTCGTCGCGGTCCTCGCGGTGGTCGCCGGGCTCGCCGTCGTCGTCTGGCCCGACAAGTCGGTGACCTTCGTCCTGAACCTCGTCGCCGTGTGGGCGCTGGTCGCGGGACTCGTCGGCGCGTTCGCCGCCGGGCGCGCGTACCGCGATCGCCGACCGTCGTGGGCGTGGGGGCTCACCACGTCGCTGCTGTGGATCGCGTTCGGCGTGCTCGTCCTGGTGAAGTCGATCGACGACCTGGCGCTCGTCGCCCTCGCCCTGTCCGTCTACCTCGTCGCGACCGGGATCGTGCTGCTCGTGTCCGGGTTCGCGCTGCACGTCGAGGAGCGCGACGCGGCGGCTCTGGTCATCGAGCCGGGCCCCCGACCGGATATCCCTGCCTGATCGTGTCGCACCGCCGTGCGAAGGTCTGACCACGACGTCCGCAGCGGGAGGATCGAAGCATGACGACGCACGTGGTCCTGGTCCCCGGATTCTGGCTCGGCCCCTGGGCGTGGGACGAGGTCGCCGGTCCGCTGCGTGCTGCCGGCCTCGTGCCGCACGCGGTCGACCTGCCCGGGCTGTCCCCGCAGAGCACGCCGGAGTCCCGCGCGGCCGTCACGCGCGAGGACCACCTCCGTGCCGTGCAGGACGTCGTGACCGGCCTCGACGGACCGGTCGTGCTCGTCGGGCACAGCGGGGGCGGTGCACTGGTGGGCGAGGTGCTCGACCGCGTCCACGCGGGCGTCGCGCACGTCGTCTACGTCGACTCCGGGCCCCTCGTCGACGGCGCCCGGCTCACTCCGCCCGGCCCGGGCGTCGGCACCGAGATCCCCCTGCCGGCGTGGGACGAGCTGGCTGCTCAGGGGTCGAGCGTCGACGGCATCGACGACGCCGGCCTCGCGCGGTTCCGCGAGCTCGCGCAGCCGCAGCCCGCAGCGGTCGCCACCACGCCCGTCCAGGTCGCCGACCCGGCGCGGCTCGACATCCCCGCGACCGCGGTGTGCACGAGCATCTCGGCACGCGACCTGCGGGCGGTCGCGAGCCACGACGCCCCGTTCCACACCGAGCTCCTCGACGTGCGCACCCTCGACTGGGTCGACCTGCCGACCGGGCACTGGCCGATGCTGTCCCGGCCGGCAGACCTCGCGGGCGTGCTCGTCGACGTCGCGCGGTCCGTCGCACCCGCAGCCTGACCGGGCGTGCGGGCCCTCGTCGACGGGCCGCCGCCCGCCAGATCAGCCGAGCGTCTCCGGCAGGCCCGGGTGGGCGTCGTCGTCCGGGGTCACGCCCAGCACGTGCTCGGCGAGGAACGCCAGCACCACCCGGTACCAGACGATCGCGTGCTGCGGGCTGAGCACCCAGTGGTTCTCGTCCGGGAAGTACAGGAACCGGTGGACCGTCGAGCCGTCCTCCGCCATCGGCAGCCCGGACGACGTGAGCAGCTCGCGCCACAGGCGCAGCCCCTCCCCGACGGGCACGCGGTAGTCCTTGTCGCCGTGCACGACGAGCATCGGGGTGCGGATCTCGCCGACGTACCGGTGCGGCGAGTGCTCGGCCGCCATCGTGGCCGACACCTCGCGCTCCCAGTAGTAGGCGTGGTCCGTCGTCGGGCCGAACTGGTCGAGCGCCCAGAGCGACGCATGCGTCACGATCCCGCGGAACCGGTCGGTGTGACCTGCCATCCAGTTCGCCATGTACCCGCCGAACGAGCCGCCCATCATGCCCGTGCGGGTCGCGTCGACGTCGTCGCGCGCCTCGACCGCGTCCGTGATCGCGAGGAGGTCCGTGTACGGCTTGTCGCCCCACGAGCCCCACCCTCGCTGGACGAAGTCGCGGCCGTACCCCGTCGACAGGGCCGGGTCGGGCAGCAGCACCGCGTACCCCGCCGCGACGAGCAGCCAGGGGTTCCAGCGCCACGACCACGTGCTCCACGAGTTCAGCGGACCGCCGTGCGCCCACAGGACCAGCGGCGCCGGGTCGTCCGCCGAAGCCCCCTCCGGCAGTGCGAGCCACCCCCGGATGCGGACGTCGTCCGACGCGGGCGTCTCCACCTCGACGAGAGTGCCCGGCAGCTCGGAGGCGGGCACCGGGCCGCGCAGCAGCGTCGCCTCGACGGGCTCGCGCGCCCCCTCGTCCGCCGCGAGGAAGTCGCGCAGCTCGACGCGCACCGGCTCCGGCGGCGCCAGGTAGCTCGACCGCAGCGCGTAGAACGCCGATCCGTCGCGCGCCACCTGGACGTCCGTGAACACGGCGTCGTCCGCGGTGACCCGCTCCACCGGGACGATCCCGCCGCCCGTCGCCGCCACGTGGAAGACCGGGCCGCGGCCGTCGTCGTCCGCGGTGACGAGCAGGCCCGAACCGTCCGGCAGCCACGTCGCAGCGGTGGGCCAGCGGTCCCAGTGCCGCGTCAGCGACCGCGGCGCCTGCTTCGGCGCCAGCGCCACGACCGACAGCGTCACGTCGGGCGACCGGTCCGGCGTCGTCAGGGTCTCGCGGACGAACGCCACGAAGCGGCCGTCCGGAGACACCACCGGCGAGCCGAGGTTCGCCCCCGGGTCGTCGACCAGCGTGTACCGCTCCCCGGTCTGCGTGTCGACCGCGACGAGCGTCGACCGGATCCCCGCCCGCGGCGTCGGCACGTACCAGGACGTGACGAGCGTCCGGCCGTCCGGGCTCAGCGCTGGGGCACCCGTCTCCGTCAGCGCGACGCCCGGTGCGGGCGTCACGTCCCGCAGGTCCAGACGCGGGTCGTCGTCGGCCGCGAGCGGGCTGCCCGCACCGTCGCCGTCCAGGTCCGCGAGCGACGCCACGAGGCGGTGCGGACGCGCGGGTCCCAGGTCGTGGTCCCAGTGCCGCACCGGGTACGTGCTGTGCAGGATCGCCGCGACCTTGTCCTTCTTGCGGGCCGCGCGGAGCTCCTCGTCGTGATCGAGGTCGCGCGCCGACGGCAGCAGCGACGACGTCACCGACACGACGTGCGTGTCCGCCGCCGTCACCACCGCGCCCACCCCGCCGGGCGCTGTCGCGACCACCCGCGCCTCACCGCCGTCCGCGGGCAGGAGCCACAGGGTGGCCGGGGCGTCGTCGTCGTCCGCCTGCGCCGGGTCGGGGCGCGCGGAGGTGAACAGCAGCGACCCGTCCGCCGCGAACACCGCCGACGACTCGCCCTTGCGGGATCGCGTGATCCGGCGCGCCGGCTCGTCGCCCGTGGGGTCGACGTCCCACAGCGCGGTGACGTAGCGGGTCTTCGTCGGGTCGAGCGTCGTGACGGTCGTGACGAGCCGCGAACCGTCCGGCGACAGCGTCAGGCCCGAGACGCGCGGCAGCGCGACGTACGCGTCGAGGTCGTGGAACGGGGTAGGGGCGTCGGACAGGGCGTTGGCGTCGTGGGCGTCAGGCACGTCCCCGTCCTATCACGCGAGGCCCCCGCCGTCGTCGAACCGCCTGAGACGGAGCGTCGATCGGGGTTCGCGACGATCGGCGTCCGGCAGGGCGGCTTCGGGGCGGATCGTCATCGGGAGACCCTCGATCCCGTGGAGTGCCAGGGCGCACGATCCGACGGCGATCGCCTCAGGCCCGTAGGCGAGGAGCGCCAGCCAGGCAGCGCGCCGACGCAGCGCGGACAGCGGGCGCGGGGCGGCCGGCGTCGTGTCGTAGACGCCGCGCGCCGGACGCGTCCACACCCGGTGCGCGACGAGCGTGCCGAGCCGCCGGTCGCTGAGGCCGGCGGACCTGACCTGGGAGACGGACGCGAGTCCCTCCTGGGCCACGGCCTCCGGGACGAACGGCGGTGCTGCGGGGACTCTCATGCCGGTGATCACACCGCAGCACCCGTGGTCGGGACGGCACGTCGACCCTCCGCGCGCCGAATCGGTGGACGATGCTGCTACCCGCCGGACTGTGGACCCCGTCGGCGGCCCCGAACAGGAGCAACGCTGCGGCCGGGCGGGCGCACGACGCGGGACAGGAGGGTCAGGGGGTGGTGTCGCGCTCCGACATCTTCTGGAGCATGTCGTTGTACGCCGTCAGCTCGGCGTCGCCGTCGCGGTCGGCCTGCCGGTCCTTGCGGCGCGCCTCGCGCTCGTCGGACCGCGACCACTGCACGGCGACGACGATCGCGAGGACGAGCGTCGGCAGCTCGCCGATCCCCCACGCGATCCCTCCCCCGTTCTGCTGGTCGACGATCGCCGACGGACCCCACGGACGTCCGAGCAGACCGAACCACTCGGGCACGAGCAAGGTCTCGCTGCTGATGAGCGCGACGCCGAAGAACGCGTGGAACGCCATGGTCGCGAACAGCAGGCCGAGTCGCATGGGGTAGCTGGGGCGCGACGCCCCGGGGTCGATGCCGATGAGCGCGTTCGCGAACAGGTACCCGGCACCGGTGAAGTGGACGACCATCCACAGGTGCCCCACGTACGAGTGGAGCGACCACGAGAACAGGGGCGTGTAGTAGAAGACGATGAGCGAGCCGGCGAACAGCACGGCGGCGACGATCGGGTTCGCGACGAACCGCCCCCAGCGGGAGTGCACGAGGATGAGGATCCACTCGCGGGGCCCGCGGGAGCCGTCCTTGCGCCCGGTCAGGCCGCGCAGCGCGAGCGTCACGGGCGCGCCGAGCACGAGGAAGATCGGCACGATCATCGCGAGCACCATGTGCTGGATCATGTGGGCCGAGAACAGCACGTGCCCGTACACGCTGGGCGACCCGGACGTCGTCCAGAACAGGATGAGGATGCCGACGCACCACGACACCGTGCGCCCCGCGGACCACCGGTCGCCGCGCCGCGCGAGCCGCCGCACCCACCCGAGGTAGACGACGAGCCCGGCGACGCACAGCGTCGCCATGATGAGGTCCCAGCCCCACTCGGTGACCCAGCGGCCACCGGTGAGCTCGGGCGGCAGGGGGTGCCCGGTGACGCGCTCGGCGGGGGTGACGGTACCGGTCCCGGAGTCGTCGACGGGTGGTGCGGACGACGCGAGCGCCACCGCGACGCCGCTGACGGCGCCCATGACGACGAGCTCGAACGCGGCGAGCCGCCAGAACAGCCGGACCGGGCGGGCGTCGGCCCGTTCGAGCCGTCCGACGACGAACGCACGGTGGGCGTACCCGACGACACCGAGCACGGCGAGGAGAGCGAGCTTGACGAGCAGCAGCACGCCGTACCGGGTCTCGACGGCGGAGAGGCTGCCGAGCCGGATCATGCCGTTGACGACGCCCGACACCCCGACGAGCACGAAGCACCACAGCGCGATGGCGGAGTAGCGCGCGACCACGGACGCCAGGTCCGGTCGCGCGCCGCGTCCGCCCGACCGGCGCGGCCCCCAGAACACGGCGCCGAGGGTCGCGAGACCGCCGATCCACACGGCGGCGCCCGCCAGGTGCAGGAACAGGGACGAGATGGCGAGCTCGTGGCTGTTCGACCCGGCGGCGTGCCCGGTGCTCGCCTGGAGGGCGACGGCCGCGACGGCGAGCAGGGACGTCCACGCGACGCCCGTGGGCGTCCGGACGGCGAGCGCGACGGTCGAGCACAGCGCCGCGAGGACGGCGATCTCCAGCAGGGTGCGCCCGTACTCGACCTTCGTCACGAAGACGCCGAGCTGGTTGCCGAACGACGGGTCGGACAGCGAGACGCCGGCGATGTTCGCGTACTCGAGGACGAGCTGGGCGAGCACGAGGACGGCCCACGCCCCCGCACCGGCGCCGGCGACGACGACCGCCCGCCGGAACCCGGCGCCGTCGGACGGTTCCTTCGACGGCAGGACGAACAGCGCGAGGACGAACGCCCCGAGCGTCACGGCGAGGGACAGCTCGACGAGCGTCGTCACGACGGGCAGGGAGTAGCGGACCCAGGGTCCCGCGTCGAGCACCGCACCGTCCGCCGTGGCGAACGCACGGGTGAAGGCCCCGGCGAGCAGGACGGCGGCGAGCGCCACGACGATCGCGATCGGTGCGGCGGCGACGACCCACCAGGGGCGTCGTCCGGGCTGGGACCGCGCAGGCGCGGTGCGCTGCGCGACGGAGGTGCTCACCCGACCAGGGTAGAGCGCCACGTCACGGGCCCGGTACGACGGTCGGACAACCGGTGGACGACGGGTGAATCGGCCTCCGGAGCGGTGTTCTTGTCCCCAGTCGCCCGGAGAGTCTTGATCGTCCCTACGCTGGCGTGCTTACCATGTCGGACGGCGTCGCGGGCACGGCGTCCCACCCAGCAGCCACGTCGGCTGCGACGCGTGGCGGCCGCACGTGCCGGCCCCGCGGCGAGGTCCCGTCACCGGAGGAATGATGTCCCGAGCAGCGCTCCAGGAAGCATGCGCGTGCCGCGCCTGCGGGTGGGCTCTCGACGGGCCGGGGTGGCTGGGAGACCGTCCGACGCACGCGATCTGCGACTGCTGCGGCGCCGAGGCCGGTGTCGACGACACCAGCGTCGAGGCCACGCGCGCGTACCGCCGCACCTGGGTGGAGCGCGGCGCCGAGTGGTTCGACCCGGGCTGCCGCCCCGTCCGGTGGTCCCTGTACGAGCACCTGTGCTCGATCGACGCTCCCTGACACGCCGCTCCCTGACAGCGCTCCCCGCGCCGGACGTCGCCCGCGCCCCTTGAATGGGGGGATGGACGGGGACATGACGCCGACGCCCGCGCGGTCCGCTCCGGCGTCCGACACACCCGCTCCGGACGCACCGTGGGCGTCGGCACCGGCCGACGCGCTGGCCGCGGTCGGCTCGTCCCCTGACGGCCTCACCGGCGCGGAGGCGTCCCGCCGGTTGGGCGAGACGGGACGCAACGAGCTCCCGCCCCCGGAGCGCCCGCCGCTGTGGCGGCGCATCCTGTCGCACTTCCAGGACGTCCTGATCTACGTGCTGCTCGTCGCGGCGGCGCTCGAGGCGATGCTCGGCGGGTGGGTCGACTTCTTCGTGATCCTGCTGGTCGCGGTGGTCAACGCGGCGATCGGCTTCATCCAGGAGGGGCGGGCGGAGAGTGCGCTCGACTCGATCCGGCAGATGCTGTCGACGTCCGCGGAGGTCCGCCGGGACGGGGCGTGGGCGAGGGTGGACGCCGCCGAGCTGGTCCCGGGTGACGTGGTGCGGGTCCGGGCGGGCGACCGGGTGCCCGCCGACCTGCGTCTGCTCGACGCGACGAACCTGCGCGTCGAGGAGTCCGCGCTGACGGGCGAGTCGGTCCCCGCGTCGAAGGACGCGGACGCGGAGGTGGACGCCGAGGCCGGCGTGGGCGACCGTTCGACGATGCTGTTCTCGGGCACGATCGTCGCGGCGGGCGCCGGGTCGGGCGTGGTGGTGCGCACGGGCGCCGCGACCGAGATCGGCCGGATCCAGAGCCTCGTCGAGAGCGCGGAGGCGCTCGACACGCCCCTCACGCGCCAGCTCGCCCGGTTCGGCGCCCAGATCGCGCTGCTGATCCTGGTCCTGGGGCTCGTCATGGCGGTCGTCGGGCACGTCGTGCACCGCTGGGAGCCGGCGGACCTCATCTCCGCGTCGATCGGGTTCGCGGTCGCCGCGGTCCCCGAGGGGCTGCCCGCGCTCGTGACGATCACGCTGGCTCTCGGCGTGCAGCAGATGGCACGCCGACGCGCGATCACGCGCAAGCTGCCCGCCGTCGAGACCCTGGGCTCGGTGAGCACGGTCTGCTCCGACAAGACGGGCACGCTGACGCAGAACGAGATGACGGCGCGGACCGTCCGCACGGCGGCGCGCACGTACGCGGTGTCGGGCGTCGGGTACGCGCCCGACGGCGTGGTGAGTGCCGTGGACGACGGCACCGCCGCGTCCCTGGACGCACACCCCGCCCTGGCGGCGCTGGTGGAGACGATGGCGCTGTGCAACGACGCACGGGTCGTGCCCGACGAGACCCTCGGCTGGGTGCTCGTCGGCGAACCGACCGAGGGCGCCCTGCGGACGCTCGGGCTCAAGGCCGGCGTGACGACGGCCGGGTGGGTGCGGCGGGCCGTCGTCCCGTTCGACTCGGCGGTCAAGTACATGGCGACGCTGGACGTCCGTGGCGGCGTCGGCGCGGTGCTGCACGTCAAGGGCGCGCCCGACCGCGTGCTCGGGCGCTGCACCGCCCAGCTCGGGGAGGACGGACGTCCCGAGCCGCTCGACGTCGCCTTCTGGGAGGCGCAGGTCGACGCCCTCGGCGCGCAGGGGCTGCGGGTGCTGGCCGCGGCGCGGCGGGACGCGTCGTCGGAGCGTTCCCGTCGCGCCGCCGGCACGACCGACCCGATGGACACGGTGACCGACGACGATCTGGTGGACCTCGTGCTGGTCGGGGTCGTCGGGATCGTCGACCCGCCGCGTCCGGAGGCCGTGGCAGCGATCGCGGACTGCCACGCCGCCGGGATCGGCGTGAAGATGATCACCGGCGACCACGCGGGGACCGCCGCCGCGATCGGCAAGGAGCTCGGCATCCTCGACGCGGAAGGCCGGCCGGCGGGACCGGGCGGCACCGGCGACCCGGACGCCCCCGGGGTCCTGACCGGGCCGGAGCTCGAGTCGATGTCGACCGAACAGCTCAAGGCGGTGGTCCGTGACGTCGACGTGTACGCGCGGACGAGCCCGGAGCACAAGATCCGCATCGTGTCGGCCCTCCAGGCGCACGGCCAGGTCGTCGCCATGACCGGCGACGGCGTCAACGACGCGCCCGCGCTCACCCAGGCCGACGTGGGTGTCGCGATGGGCATCAAGGGCACGGAGGCCACCAAGGAGGCGATGGGCATCAAGGGCACGGAGGCCACCAAGGAGGCGGCGGAGGTCGTCCTCGCCGACGACAACTTCGCGACCATCGAGCGGGCCGTCGAGGAGGGGCGACGGATCTACGACAACGTCCGCAAGTCCGTCCTGTTCCTGCTGCCGACCAACGGTGCCCAGGCCCTCGTGATCTTCGTCGCCGTGCTGTTCGGCTGGACGCTCCCCCTCGAACCGGTCCAGGTGCTGTGGATCAACATGGTCACGGCGGTCACCCTGTCCCTCGCGCTCGCCTACGAGGGGCCCGAGGCCGGCATCATGCGGCGCCCGCCGCGCGACCCGCGCGCCACCCTCGTCGACCGCGCGTCCCTGCGTCGCGTCCTGCTGGTGTCCGCGCTGATCGGCGGTGCGGCGCTCCTCGTGTTCTACGTGGAGCGCGAAGGGCACATGACGGTCGACCAGGCCCAGACGACCGCCGTCACGACGCTCGCGCTCGGCCAGCTCGCCTACCTGTTCTCGTGCCGGTTCCTCGACCGGTCGAGCCTCACGTGGGACGTGCTGCGCGGCAACCGCGTCCTGTGGGTGTCCGCAGGGTCGCTCGTGGTGCTGCAGGTGCTGTTCGTGTACGTGCCGTTCATGCACACCCTCTTCGGGTCCGCGTCCGTCGGGTGGCGCGGCTGGTGGGTGCCGCTGCTGCTCGCGGTCGCGGTGTTCCTCGTCGTCGAGCTGCTCAAGGCCCTCGACCGCCGCGCCGCGCGGTAGCCCCGCCTCGCTCGGTCAACCACGACCACCCGCGTGTCAACCACGACCGCCCGCGTGTCAACCACGACCGTCCCGACGTCCGTGAACGCGGACAAGGCACCGACACCACTGGCTCCACCCGGTTCCGCCGCCGGAAACGGTCACGGCTGACACGCGGACGGTCGTGGCTGACCGGCGGACGGTCGTGGCTAACCGGCGGGCGGTCGTGGCTGACACGCGGACGGTCGTGGCTGACACGCGGGCGGGCGGAGGGTGTGCGCTGCGCCGCCGTGGCGGGCCTGGCGGGAGGCCGCGAGGAACGAGCGGCCGGATGGTAGGCGGCGCAGCGCACACCCTCCGCCCGCCCGACCCGGCCGACCCCGACCCGGCCGACCCCGACCCCAGCCCCAGCCGAAGACCCCGACATCAACCCCAGACGAGACCCTGGCCGGGCTCCTCGAGCACCTTCGCGACGTCCGCGAGCACGCGCGCGCCGAGCTCCCCGTCGACGAGCCGGTGGTCGAACGACAGGGCGAGCTGGGTGACCCAGCGCTTCTTGATCTTGCCCTTGTGGACCCAGGGCTGTTCACGGATCGCGCCGAAGGCGAGGATCGCGGCCTCGCCGGGGTTGAGGATCGGCGTGCCGGTGTCGATGCCGAACACACCGACGTTGGTGATGGTGATGGTGCCGTCCGACATGTCCTTCGGGGAGGTGCGCCCGGCGCGTGCGGTGGCGGTGAGGTCCGCGAGGCCCTGGGCGAGCGCCTTGAGGTCCATGCGGTGCGCGTCCTTGATGTTCGGGACGACGAGCCCGCGCGGAGTCGCGGCCGCGATGCCGAGGTTCACGTAGTGCTTGTAGACGATCTCCTGCGTCTCGTCGTCCCAGCTCGCGTTGATCTCGGGGCGGCGGCGCACGGCCAGCAGGAGGGCCTTCGCGGCGATGAGCAGCGGGGTGACGCGGACGTCGGCGAACTCTCGGTCCTCGCGGAGCCGCTGCACGAGGCGCATCGTCTTGGTGACGTCGACGGTGTGGAACTCGGTGACGTGGGGCGCCGTGAACGCGGACGCGACCATCGCCTCCGCGGTGCGCTTGCGGACGGACTTCACGGGGACGCGCGTCTGGCGGGCGTCGGGCGTGACGGTCCCGGCGGCGAGCCACGGCTCGTCGGACGGGTAGCCGGCGAGCGTCTCGGGGCGGGCTGCCTCGGCGGCGAACGCCTGGACGTCCTCGCGGGTGACGATGCCGCCGGGGCCGGTCGGGACGACGGACGCGAGGTCGACGCCGAGGTCCTTGGCGAGCTTGCGGACGGGCGGCTTGGCGCGCACGGCGGGGTCGTCGACCGCGACGGGCGGGGCGGGCAGCGCGACCGTCTGCACGCGCGCCGGCACCACGGGCGCGGCGGGCACAGCAGGCGCGGCAGGCGCAGCGGCGGCAGCAGGCGCAGCGGCCCGCCGCCGACGACGGCTCGCCCCGGCGTTCCCGGTCCCGTACCCGACGAGCACGGACCCGCTGCCCGCGGCGTCCGCACCGGAGCCGGTCCCCGCCTCGACGGCGAGCGCGTGCCCGACCTCGGCGGCCGGCGCGTCGCCGTCAGGACCCCCAGCGGCATCCGACCCGGCGTCCGGCCCTGCGCCCGCGGGCGTCGCGACCCCGGTCGGGTCGACGTCCACACGGATGATCGGCACGCCGACCTCGACGGTCGTGCCGACCTCCACGAGGATCGCGCTCACCACGCCGTCCCACGGCGACGGCAGCTCGACGAGCGACTTCGCGGTCTCGATCTCGACGATCGTCTGGTTGACGGTGACGGTGTCGCCGACGGCGACGCGCCACTCGACGATCTCGGCCTCGGTGAGACCTTCCCCGGCGTCGGGGAGGCGGAAGTCCTGGAAGGTGGGCATGCGTCGTCCTCGGTGGGCGGGGTCGGTCAGAACGTCAGGGTGCGGTCGACGGCGTCGAGGACGCGGTCGACGTTCGGCAGGTAGTCGTGCTCGATCTTGGAGACCGGGTACGGCGTGTGGAACCCGCCGACGCGCAGCACGGGCGCCTCGAGCTCGTAGAAGCACTCCTCGGTGACGCGGGCCGCGACCTCGGCTCCGGCGCCGAGGAACGTGGGCGCCTCGTGGACGACGACGCAGCGGCCGGTGCGGCGCACCGACGCGACGACGGTGGGGACGTCGATGGGCGACACGGACCGCAGGTCGACGACCTCGAGGCTCGTGCCCTCGGACGCGGCGACCTCGGCGGCCTTGAGGGCGGTGTGCACGGTGGGCCCGTAGGCGACGACGGTCACGTCGGTCCCGGGCCGCACGACGCGCGCGCCCTCGAGCCCGGCGCCGCCGCGGACGGGCGCGTCGAGGTCGACCTCGCCCTTCTCCCAGTACCGGCCCTTGGGCTCGAAGAACAGCACGGGGTCGGGGCTGGCGACGGCCTCCTGGATCATCGTGTACGCGTCCTGGGCGGTGGACGGCGCCACGACGCGCAGGCCGGGCGTGTGCGCGAACAGCACCTCGGGGCTCTCGCTGTGGTGCTCGATCGCGCCGATGCCCCCGCCGAACGGGATGCGGATGACGACGGGCATCGGGACCCGACCGCGGGTGCGGTAACGCATCTTGGCGAGCTGGGTCGTGATCTGGTCGTACGCGGGGAACACGAACGCGTCGAACTGGATCTCGCAGACGGGGCGGTAGCCGCGCATGGCGAGGCCGATCGCGGTGCCGAGGATCCCGGACTCGGCGAGCGGGGTGTCGACGACGCGGTCCTCGCCGAAGTCCTTCTGCAGGCCCTCGGTGACACGGAACACGCCGCCGAGCGCGCCGATGTCCTCACCCATGAGGAGCGTCTTGGGGTCGTGCTCGAGCGCGCGGCGCAGGCCGGCGTTGATGGCCTTCGCCATCGGCATCGTCGTCGTGGCCATCACGCCTCGCCCTCCCCGGCCGCGAGGGCCGCCTCGTACTGTGCGAACCAGGTGCGCTCCGCCTCGACCTGGCCGTTCGGGCTGCCGTACACCTCGTCGAACATCGACTCGGGGGCGGGGGCGGCGAACGCCCGGGTGACCTCGCGGACGTGCACGCCGAGCGCGTCGGCCTCGGCGTCGAGCGCGGCGTCGTCCTCGTCGGTCCACCAGCCGGCGGCGACGAGCCGCGCGTGGACGCGGGCGATCGGGTCGCGCTCGGCCCAGGACGCCTCCTCCGCGGAGGTGCGGTAGCGGGTGGGGTCGTCGGACGTGGTGTGCGCGCCCATGCGGTACGTGACGGCCTCGACGAACGTCGGCCCGCCGCCGGAGCGCGCCCGCTCGAGCGCCTCGTCCATGACGGCCCAGCAGGCGACGACGTCGTTGCCGTCGACCTGGACGCTCGGGACGCCGAAGCCCCAGCCGCGCTGGTACAGCGGTGCACGGGACTGCTTCTCGACGGGCAGCGAGATGGCCCACTGGTTGTTCTGGCAGAAGAGCACGAGGGGCGCGTTGTTCACGGCCGCGAAGCCGAGGGCCTCGCTGACGTCGCCCTGCGAGGTGGCGCCGTCGCCGAAGTACGCGACGACGGCCATGTCCTTGTCGGGGTCGCCCGTGCCGACGAGCCCGTCACGCTGGACGCCCATCGCGTACCCGGTCGCGTGCAGGGTGTGCGAGCCGATGACGAGCGTGTAGACGTGGAAGTTGTGCTCGGCCGGGTCCCAGCCGCCGTGGTCGATCCCACGGAAGATCTTGAGGAGATCGGTGAGGTCCATGCCGCGCGTCCAGGCGACGCCGTGCTCGCGGTAGGACGGGAAGACGAAGTCCGCGGGGCGCAGCGCGCGACCGGAGCCGATCTGTGCGGCCTCCTGGCCGAGCAGCTGCGGGAACAGCCCGAGCTCGCCCTGGCGCTGGAGGCTCGTGCCCTCCTGGTCGAACCGGCGCACGAGCACCATGTCGCGGTACATGCCGCGCAGGATCTCGGGGTCGGCGTCGGGGCCGACGATGTGCGCGGCGCGCTCGCGGTAGGGGTCGCTCGACGGCGAGGACGTCGCGTCGGCGCCGTCCGGTGCGACGAGCTGGACGAGGGTCTCCTCGCCCGTGAGGGATGCTGACACAGTTCCTCCTCCGTAACCTACGGTTCCGTAGCCTACGCCACCGTAAGGTACGACGTCGCACCGACGGAAGTCCGCGCCCGGCGCGTTCTTCCCCTCGTCACTTGTCGGATGTCGACAAGCCTTCCGCCGCTCAGTCCTGGCGGCCGCGGCGGCGCGCGAGCACCACGAACAGCGTCCCGAGACCCACGAGGACGATCACCGCGACCACGACGCCCGCCACCTCGGCGCCGGTCGTGGCGAGCCCGGGGCCCGCCGGGGGTGGCGTGACCGAAGACGCCGAGCCGGTCGGCGCGGGCGACGGCGACACGGTCGACGCCGTCGGAGTCGGCGTGGGTGTCGGGGTGGGTGTCGGGGTCGGCCGCGGATCGACGAGGAGCGTCGCGGACGCGGAGTCGTCGTCGGTCGACGTCTGCTCCGACGACGTCGACACCGTCGCGGTGTTCACGTGCTCGCCCACGGCGTTCGCGTCGGCGACCACCGTGAGGGTGACGGAGTCTCCCGCCGCCATCGTGCCCAGGGCGCAGCGCACGTCCTGCCCGGACACCGTGCACCCGTCCGAGCCCGAGACGCTGCGCGGGGTCACACCGGCGGGGAACGTGTCGGCCACGACCACGTCGGCGGCGTCACCGGGGCCCTCCTGGCGAACGACGAGCGTGTACGTCACCGACCCGCCGACCTGGACCGACCCCGGGCGCACGCTCTTGTCGATCGCGACGTTCGCCGGCGGGAGCGTGGCGGTCACGGTCGCGGAGCCGGAGTTGTTGTCGGGGACCGGGTCGTACGGGTAGGCCCCGGAGCGGTCGGAGGTCGCCGTGTTCGTGATCGTCCCGGCCTGGGTGACCCGCGCCGTGATGGTCAGCTGCTCGACCGGGGCCGCCCCCGGGCTGCGGGGCAGCGTGACGGGCGCCATCGTGCCCACGTCCCACACCCCGGTGGTCGGGTCGTACGCACCGACGCTCGCCGCCGACGACACGTACTCGAGCCCGGCCGGCAGGACGTCGTCGACCGTGACGTCCTCCGCGGGGTCCGGGCCCCAGTTCGTCACCCCGACCGTGAACGTGACCACGTCGCCCACGACGGGCGTCGGGTCGTCCACGGTCTTCGCCACCTGGACGTCCGCGGACGGCACGAAGAGCCGCGCGGACGCCCGGTCGTTGTCGGGCTCCGGGTCGAGCGCGTCGCTCTGGCCGATCGCGACGGTGTTGACGAACGTCCCCGTGCGCTGGTCGAGCAGGATGTCGACGGTGAGCGTCACCGAGTCGCCGCTCGCCAGGGTGCCGATGCTCCACACGCGGGTGGACTCGTCGAAGGTGCCTTGCGAGGCGGTCGAGCCGGTGATGTCCGCGGCGATGGGCATCGGGTCGACTGCCGTGACGTCGTGCGCCGTGTTCGGGCCGTGATTCGTGACGGTGATCGTGTACCGGACCGAGTCACCGGGCTGCGCGGTCGACGGGTCCACCGCCTTGGCGATGCCCAGGTCGGCCTCACGGATCACGAAGATCCCCGCGGCGTCCCGGTTGTTGGCCGGGTTGGTGTCCCGCTGGTCCACCGAGTCGAGCGCTGCGACGTTGACCTGGAGGCCGGTCGAGCTGGTCGTCACGACGATCGTGCAGGTGGCGGTCTCCCCGGACGCCAGGTCCCCGACGGTCCACAGGCCGGTCGACGGGTCGTAGCTGCCGTCGCAGTCGTCGCTCGACACGTAGGTGACCCCTGCCGGGAGGCGGTCGCGCAGGACGAGTCCGGTCGCGTCGGTCGTCGTGCCGTCGTCGGCCGGATCGTTCCGCGCGCTCAGCGTGTACTCGACCTGGGTGCCGAGCGGCACGGTCCCCGGCGACACGCCGTCGGGCAGCGTCGCCGACTTGCCGACCACGATGTCGAGCGGCGGCTCGCTCGAGACGAGCGTCGCGGAGTCGGAGTTGTCGTCCGGGTCCGGGTCGTTCGTCGCGGGCGCGCTCACGGTGACGGTGTTGGTCTTGGTGCCGGCCGTGTCCACGCGCGCCGTGACGGTGGCCGTCGCGCTCGCCCCCACGTCGAGGTGCCCCACGGTCCACGTCAGGGTGTCCGGGTCGATCGTGCCCTGCGACGGCGTCCCGATCGTGACGACCGACATGCCCGTGGGCGGGTCGTCCGTGACGATCACGCCGTCCGCGGGGTCGGGGCCCGCGTTGTGGACGGTCACGGTGTACGTGACGGTGTCGCCGACCTGGGCCGCGGCCGGGTCGACCCGCTTGGTGACGGACAGGTCGGCCGTCGGGTCGACGACGCGCAGGGTGGCGGTGCCCGTGTCGTTCGCCGAGTTCGTGTCGTCCGGGGTAGACGCGGACAGTGCCGCGACGTTCGTGAACGTCCCGTTCGTCCCGCCCCGCACGGTGAGCGTGAGGGTCTTCGAGGCGCCGTTCGCCAGCGCGCCGACCATCCAGGTCCCGGTGCTCGCGTCGTACGTGCCGTCACCTGACGCGGAGACGAACGTGAGGCCCGCCGGCAGCGCGTCGCGCACGACCACGCCCGAGGCGTCGCTCGGCCCGTGGTTCGTGGCCGTGACGGCGAAGGTCCCCTCGGTGCCGCGGGGGATCGTCGTCGCGCCCACGACCCTTTTCGTCACCCCGATGTCGGCGACCGCAGTCGGCGTGATCGTCACGGAGGCGCTGTCGTTCGTCGTGTCGGTGTCCGCCTGGTCCATGGCGGTGCGGGTGGCCGTGTTGGTCACAGGGCCGTTGCTCGTGACCGTCGCCGTGATCCGCAGCGTCGCGGTCCGCGTGCTCGCCGACGTCCCGAGCGTCCCGACCGTCCATGCGCCGGTCACCGGGTCGTACGTGCCCTGAGACGCGGTCGAGCTCACGGGGACCAAGGGGTTCGGCAGCTGGTCGGTGACCACCACGCCCGTGGCGACGCCCGGCCCGTGGTTGGTGGCCCGCACGGTGAACGTGACGTTCGACCCGACATCAGGGGTCGTGTCCGAGACGGTCTTCGTGACACCCACGTCGGTGTTGACCCCGATGGACGCGGAGTCCGAGTCGGTGACGTCCTGCCCGATCTTCGTCACGCCGCGGACGGTCGCCGTGTTGGTGACCGAGCCAGACGGTGCCACGTCGGCGGCCTGCACGACGTAGGTGCCCGTGCAGGTCATGCTGGCGCCCGGCTGCAGCACGTTCTGCGGGCACGAGACATCAGCCTGGTCGGTGATGCGGTCGTCCGCGAGCGTGACGTTGCCGAGCGCGGAGCCACCCGTGTTCGTCACGACGTAGGAGTACTGCACCGACTGTCCGACGGCGTACGGAGGGTCGGTCGTGACCGACTTCTCGACGGAGATCGCCGAGTGCAGCGGCACCGTCACGCTGTCCTCGTTCGAGTCGACCGTCCCGCCGCTGTCGGGGACCGCCGAAGCCGTCGCGGTGTTCACGACCTCGCCCGCCGCCACGTCGGCGGCCGTCACGGTGTGCACTCCCGTGCAGACCACGGTGGCCCGCGGGTCCGGAGCGGGCGGGATCTCGCCCGCCGGGCACGTGATGTCGTCCGACGCGATGTTGCTGTCCGCGATCGTCAGTCCCGAGACCGGCTCCTCCCCCGTGTTCGTCACCGTGTACTGGTACGGGATCTGGGTGCCGGCCGTGATGTCCGCCGGCAGGTTGCCGTGGGTGCGGTCGACCTGCTTCGCGAGCTGGAGGCTGTCGAGCGGGTCGATGCTCGTGACCACGACGTTCCGGATCAGGTGGACGTTCGTCGACCCGCCCGTGGAGGCGGAGAAGCCGAACTTGTAGGTGCCCGGGGTCCCTGCCGGCGCGGGGACGTTCAGCTCCTCGACCCACGGGCCGGCGGGCGTGTACTGCACCTGGACGATCACGCGGGGGCCACCCGGTGACGTCGAGGGGGTGACCTGGACGTTCACCGTCCGGTAGTCGGTCTGGGCGTCGCCCTCGAGCGACCCCGCGAGCGTCGAGGTGCCGTCGGCGGCGGCGGTCGACCCCTGGTAGCAGTACCCCGTGATGCCCGATCCGGGGCCGCGCACCGTGATGGTGTCCACACCCCGGGTCGACGACGTGCCGGCCGGGGACTGCTTGCCCGCGGGGCAGCCGAGGCCACGCTGCTCGCTGTCGTTGAAGTAGTTGCCGTAGACGTCCATCCCGACGCCCACGTAGCCACCGACGATCCCCGGGTCGAGGTTGCGCTGCGCGTACCCCATGCTCCCACCGTCGGCGCCGGTGTCCGTGAGGTCGGTCGACCCGTCGACGAGGAAGAACCCGATGCCGTCGCCGCCCTCCGGGCCCGAGCGCGCGTACTGCGACTGCTGGAACGTCACGGAGATGCCCTGGGCTGCCGGCACCGGCCGGTTGTACAGGATGCCTCCGGTCACGAAGCCGGCGCTGTCCGTGAGCTGGAGGTAGCCCGGGCCCGCCGCGGCCCCCATGTCGGGCGGCTGCTGGTCCCCGGTCCCCCAGTAGTCGGACCCGCCCGTCCGGTGCGCGCTGCAGCTCGGCAGCGGCGACCCGACGGTCGGCGTCGGCGCGTCGGCCTCCATGCCGGTGAGGCAGGCATCACCGAGCGGCTGCCACGCCGAGTCGGGGACGGTCGCGTTCTCGAACGTCTCGTCGACGATGGTCGTGCCGCCGGTCGGCGGGTCGGCCGCTGCCGGGCCGGCACCCGGGACCGCCACGAGCACCCCGAGGGCGAGCGCTGCAGCCGCGATGAAGGAAGCCCCCGACAGCCCGCGACCTGCTCGCACGCACCTACCTCCTGGTCGACGGCACCACTCTGCGCGGCAAGGCGCCGCACCGCAAGAGATGCCGGTGCCGAGCTGCCCCGGTCAGCGCCAGCCGGCCGCCACCCGCAGGAACGCGTCGTCCTCGGCGACCGACCCGATCGACACGCGCACCCCCTCGCCCGCGAAGGGACGCACGAGGACGCCCTCGTCGCGCGCGCGGGCGCCGAGCTCCGCGGTCCGGGCGCCGAGCGGGAACCACACGAAGTTGCCCTGCGCGTCGGGGAGGTCCCAGCCCTGCTCGCGCAGGGCGTCGGTCACGCGCGTGCGCTCCGCGACGAGCGTCTCGACGCGCTCGAGCAGCTCGTCCTCGGCGGCGAGGCTCGCGAGCGCCGCCCGCTGCGCCAGGTCGCCCACGCCGAAGGGCGTGGCGACGGCTCGGACGCCCGCCGCCAGGTCGGGGCGCGCGACCGCGTAGCCGACGCGGAGCGCCGCGAGCCCGTACGCCTTGGAGAACGTGCGCAGCAGGACCACGTTGGGGTGCGCGGCGTAGACGGCGAGACCGTCCGGCGCGTCGGGGTCGCGGACGAACTCCACGTACGCCTCGTCGAGGATCACCATGACGTGCGGGGGCACGGCGGCGAGGAAGGACTCGAGCTCGTCGGCGTGCACCGCCGGTCCCGTCGGGTTGTTGGGCGTGCAGACGACGACGACCCGGGTCCGCTCGCCGATCGCGGCGGCGAGCGCGGCGAGGTCGAGCCGGCCGGCGAGCGAGCGGCCGTCGGCGTCGTGCCCCTCCTGGAGCGGGACGGGCACGAACCGCGCCCCGGCGACGGCCACCGCGATGGGATACGCCTCGAACGACCGCCACGGCACGAGCACCTCGTCACCCGGGTCGCACACCGCGTCGAGCAGGTGCTCGAGGACGCCGACCGAGCCCGTGCCGACGACGATCTCGGCGGGCGTGACGGCGCGGGGCGCCTTCGCGGTGAGCCGCTCCGCGAGCGCCTCCACGAGCTGGACGGCCGCGAGGTCGGGGTAGCGGTTCGTCGCGCCCACGCCCGCGACGATCGCGTCGACGACCGACGGCAGCGGCGGGTAGGGGTTCTCGTTGGACGACAGCTTGACCGCGGGGAGCCCCGCGGGCAGGCGCGCCCCCGGCACGTAGGCCGGCAGGGTCGTGACGGCGTCCCGCAGGCGCACCCCCGACGACGGGAGCTCGGGGGCCGACGGTGCGGTGTCTCGGGGTTCGCTCGTGGTCACGGGCCCAGGATGCCACCGACCGGGGGCGCGTCGTCACGCGCGTCGAGGGGACGGGGGTGGCAGGATCACGCGCATGTGGTTCATCCTTCGTGTCGCCGTCGCGGGATTCGCGATCTGGCTCACCACCCTGTTCATGGACCCGCACCTGCGGATCGAGCCGCCGGACGCGAGCGGCTGGCAGACCGTCGGGATCCTCGCGGGCGTCGGGCTCGTGTTCACGCTGGTGAACATGATCCTCAAGCCGGTCCTGCACGTGCTCGCGTTCCCGCTGTACCTGCTGACGCTCGGCCTGTTCTCCCTGGTGGTCAACGCGGGGCTGCTCATGCTCACCGCGTGGATCACGGAGCAGACGGACTGGGGCATCCGGGTCGAGAACTTCGGCTGGGCGGTGCTCGCGGCGCTGGTCATCGCGATCCTGCAGGTGCTGGTCAACGCCGTGATCCCGGGCAACCAGAGCACCTGAGTCACCGCCGCTCCCCCGTGAAGTACCAGGTGCGGGTCGGGGCGGACGGGTCGTCGGCGCCGAGCAGCGCGTCGAGGCGGGCGAGGGTCCGGTCGAGCGCCGGGTCGCCCGTGCGCCGGACCCGGTCGAGGACGTCGGCGTGCAGGCGCACGTCGTGGGCGTTCTGGCCGCTGGCCTCGGCGTCCGCGAGCTCGCGCGCGTCCAGCCGTGCCTGGACGGTGACGCGGTCGGGCGACGCGGGGTTTGGCGCCCCCTCAAGCCCCGACACGCCCTCCGAGGTGTTCTCGACGGACAGGACGGTCGTCGACGACGGGATGTGGATCCCCCCGACGGGTGAGCCGGCGGTCACCACGCCCCGCACGTCGTAGCGCTCCCGGAACCGGGGGTTCGCGGCGAGGCGGGCGGCGGCGATGCCGCCCAGCGAGTGCCCGACGATCACGACGCTCGCCCCGGCGGGCACGCCCGCGCCCCGCATGGCCTCCAGGACCTCGTGCTCCGCGTCGTTGGGGCGCCCGGCGACGAGCGCGACGTCGGTGCGGCCGTCGAGGGGGTTCGTCGTCCCGGGGTCGTACGTCTGGGTGCCGGGCACGACGACGACCCAGCGCGCGTCCGGTCCCTCGCCGACGCGCTGGACGGCCACCGTCCCCGGGCCCGCTGCGCCGGACACGTCGTGCACCTGGCGCAGCGCCTGCTCGACGGACGTCGGGACGGGCAGGGCACCGAGCGGCGCGCCGTCCGGGGTCGTGGACCGCTCCTCGACGTGGAGCTCGTACCGCGCGCCGGGGCCGTGCCCGAGCAGGCCCTCGGCCCCCGCCGCCATCGTGTCGAGCCCGCCGACCGTCGCGGCACCCGCGGGGACACGCGACGCCCACGGCAGCAGGACCGGAGACGTCAGCAGCAGCCCGAGCCCTGCGGTGAGGTCCTCGGTGTGGTCGCCCCACGTGCGGAACACCGTCATGAGGTCGGGGCGCTCCCCGGCGGCGACGGTGCCGAGCACGCCGCCGAGCGCCTGCCCCGCCCCGAGCTGGATGCCGAGCCAGGGCACGTAGCGCAGGGTGGCCCCGACGAGGTCCTCGCCCTCCTCGTAGAGGTGGCCCGCGCGCAGGAGCGCGGTGCGCAGCCCGGCCCAGCGTTCGGCGAGGTCGCCCAGGCCGGCCACCGCGGCGTCTGCGGCGGCGCGGGCCCGGGCACGGGAGGCGCCGCCGGGGTCGGGCAGCACCCCGCTCACGACGCTCGGGACCCCGTGCAGGAGGTCGACCGCGCTCACCGCCCGCGACCGGGCGGCCTCGGCGGCGAGCTGCGCCTGGCGCAGGTGCTCGGCCGCGGCGCGGAACGAGTCGGTCTCCGCCTGGGTGTACCCGCCCGTGACGACGACCTCGGTCACGACGCCCCTCCGTCCGCGCACGCCAGGGCTCCCGCGAGGGTGCCGTCGACGACGGCGGCGGCCGTGACCGTCGCGGCGACGTCGACCCCGTACGCCGTGGCCGCCCGGGACACCCACTCGACGTCGAGCGCCCGGTGCGCGTGCGCGACGGCCGCGGCCAGGTGCTCGCGTGCGGACCGCAGGAGGTGGGCGGCGAGCTCGGCGGTGACCGGTTCCGCGACGCCCCGGACGAGCAGCGCACCGGGCGTCGCGCCGACGACCGCGCCGACGACAGCGCCCGGCGAGGGAAGGTGCAGGTCGCGGTCGAACCCTGTCGGTGGCGTCATGGGCGGCACGCTAGGCCGGGGTGCTCGCCGCGCGGGGCGCACGGCGCCCGCGCGGCGGGCACCTGTGGGGATCGCTCTCGGCGTCCGGACGGTGGACGGGCCGCGGACCGCCCCCGTGGGAGAATCGGCCGCGTGAACCTCGCCGACGTCACGCCCCCCATCGCCCTCGGTCCGCTCGACGGTCGCTACCGCCCCGCGGTCGCCCCGCTCGTCGACCACCTCTCGGAAGCGGCGCTGAACCGCGCGCGCATCCACGTCGAGGTGGAGTGGCTGATCGCGCTCACCGACGGCACGGTCGTCCCGGGCGCCCCGCGCCTCACCGACGCCGACACCGCGTACCTGCGGGCGATCCCGGGGAGCTTCGGCGCCGACGAGATCGCCGAGCTCGCCGCGATCGAGCGCGAGACGGTGCACGACGTGAAGGCGGTCGAGTACTTCGTGAAGCGCCGCCTCGCCGCGGCCCCCGACGTGCCCGTCGCGGACGGCGGACCCGGCGCCGACACCGTCCTGCCGACCGTGGGCGAGCTCGTGCACTTCGCGTGCACCAGCGAGGACGTCAACAACCTGTCGTACGCGCTCATGGTCCAGGGCGCGGTCCGCGACGTGTGGCTGCCGGCCGCGACGGCTCTCGTCGACCAGGTCGCGGAGATGGCGCGCGAGCACGCGTCCGTCCCGATGCTGAGCCGCACGCACGGCCAGCCCGCGACGCCGACGACCGTCGGCAAGGAGCTCGCCGTCCTCGCGCACCGGCTGCGCCGCCAGCTCGTGCGCGTCGACCGCGCGGAGTTCCTCGGCAAGCTCAACGGCGCGACGGGCACGTACGGCGCCCACACCGTCGCCGTCCCCGGTGCGGACTGGCCCGCGGTGTCGCGACGGTTCGTCGAGGGCCTCGGCCTCACCTGGAACCCGCTGACCACGCAGATCGAGTCGCACGACTGGCAGGCCGAGCTGTACGCCGACATGGCCCGCTTCAACCGCATCCTGCACAACCTCGCGACCGACGCGTGGACGTACATCTCGCTCGGCTTCTTCCGGCAGATCCCGGTGCCCGGCGCGACGGGCTCGTCGACCATGCCGCACAAGGTCAACCCGATCCGCTTCGAGAACGCGGAGGCGAACCTCGAGATCTCGTCCGCGCTGCTCGACACGCTCGCGTCGACGCTCGTCACCTCGCGCATGCAGCGCGACCTCACCGACTCGACGACGCAGCGCAACATCGGCCCCGCGTTCGGGCACTCGCTGCTCGCGATCGACAACGTGCGCCGCGGGCTCGGCATGCTCGCGGTCGACGCGGACCTGCTGGCCGACGACCTCGACCACAACTGGGAGGTCCTCGGCGAGCCCATCCAGTCGGTGATGCGCGCCGCGGCCGTCGCGGGCGTCCCCGGCATGGACAACCCGTACGAGCGCCTCAAGGAGCTCACCCGCGGTCGCCGCGTCGACGCCGAGGGCCTGCGGGAGTTCGTCGCCGGCCTCGGGCTGCCCGACGCGGACGCCGAGCGCCTCGCGAACCTCACCCCCGCGACGTACACCGGACTGGCCGAGCAGCTCGTGGACGACTACCTCGCCTGACGTCGCACAGACGCCGAGGGGCGGGCGGCACCTCCCCGGAGGATGCCGCCCGCCCCTCGGCGGGTTCGGGGTGCGGTGCCGCTCAGGCAGCCGCGCTGGTGCTGCGGCGGCGGCGCGCCAGCTGGGCGCTGCGCTGGCGGTTCGCCGCGGCACCGACGATGTGCGAGAGCTTCTTGTCGAGGAACGTGGCGTCCTTCGCCCCCTCGGGGTTCCGGCGGACGAGCTCGAGCAGGGTGTTGGCCACGTCCCGGACCTCGACGCCCGACCGGGACGCGTAGTCGGCGAGGCGCGCGGACGCCTGGCGGTCGTCGATGCCCTCGAGCGCCATGAGGGCGCCCTTCGCGCGCTCGGTCGCGCCGACGGACGCTCGGGCCGCGGTGAGCACCCGGGTGGCCTCGCGGTCGACGATCTCGCGGCGCAGGTGGGTCAGGTCGGTCACGGTGCCGTTGAGGGCGAGGACGCGGCCACGACGGTCGCGCTCGGGCTCACCGGTGACGGCGAGGGTGCGGACGCGGCCCTTGGCGTCGACGATCCGGTGCGCGCACGCGAAGCTGCGGCCGGCACGGAGCGCGGCGGTCGCCTCGCGCAGGACGCGGCCGCGGTCGTCGGGGTGCTTGCGGGAGCGGAGCTCGTCGAGCCCGAGCTCCGTGGCGCCCGGCTCGACCCCGTGCATGAGGAAGACCTCGTCGGAGCACCACCACTCGCCGGTCACGAGGTCGAAGCGGAAGGAACCCGTCAGCAGCGGGGAGCCGACGCCGAGGGCGTCGATGACCGACGTGATGTCGGTGCGGCGGGCGCGCGGAAGGGAGGAAACGGTCACGGCAGGACTCCTCGACAGACGAGAGGTGGCCGCTTCTTGACCCGTCCCCCGAACCTATCCCGTCGCCACCCGGTTCGTCACCCCGAGCGGGTGAAAAGTTCTCCGTGACCGGCCGTCAGGGGGTCGATCGCAGGTACTTCGCGGCGACGTATCCGGTGTGCCCCGACACGCTCACCTTGCGCCAACCGTTGGCGGAGACGAGCCCGAGAGGCTGCACCGCCGTCCCCTCGACGAGCCGCACGACGACCTCCGCGGACGTCGACGGCGTCGCCCTCAGGTTCAGCGCCGAGACGTCCACATACTGGACCCGGTAGAGCGCCTTCTCGCGCGTCGTCGCGAGGTAGGACGCGGCGACGTACCCCGTCCGGCCCTCTGTCGTCACCTTGACCCAGCCGGACGACGACACCGACCCGACGTACGTCACCGCCGTACCGCGCGAGAGCGACGTCAGCGCCGTCGACGACGTCGAGGCCGACGCCCGCAGGACGAGCGACGCCACCGCGACGTAGCGGATCGTGGCAGGGGTGCTGACCTTGACGGCCGACGGCGAGACGTACGAGTCGTAGACCCATCCCGTCGTGCTCCCGTACGTCACGTGCACCCAGCGCCCCGACTTGGCACCCGGCTGGGACCGCAGCGTGCCGTTCGTCGGCACGACGCGGATCACCCTGCTCGCCGTGCTGGTCCAGGTCCGCAGGTTCACGCGCGTGGTCGCACGGTAGGTGCAGCCAGTCGGCACGATCCGCGCGAGGTGCGCCGTCGCGCCCGCGGACAGGCTCACCGACCGGTTGCGAAGCCACACGAGGGGGTCGACGTGGGTGCCGCCGTACCCGTAGACCCAGACCTCCAGGTGCAGGTGCGGGCCCGTCGCGAAGCCGTTCGCGCCGACGTCCGCGATGTGCTGGCCCGCGGTCACGCGCTGCCCCGCCTTGACGTACTTCGTGCCGTTCCACATGTGCCCGTAGACGAACGAGACGCGTCTGCCGTCCACGACGGAGTCGACCACGACCCACTGCCCGAAGCCGGAGACCGCCCCGGCGGCCCGCACCACCCCGTCCGTGACGGAACGGATCGGCGTCCCGTCGGCCGCCGCGAGGTCCTGCCCGAGGTGCCACGCCGAGGCGCCGGTCACCGGGATGCAGCGCGGCCCGTAGTAGGACGACAGCCGGTACGCCCCCGACGCGAGCGGGGCCACGACCTTCTTCGTCTCGACCGGGACCGCGACCGACGCCGCCGCCGTGGCCGCCCGGACCGACGCCGCCGGCTCGTCGGCCACGACCGCCGGGGCGCGCTCGTCGGCCGGCGGGGTGACGGGTGCGTCCTGCGCGGCCGCGGGCAGGGTGCCCGACGCGACCAGGGCGCTCACCGCCAGGCCTCCCAGGAGCCCGCCGCGGACGCTCTCCCGGCGTCCGCGCCGCACCCGACGGCCTCCGCGCGCGGCGCGGGCCGTCGTGGCCTGTCCGGACGTCGTCGCGTGTCCGGGTCCTGCCGTCGTCGAGGGGTCCATGACGACGTCCTTCCGTGAGAACGGGGGAGCACGGGCCCGTTCACGGTAGGACGGCGGTCCGAGGACCGCCATCGGGAGGAAGCCCTCAGCGACAGTCGCCCTGGCGCACGGCATCCGTCACCGTGTCGGACGCCGCGTAGCAGGCACGGGCCGCGAGCCGACCCAGCAGGCGACCGACGGACAGCGTCGCCGCAGGTGGGGGGGCGTCCAGCGGGTCGATGGCCCGGCGCGCCGCCAGCTGGTGCGCGGTCGACGGGAGTGCCAGGGGGACGGCCCCGAAGGGCACGGTGCCCCGGACGCGGTCGGGCGTGCTCATCGGTCCTCCACAACGTGGTCCAGCGCCCCCGCGCCCGGGCGTCGTCGCCCGGCTGCCGGTCACACTAGCCCGCGTCGGACCGCGGCCACCAGCCCCCCGCAGGGCGGGTCCCCGGAGACGGGTGGGACGGCACCGCCTCAGCGGGCCGCGGCCTCCGAGCGCACCGCGAGGATGTCCCGGTGGAGCCGCGCCCGCACCTGGCGGCGTGCCTGCAGCTCGACCTCCTCGACGTCGACCTCGACGCCCGCCGCACGGGCCGTCGCGACGCGCTGCTCGACGAGCGCCGCGATCTCCCGGTCGGCGGCGTCGACCAGGGCGACGACGACCTCGTCGGCCGTGCGGAACCCCTCGCCGTCGACGTAGTGCCGGGTCGCGTGCTCGACGATCCGGGACGCCTCGGCGACCACCGCCGAGCCGAGCTGCGGCGAGTGCGCCTGGAGGAACGCCAGGTCGTACAGGAGCACCCCGTCGACCGCCCCCACCTGGGGTGCGACGTCCCGCGTGAGCGCCAGGTCGAGCACCACCAGGGGACGCGTGGGGGCGTCGTCCCCGACCGCGCGGGCCGCCTGCGCACGCGCCGCGAGGACCGCCGCCGCGTCGAGCGCCGGCTGCACCGCGACGCCGCCCGTCCGCCCGCCGCCCTCGCCCTGACGTCCGCCGCCGCTGCACGCGACGACCAGGTCGGCGTCCTCGAGCGCGGCCAGGAGGTCGTCCACGGCGACCGCGCCCCGCTGCTCGGCGAACGCCGCCGCCCGGCCCGAGCGGGAGAAGACGCGCACGTCCTCCGCGCCCCGCTGGTGCAGCGCCGCGAACGACGCGCCCGCGTACGAGCCCGTCCCGATGAGCACGGTGCGCACCTGGCGCCACGGCGGCAGGTCGTCGGACGCGAGGTCCAGGCCGAGGGCCACGAGCGAGCGTCCGGCCGCACCGAGCGCTGTCTCGTTCGTCACACGCTTCGAGGTGCGCGACGCCGCCTGGAAGAGGCGCTCGAGCGCCGACGTGGTGGTGCCGCCGGAACGCGACGCCTCGAGCGCGCGCTTCACCTGGCCGGCGATCTCACGCTCCCCCACGACCATCGAGTCCAGGCCCGCCGCGACGGAGAACAGGTGGTGCGGCACGGCGTCCCCCGTGCGCACGGTCAGGGCGGCGCGCGCCACGTCCGGATCGATGCCCGTCGAGGCCGCCACGACCCGTGCGACCTCGGCGGACGCGTGCTCGCGCGCCAGGGCGGAGCCGTCGCCGGAGAGGTCGTCCACGGGGTCGGCAGAAGGGGTGCCGTCGGTCGTCCCGCCAGGGCGGGAGACGTCGACGTACACCTCGAAGCGGTTGCACGTCGCGAGGACGACGGCACCGCTGATCGCGTCACAGGCCACCAGATCCGCCTCGACCACGCGGTGCGTGCCTGACGAGAGGCGCTCCAGCGTGGGGAGGTCGAGGTCGTGGTGGCTCGCAGTCAAGGAGAGCACAGCCACAGTGCCATCGATTTAAGCACCACGACCCCCGGAGGGCAGAATCGGGGGGTGACCCCCACGGTGAACCCCACCAAGCACCTGCCTGCCGACCACCCGCTCGTCGACGGCAGGACCACGGACGCGCCGCTGGTGCGCGCGCTGCGGGGCGACCGCCCCGCGACCCTGCCCGTGTGGTTCATGCGACAGGCCGGCCGGTCGCTGCCCGAGTACCGCGCCGCGCGCGAGGGCACCACCATGCTCGGCTCGTGCCTCGACCCGGCGCTCGCGTCCGAGATCACGCTGCAGCCCGTGCGCCGCCACGGCGTCGACGCGGCCGTCTTCTACTCCGACATCGTCGTGCCGCTCCTGCTGGCCGGCGTCGACGTCGAGATCCAGCCCGGCGTCGGACCCGTCATGGGTCAGGCGTACGCGACCGCGGACGACGTGGCACGCCTCGTCGAGCACGAGCTGACGCTCGACGCGCTCGCACCCGTGAGCGAGGGCGTCGCCCGGACCGTCGCCGCGCTCGGCTCGACGCCCCTCATGGGCTTCGCCGGCGCGCCGTTCACGCTCGCCGCCTACCTCGTCGAGGGTCGCCCGTCGCGCGACCACCTCGCCGCACGCACCCTCATGCACGCCGACCCCGACACGTGGTTCCGGCTCGTCGAGTGGGCGGCCGACGTCACCGGCACGTTCCTGCGCGCCCAGGTGCTCGCCGGGGCGAGTGCCGGGCAGCTCTTCGACTCGTGGGCCGGGTCGCTGTCGCTCGACGACTACTCGCGCTACGCCCTGCCCGCGTCGTCCCGCGCGCTGACGCACGTCACCGACCTCGTCACCCCGCCCGCGCCCGATGCCGCCCGGGACGCCGGCGCGCAGGCCGGCGGCGCGCCGCGAGGCATCCCGCTCGTGCACTTCGGCACCGGCACCGGGCACCTCCTCGAGGCGATGCGCCACGCCGGCGCGGGCGCGCTCGGCGTCGACTACCGCACGCCGCTCGACGAGGCCGCAAAGCTCCTCGGCGGCACCACGCCGCTCCAGGGCAACATCGACCCCGCGCTCCTGTTCGCGCCCTGGCCCGTGCTCGAGGCGCACGTCCGCGACGTCGTCGAGCGCGGCCGGTACGCGCCCGGGCACGTCGTCAACCTCGGCCACGGCGTACCGCCCACGACCGACCCCACGGTGCTCACGCGCGTCGTCGAGCTCGTCCACTCGCTCTGACGCGGACGACGTGACGTCCATGGGTGGAGAGAGCGCCGACCGGCCGGTCCCGGACGCCGCCGCACGAACGCCTGCCCGCCCGATCGTCACCGTCGTCGTCGGGGGCGGGATCGCCGGGCTCGTCGCCGCGTGGGTACGCGCGCAGGCCGGGGATCACGTGCTCGTCCTCGAGGCGTCGGAGCAGGTCGGCGGCACGGTCCGCGGCGCGACGCTCGACCTGGCCGACGGCAGCACCGTCACCGTCGACGTCGGCGCCGAGTCGTTCGCGACCCGCACCCCCGCCGTCGCGGACCTCGCCCGCGACCTCGGCCTCGCCGTCGTGCAGCCCGACCCGCTCGGCGCGTGGGCGTACGCCGCCGAGCGCGCGCACGACGACCCCGACGCGCCCCTGCGACCCGTCGCGGTGCCCCTCCCCCGCACCGCCACCCTCGGCATCCCGACGTCCCCCTGGTCGCGCGACGTCCGCCGGGCGCTCGGCACGTGGGGGGCGCTGCGCGCCTGGTGGGACCTCGGCATGCCGCGCACGCCCGTCCCGCCGCCGGACCGGCCCTGGTCGCTCGCGGACTGGGTCCGCGAGCGCCTCGGCGAGACCGTGCTCGACCGGCTCGTCGCCCCCGTCGCCGGCGGGGTGCACTCCGCCGACCCGGCGACGCTCGACCCGCGGACCGTCGCCCCGCAGCTCGTCGCCGCGTACGAGAAGACGGGGTCGCTGCTGCGGGCGGCGTCCCAGGTCGCCGCGGCGCCCGGCCGCGGCAAGGACAAGCCCGGGTCGCCCGTCGCGGGCGTCGAGGGCGGCATGCACCGGATCGTCGACGAGCTCGTCGACGCGATCGAGGCTGCGGGCGGCGCGGTGCGTACAGGCGTCCGGGTCGACGCGCTGGTGCGCAACGGCGACGGGGACGGCTGGGTGGTGCGCGCGGGCGACGAGCAGGTCGCCGCCGCCCGGGTCGTCGCCGCGACACCCCGTCGTGTCGCGACCGACCTGCTCGGCGACCTCCTCCCGCCCGCGACCGCCCACCCGCGGCACGGCTCGGACGTGCAGCTCGTCACCCTCGTGCTCGACGCCCCGGCGCTCGACGCGGCACCCCGCGGCACGGGCGTGCTCGTCGCACCGTCCGCGGACGTCCGTGCGAAGGGGCTCACCCACGCGACCGCGAAGTGGCCGTGGCTGCGCGCCGCCCTGCCCGTGCACCGGCACGTGGTCCGCCTGTCCTACGGGCGCGCAGGCGACCCGGGGCACACCCGCGTGCCGGACGTCGACGAGGCGCTCGCGGACGCGTCCCGGCTGCTCGGCGTCACGCTCGACCGGGCCGCGGTCGTCGGGCACCTCGGCACGCACTGGCCCGACGCGCTCGCGCCGGCCGTCTCGTTCGACCGGGAGCGCGCCGAGGCGGCGCAGGCTGCAGCGCCCGGGCTGACCGTCGTCGGCGGCTGGGTCGCGGGGACGGGGCTCGCTGCCGTCGTCGGCCACGCCCGGGCGGCCGTCACACCCCCCGCCATCGCCTGACGCGGGACGCGACCGGCCCGCCTACCGCTGCCGACGCACCGCCCGGCCGAGCCGCCGTGCCGCCTCGACGAGCCGGGCCTCGGACGTGTCACCGAACGACAGGCGCAGGTGCCGGTGCGCGTCCGTCCCCGGGCCTGACGGGAAGAACGACCCGCGCTGGTAGAGGACGCCCTCCGCCGCCGCGTCGGCCGCGAGGACCTCGGGGTCGACGTCCGGGTCCGCGATCTCAGGCCACAGGAACAGGCCGCCCTCGGGTCGCTCGACGCGGAAGGCGCCCGGCGCCGCGGCCTCCAGGGCGTCGGCGAGCGCGTCCGACCGGCGCCGGTACAGGGCGCGCGCGGTGTCGAGCACCCGGTCGAACAGGTCCGGGTCGGACGTCACGAGCTCCCCCACGACCGCCTGGACGAACGTCGAGCTGTGACCGTCCTGTCGGGCGCGCAGGGCCGCGACGTCCGCGGCGAGGTCGTCGGGCAGCACGACCCAGCCGAGCCGGAGGCCCGGCCCGAGCGTCTTGGTGAACGTGTTGACGTGCACCACGTGGCTCGACGTGTTGAACGGCTCGACGTCCTGCGGCGTCCCCCGGAACCGCAGCTCGCGGTACGGGTTGTCCGCCAGGACCACGAACCCGTAGTGCTCGGCGAGACGCACGAGCGCACGCCGCTGCTCGGTCGGCAGGGTGCCCTGCGACGGGTTGTGGAAGTCGGGCACCGTGTAGAGGGCGGCGGGGCGCAGCCCGCCGCGCAGCAGGTCGGCGAGCGCCTCCACGTCGATCCCGTGCGCGCCGACAGGCACGGGGGCCACGCGGGCGTCGGACAGCTCGAGACCCCGGAGGAACAGCGGGAACACCGGGTTGTCGACCGCGACGGTCGCACCGCGCTCCACGACGGCCTGCACGGCGAGCGACAGCCCGTGGAACCCGCCGTTGGTCACGAGGACCCGCTCGACCGGCACGCCCTCGCGTGCGGCGACCCACTCGCGCAGCGGGCTGATGCCCTGGGTGCGGGAGTACTGGAGGGCGGCCAGGCCCGGGCGGGCGAGGACGCGGGCGGTGGCAGCGGCCAGCTCGTCCGCGGGCAGGACCGACGGGTCCGGGATGCCGCCGAGCAGCTCGATGGCGTCGGGGGCGCGGTCGCGCAGCGTGGCGTCACCGAAGCCCTGGGGCGCCCGGAGCGCGCTCACGAGGTCGGGACGGCGGCGAGCGGAACGGGTGGTCGGTGCGTCAACGGTGAGGCTCATGGGACGGGCTCCAGGGTCGGGTGCTGGGCGGGCACGGGGTGCTGCGCGGTGGTCGGGTGCTGCGCGGCGCGCGGCACGGCGGCGAGCAGCGCACGGGTGTACGGGTGCTGCGGGTCGGTGAACACGTCGGCGACGTGGCCGTGCTCGACGACGCGTCCGCGCTCGAGCACGCTCACGGTGTCGGCGACCTGCCGGACGAGACCCAGGTCGTGCGACACGAACAGGTAGGTGAGCCCGTGACGTGCCTGGAGCTCCAGGAGCACGCGGACGATGCCCGCCTGGACGGTGACGTCGAGCGCGGTGGTGGGCTCGTCGAGCACGATGACGTCGGGACGCAGGACGAGGGCGCGCGCGATCGCGACGCGCTGGCGCTGCCCGCCGGAGAGCGCGACGGGGCGCCGGCCGAGCAGGTCGCGCGACAGTCCGACGTCGTCGAGTGCCCGCGCGACCGCCTCCGCCCGCTCGGCCTTCGTGCCGACCCGGAACCGGTCGAGCGGCTCCCGGACCAGCCGCTCCACCGACCACGTCGGGTCGAGCGACGTGAACGGGTTCTGGTAGACGAGCTGGAGGTGACGGCGCAGCGCACGCACCTGCGCCCGTGACCGCCGCCCGAGCGCCTCTCCGCCGACGAGCACCTCGCCCGCGTCCGGCGTCTCGAGCCCGAGGAGGATCCGGACCGCGGTCGTCTTGCCCGACCCCGACTCGCCCACGAGCGCGTGCGTGGTGCCGCGGGCGACCGCGAAGGACACGCCGGACGCCGCGACCACGTCGGTGTCCCCCGTCCGGAACGTGCGGTCCACACCGCGCAGCTCGATCTGCGGCGCAGCGCCGGGCGCGAGGGACCGCCGGGCCCGCAGCGCGTCGAACCGGTCGGGGTGCAGCGACGGCACGTCCGCGCCCAGGGTTCGCGCGTACTCGGACGCGGGCTCCAGCAGCACCTGGCGCGACGGCCCGGACTCCTGGACGCGTCCGTCGCGCAGGACGGCGAGCCGGTCGGCCCGCTCGGCAGCGAGCGCGAGGTCGTGCGTGATGAGCAGGATGCCGAGCCCGAGCGAGTCCTGGAGCTCGGCGAGCAGGTCGAGGATGCGTTGCTGCACGGTGACGTCGAGCGCCGACGTGGGTTCGTCGGCCACCAGGAGGTCCGGGCCGGGGAGCACGGCGAGCGCGATGAGGACGCGTTGCAGCATCCCGCCCGAGAGCTGGTGCGGGTACGAGGCGTGGACCCGCTCGGGGTCGTCGAGGCCGACGCGGGCGAGCACCTCGAGGACGCGGGCGCGTCGCGCGGCACGGTCGGGCAGGTCGAGCAGCCGGGCCGCTTCGTCGGCCTGCGCACCGATGGTGCGGACCGGGTTGAGGGAGCTCGCCGGGTCCTGCGGGACGAACCCGACGACACGGCCGCGCAGGCGACGGAACTGCGCCTCGGACAGGCCCAGGGCGTCGTGACCGGCGAGCGTGACCGACCCCTGCGCCCACGCGCCGCGCGGCAGGAGCCGCAGGACGGCCCGTGCGACGGTGGACTTGCCGGACCCGGACTCTCCGATGAGAGCGACGGTCTCGCCGCGCGACACGGTGAGCCCGACGTCGTGCACGACGGGCTCGCGGCCGTAGCCGACGGTCAGCCCGTCGACCCGCAGGAGCTCGGGCGTCGCCGGCACGTCTGCCGACAGGTCTTCGGTCTCGGACATGGTGCTCTCCCTGCTCATGCCTGCCGCAGCCGGCGGCTGACGCGGTTGACGGACAGGACGACGACGACGATCACGGCCGCGGGCGCCAGGACGAGCCACGGCGCGAGCGGGTAGTTCTTGCCGGACGCGACGAGGAGCCCCCAGTCGGACGCTGGCGGCGGGTCGCCGTACCCGAGGAACGCGAGCCCGGCGATCACGAGGATCGAGACGCCGAGCTGGAGCACGGACAGCGCGAGGACGGACCGGTACGCGTTGGGCAGGACGTGGCGCACGAGGACGTGCAGCGACGACCCGCCGGCGAGCGTGGACGCCTCGACGAAGGTCGCACGGCGCACCTTGAGCACCTCGGCGCGCATGACCCGCGCGAACACCGCGACGGCGGACACCCCCGTCGCGACGGCGGCGTTGATCGTCTGGAAGCCGAGCGCGCTCACCACCACGACGGCGAGCAGGAAGCCGGGGACGGCGAGGAGCACGTCGACGGTCCGTCCGACGACGGCGTCGACCCACCCGCCGACGAACCCGGCGACGAGCCCGAGGACGCCCCCGACGACGACGCCGATCCCGACGGCGACGAGGGCGCTGAGGACGGACGACGCGGTGCCGTGGACGATGCGGGAGTACACGTCACGGCCGAGGTGGTCGGTGCCGAACCAGTGCGCGGCCCCCGGGGGGAGGAACTTCTGGGCGGGCACGCCGGTGACGGGGTCCTGGTGGGCGAAGACGTCGGGCAGGAGCGCCCACGCGACGACCAGCACCACGACGGCGACGGACAGCGCGAGGGACACGGGCACGCGCCGGACGCGGGCCGGGCGACGGGCGCCCGGCGGGGCGACGTTCGGGGCGTCGTGCGGGGAGTGTGCCTCGGGGAGCACGGTCGTGGTCATGCGGCACCTGCCACGGCGTCGGAGAGGGTGCGGGCGGGGGCGGTCACCGGGGCGGCCGACCGTGCCGACGGCCGCAGGCGGGCGTCGAGCAGCGGGTAGAGCAGGTCGGCCGCGAGGTTCACGACCACGAACACGATCGCGGCGAGCACCACGACGGCCTGCAGCACGGGGAGGTCCTGGCCGGTGACGGAGGTCTCGACGAGGGTGCCGACGCCCTGCCGCCCGAACACCGACTCGGTGATGAGCGACCCGCCGAGGAGCTCGCCCACGGCGATGGCGACGACCGTCAGCACAGGCAGCGCCGAGGGTTTGAGGAGGTGCCGCCGGAACAGCTCCCGGCTCGTCAGGCCACGCGACCGGGCGAGCGTCACGTAGTCCTGCGTGCGCTCGTGGTCGAGGTTCGCGACGAGCACCTCCGCGATCTGCGCGGACACCGGGATGCCGAGCGCGACGCCCGCCACGAGCGTCGCGGTCAGGGAGTCGGGATCCGTGATGGAGAACCACCCGAGCTGGAACCCGAACGTCCGGACGAGCACGATGCCGATCACGAACGAAGGCACGGAGAGCGCGGCGGACGGCACCGCCCGCACGATGCCCTGACCGAGGCGCGGGGGCAGGAACTGGGTGCCGTACGCGACCACGACGGCGAGCAGGAGCGCGACGCCGAGCGCGGTCGCGGTGAGCTCGAGCGTCGACGGGAGCGCGTCGCCGAGCAGCTGGGTCACCGGGACCTGGGTGCGCAGGGACACACCCAGGTCGCCGGTGAGGAACCGGCCGAGAGAGGTCGCGAGCTGCACGAGGACCGGCTGGTCCAGGTGGTAGTACGCGACGATCTGCTGCACGTCCTGGTCGGAGAAGCCGTTCTCCGGGTCGCGCAGCATGCTCGTCACGGGGTCCCCGGGCAGCACGCTGATCACGAGGAACGTGAAGACGTAGGTGAGCAGGACGACCAGGGCGGCCTGACCGACCCTGCGGGCCACGAAGACCCCGTGACGGCCGCTCATGTCAGTCGACCCACGCGGTGGCGTAGTTCGCGTACGCGAGCCCGTTGAACGACGCGCCGTGCACCTTCGGCGACTGCAGGTAGATGCGCTGCACGATCTGGGTCACGGGGACGAAGTAGCCCTGGTCGAGCACGTACTCCTGGAGCTCGTCCACGAGCTTCTTGCGGGACGCCGCGTCGGACGCGTCCGAGATGTCGGCGCTGAGCCGGTCGAGCGTCGCGTCCGAGTGCCCGACGGCGAACCAGTCCTCCCCACCGTTGGAGTCCGTGAGGACGCCCGCGACCGTGCCCACGTCCACGAAGCTGCGGGTCACGTCGGCCAGCGCGATGGACTGGTTCCCGGTGAGCCGATCGAGGTAGCTCGGGACGTCGAGCCTCTGGATCGTGACCTTGAATCCGAGCTTCGTGAGCTGCTGCGACACGAGCTCGTCGATGGGCTCCGACGTGATGATGTACGGCGTCGGGTACAGCGTGAGCTCGAGCGCCTTGCCGTCCTTGACGCGCACGCCGTCCGCGCCCGCGACCCACCCGGCCTCGTCGAGGAGCTTCTTCGACTGCTCCGGGTCGTACGCGAAGGTCGAGGAGAAGTCGCCGGCCTCGGGGACCGTGCCCTGGATGAAGCCGGTCGCGGCCTGCCAGTCGGACGTGTACACGGTGTCGATGATCTGCTGCCGGTCGATGCCGTGCTGCAGCGCCTGCCGGACCCGGAGGTCGTCGAACGGCGCTGCCTTGGTGCTCACCTTGAACCCGTGGACGAACCCGAGGTAGCGCGGCGTCTCGACGTCGAAGCCCTGCCCTCGCAGCGTCTCGATCTCCTGCGGGGACACGTTGAACGCGACGTCCGCCTGGCCGGACTGCACGGCCGACGACCGGAGCGAGTCCTCCTTGACGATCTTGTACGTCACCGTGTCGAGGTACGCCGGGCCGTCGTGGTCGAGCACCTTCGGCCCCCAGTCGTAGTCGGGCCGCTTCGCGAGGACGACCGAGTCGCCCGCCTTCCACGACGTCACGACGAACGGGCCGCTGCCGATCTCCTTCGACAGGTCGCCCTGCTCGTCCAGGCTGAGGGCGATGCTCTTCGGCGAGACGAGGATCGAGCCGTGGTACCCGAGCGTCGGGATGAACCCGAGCGTGGGCTTGGTGAAGACCACCTCGACGGTGTGGTCGTCGACCGCCTTCGCGTGGTCGTAGGACGCCGACGGGAACAAGGCGATGCGGGTGATGCCGCGGGCGGGGTCGCCCTTCGCCCAGGTGTCGATATTGGTGACGACGGCCTGCGCGTCGAGCGGCGTGCCGTCCGAGAAGGTGACGCCCTGCTTGAGGTGCAGCGTGTACGTGCGGGCGTCCTTGCTCTGGTCCCAGCTCTCCGCGATCCAGGGGCTGACCGCGCCCTTCGGGTCGACGTAGACGAGCTTGTCGGTGATCTCGCCCCACACGTTGCCCTCGTAGCTCGAGATCGAGCTCTTGCTCGGCACCCAGCCCGCGTCGAAGTTCGAGATGAGGACGGTCAGGTCGCCACCGGCGCGCGGTGAGCCGCCGTCCGACGGGGACGTCGCGCCCGCGCCGCCCGTGCACGCGGCGAGGAGAGCCACGGCGAGGCCGGTGGACAGGACGGACGCGGCGCGGGCGAGCGCGCGGACCGGCGCGGCGGGTCTGGGTCGGGTGGTCGTGCGTGACATGGGTGGTTCCTCTCGGGAGACGGGGTGGCGCGGGGGGTGGTCAGACGGTGGTGGGGACCGGGTCCGGGTGGGTCGACGGCGCCGCCCGGGGGACGGGCCCGTCGAGCGGCGTGCGCGGCTCGAGCACGGGCAGCGCCTTGCCGGGGTTGAGGAGCGCGTGCGGGTCGAGCGCCGCCGTGACCGCGTGCTGGGCCCGCAGGGCGACGTCGTCCAGCTCGAGACGCGCCCAGTCCCGCTTCACCGTCCCGATGCCGTGCTCGCCCGAGACGGTCCCACCGTGCGCGACAGCGAAGCGCACGAGCGCCGTGGCCGCCTCCGCGAGGTCGGGCGGGACGACGTCCGGGGCGTCGTCCGCGCGCACGGGCCGGCTGAGCAGCGGGTGCAGGTTGCCGTCGGCGGCGTGGGCGACGGCCGAGGCCTCGACCCCGTACCGGCGCTCCAGCTCGGGCAGGTACGCGAACACGTCCGGCAGCACGGACCGCGGTACGGCGACGTCCTCGCCGACGAACCAGCGCGGCTCGCCCCGTCCGACGCCCCGCCCGTGGCGGCGCAGGTGCCACAGGTGCGCGGCGTCCTCGGGGCTCTCGACGCGGACCGTCCCGCCAGCCGCGGCGAGCGCCGCGGTGAGGTCGCGGGTCTGCTCGTCGATGCCGTAGCCGTCGAGCTCGACGAGGACGAGCGAGCCGCCGCGGGCGCTGAGGTCGGAGCCCGAGTGCGCGTCGATGCCGCGGAGCGTCGGCCCGTCGAGGAACTCGACCACGGCGGGTCGCACCGGCGTGGCGGCCAGAGCGACGAGCGCGTGGGCGCCCCGGAGCGTGTCGGGGAAGAACGCGGTGAGGCTGCGACGGGCGACCGGCCGGGGACGCACGCGCAGGGTCGCGCGGACGACGATCCCGAGCGTGCCCTCCGACCCGACGAACAACGACGTGAGGTCGAGGCCGGTCACGCCCTTGACCGAGCGGTGCCCGGTGTGCAGCACGCTGCCGTCGGCGAGCACCACGTCGAGCGCGAGCACGGACTCGCGCGTGACGCCGTACTTGGCGCAGCGCAGGCCACCGGCGTTCGTCGCGACGTTGCCGCCGATGGTCGAGGTCTCGTAGGAGGCGGGGTCGGGGGCGTAGAAGAGCCCGTGCGGGGCGAGGTGGGCGTCGAGGTCGGCGTTCACGACCCCGGCCTCGACGACGACGAGCTCGTCGGCGGGCGAGACCTCGAGCACGCGGTCGAGCCGGTCGGTCGACACGACGAGCTGTCCGACGTCGGCGCTCGCTCCGCCCGACAGGCCGGTTCCCGCGCCGCGGGGCACGACGGCGACGCCGAGCGACGCGGCGACGCGCACGACGTCCTGGACCTGCTCGACGGTGGCCGGGAACGCCACGGTCGGACCGGGGGCGTCAGGGTGCGCGACGCGGGGGCGGGTGCCGGCGTCATGAGCGTAGGCCGCGGTGCCGGTGGAGCCGGGGCGCACCTCGATCTCGGGGTGCCGCCGTGCGAGCACCGAGGCGATGCGAGAGATGTGAGTCATGTCCGCTTCCGTAGGGTCCGGGAGGCCTCGAAGGTAGGCGGACGGGCGGTGGTGTCCAACAGGGGGACGGAATCGTCTTGCAGATCGGGACGATGTGTCTTGGCAAGCGCTCGCGGCACCCGCTGGGCCGCACGTCCCCGCGTCTGGTCGGCCGCCTGTGACGCCGATCTGACGACCGGTCACCTGATTACCGTGCACGCCCGGACGGGCGGACACTGGACCCGTGACCTCCGCCTCCTCGTCCGGTCCCCTGCTGCGGGTCGGCACCCGCGGCTCCCAGCTCGCCCTCACCCAGACGCAGACCGTCGCCGACCGCCTCGCGGACCTCACCGGGCTCCCGGTCGAGATCGTCCGCATCCAGACCGACGGGGACGTCCGCACCGGGTCGCTCACCCAGCTCGGGGGCACCGGCGTGTTCGTGACCGCGCTGCGGGACGCCCTGCTCGACGGGCGCTGCGACGTCGCCGTGCACTCCCTCAAGGACCTCCCCGTCGCGCCGGCGCCCGGGCTGCGGCTCGTGTCGCCGGAGCGCGTCGACCCCGCCGACGTGCTGTGCACCCGCACGGGCGACGGGCTCGCCGCGCTGCCGATCGGCGCCCGCGTCGGCACGGGGTCGCCGCGCCGCGCCGCCCAGCTCCGCGCCGCACGACCCGACCTCGAGATCCTCGACATCCGGGGGAACATCGACACCCGGCTCGGGCGCGTCCACCCCGAGACCGGCGACCTCGACGGGGTGGTGCTGGCCCGCGCCGGCCTGGAACGGATCGGTCGGCTCGACGCGGTCGCCGAGGCCTTCGCGCCCGACGTCATGCTGCCCGCCCCCGGGCAGGGCGCGCTCGCCGTCGAGGCACGGGAGGCCGGCGACGACGTGGCCGCCACGGCGCTGGACGATGCCATCACCGCGGCGTTCGACGCGCTCGCCGACCACGCCACGACGCTGTCCGTCGCGGCCGAGCGCGCGTTCCTCGCGCGGCTCGAGGCGGGGTGCGCGGCGCCGCTCGGCGCGCTGGCCCACGTCGTCGACCGGGCGCCTGTCCCCGGCCGAACGGGCGGTGATCCACCTCCTGACGTGGTCTCGGGTGGACAACCGCCCGTTCGGCGAGAGGAGCTCGTGCTCGACGCCGTCGCCGTCACGCTCGACGGACGGACCGTCGAGCGGCGCACCGCACGAGTCCTCGCCACGGCGGACGCCGGCCTCACCGTCGACGACGCCGTCGCGCTCGGCACCCGCGTCGCCGACGAGATCGCCGCCGCGATGCCCGACGTCGTCGGGACCGGCCGATGACCACGCGCGGACCGCGGTCTGCCGGCGACACCAGCACGGGCGACACCGGCACTGCCGGTACCGGCGACACGGGCACCGGCGGGCCGCTCGCCGGACGGACCGTCCTCGTCCCGCGCGCGCTCGACCGTGCCCTGGGGCTCGCCGCGCGGCTCCACGAGCTGGGCGCGCAGGTGCTGGTGTCGGCGGTCGTCGAGCGGGCGCCCGCCGAGGACGTCGACGCGATCGACTCCGCCGCCCGCGACCTCGTCGCCGGACGTTTCACGTGGACCCTCGTCACGAGCGTCAACGCGATCGACGAGCTCGGCGCCGCGGTGACACGTGCGGGAGGTGCGCTCGTCGACGTCCCGACCCGCTGGGCCGCCGTCGGGCCTGCCACGGCGAAGGCGCTCGGCGCCGTGGGGGTCGAGCCCGAGCTCGTGCCCGCGGAGTCGTCCGCGATCGGCCTGCTCGCCGCGCTGCGGGCCCTCAGCGTCGCCTCGGCGACCGACCGCGCGGGCTCCGGCGCTGAGACCGGCGACGACACGTCCGCCACCGCGCCCGGGCCGGAGGTCCTGCTCCCCCTCGGCGACCTCGCCCGGCCGACGCTCGCGCGCGGGCTCGCCGCGATGGGCGCGCGCCAGCACGTCGTGACGGTCTACCGGACCGTGACGCACCCGATCGACGCGGACGTCGCCGCCGCCTGGCACGACGGGCGGGTCGACGCCGTCGTCCTGACGTCCGGCAGCGTCGCCCGCGAGATCTCCGGACAGCTCGGCGCGCGCGACGACGTCGCCGGCGTCGCGATCGGCGAGCCCACCCGCCGCGCCGCGACCGAGGCGGGCCTGCGCCTCGACGCCGTGGCCGCCACCCCCGACGATGCCGGTCTCGCCGCCGCGGTCGTCGTCGCCCTCACACTCCATCCCTCCCCCGAGGAGAACGCATGACCTCCGACACGCCCGCCCGCTCGCTCGCGACCGTCCCGCTCGTCCGCCCGCGCCGGCTGCGCACGTCCCCGGCGATGCGCCGGCTCGTGTCCGAGACGCGCCTGCACGCGGCCGAGCTCGTCCTGCCGCTGTTCGTCAAGGAGGGTCTGGCCGAGCCGTCGCCGCTCGGCTCGATGCCGGGCGTCGTGCAGCACACGCTCGACTCCCTCGCGGGTGCGGTGCGCGAGGCGGCCGACCTCGGCGTGGGCGGCGTCATGCTGTTCGGCGTGCCCGCGGTGCGGGACGCGACGGGCTCCCAGGCGGACGACCCCGACGGGATCCTGCAGCGCGGCCTGCGGGTCGCCGCCGAGGCGGCGGGCGGCAGGCTCGTCGTCATGGGCGACCTGTGCCTCGACGAGTTCACCGACCACGGGCACTGCGGCGTCCTCTCCGACATCCCCGCGCGCGACGGGTCGCCGCGCGTCGACAACGACGCGACGCTCGTCCGCTACCAGGCGATGGCGCTCGCGCAGGCCGAGGCCGGGGCGGACGTGCTCGGCCTGTCCGGGATGATGGACGGCCAGGTCGCGGCGGTCCGCGACGCGCTCGACGAGGCCGGGTACGAGGACACGGCGATCCTCGCGTACACGGCGAAGTACGCGTCGGCGTTCTACGGGCCGTTCCGCGAGGCCGTCGACTCGGCGCTCGAGGGCGACCGCCGCACGTACCAGCTCGACCCCGCGAACGGGCGCGAGGGGCTGCGCGAGACGGACGTCGACCTGCTCGAGGGCGCCGACGTCGTCATGGTGAAGCCCGCCGGGAACCTCGACGTGCTGGCCGCCGTCGCCGCACGGTCGGACGTGCCGGTGGCCGCGTACCAGGTGTCGGGCGAGTACGCGATGATCGAGGCCGCCGCCGCGAACGGCTGGATCTCGCGCCGACCCGCGATCGAGGAGTCCCTGACGATGATCAAGCGCGCCGGCGCCGACATCGTCCTGACGTACTGGGCGACCGAGGTCGCCGGCTGGCTCCGTGCCAGCCAGGAAGGCCGCTGACCCATGACGCTCTCCAACCACGACGCGTTCGTCCGCGCCCAGGACGCGATCCCCGGCGGCGTGAACTCGCCCGTCCGGGCGTACGGGAGCGTCGGCGGCGACCCGCGGTTCCTCGCGAGCGCCCGCGGCGCGTACGTCACCGACGTCGCGGGGCGCGAGTACGTCGACCTGGTGTGCTCGTGGGGCCCGGCGCTGCTGGGCCACGCGCACCCCGAGGTCGTCGCGGCCGTGCAGGAGGCCGCGACGCGCGGCCTGTCGTTCGGTGCGCCCACCGTGGGCGAGGTCGAGCTCGCGGAGGAGATCCGGCGGCGTGTGCCGCTCACCGAGCGGGTCCGGCTCGTGTCGACGGGCACCGAGGCGACCATGACCGCGATCCGCCTGGCCCGCGGGGTCACGGGGCGCGACCTCGTCGTGAAGTTCGCGGGCTGCTACCACGGTCACGGCGACGCGCTCCTCGCGGACGCCGGGTCGGGCGTCGCGACGCTCGCACTGCCCGGGTCGGCCGGCGTGACCGCCGCGACCGCGGGCGAGACGATCGTGGTGCCCTACGGCGACCTGTCCTCCGTCGAGGCCGCATTCGCGCAGCACGGCCCGCGGATCGCTGCTCTCATCACCGAGGCCGCGCCCGCGAACATGGGCATCGTGACCCCGCCCGACGGCTTCAACGCCGGGCTGCGCCGCATCACGCGCGAGCACGGCGCCCTGCTGATCTTCGACGAGGTGCTCACCGGGTTCCGGGTCGGGCCGTCGGGGTGGTGGGGTCTCGAGACGGGCTCCGCGAGCGGACCCGACGCGGCGTACGACCCCGACCTGTTCACCTTCGGGAAGGTCGTCGGCGGCGGCATGCCGGTCGCTGCGCTCGGCGGGTCGGCCGCCGTCATGGACCACCTCGCGCCCCTCGGCCCGGTGTACCAGGCGGGCACGCTGTCCGGGAACCCGGTGGCCGTGGCCGCGGGCCTCGCGACGCTGCGGCTCGCGGACGCGGGCGTGTACGCGCACGTCGACGCGGCGGCCGCGCGGTTGTCCGCCGCCGTGGGCGCAGCGCTCGACGACGCCGGGGTGCCGCACGTCGTCCAGCACGCCGGGAACCTGTTCTCCGTGTTCTTCGGGGAGGCGGCCGCGCGTCACGGCGTGCGCACGTACGCCGACGCCAAGGCCCAGGACGCGTTCCGCTACACCGCGTTCTTCCACTCCATGCTCGACAGCGGCGTCAACCTGCCGCCGTCCGTGTTCGAGGCGTGGTTCCTGTCCGCGGCGCACGACGACGCGGCCCTCGAACGGATCGAGGCTGCGCTCCCGAGGGCGGCGCGCGCCGCGGCGTCGGCCACCGCCTGACGCTCCCGGTCCGTCCCCCGACCGTCGCCGCCGTCGTCCGTCGCCTACGCAAGGTCCGTTCGCGTGCGTTCCGGCGCACGCGAAGAGCCGAAACGCACGCGGAGGCGCGACGGGTCAGGCTCCGGCCACGGCCACGGGCACGCGGACGGTCGCGACGGTCCCCGCCCCGACCCTGCTCGCGAGCGTCAGCGTCCCGTCGAACGCGCCCAGCCGCCGGCTGATCCCCGCCAGCCCGGACCCGCCGGCGGCTGAGGCGCCCCCGGCGCCGTCGTCGGCCACGACCACGACGAGCTCCCCGTCGACCCGTGACACCTCCACGCTCGCCCGGGTGGCCCGGGCGTGCTTGGCGACGTTCGCGAGCAGCTCGGACACCGCGAAGTAGACAGCCGACTCGACGGGCGCCGACACACGCCCGTCCAGCGTCGAGACGACGTCCACAGGGACGGGCGCCTCGAGCGCGAGCGTCCGGACCGCGTCCACGAGCCCGCGGTCCGCGAGGACGGGTGGGTGGATGCCGCGCACGAGGTCCCGCAGCTCCTGCAGCGCCGCGGACGACGACGCCTTGGCCTCCGCGATCATGGCGCGCGCCGCCTCCGGGTCGGTGTCCATGAGCCGTTCGGCCGCGGTGAGCGTCATGCCCATCGACACGATCCGCGCCTGCGCGCCGTCGTGGAGGTCGCGCTCGATGCGCCGGACCTCGGCGGACGCGTCGTCCACGGCGGCGGCACGCGACACCGTGAGCTCCTCGACGCGCCGTTCGAGGCTGCGACCCGACGGGCGCAGCAGCACCTGCGCCCAGGACGCGTGCCAGCGGACGAACCGCGGAGCCAGCAGCACGCCGAGGACACCGAGGACGACACCGACGACGGCCGCGAGGACGGCGGACGGCCGGTCGTTCACGGGGACGAAGAGGAACCACTGGGTGCCGTCCGCCGCGACGATCGGACGCCACACGAACAGCAGCACGACGCCCCACAGGGCGTTGAGGACGAGGGCAGGCGGCACCAGCACGAGGACGGCCCCGACGACGGGGTCGACGAGCGACCACAGCAGGTCGCGCTGCACGGCGGGATCACGGAGCTGCGCGGCCAGCCGGCGCCACCGGCGGGACAGCTGACCGCCTGCCGATCGGTTCCGGCCGTCCCCGTCGGGCAGGACCGCGCCGGGCAGTGGCGCGTAACGTTCCGCGATCCCGACGCCGGAGTAGCGGCGCGCGAGCCGGCGCTGCCTCCGCGCGACCCGGACGATCGCGTCCACGGTCGGCGGGACGAGGTAGAGCCCGACCCACAGCACCGTCAGGCACACGCCCAGCAGCAGCCACACCATGAGCACGAGCTCCCAGAGGCCCAGGCCGAACAGCCGCAGGCAGCGTCCGAGCGCCACACCCACGCCTTCGTCCCCGGGTCCGGGCGCGGACCCGGGTCGCGCAGCGGGGGTCGGTGCGACGGTCACGGGTTCACCCTGCCCGAACACGTCCGGCCCGTCATGCCGACGGACGCGCCGGCCGGTCGCCCCGCCGCTGCGGGACGTCCTTCACTACGCTGGCTGCGACCCCAGCGGGCCGTCCGCCCGCTGCCCGACCCGAGAAGGACCGCCGTGCGCATCGTGCTCGCCGAGGACCAGTTCCTGCTCCGCGACGGTCTGGTCCGGCTGCTCGGGACGCACGGGGTGGAGGTCGTCGCCGCGGTCGCGCACGGCGACGAGATCCTCCCCGCGATCGCGGAGCACTCCCCCGACCTGGCGCTGCTGGACGTGCGGCTCCCGCCGACGTTCGCGGACGAGGGCCTGCAGGCCGCGCTCGAGGCGCGCCGCCGCTTCCCGGGGCTGCCCGTCCTGCTGCTGTCCCAGTACGTCGAGCAGCTGTACGTCGACGAGCTTCTCGCGGACGGCGCGCAGGGCGTCGGGTACCTGCTCAAGGACCGCGTGTTCGACGACCGGCAGTTCGTGTCGGCGCTGCGGACCGTGGCGGCGGGCGGGACGGCCGTCGACCCCGAGGTCGTGCGGGCCCTCATGCAGCGCCGGTCGGCGACATCCCTGCTGGAACGCCTGACGCCGCGCGAGCTCGAGGTGCTCGCCCTCATGGCGGAGGGCGAGGGGAACACGGGGATCGCGGAGCGTCTCGTCGTCACCGAGAAGGCCGTGGCGAAGCACATCAACTCGATCCTCATGAAGCTGGACCTGCCGGCGTCGTCGACGGTGTCGCGGCGCGTGGTGGCGGTGCTCACCTATCTGCGCTCCTGAGCTCGGGGACGGGCCGCGCACCAGGGCGGGGCCGCCACAGGCGTCGACGGGCGAGCATCAGCGTCGCGGGCAGCAGGACGAGCCGGACGACGGTCGCGTCGAGCACGACGCCGACCACGAGCCCCACCCCGAACTGCTTGAGCTCGATGAACCCGAGCACGCCGAACAGGCTGAACACGCCGACCATCACGGCCGCGGCGCTGGTGATCGTGCCCGCGGTGCGGCTGACCCCGTCGAGGATCGCCTCCCGCACCGACAGGCCGAGCCGCACGTTCTCCCGGATCCGGCTCACCACGAACACGTGGTAGTCGAGCGACAGGCCCGACAGGACGACGAACAGCAGCATCGGGACCCACGACACGACGTGCCCCGACGACGTGAAGCCCAGGATCCCCTCGGCCCACGTGCCCTGGAAGACCAGGGTGAGCACCCCGAACGTCGCCGCCATCGACAGCACGTTGAGCACGACGGTCAGGCCGGCCACCACTGCGGAGCGGAACGCGACCAGCATGACCAGGAACGTCAGTCCGAGCACCGCCACGGCCACGATCGGCGTCGCGTGACGCAGGTTCGCGGTGAAGTCCAGCGAGCTCGCGGCGTCCCCGCCCACGTCGGCGGTCGCCCCGGCGATGCTGCCGACGGTCGCGGGCACGACGTCGTCGCGCAGCGTCGCGACGGAGTCGTTCGCGGTCTGCGAGGCCGGAGGCGCTGCGTCGGCAGACCCTCCACCGGAACCGGTGCCGGGGGACGCGACGTCGACGGTGACGACGGCGGTCCGCCCGTCGGACGAGTACCAGGGCTTCTCCGTGCCGGCGAAGACGTCGGGGTTCCGGGCGACCGCGGCGTCGAGGGCGGCGACCTGGGTGCGGAGCTCGTCCTCGGACCCGGCGGGCACCTGCACGACCACGGTGTCCGGCGGCGCGCCCTGCGGGAACTCCGCGACCAGGCGGTCGTACGTCTCCATGGTCGACAGGGTGCGCGGGAACTCGTCGACGTCGCCGTTCGCGAGCGAGATGCCGAGGACGGGGGCCGCGAGCGCCAGCAGCGCGATCCCCGCGGCGACGGTGGCGGCGACCGGGCGCGCGAGGACGCGGCGCAGCAGAGCCGGGACGACGCGGGGTCGTCCGCCCGTGAGCCGCCACAGCACGGGCACGCGGGGGCGCTCCGACCAGCGCGCGGTCGCGGCGAGCAGGGCGGGCAGGACCGTCACGGACGACACGAGCGCCACGAGGACGACGAGGATCGAGCCGGTCGCCATCGCCGAGAACTGGTTGTTGCCGGCGAAGTAGAGGCCGGCCATGGAGAGCGTGACCGCGAGGCCGGACACGACGACGGAGTGACCCGCCGTCCTTGCGGCGATGCTGATCGCGTCGATCGTCGCGTCCTCACCGAGGCGTCGCCGCTCCTCGCGGAAACGTCGCAGGTAGAACAGGGAGTAGTCGACGCCGACGGCCATCCCGACGAGCACGAGCAGGTCGGTGACGGTCCCCGGGTCGGGCAGGGCCTGCGACGCGAGGGCCCACAGGCCGAGGCCCGCCGCGACCGACGACAGCCCGAGGACGACGGGGATGCCCGCCATGACGATCGCGCCGAACACCACGAGCAGGATCGCGAGCGTCAAGGGGACGCTCAGGAGCGTCGCGTGACCGAGCTGACTGCCCAGCCAGTCCTGGAACTGGGCGTCGATCGACGCCGTCCCGACCTCCTCGACGCGCAGGTCGGGGTGGTCCGCCTGGACGGACGCGACCGCCTCCTGGAGCGCCGGTACCTGGGCGTCGGCGTCCGCGGCGTCCGCGGACATCGTCGCCTGGACGAGGACCGCGGTGCCGTCCTGCGACGTCACGGGGTCGGAGACCGACGCGACCTCGTCCAGCGCGCCCAGGCGGGCGACGAGCTCGTGCGCAGCGGCATCGGCCGTGTCCGGGTCGAGGGTTCCGGTCCGCGCGGTCACGAGCGCGTTCTCGACGACCGGGTCCGGGTGCCCGGCGTCCGCGGCGGTCTGCGCGGCGCGGCCCGACTCACCGACACCCAGGTCGAGGTCGGTGGCCTGCTTCGGCGCCATGAACATCGTGATGCTCGCCGCGAGGACGATCATGAGGGCCCACAGGCCGATCGCGCGACGACGGTGCGTCGCGCTCCACACGGCGACCCGCTGGGTCACGCCGCGCGGTGAGCCGGGACCCGTCGCGGGCGGCGGCGCGCCCGGGCCGGAGCGTCGTGCCGTGGTCGTGCTGGTAGTCATCGGTGCCGTCCCTGCCGGTCCGCCGGTCCGGAGACGGACCAGGCCCGGACGGTCGTCCGGACCTGATCCATCTTCCGCACCGCGGCGGCTCGGCACAGTGGTGCCAGCACCACTCTTCGCACCTAGCCCGCCGAGATCGACCCGTACCCCGACGTGCTGGCCAGGCCGACCCCGCCGCCCAGACTCACCAGGAACCCGATGAGGCTGAGGTCGTCGCTGCGCATCACGACCTGCACGAAGACGCTCGCCCCCATGCTCGCGCCGAACGACCACACGCACGTGTCGTCGGTGAGCATCCCCGGCTGACGTGACATCGCCCCCACGACGAGACCGACCGAGACCGTCGCCCCGACGCCGAGGTTGAACTGCTGGTAGGACACCGCGGTGCGGTCGGCGGGCGCGAGCACGTCGTACGCGACGCCGGAACCGCCCGCCCCGCCCACGAGCCCGCCCTGTCCTCCGCCGCCGAACCCGATGAAGAGCGTCCGCAACAGCTGGTCGGCACGCACGGCGTCGAGCGCCGGACCGAAGAGCCCGTCGTCCAGCACCGCGTCGGTCACGGACGGGTCCGTCGGGGACGCCTTGATCGCGGCGACGATGCCAGGGCCGGCCGGTGAGGTCAGGACGGCGTTCCCGCCGCTGACCAGGCCCGAGATGACCCCGTCGCTGCCGGACAGGTGCTCGGCACCCCGCTGGGCGATGGTCCACGGCCACTGGAACGTCAGGGCCGCGCCAGCAGGGACGTCCGGCGTGGCGGCCAGCGTCGCCGCCACGATCTGCTGCAGGTCGTCGGTGGGCACGGCGCTCAGCGGAAGTTCCAGAGGTGACCGCCGAACACGGCCGCTCCCGCGCCGACGCCGACGCCGACCGCGACCGCATACCCGAGGACGGTGAGCTTGCTGTCCTTCATCGTGAAGAACGTCGAGAAGCCGAGCGACAGCGCCGCCGCGAGCGTCACGTTCAGGCCGAAGACGTCGTGGTCGAGCTGGCTGGGCAGCTCGTTGAAGATCGCGACCTGGACGTTGACGTCGGCGGCCACCTTGAAGCCGAGCTCGCCCGTCGCGTACCCGTAGCCCGACGGCGGCTCCCGCTTCGCGATGTCCCAGGCGCATCCCGCACCACCCATCCCGCCGACGAAGAAGATGGCCTCGACGCTCACGCCCAGCGCGATCGTCGTGAACAGGTCCTCTGCCTTGACCTTGTCGAGCGTCGGACCGAACAGGCCGTCGTCGTCGCTGTCGTCACCGAACAGCGCCTGCTGCGTCGTGCTCGTCGACCCGGGCGGCAGCGACTTGTCCCGCAGCGCGTCCTTGTACCCGCCCATCGTGTCCACGTAGGACTTGTGGTCCTCCGCGACCGACGTGGAGTTCTTGGCACTGAGGTCCACGGTCGCGTGGTTCGCCTGATAGAAGGTCCGGGTCGCGTCCAGGACCTCCTGGTTGGTCGGGGTGGACGTCAACAGGCCGTTGTCGAGCGACCGGCGGGTGCCCGCCGTGAGCTCGAGGTCCGATGCGGTGAGGTTCTCCAGCACGTCGCCGAACATGGCAGTCCTTTCACGGAGGGAAGAGCGGGGTAGCGGTCAGCCGACGGACGTCGACCCGCTGAACGGGTAGGCCTTGGCGGGCAGGCGGAGGGACGCGCCGGTGCTCTCGACGAAGCCGTAGGGCTCGAGGTCCGTGTCGAGCACGATCTTGACGTCGAGCTGGATGCCACCGACGGACGACTGGATGTAGAGCCCGTAGACCTCGTCGTGGAGGGCGTCGGGCGCCTTGACCCACTGGCCGAGCTGCAGGTTGCGGCCCGGCTCGGTGGTGACCGCGTGCTTGACGATGTCGAGCACGAGGGTGACCTGCGCGAGACCCTCGCCGTCCGTCGCGCGGGCGAACCCGACGACGCCGACGCCCCCGTCCCGGAGGTCGTTCGAGAAGACGCCGACGGAGTAGGTGCCGAGACGTTTGTCGGCGTCGGCACGGGCCTTCGCGACCGCGGGCGCCTCCAGCACCGGCGTGACGAGCTCAGGGTCCACGGTGCCCTGCCAGTCGGCGTCGTCGAGTGCCGTGATCGCCGCCGTGAGCTGTCCGCCGGTCACGACCGCGGCGAGCGCCTGGGCGGAGGCGTCGACCGTGGCCCGGAAGGTCTGGTAGGCGGACTTGGCGTGGTCGATGATGTCCTGGTTGGACGGACCGGTGTCGCGCGCCGCACCGTCCAGGTCGTGCGACCCGGCCGCGTCGAGCGCCTCCGAGATGGTGTTCTCAGACATTATTTCCCTCCTTGGAAAATGGCAGGCCACAATGGCCAGATGGTGCTGCGGGCGCCATCGAACAATGCGTCCGGAAAGCGCGTGCTCAACGACTCGCGAAGTGTTTCCCGGGGATCAGAAGACCCAGGTGTACCCGCCGACGACCGTCGCGCCTCCGCCGACCCCGACCCCGACCCCGACGGAGAAGCCGTAGAAGCTGAGGTCCTTGGTGTGCATGAAGACGCCCAGGCTCACCCCGACCTCCAGGTCGAGGTTCACCTCGATGCCGACGAAGTCGCCGGCCAGCCCGGCGACGTCGGACGCCCACAGGCCGAGCTGCAGGTTGATGGCGACGTCGATGTCGAGCCCGAGCTTGCCGGCGAAGTACGCGACGCCCTTGACGGGCTCTTTCTTGGTCACGTCGACGGCGACCCCGATGCCGCCTTCCTCGCCGACGATGACCTGGGCGGACTCGGAAATGCCCACGACCAGCGTCGTCACCACCGGACTGCCCTTGACGGCGGTGAGGGCCGGGGCCATCGGCGGTGCGTCGGCGACGGTCTGACAGGTCGGCCGGATCGGCGCCGCCTCGCGCGAGCGCCAGTCGTACGCGTTGAGGTCGGCGACCTCGACGTGGCCCGGCCCGGTCAGGACGTAGTCCTGACCGGACCTCGTGCTCGTGTCCACGACGTGGTGGTTGTCCGCGTAGTGACGCCGCGCAGCCTCGAGGATCTCCTGGTTCGTGGGCACGTGCTCGGACGCACCGAGCGCCCGCCGTCGTCGTTGGGGTGCCGCTTCCGTGCGGAGCACCGTCCCCGGGTCGACCGCCGCGAGGACATCAGTGAATACACCGGACTGAACCATGCCGCATCCCCCTGCTAGCAAAGCGTTCCATGACCGGGTGGTCTTTTCAAGAATCGCATCCCGAATATCGCGCGCCAACAGCCGACGCGTTTTTCACCCGGTCGCTCCCCGACACCCCGCCGCACGGAGTGTCCGCGGCGCGGCGGGGCGTCGGGTATCGGCCGAGGTCAGCCGCGCCAGGCGTCGCCCAGGGTGGTACCCGAGGTCGCGGTGGACGTCGGAGCGCTGGTCGGCGACGACGTCGCCGTCGGGCTGGACGCGCACGGGTCGGTCGTCGTGACGACTCCGTCCTTGACGGCGCTCACCCCGGACCGCAGGGCGTCGTTCTTCGACCCGTTGTCGTCCCACGTCCCGTTGCCGTCGGTGAACGTGGCCGTGAGCGTCGTCGCGGTGCCGAGGTCGATCGTCTTCGACACCCAGCCCGCGCAGGCCGCCGACATCGGGACGCCGGGCGCGGTCGTCCAGGCGCCGGTGCCGACCTGGTGGTGGATGTCGTACGTCGACCAGCCCTTCACGGTCGCCACCCCCTCCGCCGCGGGTCGTCGCCTACGCAAGGTCGCTTCGCGTCCGGTGCGGCGCACGCGAAGCGCCGTATCGCACGCGAAGATGACACGCCACCCGCCCGGCCGTGCCCGCGGCGCGGCGGCGGCCCGTCGTGCACATCGCTCCCGCACGCCACAAGGTGGAGGTATGGCTGACATCGTGATCGTCGGCGGCCACGGCAAGGTCGCACTCCTGCTCGAGCCCCTCCTCGTCGCGCGCGGCGACAGCGTCCGCGCACTGATCCGCAACCCCGACCACGCCGAGGAGGTCCGGGCGCTCGGCGCCGAGCCCGTGCTCGCGGACGTCGAGAACCTGCTCACCCCCGAGCTCGCCGACCTGTTCCACGGCGCCGACGCGATCGTGTGGTCCGCTGGTGCGGGCGGCGGCAGCGCGGACCGCACGTACGCGGTCGACCGGGACGCGGCCGTCCGCACGATCGACGCCGCCGAGCAGGCCGGCGTGGGGCGCTACGTCATGGTGTCGTACCTGGGCGCCGGACCTGACCACGGCGTCGACCCCGACGACGCGTTCTACGCGTACGCCGAGGCGAAGGCCGCCGCGGACCAGCACCTGCGCCGCTCCGAGCTCGCGTGGACGATCGTCGCGCCCGGCACCCTGACGCTCGACCCCGGCACGGGCCGGATCGAGGCCGGCTCCCCCGACGACGGCACCGCGCCCGACGGCGGGAGCGTCCCGCGCGAGGACGTCGCGGCCGTCGTCGCCGCGGTACTGCCACGCCCCGACACGTCAGGGCGGTTCATCGGCTTCGTGAGCGGGGACGTGCCGATCGAGGACGCGGTCGCCCGCGCTTCGTGACGCCGCGCACCACAGCGCGGCGCATCCCCCGCACGTTCGTGACGCCACGCACCACAGTCCCGTGATCCGTCACGCGCGGGAGCCCCCTCGAACAGCGCGGTCGCGCGGAATCTCGCCGGTTGGCGTGCCCGACGCGCTGGGCTCGGGTGCTCCACGTCACCGACGCGCGGGGGCTCGGGTGCTCCACGTCACCGACGCGCGGGGGCTCGGGTGCTCCACGTCACCAACCCGCACCGACCGCGGCAGCGGACACCGCGCCCGACGCGCGCCCGCGCCCGACGCGCGCCCGCGGACGTCAGCCCTCGACGACGCGTGCGGACGCTCCGGCGTCACCGAGGCGCGCGACCACCACGGCGGCGTCGGCGGCGGAGAGCCCGGTCGCGATCACCCCGGGCGCGGTGGTCGGCTTCCCGTCGTCGTCCCGCCCGAGCGCCAGGATCGCGCGTCCGGCGTCGTCCGGACCGAGATCGCGCAACGCCTTCACGACCTGGATCCGTCGCTCGCCGAGGTCGTCGACGACGACAGCCGCACCACCGGTGGACCAGCGCATCGGGAGCGTGGCGCGCTCGGCGGCGGGCGCCGACAGCCCGGCGCGGGCCCACGTGGCGTCGCGGCGGCGACGGCGCTGTCCGAGGTGACGTCGGAGCGGGTCGGCGACGATGCCCAGTGCGACGGCCCCGGCGCAGGCGGCGACTCCGACGACCGCGCGCGACGCGGCGTCGTGCGGCCCGTCGTGCCCGACGTCCGTGACGGCGACGACTGCCAGGGCGGCGAACGCCGCGGTCAGGGCCCAGCGCGCCGCCGGGCGCAGCCACCGGGACGCGAGCCCGGACGCGGTGACCAGCGCCAGGGCCCACGAGTCGCCGACCATCCAGTCCAGCTCGCTCGAGTGCGTCGTCAGGCCGGCGGCCGCGACGACGACGCCGAGCGCGGCGAGCGCGGAAGCCCACCCGGTCCCGGTGACGCGGTCGTCATGGACGCGCGCGGCGGCCGCGGCGGCTTCGCGGGCGTCGTCGGGGTCGGGTTCCGGGGTGCGCGGCACTGCGGCCGAGGGCGGAGTCATCTCGGGGTCGGAGCGGACGACACGTCCGCCGGCGGCGCGTCAACCGTCCACGCGTCCACGAGCGGCGCGCCCACGGACACGATCTTCACGAGCTGCCGGGCTCGCGCACCGGCGGCCCTCCATCCGACGACGGCCTCGGAGTGGACGACCGCACCACCGATCGTCACCTCGACGATCCACGGCTTCTTGAGCGCGACGCGCGCGAGCAGGAACAGCGGCAGCAGCAGGAGGAGGAGCAGGACCTCGCCGACGACGACGAGCGCGAAGATCAGCACGGGCAGGATCAGCACGACGGCGATGACGAGCAGGACGGCACCGATGACGCCGCCGATGAGGTCGTCCGCGCCGCTGAACAGGTCGGCGAGGTCGGGCAGGCCGTCGAACCGGTCGGTCTTGCGGACGCGTCGACGCCACGGGAGCAGACGCCGACGGACGCGGACGGTGGCCCCGTGGGGCGTCGTGGTCTTCACGCGCGGAACGGTACCGCCCGGACGCCGACGCCGACCAGCGCCATCAGCACGACGACGGCGGTCGCGCCTCCCGCGGGGACGGACGACGCGGGCTGCTCGAACGCCCGGACGTACCGCGCGCCGTCCGCCCCGACGCCGTACGACGACGCGAGCAGCACGACGGCGACGGTGACGGCGGACGCACCGGCCGGCCCGGTCCACGGCACGAGCGCCGCGACGAGCGCCCCGAGCAGCACGACGTCGCGGGTCACGCGTGCGGTGGAGCCGACGTCGCCACCCAGGCACAACCCGAGGGTGACGAGCACGAGCGCGACGGCGAGCGTGGCGCCGCACCACAGGGCGACGTCATAGGCGGGGAGCCGGCGCACGGCGGCCCGCTCCTGGACGCGACCGGCGGCCCCGAGCGCCGCGGCGAGCCAGACGGCGAAGACGAGCGGCAGCAGCAGCGACACGGAGACGGGCGACGACCCGCCGCCGAGCACGGGAGGCACGTGCACGACGGCGTCCCGCAGCGTGGCCGCGCACACCGCGGCGCCCAGCAGGACGAGCAGCAGCGACCGTCCGTGCCGGACGCGGAGCCAGAGCGTCACAGCCTCACGACCCGTCCGCGCCGGCACCCGCGTCCGCGCCGGCACCCGCGCCGGCGCGCGCGTCCGAACCCGCACCTGCCGTGCACGCGCGCAACGACTCCACGCCCGCGCGGAACCACGCGCGGTGCGCGGCGGTCGTCGTTCCCGACGGGACGGACCCCTCTGCACCCGTCCCGTCGAGAGCCTGCTGGCGCGGCACGCCCATGACCTCGGCGAGCCACGCGGTGCGCGCGGCCGCGACGTCGTACGGGTCCGCGCGGTCTGGGTCCCCGGTCCCGCCGGGCTGCGGGCAGGCGCTCGGCTCGTGGGCCGCCGGCGACGATCCCGGCCCCACGCCACCCGCGTCCCACGAGCCCGAGCGCGACGACGGCCGTCCCGAGCACCGCGAACCCGCCCGCGAGGACGAGCAGCGCGGTCTGCGGCACCTCGGCGAGGGTGCAGCAGCCGGCGAGCGACCCGGACCCGGCCCGGAGCGCGGCGTCGCCGCTCGACCCGGGCAGCGCGAGCCGGGCCCACACGACGACGCCGACGAGCGGTGCCGCGACGCGCGGGAGCAGGAGTCCGGCGGCGGTCCCGACGGCAGCGCCGAGGACGACGACGAGCACCCCGACCGCCAGCATGGCGAGGCCGCGTCCGCCGGGGACGCCCCGGTGCGCGCCGACGACGACCGGCGCGTAGCCGACCGTGCTCGCGACGAGCAGGGGCCAGGTCGCCCCGAGGACGACGACCGTGCGCGGCCGGACGGTGGCGTGCGCGTCGAGCCAGGGGCGGAGCCGGCCGGTCCGCAGTGCGGCGACGACGGCGGCGACCGGCGCGGCGACGACGACGGACCGCAGGGCGGTCGCGAGGCGTGACACGTCGTAGGAGGGCGTGAGCGCGGGCACGGAGACGACGACCCAGAGCGCGCCGAGGACGACGAGCGCGCCTCCCCACACGGCGTCCGACCAGCGCAGGGAGGTGGGTGGGGCATCAGGCGCCGTCCCCGACGAGCAGCGTGAAGGCGTGCTCGTCGCGTGCGGACGCACGGTCACCCTCGCCGGGCTGCGAGCCCGCGGGTCGGCCCGGTTCGTCCCCGGCGGCGAGCGCGTGGAACGCGTGCCGCGTCCCCTCGAACGCGACGCGCCCCGCGGCGAGCACGGTGACGTGGTCGAACAGGTCGGCGAGGTCGTCCGTCTGGTGCGTCGAGACGACGAGGGTGGTGTCGCGTCGCGTGTCCGCGAGGATCGCGCGGAAGTTGGCGCGCTGGGCGGGATCGAGGCCCGCGGCGGTGCCCAGACCGGCACACCACCCCGCGTAGGCGACCTGCTCGAGCACGGTGAGCCCGCGGATCGCGGTGACGTCCTGCGGCATCCAGGAGACGCGGCGGCGCGAGCGGGGGTCGCGCACGGGGACGCCGTCGAGCGTGACGGCGCCGGCCGTCGGGCGGTGCGCGCCGGCGAGCGCGTCGCGGCCGGCACCCCGCGGCCCGTGCAGGCGGCGGTAGCGGTGCGTGATCCCCGAGCTGACGAGCACGGCCCCTCCCTCGGTGGTGTGCGGGTGCGCGGTGGCGCGCGGGTGACCGAGCCTCGCGCGCCGCGCGCCGACCGACCCGATTCGTCCGCATCCTGGACGTTCCGTCCGTTCCTGCGGACGAACAGCGGGCGTGATGGCCGTCCGAAACCTGCACTTCGGGTGAATACTTACGAGTAACCCCGTATTTGTGACCGTCGCTCACGTTTCGCCCGCTAGTCTCCAAGAGCACTCAGGGGGGAGCGGCCGCAGCACACGCGCAGGGGGCGTGTGACGCGGGGCGACGGCCGTCAGCACGGTCGCCGCGCCGTCTCCGCGTGCCGTCGTGCAGCTCGCCTCCGCCGCCCGCGAAGGGGAGCCATGACTGTCACCGCACCACGACACGGCCGCACCCGCCCCGTCGTCCGCCCGCCCGGGGCCGGCGACCTGCCGGCACCGCCTACGGACGCCGAGCTGTACGCCTACCTCGGCCCGCAGCGCCGCTGGGTGCTCGTCGCGACCGACGTCGCGTTCGTCGCAACGATGGCGTCGCTGCTCGTGTTCACGCTGCGGTCGTGGGCCTTCTGGCCGTTCCTCGTCTTCTTCGCGCTGTCCGTCGTGGGCGCTGTGCTGTCCACGGCGTCGGGGCTGCGCCGGCGCCGCGTGTCGCGCGCCGACCACGAGGCCCGGCTGCTCCTGTGGCCCGCCGGGCGCGCCGCGGACGACCACCCGAGCGTCGACGTCTTCCTGCCCACCGCGGGCGAGCCGCTGACCCTGCTCGAGAACACGTACCGGCACGTCGCGGCGCTGCGGTGGCCGGGCGTCCTGCGCGTGCACGTCCTCGACGACGCCGACCGGCCCGAGGTCGCCGACGCCGCCCGCGCGCACGGGTTCGTCCACCACGTCCGGGCGAACCGCGGCGAGCTCAAGAAGGCCGGGAACCTGCACGCCGCCTACCAGCGTACCGACGGCGACCTGGTCGTCGTGCTGGACGCCGACTTCTGCCCGCGGCCCGACCTGCTCGACCACCTCGTGCCCTCCTTCGACGACCCGACGGTCGGGATCGTGCAGTCCCCCCAGGTGTTCGACACGACCGCCCGCATGGGTTGGGTGCAGCGCACCGCCGGCGCCGCCCAGGAGCTCTTCTACCGCTGGATCCAGCCGTCGCGCGATGCCGTGGGCGCCGCGATCTGCGTCGGCACGTCGGCCGTCTACCGGCGGACGGCGCTCGACGCGAACGGCGGCTTCGCGCGCATCGCCCACAGCGAGGACGTCTACACGGGCCTCCAGCTCCAGGAGCACGGGTACGGCCTGTGCTACGTGCCCGTGCAGGTCTCGAAGGGCGTGTGCCCCGACACGACCGACTCCTTCCTCAACCAGCAGTACCGCTGGTGCCTCGGCGCGATGTCGCTGCTCGCGAGCCGCGACTTCCACCGCATGGCGATGACGGGCCGCCAGCGCGTCGCCCACTGGGCCGGGTTCCTCTTCTACGTGACGACCGCGCTCGGCGTGTTCCTCGGCGAGCTCCCCGGGCTCGTCGTGCTCGCCACCGACCCGCGGTCCGTGCACCCGTGGGCGTACCTCGCGCTCCTGCCCGCGGTGTGGGTGCGGCTCGTGCTCGTCCCCGGCACGTCGACGACGGTGTGGCGGTTCGAGGTGCTGCGCGTCCAGCTCCTGTACTCGCTGACGCACGTCGTCGCGATCGTCGACACGCTGCGCCGGCGCGAGGCCGCCTGGGTGCCGACGAGCGCCGCGGTCTCCGCCCGCCGCCGTGGCGGGGTGCCCGTGCGCGTCGCCCGGCTCGGCGTCGTCTGGCTCACGACGCTCCTCGCCGGACTCGTGGCGGCGCTCGCGCGCGCCACCGTGACCGTCGGCATCGGGCAGGTCTGGGTCGCCGGGCTGCTCGTCGCGCTGTTCGCGTACGTCGCGGTGCCCGTCGTCGTGGAGCTGTGGCCGCTCGCCCGCGGGCGCGTCGCCCGGCCCGCCGTCTCGCCGCGCTCCCGGGCGCGCGCGCGGGCCCGGGCCGGTCGCCGCGGCGCGAGCGAGCACCACCTCGACCGCCCCCTCGCGTGGCCCGAGTCCGTGGCGTGGACCGCCGTGGTCGTCCTCGTCGCGATCGTCGCGTCCGGCCAGGTCCACACCGTCCCGCTCGTCTGACGCACCCGATCCCGTCCCTGCTGTCGCGAGAGCCCGGAGGCACCCGTGTCCCGCACCGCTCCACCCGCTCGCTCCCCCCTTGCCGCCCCACCCCGAGGGCGCCTGGCCCCAGGGACGCCCGTCGACCCGGCCACCGTCCTCGGGCGGCCCGGCCACCCCGGGGCGTCCGGTCGCCGCACCGACGTCGAGGGCCTGCGGGCGCTCGCCGTCCTCGCCGTCGTCCTCTACCACGCGGGCGTCCCGTTCCTGCCGGGCGGGTTCGTGGGCGTCGACATGTTCTTCGTGATCTCGGGGTTCCTCATCTGCGGCCTCCTGTTCGACGAGGCGACCCGCAGCGGGACGATCGGGCTGCGCGACTTCTACGCGCGCCGTGCCCGGCGCATCCTGCCCGCGGCGACGCTCGTGCTCGTCGTGGTGAGCGTCGCGTCGTGGCTGCTGCTCGCCCCGCTGCGCGCGGCCGGCGTGCTCGCCGACGTCGCCTGGTCGCTCGCGTACGCGGTGAACTGGCGGTTCGTGGACCGGCAGACCGACTACCTGCACGCGGGCGACGCCGTGAGCCCGGTGCTGCACTTCTGGTCGTTGTCGGTCGAGGAGCAGTTCTACCTCGCGTGGCCGCTGCTGTTCCTCGCGTGCGGGCTCCTGGCCCGGCGCCTCGCGCCCCGGTGGCGGGCCGTCCCGTTCTTCGCCGTGACGCTCGCGGCCCTCGGCGGGACGTTCGCCCTCTCGCTCGCGTGGACCGCGACGCAGGAGCCGGTCGCGTACCTGTCGACGCCGACGCGCGTGTGGCAGTTCGCCGTCGGCGCGCTCGTCGCCCTGCTGGTGCGGACGCTCGACGTCGGGGCGTGGCCGCGCGCGGTGCGGGCCGCGCTCGGCTGGGCCGGGCTCGTCACCCTCGTCGTCGTCATGCTGCGCCTGACCACCGCGACCCCGTACCCGGGTGTGGCGGCGCTCGCGCCGACCCTCGCGATCGGGCTCGTGATCCTCGTGGGGCGGTCGACCGGGACGGGGTTCGAGCTCCGCCCGGCCGGACCGGGCGACCCGTCGCGCTGGCTCTCCGCGCGACCGGCGCAGGCCGTCGGCGGACTCTCCTACTCCTGGTACCTGTGGCACTGGCCGGCCATCGCGTTCGTGACGCTGCTGGTGCCCGGCGCGACCTGGCCCGTCCTCACGGGCGTCGCCGCCGCGAGCCTCGTGCCCGCGTGGCTGTCCTGGCGCTTCGTCGAGAACCCCGTCCGGCGGGCGCCCGCGGTGCTCCGCAGCCCGCGGCAGGGTCTCAGCGTGGGACTCGCGTCGACCGTGCTCGCGGTGTGCGTGGTGCTGGTCGTCGGGACGGGCGTCGCGCGGCAGCTCGCACCCGCCGCGTCCGCACGGGCCGACGACCCGCTCACGGTGGCGGCGTCGACCGCCGACCCGTTCCGGTCCACGGCGACGAGCGGGCCCGTCACCCCGGGCGTGCTCGAGGCGTCCCACGACGACCCGCACTACCCCGCCGAGTGCGTCGTGGACACCCTCGGCACGACGTCGCCGCCCTGCCTGATCGCCCCCGACTGGTCGACCGGCGGCGCGGTGACGTCCGACCGGGTGGTGCTCCTCGGCGACTCGCACGCCGGGCAGTGGTTCGACGCCGTCCGACCGGCGGCCGCCGCGCACGGCCTCTCGATCGAGGTGCTCACCAAGTCGGGCTGCGCGCTCCCGACGATCCACTACGTGGACGCCCAGCTCGGGCGGGCCTTCACCGAGTGCGACGCCTGGCGCATCGCCGCGCTGGACCGGCTCGCGCACGAGCCCCGGCCGCGCGCGATCCTCGTCTCGACCATGAACCACTACGACACCGACGACGAGCTCCTCGACGGCTGGCGCACCACCCTGCGCGCGCTCCGCGCGACGGGCGCCCCGATCGTCTACCTCGTCGACACCCCCTACCCGGGCACCGACGTGCCGACGTGCGTGTCCGCGCACCTCGACGACTGGTCGCGCTGCACCGTCCCCACCCCCGGCGGCGACGTGCTCGCGGACGCCGTGCGCGACCGGCGCGCGGGGTTCGCCGACCTGCGGACCGTGGACGTCGCGCGGTACCTGTGCCCGGGCGCTCGCACCGGCGACCACCCGCGTGACGGCTCTCCGACCCCCGGCGACGGCCCGGCCACGTGCCCGACCGTCCGGGACGGCGTGCTGCTGTACCGGGACTCGTCGCACGTGACGCGCACGGCCATGGCGGCCCTCGCCCCGGCCGTCCGCGCGGAGCTCGAGAGCACGGGGGTGCTCGGATGAGGCCGCGCCCGACGCGCGCGACGGTGCCCGCCCTCGGGCTCGGCGTCCTGGTCGGCGCCCTCGTCGGCGCCCTGGTGAGCGGGTGCTCGCCGACGCCTCCCACGGCGGGCGGCGGGACCACGACGGACGGGTCGACCGGGTCGTCAGCGTCGTCGCTGTCCACGACCGACGCGTCCGGCGTCCCGCTCCCCTCGCCCGATCCCGACGCCGGCCGCCTGGGTCGCGCGTTCCTCGACCGGTACGTCGACGCGGACGGACGCGTCGTCCGGCACGACCAGGGCGGCGACACCGTCAGCGAGGGGCAGGCGTACGCGCTGCTCGTCGCCGTCGCCGTGCGCGACCGCGACACGTTCGACCGGGTGTGGGCGTGGACGCGCGAGCACCTGCTCCGCACCGACGGGCGCCTTGCGTGGCGGTGGGACGGCGCGGTCGTCGGGCAGGACAGCGCGTCCGACGCCGACCTCGACACGGCGTGGGCGCTGGCGATGGCGGCGCACGCGTTCGGGTCGGACGACGACGCCCGGGACGCGGCGGCGCTCGGTGCGGCGCTGCTGGACCGGGCGACCGCTCCGCTCCCGGACGGCGGCCGGGTGCTGCTCGCGGGCAGCCAGGGGTGGATGTTGCCGGCGACCGTGAACCCCAGCTACTTCAACCCGCGCGGGGGCGCGGCGTTGCAGTCCCTGACGGGCGACACCCGATGGGGCGAGGTGGCCGACGGCGACCGCGCCGTGGTGCGGTCGCTGCTCGACCAGGTGGACTACCCGCCCGACTGGGCGCGCGTCGCGGCGAACGGCACGGTCACGCCGTCCACGTGGGGTGACGCGGCGACGCCCGCCTACGGGCTCGACGCGGCCCGCATCGGCGCGCGGTACGCGCAGTCGTGCGCGCCGGACGACCAGGCGGTCGCCGCGAGCCTGTGGCCGCGACTGCGCGCGCTGGGCGAGAGCCCGGTGGGCAGCTACTCGGTCGACGGGAAGCCGCTGGTCACCTGGACGAACCCGCTGATGTGGACGAGCGCGGCCGCGACGGCGCGTGCCGCGGGCGACGCCGACGGCTTCGACCGGCTGCTGGGGGCCGCGCAGCGCGCCGACGGGTACTACCCCACCTACTACGGCTCGGCGTGGATCGCGCTGACTGCGCTGTACACCTGCCGAGCCTGACCCGTACAGCACCGCGTCAGCCCCGGTGCTTCGCTCGCTCACCGACGGGCGAGCCTCACCGCTCGCGCGACGCCACGACGCGTCCGAGCACGGCACCCACCACGGGACCGAGCGCGAAGCCCGTCCCCAGCGCGGCGCACAGTGCGACCACCCACGCCCATCCGTCGTCGGGCGGGGTGTGCGTGCTGGGCAGGACGGAGGCGGCGGCGAGCAGCACCAGCCCCAGCCCGATCGAGACGGCCCAGTGCCAGTGGGTGCGGACGGCGTCGGCCCACGCGACCCCGACGACGAACCAGACGGTGAAGCACCCGGCGCCGACCCAGTCGGGCCAGTGCCGGTCGAGGACGGCGAGCGCGAGGACGCTCACGAGGAGCCCGACGCCGGTCAGGGCCAGCGTGGACCAGCGGAAGGCGCCGGGGTGGGCGGTGCGGCGTCCGGCGTGCGCGCCGTGCCGCGGGCCACCGACGGGCCCCCCGTGGTCCACCGCTTGCGCCATAGGACCTCCCCGTCCGAACGCTCGCCCGACGCTCGTCGCCCGACGTCGGCTGGTGCAGAAGATCACCGCTCCCGGGCGCCGTGCGGTCGGCCCGGGCGCGGGAGATCAGACGGTGCGCTCAGCCCTGCCGAGCCGTCGCACCTGGAACCCGACGACGACCAGCACGAGCCCGGCGATGATCGCCCAGAGCCCGATGAGCCAGACGACGGAGACGATGCTGGCCTTGGGCCACACGACGACGAGGATGCCGAACACCAGCGTGACGGCACCGAGGATGGTGCCCCACACCCATCCGCTCCCGATCGCGGACCGCAGGTCGATGCTGGCGACGAGCTCGACGAGGCCGGCGATGATCGCCCAGATGCCGAGGATGACGACGATCACGACGGCCGTCTTCTCGGTCCAGAACAGGGCCGCGAGGCCGAACGCGACGGCCAGCACGCCGAGGACGACGCCGAGCGCCGTCCCCCCCTGACCGCGGTGCCGGAGGGCGTCCACGAGGATGAGGATGCCGTCGATCAGGGCGAACAGGCCGACGATCCACAGCAGGGCGCCCGCGGTGATCTTGGGCCAGATCACGGCGAGCAGACCGAAGAGGATCGACACGATGCCGCGGAGCACGGGGAGCCACCAGTACTGCCGGGCGACCTGCGCGGGGTTCACGCCGAGGGGGTCGAGGTTCTGACGGTCGGACACGGGGCCTCCCTGCTGGCGCCGGGGCGCCGGACGACGTTCGCTCCGGGACGACGCGCGTCCCGGCCACCGACCCACGTACGTGGTGTCAGGACGATCGTGCTCCCGTCCGGGCGTTCGCGCAGGTCGAACGGGGCGTCGACCCGCGCAGCCGGTCGTCCCGCTCAGCAGCGCGGGCCGTCCTGCGGGGACCACCCGTCGTCGCCGCGCAGGAAGTCGGCGACCTCGTACGCGCGCGCGGTGCGGGCGTCGAGCTGCGGACGGGCGTCGGTGACCAACGCCCCGGGGCCGCTGTTGCGGTACTCGGCGTTGCTGCCGGGCGTCCAGTCGTAGCCGGACATGGTGGCCCAGGGGGCGTCGACGGCGAGGTGCGCGGCCAGGTAGGAGTCCCGGACGACGAGCCGAGGGTCGTTGTCGGGGGCGCTGCTGGGGTGCCACGGCCGCGCGAGGGCGTACGCGCCGGGGTCGGCGTCGGTGATCAGCCGCGACCGCGTGACGAGGAACCCGTGGGCGAACTCCTTCGACGTGCTCGGCGCGAACACGTACCCGTCGGGGGTGCTGTCGCGGCGCAGCGCCTTGATGGTCGAGCCCTCGATGACGGCAGTCGCCCGCCCGAAGATGAAGTCCACGTCGCCCTCGACGTAGCTGTCGCGCACGTACACGCGGGCGGGGACGTCGGCTGCGGGCGAGTCGAGGTACAGGGTGTCCTGGTTGCCGAGGAACCGGACGTGGTCGAACACGACCTTGTCGGCCATCGTCTTCACGGCGACGGCCTGCCGGTTCGCGATCTCGGGGTGCGCGGCCTCGTCGAAAGCGTTCGCAAACGTCACGCCGCGCGCCTCGAAGCCCGCCCCTGCGACGGTCACGGTCGCGCTGCCGGACGTGCCCCACGTCCCGCCGCCCTCCTTCGGGGTGCCGTTGGCGCGGTCGTCCGTGATGACGACGTCCTCCGGGTCGCCCGTCGCACCGACGAAGGTCAGCCCGGTCTTGTCGGCGCCGACCGTCACGGCGCCCTGGTAGACGCCGGGCCGGATGAGGATCGTGGTGCGCGCCGACGACCCGGCCGGCGCGAGGTCGACCGCGCCCTGGACCGTCGTCGTGTCGCCCGAGCCGTCCGCGGCGACCACGATGTCGGCCCGGTCGTGGCCCCCGCGGTCGTGGTCAGGCCGGACGTGCGGCCGCTGGTCGTGGGGGGACCGCGAGGGCGACCCCACCGCGGACGCGGACCCTGACCCGATGACCGCGAGCGCGAGGACGGGGAGCGCGAGGAGCAGGCCGGGCAGGATCCGGGCGCTGCGGGGGGTGCGTGCGAGCGGGTTCATGGGTGCGGGTGCCTCCGGTGTCGTCGTCCTCACACGGTCGTCCCTGACGGTGCGGGCGGTTCGGTAACCGGTTTCCCATGTTTGGCGCCGGCAGAGGTGTTCGGCAACCCTTCCGGTGAGTCCGGACCACAGAAACCTGTTCTCGTTCCGTCGTGGCCGAACGTACCCCCCTTGACGTAGTACCCCCAAGGGGTATGCTCGAGATACCCCAGCAGGGTATATCGATCGCCGACCGTCGCCCCGGAGGACGCCATGGCCACCGTCGAGAACACCACCGAGCACCACCACGCCTCGCCGACCGACGGCAGCACGTCGACGGCACGCGGCTACGCCCAGGACAAGGACGCCTACCTCAAGCGCCTGCGCCGCATCGAGGGCCAGGTGCGCGGCATCGCACGCATGGTCGACGAGGACGTCTACTGCATCGACGTCCTCACCCAGGTCGCGGCCGTCACCAAGGCGCTCCAGGCCGTGAGCCTCGGCCTCGTCGAGGACCACCTCGGCCACTGCGTCGTCGACGCGGCCCGCGAGTCCGACGCGGCCGGCCAGGCGAAGGTCCGCGAGGCCGCCGACGCCATCGCCCGGCTCGTCCGCAGCTGACCCCACCCGCTCGAACGTCCCGAAGCACCACGAGGAGAACACCATGACCACCACCGCAGCCCGCACCCTCGACGTCACCGGCATGACCTGCGGACACTGCGTCCACGCCGTCACCGAGGAGCTCACCGCGCTCGACGGCGTCGCCGGCGTGGACGTCGAGCTGCAGGCCGGCGGCACGTCGCACGTGACCGTCACGACGACCACGGACGTCCCCGAGGACGCCCTGCGCGCCGCCGTCGACGAGGCCGGCTACGCGCTCGTCGCCGTCCGGTAGGACCACCGGCGCCGCGCCAGCACGCACCGCAGCACCAGCACGACCAGCACGACAGAGGGAGGAACCCGATGACCACGCAGCAGACCGACCCCACCGAGGTCGAGCTCGCCGTCGAGGGCATGACGTGCGCGTCGTGCGTCGCGCGCGTCGAGAAGCGCCTCGGCCAGGTGCCGGGCGTCACGGCGACGGTCAACCTCCCGCTCGAGTCCGCGCACGTCGTCCTCGAGCCCGGCAGCGACGTCCCCGACGACGACCTCGTCGCCGCCGTCCGCAAGGCCGGGTACGACGCCCGGGTGACCGCACGACGCGGCCCGCGCGGCCACGCGATGAGCGCCCACGACATGAGCGCCCACGAGATGGGCGGCCACGACGCGACCGAGATGGCGCTGTCGGGCCACTCGATGCCGGGCGGCCCCCACGCGCGTGAGATGGACCCCGACGAGGACACCTCCGCCCCCACCCACGACCGCGCGCACGACCTGCGACGCAGGCTCGTCGTGTCCGCCGTGCTCGCCGTGCCGGTCGTCCTGCTGTCGATGGTCCACGCGTGGCACGTCGACGGCTGGGAGTGGGTCGTGGCGGTGCTCGCAGCCCCCGTGGTGACGTGGGGCGCGTGGCCGTTCCACCGCGCCGCCGCGCGGGCGGCCCGGCACGGGTCGTCGACGATGGACACGCTCGTCTCGATCGGCGTCGCCGCCGCGACCCTCTGGTCCGTGTGGGTCCTCGTGTCCGGAGAGGGCGAGCTGTACCTCGAGGTGGCGGTCGTCGTCACGACGTTCCTGCTCGCCGGCCGGTACGCGGAGACACGGTCGCGCCGCCGCGCGGGCGACGCGCTGCGGTCCCTGCTCGACCTCGGCGCGAAGGACGCCGTCCGCCTGGTCGACGGCCCCGGCGGGCGCCGCGAGCAGCGCGTCCCCGTGGCGTCGCTGGCCGTGGGCGACCTGTTCCGCGTCGCGCCGGGCGAGAAGGTCGCGACGGACGGCGAGGTCGTCGAGGGCCGCAGCGCGGTCGACGCGTCCCTGCTCACGGGCGAGCCCGTCCCCGTGGACGTCGAGCCGGGCGACACCGTGACCGGCGCGACCGTCAACACGTCCGGGTCGCTCGTGGTACGCGCCACGCGCGTCGGCGAGGAGACGACGCTCGCGCAGATCGGGCGTCTGGTGACGCGTGCGCAGACCGGCAAGGCTCCCGTCCAGCGCCTCGCGGACCGCATCTCGGCGGTGTTCGTGCCCGTCGTGCTCGTGATCGCGGTCGGCACGCTCGCCGTCTGGCTGCTCGCGGGGGCGTCGGCGTCCGACGCGTTCACGGCCGCCGTCGCCGTCCTCATCATCGCGTGCCCCTGCGCGCTCGGGCTCGCCACGCCCACGGCGCTGCTCGTCGGCACCGGGCGCGGCGCGCAGCTCGGCATCCTCGTCAAGGGACCCGAGGTCCTCGAGTCCACGCGCCGCGTCGACACCGTCGTGCTCGACAAGACCGGGACCGTCACCGAGGGCCGCATGGAGGTCGAGCAGGTCGTCGCCACCGACCCCCGGACCACGCCGGACGACGTCCTGCGGTACGCCGGCGCCGTCGAGGCCCGCAGCGAGCACCCCGTCGCCCAGGCGGTCGCCGCGGCGGCGGACGCCGGATCCCCCACCGGCCCGGGCACCCCGCAGCAGACGCGCGGGACGGGCGCGGACGGCGTCGGGATCGGCGCGCTCGAGGTCCACGACTTCCGCAACCACGCGGGCGGCGGGGTCGAGGGCGTCGTGCGGGTCGCGCACTCCGGCATCGGGGACGGCGGCACGCGGGACCGCGGCACCGGCGCCGCGCCCGACAGCCCCACCACGATCACGCTCGGTGGTGCCACGGGCTCGCGCCGTGTGCTCGTCGGCCGGCTCGGCTGGCTCGCCGACCAGGGCGTCACGCTCGACGACGGCACCCGCAGCGCCGTCGCCGAGGCCGAGTCCACCGGCGCGACCGCGGTCGCCGTCGCCTGGAACGGGTCGGCGCGCGGGGTCGTCGTGCTCCGCGACGCGGTGCGGCCGACGTCCGCGGACGCGATCCGCGACCTGCGCGCGCTCGGGCTGCGACCCGTCCTGCTCACGGGCGACAACGCCGCCTCCGCGCACGCGGCCGCCGAGGCTGTCGGGATCGACGACGTCGTGGCCGACGTCCGGCCCGAGGACAAGGTCGCCCAGGTGGAGCGCCTGCAGGCCGAGGGACGCGTCGTCGCGATGGTCGGCGACGGCGTGAACGACGCCGCGGCGCTCGCACAGGCCGACCTCGGCCTCGCGATGGGCACCGGCACCGACGTCGCGATCGAGGCGAGCGACATCACGCTCGTCCGGCCCGACCTGCGGCTCGCGGCGACCGCCGTCCGGCTGTCGCGGCGCACGCTGCGCGTCGTGAAGCAGAACCTGTTCTGGGCGTTCGCCTACAACGTCGCCGCGATCCCGCTCGCCGCGGCCGGGCTGCTGTCCCCGATGGTCGCCGGTGCCGCGATGGCGGCGAGCTCCGTGCTCGTCGTGGGCAGCTCGCTGCGGCTGCGCCGCGCCGCCTGAGCGGCCCGGGACCGTCCGCGGAGGCGGTCCGTCGGGACGCGGTGCGTCAGGACGCGGTCGTCGCGGTCGACTGCGGCACCGACGTGCCGGACGCGTCGGTGCCGCCGTCCGACTCCCCTGACTCGCTCTCGCCCGCGGCGCCGGAGCCGCCCGCCGCACCTGTCGGCGTCGTGCTCGGGGCCGGGTCCGGGTCGGTGGTCGCCGGGTCGGTGGGGCTGCTCGTCGGGTCGGACGTCGGCTGCTGCGTCGGCTCCGACGTGGGCTCCTCGGTCGGCACGTTCGTCGGGTCGGACGTCGGCTCCGGGTCGCTGCCCGACGTCGGCGCCTGCGTGGGCGTCGACGTGTCCGCGGGCCCGGGCACCGACGCGCCGTCCCCGCGGTTGCTGACGTGCGAGATGCTCGTGCCCGAGCCGTCCGTCCCGTGCAGGAAGTCGGTGAGCGGCTTGCCCGTGACGAGCTCGAAGCCCGTGATCACGGTGAGCAGCGCGACGAACAGCCCCACCGACATGACGACGAGACGGCGCCGCCAGTGCGGCCGCCGGGCGAGGTCCTGCGGGTCCAGCGGATCCGTCCCGCTGCCGGCGTCGGCGGCTTCGGTGCCGGTGCCGTCCGCGGCAGCGCGCGCCCGCTCGGCCCCGTCCGGGCCGAGGACCGCGGTGAGGACGGCCGACGAGTCGGCCACGCGCGACGGCGCCGGGGTCCCCGCACCCAGGCGCGCCCCCGTGCGCAGCGCCGCGGCGACCTTGTGCTGGGCGCGCAGCATGGACCGCTGGTACACGAAGTTCCCGAGCACCGTGATGATGCTCGCGACCGCGGCGCCGATGACCGTCCCCGCGACACCGAAGTACGACAGGCACACCGTCGACGTGATCGCGGCGAGGGCGCTGCCCGTGAGCTGCACCATCGACGGGCGCGGAGCCTTGTCCTCGATGCGCTGCGCGACGTCGTCCGCGGCGTGCGGGTCGGCGGCGGCCGGCGCGACGGCAGGCGCACCGACAGCGTTCGGCGCGGTGGGCAGGGGTCGGGTCGCGTCGCGCGCGTCGCGCGTGCGGGGTGCTGGCGAGGGGGTCGTCACGGCTCTCTCGGGGTCGGGGCGCGGTCCGGGCACGGACCGCCGGCACGGGCGGGGGCACGACCGACGGACCCGGACCTGACGGTCCGGGCCTCGTCGTCGAAGGGGTGCCGCGGAGCGGCCCTCCCAGGCTAGGCGGCCCGACCGCCCGTCACCTGGGTGTCCCCGGGGCACCGTGCGACGGTCGTGTGAAGGTGGGGTGATCCCGTCAGAGACCGCGCGCGTCGAGGGCGTCGATGAGGGCTTCCGCGTCCCTTCGGGCCCGTTCAGCCGGTGCAGAACGTCCCGTACTGGAACAAGGTCTTGTCATTGAGGAGCCGACTCAGCCTGCGTCCGAGACTCTGTCCGTCCGGGCGAATGCTGGACAGCATCGCGACCGCGGCTCTGTGATCCTGGCCGCTGGCGTGCTGCCCCAAGGCGTCGCCGCAGAGCGCGTCACAGGCGGCGATCGCGGCGCTCACCGCGTTCGACGCCGCGACCTGCGCCTCCGGCGAAGGGCCGGGGCGACCGAGTGCGATCTCGAGGCGTTCGAGCGTGACCTGGAAGTGCTCGCGCGCCGTCGCCGCGCGTTGACGGACGTCTGCCGCGGTCACAGCGGTCACGCGCGCCATGGCGATCCCTCCAGGTGCGGCCGGACGTCCGGTCCGGTGACCATTTCGGCGTCTTCGAGCCAGGACGCAATGATCGGGTCGCGCTCGCGGACCATCTCGTCCAGCCGCTCACGAGTCGTGAGGTAGACGTTGCAGTCGTTGCCTGTCGCCAGGCGAACTTCTTCCGCCAGGTGAGCCACAAGGTCGTCCACCCGGGCGCTCGCGGGAGCAGGTTCCACGATCAGCACGTCGATGTCGCTGTCGGGGGTCGCGGCCTGCCGGGCAGCACTCCCGTACAGCGCGATCGAGAGACGCGGTGCCAGCTCAGGGTCGAAGCTCTGGACCGTGTGCTGCACGAGGCGCCGGAGCTGCGTGGGCGTCGATGCGGCAGCCTCCACGAGCCGCTCGATGGCGGGCCAGAGCAGGTGGCGCCGATTGGCGCTGAACATCACTGCGTGCGCGAACGGCTCGGCCAGCACCAGCCCTTGCCGTTCCAGCCGCTCGAGCGCGAGCTGGACCCCCCGCAGCGACGCGTCCGGAAGAAGCCTGGCGATCTGCCGACCGGCCATCGGGCGCGTCGTCCGGGAGAGCACTGCGAGGACTCGACCATCGAGGCTGGGGATCACGGTCGCGATCGGATGAGTCAGGTCCACGTCTTGACGCCCCTTCTTGGTAGTCGATTGACTACTAATCTCGTCAGTTAGGGAGGCGGTCGTCCAGGGCGGAAGGATGCGCCGGTGCTATAACCGCACCATGACCGGCGACGACGCGACCCCCGCCCCTGAGCCCGCGCCGCCGACGCGCTCGGCCTCCGTCTCGTTCACGCCGAGGAGCTCGCTCCCCTCGATGCAGCCCCGCCGGATCGTCGGCGAGATCTGGATCGTCCTCGCCGCCAGCCTCGGCGCCTCGGCCGTCTACGCGGTCGTGTCGATCATCGCGAAGCTCAGCCAGGGACCGCTCAAGGGCCAGTCGACCGCGCTCAACGTCTCGCAGTCACCGCGCCCCTACCTCGACCTGACGTACCAGCTCCTCGGCATCGGGTTCGCGCTCGTGCCCGTCGTGCTGGCGCTGTATCTGCTGTCGAACCGCGGCCGGTCGTCCACCGCGGCCATCGGCCTCGACCTGCACCGGCCCGGGCCGGACCTCGGCTGGGGCGTCGCGCTCGCCGCCGCCGTCGGCATCCCCGGGCTCGCGTTCTACCTCGTCGGACGCGCCCTCGGCATCACCGTCGAGGTGCAGGCGTCGAACCTGAGCGGCTACTGGTGGACCGTCCCGGTGCTGATCCTCGCCGCGCTCCAGAACGGGCTGCTCGAAGAGGTGATCGTCGTCGGTTACCTGCACGAACGGCTCACCGACCTCGGCTGGGGCCGGTGGAGGTTCGTCGCGTCGAGCTCGGTGCTGCGCGGCAGCTACCACCTGTACCAGGGGTTCGGGCCGTTCCTCGGCAACGCCGCCATGGGCGTCCTGTTCACCTGGTTCTACACGTCACGCTGGGGACGTCGGCGTGTCGTGCCGCTCGTCGTCGCGCACACGATCCTCGACATCGTGTCGTTCGTCGGGTACGCGCTCCTCCCCCAGACCTGGAAGGACTCGCTCGGGCTCTGAGGTCTCGGGCTCTGAGGTCTCGGGTTCCGACGCCTCGGGCGCGACGACGGGCGCGGGTGCCGCGGGCTCGAGTGCCGGCTCCGCCGCGGGCTCCGTCGAGGGCTCCGGGGCAGGCGCCGGCCGCTGCGGCAGCACGACACCGCCCAGCACGGATCCCGTCCGACCGCGGGCGACCTCGTCCTCGTCGTCCCCGGCCCTCTCCCGCAGTGCACGCAGCTCGCGCGCCAGACCACGCGTCGCGAAGCCCGTCACGACGTACACCGCCCCGATCGCGAACGCGTAGAACGCGAAGACGAGGGTCGTGGTCGCGAGGTCGTCGTCGAGGTCCGACGAGCGCAGCAGGAGCAGCGTCCCGAACAGGAACCCGACGATCCCGGCCATGAGCTGCCACGACCACTCGAGGTCGCGCGCGCGGGCCAGCGAGCCTGCCGTCACCACGACCGTCACCCCGAGCGCGATGGCCCACGACGCGAACAGGTAGTACATCGACTGCTGCGACAGGTCCGGCCAGAACATCACGACGAGTGCGAACACGGCGTCCACGACCGCCTGCGCGAGCCACGCCTGCCAGGCCGGCTGCTTGCGGTGGGCGAGCCCCTGCCACGCGGCGAGCACCGCGTCCCCTGCGACGAACAACCCCACGACCCAGCGCAGGGTCCCGAAGTCCGTCGCGATCGGCTGGATCATCAGCAGGAGACCGAGGACCAGCAGGACGAACCCGCGCAGGATCGCGAGGAACCACACCGCGCGGAACCGCTTGACCGGCTTGGGCTCCTTCGATCGCTCCGTCGGTTCGTCCGTGCCCTGCACCGTCGTCATCATGAGCGTCCCCGTCCCTGACCCACCACCGTGACGGGGCCACCCCGCCACGAGGCCGACGCTGCTGCAGCCTTCCTGCCAGCCTAGGCCGACCTGCGCACCTACACTCGACGGCATGCCCGTGGCCACGCACGACCAGGTCGTCCGGGTCGTCGACACGCCCACGAGCCGCGTCCACCACCCGTCCGACGCCGTGGGCGCGATCGTCGCAGCGGTGGGCGTCGTCGTCACGTTCTTCCTCGCGGTCTACGCGCACGCGACGACCGCCGGCGTGGCCCAGGACGTCCAGGGCTTCTCGAACCTGCTCGCGCGCCTGCTCCTCGTGCCGGTCGCGGTGCTCGAGGGTCTCGTGACGATCTTCATCCCGATCGCGGTGCTCACCGAGCTCGCGCTGCGCCGGCTCGGACGGCAGATCCTCGAAGGGGTCGTCGCCGCGGGCCTCGCCCTGGGGCTCGCCCTGCTCGCCGAGGAGCTGATCCGGATCTGGGGCTCGGACGCCCTCGTCACGGGGTTCAGCGTCTGGGTGAGCGGCGACCTCACCGTCGTCATGCCGGCGTACGCGGCCGCGCTCGTCGGCATCCTCACGGTCGCCGGCCCGCGCACCCGGCGCCGCACGGTGAAGTGGTCGTGGAACCTGCTGTGGGTCGCGATCGGCGTGCTGCTCGTCACCGCGAAGGTGTCGCTGCCCGCGGAGATCGTGACGCTCCTCCTCGGGCGCATCGCCGGGCTCGCCGTCCGGTACGCGTCCGGGGTGCGCAGCGAGCGTGCGTACGGCGCCGACCTGGTCGACGGGGTGCGGCGGGCCGGGTTCGACCCCACGTACCTCGTCCGCGTCCGGGACCTCACGGACCCGGCGAGCGCGCTGCGCGAGCAGGTCACGAGCGTCGAGCGCGGCGAGGTCACGGGCGAGGTCGACGTCGCCGACCTGCGCACCGGCCAGCACCCCGTCGTCGTGCCGGACGCGCCACCCGGACGACCCGCGGAGGCGATCGCCGCCACCTGGGACGCGGCGTCCGTCGCGCTCACCCGCGCGGGCGACAACCGCGTCTACGCGCTGTTCACGCCCGACGGTCAGCGGCACGACGTCGTCGTGCTCGACGGGGACCGCCAGGTCGTCGGGTGGCTCTCCCGCTTCTGGCACTCCGTCCGGCTGCGCGGGCTCGAGACGCGGACGGCGATCTCGCTGCGCGCCGCGGCCGAGCGGGCCGCCCTGCTCACGTACGCGGCGCACGCGGCCGGCGTGCGCGGACCGCGGCTGCTCGGCATGTCCGAGGCCGAGGACTCCATGGTGCTCGTGCAGGAGCACGCCGCTCGGACCGTCTCGCTGCGTGACGCCGACGCCACGCTGCTGGGCGACGACGTGCTGGACGAGGCGTGGCGCCAGCTCCGCCTCGCCCACAACGCGGGCCTGACGCACCGCGCGCTCACCGTCGACGTCGTGCTCGTCGCGACCGGTCCGGACGACGCCGTGGAACGCGCCGGGACGGTCGGGCCGGGCGACGTGCCTACCGACGCGCCACGGGTGCTGCTCACCGGGTGGGAGCACGGCGAGGTCGCGTCGTCCACCCTCGCGCGGCGCCTCGACCTCGCCCAGCTGCTCGCGGTGCTCGCGATCCGCGTCGGGATCGAGCGCGCGGTCGAGTCCGCCGCCCGGGCGCTGGACGAGGACGAGCTCGAGTCCGTCGGCCCGGTCCTCCAGTCGATCGCCCTGCCGTCCACGACCCGCGAGGCGGTGCGTGCCGACAAGGAGCTCCTCAAGGGGCTGCGCGCCGCGCTCGTCGACCGCATGCCGGAGGCCACGGAGTTCGAGCCCGAGAACATCACGCGGTTCTCGGTCCGCACGATCCTCACGCTGACCCTGACCGTCGTCGCCGTGGTCGCCATCGTGACCACCGTCAACGCGGACGAGATCACGTCCGCCCTCGCGGACGCGAACCCCGTGTGGGCGGTGCTCACGTTCGTGCTGGGCGGGTTCTCGTGGCTCGGTGCGGCGATCACGCTCATGGCCTTCTCGCCGGCCCGGCTGCCGTTCCTGCGGACGCTGTGGACGCAGGTGGCCGGGTCGTTCGTCGCCATCGCCGCACCCGCCGGCATCGGGCCGGCCGCCCTCAACATGCGACTGCTCACCAAGCGCGGCGTGTCCACGTCCCTCGGGCTCGCGACCGTCGCCCTCGTGCAGCTCTCCCAGTTCGCCGTGACCATCGGGATCCTCGTCGTCCTGTCGCTCGCGACGGGCGACGGCGGCCTCGTGTCGGCACCGTCGACGACTGTCATGGTCGCGATCGGGGCGCTCGCGATGGTCGTGGCCGGCACCCTGCTCGTCCCGGCCGTCCGGCGCTGGGTGCTCGCCCGCGTCCGTCCGACGCTCGAGCAGGTGTGGCCGCGGCTGTCCGCCGTCCTGGGGCAGCCGCTGCGCCTCCTGTCCGGCCTGGCCGGCAGCTTCGTCCTGACGATGAGCTACGTCCTGGCGTTCTACACGGCGCTGCTCGCCTTCGGGCAGCACCTCGACCTCGTGGACGTCGCCGTCGTGTACCTCGTGGGGAACGCGGCCGGTGCGGCCGTCCCGACGCCGGGCGGCATCGGCGCGATCGAGGCCGCGCTCATCCTGGGCCTGACGACGGCGGGGGTGTCCGCGCCGATCGCGACGTCCGTGACCGTGCTGTTCCGCGTCGCGACCTACTGGCTGCGCATCCCCATCGGCTGGGTGTTCATGCGATGGCTGCAACGCCAGGGCGACCTGTAGCGCCCAGCGCCAGCGAGACCGTGGCAGGACGACGAAGGGCCGGACGCGGTGTGCGTCCGGCCCTTCGGGCCGCGCGCGGTGTGCGCGCGGCGGGGTCTCAGGCGGAGACGGCCTTCTTCAGGAGGCTGCCCGCGCTGATCTTCACGCCGTAGCCGGCGGGGATGGCGATCTCCTCGCCCGTGCGGGGGTTGCGGCCCGTGCGGGCGGCGCGCTCGACGCGCTCGACGGAGAGCAGGCCCGTCAGCTTGACGGCCTCGCCCTTGCCCAGCGACTCGATCAGCACGTCCTGGAGCGCGTTGATGGCGCTCTCGGCGTCGGCCTTCGAGATCTCGGCCTTGGCTGCGATGGCCGAGACGAGCTCGGACTTGTTGAGAGACATGCAATTCCCTTCGTCGGATGACGCCCGAGCGGGCGCCACAACGCCGCTTGGTCCGTCCGGGACGCCGGACGTCGGCCCAACTCTAGGGAATCCCTGCGACAGATGCGCATTCGACGGGCCGTCCGGGGGCGGAATCACGCGGATCCGGGGCGTGTCGAGCGACTTCCGGGCATGTGTGATCGCTCACGGGAGCGCCTCGGATTGCTTTTCGATAGCGATTCTCATTACGGTGTGGGGGTGAGATCGCGTCCGCCCCTCCCCGCCCCCCGCACCCGGCGCCGCACCCGGAGAGCCCTCACGCTCGCGTCCGGCGTGACCGCGGTGGCCGTCGCCGTCCTCGCGCTCGCCGCGTGCTCGACCGCCGACGACGGCGACGCCCGGGCCACGGGCGACTGCCCGACCACGCCCGTCGACGTGGTCGTCAGCGTCGACCAGTGGGGTGACATCGTCCGCCAGCTCGGCGGCGACTGCGCCGACGTCACCACGATCCTCGCGAGCTCGTCCGTCGACCCGCACGACTACGAGCCCAGCCCCAAGGACGGCGTCGCGTTCACCCACGCGGACGTCGTCGTCGTCAACGGCGTCGACTACGACGCCTGGGCGAGCAAGCTCGCCGCGTCCAGTGCCCAGGGCGCCGCCGTGGTGGACGCCGGGGACGTGGTCGGCGCCGCGGACGGCGACAACCCGCACCTCTGGTACTCGCCGACCTTCGTCACCCAGGTCGCCGACACCGTCACCGCGCAGCTCGAGACGTCCGCCCCCGCGGCGCGCGACGTCTTCGAGAAGAACCGCGCCGCGTTCGCCGCCTCGATGAAGCCCTACGACGACCTCGTCGCGGCCATCAAGGAACAGGCGGCCGACAAGACCTACGCTGCCACCGAGAGCGTCTTCGACTACACCGCCCAGGCCGTCGGCCTCAAGGACGTCACCCCCGCCGGGTACGCACGCGCCGCCGCCAACGAGACCGACCCGGCACCCGGCGACGTCAAGGCGTTCGACGACCTCCTGACGTCCCACGGCGCCGACGTGCTCGTCGTGAACACGCAGACCGAGGGCGCCCTCACCGACCAGGTGCGGGACGCCGCGAAGAGCGCCGGGGTGCCCGTCGTCGGCGTCACCGAGACGGTGGCGCCCGACGGCGCCACGTTCCAGGATTGGCAGGTGGCACAGCTCACCGCCCTCGCGAAGGCCCTCGGTGTCGACGCCTGACGCGGCGGCGCCCGCGGCCGCACCCGCCGCCGCGGCGCCCGGGACGCCTGCGGCAGACGACGTGCCCGCGCTCGTGTTCGACGACGTCGGCGTCGTCCTCGGCGGACGGCTCGTCTGGTCCGAAGGGACGTTCACCGTCCCGCAAGGGTCCGTCACCGCCGTCATCGGCTCCAACGGGTCCGGCAAGACCACCATGCTCAAGGTCATCCTCGGGCTCGTGCCCGTGTGCTCCGGGACCGTCACCGTGCTCGGCCACGCGCCCGGCGCCGGGAACGCCGACATCGGCTACGTCCCCCAGGACTACACAGCCCTGTCGGCTGACGCGATCCGCGCCCGCGACGCCGTGCTGCTCGGCCTCGTCGGGCACCGGTGGGCCCTGTCGCGCGTCACCGCCGCCGAGAAGGCGCAGGTCGAGCGGGCGCTCGCGTCCGTCGGCGCCACCGAGCTCGCCGACCGGCGCCTCTCCCAGCTCTCCGGCGGGCAGCGCCAACGCGTCGCCATCGCGCAGGCCATCGTGTCCGAGCCGCGGCTCGTCATCCTCGACGAACCCCTCGCGTCGCTCGACCTGCGCAACCAGCGCGAGATCGTCGAGCTGCTCGGCCGCATCAACGACGAGTACGGCGTGACGATCCTCGTCGTCGCGCACGACCTCAACCCCCTGCTCGCCGAGCTCGACGGCGCGATCTACCTGCTCGACGGCCACGCCCACCACGCGCCGTTGTCCGGCGTCGTCGACGAAGACCTGCTCAGCCACCTCTACGGCACGCGCATCCAGGTGGTGCGCACCCCGCAGGGCGAGATGTTCATGAGGAGCGTGTGATGCTCGGGACCGCACTGGGGAGCACCCTCGGGAGCACCGCGCTCGGGGCGGGCCTGCGCGCCACCGACCTGGTCGTCTACCAGCCCAACTGGTGGGAGATCCTCACCTCCCCGTTCATGCGCAACGCGCTGCTCGGCGGGACGATCGTGGCGCTCGCCGCCGGGCTCGTCGGGTACTTCGTCGTCGTGCGCAACAGCGCGTTCGCGGCGCACGCCCTCGCGCACATCGGGCTGCCCGGCGCGACCGGCGCCGTCCTGATCGGCGTGCCCGTCAGCCTCGGGCTCGGCGTCTTCGCCGTCGGCGGCGCGCTCGTCATCGGCGCCATGGGCAAGAAGGCCGCCGACCGCGAGATCGCCACCGGGACCGTGCTCGCGTTCGCGACCGGGCTCGGGCTCTACTTCGCGTCGCTGGCGACCAAGTCGTCGTCCACCATGACGAACGTCCTGTTCGGGAACCTCCTCGCCATCAGCGACGACCAGCTCGTCGGGTTCGCCGTCGTGCTCGTCGTCCTCGCCGCCGCCGTCGGGCTCATCTACCGGCCGCTGCTGTTCTCGTCCGTCGACGCGCAGGTCGCGGAGGCGCGCGGCGTGCCCGTCCGAGCCCTGTCCATCCTCTTCATGGCGCTGCTCGGGCTCGTCGTCACCATGGCCGTGCAGGTCGTCGGGACGCTCCTGCTGTTCGCGCTCGTCGTGACGCCCGCAGCCACCGCCATCCAGCTCACGCCACGGCCCCGGCGCGCCATGCTCGTGTCGACCGGGATCGGGCTCGTGTCCGTGTGGGTCGGGCTCGCGCTGTCCGCGATGCTCAACCTGCCGCCCAGCTTCGTCATCGTGACCATCGCGTGCGTGGTCTGGTTCGGCGTGTGGATGGGGGCCCGGTCCACCCACCGGGCCGTGCCCGTCGTCGTCGGGACGGACGAGCACGCCGGCGCACACCACGGGCACCTCGTCTGAGGCTCCCGGGGGAGTGCGGGGGTCGCCACGACACCGCGAGGCGCACGTTCCGTACCTCGTCCGAGCCGGACGAGGTACGGAACGTGCGCCTCGGCGGGAAGGGGCGCTCGGGAGCGTCAGGCCGTGCGGCCGTAGCGGCGGTTGAACTTCTCCACGCGACCGGCGGTGTCGACGACGCGCGCGGTGCCCGTGTAGAACGGGTGGCTCGCGGACGAGATCTCGACGTCCACGACGGGGTACGTGTTCCCGTCCGTCCACTCGACGGTCTTCGCCGGACGACCGGGGCCGCCGTCGTTGTCGGCGGAGAGGGTCGAGCGGGTCAGCATCTGGAAGTCGGCGGACGCGTCGCGGAACACGACCGAGCCGTACTCGGGGTGGTTGTTCTTCATGGTGGTTCCTCCTCAGCGCTCTTCGCGGAAGTCGACGTGCGTGCGCACGACGGGGTCGAACTTGCGCAGCACGAGCCGGTCGGGGTCGCTGCGCCGGTTCTTGCGGGTCACGTAGGTGAACCCGGTGCCGGCGGTCGAACGGAGCCTGACGACGGGTCGCAGGTCGGCGTGCTTGGTGGCCATGAGGGCCGCTCCTTCCACGGTGTTGCAGGTCGGCCCTCCGCGGCGTGATCACCGCTCATGAGAACCGTTCTCTACAACGCGTGGGGGCTCCCGGTATTCCCCACCGCCCGACGGTCAGCCGCGCGCGCCGGGGCGTTCGACCGTGTCCGTCATGCGCGCCACGGCCTCGGAGACGATCGACGGCGACGTCGCGAGGTTGAGCCGGACGAACCCCTCACCACCCGTCCCGAACGGCAGCCCGGAGTTGAGCGCCACCCGCCCCTCGTCCAGGAGCGCCGCCGCCGGGTCGTCGCCGAGCCCGAGCGCGCGGCAGTCCAGCCAGGCGAGGTACGTCGCGTGCCCGGCGTCGTAGCCGACCTCGGGCAGGTGCTCGGCCAGCAGGTCGGCGAGCAGCGCCCGCCGCCGCACCAGGGCGTCGAGCACGGCGTCGAGCCACTCTCCTCCGGTCTCGAGCGCCGCCGTCTGCGCGAGGACGCCCACGTGGTTCACGGCCTCGCGCGCGTTGAGGGGGACACGGTCCACCGCGTCGTCCGCCGCCGGTCCGGACAGCAGCAGCGCCGCACGCAGCCCCGCGAGGTTCCACGCCTTCGACGGCGACACGAGCGACAGCGCCCGCTCCCCGCCCGGCACGGTGAGCAGCGGCGTGAACACCGGGACGTCGTCGACGCCGGGACGCCCGGTGAGCGGCGCGTGGATCTCGTCCGCCAGCACCTGGACGCCGTGCCGGTCGGCCAGCGCACACAGCGCCGCCAGCTCGTCGGGCGCGTGCGCGACCCCCGTCGGGTTGTGCGGGTTCGCCAGGAGGTACAGCGCCGGACGACCCCCGGCCCGCGCCGCCGCGAACGCCGTGTCCAGCGCACCCCCGTCGGCGAGGTCGAGGCGCCCCGTCGCGGTGAGCGGCGCCTCGACGACCCGGCGCCCCACCGTCTCGACGAACTCGAAGAACGGCGGGTACACCGGCGGGCTCACCACGACCGCGCCGCCCTCGTCCGTCGTCGCCCGCACGACGTGCACGACGCCCGTCATGACGTCCGGCATGGTCCGCGCGCGGCCGACGTCGACCGTCCAGCCCCACCGGTCGGCCGCGTACGCGGCCCATGCCTCCGCGTACCGGGTTCCGGAGTCGTACCCGGTGTCGCCGACCTGCATCGCCCGCGCGACCGCGTCGACGACCCCCGGAGCGAGGACGGCGTCCATCTCCGCGACCCACAGCGGCAGCACGTCCGCGGGGTAGCGACGCCACTTGACGCTCGTGCGGCGGCGCAGGTCGTCGAGGGTCAGGGCGTCCAGCGGGTCGGGGACGGCGCGGGTCTCGAGAGCGTCGGCGGTGGGCACCCGTCGAGCCTACGGCCCGTCACATCGTCTCGGATGGTGGACGCGGGGACGTAGGCTCGACAGGTGACCGTGTACGTCTCCGCCCTCGAGCTGTTCTCCCTCGGCATCGGCCCGTCCAGCTCGCACACCGTCGGCCCGCTGCGCGCCGGACGCGCGTTCGTCGACGGCCTCGCCGCACGCGGGGAGCTCGACCGGGTCACCCGCATCGAGGCGGTCCTGTACGGCTCGCTCGGCGCGACCGGCCTCGGCCACGGCACCCCGGACGCCCTCGTCGCCGGTCTGCGCGGGCTCGACGCCGAGACGTGCGACCCCGACGACGTCCGCTCCTGCTGGGCCCGGCACGACGACGGTGCCCCGCTGCTCCTCGCCGGCCGGCACCCCGTCCCGTTCCGCCGCGACGACATCACCCTCGAGCCGCGCACCCGCCTCCCCGAGCACCCCAACGCCCTCACGCTGCGCGCCTACGCCGGCGGGCCGCTGCCGCTCGTCGAGGAGACGTGGCTGTCCGTCGGGGGCGGTTTCGTCCGGCGCCTCGGCGCCGAGCCGACGGACGCGCGCCCCGCGACCGCCCCGGCAGACGACCCGTACGCCTTCCGCAACGCCGCCGAGCTCCTCGCCCTGTGCCGCGCGCACGGCACGAGCCTGGCGGGCGTGGCACGCGAGGCGGAGCGCCGCCACCGTCCTGATGCGGAGACCGACGCCGGGCTCGACGCCGTGTGGGCCGCCATGCAGGAGTGCGTACGCCACGGGCTCGCGGGCTCGGGCGAGCTGCCGGGCGGGCTGCGCGTCCGGCGCCGCGCCGCGGGCCTGCGCGCACGCCTCGAGAGCACGCCCGACGGTCCCGGGGACGGCATCGACTGGCTGCACGCGTGGGCGCTCGCCGTGAACGAGGAGAACGCCGCCGGCGGACGCGTCGTCACCGCGCCGACGAACGGTGCCGCGGGCGTCCTGCCGGCCGTCCTGCACTACGCGTCGGAGTTCGTCGTCGGGATGACGCCCGAGCGGGTGCGCGAGTTCCTGCTCACCGCGACCGTCATCGGGTCGCTCGCCAAGGCCAACGCCTCGATCTCGGGCGCGGAGGGCGGATGCCAGGCCGAGGTGGGGTCCGCCTGCGCGATGGCCGCCGCCGGGCTCACCGCCGTCCTCGGGGGCACGCCCGAACAGGTGGAGAACGCCGCCGAGATCGCGCTCGAGCACCACCTCGGGCTCACGTGCGACCCGATCGCCGGGCTCGTCCAGGTGCCGTGCATCGAGCGGAACGCCGTCGCCGCGGCGACCGCCGTCTCCGCCGCACGCCTCGCGACGCACGGCGACGGCAGCCACGTCGTGTCCCTCGACGCCGTCATCGAGACGATGCGTCAGACCGGCCTCGACATGAGCGACAAGTACAAGGAGACGAGCGAGGGCGGCCTCGCCGTCAACGTCGTGGAGTGCTGAGCGCTCGAGCGCCGAGGATCAGACCTCGACGTTGACCGGACGCACGACCTCGCGCCACCGGTCCTCGGCCAGCGCCTCGACCTCGCCCGCGTCGGCCCACGCACGGCACCGGGTGATCGCCGCGTCGAGCATGGCGTGGAGGCGGGCGTCGGTGTCGGGCAGCGCTGACTCGGCGACCGCGAGCACGGCCGACCCGACGATGCTGGGCGCCGCGTCGCGCACGAACCGCGCCGGCTTCGCGACCGAACCGCGGCAGAACTCCTCCGCCCACGCGGCCGTCGCCGGGACCGACGCCAGCGCCTCGCGCGACGCCAGGCTGCGCGTCCCCGGGGCACGGTCGTCCATCTCGTCGAGGATGCGCTCGCACGCGATCACCGCGACCGCCAGCGTGCGCTGCCGGTACTCGGGGGCGCCGGGCAGGGCCTGCACCGCGGCGTCGAGCGCGATCCGGACGTCCCAGTGCGCGTCGTCCGAGCTCACGCCGATCACCGACGGGATGAGGAGGGCCAGACGCGGACGGCCGACGTCCGTCGTCAGGTCGTTGACCGCGCGCGCGAGCATCGCGAGCAGCGGGTGGGTACAGGCCGGGTGATCGCTCCAGCGCTCACCTGCGAGGTACGACGCGAGCTCCATGAAGCACGCGCCCTTGCGCGGGTTCCGGTGCTTACCGCGGCCGAGCATCGGCAGGACGTCAAACGTGGTCGACATGGGGACCACCCCCTCCACCGTCGGGTCGAGACCGGCTGCGCCGGCCCGGGGACGCGTGCACGTCCCTGTGCTGCTCACCCCAGTGTCGCCCCCTGTCCATCCCGACGCAACGGTGGAGCGTCGGGGTGGACCGCACGGAGCCTCTCAGGACCAGGACGTGGCGTCCCAGTGCTCCAGCAGGAGCTTCGCCGTCTCCTGTGGACGCTCCAGCGGTGCGAGCCGGAACACGCTCGGCACGACCTCGACCCGCGCGTCGGGCATGAGGGCGGCCGCCCGCTCCGCGTCGTCGGCCGTGAACGTCGGGTCGCTCCCGCCCGCGACCACCAGGGTGGGCGCGACCACCCGGGGGAGCAGGTCGGTGATGTCCTCTGCGCGGAGCAGCACGCTGCGGGCGGCCCGCGCGATCCCGATGCGGTCGCCAGCCAGGAAGGCGCGCGACGCGACCATCGCGGCGTCGAAGTCGTGCCGCCGTGCGCGCTCGCCCAGGAGCGCCGACATGGCGGCCTCGGTGATGGGGCCGACAGCGCCGAGCGCCCGGTACGGGACGGTGAGCGCCGACGCCGCCAGCCGCCACGCCCGCGGGAGGCGGTGCGGCGGTGCACTGAAGGTCGTCAGCGACCGCACGCGCTCGGGGTGGTCAGCGGCGAACACCGTGCCGACCCTGCCGCCCCAGGCGTTGCCCACCCAGTCCGCACGGTGCACACCGAGCGCGTCCAGCACGGCGAGGGCCGCGTCCGCGCAGTCCCGCAGGCCGAACCGGCGCGTCGGACGGTCGCTGACGCCGTGGCCGGGCCCGTCGATCATGAGCAGCGTGCGGTGCGACCCCAGCACGTTCTGGATGCGGCACCACTGCGCCGAGTCGACGAGGACGGAGTGCCACAGGACCGCGGGGTAGCCCGCCCCCACGATCGTGACACCGAGCTCACCCAGCGGTGTGCCGACCCGCACACCGCGACACTCCTGGGAATCCGTCACGCTGAGACCTGCCCGTCGTCGCTCTGGCGAGAACTTCGTCCTGACCGCGTCGCGCCGCCCCTGCGCGACTCCATTCTGTGGAGGAGAGCACCGTGGCAACAGATCGTGACGCGGCTTTTCGGCGCCGGACGCAGGTTTCACCCGGTCGCGTACCGGACGTGGCGGACACACCCGCCATGTCGCCCTGGCGGGACGACGGACGCAGACCCCCGCGCACACCTTTTCCGGGTGCAGGCTGGTCTGGTGCCCACCGACGACGACCGCATCCGCGACCGGCTCCTGGCGCTGCGCGCCGAGGCCGTCGACCAGGCCGCCGCGCGTGGCGCCGTCGTCGAGGACGTCACCGCCGCGCGACAGGACTCGAACGTCGACGACGAGCACGACCCCGAGGGCGTGACCCTCGCGGTCGACCGGGCGCAGGCGCTCGGGCTCGTCGCCGCAGCCCAGGCGCGCGTCGTCGAGGCGGACGCCGCGCTCGCCCGGCTCGACGCGGGGACGTACGGCGTCTGCGAGCGGTGCGGCCGGCCGGTCGGCGCCGACCGGTTGGCGGCGCACCCCACGGCGCGGCGGTGCGTCACGTGCCAGGAGGCGGTCGAGCGGGAGCAGGCCCGCGCCTGACGGCTGGGGGGCGGCTGGGAGTGACGGCTCGGGGTGACGGCTCGGGGGCGAGAGGGTGCCGGGAACAAGGGCGCGGCGGGGCGGTGTTAGCCTGGACGCCGCGTCATTGACGCTTCAACCATCTGCCATCGTCCGCAGGAGCTCCCTCCGTGCCTCAGCGCCCGACCACAGGCCCGTTCGCCGGCCTGCTCACCACGCGCCGCGACGTCGACCTCCGACGCGTCGCCAGCGCGCTGTGTCGCTGACCCGCACGACGAGGTAGAGCCCTCCGCCCACGCGGACGCGCGCCCCGCACCGCCCGACGAGGACCGTCGCGGCGAACGCGGGCGGCCGCCCCGAGACCCGTCCTCCCCCTGCCGACCGGCGTGTGCCCACCACGCCCCGGAACGGCTTCCCACCCGCGCCCGGACCGGCCGCACCCTGCCGTCCGCGGACTCCCCCGCGCCCATGAGGCGCCGACACACCGAGGAACACCTGTGCCTGCACCCACCACGCCGGACGCCGCCGCGTCCGCGGCCGTCGCCGAGAAGCAGCCTGCGACGACCACCACCGCCCGACGCCGACGGCTGCGCTGGCCGTCGTTCAGCGTCCAGATCGTCGCCGGCCTCGTGCTCGGCATCCTGCTCGGCTGGGTCGCCCGGAACATGGGCCCCGTCGACGCCGGCACCGACCACGAGACGCCCAACTGGCTCACCACGACGCTCGGCACCATCGGCCAGGACTTCGTGACCCTGCTCAAGGCCGTCGTCCCGCCGCTCGTCTTCCTGGCGATCGTCGTCTCCATCGCGAACCTCAAGGGCGTGACCAACGCCGCGCGTCTCGCCTGGAAGACGATCCTCTGGTTCGCGATCACCTCGCTGATCGCCGTGGCCGTCGGGATCACGCTCGGGCTCGTCCTGCAGCCCGGCAAGCACACGTCGCTCGACATCTCCGCCGGCGTCGCCCCCGACCACACCGGGTCGTGGATCGACTTCCTCACCGGGCTCATCCCGTCGAACTTCCTCGGCCTCGGGGCGTCGACCAGCCTCGAGCCCGGCGCCGACGGCGCCGCGAGCGCCACCACGAACGTCAGCTTCAACGTCCTGCAGATCGTCGTGCTCGCGTTCGTCGTCGGCATCGCCGCCTACAAGTCCGGCCGCAAGGCCGAGCCGTTCATCACGTTCAGCCGCTCCGCGCTCGCGATCGTCCAGAAGGTCCTGTGGTGGATCATCCGCCTCGCGCCGCTCGGCACCCTCGGCCTCATCGGGAACGCCGTCGCGTCGTACGGGTGGGACCTGCTCGCACCCCTCGGCCGGTTCGCGTTCGCGATCTACCTGGGCCTCGCGATCGTCCTGTTCGCCGTGTACCCGCTGATCCTGCGCGGCAACGGCCTGCGCGTCCGCTCGTACTTCCGCGGCGCCTGGCCCGCCATCCAGCTCGCGTTCGTGTCGCGGTCGTCCATCGGGACGCTCCCCGTGACCGAGCGCGTCACCGAGCGCAACCTCGGCGTGCCGCGCGAGTACGCGTCCTTCGCCGTGCCGCTCGGCGCCACCACCAAGATGGACGGCTGCGCCTCGATCTACCCGGCCGTGTCCGCGATCTTCATCGCGCAGCTCTTCGGGATCCACCTGTCGATCACCGACTACCTGCTCATCGCGTTCGTGTCCGTCGTCGGGTCGGCCGCCACCGCCGGCCTGACCGGCGCGCTCGTCATGCTGACGCTGACGGTCTCGACCCTGGGGCTCCCGCTCGCCGGCGTCGGGCTGCTCCTCGCCATCGACCCCATCCTCGACATGGGCCGCACCGCGACCAACGTCGCCGGGCAGGTGCTCGTGCCCGTGGTCGTCGCGAAGCGGGAAGGCATCCTCGACCTCGAGCAGTACGAGAGCGCGTCGGCCGAGGACCTGTTCACCGACGACGAGTCGTCCGACGACGACGGCGGCCCGACGTCCGGGCCGGACGAGACCTCGGGCGAGGCCTCGGACGACCGGGAGCTGGTGGGCGCGGCCCGCTGACCGCGGCGGTCCGTCGCCTACGCAAAGTCCCTTCGCGTGTGTTTCGGCGCACGCGAAGGGACTTCGCGTAGGCGACGGACACGTGCAGGCGTACGCGCGCGGCTTTCCGAGCGCGCGTCGGACGAGACGGTCAGCGGGTCGGGCGGCCGAGGTACGTGAGCGGTCCGGCGTCGGGCACGTCGACGACGTGGAACCCGAGCGCGTCGTAGAACGGACGGGCACCGGTGTTCGCGGTGACCATCCCGACGTGCACCGCGGCAGCCCCTTCGGCGGCGGCCGCGCGACGGAACCGTTCGACGAGCCACCGGCCCATGCCCTTGCCCTGCCACGCGGGCAGCAGGTCGACGTGCAGGTGCGCGGGATAGGCCGCGAGCTCGGGCACGAGCATCCGTTCGGGGTGCTCGTGCAGGTACGTCATGACGTCGTCGGGGGTCGACGCCGCGTCGAGCGCCGCGGGCGCGGCGGCGTACCGGCCCGCGAGCGCCGGCACCCACTCGTCGCGGTACCGGTCGACGAAGCGGCGCGTGTCGGCCGTCCCGACGACGTAGCCGACGACGCGCTCGCCGTCGTCGACGACGAACGCGAGGCCCGGTTCGAGGACGGCGTAGGGCAAGGCGAACAGGTCGCCCACGAGCCGGTCCGACGTGTAGATCCCGCGGGCGTCGGTGCCCGCGTCGGCCGTCCGGACGCAGATGTCGTAGAGGTCGTCGGCGTCGGACGGCCGGAAGGGCCGCAACGTCGCTGTCACGGTGGTCATGGTCCGAGCGTGTCATGGGAGCGCTCCCATGACAATGCGAATCGCGCGAAACGCCCGCGTCCGGCCGGTCAGACGTCGAACCGGCTGCCCCGCTCGGTCACCGCTCCCCCACCCAGGCCCCCGTTCGCCGTCGCGTCCCACCGGTACACCTCGACACCCGTCACGAACACCCGCTCCGCGCGGCTGTTCACGTCCAACGGGTCGCCCGACCAGACCACGACGTCGCCGTCCAGCCCCGGCACCAGCGCCCCCACCCGGTCGTCCAGGCGGAGAAACGCGGCCGGGTTCGTCGTGAGCGCCCGCAGCGCGACGTCCCGGTCCAGGCCCTCCTTCACGGCGAGCGACGCCTGGTGCACCAGGAAGTTGATGGGGACGACCGGGTGGTCCGTGGTGATCGCGACCCGTACCCCAGCCCGCGCCAGACGCCCCAGGTTCGCGATCGCGCGATGCCGCAGCTCGACCTTCGACCGCGTCGTGAACATCGGCCCGAAGATCACCGGGACGTCCCGCTCCGCCAGGACGTCCGCGAGGTCCGCACCCTCCGTCCCGTGGTTGACCACCAGCCGGTACCCGAACTCGTCCGCGAGGCGCAGCGCCGTCGCGATGTCGTCCGCGCGGTGCGTGTGCTGGTCCCACGCGAGCTCGCCGTCGAGCACCCGGACGAGCGTCTCCTTGCCGAGGTCGCGGTCGAACGGGTCGCCTTTCGCCGCCGCCGCGTCCCGCTTCGCCCGGTAGTTCTGCGCGTCCACGAACGCCTTGCGGATCACCGCGGCGACACCGAGGCGGGTGGCCGGCGTCTGCTTACGCTCCCCGTAGATGCGCTTCGGGTTCTCGCCCAGGGCCGACTTCACCGACACCGCGTCGCTGATCACCTGCTCGTCGACCGTCCGGCCGCCCCACACCTTGATCGCGACCGTCTGCCCACCGATCGGGTTGCCCGACCCCGGCTTCACGACCACCGACGTCACACCGCCGGCCAGCGCGTCGCGGAAGCCCTCGTCGTCCGGGTTGATCGCGTCCAGCGCGCGCAGCGCCGAGCCGTCCGGGTTCGTCATCTCGTTCGTGTCGTTGCCGGCCCAGCCCTCGCCCTCCTCGTGGACCCCGAGGTGGCCGTGCGACTCCACGAAGCCGGGCAGCACCCAGCGGCCGGCCGCGTCGACGACGCGCACGCCCTCGGGGACGTCGACGTCCGCGGCCGCGCCCAGGGCGGCGATCACGCCGTCGACGACGAGAACCGTGCCGCCGTCGATCGGGTCACCCGCCACCGGGACGACATAGGCGTTCGTGATCGCGACCGAGCCGCGGGCGGTGGTGATGGGGGTTTCGGTGGTCATGGGTCCATCGTGACGCCGCGAGCCCCGGGTGCGCAGGCCGAGGCCCCGACCTGCGCACCCGGGATCCCGCCGCTAGCGTGACAAGCGCGAGACAACGGCGACTCGCCCGTCCGACGGCGGGCACCCCTCGAGGAGCGTGCGATGTCGACTTCAGATCCCGCCGGGCGTGACGACGGCCCCGGCACGGCGCCCGCAGCGCGGCGCGAACCTGCCGCCACGCCGCCCAGCACGAGTTCCAAGGCGGGCTTCATGCTGGCGCTCGCGACCATCGGGTTCGCGATCAACTTCTGGGCGTGGGCGCTCATCAGCCCGCTCGGGGCCTCCTACAAGGAGTCGCTCGGCCTGTCGGACTTCCAGCAGTCGTTCCTCGTCGCGGTCCCCGTCATCGTGGGGTCGCTCGGACGCATCCCGGTGGGCGCCTTGACCGACCGCTACGGCGGTCGCCTGATGTTCCCGATCGTGACGGCAGCGACCATCGTGCCGGTCCTCTTCATCGCGTTCGTCGCGTCCGACTCGTACCCGCTGATGCTGATCGGCGGGTTCTTCCTGGGCCTCGGCGGCACGACGTTCGCGATCGGTGTCCCGTACGTCAACGCCTGGTACCCGCCCGAGCGCCGCGGGACGGCCATCGGGATCTTCGGGATGGGCATGGGCGGCACCGCGATCTCCGCCTTCACGACGGTGAAGATCGTGGACGCGCACGGCGACAAGGCACCCTTCGTGATCGTCGCGAGCATCCTCGCGGTGTTCGCCGTGCTGGCGTGGTTCCTCATGCGCGACGCGAAGCCCCCGTCGCCGTCGACGGCGGCGGAGGGCTTCTGGAACCGCACCTGGACGACCTTCAAGCTCCCTGCGACCCTCCAGCTCTCGTGGCTCTACGCGATCGGGTTCGGCGGCTTCGTGGCGTTCAGCGTCTACCTGCCCACGGACCTGCACAACGCATACGGGCTCTCCACGTCCGACGCGGCGAACCGCACGGCCGGGTTCGTGATCCTCGCCGTGATCATGCGCCCGGTGGGCGGCTGGCTGTCCGACAAGGTCGGCGGCATCCCCGTGTGCGTCACGTGCTTCGGGACGGTGGCGGTGCTCGCCATGGTCGAGGCGTTCCAGCCGTCGCTGTCGTTCTGGGGGACGGTCGGGTTCCTGGGCCTGGCCGCCGCGCTGGGCGCCGCGTCCGGGGCCGTGTTCGCGCTCGTCGCGAAGGCTGCCCCGCCCGGGAAGGTCGGGGCGGTGACCGGGCTCGTCGGGGCCGCGGGCGGCCTCGGAGGGTTCATCCCGCCGCTCATCATGGGCGCGGTCTACGGGCAGCAGGGCAACTACGACCTCGGCTTCGCGCTCCTCGCGATCATCGCCCTCCTGACGATGTTCTTCACGCTCGGGCCGGTGAAGAGCCGCGTGCAGCGACAGGCGGCGTCCACCGACGCCGGGAGTGCCGCCTGATGACGGCGCTCGACGACCCGCTCGAGCAGGGCCTGCTCCGCCTCGGCAAGCACCTGCGTCGTGGGGAGGTCTCCGAAGACCTCCGGCAGGTGTTCCTGCAGGGCGGACGCCAGGGAGACGTGTTCTACCGGGACCGCTGGTCGCACGACAAGGTGGTCCGCTCCACGCACGGCGTGAACTGCACGGGGTCGTGCTCGTGGAAGGTGTACGTCAAGGACGGCATCATCACGTGGGAGACGCAGCAGACGGACTACCCGAGCGTCGGGCCGGGCTCGCCGGAGTACGAGCCGCGCGGGTGCCCGCGCGGCGCGGCGTTCTCCTGGTACACGTACTCGCCGACGAGAGTGCGCTACCCGTACGTCCGCGGGGCGCTCCTCACCGCGTACCGGGCGGCGAAGGCTCGCGTCGGCGGCGACCCGGTCCTCGCGTGGGAGGCCCTCACCGACGACCCCGAGGCGGCCCGCTCGTACAAGGCGGCGCGCGGCAAGGGTGGGCTGCTGCGGGCGACGTGGGACGAGGCCGCCGAGATCGTCGCGGCAGCGCACGTGCACACGATCAAGCGGTACGGCCCCGACCGGGTGGCCGGCTTCTCCCCCATCCCCGCCATGTCGATGGTCTCCCACGGCGTCGGGTCGCGGTTCTTCTCGCTGCTGGGCGGAACCATGCTCAGCTTCTACGACTGGTACGCCGACCTGCCGGTGGCGTCGCCGCAGGTGTTCGGCGACCAGACGGACGTGCCCGAGTCCGCGGACTGGTGGAACGCGTCCTACTGCATCATGTGGGGCTCCAACGTCCCGGTCACCCGCACGCCGGACGCGCACTTCATGACGGAGGCGCGCTACCGCGGGCAGAAGGTCGTGACCGTCTCGCCCGACTACGCAGACAACACCAAGTTCGCCGACGAGTGGATGTCGCCGCAGCCGGGGACGGACGGCGCGCTCGCCCTCGCGATGGGTCATGTGATCCTCCGGGAGTTCCTCGTCGAGCGCCGCACGGAGCGGTTCGTCGACTACCTCAAGCGGTTCTCCGACTCCCCGTACCTCGTGACCCTCGCCCCGGCGCCCCGGACGGGCTACGACGCGCCCGACGGCCCCGGAGAGCGGCCCCGCGTGCCGGCGAAGTTCCTCACCGCCGCCGACCTGCCCGAGCACGCGGCACAGGCGAACGCCGCGTTCAAGACCGTGCTGCTCGACGCGGACGGCACCCCACGCGTGCCGAACGGGTCGCTGGGCCACCGGTTCGGCGACGCGGACGTCGGTCGTTGGAACCTCGACCTCGCGGACGTGGACCCGGTGCTCAGCATCGCGGACGTCGCGTCCGACGACGCGACGCCGTTCACCGCCACGATCGCGCTCCCCCGGTTCGACGTCGTGCCGGCGACGGGGCACGAGCACGAGGGAGGAGCCGGGAGCGTCCTGCGCGGCGTGCCCGTGCGACGCGTCGGGGGCCACCTCGTCACCACGGTGTTCGACCTGCTGCTCGCGCAGTACGGGGTCAACCGCACCGCGCTGGATCTTCCCGGGACGTGGCCCACGGGCTACGACGACCCGCGGACGCCCGCGACGCCCGCCTGGCAGGAGCAGATCACGGGGGTGCCCGCGGCCCAGGCCGCGCGCATCGCCCGCGAGTTCGCGGGCAACGCCGAACGGTCCGGTGGCCGGTCCATGATCATCATGGGCGCCGGCACGAACCACTGGTTCCACTCGGACACGATCTACCGCGCGTTCCTGGCCCTGACGACCATGACGGGCTGCCAGGGCGTCAACGGGGGCGGCTGGGCGCACTACGTCGGCCAGGAGAAGGTCCGACCCCTGACCGGCTTCAACCAGTACGCCAACGCGCTCGACTGGTCGCGGCCACCGCGCCACATGATCGGCACCGCGTTCTGGTACCTCGCGACCGACCAGTGGCGCTACGACGGCCTGCCCGCCGACACGCTCTCCTCGCCCACGGGGCCCGGGATCTTCGCCGGGCGCACCACGGCCGACTGCCTCGTGGAGTCCGCACGCCGCGGCTGGATGCCGTCCTACCCGACGTTCGACCGGAACCCGCTGGACGTGGTCGCCGAGGCCCGGGCGGCCGGGGTCGAGCCGGCCGAGCACGTTGTGCAGGAGCTCAGGTCCGGCCGCCTCCGGTTCGCCGTCGAGGACCCCGACGCGCCGGAGAACTTCCCCCGCTGCATCACGGTGTGGCGCTCCAACATCCTCGGGTCGTCCAGCAAGGGCAACGAGTACTTCCTCAAGCACCTGCTGGGTGCCGACGCCGCCGTCAGCGCCCAGGAGTCCGGTCCGGACCGTCGTCCCGCGGAGATGGTCTGGCGCGACGACGCCCCGCAGGGGAAGGTCGACCTGCTGACCACCCTGGACTTCCGGATGACGTCGACCACCCTGTTCTCGGACGTCGTGCTGCCGGCAGCGACCTGGTACGAGAAGCACGACCTGTCCAGCACGGACATGCACCCGTTCGTGCACTCCTTCAACCCCGCCATCGCCCCGCCGTGGCAGACCCGCACCGACTTCGACATCTTCCACACGATCGCCCGGCTCGTCTCCGAGTACTCGGAGACGCACCTCGGTGTGCGGGAGGACCTCGTCGCCGTGCCGCTCATGCACGACTCGCCCGACGAGATGGCCGTACCGCACGGGACCGTCGAGGACTGGGGTGCGCCGATGTCGGAGCGCGACCTCGTCCCCGGAGTGACGATGCCGCGCCTCGTCGTCGTCGAGCGGGACTACCCGGCGCTGGCCGCGCGCCTCGGAGCGCTCGGGCCGCTGACCGCCAAGGCGGGGATGGCCACGAAGGGCGTCACGTTCTCCCCCGGGCCGGAGGTCGACGGGCTCGCCCGGCGCAACGGCGTCGTCGCGGGTGGCCCCACCGCAGGCTGCCCGCGGCTCGACCGGGACACATTCGTCTGCGAGACGATCCTCGCCCTGTCCGGGACGACCAACGGACGTCTCGCCGTCCAGGGCTTCGAGCAGCTGGAGCGGCGCACCGGCACGCCGCTCGCCGACCTCGCACGGGACGAGGAGGGCGTGCGGATCACGTTCCCGGACATCCAGGCGCGGCCGACGGCCGTCATCACGTCGCCCGAGTGGTCGGGGTCCGAGCACGGCGGTCGCCGGTACACCGCGTTCGCCGTCAACGTCGAGCGCCTCAAGCCGTGGCACACCCTCACCGGACGGCAGCACTTCTTCCTCGACCACGACTGGATGGCCGAGCTCGGGGAGCAGCTGCCCGTGTACCGGCCACCGCTCGACCTCCACCGCCTGTTCCAGGACTCGCCGCAGGTCGGGGAGCGGACCGAGCAGACCGTCGCGGTGCGGTACCTGACACCGCACTCCAAGTGGTCGATCCACTCCGAGTACCAGGACAACCTGTTCATGCTGTCGCTGTCGCGCGGCGGACCCAACGTCTGGATGTCGCCGCAGGACGCCGCGAAGATCGGCGTGGTCGACAACGAGTGGGTCGAGGCCGTGAACCGCAACGGAGTGGTGGTGGCCCGCGCCGTCGTGTCGCACCGCATGCCCGAGGGCACGGTCTACATGCACCACGCCACGGACCGCACCATCGACGTCCCGATCGCGGAGGCGTCGGGGCTGCGTGGCGGGATCCACAACTCCCTGACGCGCATCCTGCTCAAGCCCAGCCATCTCGTCGGCGGGTACGCGCAGCTGAGCTTCGCGTTCAACTACCTCGGTCCCACCGGGAACCAGCGCGACGAGATCACCACGATCCGTCGGCGGTCGCAGGACGTCGAGTACTGAGGGGACGACGCGATGAAGGTCATGGCCCAGATGTCGATGGTGATGAACCTCGACAAGTGCATCGGCTGCCACACGTGCTCCGTCACCTGCAAGCAGGCGTGGACGAACCGCACCGGCGTCGAGTACGTGTGGTTCAACAACGTCGAGACCCGGCCCGGGCTCGGCTACCCCCGCACGCACGAGGACCAGGAGCGCTGGCAGGGCGGCTGGGAGCGCACCAGGCGCGGGAAGCTCAAGCTCCGCGCCGGCGGGAAGATCAAGAAGCTGGCGACGATCTTCTCCAACCCGAAGCTGCCGTCCATCCACGACTACTACGAGCCCTGGACGTACGAGTACGACCTGCTGCTGTCGTCACCGCAGGGCAAGCAGACGCCCGTCGCACGACCCAAGTCCCTGCTCACCGGCAAGGACATGAAGATCGAGTGGTCGGCCAACTGGGACGACGACCTCGCCGGGTCGACCGCGACCATGCAGCGCGACCCGATCCTGCAGCACATGTCGGAGCACGTCGCCGAAGAGCTCGAGCAGACGTTCATGTTCTACCTGCCGCGCATCTGCGAGCACTGCCTCAACCCGGCGTGCGTCGCGTCGTGCCCGTCGGGCGCCATGTACAAGCGGGCCGAGGACGGGATCGTCCTCGTGGACCAGGACCAGTGCCGCGGGTGGCGCATGTGCGTCACCGGGTGCCCGTACAAGAAGGTCTACTTCAACCACAAGACCGGCAAGGCCGAGAAGTGCACCCTGTGCTACCCGCGCATCGAGGTCGGCCTGCCCACGATCTGCTCCGAGACGTGCGTCGGACGCCTCCGCTACCTCGGGCTCGTCCTCTACGACGCGGACCGCGTCACCGAGGCGGCATCGGTCGAGGACGAGCACGACCTGCTCGCCGCGCAACGGTCCGTCTTCCTCGACCCGGACGACCCCGAGGTGGTCGCCGCTGCCCGCGCCGCAGGCATCCCGGAGGACTGGATCACGGCCGCCCAGCGGTCACCGATCTGGGCGCTCATCAGCCGGTACGAGCTCGCGCTGCCGCTGCACCCCGAGTACCGGACCCTCCCCATGGTCTGGTACATCCCGCCGCTGTCGCCCGTCGTCGACGTGATCGCGTCGTCCGGCAACGACGGGGAGGACGCGCGCACCCTGTTCGCTGCCATCCCGCAGCTCCGCATCCCCCTGGACTACCTGGCCGGCCTGTTCACCGCGGGCGACACCCGACCCGTCGAACGGGTGCTGCGGCGGCTCGCCGCCATGCGGTCCTACATGCGGGACATCAACCTCGGCGATCCCGGCAACGAGGAGACCGCCGCCGCCGTCGGCATGACGGGCAGCGAGGTCGAGAGCATGTTCCGACTCCTCGCCGTGGCCAAGTACGAGGACCGCTACGTCATCCCGCCCGCGCACACCGAGATCGCGCGCGAGCTCGAGGAGATGAGTTGCTCGCTCGACTTCGACGGCGGGCCCGGGATGGGCGGTGCGGGGCCGTTCGGCTCCTCCTCCGGCAAGCCGGCACCCGTGGCCGTCGAGAACTTCCACGTCCTGCAGGCGCGGCAGACCGCCGACTCCCCCAACGGACCGTCGACCCCCGGGCGGGTCAATCTCCTGAACTGGGACGGGAACGGTCGCCCGGCCGGCCTGTTCCCGCCCGGCTCCACGCCGACCGACGACGACGCCCACGAACGGCCGTCCACCCGCGCGACCCCTCCCGAGGAGAGCTGATGCGGAGCTTCGTCACGCTGTCGCGGCGCACGCCCCGCGCCGAGCCCCTCGACGCCCTCCCCGTCACCCCGCAGCAGCGACGGGCGGCGCACCTCGCCGCATCCGTCCTGCTCGGCTACCCGGACGACACGCTGCGGACGAGCACCGCGGCCGTGCGCGCACTCCTCAGCCCCTTGCCCGCGGACGTCGCCACCCGCCTCGCCGCCTTCGTGGACGTCGTCGAGAACACGCCGGCCGACGTCCTCGCCGCCGCATACGTGCGTACGTTCGACCTGCGGCGCCAGTGCTCCATGTACCTGTCGTACTTTGCCGCTGGCGACACCCGTCGGCGCGGGACCGCGCTCGTCCGGTTCGTCGAGGCGTACCGGGCCGCCGGGTGGGAGGTCGCCGGTGACGAGCTGCCCGACCACCTGCCCGTCGTCCTCGAGTTCTCCGCGCGCGCCACCGGCGACGACGCCGTCATCGCGGCGGGGCTCCTCGGCACCCACCGCGACGGCATCGAGGTGCTGCGTTCCGCGCTCGCGTCCGCCGACCGCGGCGAGCGCAGCCCCTGGACGGACGTCGTCGAAGCCGTCTGCCTCACCCTCGGCCCGCTCGACCCGGCGATGCACCGTCGGTACACGGAACTCGTGACCGCCGGTCCCCCGACCGAGATGGTGGGCGTGAGCGCCCACGGCCCGCTCGAACCGTACGACCCGACCGGCGGAGGGCCACGATGAGCGGCGCCACCAGCTCCCAGATCCTGCTCTGGGTCGTCCTGCCGTACGTGACGTTCGCCGTGTTCGTCGTCGGGACGTTCTGGCGCTACCGGTACGACAAGTTCGGCTGGACCACCCGGTCCTCCGAGCTCTACGAGAACCGGCTGCTGCGCCTCGGGTCTCCGATGTTCCACGTCGGGCTGCTGCTGGTCGTCGTCGGGCACGTCGTCGGGCTGGTCGTCCCCAAGACGTGGACCGAGGCCGCCGGCATCTCCGAGACCTGGTACCACGCGCTCGCGACCTACGCCGGGTCGTTCGGCGCGCTGCTGCTCGTCGCCGGCCTCCTCATCCTGATCTACCGCCGGCGCACCACCGGACCGGTGTTCCTCGCCACCACGCGCATGGACAAGACCATGTACGTCGGCCTCACGGCGTCCATCGCCCTCGGCGCCTGGTCGACCGTCCAGACCCAGCTGCTCGAGGCCGGCGGCGGGTACGACTACCGCGAGAGCATCTCGCCGTGGTTCCGGTCGCTCTGGTACCTCGACCCGCAACCCGTCCTGATGACCGGGGTGCCCGCGCCCTTCCAGCTCCACATCGTCGCCGCGTTCCTGCTCTTCGCCCTGTGGCCCTTCACCCGGCTCGTCCACGCGTTCTCGGCACCCCTGCCCTACCTGTTCCGCCCGTACATCGTGTACCGGTCCCGGGACGCGTCCGTCGCCGCCCGCGAGCCCCGGCCCGGCTGGGACCCGTCCGAACGCCCACGCGATCCCCGCTGACGTCGTCGGACGTCCGCGGCAGGATGGGTGCATGACCGCCGACGCCGTCCCCGGACGCCTGCTTCTGCTCGACACCGCCAGCCTGTACTTCCGGGCGTTCTTCGGGGTGCCCGACTCGATCAAGGCGCCCGACGGCACGCCCGTCAACGCCGTGCGCGGGCTGCTCGACATGATTGCGACCCTCGTCACCGACCACCACCCCACCCGTCTCGTGGCGTGCTGGGACGAGGACTGGCGGCCGCGGTTCCGCGTCGAGGCCATCCCCTCGTACAAGGGTCACCGCGTCGTCGAGGAGCTCACCGGGTTCGACGGCCCCGACGGGACCCCCGGGTGGCGAGAGGAGGTCCCCGAGGCCTTGCAGCGCCAGATCCCCGTCATCGTCGAAGCGCTCGCGACCCTCGGCATCCCCCGCGTCGGCGCGCCCGGGTTCGAGGCCGACGACGTCATCGGGACGCTCGTCGCGCGCGAGGCGTCCCGGCCCGAGGGCGACCGCGACCCCGTCGACATCGTCACCGGCGACCGCGACCTGTTCCAGCTCGTGTCCGACGACGACCGGGTGCGCGTCCTCTACCCCGTCAAGGGCATCAAGAACCTGCTCGTCGTCGACGAGGCCGTGCTCCGCGAGAAGTACGCCGTGGCGTCCGGCCCCGCCTACGCCGACATGGCGACGCTGCGCGGCGACCCGTCCGACGGGCTGCCCGGTGTCGCGGGCGTCGGCGAGAAGACCGCCGCGGCGCTGCTCGCGAAGTACGGCGACCTCGCCGGCGTCGTGCGGGCCCGCGACGACGGCGACCCCGGTCTCACCGCGACCCAGCGGCGCCGGCTCACCGAGGCGTCCGACTACCTCGACGTCGCGCCCGGTGTCGTCCGGGTTGCGCGGCACGCCCCCGTCTCGCTGGCGCTCCCGAGCTCCGACGACCCGCTACCGGACGCGCTCCCCCGCGTCCCCGCGTTCCCCGACGCGCTCGCGACCCTCATCGAGGAGTGGGGGCTCGAGTCGAGCGTCCGCCGGGTCGTGCAGGCGCTGGACGCCGCCGGCTGACCGCGTCGACCGGCTACGCCACGAAGATGCAGAACGGGTGGCCGTCCGGGTCCGCGAACACGTAGAGCGGCTCGTCGGGATGGTCGCTGCGGTCGTGCAGGACCGTCGCGCCCAGCGCGAGCGCGCGGTCCCGCTGGCGCGCCAGCTCGTCCGCCGAACCCACCGTCGTGTCCAGGTGGAGCTGCTGCGGGACGTCCGGCGCGGGCCACGTCGAGCGGGCCAGGTCGTCGACCTGCTGGAAGCCCAGCGAGAACCCCTCACCGCGCAGGACGAGCCAGTCCTCGCCGCGCGGATCCGGCTCGCCCGCAGCGGGCGGGGCGTCGCCCTCGCGGTACTCGAGCCCGAACAGCGCGCGGTAGAACTCCGCGAGCGCCCGGGCGTCCGTCGTGTCCAGGACGACGCCGCTGATCGTCGGGTACGTGTCGGTCATGTCGCCACCTCCGTGTCCACTCTGCGGCGGCCGGCGTCCGGACGCGCGCGGGTCCGGGCGCGAGCTCCGCGTGCGGATCGGCGCTTCGCGTGCGCCGCAACGGACGCGAAGCGACCTTGCGTAGGCGACGGACGACCCCCGGCCGCACCGGGGCGATGAGTTCGCGCGATTTCGCCGGTCGGTCGAGAGTGGGAGCACGGACATCCCGCGCACACCGATCACACGCACCCTGGAGGAACCATGCCTGCACGCGGCGACCTGCCCACCGGGGCACCGATCTGGAACGACCTCACGACGGACGACCTCGACGCCACCGTCGCGTTCTACACCGACCTGTTCGGCTGGACGCACGAGAACCACGGTCCGGAGTTCGGGAACTACGGCACGTTCTTCCTCGACGGGAAGCGCGTCGCAGGCGTCATGCCGCAGATGTCGCCGCAGTCCCCGCTCGGGTGGCTCGTCCACCTGCACGCCCCGGACGTCGACGCCGCGACCGAGGCGGCGAAGCGCGCGGGCGGCAGCGTCGTCCTCGACCCGCTCGACGTCATGGACCTGGGACGTCAGGCGGTCGTAGTCGACCCGTCGGGCGCCGCGGTGTCGCTGTGGCAGCCGGGCACCCAGACCGGTTTCGAGACGGTCGCGGAGCACGCCGCGCCGGGGTGGCACGAGCTGCACACCCAGGACTTCGACGCGAGCGTGCCGTTCTACGCGGAGCTCGGGTGGACGCCGAGGATCATGTCGGACGAGCCGCAGTTCCGGTACGCCGTCGACGAGGTCGGCGGGCAGCAGTACGCCGGGATCATGGACGACCCCCGCTCGGGCGTCCCCGGGCCGTCGTACTGGCTCGTCTACTTCGGGACGGACGACGCCGACGCGACCGCGGCCCGGGTGACCGAGCTGGGCGGGACGGTCGTCCGGGGGCCGGAGGACACACCGTTCGGCCGGCTCCTGAACGTCACCGACCCGCGGGGGGCCACCTTCTCGGTGATCGGCCCGAACACGGGAGCCGCGCAGGCCTGACGCCCGAGCAGGCGCTCGCCTCCCGCCGAGCAGGCGCTCGTCCACCGGATCACGCGATATCAGGTGGGCAAACGCCTGTTCGGCGACGGGCAGGACGGGCGGGGCTGCGCACCCCGGCGGCGTCCGAGAGGATGACGCCATGCCGTCTCTCCCGGACGCCGACGAGCTCGACCTGATCCGCCGGTCGGGCGTGGTGCTGCGGGTCGGCCGCCTGAGCCTGTCGTCCGGGACGGGGTCGTACCGGGTCAAGCAGTCGATGGCCCGGGTTGCCCACGCGCTTGGCGTCGAGACCCACGAGGCGCAGGTCACGCTGACCGAGATCACGACGACGTCCCGGCGCGGGCGCTCGTTCCGCACGGAGGTCACGGAGGTGCGCCGGGTCGGGGTGGACGCGCGGCGGCTCGCCGACCTCGAGGCCCTCGCGTCGGACGTCGAGCGCGCCGACCCGGGCACCGTCACCGTCGAGGACGTCACGGCACGCCTGGACGACATCGAGCACGCGGGACCGCTGTACGGGCCGTGGCTCAACGCCCTGTCTGCGGGTGTCGCGTGCACGGCGTTCGCGTTCCTGCTGGGTGCCGGTCCGGTCGAGATGGTGGGCGTGCTCGTCGCGGCGACGCTCGGGCAGGGCGTCCGCCGCCGGCTGCTGCACGGCGGGTACAACCACTTCGGCACCACGATGCTCGTCGCCGCCCTCGCGTGCCTGGTCTACCTGGGCCTCGTCGGCAGCCTGCACGGCACCGGACTGACCCAGACGCAGCACCAGGCCGGGTACGTCGCCGCGGTCCTGTTCCTCGTGCCGGGCTTCCCGCTCGTGACGGGCGGGCTCGACATCGCGAAGTCGGACTTCTCGGCGGCGCTGTCCCGGCTCGCGTACGCGACCGCGATCCTCGCGTCGGCAGCCCTGTCGGTGTGGGGCGTGTCGGCGCTCGCGGGCCTGTCCCCTGACCTGCCCGTCCCGCCCGACCTGCCCGGCGTCGTCCTGTGGACGTTGCGCGCGGTCGCGAGCTTCGGGGGCGTGCTCGGCTTCGCCCTGATGTTCAACAGCCCGTGGCGCATGGCCCTCGGGGCCGCGGCCGTCGGCGCGGTCGGGAACGTCCTGCGGATCGCCCTGGACGAGCGCGGGGTCGCCGTCCAGGGCGCCGCGTTCGCGGGCGCGGTCGTCGTGGGGCTGCTCACCGCCGTGGTCGCGCCACGCCTGCGGGTCCCGCGGATCACCGTGTCCGTGCCGGCGGTCGTCATCATGGTGCCGGGCGCCCTCGCGTACCGGGCCGTGTTCCACCTGTCCGACGGCGACATGACGCAGGCGCTCTCGTTCGGCGCCCAGGCGGGCCTCGTGATCGTGGCGCTGCCCATCGGGCTGTCCGTCTCGCGCATGCTCACCGACCGGTCCTGGCGCCGCGACTGACGACGCACCCATCCGGACGCGTCCGGGCACCGAACCCCGCACGTGACGGCGCGGGGACGGCCCGCGCCACGACCGGAAGGTGCGACCGATGAACGGCTTGACCTCCTCCCCGAACCGTCTGCTCGCAGCGGTCTTCGGCGCCGTGTACCTCCTCGTGGGCCTCGTGGGCTTCGCGATCACGCCCGGGGTCGGCTTCGCGTCGACCGAGGGCAAGGAGCTGATCGTGTTCGCGGTGAACCCGCTGCACAACATCGTGCACGTCGCGATCGGGCTCGCCCTGCTGCTCGCGTCCCGTGCGGTCGGGTCCGCGCGCGCGGTGAACACCACGATCGGCGCCGTGTACCTGCTCGTCGGGATCGTCGGGCTGTTCATCATCGGGTCGGCGGCGAACATCATCGCGCTGAACGGTGCCGACAACGTCCTGCACCTCGCGAGCGCCGTGCTGCTGCTCGGCGTCGGCCTCGCCGCCGACCGCGAGCCCGACCGGACGAACCAGGCGGTCGCCTGACATGTCCGCCGTCACCGCCCGTCCCGGCGTCCGGACGGAACGGACCACGACCGTCCGGACGCCGAGCTGGGCGACGACGACCGCGCTCGCGTTCGTCGTGCTCGGCGCGGCGCTCGTGAACCTGGCGCTCGTGGGCGACCAGGGCGGGTCTGCGCTCCTCGCCGTCCCGCTCGTCCTGGGTCTCGCGGAGCTCGGGCTCGCCCTGGTCGCGCTGCGTGGCGGACGTGTTCCCGCCGGACGCACGGTCGGCCCGGTCCTCGCTGCGGCGGGAGCCGGGTGGCTCGCTCTCGCCGGGGCGCTCCACGAGGTGATCGGGACGGCGGACGCCGCGGCCGCTCTCCTGCAGGTCGGCGCTGGCGTGGCCGTGACGATCGCCGCGCGCCGTGCGGACGCACGGTCCGGCAGCAGCCCTCGTGCGAGCGTCCCGTCGGGGCGGCGGACGGCCGGCCAGCTCAGCGTCCTGCTGCTCACCGCGGTCGTGGTGGCGTCCGTCGCGGGCGCGGGGATGTCGGCCACGCCCGCCGGCTCGGAGGCGCACATGCCAGGCATGCCGGCGATGCACGACCAGGGCGGCATGCAGGACATGGACGGCATGCACGGGATGCACCGCGGCTGAGCGCCTAGCCGTCCAGCTGGTCCTCGTCGTCCAGCGCGTCGAGGACCAGCAGCGTCGTCGCCTCGCTCCAGACCAGCGGTGCGGTACCCGCCGGACGGCCGTCGAACAGCACCTTCTCGGACATCGACCCGGCGGCCGTGCGGTGCGTCGCGAGGAAGTCGACGAGCCGCCGCGCGAGGTCGTCGTCCCCGGCCGAGGCGGCACCCAGGGCGACGGCGGCGGTCTCGGGCGTCCAGGACACGCCGTCGTCGTGCCAGTCGGCACCCGGCGCGAGGCCGCCCGCCGGGCGCGCCATCTGGTCGGCGGCGGCGCCGAGCGCGGACACGACCGCCGGGTCCGCGGTCGCGGCGAACGGCGGGAGCAGGAACGCGACGGCCGCGTCGCGGCGGTCGCTGCCGGGGTACCGGCCGTAGTCGGGTCCGAACTCGCGGTCGATCGCCGCCGCCAGGGTCGCCGCCGACGACCCGGCCCGTGCCGACCGTCCCGTGTCGCCGGCGTGGTCCTCGAGCCGCTCGGCGGCGCGCAGGCCAGCGAGGAGCGCGGCGGCGGTGCCGAGCGTCGGCTTCGTCTCCTTCTTCTCCCAGTAGTCGGGCGACACCCTCGGGAGCCCGGCATATCGGCCGGTCGTCTGCAGGGCGGCACGTGCCGCGTCCTCGGACCGGTGCCGCAGGCTCGCGAAGTCGTCCAGGAGGCCCGCCTGCTGCGCCACGGGCGCCGCGTCGACCACCTCGCCGAGAGCCCACAGCAGCCAGCCGTTCCCGTCGAGCTGACGAGCCCGGCCGTCGGGCGACCCGGAGCCGTCCGGCAGGTACCGGGCCTCGAGGTCGCCCGTCCGCTCCTGCGCGCGCTGGAAGAACGCGAGCACGCGGCGGGCGTCGTCCAGGTGGCCCGTCCGGGCGAACGCGACCGCGGCGAACGCGCCGTCGCGCGGCCAGGCGTACTGCCACGGCCCGGACCCCGCGGCGAGGACGGCGCCGTCGTCCGCGGTCATGACGTGCAGGTCCAGGAGGGCGTCGCGCGCCATGTCCTCGTCAGCGGTGCCGGCCCCCGGCACGGTGCCGGCCGCGAGCCAGTCGCGCTGGGCGGTCGCCTCCGCGTCCGCGGCCGTGACCTCGGCGGCGGACGCGTCGGCCGCCGGACGCAGGACGCGCGAGCCGGGCAGCAGCGCGTCGTCGCCCGTCGTCGCGGGCACCGGTCGAAGCTCCTGGTGGACCGTGCCGGACGCGTCCACGCTCACCGACACCGCCATGGTGTCGAGGTAGAGGTCCTGCTCGAGCACACGATCGCGGCCCACGTACGAGACGCCGCCGAGCCCGAGCGCGACGACGAGCGCGCCCGCACCGACGAGCGCCGTCTCCCGGCGTCGCCAGCGCCGTCGTCCCGACCGCACCCCCGTACGCATCCGTCCACGGTACCGGCGTCCTGCGGCAGCACGGATCGTGCGGTCTGTGACCGCTCCTGCCCCGGGCTCACGGGCCGGGCGACACGCGGCACCAGGGCGCGCGGCCGCGTAGATTCGAACCGTGACCACGACACCCCCGACCGACCCCACCACGACCTCCTCCTGGGGCGCTCTCGGCGCGCACCGCGACGCCCTGACCCCGGACCTGCGCGGCTGGTTCGCCGCCGACCCCGGCCGCGCGGAGCGCCTCACGCTCGACCTCGCCGACCTGACCGTCGACCTCTCGAAGAACCTCGTGACGGACGAGACGCTGACCCTTCTGGTCGCGCTCGCGCGCGAGGTCGACGTCGCCGGACGGTACGAGGCGATGCTGCGCGGCGACCACATCAACGTCACCGAGGACCGCGCCGTCCTGCACACCGCCCTGCGTCGCCCGTCCGTCGACCCCGAGGACGACGAGGCCGGCAGCCGCGAGCCGCTCGTGGTCGACGGCCAGGACGTCGACCACGACGTCCACGAGGTGCTCGCGCGCGTCTACGACTTCGCCGACAAGGTCCGCTCGGGCGAGTGGACGGGCGTCACCGGCAAGCGTGTCGAGACGGTCGTGAACATCGGCATCGGCGGCTCCGACCTCGGGCCGGTCATGGTCTACGAGGCGCTCAAGCCGTACGTCCAGCCGGGTCTCGAGGTGCGGTTCGTGTCGAACATCGACCCGTCGGACGTGTACGAGAAGACGGCCGACCTCGACCCCGAGACCACGCTGTTCATCGTCGCGTCGAAGACGTTCGGCACGCTCGAGACCCTCACGAACGCGCGCCTCGCGCGCCAGTGGCTGTGGGAGCGCCTCGCGGACGCCGGCGTGCTCGACGACACCGACGACGCGCGCACCGCCGCGGTCGGCAAGCACTTCGTCGCGGTCTCCACGGCGCTCGACAAGGTCGCGGCGTTCGGCATCGACCCGGACAACGCGTTCGGGTTCTGGGACTGGGTCGGCGGCCGGTACTCGGTCGACTCGGCCATCGGGACGTCCGTCGCCATCGCCGTCGGGCCCGACGCGTTCGAGGAGCTCCTCGCGGGCTTCCACGCCGCGGACGAGCACGTGCGCACCACGCCGCTCGAGGCGAACGTGCCCGTCCTCATGGGCCTGCTCAACGTCTGGTACACGAACTTCCTCGACGCGCACACGCACGCCGTCCTCCCGTACGCGCAGTACCTGCACCGGTTCCCGGCGTACCTGCAGCAGCTCACCATGGAGTCGAACGGCAAGTCGGTCCGCTGGGACGGCACGCCCGTGACGACGCAGACCGGCGAGGTGTTCTGGGGCGAGCCCGGCACGAACGGCCAGCACGCGTTCTACCAGCTCATCCACCAGGGCACGCGACTCATCCCGGCGGACTTCATCGCCGTGGCGAACCCGGCGCGCCCGTTGCTCGACGCGGTCGGCGACGGCGCCGCCGTCGAGCCGGGAGCGGACGTGCACAGCCTGTTCCTCGCGAACTTCTTCGCGCAGACGAAGGCGCTCGCGTTCGGCAAGACGGCCGACGAGGTCCGGGCCGAGGGCACGGACGAGGCGATCGTTCCGGCGCGCGTCTTCTCGGGGAACCGTCCGACGACGTCGATCCTCGCGCCTGCCCTGACGCCGTCCGTCGTCGGGCAGCTCGTCGCGCTGTACGAGCACATCACGTTCGTCCAGGGTGTCGTGTGGGGCATCGACTCGTTCGACCAGTGGGGCGTGGAGCTGGGCAAGAAGCTCGCGCTCGAGATCGCGCCCGCGGTCACGGGCGACAGCGCTGCGCTCGACGCGCAGGACCCGTCGACGAAGGCCCTCATCGCGAAGTACCTGGAGCTGCGGGAGTCCTGACGGTCCGGCTCCCCTTCTTCCGCGCCGTCAGGGGGGACGGCGCGGAAGATGGGGAGATCCTGCGTGGTGCCGCTCACCATCCGACACGCCCAGCACGGTCCCGTACAGTCGGCACATCCGCACGACGAGCGTCCGCTCACCGACAGGCTGGGAAGTCGACCCGAGCACCTGCGAGGCAGCGTGACCTCTCTCGTCAGCCCCCCCGTCGTCGGCGCGGCCCGCGTCCGTCCGCGCGACGCCGCGACGGGCACCTACGCCGCGCTGCTGCGGACGGTGCGAGACGCCGGCCTGCTCAAGCGCCGCGTCGGCTTCTACGCGACCACCGCGGGCGTCCTCGCTGCCCTGACCGTGGGTGTCGTCGCGGGGATGTTCCTGCTCGGGGACTCCTGGTGGCAGCTCGCGCTGGCGGGCGTGCTCGGCATCGTCCTCACCCAGTTCTCGTTCCTCGCGCACGAGGCCTCGCACCGCCAGGTCTTCACGTCCGGGCCTGCCAACGACCGTGCCGGGCGCTGGCTCGCGAACGGTGTCGTCGGCATCTCGTACTCGTGGTGGATGAACAAGCACACACGCCACCACGCCAACCCGAACAAGGTCGGTGCCGACCCGGACATCTCGTTCGACACCATCTCGTTCACCGAGGAGGACGCGGCCACGAAGTCGGGCTGGCGCGCGGTCATCATCCGCCGGCAGGGCTGGCTCTTCTTCCCGCTGCTGACCCTCGAGGGCCTCAACCTGCACGTCACGTCCATCAAGAGCCTGATCAGCGACCGGCGCGAGGGCTGGGTGCGTGAGATCGTCACCATCGCCGTGCGCCTCGCCGTCTACCTCGGCCTGGTGTTCTGGCTCCTGCCACCCGGGATCGCCGCCGCCTTCGTCGGCGTGCACCTCGCCGTGTTCGGCGTCTACATGGGTGCGTCGTTCGCCCCCAACCACAAGGGGATGCTGATCATCCCCCACGACTCGAAGCTCGACTTCCTGTCGCGGCAGGTGCTGACGTCCCGCAACATCATGGGCGGACGCGTCGTGCCGGACCGTGGGATCACGGCGCTGTACGGCGGTCTGAACTACCAGGTCGAGCACCACCTCTTCCCGAGCATGCCGCGACCGCACCTCGCCCGGGCCCGTGAGATCGTCCGCGAGCACTGCGCGTCCATCGGGATGCCCTACACGGAGACCACGGCCCTGCGGTCCTACGGCATGGTCGTGCGGTACCTGAACCGGGTGGGGCTCGCGGCCCGCGACCCGTTCGACTGCCCGACCTTCCGCACCCTGCGCAAGCAGTAGCGGCGCGGGGGCGGTCGCCACGACGGACGACCACCGAACGACAGCACCGTCCTTAACGGCTGCGCGGGGTACGCCCCCGCGCAGCCGTTTCGTGCACTCCGCAGCCGTCGCCGGGCACCGGTGGCCGGCAGAGCGGCCGGCAGTGCAGGTACGTCGTCTCCCAGGCCATGGCCGGTGGGCGTTGACGCCTCCCGCAAAGACTGTTTATGGTCTACACAACGCGTACTACGTACACCCCGTGTGTGCTGTACACGGACAGGCCCAGCAGATCACGAGAGCAGGGGGAAGGGCATGGAGCAGCAGACGGGCGCAGGCAGCGCTACCAGCACGAGCCACCCGATGATCGAGGTGCGCGGACTCGAGAAGGCCTACGGCGACACCACCGTCCTGCGCGGCATCGACCTCACCGTCCGTCGCGGCGAGATCTTCGCGCTGCTCGGGCCCAACGGAGCCGGCAAGACCACCACCGTCAACATCCTCACGACGCTCGTCCGCCCCGACGCGGGCACCGTCACCGTCGCCGGCTCCGACGTCGCGAGAGACGCCGCCCGCGTCCGCGAGCTCGTCGCGCTCACCGGCCAGTACGCGGCCGTCGACGGGTTCCAGACGGGCGAGGAGAACCTCGTCATGATGGGCCACCTCGCGCACCTCCCGCGGCGCACCGTCCGGGACCGTGCCCACGAGCTGCTCGAGCGGTTCGACCTCACCGACGCCGCACGGCGGCCCGTGTCGACGTACTCCGGCGGGATGCGCCGCCGGCTCGACCTCGCCATCAGCCTGGTCGCGTCCCCCGCGGTGCTCGTCCTCGACGAGCCCACCACCGGGCTCGACCCCGCCGCGCGGTCCCTGCTGTGGGACGTGGTGCGCGGGCTCGCGGCCGACGGCACCACCGTCCTCCTCACCACCCAGTACCTCGAGGAGGCCGACCGTCTCGCCGACACCATCGCCGTCCTGCACGACGGGGTCGTCGCCGCCCGCGGCACCGCCGGCGAGCTCAAGGCGCTCGTCGCGGGCGACCACGTCCGCATCGCGTTCGACGACGCGGCCTCGCTGGCGGCCGCACGCGACCTCGCCCCGGCCGCGGGGCTGCGCGTCGTCGAGGTCGACGAGCGCGGCCTCGCCCTCACCACCCCCGCGACCGACCCCGTCGCCACCATCCGCGACGCCCTCGCCCTCGCCGACCAGCACCACCTCGCCCTCGCCGGCGTGAGCGTCGTCAAGCCCACGCTCGACGACGTCTTCCTCGCCGTCACGGGCGCCACCACCAGCACGGAGGACCACCGATGAGCACCGCCGGCACCCTGCTCCCCGCCGTCCCGCGTGCCGCCAGGCCCCGGCCGGCAGCCCCCAGCGCGGGCAGAGCCGTCCGCGCCGGAGTCCGCGACGTCGGCACGATGACCGCGCGCGAGGTGCGCCGCACGCTCCGCAGCGTCGACGGGCTCGTCACGGCGTTCGCGATCCCCGTCGCGATCATGCTCGTGTTCGTCGTCATCTTCGGCGGCGCCCTCGACAGCAGCGGCGACTACATCGACTACGTCGTGCCCGGAATCCTCGTGCTGTGCCTCGGGTTCGGGTCCGCGGCCACCGCGACCGCCGTCGCCCAGGACATGACGAGCGGCACCATCGACCGCTTCAAGACGCTCCCGATCCTCGGCGCGGCCCCGCTGTGGGGGCACGTGATCGCGAGCGTGCTGCGCAACCTGGCGTCGGGGGTCGTGGTGCTCGGCGTGGCCATCGCGCTCGGGTTCCGGCCCGGCGCCGACGTCCTCGGGTGGTGCGCCGTGCTCGGGTTCGTCGTCCTGACCGTCCTCGCGTTCACGTGGATCTGCGCGGCCGCCGGGCTCGTCCTCAGCGTCGACGCGACCCAGGCGCTCAACTCGGTGTTCCTGTTCCTGCCCTACCTGTCGAGCGGGTTCGTCGCGGTCGGAACGATGCCCGCCTGGCTCCACGGCTTCGCCGACAACCAGCCCTTCACCCCGATCATCGAGGCGCTGCGCGGGCTCCTGTCGGGGACGCCCGACGCGGCGACGATCTGGACGGCCGTCGCGTGGCTCGTCGGGTTCCTCGTGGTGAGCATCGCGCTCGGCTCGCTCGCCTACCGCCGCCGCACCGCGCGCTGACTCCCCGAGGGTCGCGACCTTGCGTAGGCAACGGACGTTCGCGCGTGTTTCGGCGCACGCGAACGTCCGTCGCCTACGCAAGGTCCGCACCGCACCGCGCGCTGACCGCTCGTGACGCGGCGCACGCGCGAGAGGATGGCCCCGTGACCGTCGACGACCCGACCCCCGAGCCGCCCGAGCTCCCCCACGCGCTCGCGCTCGCCTGGGGCGTTGCCGCCAGCCCCAACCGCGGACCGCGTCGCGAGCTCAGCATCGAGCGCATCGTCGACACGGCGATCGAGCTCGCGGACGCGGACGGCCTGGACGGCGTCTCCATGGCGAAGGTCGCCCAACGCCTCGGGTACACGACCATGTCGCTGTACCGGTACGTCACCAGCAAGGACGACCTCCTGCTGCTCATGCAGGAGCAGGTCATCGGCGTCGAGCCGCCGCCCGCGCACGAACCGTCCGACTGGCGGGCCGAGCTGCGCGAGTGGTCCCAGTTCACGCAGTCGCTCCTCGGCGCGCACCCCTGGTACCTGGACATCCCCGTGCAGGGCGCACCGGTCACGCCCAACAACCTCCAGATCGTGGACCGGGGGCTGCGGGCGCTGCGCGACGTCCCGCTCGACCAGGAGGAGAAGATGGCCGTCATCCTCCTCGCGTCCAACTACGGCAAGGCCGCCGCGCAGCTCGAGCGCGACCTCGCCCGCGCCGTCGCCGCGGCCGGCGGCCATGACGAGGTGCTGGGCGGCGCGTACGAGTCGGTGCTGCGCGACCTCGTGGACGCCGAGCGCTTCCCGTACCTGCGGCCGCTCGTGGAGAGCGGCTCCTACGTCGGCGAGGGCCAGATCGACGATGTCGCGTTCGGGCTCGAGCGCGTGCTCGACGGCATCGCGGCGTACATCGACGCCCGGGCGTCCGGGTTGCCTGGCGCGGGCCGTGACTTCGCGTCCAGGGACGCTGCCGGACCCGCCGAGACCGGCCGCGCCGACAGCGGGCCGACCGCACAGCACGGCGGGTCGCTCACCGGGGACGACGACGACCTCCGCGCGTCCGCGGCTCTCGCATCCCGGTTCGCCCGCGACCCCCGCGTCAAGAAGGCCGCGGAGAAGCGCAAGGACGCCGAACGTCGGGTGCGCGAGCTGCGCAAGGCCGCACAGGAGGCGGAGAAGAAGGTTCGGGAAGGCGAGAAGGCGGTCCGGGAGGCGCTCCGGGCCGAGGCGGACGCCGCCCGTTCAGCGGCCGAGCGCGACGCACCCTGAGGCGCCAAGCGTCCTGACAGCCCTCACACCACCAGCCGCAGCGGACGGTCGCCGACCGCCACGCGGATCTCCTGCCCCCACGACGCGACGAGCCGGTCGGCCTCCATCCCGTCGCCGAACACGACGAGCTCGTCCGACCGGACGACGACGACCAGCTCGTCCCCCCGCCCGACGACCCCTTCGGTTCGGCTGACGCCCGTCGTGGGCGACGGCCACGCCTCGCGGACGAACCACGCGAGCCGGTCGTCGGTCGGTCCGGGGAACGTCCGGCCGCCGCGGTCGTGCGCCAGCGACGCGCACCAGCCTGTGGCTCCCGTCCCGGTGCCGACGATCACGCCCGACGACGACTGGTCCTCGCCGCCGTCCGGCGTCACGATCCGGTAGCGCGCCGACTGGTGCGACGGGTGCCCGACGAAGATCTCGTTGAGGGCCGTCATCTCCTGCCCGTCGTCGAGCCGCGCCCGCACCGTGGTGAGCGGGACGACCTCGGCGCGGTCGAGCCCGTGCCGTCCGGACGGGTCGGCGAGCAGCCGGGCGGCGCTCGCCGCGTCGTGCCGCACGAGGACGCCCGGGTTCGCGCCCGGTGCCGGGTCCACGCCGAGCACGGGCTGCGCGTCCAGGTACTTCGCGACGTTCGCGACGAGGCCGTCCTGCCCGACGACCACGACGACGTCCTCGGGCGCCCAGAGGAACCGTCCGAGGTCGGCGCGCTCGACCTCGGCGAGCGCCCAGTCGCTCGGGACGGCGCCGGCGACGGTCGCCCGGGCGGCGGCCACCGCGTCGTGCGCCCGCTGGACCGCGTCGAGCGTGCGACCACGGGTCCGCAGGAAGAACTCGGCCTGCCCGCGGGTGCCGTGCCGGTCGAGGAGCTCGTCGAGCTCGGTGCGGCGGTGCACGACGACCGCGCGGCGGCGCAGGCTCATCGTGCGCCTCCGGTCGTGGCCTGCGTGAACGCCGCGAGGGCGCCCGTGAGCATGTCGGGCGTGATGGTGAGGTTGTCGATCTTCGGCAGGGCGCCGGCCGCGTCGCGGACCGCGAGGGCGAGCAGCGTGCCGCGGTCCATGCCGGCGTAGACGGCCATGGCGGCAGCGTCCTTCGCGGCCTCGGCCTCACCGAGCAGCCGCACCTCCTGGGCCTTCGACGCTGCGCCGATGTCCCGGCGCTCGGCGGCGGCGCGCGCCTCGACGAGCGCGGCGGCCGCGGCCTCCTCGGCCTCCCGTCGCGCGTTGACGCCCTCCTGGGCGACGAGCTGCTCGCGCCGGGTCGCGAGCTCGATGCGGCTCGCGAGCTCGTTCTCCGAGATGGCCCGCTCGCGCTCGACCGCGAGCGCCCGACGTTCGTACGTGGCGCGGTCTGCCTCGGCCTGGACGCGCTCGCGGACGGGGGTCTGGAGCGCCTTCTCGACGTCGGCCTCGGGGCGGATCGCGAGCACGTGCACGCCGAGCACCGCGATGCCGGTGCTCTGGAGGCGGGCGTCGCCGCGCAGCGCGTCGGTGAGGACGGCGCGCACCTGGCCGACGCCGAGCTCGAGCGCGTCGGTCAGGGTGAGCGTCGCGACGTGGTCGACCGCCCGGCTCTGGGCGAGCTGGCCGATGATCGTCGCGACCTGCTGGCGCCCGGTGCCGACTGCTCCCGCGCCCTGTGCGCCGCCGGCGTTCTGGCGGGCGGGGAAGATGCCGAAGTCGAGGCGCTGCGAGACCTTGACCGGGTCGTCGAAGCGGTAGGTGACGTTGACCTGGACGGTGACGTCCTGGTGGTCGGCGGTGATCGCGTGGAACAGGACGGGGAGCTCCTGGTCGGTCGCGGGGACCTCGCTGAGCACGGCCGTCGCGGGGCGGAACCAGAACGCCTGCCCGACGCCCTGGTGGGCGACCTCGCCGCGGCGCAGGTGGACGACGTAGTCCGTGGGGGTGCCGAGGAACCGGCGGGCTGCGGGGTACGTCTTGATGGTGGCCATGGTGGTCGCTCCTTCGTGGTGCTCTGTGTCGTTCTTTGTTGTCGTCGTCATGACGATAACCCTCCGCAGCGCTTAACGTCAACCGGACGAGAATCCGGGCTACGCTGTCCCCATGACCCACCCGCGCGGCACCACCGTCCCGCCGTCCGCCGCGACCCTGCCCGTGACCGTCGACGTCGTCGCGCTCACCGTGCGGGACGCGAGCCTGCAGGTGCTGCTCGTGACCCGCCTGCTCGAACCGTTCCGCGGCGCGCTCGCCCTCCCCGGCGGGTTCGTCCTGCCCGACGAGACGCTCGACGACGCCGCCCGCCGCGAGCTCGCCGAGGAGACCGGCGTCGCGCCGACGGGCCACCTCGAGCAGCTCCGTACCTACGGACCGCTCGGTCGCGACCCCCGCGGGCCCGTCGTCAGCGTCGCCCACCTCCTGCTCGCACCCGCCGACGCCCTCCGGCTCCCGCCCGGCGGACCCGCTGCCGGAGGCGACGCCGAAGCCGTGGGCTGGTACCCCGTCGCCCGCGTCGGCGGAAGCGGACTCGACCTGGCGTTCGACCACGCCGACGTCCTGCGCGACGGCGTCGAACGCGCCCGCGCCAAGCTCGAGTACTCGGCCCTCGCGACGGCGTTCTGCGGGCGTGAGTTCACCGTCGCCGAGCTCCGCGCCGTCTACGAGGCCGTCTGGGGGGTCACCCTCGACCCGCGCAACTTCCACCGCAAGGTCACCGGGACGCCGGGCTTCCTCGTCGAGACCGGCCGGACGACGTCGGGCGGCGCCGGGCGGCCCGCCGCGCTCTACCGGCTGGCGCCCGACGCCGACCCCGGCGCCGTCGTCCTCAACCCACCCGTCATGCGCCCGGGGGCGTGACACAGGTCGGCTGGTCGGCGGGACGGGGGGGCGGAGGGTCAGGCGGGGGCGACCGGGAGGTACACGCGCCCCCCGGCGTCGGCGAACTCCTCCGACTTCTGCGCCATGCCTGCCTCGATCGCCTCGACGCTCGTGAGCCCGCGCTCCTCGGCGTAGGCCCGGACGTCCGCGGAGATCCGCATCGAGCAGAACTTCGGCCCGCACATGGAGCAGAAGTGCGCGGTCTTCGCGGGCTCCGCGGGGAGCGTCTCGTCGTGGAAGGCGCGCGCGGTGTCGGGGTCGAGCGCGAGGTTGAACTGGTCCGTCCAGCGGAACTCGAACCGGGCGGTCGACAGGGCGTCGTCCCGCGCCTGCGCGCCGGGGTGACCCTTGGCGAGGTCCGCCGAGTGCGCCGCGATCTTGTACGTGATGACGCCGACCTTCACGTCGTCACGGTCGGGCAGACCGAGGTGCTCCTTGGGCGTGACGTAGCAGAGCATCGCGGTGCCGGCCTGCGCGATCATCGCCGCGCCGATCGCCGACGTGATGTGGTCGTAGGCGGGCGCGATGTCGGTCGCGAGCGGGCCGAGCGTGTAGAACGGCGCCTCGTCGCACCACTCCTCCTCGAGCCGCACGTTCTCCGCGATCTTGTGCATCGGGACGTGCCCGGGCCCCTCGATCATGACCTGCACGCCGTACGACTTCGCGACCTGGGTCAGCTCGCCCAGGGTGCGCAGCTCCGCGAGCTGGGCGGCGTCGTTCGCGTCGGCGATCGATCCCGGACGCAACCCGTCACCCAGCGAGAACGTCACGTCGTAGCGCGCGAGGATCTCGCACAGCTCGGTGAAGTGCTCGTAGAGGAACGACTCGCGGTGGTGGGCGAGGCACCACGCCGCCATGATCGACCCGCCGCGGCTCACGATCCCCGTGACCCGGCGCGCGGTGAGCGGCACGTACCGCAGCAGCACGCCCGCGTGCACCGTCATGTAGTCGACGCCCTGCTCCGCCTGCTCGATCACCGTGTCCCGGTAGACCTCCCAGGTCAGCGCCGCCGGGTCGCCCTTGACCTTCTCGAGCGCCTGGTAGATCGGCACGGTCCCGACGGGGATGGGGCTGTTGCGCAGGATCCACTCGCGCGTCTCGTGGATCTGCTTGCCCGTCGACAGGTCCATGAGCGTGTCCGCGCCCCACCGCGCGGCCCACACCATCTTCTCGACCTCCTCCTCGATCGAGGACGTCACCGCCGAGTTCCCGATGTTGGCGTTGATCTTCACCGCGAACGCCTTGCCGATGATCATCGGCTCCGACTCCGGGTGGTTCCGGTTCGCCGGGATGACCGCGCGGCCCCGCGCGACCTCCGCGCGGACGAGCTCGACGTCCACACCCTCGCGCGCGGCGACGTACCGCATCTCGTCGGTCACGACGCCCGCCTGCGCCCACGCGAGCTGCGTCCGGGCCGCCCCTCGCTGCGTCGGCGAGGCGTCCGGCACCGCCCAGGACGCGCGGGTGCGCGCCAGGCCGGCGCGCACGTCGACGGCGGCCGGGGCGTCCTGCGTGCCCTCGGTGTACGGGCCGGAGGTGTCGTAGACGTCGAGGTGCTCGCCGTTCGTGAGGTGGATGCGGCGGACGGGGTAGGTCGCCGTCGTCCCCGGGACGGGCAGGTACACCTTCTCCGAGCCGGAGATCGGTCCCGTCGTGACCTCGGTGACGGGCAGACCGGCGGGCACGGCGGCGGGCACGCTGCTGTGGGCGGTGACGCTGCTGGGGGCGCTGATGCTGGTGCTGCTGGGGGTGGCGCTCGGGCGCGCAGAGCTGACGCTCATGAGTTCTCCCTACGTCGGCATGATCCGGACAGGTTCCAGCGGTCGGCGACGCGTCATCGCCCTCTCAGCCCGTTGCGACGGACTCCCGCGTCTTCAGTTGTGCGGCCACCCTAGCCGTCGGCGTGCGCGTCGGGCACCCCTGGTGCGGGCGCGTCGTCGGGCGCGGCGTCGTCGGGCGCGTCCACCCGGTTCACGATCCCCACCGCGGACACCGCTCCCCCGACCGCGAACAGCACCGCGCACAGCACGAGCGCCCGGTGGAACCCGTCGACGTCGAACGTCGCCCCGACGACGATCCCGGCGCACGCCACGGTGACCAGCCCGGCCACGCGCGAGACGGCGTTGTTGACGGCCGACCCGATGCCGGCGTCGGCGGCGGGGACGGCTCCGAGGATCGCGGCGGTCAGCGGCGCCACGGTGATCGACAGACCGAGGCCGAGCAGCACCAGCCCGGGGAGCACCTGGGTGACGTAGACGGCGTCCGCGGTCGTCGTGAGCAGGAGCAGCATGCCCGCGGCCATGACGCACGGGCCGCCCGCCATGAACCAGCGCGCGCCGTACCGTCCGGAGAGGCCGCCGAACCGCGAGGACAGCCCGATCGTCAGGAGCGTCGGCGGGAGCTGCGCGAGCCCCGCCTGGAACGCGGAGTACCCCGCGACCTGCTGCAGGAAGATCGACACGACGAACGACATGAGCGTCAGCGCGCCGTAGACGGCGAGCGTCGCGACGTTGCCGACGGCGAAGTTCCGGGCACCGAACAGACGCATGGGCAGCATGGGGTCGGAGGCGGTGCGCTCCCGGACGACGAACGCGACGAGCGCCGCGGCGCCCACGACCGTCGGCGCCCACACGACGGGGCTCGCCCAGCCGCGGTGGCCCAGCTCGACGAGCCCGAGGACGACTCCCGCCAGCCCCACGGTCGCGAGCACCGCGCCGACCACGTCGAGCCGTCGTCCGCCGGTGGGACGCCCGCCGGCCACGCCCCGCACGAGCCACAGCGTCACCGCGATCGGCAGGACGTTGATCCCGAAGACCCACCGCCACGACAGGCTGTCGACGAACAGGCCGCCCACGAGCGGGCCGGCGATCATCGCCGTGCTCGTCCACGCCGTCCACACGCCGATGGCGCGCCCCTGCGCGTGCCCGGAGAAGGCAGAGATGATCAGCGCGAGCGACGACGGCACGAGCAGCGCGCCGCCGACCCCCTGCACGCCCCGCGCCACGACGAGCACCAGCCCGTCAGGCGCGAGCGCGCACGCCACCGACGCCACCCCGAACACGACGAGGCCCGCGACGATGACCTTCTTGCGGCCGTGGACGTCCGACAGCGAGCCCGCGAGCAGGATCAGGGAGCCCAGCGTCACGAGGTACGCGTCGACGACCCACTGCTGCAGGGCGAGGGCGTCGAGCGTCGCGTCCGTGCCCGGCGGCGCGAGGTCGCGCGAGATCGCGGGCAGCGCCACGTTCACGACCGAGCCGTCGAGGAACGCGACGAAGCTCGCGAGGATCGCGACGACGAGCACGCGCCGCTGGGCGGGGGTCACGCGGTCCACGCTACGTCCAGCGGGCGCCCGCCGGGCCGGGATCAGCTCACGAGGACGACCTTGCCGCGCACGCCGCCCGCCTCGACGAGCGCGTGGGCCGCGGCGGCGTCCTCGAGCGGGACCTCCTTCGCGACGCGGACGGGCAGGCGTCCGGCGACGGCCTCGTCGAGCAGCGCGACGAGGCGCTCCGGGTCGGGCTCGACGTGCACGCCGTCGACGGTGACGCCGCGCTCGGCCGTCGGCATGTAGCCGCGGGTCGCGCTGACGAACACCCCGCCGTCCCGGACGGCGGCGAGCAGCTCGTGCGACGCGAGGCCGGCGTTGAACACCGCGTCGACGCCGCCGTCCGCTGCCTCGCGTGCGGCCGCGGCGATGCCGGCCGCGTCGGTGCGCGGGAGCACCTCGGCACCGAGCGCGGCGACGCTCTCGTCGTCCCCGCGCGACCCGGTCGCGAGGACGCGGGCGCCGCGGCCGACGAGGGTCAGGACGGCAGCGGCGCCGACCGGTCCGCTCGCTCCGGTGACGAGGACCGTGCGTCCCGCGAGGGCGTCGGAACCGCCGGCGACGCCGAGCAGGTCGGCCACCATGTCGGCGGCGTGCGCGCCGGTGACCGCGTTCATGCCCAGGACGGCGGCCTCGGCAGTCGACAGCGCGTCGGGGACCGGCGCGACCCACGTCGGGTCGACGACCAGCACCTCGGTGTACGACCCGGCTCCGAGCGCCTCGCCGAACCACGGGACGAAGCCCGCGACGCGGGTGCCGGCGGCCAGCGTGCCGACGCTCCCGCCGACCGTCGCGTCGTCCAGGAGGACGCCCGCGAAGTCCCAGCCCAGGACGGCCGGGAAGGTGAGGCCGGGGGTCATCGCGGCGAACGCGCCGGCGCGGGTGCCGATGTCGGCGGGGTTGAGGGCGCGGGCCTGGACCTGGACGCGGACGCGCCCGTCGACGGCCGCAGGGGTGTCGTGCTCGACGACCTCGAGGACGTCGGCGGGACCGTACTGGGACTGCTGCACGACCTTCATGGTGGTTCTCCTGACCTTGCGCTCTCGGCGGTCCCGGGTGCCCGTGGGGGTTCCCGTCACGCCCTGATGCGTCTACCGTAGGAAACCTAGGTACTGAAGGAAAGTAGGTACCTCTGAGTGCCTAACTGACCTGTTCGAACCTTCCAGGAGCCCGCCGTGCCCACCCTCACCGCCGCCCAGCAGCGCGACGCCGCCAAGGACGAGTACAACGCGTTCTTCGCCGCCTGCCCCAGCCGACGCGTCCTCGAGACCATCGGCAACAAGTGGGCCAGCCTCATCGTCAACGCCCTGGAGGACGGGTCGCTCCGGCACGCGGAGATCGCCCGCACCGTCGCCGGCGCGAGCCAGAAGATGCTCACGCAGACCCTGCGGACCCTCGAGCGCGACGGCATCGTGTCCCGCACGGTCACCGCGTCCGTCCCCGTGCGCGTCGACTACGAGCTCACCGACCTCGGGCGCTCGCTCACCCCCGTCCTGCACGCGCTCAAGGCGTGGTCCGAGGCGCACATCGCCGAGATCACCCTCGCGCAGGACGCCTACGACGTCCGCACGGAGACCGCCTGACGCGCGCAGCGACCCGCGCTCAGGCGAGCGTCAGCGTCGGCCAGTCCCCCAGGTCGTCGCGCAGGCGCCGGTCGTGCGTCGCGACGACGACGGCCGCGGACGTCCGCTGCAGCGCGCGGGTCAGCTCGTCGACGAGGTCGATCGACAGGTGGTTCGTGGGCTCGTCCAGGATCAGCACGTGCGGCACGGCGAGCAGGGCCCGCGCGATCTCGAACCGGCGCCGCTGACCGACCGACAGCTCGGCGAGCGGGCGGTCGAGGTCGTCCTCGGTGAGCAGGCCGAGCGCCGCGACCGGGACCAGGAGCTCCGGGTCGAGCGCGCCCGCCGCGAGCAGGTCGAGCGCCTCGCGCGCGTACGCGTCGAAGCCCGTCGCGAGCCGCCCGTCGCCCATGCGCAGCCCGACCGGGACGGACTCCTCCTGGCCCACGGTGCCGACACGCGCTCCGTCGACGACCGTCCGGGTGCCGCGCGCCAGCGGGACCGTGCCCGCGAGCGCCCCGAGCAGCGTCGACTTGCCGGAGCCGTTCGGGCCGACGACGAGGAGCCGTCCGGACGGCGGGACGGCGATGCGTGTACCGGCGAGGTCGAGGCGGGGCCGCGCGTCCGCCGGCGCGGAAGCACCAGCAGAGACGCGGGGGTTGCGGAGCTCGACGACCGACGCGGACGGGTCCCACCCGGGCGACATCGCCACGAGGTCGGGGAACACGAGCTCGAGCGGCGGGGTCGGCACCTCGACGGCCTCCGCCTCGAGCTTCTGGACGAGCCGGTCCGCGGCCTTCACGTGGATGCGCGCGCGGGTGGCGCGACGGTTCTTCTGCGAGCCCTTCTCGGGGCGCCACTCGTCGGACAGGCCCTCGTACGACGCGTCGAGCCGCGCGGCGAGCCGCTCCGCCCGCTTCTGCTCCTCGCGCCACCGCTGCCGCCACCGGTGCAGGGCCTGCGTCTTCGCGAACCGGTACGACAGGTACCCCGGCTGCCCGTAGAGCACCGGGTGACCGTCCATGCCGGGGTCGAGGTCCAGGATCGCGGTCGCGACGTCGTCGAGGAGCTGCCGGTCGTGCGTGACCACGACGACGATCCCGCGCCACGCCTGCAGCTCCGCGGTGAGGAACGCGACCGCGGCGTCGTCGAGGTGGTTCGTGGGCTCGTCGAGCAGCAGGACGTCGGAGCGTTCCGCGAGCCGGCACGCGAGCCGCACCCGGTACCGCTCGCCCACGCTCATCTCGTCGAGGCGACGGTCCGGGTCGCGCGACGCGCCGAGCCGGGTCAGCGCGACGTCGACGCGCCGGTCGGCGTCCCACACCTCGAGGTGCTCGGCGCGGGCCAGCAGGTCGGTGAGCTCGGCGAGTCCGGCCGCGGACGCCGCCGCGTCCGTCCCGTCGTCACCGCCGTCACCGTCGCCGTGGTCGAACGCCCGCGCGGCGGCGTCGAGCGCTGCCGCCGTCTCGCGGACCTCCCGCAGGGTCCCCTGCACGAGGTCGCCCACCGTCAGACCCTCGGCGGGGTCCAGCTCCTGCTCGACGACGGCGAGCCGCCCGGCCGTCCGGACCTCGCCCACCGTGGGGGCCAGACGCCCGGCGAGCACACCGAGGAGGGTCGACTTGCCGGACGCGTTCTCCCCGACGACGCCGAGCCGCCCGCCCGGCGGCACACGGAACGTGACGCCCTCGAAGACCGGCCGCCCCGGGTACGCGAAGGCGAGGTCGCGCACGACGAGGTGGACCTGGGGCATGCGACCAGCCTAGGGGCTTCGGCTGATGACCCCGGAGCGCGCTGGCTCAGGGGGAACGTCGCCGGTCAGCGACAGCGTCTCATCCGCCGACGATCTCGAGGATCTCGGCCAGCTCGTCCTCGCTGGGGGAAGCCGCCAGGATCTCCCGGACGTCGATGGGGAGCACTCCCCGTCGGTGCTGCGGCCTAGGAGGGCGCGGCCCGCATCTACTCCTCAGCGCTCGGCGCGCGCAGCTCGACGCTGATCTCGTCGGCGTCGAGGATCGCGAGCATCTCCCGCAGCGACTCGGACGAGTACGCCCCGACGTCACGGATGCGCAACAGCTCGTCGCGCTGCGCTCGCAGCACCTCGATGCGCAGCTCGCGGTACTGCTCGCGGACGTCCTCGGCGGCCTCGTCCTGCTCGGTCGAGACCCTGTCGGCGGTCGCGCCCGCCCGCTGCCGGACGGCGTCGACGACGTCCGGGTCGTACGGCGAGCCGTCCGGCCGCACGAGGTCGTCCCGCCCGAGGTCCTCGAACGCGGCGCGCGCGAGCTCGGCGTGGATCTGGCTGCGCTCCGCGTACGTGCTGCCGTCGTCGCGCCCGGCGAGACCCAGCCGCCGGACCAGCGGGCCGAGCGTCCCGCCCTGCAGCATGAGGCTGCCGGCAGCGACGCCGAACGCGATGAGGACGAGCAGCGGCCGGTCGTAGCCGGGCTGCCCCGGCGCGTGGATCGGGAGCGTCTGGGCGGCGGCGACCGTGACGACGCCACGCATCCCCGCCCAGGCGAGCACGGTGCCCTGGCGCCACCCCATGGGCTCGGCGCTCAGGTAGTCGATGTCGGCGAGGCGACGGTCCACGAACCGTTGGACTCGGGTGGTGTGCGCGGCCTTCGCCTGCGGGTCGAGCGCGTCGTACTGCTCGACCCGGCGCTTCTTGCGCTCGACCTGACGCGCGGTGCGACGCCCCACCTTCTTCTTCGACCAGCGGGGGCGGAGCGTCTCCATGTCGTGAGCGGCCCCGTCGCCGAAGGTCGGCGCGTCGGACGGGTCGGCGCCCTCGACCGCTTGCGTCGTCCCGTCCACCTCCTCGGCGGCGCGCCGGACGTCGCGCCGGCGGGGATCGGACGGCGGCTCCCGCCCGTCACGCCGAACGGTCATCATGTCCTCGGGCGTCGTCGTCCCGCTCCCGAGGTGCTCCTGCACCCGGGCGAGCCGCTCGCGCTGCCCAGACATCTCCTCACGGTCGCGTCGCAGCCCGACGACCATCGGCCACAGGTACAGGGCACGCACGAGCACGACGGCGACGAGCGCGAGCAGCGCGACCCATGTCGCGGTCACGAGGCTGCCGTGCTCGTCGCGCACCTCCTGGACCAGCCCGTACAGCTCGAGCCCCATGACCAGGAAGACGCCGCCCTCGAGCAGCGCCTCGACGGTCCTCCAGTTGGCCTCCTCGGAACGGCGCGCGGCGGGCGGCAGGTACTTCGCGGCGCCCTGCCCCGCGATGATCCCTGCGACGACGACGGCGACGAGCCCGGACGCGTCGAGCTTCTCGGTCGGGAGGTAGGCGACGAACGGCACGACGAACGACGACGCCGTCATGAGGACGGGGTCGCGCAGGCGGGCGCGCAGCATGAGGCTGAGCCGCCCCACGATCGCGCCGATCACGACGGCGATGACGACGGCCCGGCCGAAGTCCCAGGCGACGTGCGCGAACGACACCGACGCCGCCATCGCCGCGACCGCGGACCGCAGCACCACCAGGGACGACGCGTCGTTGAGCAGGCTCTCGCCCTCGAGGATCGTCACGATGCGGGGCGAGACCCCGAGCTTCTTGACGATGCTCGTCGCGACCGCGTCGGTCGGGCTGACCACGGCCGCCAGCGCGATGCCCGTCGCCAGGCCCACGTCCAGCACCCACGACAGCAGGAACCCGACGACCACGGCGGTCACGACGACGAGGATCACGGACAGCGCGCCGATGAGCTTGAAGTCCCGCCGGAAGTCCATCACCGGCATGCTCACGGACGCCGAGTAGAGCAGCGGCGGCAGCACTCCCCCGAGGATCAGCTCCGGCTCGATCTCGACGGCGTCCACGAACGGCAGGAAGCTCACCCCGACGCCCAGGAGCACCAGGACGAGCGGGGCCGCCACGCCCAGCCGTCGTGACGACGCGGTCACGCCGATCACGGCGAGCGCTCCGAGCACGATCGCGAGAGCCAGGTTCACCGGGGCACCTCCGGGGGCCGTCGTGGGAGCGGGCTGGGGCGGCACGGCGCGGCCGCGTGGTGCCAGTGTCGTCCTCCGGACGGGAGGCCGCAGATCCGTGCCGTGCTCGCCGCGGCGCTCGACGCGCCCGAACCGTCCGACAGGTCTACCTTGAGCGCCATGGTGGTCTTCCTCATCCGCACGGGCATCTACCTGGCGTCGGCGGCGCTGGGCATCTGGGTGGCGTCGCTGCTCCTCGACGACATGCACCTCAAAGCGGCCGGGTTCATCATCGCGGTCGTCGTCTACGCGCTGGCGCAGTGGATCCTCACGCCGTTCATCATGAAGATGACGCGCCGGTACGCGAACGCGTTCATCGGCGGGGTGGGCCTGGTCTCCGCGTTCGTCGGCCTGCTGCTCGCGAGCCTGATCGGGGACGGCCTCACGATCGACGGGGTGAGCACCTGGATCCTCGCCACGCTCATCGTGTGGCTCGTGACCGCCCTGGCTACCCTGGTCCTGCCCCTGATCTTCCTGCGCAACCGCGTGGAGGACGAACCCCGTAGAAAGTGAGTCCTCGCATGGACTTCTGGCAGTTCTTCTGGCTCGTCGTCTGGTCCTTCCTGTTCATCGCCTACCTCATGGTGCTGTTCAACATCCTCGCGGACATCTTCCGCGACCACGGGATGAGCGGATGGGTCAAGGCGGTCTGGATCATCTTCCTGATCCTGATCCCGGTCCTGACGGCGCTCGTGTACCTCATCGCACGGGGCAACAGCATGGCCGAGCGGCAGTACGCGCAGGTCAAGCAGGCACAGGCCGACGCCGACTCCTACATCCGTCAGGTGTCGTCGTCGAAGTCGCCCGCCGAGGAGATCGCGTCCGCGAAGTCGCTCCTCGACTCCGGCACCATCACGCAGGCCGAGTTCGACAGCATCAAGGCCAAGGCACTGTCCGCGTGACACCCCCCGAGCGCGGCCCGCGCATCCGCCGGGCCGCGCTCGCGGACTGGGAGCTGCTGCGCGACGTGCGGCTCGAGATGCTCGCGGACACCCCGCTCGCCTACCTCGAGACGTACGGCGACGCGGCGCGACGGTCCGACCGCGAGTGGTACACCAGAGCCCGGCGCCACACGGCGCCGGGCTCTGTCGTGCTCGTCGCCGTGGTCGGGCCGAGCACCACCGACGGCCGGGAGCGCACCGTCGGGACGATGAGCGTGTTCGTCCCGGCCGGGAGCGCCCCCACGGTCGCGTCCGTGTACGTCAGCCCCGCGCACCGGGGCACCGGGGTCGCGGACGAGCTGCTCGCGGCGTGCGAGGACTGGTCCCGCGACCGCGGCCACGGGTCCGTCCGGCTGGAGGTGCACGAGGACAACGCTCGCGCCCAGGCGTTCTACCTGCGGCACGGGTACCGGTTCACCGGGGACTGGACGCCTTACGCGCTCGACCGGTCGCAGCGCGACCTCGAGATGGTGAAGACGCTGGACCCACGGTAGCCCGCGCACCGGACGCGCTGCGTCCGGTCAGGTCGCGTCGGCGCCCGCGTCCACGTCCTCCTCCTGGCTGCGTCGCCGGACCACGGCGAGCACGACGACCGCCGCGCCCGCGAGCACCACGACCCCGACGAGCGCCGCCACCACGCCCAGCCCGACCCCGGAGCTGCCCGAGACGGACGCCGCCGCGCCCGTGGCGCTCCCCGTCTCGCCGGAGCCCGAACCCTTCCCGCACGCCGGAGTGTCCGCGCCCGGCGCCGCGACCGCGTCCGCGGGCGGCTGGTAGCGGAACGAGAACGTGCCCGACACCGGGTGCCCGTCCGCGGACACGGCCCGCCACGTCACGAGGTAGCTGCCCGCCGCCCCGAGCGCGGTGTCGGCCGAGATGGTCCGGTCGAGGATCGCCGGGCAGCCGGTCTCGTAGTGCTTGCCCGCGCCGTCCGTGACCTGCACGACCGTCGTGGAGCCGTCGCCCTGCGGGTCGAGGACCACGTCGTCGAACGTCACCGACACCTTCGGGACGGCCTTCGTGACCGTGGAGCCCGTGGTCGGCGACGTGCTCACGACGTAGTCGTGCGCCATCGCGGGCAGCGCCGCCGCGGGGACCGCGAGCGCCGCCGCCGCCAGCGCGACGACCCCCGCCGCCGCCGCCCGCAGCCCGCGGCGACGGATGGTCGGCCAGACGCGCGACGTCACGCCCGGCTCCGGCGCAGCGCGACGAGACCGGCGACCAGGCCGGCCGCGCCGAGCACCAGGCCCGCGACGCCGAGGCCGATCGCGACGCCGTTGCCGGAGTCGTCGTCGGAGGTCGTGGAGCCTGCAGCGACCGTCCCCTGTGCCGGAACCGCCCCGGTAGCGGTCTGCGCGTCGTCGGGGACGGTCGTGGGCGTCACGGACGGCGCGGCCGTCCCGCCGTCGTCCTCCGCGGGAGGCGTCGCCGTGATGTAGAGCGTCGGGGCCGGGTTCTCCGGCTCCTCGCCGGACGCCGGGGTCGGGTCGTCCCACGTCACGACCGAGCCGTCGGAGTACGTCTGGATCGCGGGCAGCAGGATGCTCGGGGCGTCGGGGACGGCACCGGCGCTGATCTCGAACTCCTGGAACTGGCCCGGCGCGACGCCCTGGCCCTTGTCGGCCGTCCACACGATCTTCGTGGGGGCCTCGGTGATCGTCGCGCCCGCGTCGGTCTTCACCGGCTTGTCGAGCTTCGACGTGGTGATCTTCGCCGTCCAGCCCGGCAGGGGCTTGTAGGCCACATAGCTGAACGGGGTGTCGGTCGGCAGGTCGACCTCGACCTTGACCGTCGACGCCGTGTCGGACTCCGTCGGGACGCGGAAGGTCAGCGCCGCGTAGTCGCCGGGTGTCGCCTGGTCGGGCGTGACGTGGACGTGCGCCTGGGCCGCGAGCGGCAGCGCCGCCACGAGGACGACGGCCGTGCCGCCGGCGAGGAGGGACGCGCCGATCGTGCGGGCAGGGCGGCGCGGGAGAAGGGTCGTGCGAGACATGGTGTGCTCCGAGGTCGTCGGACGGACCCGCCGTCGGACGACGGCGGGCTCAGGCGAGCGCGGGCGCGAGCACGGACGTGCGTGCGCCACGGAGCACGGGCGGGCCACGCCGTCCCGGGCCTCCCCCGAGCACGAGGGCGAGTCGGACCGGCACCACCGCGACCGCCGCGAGCGGCACGCGGACCCGGTCACGGAACCGTCCGGCGACGACCGCGAGGACCACCGGAAGCACGGCCGTCCACCACAGGACGGTGCGGCGCGCGGCACGGTCGCCGACCACGAGCAGGACCGTCGTCGCGAGCGTCGCGACGACGTGCACCGCAAGCATCGACGACGAGTGCATCGACGCCATCGTGGGCGTCGCCGCTGCGAGCGCCGCATGGGTTGCGCCGTCGGCGCCGGCGACGCCACCGAACGGGTGCCCGGTCGCAGAGGGCGCCCCCGACATCCCGGTCGCCATGCCGCTCGAGACCGAAGCACCCGCTGGGACGGCCGTGAACCACTCGAACCCGTGGTGGAGCGCGACCTGCAGCCCGCCGACGACGGGGACCACGACCGCGGCCCGCAACGGTCCGCGGGCGAGCCCGACCGCGACCACGAGGGTCAAGGTGAGCAGGGCCCCCAGGCCCAGGCCCGACGGGACCCGGCCGCCCGCACCCAGGTGGGCGCCGGCCGCGAGCGCGAAGGACGTGGACGCGACGAGGCCCGTGCGCGTGCCGCGCAGCAGCCGGAGGGTCGCGTCGTCCACGCAGGCCAGCGTAACGGCGCGCGCGCCGGCACGGCATACGGCAGCGCACCTACCCGTGTCTTCGGCGAACCCGTGCCTACGGTGGGCCCATGACCTCCGACGTGCCGACCCTCGTGCCCTACGACCCCGCGACGCTCACCGCGGCGTGGCGCGACGTCGTCGCGACCGTCCCCGCGCCGCCCGGGGCGCACGTCGTCGGCGGCCCCGTCGCCTACGAGCACGACGGGCAGACGTTCGAGGGGTACGTCGCACGCGACCTCGCGGCGACCGGGCTGCAGCCCGTCGTCCTCGTCGTGCACGACTGGACGGGTGTCGGGCCGGCCGTCGTCGCCCGCGCCCACATGCTCGCGCGCCTCGGCTACGTCGCGTTCTGCGTCGACGTGTACGGCGCGGGCGTCCGGCCCACCGGCGACGCCGCCGCCGTCGAGGCGGGCCGCTACTACGGCGACCTGACGCTCCTTCGCGACCGGGTCGCCGCCGGCATGACCCGCGCCCTCTCCGAGCCCGACGTCGACCCCGCGCGCGTCGCCGTCGTCGGGTACTGCTTCGGTGGGAGCGCAGCGCTCGAGCTCGCCAGGACCGGCGCCGACCTGCGCGGCGCGGTGTGCGTGCACGGGCGGCTCGTGCCGCACGAGCCGTCGGACGCGGGCACGATCCGCGGGTCCGTGCTCGTGCTGACCGGCGGCGCCGACCCCGTCGTCCCCGACGCGGACGTGCAGGCGTTCGCGGACGAGCTGCGCGCCGCCGACGTGACCTGGGAGATCGCGGCGTACAGCGGCGCGCCGCACGCGTTCACGATCGCCGGCTCCCCGTCGTACCGGGCGCGGGCCGACCGCCGGTCGTGGGCGGCGATGACGTCGTTCCTCGCGGACGTCCTCGGCCGCGGCTGACACCGCGCGACCGGCTGCCGCTGCGGCGCGGCGCACGCGCTCCTACGCTGGCCGGATGGACCTGCCGGTGCTGCCACCCGTCCTGCCGATGCTCGCGAAGGCGGCACCGCGCATCCCGCGCTCGTCCGGTGGCTCGCCGGGTTCCGGCGACCGCGGCGACAGCGGACGTGAGGGCTGGTCGTACGAGCCCAAGTGGGACGGGTTCCGGTGCGTGGTGTTCCGCGACGGTGACGACGTCGAGCTCGGCAGCCGCAACACCAAACCCCTGACGCGGTACTTCCCCGAGGTGGTGGAGGCAGTGCGGGCGGCCTTGCCCGAGCGGTGCGTCGTCGACGGGGAGCTCGTGATCCCCCGGTCGCCGGGGCCGGACGAGTCCGGCGCGGGGGCGCGCCTCGACTTCGACCTGCTGCAGAACCGCATCCACCCGGCCGCGTCGCGCGTCGAGCTCCTGTCGCGCGAGACGCCCGCGTCGCTCGTCGTGTTCGACCTGCTCGCGCTCGACGACGACGACCTCACCGGCCTGCCGCTCGCCGAGCGTCGGGTGCGGCTCGAGGCGGCGCTCGGGTCGGCGGGCACCGTCGCGTCGGACGCGGACCTGCCACTCGGCGCGGTCGCGCGCGTCCACCTGTCGCAGGTGACGCACGACCCGGACGAGGCGCAGCGCTGGTTCGAGCAGTTCGAGGGTGCCGGGCTCGACGGGGTGGTCGCGAAGCCGCTCGCGTCCACGTACCAGCCCGACAAGCGCGGCTGGACGAAGGTCAAGCACGAGCGCACCGCCGACGTCGTCGTCGCGGGCTACCGGCTGCACAAGGCGTCCACGGACGCCGAGCCCCTGCTCGGCTCCCTGCTCCTCGCCCTGTTCGACGACGACGGGGTCCTCCACCACGTGGGGGTCGCGGCGTCGTTCCCGATGGCCCGGCGCGCCGAGCTCGTCGCCGAGCTCGACCGGCTGCGCGTCCCGCTCGACGAGCATCCGTGGGCGCGCTGGCAGACCGACGCGACGTCGGGCGACTCGCGGCTGCCCGGCGGCGTCTCCCGCTGGAACGCGAAGAAGGACCTGTCGTTCGTGCCGCTCGACCCCGTGCTCGTCGCCGAGGTCCGCTACGAGCACATGGAGGGCGACCGGTTCCGCCACACGGCACAGCTCGTCCGGTGGCGCGACGACCGCGACGCCGACTCCTGCACCTACACCCAGCTGGAAGAGGTCCCGGGATTCGACCTCGCGGAGGTCCTGTCCCGCTGACCTGTCCCGCCCCCGGCGCCCGCAACACCGACTCGCGCCGACCAGGAAGGGGGCGCACGGTGGACGCATGGGACCCGACGACGACCCGCTCGAGATCAACCGCCACGTCATCGAGGCGTTCCGCTACGGCGGCGAGATCCCCGGGATGCACCGCGACCGGCTGCTCCTGCTCACGACCCGCGGACGGCGCACCGGGCAGGAACGCACCGCTCCGATGATGTTCGTCCCACCTGGACCGGACCTGGAGGGCGGTGCCGGCGACGGCCGGCGTCTCGTCGTCGCGTCCGGGAACGGGTCGCCCCACGACCCCGCCTGGTTCAGGAACCTCGTCGCCGACCCGTCCGTCCACGTCGAGGTCGATGGCGGCGACGGCACCGAGGCGTACGACGCGACCGCCCGCGTCCTCGCCGGCGACGAACGCGACCGCGAGTGGGAACGCCTCGTCGCGTCCTACCCGTTCTTCGCCGAGCACGCGGAGCGTGCGGGCCGCGAGATCCCGCTCGTCGTGCTCGAACCCGCCCCGGCCCGGTGAGCCGACCCGCGAACGGACCCGCGGACGACAGCGCCGCGGCGCCCCCGACCACGGGCGGCGACCTCGTCGCCCGCTACCTGCGCGAACACGTCGACGCCCTCACCGACGCCGGCCCGCGCGTCCGGGACGACGAGCCCGACGCGGTGCACGCGGCCCGCGTCGCGTCACGGCGCCTGCGCAGCACCCTGCGGACGTTCCGGCCCGTCCTCGACCGCGCCGCCGTCGAGCCGCTGCGCGCCGAGCTGCGCTGGTGGGGCGGCGTCCTCGGCACCGCCCGCGACCTCGAGGTCCAGCGCGACCGCGCCCGTGCGCTGCTCGACGACCTGCCTGCCGAGCTCGTCGTCGGCCCGGTGCGCGCCCGCCTCGACGACCGGCTCGACCGCGGGTACCGGGCCGCGCAGCGCGAGGCTGCGGCGCAGCTGGGGACCGAGCGGTACCGGCGGCTGCTCGCCGACCTCGACGCCCTCGCCACGCTCGCCGCCCGCGCCGCGCGTCCACCGCTTCGCCGCCGTGCGGACGACCCCGCCGACGACGTCGCCGCCCGGGTCGTCCGGCACGCGTTCCGTCGCGCCCGGCGCCGCGTCGACCGTGCCGCGGGTGTGCTGGACGTCCTCGCCGTGCTGGACCCGGCCGACGGGCACGCCATCCACTCCTCCTCGGCCACCGCGCCGCGCCTCGCCGCCGCGCTCCACGAGGCGCGCAAGAAGGTCAAGGCCGTGCGCTACGCCGCCGAGGCGTCCGTCCCCACGGTCGGCGACCACGCGGCGACGCTGGCTGCGGCGCTCGCGGACGTGCAGGACGTCCTCGGCGCGCACCACGACGCGTGCGAGCTCGCCGCGCTGTTCCGTACGACGGGGATGCAGGCGCACCTGTCCGGCGAGAACGGCTTCACGTACGGGCTGCTGGTCGAGCGCGAGCGGGAGCGCGCCCGGGCCGCGGTCGCCGCCGCGCAGGACGTCTGGGCGACGGCGTCCCGGCCGCGGCTGTGGCGCTGGGCGCGCCGGTGACCGCCGCCCCGGCCCTCTGACCAGGGGCGGCCGGCACCGTCAGGCGTCGTCGGAGGCATCCCCCGCGAGCCCGAGCACGTCGAGGAGCCACGCGTCCTCGAACGCGATCTCCTGCCAGCGCGCGTACCGGCCCGAGACGCCGCCGTGGCCCGCGCTCATCTCCGTCTTGAGCAGGACGTCGGCGCCGACCTCGCGCAGGCGCGCCGTCCACTTCGCCGGCTCGACGTACAGGACGCGCGTGTCGTTGATGCTGGTCGTCGCGAGGATCCGCGGGTAGCGGACGCCCTCGCGCACGTTCTCGTACGGGCTGTACGACTTCATGTAGGCGTACACGTCGGCGTCGTGCAACGGGTCGCCCCACTCGTCCCACTCGACGACCGTGAGGGGCAGCGACGGGTCGAGGATCGACGTCAGCGCGTCGACGAACGGGACGCCCGCGTGGATGCCCGCGAACAGCTCGGGCGCGAGGTTCGCCACCGCGCCCATGAGCAGCCCGCCCGCGGACCGGCCGTCCGCGACCAGACGGGCGGGGCTCGTCCAGCCCGCGCCCACGAGGTGCCGTGCGACTGCGACGAAGTCGGTGAACGTGTTCTTCTTCGTGAGCTCCTTGCCGTCCTCGTACCAGGAGCGGCCCAGCTCGCCGCCGCCGCGCACGTGCGCGACGGCGAACACGACGCCCCGGTCCAGCAGCGACAGGCGCGGGATCGAGAACGACGGGTCGATGCTCGTCTCGTACGAGCCGTAGCCGTACAGCAGCAGGGGCGCCGCGTCGGCGCGCGTGCCCGCCTGGTCGAGACCCAGGGCGTCCTTGCGCCAGACGAGCGACACCGGCACCTGCGTGCCGTCGTCCGCGGTCGCCCACTCGCGGCGCTGCACGTACTCGCCCGGGTCGAACGCCCGCCCGTCCGGGCCCGGCAGGACGGGCTGGCGGCGCAGCTCGCGCAGCTCCCCCGTCGCGACGACGTAGTCGTACACCGTCGCCGGCTCCACGAAGCTCGCGTACCCGATCCGCACCGCGGGCTGGTGGTGCTCCGGGTTCGAGCCCACCTGGGCGGTGAAGAGCGGCTGGTCGAAGGGGATCTCGGCGAGGTCCCACGGGGCGGTGCCGCCCGCAAACGGACCGGTCAGGTGCGAGATCCGCGCCACGCCGATCCGGGCGAGCCCGTCGCGCCGGTACGACACGACGACGTGGCCCGCGAACGCGTCGACGTCCTCGAGGCGGGTGTGCGCCGAGGAGGGGACCACCGTGATCGCGTGCTCGGGGTCGCGCGGACCGGACTCCGGCACCAGGGCCAGCTCGAAGTTCTCCGGCGCCTCGCCCGTGCCGCCGTTGTGCAGGACGAGCAGGGCACCGTGGCTCGACCCGCCGACGTGCCACGTCCCGTCCGGCCCGGCGCCCGCGCGGGCGGCGTCACGCTCCGCCTGCTGCTCCGGCGTCGGCTCCACCGGAAGGATCACGTGCTCGACCGAGTACTCGACGCCGTCGCGCCGCGGCCACACGACGCGGGGCTCGTCGAACGTGCCCTCGCCGTCGGGGGACACCTCCAGCAGCCAGACCTCGGACGTGATCTTCGAGCCCATCTCGACGACCACGTACTGCTTCGACCGCGTCAGCCCGGCACCGAGCCAGAACCGCTCGTCCGGCTCGTGGAAGACCTTCGCGTCGTCCGCCGCGGGCGTGCCGAGACGGTGGCGCCACAGGGTGTCCGGACGCCACGCGTCGTCCACGGTCGTGTAGTAGAGGTGGCCGCCGTCGGGCGTGAAGAACGCACCGGGGAAGGTCTCGGGGATCTCGTCGGTGGTCTCGCCCGACGCCAGGTCGCGCACCCGCAGGACGAACCGCTCGTCACCCTCGGTGTCGACCGCGTACAGCAGCCGGCCGCCGTCCGCCGAGACGTCGAACGAGCCGAGCGAGAAGAAGTCGTGGCCCTCCGCCTCGACGTTCTGGTCGAGCAGCACCTGCTCACCCGGCGCGGAGCCCGGCGCTGACGCCGGGTCGACCACCGGCGGCGTCCAGTCCTTCGGGTCGTCGACCGGGATCCGCACGTGCACGGGGTACTGCGCGCCCTCGACCGTCCGCGTCACGTACCACCAGTCGCCCTGGCGCACCGGGACGGACAGGTCGGACTCCTGGGTGCGCGTCCGGATCTCGTCGACGAGCGTCCCGCGCAGCGCGGCGAGGTGGTCCGTCCGTGCGGACGTCCACGCGTTCTCCGCCTCGAGGTAAGCCCGGACGTCCGGGGCGTCCTTCTCGCGCAGCCACTCGTACGGGTCCTCGAACGTGTCGCCGTGGTGCGTGCGCGCAACGGGACGGCGGTCGGCCGTCGGCGGTGCGGCGGGGGCCGCCTGGGCGTTCGGGCGCGTCGGCTCCGCAGGCTCGGCCGGCCCGGTCTGCTCGGCGGGGTGCTGGCGGTCGGCGTCCTGCGGTGTGGTGTCGGGCACGCGCCCACCCTATGCGTCGCCCCTGCCGGACGGGCGGCTCACCACCGTCGCCGGACCGCCGCCTTCTGCCCCGTCACCAGGCTGGCCGGCGGCACGTCGTCCGCCACGACCGCCCCGGCCGCCACCACCGAGTCCCGGCCGATGCTGACGCCCGGCAGGATCGTCGCACCCGCGCCGATCCAGACGTTCTCCGCGACATCGATCGGGCCGCCCGTCAGCCACACCCGCCGGTCGTCCGTGTCGACGGGGTGCCCGACGGTGATGAACGTGACCTTCGGTGCGACCATGACCCGCTCGCCCAGCCGGATCCCCGCGTAGTCCAGGAAGGTGCACCCCTGGTTGACGAAGACCCGCTCGCCGAGGTCGAGGTTCAGACCGTGGTCCGTGTAGAAGGGCGGGTAGATCGTGACGTGGGCGGGCAGCGGCCGCCCGAGGATCTGCTCGAACAGCTCGGCCTTCCCGGACTCGTCCTCGAACGGGAGGACGTTGAGCCGTGACGTCAGCTCGGTGGCGCGCAGGACGCGCTCGGACATGGCCCGGAACTCCGGGCTGTGGATGCGCATCAGGAGGTCGCCGGGCATCTCGCGATCCTCTCAGGGCTCGTAGTCGAGGACGTCGCCGGGCCGGCAGCCGAGCTCGCGGCAGATCGCGGCGAGCGTGCTGAACCGCACGGCTCGTGCCCGGCCGTTCTTCAGGACCGACAGGTTCACGACGGTGATGCCGACGCGGTCGGCGAGCTCGGTGAGCGTCATGCCGCGGTCGGAGAGCAGGGCGTCGAGACGGACGACGATCCCGGTGGGCTCGTCGTCGAGAGGGGCGTGGTCGGGTCGGGCGTCGTCCCGTCGGCTCATACGAGCCCCTCGACGTCGCGGCGGAGCTGCACGCCCTGACGGACCGCCTCGACGGCGACGAACACCGCGAGCCCGGCGACGAGCGGTCCCCAGCTCACCGTCCACTCGAGCCGCGCGTACGGCGCGACCTGCGGGCTCTCGAGGACGCCGATCCGTCCCCAGGTGCCGACGGCCTGCGCGAGCATGCCGCCGCCGGCGACGGTCGCGGCGACGGCGTACCCGCGGCGCAGGTTGCGGGACGTGAAGAGCTCCCCGTGCCGCAGGTCCCGCACGACGAGGATCACGAGCGCCAGGACGGCCGCGGCGACCAGGCCGTCGACGAGCTCTTGCCCGTCCGCCGCTGCCAGCTGGCGGAACGTCGGCGACCAGAAGGTCACGGTGGCGTCGCGCGACGGGACGATCTCGACCTGCCCAGGGCTGACCGCACCGGCGGTGTCGTCGAGCGTCGGCAGGGTCGGCGGGACCGTCATCGTGTCGACGACGGCCGGGTCGAGGGTCACGGTGATCGACGGGGGACCTTCGACGGATGCGCCGTCGTACCAGCCCAGCCCGTCGGGTCCGACCACCGGCCGGATCACCTGGGTGACCAGGACGACGAGGAGGATCCCCCACAGCAGCACCTCGAGGGCGACGCTCTCGCCGCGCGCCCGCACGCGGTCGTCACCGGTGGGCCGTCGTCTTGCCGGCGCACTCATGGCATCCCCATATCGTTTTTCGATGTTATCGAGAAACGATATGGGGGGCGGTCGTGGTCGTCAAGGGATGACGGCGCGCGCTCAGAACAGCTGCGCCAGGTAGAACGCCGACGCGATCGTCCGGTAGCCCTGGTCCGTCGGGTGGATGTCGGAGCCCGTGCTGCAGAAGTACGTCAGCGCGCACAGCCCCGGCCGCGGGAGCACGTTGAACGGCACGAACGCGTCCGCGACCCGGGCGTGGTGCGTCAGCGCCGTCGCCGCGATCGTCGCATCGACCTGCACGGCCAGCGTCTTGCTCTCCGGGTACGCGACGCCGAACGGGTCGTAGATCGACAGGACGACGACCTTCGACGACGGCGACGCCTGGTGCAGCCGGTCCAGGACCGTCGCGAGGTTCGCGCGCAGCGTCGCGAGCTCCGGGGCCAGCTCGGGGCAGGTATTCGTCGCGAGGCACGCCGGGTAGCCCTTGAGGACGTCGTTCGCGCCGATGGACAGCGTGATCAGCGGGACGTGGCCAGGGTGCGCGGCCAGGAACGCGACCGCCGCGTCGAGCTGCGGGCCGGAGTACGGGTCGTGCAGCGGCAGGCCGCTGCGGGTCCACGAGCACCCGCCGGCGATCATCGACGTCGTCGTCTCCCCCGGGCACGAGTAGTTCGTCACCGTCAGCGGACGGCCCGTCCGGGCGAGCGTCGCCGCCAGGTCGTCCGTGTACCCGGTGGTCCACGCGGCGGCACCCTGCGTGGCGACGTCCGCGATCTTGAGCTGCTGGAAGCCGAAGCCCAGCGAGTCGCCCAAGGAGAGGTAGTAGCTGGTCGGCGGCGGTCCGGCGGTCGACGTCGCGAGGGCGGGCGCTGCGGCGGTCCCGACCGCGAGCCCGAGGGCGGCGAGGGCGGCTGCTCCGAGCGAGAGCACACGACGGACCATGACTCCAGGCATGACGGCTCCAGGCGGCGAGGAGGGGCGACACGAGCGGGGTGGTGCGTGCGGCGCGGCCCTGCGTTGCCTGGCCCGTCGTCAGTGACGTCGACGCCGAAAATCTACTCCGCGCCACCCGACGGCGCCTGCGACGACGCAGCGTGATGACCGAGGTGGTGACCGAGGTCGGCGAGCGTCACCAGGTGGGTCAGGCCGTCCGGCACGGGGAACGACGACGTCACGCGCAGGTCCTTGTCGACGCGGACCAGCTCGCCCGGCACGAGAGCGCGCCAGCCGTCCTCGCCGTCCATCGGCTCCGACGCGACGACGACCGACCGCTCCCCCGCGAGCGCCGGCGCATGCGCGCGGATGCGCGGGCTGCGGGCGTCCAGCGGCGACTGGGCCACGTCGCCGTCACGCTCGAGGACGAACAGACGGTGCGTCGCGGGCAGGCGCAGCGCCCAGACGTCGTCGCGGGTCGCGAGGACGACGTTGAGCGCGAACACCGGGAGCTCGGCGGCGACCCAGCGGAGCGCGGTCGTCAGGCCCGCGCCGACGTCGCCTCCCGTCCGCCGGATCTCTGCCGTGACCAGGGCGAACACGCGCTCGGAGTCGGTGTCGCCGTGCACGAGGTCGGCGGCGCCCAGCTCGTCGAGCCGCGCGTCGAGCGCGTCGAGCCCGAGGACGACGCCGTTGTGCGCGAACAGCCGACCGTCCTGCACGAACGGGTGCGTGTTCTCCGGCGTCAGCGCACCCGTCGAGGCGTACCGGACGTGCGCGACGAACGTCGTCGACTCCAGGGTGCGGGCGTCGGTCGCGAAGTCGGTGTCGTCGTACGCGGCGAGCGGCTGCTTGTCGACGCGAGGACTCCCGTCGGCGTCGAACGCCCCGATGCCCGCGCCGTCCGGGTTGCGGTGCGACTGCGCGGCGAGGGAGTCGGGTGCGTCGAGCAGCCAGAACGTCGCCGGGACGGGGTCGGGGCCGGCGTGCAGGGCGAACAGGCGGCACACGGCTACGCGCCGCCCTCGGCCGAGGACGGGCGGGCGCGGGACGGCTGGACGCGCTTCGGCTCGCCCGCCATCTTCGGGTGCTCCGGCGGGTACGGGAGGTCGCCCAGCCCCTCGTCCTCGTCCCGCGCGTACCAGGCGAGGAGCGGGTCGAGGGAGTGCGCGACGTCGTCGATGCCCGCCCAGGGGTCCACGCCGTCGCCCGCGGGACCGCCGCCGGCGGCCAGGCGCTCCGGGACGGTCCAGAGGGTGAACGCCCGCGGGTCGTCGACCGTCGCGAGCTCGTCCCACGTGACCGGCGTCGACACGGGCGCACCGGGCCGCGGGCGCAGCGAGTAGGCGGCCGCGATCGTGCGGTCGCGGGCGTTCTGGTTGTAGTCCACGAAGATCGCCTCGCCGCGCTCCTCCTTCCACCACGCCGTCGTGACACCCTCGGTGCGGCGGCCCAGCTCGCGTCCGAACGCGATGGCCGCGTGCCGCACCTCGGTGAACGTCCACCGCCGCTCGATGCGGACGAACACGTGGATGCCGCCCTTGCCGCTCGTCTTCGGGAACGCGCGGATCCCGACCTCCTCGAACAGGTCGCGGGCCACCCCCGCAACCCGGCGGGCGTCGAGGAAGGTCGTGCCCGGCTGCGGGTCGAGGTCGATGCGCAGCTCGTCCGGGTGCTCGACGTCGTCCGCCCGCACGGGCCACGGGTGGAACACGATCGTCCCCATGTGCGCCGCCCACACCGGGACCGCGGGCTCCGTCGGGGCGACCTCCGCGGCCGTCCGGCCGGACGGGAACGCGATCGTCGCCGTCTCCACGTACGGGGGCGCGCCCGCCGGGACGCGCTTCTGGTAGAACGCGTCGGCGTCGCGCTCGTGACCCTGACGGGTGGCGAGGACCATGCCCTCCCGGACGCCTCGCGGCCAGCGCTCCAACGTCGTCGGACGGTGCCACAGGGCGCGCAGCAGACCGCCGACGTCCGACGGCGCACCGCCGGGGACGCCCGCGTCGGTGCTCGGGCCGGGGCGGCCGCCCGTCGTCGCGACCGCCGCCACGTACCGGGCGACGTCCAGCTTGGTGGCGGGCGGGGTGCGGTCCGTCGCCTCGAAGATCACCCGGTCCGGGCTCGACACGCGCACCGCCCGCCCGGCGACCTCGATCTCGACCGCGGTGTCCTTGGCCATGGTCCCGACCGTACGGCCCGCGCCGCTCAGGCGCCCGTCGCGTAGTCCAGGCCGACCTGCAGCCAGCGGTCCAGCGCGTCGTCGTCCAGGTACGCGCCGTCGACCGTGACCCAGCCCTTCATCGTCTTGCCGCCCATGTCGGCCACCGCGACACCGGGCTCACGCAGCACCGCGTCGAGGTCCTCGTGCGCGACCCGCAGGAGCAGACCCTCCATCTGGACCCCGACGACGATGTGGCCGTCCCACAGGAACGCCAGGCTGCCGAACATCCGCTTCTCGGTGATCGCGACGTCCGAGCCGACGCGCTCACGGACACGCTCGGCGAGGACGGGGTCGTAAGCCATGGGACCAGCGTGCCGCACGCCCCCGACACCCGCCCCCGCCGCTGCGTCGTCGCGTACCCGTGGGCGTCCGTCGCCTACGCAAGGTCGCTTCGCGTCCGGTGCGGCGCACGCGAAGCGCCGAAGCGCACGCGAAGTCGCGCCGGGCAGGCGCCCGGCGCCCGGCGGGCCAGCGCCTGCCGTCACTCGCCGCGCGTCGCGGCAGCGGGATCACGACGCGCCCGGAACAGGGTGGTCGCGACCGTGCCGCGGGTGACGTTCATGGCGTCGGCGACCTCGGCCTCGGCGAGGTCGGCGCCGTAGCGCAGCGCGACCGCGGTGCGGGCGCGAGGGGACAGTGCGGCGTGGCTCATGCCCCCACAAGCCTCAGGTGGCGCCCGATGTCGACACGGCGACGCATCACGTGTGGACGTCGTGTCGGATCCCGGGCGAGCGACGTCCTCGCCGGGGCGTCGTCGTGCTCGGGCGGACGAGCACCGACCCTGCGCCTCCGCGTGCGCTCCGGCGCTTCGCGTGCGCCGCACCGGACGCGAAGCGACCTTGCGTAGGCGACGGACGACCGGGCGCTCAGCCGCGGCGCAGGCCTTCGGCGTAGCCGTCGAGGACCGCAAGGATCCCGTCGTGCTGCCACACGCGACCGCGTCGCCGTCCGGTGCGTTCGACGAGCACGCCGGCGTCCCCTTTTGCTCTTACTGCAACTGTTGCGCCGTCACGGCGTCACGAAGAGGCCCGAGGCCACCGCGGTCGCCATCGACGGCGCGAGCGGGAGCCGCGGCACGAGCGTCGCCTGGAACGCGTGGTAGAGGTCCGCCTTGCCGGGCCACACGGTCCCGGCCGGCGTGTTCGTGGGGTCGAGCTCGTGGTGCCACGACCCGTGCTCGTGGTCGAGGACGTACCGGTCGGCGTAGTCCCACCACTGCGCGTACCGGTCGGCGTACCGCGGCTCACCGGTCCGCGTGTGCAGGGCCGCGGCCGCGTTGGTGGCCTCCGCGACGACCCAGTGCATCCGGTCGCGCACCACGGGCTCGCCTGCCCAGTCCGTCGTGTAGACGAAGCCGTCGGCCCCGTCCGCGGCCCACCCGTCCGCGACGGCGCGCTCGAACAGCGCGGCGGCCGCCTCGGCCCACGTCGAGCCCTCGGCCGCGCCGTCGACCGGTCCCCCGGCCTGGGGCAGCCCCGGGTCTGCCTCGTGCGCGGCCACCAGAGCGGCTTCCAGGTGCAGCAGCAGCCGCGCCCACTCGAGCCCGTGCCCGACGGTCGCGCCGAACGGCTTGAACGGGTCGTCGGGACAGTCGCGGTTGAGGTCGGGCTCCGGCACCCACTCGTCCGAGTAGTGCTCGGGGATCCGCCAGCCCTGCGCAGCGGCCTGCCGGACGACGAAACCACCGATCCGCGCGGCCCGGTCGAGCCACGCAGGGTCGCCGGTGACATCGGCGACCGCGAGCATCGCCTCGACGGAGTGCATGTTGGCGTTGATGCCGCGGTAGGGGTCGCAGGCCGTGAAGGCCCGGTCCCACGTGTCGACGCTCAGCCCGGCGTCCTCGTCCCAGAAGCGGTCGAGGTAGACGCGCGCCGCCTCGTCGAGGAGCTCGCGCGCGCCGTCGAGTCCGGCGACCACCCCGGACGACGCCGCGAGCAGCACGAACGCGTGCTGGTACGCCTCCTTGGCGTCGGACACCACCTCGACCCCGCCGCCCGCACCGGCGCGCCGGACCGTCCCGAACCACCCGCCGTGCTCGGCGTCGTGCAGGACCCCACCGGGGAGCAGCGCCGCGAGCGCCCCCTGGGCGACGGGCCGCGACCCGGGCACCCCGAGCAGGTGCCCGAGCGCGTACACGTGCACGGTGCGGCACGTGATCCATGTCTGGACGCCGCGCTCGACGACGGGGGCGCCCTCGTCGTCGAGCCAGGCCGCGCCGCCTCCGGGCACGGCGACACGTCGACCGAACGCGAGCAGGGACTCGCCGTGCGCCTGCAGCCAGGCGCGGTGGGTGGGCAGGTCGGTCCAGGGGGTGCTCATGGCTCCATCATCCAATCGATCCGCGCCCAGGTCAGCGCGCCCACCGGACGACGAGGTCGTTCGCGGAGCGCAGGACGCGCGGGCTGACGAGGGCGGCGGCGTCCAGGACCGTGCCGGCGGGCGCGGACACACGGAACGTCACCGTCTCGCCCGGCAGGAGCGTCACGAGGGCGTCGTCGGCCACGGCGTCCGGGTGGACCTTGTCGACCAGGAGCGTGAGGTCGCGCACGAGGTTCTCCGCCGTGACGGTCACGTCGACGACGACACCCGCGGCCTCGCCCTCACCGTCGACCGGCGTCACCGAGGTGGCGAGCCGCGGGGCCTCGAGCGCGGCGTCGCGCGCCTCGGCGAAGAACCACAGGGCCGCCCGCGGCCGCGGGACGGCGGACGAACCCCCGGCCGAACCCTCGGCCGGAACCGTCCCCAGCACGTCGGTCACGACGTCGGCGACCAGGACCTCCGCCGCCGCATCCGTGACGGCCGCGACCGACTCCGGGACCGGCAGCGTCACGACCCCACGGGCGGGGGCGCCGAGCGACAGCGTGGTCTCCGCCAGCACGTGCCCGTCGAACCGCACGCGCCGCACGCGCACGTCCCCGCGCCACGGCGTGCCCGTGTCGTTGGACGCGACGACGGCGAGCCGGTCGCCGCTGCTCAGGGTGCGCGGCTGGACCGTGAGCAGCCGGTCGGCGTGCGCGTGCTGCAGGGCGTAGAGCAGCGGCTTGGGGTGCCCGTCCCCGTCGACCGCGGCCCACGACGTCACGGGCCAGCAGTCGTTGAGCTGCCACACCACGGAGCCCATGTTGCGCGGCTGGTGCGAGCGCAGGTGCTCGACGGCGACCTGGACGGCGTTCGCCTGGTTGAGCTGCATGGCCCAGTGCCAGTCCTCGGTGTCGTCGGGCAGCGGCAGGTGCCGGACGAGCCCGTCGGTGAGCTTGTCGTTGCCGGACATGGCCTTCTGGTGGACGCGCATGCCGGGCGACTCGGGCGTGATCGGGTCGTCGTGGATCGCCCGGGTGAGGGCAGACCACGACGGCGGGCCCTGCCAGCCGAACTCGGCCATGAACCGCGGCACGTCGTCGCGGTAGCGCAGGTAGTCCTCGCGGTTCCACATCTCCCACGAGTGCATCGACCCGTGGGCAGGGTCGTTCTGGTCGCGCGACATGTCGATCGGCAGCTCGCCCGACCAGGGGCTCGACGGCGTGTACGAGCGGGTGGGGTCGAGCTCGGCGACGACGGACGGCAAGAGGTCCTGGTAGTAGCCCAGGCCCCAGGACTTCCCGTCGAGACGCGGCAGGAAGCCCCACACGGTGATTCCCCAGATGTTCTCGTTGGAGCCGTTCCACAGGGCCAGGCTGGGGTGCCGCATGATCCGGGTGACGTTGTCGCGCGCCTCGGCCTCGACCTCGGACCACAGCGGCTCGTCCTCGGAGTAGGCGGCGCACGCGAGCGCGAAGTCCTGCCAGACGAGGATGCCGCGCTCGTCGCACAGGTCGTAGAAGTCGTCGGCCTCGTAGATCCCGCCGCCCCAGACGCGCAGCAGGTTCATGTTCGCCGCCTCGGCCTGCGCGATCCGCGCCGCGTACCGGGCCCGCGTGACGCGGTGCGGGAACGCGTCGTCCGGGATCCAGTTGGCGCCCTTGACCCACACCGGCCGGTCGTTGACGAGGAACGTGAACGAGGTGCCGTCCTCGTCGGGGCGCACGTCGAGGCGGACCGTGCGGAACCCCACCCGCGCGTCCCAGGAGTCGATCGGCTGCGGGGCGTCGTCCTGCGGGGCCGTGAGCTCGACGCGCAGGTCGTAGAGCGGCTGGTCGCCGTGCCCGCGAGGCCACCACAGCGCCGCGTCCGGGACGTCGAGCGGCACGACGACGGACGTCTCGCCCGCCGCGACCGTGACCGTCGCCGTCACCTGGCCGCCCTGCCTGGCGCCCTGTCCGCTCACGGTCGCGGTCACGGTCAGGTCTGCGTCGGACGCGCGGGCGAGGTCGACGTGGACGTCGAGGTGGCCGTCGCCGACCCGCCCGTCCGACCCGGCGTGCGGGGCGGTCGCGGTGACCACGGGCCGGACGGCCGCGAGACGAGCGGTCGACCACGACTCGAGGGCGACGGGCCGCCACAGCCCCGAGGTCGCGGTGTCGATCCCCCAGTCCCAGCCGAACGAGCACGCCATCTTGCGGATCGCGTTGAACGGGTGGTGGTTGACCTGGGGGCGGTAGCCGAGCGCGAGGCTCTGCGCGTCCGCGTACCGCACCGGGGAGCGGAAGGTCACGACGAGCTCGTTGTCGCCCTCGCCCGCCCGGGCGTCGCGCAGCAGCGCCGACACGTCGAGACGGTACGTCCGGTGCATGTTGGCGGTGCGAGCCACCTCGGTGCCGTTGAGGGTGATCGTCGCGACGGTGTCGATGCCGTCGAGGACGAGCTCGTGCCGGTCCTCGCGCGTGTCAGCCGCGCCGTCGGACCGGGCCGACCAGGCGAACGTCGTCTGGTACTGCCAGTCGCACAGGCCGATCCAGCGCTGCAGCGCCTCGTTGTCGTCGAGGTAGGGGTCGTCGATGACACCCGCGGCGAGGAGGTCGGTGTGCACGGACCCGGGGACCGTCGCGGGGAACGACCGGCCCGCCACGTCGGCCGGGACGGGACCGCCCACCGCGGACACGGCCCAGCCTGAGTGCAGCTCGCGCCGGACCAGCACGCGTGCGGCGCTGCCGGTGGTCGTGGGGAGGGTGGTCGTCACTTGGTGGCTCCAGACGTCAGGCCGTTGTAGATGAATCGCTGCAGGGCGAGGAAGACGATCAGCGTCGGGATGATCACGAGGATCGTGCCGGCGGAGATGACCTCCCACTGCGCCCCGAACGGACCCTTGAAGCGGAACAGGGAGGTGGAGATCACCCCGAGGTCCGACGAGGGCATGTAGAGGAACGGGATGTAGAACTCGTTGTACACCGCGATGCCCTTGATGATCACGACGGTCGCGATGGCGGGCTTGAGCAGGGGGAACACGATCCGGGTGAAGATCGTCACGCGGTTCGCACCGTCGAGCATGGCGGCCTCGTCGAGCGCCTTCGGGATGGACCGCATGAACTGCAGGAAGATGTAGATCGACACGATGTCCGTGCCCATGAAGAGCAGGATCGCGGACATCCGGGTGTTGAACACGCCGAGCGCGTTGACGATCTGGAACGTGGCGACCTGCGTCGTGACGCCCGGGACGAGGGTCGCGAGCAGGAACGCGAACACGACGAGCTTCTTGCCGCGGAAGTCGAACCGGTCGATCGCGTAGGCCGTCATGGCGCCGATGAGCACCGTCCCGACGATCGAGACGACGAGGATGATCGTCGTGTTCATGAAACCGCGGAGCATGTCGCCCTGCGTGAACGCGACCGCGAAGTTGTGGAAGTTGAACCAGCTCTTCGGCGCGTCGAGCGGGCCGGAGGTCCGGTACTCCTCGTCCGTCTTGAACGACGCCATGAAGATCGTGACGAGCGGTGTGAGCGCGAACAGGCACGCGACGACGAGCGACAGGTACTTGAGGACCTTCGCGACGGGTCCGGCGAACGGCGCGACGGCGCGGCCGGCACCCGCGAACGACCCGCGGACGCGGTCGGAGGTGGTGAGCGGGACGTCGGACGCTCCGGCGGTGTCCAGGACGGCGGCCCGCTCGGCCGACTGTTGCGACGACTGCGACGACGACGGGAGGGTCGGGGCGCTCATACGAGGTCTCCCTTCTGGTCGGGGAACACCCGGCGCTGGATCCACGACACGACCAGGACGATGACGAGGAGGACGACGGCCATCGCGCTCGCGAGGCCGACCTTCTGGAACGTGAAGGCCGTGTTGATGGTCTGGATGACGAACGTCGTGGTGCCGTTCGCGCCGCCCGTCATGACGTAGGGCAGCTCGAAGACGGACAGCGACCCGGCGACCGACAGGATGAACGTCAGCCCGATGATCTGGCGGATCCCGGGAGCGATGATGAACCGGAACTTCTGCCACGAGTTCGCGCCGTCGAGGTCGGCGGCCTCGTAGAGCTCGCCCGGGATCGACTGGATCGCCCCGAGGAACAGCACGAAGTTGAGGCCCATGTACCGCCACACGGACGTCGCGGCGAGCGACCAGTTCGCGATCGACGGGTCGCCGAGCCACTGCGGCGGGTGGTGGAACCCGACGGCCGCGAGGACGGCGTCGAGCGTGCCGCCGGGGCGGAAGAAGAACAGGAAGACCAGCCCGATCGCGACCCCGTTGATGAGGTACGGGAAGAAGATGATCCCCTTGAAGAAGTTCCGGAACCGGGTGTTGAAGCTGAGGATCGTCGCGAAGTAGAGGGCGAGGCCCATCTGCACGACGGCGCCCGCGAGGTAGTAGAGGCTCACGAGGAACACCCGGAACAGCTCGGGGGTCGTGAAGATCTTCACGTAGTTGTCGAGGCCTACGAAGGGCATCTGGACGTCGAGACCGTCCCACGACGTGAAGCTGTACCCGACCATGTTGAACACGGGCACGTAGGTGAACACCAGCAGGAACGCCAGCGGCAGCAGGAGGAACAGCCACGGCGTGATCCGCCACCCGTGCCGCGACACGGGACGACGGCCACGGCGTCGGCCGCGGGGCGGGGTGGGCGACGGCGGCAGCTTCGCCGCCGTCTCGGTCAGGGCAGCCATGACGGGCACCTCTCAGGCAATTCGGGAAGGTAGTGATGAGGACGGGACGCCGGCGTGACGGGCGAGCGGCGGGGCGGCACCCCCACCGCTCGCCCGGGAACGGGTCAGACCGTCACTTGGCGACCTGGGTGCGGGCCTCGGCCCACTTCTTGTTCAGGTCGGCGAAGTAGGAGTCCTTGTCGCCCTTCGCGGCACCGCGTGCGATGTCCACGAGCTTCTTCTTGTAGTTCGGCCCGGTGAGGTCGATCTCGGCGGCGTTGTAGATGTCGGAGTCCAGCGACTCCTTGCCGGCCGGGGCCGGCTGCAGCTCGAGCGTCTTGACGCCGTACTTCGTGAAGTCGGCGAGGACGTCGGGCGTCGCGCCGTCGATCCGCGGCGACAGGCCGCCCTGGGCGGCGGAGAAGCCGGACTCGTCCTCGAACCAGTCGAGGAACGCCTTGGCGGTCGGCAGGTTCTTCGACGTCTTGCTGATGCCGATCTTGTAGTCGCCGCCCACTGTCGACTGGAACGCGCCGTCCTTCTGCCACGGCATGGGCCAGAAGGTGATGTCGTCCTTCGAGCCGCCGGCCTTGACCGCGGCGTCCTGCATCTGCGGGACGGCCCACGAGCCGAGCACCATGGTGGCGACCTTGCCGGTGCCGAGGAGGTTCTTCGACTCCTCCCAGTTGGTCGTCGTGGGGTCGGCCTCGGAGAGCTTCTGGTGGACGACGTCGAACAGGAGGCCGTCCATCGTGGACTGCTCCTTGCCCGCGGCCCAGGGGGCGTCGTCGGCGTCGCGCTGCTGGACGGTGTCGGGGCCCGCGATCTCGCCCTGGTTCGACTGCCACTGCGTGAGGGGCCAGCCGTCGGCGTAGTTCGTGTAGTACGGCGTGACGCCCGGCTCCTGGTCCTTGATGGCCTGGAGGTCCTGGAGGAACTCCTCGGTGGTCTTCGGCGGCGTGGTGATGCCGGCCTTCGCCCAGACCTTCTTGTTCACGACGTAGCCCTGCGCCGTGCCGAACGTGGCGAGGCCGTAGACGTTGCCGCCGTACGCCTGCTCGTTGACGAACCGGTAGGTCTTGCCGAGGTCGTCGACCGTGCCGAGGGGCTCGAAGAACTGGCCGAGCTGGTCCTTGGCGACCTTGTTCGGGATGAGCAGGACGTCGCCGTAGTCCTTCGAGTTGAGGCGGATGGTGACGTCGTCCTCGTAGTTGGTGATCGCCTCCCACTTCACCGTGGTGCCGGGGTACTTCTTGGCGAACGCGGCGGAGTAGTCCTTGAGCGTCGTGTCGACGAGGTCGGTGCGGTTCGTCAGGACGGTGATCGTGCCCTTGACGTCGCCCTTGAACGCGTCGGCGTTCGCCGTCGCGCTGTCTCCGGAGCCGTTGCTGCCGCCCACGCACGCGCTGAGCGACAGGGCGATCACGGCAGCGCCGGCCGCGGTCGCGATGAGCCGTCGGGTCATGTCTGTCTCGCTTTCCTGTGTCGTCGTTGACCAGGGCGGGAGCCCTGAGGTGGATCGCTTAATGAGCACAGCCGAGAACGAATCTCGGTCCCGTGCTGATAGAGAGAGTTAAGCGCTTAAGTTCGCGCGCGTCAAGACACCGGGATCACGGTTGCGTATCGGTGCGGCGCGGCGGGCAGACCCTGCGGCTGCGTCAGCCGCGGCGCAGGGGGGCGGTCGTCCCGCGAGGACGCAGCGTCGGCGTCGAGTCGAGGAAGCTGCCGCCCGGCTTGCCGTCCACGCGGTCGAACAGGCGGCGCGCCACGTGCGCACCGAACCGCGTCACGTCGTGGCTCAGCGCCGACAGGCGCGGGAACGTCGCCTCGCACAGCGGCGAGTCGTCCCACGCGATGATCGACAGGTCGTCCGGCACCCGGAGGCCGAGCTCGGCGGCCACGCCCAGGCCCGCGAGCGCCATCACGTCGTTGTCGTAGATGAACGCTGTCGGACGGTCCGCGTCACCCGACGTCAGCAGCGACCGCGTGGCGGTCGCACCCTGGTCCGGCGTGTAGTCCGTGCGCGCGACCACCCCGTGCACGCCGAGGCGCTGCACCTCGTCGTCGAACGCCTCGTCCCGGATCAGGGTGTGCCCGTACCCCTCCGTGCCCGCGATGCGGGCGATGCGGCGGTGCCCCGCGGCATGGAGGTAGCGCACCGACTCGCGGATCGCGGCCGCGTCGTCCGTCCACACGTTCGGGAGGCCGCCCGCGAGGGTCGTGTCGCCCACGACCACGGCCGGCAGGGCGTCCTCCTCGGCGAGCAGCGCGACGCGGGGGTCGTCCACGCGCGGGTCCACGAGGACGACCCCGTCGACCCGGCGCGCGGCGCGCCACGTGCGGTAGGTCCGCAGCTCGGAGTCCTGGTCGGGCACGACCTGCAGCAGCAGGCCGTACGACCGCTTCTGCAGCTCCGACTCGATGCCCGCGATGAACTGCATGTAGAACGACTCGACGCCGAGCGTGCTGGGGTCGCGCGCGAGCACCAGGCCCACCGTCTCGGTCTTCGCGCCCGACAGCGACCGCGCCGCGGACGACGGCTGCCAGCCCATCTCGGCGGCGATCTCGAGGATCCGCGCGCGGGTCTCCTTCGAGACGCCGGGGCGGTCGTTGAGGGCGTACGACACCGCGCCCGTCGACACACCGGCGCGCCGCGCGATGTCCGTGATCGTGATGCGCGCCACGTGCTGACTCCCTCTGCTCCTCAGGTCCGACGACCCACGCCCGGCACCCCGTGTCCGACACCCGTGTCCGACACCGCTCGCGGACGCCTGCCAGCGTATCCGTCCTGCCCCCCGGCGGAGCGCGTCCACGCTGCTAGGGTCCCCCCGTGGACCAGGGGGCAGCACCGCCCGGACGACCGCGCGCGACCCTCACCGACGTCGCCCGGGTCGCGGGAGTGAGCGCGAAGACCGTGTCCCGCGTGTTCTCCGGCGGACCCGTCTCCGACGAGACCCGACGCCGCGTCGAGGCGGCCGCCGCGTCGCTCCGCTTCCGGCCCAACCACCTCGCGCGCGACCTGCGCAGCGGCGGGACGGCAGCCACGCTCGGCTTCGTCATCGGCCGCGTCACCAACCCCTTCTACGCGCAGGTCGCGGCGGGGGTCGAGCGGGTCGCCGCCGAGCACGGGCTGACCCTGCTGCTCGCCGCGAGCGAGGACGACCCCGCGACCGAGCGCCGGTGCACGGCCTCGATGCTGGCCCAGCGCGTCCGGGCGCTCCTGCTCGTACCGGCCGGCGACGACCAGTCCTACCTCTCCCCCGACGCCGAGGCCGGCACGCCGATGGTGTGCGTCGACCGCCCCGGCCAGGGGCTCGACGCCGACAGCGTGGTGCTCGCCAACCGGGAGGGTGCGGCCGCCGCGGTGCGGTCGCTCACCGCGGCGGGCCACCGTCGTGTCGCGTTCGTGGCCTCCCCCGGCGACGTGCACACGCACCGCGAGCGGCTCGCCGGGTACCGGGACGCGCTGCGCGAGGCGGGTGTCGTCGACACGGCCCGCTGGGAGCGGCTCGTGCCGACGCCGGACCTCCTGGAGGAGGCGGTGCACGGCCTCGTGCGCCGGCCGGACGCGCCGACCGCGTTCCTCGCCGGGAACGGCCGGGCGAGCGCCGCAGTCCTGCGCGCGCTCGGCCCGAGCTCGGACCGTGCCGTGATCGGGTTCGACGACCTCGACCTGGCCGACGTCCTCGGCCTGACCGTCGTCGCGTTCGACGCCGTCGCCCTCGGGGAGCAGGCGGCCCGGCTCGCGCTCGCCCGCGTGCGCGAACCGGACCGCCCGACGGAGCACGTGGTCGTGCCCACCCGTCTCGTGCGCCGCGGCTCGGGCGAGCGGCCGCCGCGCACCGGGGCCTGAGCCCCGGGACCTCACCGCCGCGGGTGCGCCGCGAAGAAGTCCCACAGGATCCGGCTCGCGCTGATCTCCTGCGTGACCGTCCCGTTGCTGCTCTGGTCGACGCTCGTCCCCGGCCACGTGTGGCCGCCGCCGGCGACCCGGTAGAGCTGCACGTCCGCACCGGACGAGCACCGGGAGTAGGCGTACCGCGTGACGTGCTCCGACACGACGGTCGTGGTCGGGCCGACCCGGCAGCCGTCGAGACGGGCCCAGGTCTGCACCGCGACGGGCACCGTGTAGCCCCACCGCAGGTCGGAGCTGCCCTGGTACGGGTTGGTGTAGTCCGCGTCGCCGTGGAACTCGACGACCGGTACTGCCCGGGTGGGCGTGCAGTCGGCGACGTCCGGGACGGACGTGTCGAGCGGCGACGGCCGACCCGCCCGCAGACCCGCGACCGTGCCCACGGCAGCGAGCCGGTCGGACAGCCGGCACGCGAGCGCCGACGCCATGCGTCCGCCGCCCGAGTACCCGGTCGCGTAGACGCGCCGGTCGTCGGCGCACACCACCCGACCCACCTGGTCGATCACGGCACCGAGGAAGGCGACGTCGTCCCGGGCGTCGGCGGGGGGCATCTGCCCGGCCGTGGTCGGCACACCCGGCACGTTCCACGCCCAGCCGCCGTTCAGCGGGATCGCCCCGTCCGGCTCGACGGCGACGAACCCCTTCTCGTCGCCGAGCGCGTCGAGACCGCTGATCGCCGACTGCGCCGCTCCGTCCGCGCCGCTCCCGTGCAGGTCGAGGACGAGCGCCGGGCTCCGCACCCCCGCCGGGACGTGGACGCGGACGTCGTAGCGCGCCCCGCCGAACGTCACCGGGACCTGGTGGGTCCCGGCGGCGACGGCCGTCGTGCAGCGGCCGTGCCCACCGACCGGCCCAGGACCGTGCCCCGAGCCATGACCCGACGACGCCACTGCGCCACCTCCTCCGACGAGGACGGACGCCGCGAGGACGACGCCGATGCCGACTGCTCCGGTGCGCCGCAGCGCACCCGTTCCGTGACTGAGGCGCATGTCAGCGCACTCCCTTCGTGACGAGGACCCAGGTGGTGGTGCGCGACGGCGCGTAGGTGGCGTCGCCGGTGTACTCGACGGTCAGCGCGGTGCTGCCGGCGAGCGTGGGGGCGGTGACGCGGACCGACGCCACGCCGGACCGCAGGGTTCCGGACCCGACGGCCGTGCCGGACGCGTCGCGCACGGTGACCGTGCCGGTCGCGACGCCGTGGGTGCCGCCGACGACCGCGAGGACGTCGACCGTCCCGCCCGCGCGCACCACGAGCGGCAGCGCGAGGGCGACCACCACCGCGCGTGCCGTCCCGGGGACGACGAGCTCCTGCGCCGCGGACGCGTTGCCCGCGACGTCGGTGGCCCGGAAGGCGACCGACCCCACGCCGGCGGGGACCGCGACGGGCTTGTCGTACGTCGTCCACGCGCCGCCGGGGAGCCGGTACTCCACGCGGGCGACCCCGGAGGTGGCGTCGTGGGCGGCGAGGGTGACCGTGCGGCCGGCGAGCTTCGCCGTGACGCTCGGGGCCACGGTGTCGATGCGCACCGTCGTGGAGACGGCCTCGGACGTGTTCCCGGCGGTGTCGGTGGCGCGCGCGGACACGGTCGTCGTGCCCTCCGCGTCAACGACCACAAGCCGGGACGGACCGGCAGACTCGGCCGGTCCCGCCGACCACGGGCCGTCGCCGACGCGGGTCTCGACCACGGGCTTCGCGTCGAGGTCGTCTCGCGCGGTCGCCGTGACCGTCACAGGAGTCGTCGCCCACGACCCGGCAGGCACGCTGGGGTCCGAGGAGAGGGTCACGACGGGCGCCTTCGTGTCGACGCGCACCGCGCGCACGTCGTCGACGCCGAGCACGCCCGCGCCGGAGCCGCCGAGGTAGAACGACAGCTGGGTGACCTTCGTGAGGTCCAGCGTCGACTCTCCCGACGCCCACGACGGCGGCGCGAAGTCGCCGAAGGGGATCGTGACGACGCCCGCCGCGTGCGGCCCGGGGTCCGGAAGGGTGGCCTCCCAGTAGGCGCCGCCCGCGACGATCTGCACGGTGACCTTCTGCCCGGCAGCCATCGCGCTGCGGTCGAGCCACAGCGACAGGCCGTCGTAACCCCACCAGTCCTGGACGCCCGACGGCAGGGTGCGCGTCACACCGGCGTACCCGGGGCTGCCGAGGTCGAACGTCAGGCGCATCGCGGTCCCGTGCCCGGTGCCCGCGCCCGAGGGCACGAGGGTCGGGGCGACCGCGCCGCCGCCTGTGTTGCGGGTGTAGGCCGCGGCGACCGCGGCGTCGGTCCCGTAGGAGTAGCCGTCGACGACGACGGGGTCGACGGGCCGCGTGGCGGTCGTGAACGAGGCGACCGCGGACGGCGTCGTGCCCGTGCCGTTCACGGCCACGACCCGCCAGTGGTACGTCGTGGCGTCCCGCAACGTGACCGCCGGGGCGAACGACGTCGCGGTCGTCTCCGTCGTCGCGACCGGGTCGGACAGGTCCGCGTGGGCGGAGAGTGTCACCCGGTACACCGCGGCGCGCGCCGCGGGCTGCCAGGTGAGGGTGGGCGCGCCGCGCACGCCGGCCGCGTCGTCGGCGGGCGTCGAGAGGACGACCGGACCCGGCGGGGCAGACGCACCGGACGCGGGCGCGAGGAGCCGCAGCTCGCCGAGCTGCTGCGCCCACTCGGGGGTGCTGCCGTCGGGCCAGCTCACGCGCACCCAGCGGACGTCGGTCAGCCCGCGGACGCTCGCGACGTCCCGCGTCCACGCGCCGCCCTGCACGCCCGCCGTCGTGGCCAGCGCCGGCGTGACGTCCTGCCACGTCGTGCCGTCGGACGACACGGCGAACGTGAGGCGCTCGGGCGCCTGGTCGGGCCAGTAGTACGCGGTGGCGTCGAACCCGCTGACGCCGTCGGGTGCGTCGTCGGTCGAGACCTTCCAGGTGGCCGACGCGGCGCCCGCCGCGTCCCGCTTGGCCCGCGCCGCGTCGCCGCCGAGCAGCGCCGCGTTGCCGGTGTCGATCCCGAGCGAGCCCGTCCGGGCCGTCGTGCGGGACAGGTCGTCGAGCCGGTCCACGAGGACCGCCTCGGCAGGGGCGCTGCGCGGCGTGACCCGGGTGACGCCGGTCTGCACCGCGCGCTCGGGCCAGGAGACGCGGACCGTGTCGGCCTCGGCGCCGGACGGGATGGCGGCCGTGACCGTCCAGCGGCCGGAGCCGGCAGCGCTGACGTCGGCGTCGAGCGTCGACCACGCCGCTCCGGACGTGCCGGCGGCCAGCGTGAGCCGGGGTGCGTCCGGCGCGACCACGTCCAGCCGGATCTCGCGCACGCCCGGCGCCGCCCAGGTCGCCGAGCCGGCTGCGTCGCCCTGCGGGTGGACGACGGCGTCCTCGCCGAGCGGGCGCACCTCGACGCCGGTGTGGGCCGCGAGCGGGGTGAGCGAGCCGACGGCGTCGACCTGGACCTGCTCGGCCGCGCCGACCTCGACGGGGTCGGACGCCGGCCCGCGGGTGCCGTCCGCGGCGACCGGGACGACCCGGTACGTCGCGGCGCCCTGCGTGGCCGTGTCGAGCCAGGGTGCGTCGCCCACGGGCTCGCCGGTGAGGGTCTTCCACGCGTCGCCGTCCCGGCGCTGCACGTCGTACCCGACGGCACCGGTCGCACCGCGCCATGCGAGGCGGTGCAGGCCGTAGTCGCTGGTCACGGACGTCACGAGGGGCGCCCGGGTGACCGGTGCGTGGATCGTCACGCCGAGGGCCCTCGCGTACGCCTGCTGCGCGGCGACGTTCGCCCGCATCTTCTCCGAGTCGCCCGGGTAGTGGACCTGGAACCCGTCGTCGTGCTGCACGAACCCGCTCGTGTCGTCGTGCGGGAAGAGCGACCAGGACAGCATGCCGGTGACGTCGGCGTCGTCGACGAGCGTCGGGAGGAGCGTGCTCGCGACGTTCGAGTCGTACTCGCCCGCGATGTAGACCTTGCCGGCGTCCGTGATCGTCTTCGCGTCCGCGCGGACCTTCGCCGTCGTCGGCGGGTAGTAGTGCACGTCGACCATGTCGACGTCCTTCGCGGCGAGCGTGTCGGGGTCGATGTCGAATCGCCGGCCCGCGGCCACGAGCTGCCGCGGTGCCTGCGCGCGGAGCTGGGCGGCGATCGTGTCGATCCAGGCGGGCGTCATGCCCTCGAGCTCGTTGCCGAGCTCCCACGCCATGACCGTCGGGTCGTCCTTGAGCGCGAGGCCGGTGGAGGGGTTGACGTGGTCGAGCACGGTGCGGACGTAGTCCTGGAAGTCGGCGACGACCCGGGGGTCGGAGTAGAACTCCGGGCAGTCCGCGGTCGAGCTCGCGCACAGGCCGTACGAGCGCGCGAAGTCCCGCAGGCCGCCGTGGTAGTACGCCCAGTTGTCCGTCAGGGGCAGGACGAGCCGGATCCCCTTGCTCCCCGCGTACGCGATCGCGTAGTCGATCGTGTCGAACGCGCCCTGCTGGTAGCCGGCGTCCTTCGAGGGCAGCACCGACTTCGCGGTGCCCGTCGAGACGAGCATGTGCGAGCGGACCACGGTCGCACCCATCGCCGACGCCGTGTCGATCGCGTCGCGGATGCGGAACGCCGTCGGGTAGTCGACCGTGCCCGGCGGCACGTTCTCGTCCAGGCCGAGCCAGTACGCGTTCGTCCCGGCGAACCGGAACGTCGAGCCGTCGAGCTCGAGGTGCTTGCCGTCGTGCGTCACGAACGTCGTGTTGAGCGACGGTCCGAGGTCGGCCGACGCGGGGTCGGTCAGGTCAGGGCTGGTCATGTCTCCTCCGGGCGCGGCCTGGGCCGCACCGATCGTGCCCGCTCCGAGGCCGAGCCCGAGGACGACGGCCAGGAGGCCGCCGGTCAGGGCCCGGCCGCGGGCCGGTGGGGCGTGGACCTCACGCCGTCGTGCTGTCGTCATGCGTACCGCGCTCCTTCGCGTGGGGGGCTGACCGCCCGGCGGCGGACGTCGTGGGACGCCCGCCGCCGGGGGGGGTCACGCCGCGGGCAGGTTCCAGACCTGGTTCGTCTGGCCGTTGCAGGTCCATACCTGCAGCGGGGTGCTGTCGGCCGAGCTCTGGCCGGTCACGTCGAGGCACTTGCCCGACGGGGGGTTGCGCAGGGTCCGGGCGGACGCGTCGTACGTCCACTGCTGGGCGCCCGAGCCGTTGCACGTCCAGAGCTGGACCGCCGTCCCGTCCGCGGTGCCCTGGCCCGCGACGTCCAGGCACTTGCCGGACGACGGGTTCACGACGGTCCCGGTGCCCGACGGCGCGGCGACCGTCCAGGTCTGGGCGCTGCCCGTCGCGCACGTGTAGAGCTGCACGACGGTGCCGTCCGCGGTCCCGGACGAGCGCACGTCGACGCACTTGCCGGCGAGCCCGGTGATCGCGCCGGTCCGTGCGGAACCGGTGCTGCCGCCGGATCCGCCCGATCCCGCCGCGGGCAGGGTGAGCTTGCCCTGATAGAGCACGCGCGGGTCGAAGTACGTGCTCTGGATCGCGGCGTTCGTGTTGCTGCCCTGGAGCTGCTCGGACCAGATCATGAAGGAGGACCACTTCGGCTGGGACGCGAGGAACGCCTCCGTCGGCATGGTGCCCATCTCGGCGATCGCGATCGGCTTGCTGCCCGCGATCGACTGGATCTGCTGGTAGTCCGACGCGCTCGGGTACGCCTTGTACCAGGCGTCCAGGGTGACGACGTCGACGTACGACGACCCGGGGTAATAGGTCGACCAGCCGCCGGCGGGGTTGTCCTGGACGTTCCACACCCAGATGAGGTTCGTGAGCCCCTTGCCGACGAGGTAGTCGTGCGTGATCCGGTAGAGCTGGGCGCTCTTGGCGCCGTAGCCGCCCCACCAGTTCCAGGTCTCGTTCATCTCGTGCAGCGGCCGGAACAGGACGGGGACGCCCGCGTCCTTGAGCTGCTGGAGGTACGGGACGGCCTCGTCGAGCCGCTTCTTCCACGCGGTGTTGAGCGCTGTGCCGTCGGTGACCACCTGGTCGAACTGGGTGTTCGTGATGCGCGACTTCACGCCGCCGTCGAACGAGCACGAGCTGCCCTGCGTCGGCGGGCAGACGTGCCAGGTGAGCGCGACGAGCGAGCCGTTCGCCCACTCGGACTTGGCCTGGTCGATCACGCGCTGCCGGTTCGCCACGTCGGCGGCGTTGAACATGAGGTCACCGCCCCAGAGCCCGGGCCACTGGCCGGTGACGTTCTTGACGACCTGGCTGTACTGGTTGGGCTGCGACGCCGGCTCCTTGTTGTGCTGACCCGCGACGACGTGGTTACCGGTGATCGAGGTCAGGTAGTCGAGAACCTGCTGCTTCGAGGACGCCGGGAACGACGTCGCCGACGGGGCGCTCGTCGCGACGAGGGCCGCCGTGGCGGCGAGCGAGGCGCCTGCCGCGAGCAGCCGCCGGGACGCCCTCACCGTGCGTCCCAGCTGTAGGTCGCGTACGCGCCCGCGGGGAGCGTCGCCGTGAACTGCGTCGAGCCCTCGCGGACCGCGAACCTCTGCGGTTCGGTGGAGCTGAGGTTCCGGACCACGACCGCCGTGCTGCCGTCCGGGTTGCGGAAGGCCACGCTGTCGACCTGCGCGGTCTGGCCGTCGATGTTGTTGACCGACGTGCTGGAGACGCGGTGCGCGCCCGGACGGACGAACGAGGAGAAGGCGCTGAGCAGGTAGAAGCGCTCGTTGTACGTGACCTTCTTGGTCGTCGCGTCGACGGTGACCAGGCCCGTGCAGGTCTTGCACCCGCCGACGAACGGTCCGTGGTTCTCGTCGAGCGCGAGGTTCCACGCGGTGAGGGACTGTCCCCAGTTCTGCAGGGTCCCCATCGCCCGGGTGAGGTTCAGGCCCTCGCACTCGGTCTCGAGGATCTCCTTGTCCGGGTGCAACGCCTTCATCGTGCTCTGCACGGCCGGGTCGCCGTAGTAGCAGTGGTAGGCCGTCCCGGCGATCCATCGCGCGGCGCTCGTGCCGAGCAGCTTGAGCGGGTAGTTCGCCTCGGGGTCGCCGTTCTCCTGCTCGAGGCGTCCGGCGTCCCAGGGGTGCACACCCCAGTTGTGATCGAACCCGAGGATCTTCGTGCGCAGGCCGGCCTTCTTGATCGCCGGGCCGAGCTGCGCGATGACCTTCGCCTCCTGGGCCACGTCCAGGTTGGTGCCCGGGTAGTCGCTGCGCTCGAGCGCCTGCGGCTCGTTCTGGACGGTGAGGTAGTCCACGTCGACACCGGCGTCGCGGTAGGCCTGGAGGAACTTGACGAGGTAGGCGGCGTAGGCGCGGTAGGTCCGCGGCGTGTCGGTGAGGCGCCCGTCGATCATCGACCCGCTGGTCTTCATCCAGCCGGGCGGGCTCCACGGCGACGCCACGACGGTGAGGTCCGGGTTGAGCGTCTTCGCCTGGCGCAGCAGCGGGAGGATCTGCGCCTCGTCGTGGGCGATCGAGAAGTGCTTGAGGCCGTAGTCGGTCCGCCCGGCCGGCATGTCGTCGTAGCTGTAGATCTCGCGGGCGAGGTCGGAGGCTCCGATCGGTTGCCGCAGGAGGCTCAGCCCGGCGCCCCGGACGGGGTCGAACAGGCGAGTCATGACGGCGTCACGGTCGGCGGCGGGGAGCAGCGACAGGTCGTAGGCCGACGAGTCGGTGAGCGAGGCGCCGAAGCCCGTCACGGTCTGGAGACGGATCGCCGGGTCCACCGCGACGGTGGTGCCCGTGACGTACCCGGGTGCTGCCCCGAGGGCCGAGCGGGCGGCAGGCCGGTCCGCTCTCGTGGTGGCGGTGCCGTCGAGCGCGAGACGGCTGACCTGTGGCGCGCCGCCGGGTACGACGACCGATGCGGTGACCGGTCCCGACCCCGTGCTCGGTGCGCGTTCTGGTGCGGCGAGCGCCTGTCCGGCGGTCGCTCCGACGAGCGGGAGAGAGGCTGCGGCGAGCGCGGCGCCTGCCGCGAAGAGCCGTCGAGTCGTGCGTGTACTGCCGAGGGAGAGCATGCGAAACCACCTTGTTCCGTTGCCTGTCGTGCCTGACACGGCGACCGGGGAGCGCTGCGATGCGTCCTCCGGTTGCCGCTTCACACTTAAGCGCTTCATACTCCAACTGTCAACGTTGACAGCCTGCAAATGTGGCTCATAGGTTCACGGCATCGCATTCGACAAGGAGGTCATTGTGAAGCGCTTGTTCACCCTGTCCGTCACGACCGCTGCGGCTCTCGCCGCCCTCGGCGGGACCACGGCCCCCGCTGGCGCCGCCCCGGGAGCCGTCCCTGCGGCTGACGCGTCGACCGGTGTGTCGGCCGACGCCGGGACCGGCTACCAGCGGGTCCTCGACGACTTCGACGGATACGCCGACGACGCCGCGCTGACCGCGGCGTACTCGCGCAACCCCAACGGCGGCGACGTGGCGCTGCACCGCGCGGACAGCCTCGACCCCGCGTCGTCCGGGCACGCGATGCGGCTCGACTACACCTACCGCAGCGGGTATGCCGGGGTCTCCCGGCCGGTCGCCGACGGGTACTGGCCCGGGCTGCGGTCCGTCGACCTCTGGGTCCAGGACCTCACCCCCGGGCAGGACGTCCTGCTGCAGCTCTCCGACGGCGCGTCCTACGAGGCGCACCTGTCACGCGTGGCCGGCTTCGACGCGACCTCGACGGCGCCGCAGCACCTCACGATCCCCGTCGCGGACTTCGCCCCCAAGTCCGGCTCGGGGACGCTCGACCCGAAGGGCGTCACCACGTTCGCCGTCTACGCCAACCAGCAGAACGGCGTCGCGAGCGGGTCCGTCGTCCTCGACGACGTGCGGCTCACGTTCGACCGGGAGCCCGTGACGCCGACGGTGACGTTCCCCAGGACGCGGCTCACCGCCGACGGCGTGAGCAACCTCGTCACCGTGCTGAACGACGAGGCGGCCAAGCCCGCCGGCTCCCGCATCGTCCAGGCGACGTGGACGTCCACCGACGAGTCCGTGCTCGCGAGCCGACCCGACCGGCTCGCCCCCAAGGGCGACTTCGAGCGCGACGGACGCGCGAGCGTCCACCTGACCAGCCTCACGCTGTTCGCGGACGGCACCACCTTCACGGTCCGTCCCGACGTCACGCTCGACGTCCGGGTGCGACACCTGCCGCCGCCGGTCGGCGTCGTCGACTACCTGCGGAGCCTCACCGGCAACGGGATGCTCTCCGCGATGCACCATGACCAGTCGTACGCCGACCCCGCCGCGACGGACGTCCTGCACCAGCGCGTCGCCCGCGAGTTCGGCGTGTACCCGGCGCTCTACTCGGCCGACTTCCTCACCGGCGGCACCGTGGCCTACCGGCAGAACATGATCGACGAGGTGAAGCGCCAGTGGGCGAACGGCAACCTCGTCCAGATCATGTTCCACGTCTCCCCGCCGCAGTACACGGTGGCGCAGGAGGCCCAGGGCGGCTGGGGCGGCGACACCGGCCCCGAGACCATGCCGAGCCCCAACCACGTCTACTCGTACCTCTACCAGGACCAGTTCGACCAGCTGCTCACGGACGGCACGCCGATCCACGAGAACTGGGAGCAGCGGATGGACGAGTACGCGCGCTACCTGCAGCAGCTCGAGGACGCCGGCGTGACCGTCATGCTCCGGCCGTTCCACGAGATGAACCAGCACGTGTTCTGGTGGGGCGGACGTCCCGACGACCCGTCCACGCCGCAGGTCGAGGGCTCCCCCGCGCTGTACCGGATGTTCCACGACTACCTCGTCAAGACCAAGGGCCTCACGAACATCGTGTGGGTGTGGGACGTCCAGGACCTGCCCGACGACTACGGGTACGCCGACGGTGACGCCAAGTTCGACCGCTACGAGGGCGTCCCCGGCGGTCTGGCCGAGTACGACGCGAACGACTGGCGCAGCTTCGACCCAGGGAAGGACTACTACGACGTCCTCGCGGTCGACTACTACGACCTCGACAAGTACCAGCAGAAGTACTACGACCAGGCGTCCGCGATCGCGACCGAGGACGGCGGCAAGCCGATGATCATCGGCGAGACCTTCTACCTGCCGACCGCGGAGCAGGAGGCCGCTGCGCCGAAGTACACGCTCGCGATGCCGTGGGGCGCCCGGACCTGGAACGCCGAGAACACCGGCCCCGCCGGGATGGCGGACTTCTACTCGCGGTCCATCGGGGCGTCCGGGACACCCCGGTTCGCGACGCTCGACACGACGCTGCGGGCCACCACGGCGCCGAGCGTCCGCGGGACGGCTCGGGTCGGCGCGCGGCTCACCGGCGACCCGGGCCGGTGGTCGCTCGACGACACCACGTTCACCTACCGGTGGACCGTCGGCGGGCGGACCGTCTCCGGCGCCACGTCGAGCACCTACGTCCCGCGGCTGCGCGACATCGGACAGAGGATCGCCGTGGTCGTGACCGCGCACCGCGCCGGGGCGTCGGACGGGACGGCGACGTCCGCGGCCACCCGGGGCGTCACGCTCTTCGGAGTGCTCCACCGGGGCGCGCCGCGACGCTGACGTCGCCGCGCTCAGCCGGGTGCCCGGCCGGTCTCCGCCGACCGGGCACCCGTGCGCTGGAGCAGCGTTAGTCTGACGACCGACCGCATCTCCGGACCGCAGGAGCGCCCGTGACCGCCCAGCCCACCGTCGTCCTCGTGGGGGACTCCATCACCGACGCGGGCTGGCGCGACGACCTGCTCCGCCTCGGCTGGGGCTACGTGCGCGACCTGGCGTCCGGACCGCTCGCCGGGTGCGACGTCGTGAACGCCGGCACCGGCGGTGACCGGGTGCGCGACCTCGCGGAACGGTGGGAGCACGACGTCCTCGTCCCGATGCCGTCGCTCGTGTCCGTGTACGTCGGGATCAACGACACCTGGCGGCGCTACGACCAGGGCGACGAGACGTCCCTCGACGCGTTCGTCGACACCTATGCCACCCTGCTCGCGACGCTCGGGCAGCGCCGCATCCCCGCCGTCCTCGTCGAGCCGTGGGTGCTGCCCGTGACGCCCGACCAGGAGGAGTGGGCCGAGGACCTCGCTCCCAAGCAGGACGCCGTCCGCCGGCTCGCCGCCGAGCGCGGCGCCGCGTTCGTCGCCCTGGCCGAGCCGCTCCGCACGCTCGCCGCGTCGCTCGGCGGGAACGAGCTCGTCGCCCCGGACGGGGTGCACCCCACCCCGACCGGGCACCGCGAGATCGCGCGGCTGTGGTGGGAGGCGGCCGGTGACGCGGTGGCGAGCCTCACGCCCTGAGGGTCGCTGAGGGTCGCTTCGCTCCACGCACACCGGTGACTCCGCCGGCCATCCACAGGGCAGTTACTCCCCATCGTGGTGACCGCCGTCGGGTAGGTAGGGTCGCGCGTCATGGGACGCAGGGGTTGCGGGGGGCGTGAGGCTCGGACGTCGGTGCACACCGCGGTGGCCGCGGACGGGGGCGTGCGGTGAGTCGGCCGTCCGATTGGTCGCCGGTGGGTCTGGACATCGATCCGACGCCGGGTGATCCGGTGCTGGTGCTGGCGGGCGGTCGGGACTACCTGGACGTCGCGACGGCGATCGATGACGCGGCGTCGGCTCTGGACCGGTTGTCGGTGGACGGCACGGTCTCTCAAGCGGTGGATGCGGTGATGGACCGCAAGGAAGACGTCATCGCGGACATCCGGAAAGCCCATGGCCGCTACGAGGCCGCGGGGAACGCGTTGGTCACGTACGCGGGGGTGCTGGACCGGGTCCAGTCGGACACGCTGGCGGCGTTGAACACAGCGATCTCGGCGCTCGACGAGTCGGCGGACGCGACCGGGACGAAGTCGCGGTGGCAGCAGCTCGCGGACGACGCCACCGACCCGCACGAGAAGACGGTCTACCAGCACAAGGCTGATGCGGCGGGTGACCAGGTCACTGCGGCCCATGGTGTGGTGAACGCCGCGAAGGGCGACATCGACACCGCCGTCAGCGACCGGGACCGGGCTGCGGACAACGCGATCGCGCAGATCACCGACATCACGGCACACGATGATCTGAACGACTCCTGGTGGGACGACTGGGGGTCGAAGGTCGTCGCCGCCATCGCGGACATCGCCGATGTGATCTCGACGATCGCGGGGATCCTCGCGATCGTGGTCGCGTTCATCCCCGTCGTCGGGACCGCGCTCGCCGGAGTGTTGTTGGTCGTGGCCGCGGTGGCCGCGATAGTCAGCGCTCTAGCGAACATCGCCCTCGCGGCGACCGGGGAACGGTCGTGGCTCGATGCCGGGATCGCGATCGCCGGCGC
>NZ_PGTZ01000006.1 GCF_002798015.1 Luteimicrobium subarcticum | reverse complement strand
TGCGGCTACCAGGCCCCGAACGTCTACGAGCAAGCCGCCTCGACCGCTACGCTGGCGACCGCCGCGTAATCACACCCCGTGTCCACAAACCGGGGTAGGGCCCCTTCGTCCGCCAGACCAGCACGCTCTATCACCTGGCCATCAACGGTGAGCGGGTCACCACGACCGACGAACACCCCTTCATGGTCGCCGGCCTCGGCTGGATCCACGCCCGCGACCTCACCGCCGGCGACCAGCTCGTCACCGCCGCAGACGATGACTCACCGGCTGGCACGACCCGCCTCGAAGCCATCGACGTTGAGCGTCTAGGAGCGGCCCACGTTGTCTACAACTTCACGGTGTACCGACACCACACGTACTACGTTGTAGCGGGCGGTTCCTGGATCCTCGTCCACAATTCTGGCGGGTACTGCAAAGAGGAGGTGTTGGGCGCATTTGATGATTTCCCGCAGGCGCGAAATCGCGCACTCGAATTGCTCGGTGAAATCAACCCGGCGACTCGAAGGCCTTACTATGGCCGCCTCAGCTCCGCAGACACGACCTATGGAAAACTAGTGGGCTTCGAGACGCGTGTCGGTGAAACTTTCAAGCGTTTCCGGCTTGACTATGATCCCGTGAAGGGTCCGCACATCAACGTTGAGATCGGTCGTGGAGCGGGTGCCAAGAAGTGGGCGGTGCCGTGGAAGGGAAGCGAGTCCGATTTTGCCAGGATCCTTGGTGGTAACACGTGAGTGCTAGGGACATCTACGGTACGAGGCCAGACCTTCTACCTCGACCCATGGTCGGCGTAGTGCGGGCACGAGACAGCTCCGACAGGCTCCTGATGTGGGCCGGTCAGGATGGTGTTCGTTTACTGGATTTCGCCCAGCACTCCGAGCAAGAGCGTGAGAGTCTTGATCGTTTTCCGCGCCTGAGTGACGGAACGATCGCCTGGAGTCAAGTCCCTGAGGATCTCGTCACGGCAACCACGTCGGATCTCGGCGGATTGGGCGTGATGATCCAAGATCTCATTCCGGAGGGGACGACGGTCATTCTCTTCTGGGACAGCCTTGCGATACCCAGTGTCGCCATATCTCGAGACGCTTTTATTCCACTTGCCTCAAGAGTTGCGGATTCCATCCCGGAGTTTTGGGTCTACGTACCGGCGACCCAGATGGTCATCGAAGTCACTTTTTCTGGGTCGATCACGGCTGGTCGCGTCCCGCCGGTCGACAGGTGAGGTCGCCAGGATAAAGCGATGGCTTATCGCAGTTGAGGGTGTAGTGCCGGGCAGCTTCGTCTTAACCCGGCCGGTCTGCCGTCGCGGCGACGCGGTCATGATCCAGAATGCGGTGGTGTTCCTTGACCAGCTGACGACGTCCTTCGATCCGTTTTGCCCGTGGCTGTCGGTCGACGTGAGGGCGACCGTTGACGAGGACGGCAACACGAGCTCCGAACGGCGGACCACGGTCGACGCGGTGCGTGAGTTCGTTGCGCACGCCCGTCCGGCTTCCTGACGCCGATCGCCGCCCTTCGCGCAACCACCCCGGTCGATGCCAAGGCTTGTGCGGAGCGGGCGAACGAAGGTGAATGCCGAGGATGGGGGCCACCATGACGACTGACGCCGTTGGAGTGCTGCGCGAGAGCATGTCCGACTGGCCCGCTCTCCGCGCGGCGGGAGTCGGTGAGGAGTACGGGATCCTCAGTGCGACCGTCTCGGGGATGGATCACGATGTCGCGGTCGACGTCTGCACACAAACTGTCGGGAAGTGGGTGAGGAACGTCGGGCCCGGCGCCTTGGTCCTCGTCGCACGCCTCGGTTCTGTCGACGCATCAAGCCGCCTGGCGCGATACCGCATCGAGAAGAGCGGCCCGTGGTCGCTGCCGGGAGCGGAGCGTTTGCGGGGTCTCACAGGAGAGCGCGACTTCTGGATTCCTTCGTGTGGAGTGACGGGCGAGGCGCCGGTGTATGGCGCTGTCCGGGTCCCCAGGGAGGACCTTCCTGCAGCCCTCGTCGCAGGTCGTGGGCTGGATGCCGCCGTCGTAGGCCTGGCGCAAGCACCCGACCTGAGGGTCGTGCTGAGTGTCGTCGCCGTATCGCACGCCGTACCGCTGTTCGAGGGTGCTTGCGCGCGGCTCGGTGAGGACGTGACCCTCGTCGCTCGGGGCTTCGGATCGTTCGACGACAGGGAGGCTGGCGTCGACGTGGTGGCTCGCGCCGATCTGCTCGACGAGCTCGCGACGGACATCTGACCCTGACCCCCCGGGACCACGACGACGTGCGCACCACCCCACCCCGCGGCATCGTGGACGGTGCACCCCGGACGAGCCGTCGCCACCGCAGACGCCGCTGCCCGGGCCCACTTCGGAGGCCACGATGACCACGTCCGTCGCACCGTTCACCGCCGACGACTTCGCCGCCCGCCAGCGCCGCGCGGTCGCCGCCGCCGCGGACGCCGGGCTGGGCGGCGTCCTCGTGACGCCCGGCCCGGACCTCGTCTGGCTCACCGGCTACCAGCCGACGGCGATCACGGAGCGTCTGACGCTGCTCGTCCTGACCCCGGACGCCCCGGCGACCCTGCTCGTCCCGCGCCTGGAGCGGGGTGACGCGGAGGCGTCGGCAGGTGCGCCGGCCCTGACGTTCGCGGACTGGTCGGACGGCGACGACCCGTACGCCGCGGCCGCGCCGCTGCTGCGGCCTGACGCGTCCTACGGGATCTCGGACTCCGCGTGGGCGCTGCACCTGCTGGGGCTGCAGGACGCGCTGCCGGCGTCGTCGTACCGGTCGCTCACGCACGCGCTCCCGATGCTGCGGGCCGTCAAGGACGACGCCGAGCTCGCGCGTCTCGCGGGTGCGGGGGCCGCGGCCGACCAGGCGTACGGGGAGATCGTCGACGTGCGGTTCGCGGGGCGCCGCGAGCTCGACGTCGCGGCCGACCTCGCGGACCTGCTGCGCCGGTTCGGGCACGAGCAGGTCGACTTCACGGTCGTGGGGTCGGGGCCGAACGGCGCGAACCCGCACCACGAGGCGGGGGAGCGTGTCATCGAGGAGGGCGACATGGTCGTCCTCGACTTCGGCGGCCTGCGCGACGGGTACGGGTCGGACACGACGCGGACGGTGTGCGTCGGCGAGCCGACGGCGAAGCAGCAGGAGGTGCACGACGTGGTGCGCGCGGCCCAGCAGGCGGGGGTCGACGCGGTGCGGCCGGGCGTCGCGTGCCAGGAGATCGACCGCGCGGCGCGGGCCGTCATCACGGACGCGGGGTACGGGCCGCAGTTCCTGCACCGCGTGGGTCACGGCATCGGCGTGACGACTCACGAGCCGCCGTACATGGTCGAGGGGGAGGAGCAGGAGATCGTGCCGGGCATGTGCTTCTCGGTCGAGCCCGGCATCTACCTCGCGGGCGAGTTCGGGGTGCGGATCGAGGACATCGTCACGGCGACCGACGACGGTGCCCGACGCTTCAACACGACCGACCACCACCTCCGGGTCGTGTCGTAGTCGTCCCGAGACCTTGAGAGCCTCGGCAGGTCCGTATATCCTCGACGTATATCCCGGCGCTGAGTGCTCCGGACGTCGCGCGAGGAGGCCCCATGGTCACGACCACCGTGTTCCGCAGCAACCGCACGCAGGCGGTGCGGCTGCCCAAGGACGTCGCACTGCCCGACGACGTCCGCGAGGTCGAGATCGTCGCGGTCGGCGAGGCGCGGGTGATCGTCCCCGCGGGGCGCGGCTGGGACTACTGGTTCGCGCACGGCGTCGAGGTCACCGCCGACTTCATGGACCGTGACCAGCCGGAGCCGCAGGAGCGAGGCTGGTGACGGCTGTCGCGCCCGACCTGTTCGTGCTCGACACCGACGTCGTGATCGATGTCGTCCGTGCGCGGTCGCCGCAGATGCTCACCCGCTTCCGCGAGCACGCGGGCTCGCTCGCGATCTCGTCGGTGTCCTATGCCGAGCTCCGCTACGGGGCCGCCAGGTCGCAGTCGCCCGACGTGAACCGGGCGGCGGTCGACGAGTTCGCGTCGTTCCTGCGGGTGGCTCCCTTCGACGCCGCGGCGGCGGCCCATGCGGGCGACATCCGGGCCGCCCTCGCGTCCGCCGGTACGCCGATCGGCGCCTACGACGTCCTGATCGCCGGTCACGCTCGCGCCCTGGGAGCCGTCCTGGTCACGGGCAACACGCGCGAGCTCTCGCGCGTCGACGGGCTCCGGGTCGTCGACTGGCGGGCGTGACCGCACGGCCCGCTCTAGCCTCGCGAAGGTGAAGCCGTTCCTCCTGCTCGCCACGCGGACCGACGACGTCGTCGCCGACGCGGAGTACGTCGCGTTCTGTCAGTACGGCGGGCTCGCCCCGTCCGACCTCGTTCGCGCGCGGCTCGAGGCCGGGCCGCTCTCGGACACCGTCCCCGTCCTCGATCTCGACGACTGGTCCGGGGTCATCATCGGCGGCGGCCCCTTCAACGCGAGCGACCCGGAGGACGAGAAGTCGGACGTCCAGCGCCGCGCGGAGGCGGAGATCGGTGCGGTCCTCGACGCCGCGCTCGCCCGCGACGTGCCCGTCCTCGGTGCCTGCTACGGGGTCGGGATCCTCGGGACGCGGTTCGGGGGCGTCGTCGACAAGACCTTCGGCGAGGACATCCACGCTGCCCGAGTGACCCTGACCCCGGAGGGCGAGGCCGACCCGCTGCTCGCCGGGCTGCCGCGCACGTTCGACGCGATCGTCGGGCACAAGGAGGCGTGCCGGAAGCTGCCGCCCGGCGCGGTGCTGCTCGCGACGGGCGAGCTCGCGCCCGTGCAGATGTTCCGCCTCGGGCGGTCGGTCTACGCGACGCAGTTCCACCCCGAGCTCGACGTCCCCGGGCTGGTCGGGCGCATCAAGGCGTACCGCCACGACGGCTACTTCCCAGCGGACGAGGTCGACGACGTCGTCGCGTCCGCGCGCGAGCTGACCGTCACCGTCCCGCAGCAGATGCTCGCGCGTTTCGTGGAGCTCGCCACCCGGCGTTGACGCGTCGGCGAAGAGCGATTTTGCGTACCACCGGGTAACAGCATTAGTGCAGGTCAGAGGCACGGTCAATGGGTCGCCCTCCCCATTTTCAGTGCACTTCTACGCCTTTTACCTTTCTCGCAGTCCACCCGAGAGACGGGGGGAGAGAAAGGCAGACAGAAATGCGAATCGGAAACATCATCGGTCGCCGCGGGACGGTCGCGGGCCTCGTGGGCGCGGTCGTCGGTCTCGGCGCGGTCGTCGTGCCGGCCGGCGGGGCGTTCGCGGCCGACAGCTTCGACGCCAGCCAGACGGTGTCGTTCACCTGCGGTGGCGCGAAGGCCACCGTGTCGGTCCAGTGGCTCGGGACGACGAGCGCCGCGGTCCGCTGGTCGCTCGACGACATCAGCGCGGACGGCTACAGCCCGATCCTGCGCATGCAGGCCTCCAACCCGGCCGAGGACGACGTCTGGTACGGGTTCGCCACCGGCGACACCTACCGCGTGAACACCGAGGGCGCCGACGGCGGCGCCATCTCCGGCGGCACCGACTCGTGGAACCCGGACGGCTTCGGCGACTTCAACAACCTCGAGATCCAGCTCCGCAACGGCACCGACGCACAGGGCCACCAGTGCGAGACCAAGACGGTCCGCATGTACAACTACGGGCGTCTGGCTCTCCGGGTCGCGAACGACCAGATCGGCATCCCGTACGTCTACGGCGGCGCGTCGCGCTCCGGCTTCGACTGCTCCGGCCTGATCCAGTACAGCTTCCAGCACGTCGACGGCTTCGCCCAGGGCGACATGCCGCACCAGTCGTACCAGCAGTACCTCTGGGCGAAGAGCCACGGCAGCAAGATCGCGACGAGCGACCTCCAGCCCGGTGACGTCCTCTTCTACGACTACACGTCCGGCGGCGACCCCGTCAGCCACGTCGCCATCTACGCGGGCAGCGGTCAGATGATCGAGGCGCCCAAGCCCGGCACCGACGTCTCGAAGGTGTCGTTCCGCTCCGCGAGCCTGGTCGGTGCCTACCGCATCACGAGCGACTGATCTCGCGACCGGGACCGCACCGTACCGGACCGCCACCCCGTCCCACGGGGTGGCGGTCCGGTTCGTGGAGTCCCGCGCCCGCAAGAATTGACCCGCGGGACGCGAGATTCGTCGGCGCGAACGTTCAGGCAGGCACCGTGACGACGAATACCCTGGTCGCGTGGATGTCCGCGCGCGCAACAACGTGACCGTCTCGGGACGCGACGGCGCGCCCGCGATCGTGTTCTCGCACGGCTTCGGGTGCGACCAGTCGATGTGGCGGTTCGTGGCGCCGGCGTTCGAGGACGACCACCCCGTCGTCCTGTTCGACCACGTCGGCAACGGCGCGTCCGACGTCACCACGTACGACCCGCGCCGCTACGGCACCCTCGACGGCTACGCGCGCGACGTCGTCGAGATCCTCGACGAGCTGGACCTCGGGCCGGTCGTCTTCGTCGGCCACTCCGTGAGCGCGATGATCGGGGTGCTCGCCGCGATCGACCGCCCGGACCTTTTCGACCGGCTCGTCCTCGTGGGGCCGAGCCCCCGCTACATCGACGACGACGGCTACCACGGCGGTTTCACCGCCGACGAGATCGACGAGCTCCTCGAGACCATGGACGGCAACTACCTGGGCTGGTCGCAGGCCATGGCCCCGGCCATCATGGGCAACCCGGACCGCCCCGAGCTCGGAGAAGAGCTCACCGAGCTGTTCTGCCGCACCGACCCCGCGATGAGCCGCCGCTTCGCCCGCGCGACCTTCCTCTCCGACAACCGCGCCGACCTCCCGCGGGTGCGCACGCCGGCGCTCGTCCTGCAGTGCCGCGAGGACGCGATCGCGCCCGCCGTGGTCGGCCGCTACGTCGCCGAGCATCTACCCGACGCCCACCTGACCTACCTGGACGCCGTGGGCCACTGCCCGAACCTCAGTGCACCCGACCAGGTGGTCGTGGCTGTCCGGGAGTACCTGGGGTGGTGACGCCGGAGCCGTCGTCGCATCCCGCACCCGCACCCGCGGGCGGGACGACAGCGGCCGCCCCGGCGGGCGGAGCGGCGGCGCCTGCCTCGGCGGGCGGCCCGACCGGTGCGGTCGGGCTGAGCGGCACGACCGGTGCGGTCGCGGCCTGGCAGCACGCGCCCGTCGCGCTCCTGCGGCTCGACCCGGACGGTCTGGTGCTGGACGCGAACGACGCGCTGCTGGGCTGGCTGGGCCAGGCGCGTGACGAGGTGGCCGGCCGGGTCCGGATCGGCGGACTCCTGAGCGTCGGCGGCCGCATCTACTGGGAGACGCACGTCGCGCCGCTGCTCCGCCTCAACGGCCGGGTCGACGAGGTGGCCGTCGAGCTCCGGGTCCCGGGCGGTCGTTCTCCGGTGCTGATGTCCGCGGTCGCGGCGCGCGGCACGGTCGACGTCGCGATGTTCGCCGCGCGCGAGCGGTCGCGGTTCGAGCGCGAGCTCGTGTCGGCCCGCACGGTCGCCGAGCGGTCCGCCGACCGGCTCGACGTGCTGCAGGCCGTGAGCCGCGCCCTCGCCGCGCGCTCGGGCGTCGCGCAGGTGGTCGACGCGCTGCTGGACACCGTCGTGAGCCGGCTGGACCTCGCTGCGGCGACCGCCTGGCTCATCGACGCGCACGACCGCCGGGTCCGCGTCCACGCCACGCGGACCGCGCGCCCGGACGTCCCGCCGCGCGGCCCGCACCTTGCGCCCCCGTCCGGGGACGACAAGGTCCTCGTCGAGCCCGACGGGACGGTCGTGCTCGCGCTGCGACCCGACGCCGGGTCGCGCGGGGCGCTGGTCCTTACTCCCGAGGCGGGCCCGGCGCACGACCCGCTCGACGTGGACACCGTCGTCGCGATCGCCCGGCAGGCCTCGGTCGCGCTCGGCCGCGCGGCGCTCGCGGAGCAGAACGTGTCGGTCGCGCACGAGCTCCAGCACGCCATGCTGAGCGGTGAGCCCCCCGACGACCCGCGGCTCGACCTGTCGACCGTGTACCGCCCGGGGGTGCGGACCCTCGAGGTGGGCGGCGACTGGTACGACGCGTTCCGCCTGGACGACGACAGGGTCGGGGTCGTCGTGGGGGACGTGGTGGGACGCGGGCTGGCGGCGGCGACCACCATGGGTCGTCTGCGGACGGCGTTGCGCGCCCTCGCGCTGGACGGCGCCGCCCCGGAGGTGGTGCTCGAACGGCTCCACGGCTTCGTGCAGGCGACCGGGTCGGGCCTCGGCGCGACGGTCGTGTACGGGGTGGTCGACCTCGCGACCGGTTCCGTGCGGTACGCCTGCGCGGGGCACCCGCCGCCCGTGGTCGCCCACCGGTCCGGGGCGGCCGAGCTGCTGTGGAAGGGACGGGCGACCCCGCTCGGACTCGACCGGGACCGGCCCGGCGGGACCGTCGCCATGGCGCCCGGGGACACCCTCGTGCTCTACACGGACGGCGTCGTGGAGCGTCGGGACCGGCACCTGCGGGTGGGGCTCGAGGCGCTGCGCCGCGCGTCGGGGGAGCAGTGCGCGGCGGGGGCGCCGTTCGACGAGGAGTTCGTCCTCGGGCTGGTCGACGCGCACGCCGAGAGCGACGACACCTGCCTGCTCGCGCTGACCTGGCGCCTGTGACCTGTCGCCTGTGACCCGAGGTCCCGGGGCGCGGCCCGCCTCCCCGAGGGGTCGTCAGGGGCGGACGAACCGCGGCTCGGCCGCCGGGTCGGCGAGGAACGTCGTCGCCCAGGCGAGTCGCTCCACCGAGCTCTCGGTGAGGTCGTCGGGCAGCGCGTCGGGCGGGAACCAGGCGACGTCGAGCGACTCGTCGTCGCCGACGTGCGCGTCCTCCGGGGCGACCCCGTCCGCGAGCCGGCACACGAACAGCAGGTCCAGGTAGTCGGTGACGTCGCCGTTCGGGTAGTGCACGGGCCCGGTGACGCTGAGGGCGGCGAGCCCGTCGACGACGACCCGCAGCCCCGTCTCCTCGAGCACCTCGCGCGCCGCCCCGACGGCGGGCTCCTCGCCCGGGTCGAGGATGCCGGAGACGACGGCCCACCGTCCGGTGTCGGCGCGGCGGCCGAGCAGGAGCCGGCCGGCGTCGTCGCGGACGACCGCGCTCACCCCCGGGAGCCAGAGCGGTGCGTGCCCGACGTGGGAGCGCAGGTCGAGGACGAACGGGGGGATCGGCATGCGCCCACGCTAGCCCGCCAGCCCTCCCCCGAGGCGCACGTTCCGCACCGTCCCTGGCGGGCGAGGGGTGCGGAAGGTGCGCCTCGGCGGCAGCGGCGCGGGGCCCGCCACCGCATCTCGCGGGGAGAGACGGGCTGGACGGCCACCACGAGCGCCGTGCTACGGTCCCCGTGTGACGAACCGTTGGTATTGGCGCTTTACGCCGGCTCCGGGTGGAGCCTGGCGGGCGACTGCCTGACCAACCTTCTCCCGGAGCCAGCACAGGGCCTAGGACGCGACCGCGTCCGGGCCCTGCGTCGTTCGGCCCGGGGATCGTCGGGCGTGCGACGCGCCCACGACCCCCGCACCCCGCCGAACCGACCCGCCGAACCGCAGGAGACCTCCGATGACCACGACCAGCGCCACCGCTGCCGCAGCGGATACCGTCGACGACATGAGCGCCGACCCGACCCGCCCCGAGATCCAGGCCGCGACGAGCGACCTGCGCATCCGCGCCCTCGACGCGCTGCCCGTCCCGAGCCGCATGCTCGACGAGATGCCGCTCGGCACCCCGCGCTCCGACCTGGTGACGCAGTCGCGCCGGGAGATCCGTGACGTCCTCGCCGGCGAGGACGACCGCCTGCTCGTCATCGTGGGCCCGTGCTCGATCCACGACCCGAAGGCCGCGCTCGACTACGCGAACCGGCTCGCGCCGCTGGCCCGTGAGCTCGCGGACGACCTGCTCGTCGTGATGCGCGTGTACTTCGAGAAGCCGCGCACGACCGTCGGGTGGAAGGGCCTCATCAACGACCCGCGCCTCGACGGCAGCCACGACGTGAACCTCGGGCTGCGGCTCGCTCGCGAGGTGCTGCTCGGGGTGCTGGACGCGGGCGTCCCGGCGGCGACGGAGTTCCTCGAGCCGACCAGCCCGCAGTACATCGCCGACGCCGTGTCGTGGGGCGCGATCGGTGCGCGCAACGTCGAGAGCCAGGTGCACCGCCAGCTCGCATCGGGCCTGTCGATGCCGGTGGGCTTCAAGAACGCGACGGACGGCGACATCCAGATCGCGGTCGACGGCTGCATCACGGCGGCGAGCGAGCACACGTTCTTCGGGATGGCGGCGGACGGCCGGGCCGCGACGGTCGCCACGACCGGCAACCCGGACTGCCACGTCATCCTGCGCGGCGGCCGCGGCGGCCCGAACTACGGTGCGCAGGACGTCGCCGACGCCGTGGCGGTCGCGCGGGCGTCGGGCCTCGGCGGGACGGTCGAGGCGGGTGTGGTCGTGGACGCGAGCCACGGGAACTCGGGCAAGAGCCACGTCCGGCAGGCCGAGGTCGTGCGCGAGCTCGCGGCGCGTCTCGCCGACGGCGAGGCCGGCATCACGGGCCTCATGATGGAGAGCTTCCTCGTGGCGGGGGCGCAGGCGCCCGCTCCGAGCGGTCTCGTCTACGGGCAGTCCGTCACCGACAAGTGCATCGACTGGGACACGACGGCCGACCTGCTCCGCGAGCTCGCGGGGGCCGTCGCGACCCGCCGCTCGGCCTGAGAGCGCGTCAGGACGGCGTGCTCTCCGGCGCCCACGCCGTCAGACGGACGGCGCCTGGTCGTCGCGGGCGGGTCGTCCCCGGTCGACAGGGCGTCCCACGTGACGGCCGCGCGCACCACCCCGCCGGGCGGGACGACGACGGGTCGTGAGCCCGGGTCGGACGCCATGTACGCGGTGCCGTGGCTCGCAGTGACGTCGAGCCGCGCTCCGTCGAGCGTCGTGAACCCGTAGGTGGGGTAGCCGTCCACGAGGCACGGCGCGTCGGACGTGTTGCGCGCCGCGACGTACAGGCCGCGGTGACCGACGGCCGCGTCGGACCCGAGGAGCCGGACGTCGAGCTGGTCGCCGGAGCAGAGCGGGGTGCGACGGTCGGCAGGGTGGGCGTCGCGCGACCTCGCGGTCGGCCCGCCCGGGGGCGCTGCCACGGTCAGGGTGCCGCCGTCGTCGGACGTCACCCGGGTCGCGGGCAGCTGCCACGCCTGCACGACGAGCGCGGCGGGCGCGAGGTCCGCGCCGGTCCGGACGGTGAGCGTGACGCGCTCGGTCGGATCGTCGGTCGCGCCGCTCGTCGTCCCGCTCGTGGTTGTGGACGTCGCTCGGGACCTCGGTCCGGAGGTGACCGTCGCCTGCGAGAGCCCTGGGCACCCACACCAGCACGTCGTCCGCTCCGCCCCGGCGCCCACGACGGTGGAGGTCAGGCGAAGAACTCCCGGAGGTCCGCGACGATCTCGGCGGGACGCTCGAGCGCGGCGTAGTGCCCACCGTCCGGGTGCTCGACGAACTGCTCGATGCGGTCGTTGTCGCGGGCGGCGAGCGACCGGATCGTCTGGAAGTCGTCCGCGAAGACCGAGACGCCGGTCCGGGCGTGGTTGACCTGCGGTTCGGCGCCCGCGTGCGCCTCCTCGTAGTGGTACCGGCCGAACGCAGCGGCGGTGTTGGTGAGCCACTCGAGCGTGACCTGCGCGAGCACCTGGTCGGGCGTGACGAGGCTCGTGCCGTTGCCGAACGACTCGAACAGCTCGCTCCACGCAAGCTGCCCGACGGGGGAGTCGGCGAGGCCGACGGCGACGGTCTGCGGGCGCGAGGAGTTGATCGCGTTGTACCCGCCGACGGACTGGAACCACTGCATGTGCCCGAGGGCGGCATACTCCTTCGGCCCGAAGTCGGCCATCTCCGCGGGGTCGCCGGACGGGAACGAGAAGAGCTGCAGCACGTGCAGGCCGAGGAAGCCCTCGGGCTCGAGCAGGCCGAGCTCGCGCGCGATCATCGCGCCGCCGTCGCTGCCGTGGACCCCGTACGCGTCGTAGCCGAGACGCCGCATGAGGACGTCGTAGGCCCGCGCGACGCGGGCCATGGTCCAGCCGCCCTCGGCGAGCCCGGAGCTGAACCCGGTGCCCGGCATCGACGGGACGACGACGTCGAACGCGTCCTCGGCGCGGCCGCCGTGCGCGACCGGGTCGACGAGCGGGCCGATCACGTCGACGAAGTCGAGCACCGAGCCCGGGTACGAGTGGGCGAGCAGGAGGGGCGTCGCGCCCGCCTCGGCGGAGCGGACGTGCAGGAAGTGGATCTCCTGGCCGTCGACGTCGGTGACGAACTGGTCCAAGGCGTTGAGGCGGGCCTCGGTCTCGCGCCAGTCGTACGACGTGCGCCACCGCTCGACCATGTCGCGCAGGTAGGCGTTCGGGGTGCCGTACGTCCAGTCGTCCCCGGGCGCCGGACGGGGGAGGCGGGTGCGCGCGAGGCGGTCGGCGAGGTCGTCGAGCTCCGCCTGGGGGACCTCGACGCGGAAGGGGCGGACGGTGGACGGGGTGCTCTGGTTCGTCGTCATGACCTCACGGTATGAACCATTGCGGAATACTTCTTTCCTCGATTTCGCAGATTCCTGACATCATCGAAGGATGTTGCGGACGTCCTCACGCCTGCTCTCGCTGCTCGCGCTCCTGCAGTCCCGGCCGGTCTGGCCCGGGGCCGCCCTCGCCGAGCGTCTCGACGTCACGACCCGCACCGTCCGGCTCGACGTCGACCGCCTCCGCGAGCTCGGCTACCCGATCGACTCCACGCCGGGTCGCGGCGGTGGCTATCGCCTCGGCCCCGGCGGCCGGATGCCCCCGCTGCTCCTGGACGACGCGGAGGCCGTCGCCGTCGCGCTCGGGCTGCGGGCCGTCCGGGGCGTCGCAGGTGTCGAGGACGCCGCCGCGAGCGCTCGCACCAAGCTGGCGCAGGTCCTGCCGCACCCGCTCCAGCGCCGCGTGGACGCGCTGACCCGGACGACGGAGTCTGGTCCCCAGAACACCGACTCGAACGTCGCCGACCCCGTGGTCGACCACACCGTGCTCACCCGGATCGCCGACGCCGTGCGCGACCACGAGCGCCTGCGCGCCAGGGTGGCGCGACCCTGCGCCGACGGGTCGGCCGTTCCGGACGCGTCCGACGACGTGGTGCGGCGCGCCGACCTGGAGCCGTACCGGCTCGTGGCCTGGCAGCGCCGCTGGTACCTGGTGGCGCGCGAGGTGCCGTCCGGGGCGTGGCGGGCGCTGCGCGTCGACTGGCTCGACCTGAGCGCGATGCCGCAGCCGCGGTTCACGCCCCGGCCCATGACGGACGACGAGTACACGCGGTTCGTGGTGCACGAGGTCGCCTCGGCCGGCTGGGCGGTGCACGCGCGCGTCACCGTCCTCGCCTCGGCCGACGAGGTGCGATCGCGGATCAACGACGCCGTCGGGGTCGTCGAGCCGGTCGACGAGATGACGTCCGTCCTGGTGACCGGCTCGGACAGCGTCGAGGTGCTGGCCGTCTATCTGGGGATGCTCGGGCTGGACTTCCGGGTGGACTCCCCGCCCGCGCTGGTCGAGCACGTGCGCGTCCTGGCACGTCGCTACGGCGCCGCGGCCCGGTGAAGCGGGTCGTCGAGCCTTCCGTGACGCCCGCCACCGCCTCGCCGCGCGCCGCCACCCATCCGTCCCGGCTGCGGCGTCGAACCCTTCCCGACGAGAGATGTCGGCAGTGGTCGCCGTGTCGGGAGGCGGGTCGCGCACGGTGAGTCAGACTGTCCGGGTGCCCATCGCCAGGACGACCGAGCCCGCGGACCTCGCCGCCGCGCTGGAGGCGTGCGCGCGCGGCGACCGGGACGCGTTCGAGGCCGTGTACGACGGGTTGTCCCCGGCGGTCTTCGGGACCGCGGTCGGCGTCCTGCGCGACCGCGACCACGCGGCCGAGGTGACCCAGGAGGTGATGGTCGAGGTGTGGCAGCAGGCAGCGCGCTTCGACGCGTCCCGCGGGTCCGCCCGGACGTGGGTCGTGACCCTCGCGCACCGCCGCGCGGTGGACCGTGTCCGGTCCGAGCAGTCGCGGCGGGTGCGCGACCAGCACGACGTGGACCGGTCGACCGCTGCGGCCGAGCGGGACGTCGTGAGCGAGCACGTCGAGACCTTGTTCGAGCAGGCGGCCGTGCGTGACTGCCTCGGGACGCTCACCGACACGCAGCGCGACGCCGTCGTGCGCGCCTACTACGGCGGGCGCACCTACCGGGAGGTCGCCGAGGACGTCGGCGCGGCCCTCCCGACCGTGAAGTCGCGCATCCGCGACGGACTGATCCGGCTCCGTGACTGCCTGGGGGTGACGGCGTGAGCGACACGACGAACGCTCCCCGCGACCCCGCGTGGGAGCTGCTCCCGGCGTACGCGCTGGACGCCGTCGACGACCTGGACCGTCGCGCGGTCGAGCGGCTGCTCGCGGCCGAGGAGTCCGCACGGCACGAGCTCGCGAGCCTGCAGGCGACCACCGCCGCGCTCGTCCCCGACATCGAGCCGCCAGCGCACCTGCGCGCGGACGTCCTGGCGCGCCTCGCGGCCCTCGACGCGGACGGCGATGCGGACGGCGCACGTCGCGACGCCGCGGACGCTTCGGTCTTCCCGGACGCCGGGACGACCGGTGCGGCGGAGTCCGCCGACGGCACCGTCGTGTCGCTCGACGCCGCCCGTCGCCGGCGTCGTCGTCGATGGGGCGTCGCCGGGATCGCCGCGGCCGGTGTGCTCGCCCTGGCCGTCCCGACGGGGATCGCGGTCCAGCAGGCTCAGCAGCGCTCGCAGCTCGAGGACGAGCGCCGCGCCGTCGCGGCGATCCTCGCCGACCCCGACGCTCACCTCGCCACGAGCGACGTCTCGACGGGCGGTCGGGCGAGCGTCCTCGTCGCGGACGGCCAGGCGCTGTTCACGGCGTCCGACCTGTCCGACACGGGCGACCACGTCTACCAGCTCTGGCGTGGCCCGGACCCGGACCACATGGTGTCCGCGGGCGTGCTCACCGTGCGCGGCGGGAAGACGTCGACGCTCGTCGACGCTGCCGACGACGCCGTGTTCGCGATGACGGTGGAGCCCGAGGGCGGGTCGCAGCAGCCCACGACCGCACCGGTCGTCGCGCTCACCGTCCCTGCCTGACGCCCCACCCCGTCCCCTGCTCGACGCCCTCACCAGTCCCCTGCCTGAAGGTCCCGGACGCACGAGACCGCCCCGTCCGGGCTCTCGGACGGGGCGGCCCGTCCCGGACCACCGGAGACACCGGCCCGGGACGACTGCGTGCTGCGCCGGATCGGCGCGGCGGGTGATCAGCCCTGCGGCATGAGCACCGAGTCGATGAGGTAGACGGTCGCGTTCTGGGTGTGGACGCCGCCGCAGATCACCTTGGCGCCGTTCACCATGAGGTCGTCGCCCGAGCCGGTGACCTTCACGGCCCCGCCCTCGACGGTCTTGTGGCTGCCGTCGACGTCGGACGGGCTGAGCTGCCCGGGCACGACGTGGTAGGTGAGGATCTTGGTGAGGGTCGCGTCGTCGGTCTTGAGGCCGTCGATGGTCTTGGTGTCGATCTTGGCGAACGCGTCGTCGACCGGCGCGAACACGGTGTACTCGCTGCTGTCGAGCGTGTCGACCAGGTTCACCTTGGGGTTGAGCTTGCCGCTCACGGCGGCGGTGAGGGTCTTCAGCATCGGGTTGTTGGACGCGGCCACGGCGACCGGATCCGTCGACATGCCCTCGACCGAGCCGGCGCCCGTGGGAACCGCCTTGGCGTAGGCGGCACAGCCGGGGCCGACGAGGTCGGCGGCCGCGTCCGCACTGCCGGACATGCTGCCGGACGTCATGTCCCCACCCATGGTGGACATCGGCGTCGACATGTCGGAGGGCATCGAGGTCGCGGCGCCCTGGGCGCCGCTCGAGCCCGAGTCGTCGTCGGAGCTGCACGCGGTCAGGCCGAGGACGGCCACGGTCGCCAGCCCGGCGACGGCGAAGGACGTTCGGGTGCGGACGTTCATGGTCTCTTCCTCCAGTTCGTCCCCCGCCGGTCGCGGGGTGCTGCACGGGGTTCGGAGCCGCCGCCGGGCTGGATGGGTGGGTGTCAGCCGAGCGTGCCGCGCGACGACTGGCCACCCGTCTGCGGGGTGAGGCGGAACGACGACAGGTCGTACCCGGCCCCCACGACCGTGGCGCGCACCTGGGTGAGCTGGTCGGCGGTGAGGTTCGGGGTCCGGGACAGGACGAAGCCGGACGCGTGCGAGGGGTCGCCGACGACCGCCCAGTCGTAGCTCGAGCCGACGCCGACGACGACGTAGTTCGCTCCGCCGAAGTGGAGCCATGAGCCGCCGATCTTGAGGAACGACACGTTGAGCTCGGAGCTCGCCGGCGCGTTGAGCACCTTCGCCTCGCCGGTCACCGAGCTGGTGCGCCCGAGCCAGGTGCTGCAGGTGTTGACGACCTTGACCGTCGTCGGGCTGGTGAGGCTGTACTGGGCCTTCGCGTCCTTGGCGCACTGCAGCTCGTAGACCGCGGGCACCGCGGCGTACTGGTACCAGGAGCCGAGGTAGCGGGACACGTCGAGGGAAGGGATCCCGACGACGTCGCCCGACGTCGCTGCGGCGACCGCGGCCTGCGCGGGAGCGGCGGCGGCCGTCCCGGTGGAGGCGGACGCTGTGGTGGCCGCGCCGACGGCGGCTGTGGCGGCGAGGCCGAGTGCGCCGAGCGTGGCGCAGATCCTGGTCGTGGTGCTGCGGGTCATGACATCTCCTTCGACGACGCGTGCTGACACAAGAACGCTAGATCGGCTAGCAACTAGACGCTCTATATGCACGAGTGGAGTGGATCGCTACCCGTCCGGCGGCGCGTCGGCGTCGAACCAGGGTCATGCTGACCCTCGCGCTGATCGGACTCCTCGGTGGACTCGTCACCGGGATCTCGCCGTGCATCCTGCCGATGCTGCCCGTCGTGTTCTTCGCCGGCGGCGTCCAGGGAGCACGCCCCGGGACGCGCGAGGGAGCGACTGTCGCAGGGCCGTCCGGCGACCAGGCTCGCGGCGCCGCGCGTGCCGGCGCTCCCGGTGCGACCGTGTCGTCCGGGACGGCCGGCCTGTTCGACGGCGCCCCCGACGCCGTCCGGATCGGCCGCTCCGCCTCACCCCGGCGCGGCGGGACCGCCACCGTCGACGTGGCGCCCGCGCGACCGGCCGGCGTGTCTGCGTCGCCGCCGCGCCGGAACCCGGGCGCCGGGCGCGTGCACGCGGGTCGACCGTTCCTCGTGATCGCCGGGCTCGTCGTGAGCTTCTCGCTCGTGACCCTGCTCGGCTCGATCGTCCTGTCTGCGCTCGGGCTCCCGCAGGACCTGCTGCGCTGGGCGGGCGTCGTGCTGCTCGTCCTGCTGGGCGTCGGGATGATCGTGCCGCGGTTCGAGCAGGTCCTCGAGCGACCGTTCACGCGCCTCGCGGCGGTCGGTGCCCGCGGCGGCGCGGCGCGCCAGGACCGGGGCGCGTTCGTCCTCGGGCTGGGCCTCGGCGTGCTCTACGCGCCGTGCGCCGGTCCCGTGCTCGCGGCGATCACCGTGGCGGGGGCGACCGGGCACATCGGCGTCGACACGGTCGTCCTCACGGTGTCGTTCGCCGTCGGCGCCGCGATCCCGCTCCTCGTGTTCGCCCTCGCGGGCCGACGGGTCGCCGAGCGGGTCTCGGCGTTCCGCACGCACCTGCGGGCGATCCGGATCACCGGGGGAGCGCTCGTGATCGTCCTCGCCGTCGCGCTCGCCCTCAACCTCACGTCCGCGCTGCAGCGGGCACTGCCCGACTACACGTCCGCGCTGCAGGACAAGGTCGGCTCGTCGCAGCAGGTGCAGCAGGCGCTCGACCTCGGTGGCATCGTCACCGACCAGAACAAGGACCTGTCGAAGTGCAGCAACGGGTCCCCGACGCTCCAGTCGTGCGGCCAGGCGCCGCCGCTGACCGGCATCACGAAGTGGCTCAACACCGCCGGCGACAAGCCCATCGCGCTCGACGATCTCAAGGGCAAGGTCGTGCTGATCGACTTCTGGACCTACTCCTGCATCAACTGCCAGCGCGCGATCCCGCACGTCCGGGCCTGGTACGACCAGTACAAGGACGTCGGGAAGGGCTTCGAGGTCGTCGGCGTCCACACGCCCGAGTTCGCGTTCGAGCGCGAGACCCGCAACGTCGTCGCCGGCGCGAAGTCCCTCGGAGTGACCTACCCGGTCGCGCAGGACAACGCCTACTCCACCTGGACCACCTACCGGAACCGCTACTGGCCGGCCGAGTACCTCGTCGACGCGACAGGGACCGTCCGGCACATCCGGTTCGGAGAGGGCGGGTACGGGGACACCGAGAAGCTCGTGCGCCAGCTGCTCCAACAGGCTGACCCCGGCGTCACGCTGCCCGCGGCGACCGAGGTGAAGGACACCACCCCGCACGACGGCACGACCCCCGAGACCTACTTCGCGCTCGGCAAGGCGAAGCAGTACCGCGGCGCCCAGGACTACGCGTCCGGCACGCACGCGTTCACGGCCACGGCCGACCAGCCGCAGGACACCTTCTCCCTCGACGGGCGCTGGACCCTCGACCACCAGGGCGCGACGCCGGCGAAGGCGTCCGGAGCCGGGAGCGCGGGCGGTGGGAGCACCGTGCACCTCGCCTACCGCGGCACGAACGTCTACGCGGTGCTCGGCGGCTCCGGGAACGTGACCGCCGACGTGACCAGCGGCGGCAGGACGACCACCCGCAGCATCGACGTCTCCGGGTCTCCCACGCTGCACCCCGTGCTCGAAGGGTCCGGGCCGACGCAGGGGACCGTCGACCTGCACGTCCCGCCGGGCGTGACGGTCTACACGTTCACCTTCGGGTGAGTCGCCGCCCACTTCCCGAGGGGGGCAGCCGTCGGGACTCGCCGCTCCATCGTGACGCGGAGCACCACAGCCGACTCGGCTCCGGCGGGTCTCCTGTCGTGGCGCGGCCGGTGGAGGCGTGGACCGTTGTGACGCCGGGGTTCGCGGGCGACTCGCTGGGCGTGAGCGGGTCGGGAGCGCGAGGCTGTGGTGGGTGGCGTCACGAAGGCTCTCGGCGGATACCTCGAACTCTGTATACAAGAGTGCGACACTGCCGAGATGGTCCCCACGACCCCCCGCGCCGCGACGACGACGTCCGGCAGCGCCACGAACCCGGCCGACGGTCTCGCGTCCGCGCGCCGCCACTCCGGTGCGCGCGCCGTCTACGAGCTGCTCCGCACGCGCATCATCAGCGGCGAGCTCGAGCCGGGGGAGCGGCTGACCGAACCCGTCCTCGCGCAGCAGCTCGGCGTGAGCCGCACCCCCGTGCGCGAGGCGCTGCGTCTGCTCTACGCGGAGGCCCTCGTCGTCGAGCTGCCCACCGGCGGCGTGCGCGTCGCACCCCTCGACGCGCACGACCTGCGCCGTGTCTACGACGTCCGCGCCCGCCTCGAGGCCCTGCTCGCCGGGGACGCCGCCGAGCGCGCCGAGCCCGGGCAGCTCGCCCGGCTGGAACGCGTCGTCGACGTCATGGACACCGTCCGCGAGCACCACGACGAGGTGCTGCGTCTCGGCGCGACGTTCCACGAGCTGGTCGAGGAGATGGCCGACAACCCGTGGGGCGGGGCGCTGCTCCGGCAGATCCGCGGGCACGTCGACCGGTACCGCGCCCTGTCGACCCGGACGGCCGGACGACCCGACCAGGCCGTCGCGGAGCACCGCGAGATCTACCTCGCGATCCTCGGCGGCGACCGCGGGCTCGCCGAGGACACCATGCGCCGCCACGTCGAGCGCGGCGCCGAGACCGCCGCCACGGCGCTCGCGGCCGAGGCGCTGCTGCGCGAGGGCGTGCCCGTCGTCCGCGGCGGGCCGGACCACGCCTGACCACCACACCCTGTCCGCCGGCCCGTCCCGAGGACCACAGCACGAGGAGACGTCTTCCGATGCCGTTCACGCACCACCTGCGCGTCCACCCCAGCGCCGACCACCTGGCGCGCGAGGACCAGCTCGCCTGGAAGCTCGCGGAGCTCGCGACCGACCGGTCCGGGGCGGCGGCCGAGCCGACGCCCGAGGTCGTCGACATGGTGGTCAACCGCGTCATCGACAACGCGGCCGTCGCGGCGGCCAGCCTGACGCGCGCGCCGGTCGCCGCGGCGCGCGGCCAGGCGCTCGCCCACCCGTACGTGCCTGGCGCTGCGGTCTTCGGCCCGTCCCTCGCGACGCGCGTGAGCCCCGAGTGGGCCGCGTGGGCGAACGGGGTCGCGGTCCGCGAGCTCGACTTCCACGACACGTTCCTCGCGGCCGAGTACTCCCACCCGGGTGACAACATCCCGCCGATCCTGGCGGTCGCGCAGCACGCCGGTGCGGACGGTGCGGCGTTCGTCCGGGGCGTGGTGACCGGGTACGAGGTCCAGGTCGACCTGGTCCGCGCGATCAGCCTGCACGCCCACAAGATCGACCACGTCGCGCACCTCGGGCCGTCCGCGGCCGCGGGGATCGGCACCCTGCTCGGCCTGCCCACCGAGACGGTGTTCCAGGCGATCGGGCAGGCCCTGCACACCACGACGGCGACCCGGCAGTCCCGCAAGGGACAGATCTCGACGTGGAAGGCGTACGCGCCGGCCTTCGCCGGGAAGATGGCGGTCGAGGCCGTCGACCGGGCGATGCGCGGCCAGACGAGCCCCGAGCCGATCTACGAGGGCGAGGACGGCGTCGTCGCGTGGCTGCTCGACGGCCCGGACGCGTCGTACGACGTGGTGCTTCCGGGGACGGGCGAGGCGCGCACCGGGATCCTCGACACGTACACGAAGGAGCACTCCGCGGAGTACCAGGCGCAGGCGCTCATCGACCTCGCGCGCTCGCTGCACCACGACATGCCGTGGCTGGCCGACCCGGGCGCGATCGAGCGCGTCGTCATCCACACGAGCCACCACACGCACTTCGTCATCGGCTCGGGGGCGAACGACCCGCAGAAGTACGACCCGACGGCGTCGCGCGAGACGCTCGACCACTCCGTCCCGTACATCTTCACGGTCGCGCTGCAGGACGGCGGCTGGCACCACGTCGACTCGTACACGCCCGCCCGGGCCGCCCGTCCGGACACGGTGGCCCTGTGGCAGCGCGTCACCACCGCCGAGGACCCGGAGTGGACGCGCCGGTACCACGCGACCGACCCCACGGAGAAGGCGTTCGGGGCGCGCGTCGAGATCGAGCTGAGCGCGGCGGCGGCGGGCCGCGGCGACCGGACGGGCGGGCAGCCGGGTGACCGCGTCGTGCGTGAGCTGGCCGTCGCCGACGCGCACCCGCTGGGCGCGCGCCCGTTCACGCGGCCCGACTACGTCCGCAAGCTGCGCACGCTCGCCGACGGCGTCGTCGAGCCCGAGGAGATCGAACGGTTCCTCGACCTCGCCGAGCGGCTTCCGTCCCTCTCCGCCGGCGAGCTGCGCGAGCTGTCGCTCGTGGCGGCGCCGGGCGTCCTGCGCGGGGGATCCGACCGATCCGAGCCGAGCGGCCTGTTCGAGCTCGGCCGTCCGACCGTCCCCGAGGGGGAGTGATGCTGTACTCCGACGTCACCGCGCACGACAAGCGCGTCCGGTTCCGCGAGGGTCTCGCGGGCGACACCCTGCTGCGGTTCCCCGGTGCGTTCACGCCGCAGTCGGTGCGGCTCATCCAGGAGAAGGGCTTCGACGGGGTCTACGTCTCCGGGGCCGTGCTGTCCGCCGAGCTCGGCCTGCCCGACATCGGCCTCACGACGCTCACCGAGGTCGCCGGACGGTCCCGCCAGATCGCCCGCATGACCGACCTGCCGACCCTCGTCGACGCGGACACCGGCTTCGGCGAGCCCATGAACGTCGCCCGGACGATCCAGGAGCTCGAGGACGCCGGCGTCGCCGGGTGCCACATCGAGGACCAGGTGAACCCGAAGCGGTGCGGGCACCTCGACGGGAAGGCGACCGTCGACCTCGGCACGGCCGTCCAGCGGGTGCGGGCCGCCGCGGACGCGCGCCGCGACCCGGCGTTCGTCGTCATGGCGCGCACCGACGTGCGTGCGTCGCTGCCCGGTGCGGACGGCCTCGCCGTCGCGATCGACCGCGCCAAGGCGCTCGTCGACGCGGGCGCGGACGCGATCTTCCCGGAGGCGATGCGGGACCTGTCCGAGTTCGAGGCGGTCGCGTCAGCCGTCGACGTGCCCGTGCTCGCGAACATGACCGAGTTCGGCAAGTCCGAGCTGTTCACCGCCGCGCAGCTGCAGGACGCGGGTGTGCGGATGGTCATCTACCCGGTCACGTTGCTGCGGGTCGCGATGGGGGCGGTCGAGCGGGCGCTCGACGAGATCGCGTCCGCCGGGACGCAGCGGGCGCTCGTCGGCGACATGCAGACGCGTGCGCGGCTCTACGAGGTCATCGACTACGCGGGCTACAACCGCTTCGACGACGACATCTTCACCTACCACCCCTGACCGACCCCACGCCCCGTCCGCCGAGGCGCACGTTCCGCACCTTCCCCTGACCGCCGAGGCGCACGTTCCGCACCTCATCGAGCGCGGACAGCGTGCGCAACGTGCGGCTCGGCGGGAGACCGGGGACACGGGGCCACGGGAGCGCCAGAGCACGGTTCGCGAGCGAAGGAGCACGCATGAGCAGCATCACCCCGTCCGGCAGCACCACCCCGTCCGGTAGCGCCACCCCGTCCGGTAGCGCCACGCCGCCCGACCGCAGCACACCGTCCGATCACGCCGCCGAGCCGGACGTCCGCAAGGGGCTCGTCGGGGTCGTCGCGGACACGACCGCCGTCTCGAAGGTCGACGCGGACAGCAACTCGCTGCTGTACCGGGGGTACCCGGTGCAGGACCTCGCGGCCCGCTGCTCGTTCGAGGAGGTCGCGTTCCTGCTCTGGCACGGCGAGCTCCCGGCGCCCGACGAGCTCGCGGAGCAGACGCGGGCCGAGCGGTCGGCGCGGGCGCTCCCGGAGGCGGTGCGCGACGCCGTCCTCGCGCTCCCGACGACGTGTCACCCGATGGACGTCGTGCGCACCGCCGTGTCGGTGCTGGGCGCGCACGACGCGCACGCGGAGGACCTCTCGCCCCAGGCCGAGCAGGCGAAGGCCGTCCGGCTCTGGGCCGTGCTGCCCGCGGTCGTGGCGCTCGACCAGCGGCGCCGGCGCGGCCAGGACGAGGTCGCTCCTCGCGACGACCTCGGGTATGCGGAGCACTTCCTCTGGCTGACGTTCGGCGAGCTGCCCGACCCCGTCGTGCTGCGGGCGTTCGAGGTGTCGATGGTCCTGTACGCGGAGCACTCGTTCAACGCGTCGACGTTCACCGCCCGGGTGGTCGCCTCGACCCTGTCCGACCTGCACTCCGCGGTGACCGCCGCGGTCGGCGCGCTCAAGGGCCCGCTGCACGGCGGCGCGAACGAGGCCGTCATGGCGACGTTCGACGAGATCGGGGCGGCCGACCGGGCCGCGGTGTGGCTCGACGACGCCCTCGCCACGAAGCGCAAGATCATGGGCTTCGGGCACCGCGTGTACAAGCACGGCGACTCGCGCGTCCCCACGATGAAGTCCGCGCTGGACGAGCTGCTCGCGCACACCGGACGCGACGACCTCGCGGCGCTCTACGCCGCGCTCGAGGACGCCATGACCGAGCGCAAGGGCATCCTGCCGAACCTCGACTACCCGACCGGGCCTGCGTACCACGTCATGGGGTTCGACACCCCGACGTTCACGCCGCTGTTCGTGGCGTCGCGTGTCGTCGGCTGGACGGCGCACGTCATGGAGCAGCACGCGGCCAACGCGCTCATCCGGCCGCTGTCCGCGTACGACGGGCCGGCGCGCCGGGACGTCCCCGCGCGGGCCTAGCGCACCCGGGCAGGGGTCGGACGCGTCGTCAGAAGGACGAGCTGTCGAACGGCGAGCCGCCGAAGAGCGGGTCGGACAGCATGCCCTGCGCCACGCGGAAGAAGATCGCGACGAACACGAGGAACAGCACGCAGACGACGATGCGGGTCACCGCGGAGCCCGTGCCCATCCGGGCGCCCTTCGGCGCGATGAACCGGTCCGGTCGCTCGGGGTCGTAGCTGACCTGGACGTCCTGGTCGGACCGGTCGAGCATGCCGACGTCCGACCACGTGGGGACGCCGCGGATCCGGCGGCCGTCGACCGTGGGGAACTCGATCGTCTCGACCAGCCGCGTGGACACGCGGCGGTCGTCGCCGGTGCCGCTCGTCGTGGTCTGGGAGTGGCTCGCGACGACGCGGCCGGGGGTCCGCTGCCCGGACCGCTCCAACGAACGGATCCCTGAGATCTCGCGGACGGCACCGACGATCGACCACAGGAGGAACAGCGCGATGACCGCCGGGATCACGGCGAACAGGATCTTCACGGCGACACCCTAGCGGTGCGGCGCCCAGGCCGGTTCGCACACCGCGCCCGTGCTTCCCGCCCGTGCTTCCCGCCCGGCCAGCGCGCGGTCAGGACGCGGCCGCGCACACCGCGGCGTCGGACAGCGTGTCGTCGGCGCCGTGGACGACCACGACCGAGCCGAGCGGCACCTCGTGCGTCGTCCGGACCCCCAGCAGCCGTGTCGTGACGGTCACGGCCCGCAGCACCTGCGAGGTGCCGGGGTCGAGGGTCACGTCGCCCTGCGGGTCGACCCACACCTGCACGACGGCCGCGCGCCCCGGGGGCACCGTGACCTCGTCCGCGGACCGCGTGAGCCAGGGCGAGCCCGCGGTGAAGTCGAGCCCGGGTCCTTCTGGCACCAGGGACTCGGCGAGCGCGAGGCGGAACACGTGGTCGACGGGAGCGACCCCGACCGTGACGGGGAACCGGTCGTGGTTCACCACGGGGACCTCGGCGACCGCGCCCGACGACGGCGTGAGCGGCTCGACGGCGATCAGGGAAGCGCCGGTGGCCCCGACACCGGACCCGCTGCAGGACGCGGGGGCGTCCTGGCGCGCCCAGCTCCACGTCCCGGCGGCCACGGCGGGCGTGCGGCCCACCCACTGCCAGCCGACGACGGCGATCACGAGCGCCCCGGCGCTCAGCGCGACCGTCAGGCGCCGCTGCGTGCGGTCCACCGTTCCTCCTGGGGCGAGATCTCGGTGTCGTCGCACCGCCGGGCACACGCTAGCAACGGACGGGCCCGCGGCGGGAGGGGGTGCGACCGGTTGCCGGTGCTCTCACCTGGGGTGATGGTGAGACGAGCACCTCACCCGACGAGGGGAGCAGCACCGTGGACATCTTCCGCACCAAGTCCGTCGAGCAGTCCATCGACGACTCCGAGAGCTCGGAGCACCGCCTCTCCCGCAGCCTGTCGGCGTGGGACCTCACGATCTTCGGCGTCGGCGTCATCATCGGCACCGGAATCTTCGTGCTCACGGGCCTCGCGGCCAAGGAGCACGCCGGCCCGGCCGTCGCGATCTCGTTCGTGTTCGCCGGCGTCGTGTGCGGTCTCGCGGCGCTCTGCTACGCCGAGCTCGCGTCGACCGTGCCCGTGGCAGGCAGTGCCTACACGTTCGCGTACGCCACCCTGGGCGAGATCGTCGCGTGGATCATCGGCTGGGACCTCCTGCTGGAGCTGGCGCTCGGCGGGGCGGTGGTGTCGGTCGGCTGGTCGCAGTACTTCGCGAGCCTGCTCGACACGATCGGGTGGCACCTGCCGACGTCGATCGACGGCGGGGACGACGCGTTCATGAACCTGCCGGCCCTGCTCATCGTCGTGATCCTCACGGTCGTCCTCGCGGTCGGGATCAAGCTGTCGGCGCGCGTGAACTCGGTCATCGTCACCATCAAGGTGGCTGTCGTGCTGTTCGTCATCGCGGCGGGCCTGTTCTTCATCAAGGCGGCCAACTACCACCCGTTCGTGCCGCCGTCGCAGCCCGCCCCCGAGACGAGCGGGTTGCAGCAGACCCTGCTCGCGGTGCTCACGGGGCACGAGCCGTCCAACTTCGGGATCCTGGGGATCTTCACCGCGGCCGCGATCGTCTTCTTCGCGTTCATCGGGTTCGACGTCGTCGCGACCGCCGCCGAGGAGACCAAGAAGCCGCAGCGGGACGTCCCGCGCGGCATCATCGGCTCGCTGATCATCTGCACCGTCCTCTACGTGGCGGTCTCGCTCGTCGTGACCGGCATGCAGAAGTACAGCGACCTCGACCCCGACGCGCCGCTCGCCGAGGCGTTCAAGTCCGTCGGCGCGAACTGGGCGGCCACGATCATCACGATCGGCGCCCTCGCAGGCCTGACGACCGTCGTCATGATCCTCATGCTGGGGCAGTCGCGCGTGCTGTTCGCGATGTCGCGCGACAACCTGCTGCCGAAGGGCTTCGCCAAGGTCCACCCGACCTTCAAGACGCCGTACCGGATCACCATCACCGTCGGCGTCGTCGTCGCGATCCTCGCCGCGTTCATCCCGCTCGACGCGCTCGCCGAGCTGGTGAACATCGGGACGCTGTTCGCGTTCGTCGTCGTGTCGATCGGCGTGATCGTCCTGCGGCGCACGCGCCCCGACCTCGAGCGCCCGTTCCGGGTGCCGTGGGTGCCGGTGCTGCCGATCCTGTCCGTCCTCGCGTGCCTCTACCTGATGCTCAACCTGCCGGTCGAGACGTGGCTGCGGTTCCTCGTGTGGATGGTGATCGGGTTCGCCATCTACTTCCTGTACGGGCGCCGGCACTCGCGCGTCGACGACTACGACGAGCAGCACGGCGGCCGGGTCGACCACCGTCACCGGACGGCCGACGACGCGTAAGCGCCGGAGCCTCCGGAGAGCGGCCGGCGTCGGTTGGCGCAGCGACGCGCCGCCCGACGCCGACGTTGTCAGTTATTCCACTTGATGCAGTGGTCGTAGGTGTCGCCCCAGTACTCGGGCCACTTCATGGCGTTGCGCGTGTTGGGTCCCCAGACGCCGTCCTGGGTCACCTTGGCCACGCCCTGCGCCGCGATGAGTGCGTTCCGCGTGGCGGGGCCGAAGACCCCGTCGGCGTCGATCGACTGGTGGTAGCAGCGCTTGAGCGCGAGCTGCAGCGAGTAGACCGGGCTGTTCCCGGAGCCGAAGTTGTCGGCCTGGCCCTGGGCCATGCTGCAGAGCTCGTTGCTCGTGGTCGTCGTGATGGGGTAGTACCAGTACCAATAGCTTCCGCCGGAGACCCCGCGTTCGGTGTTGCACTTCGGCCACCCGGCGGCCTGCGCGGAGCCCTGCGGCAGCACGGTCACCGCGAGGGTCAGCAGCATGAGGACTGCAAGCATGAGGCTGGTGCGACGCGTCAGGTCGCGACCACGGCAGATGGAGAGGTTCACTCTTCCTCCAGAGAAGTAACATTTCGGACGCAAGTCACCGTAGGTTCCATATCGCGCCAAGATCACCGATGTCCGCAGAACGGACACCGATGATCCGGGGGCGCGGACGCTGGCCGTCTGCCGTCTGCCGTCATTCGGATGCCTCCGTGTCAGACGTCCGCGACGGCGGCCCCGGCTCGCGCGGACGCGGCGACCAGCGCGGCGGCTCGCTCCCCGATGACGATGGACGGCGCGTTCGTGTGCCCGCGGATGATCTCGGGCATGACGGACGCGTCGGCGACGCGCAGCCCTCGGACCCCGCGGACCCGCAGCTCGGGGTCGACGGGCGCGGCAGGGTCGAGGCCCATGCGGACCGTGCTCGTCGGGTGGTACAGCGTGTGCGAGGTCGTCGCGAGCGAGGCCCCCGCGCGCTGCTCAGGCGTCATGTCCTCACCGCGCGCGGGCCGCAGGTAGCGGTCGTGCGTGATCGCGGCGAGCGCGGGGGAGCGCAGGATCCGCTCGGTGATCGCGAGGCCGGAGAGCAGCGCGGCCCGGTCGACGCCGTCCGGGTCGGACAGGTACCGAGGGTCGACGACTGGCTTGGCCAGCGGGTCGGACGACGCGAGCCGGACCGTCCCGGTGCTCCGCGGCTGCACGAGGATCGGGCCGAGGCTCACGGCGTGCGACGGGATCCCTGACAGGCCCTCGTCGACGTACGCGACGGGCGCGAAGATGATCTCGACGTCGGGCAGGGCGAGGTCGTCGCGCGACCGCACGAACCCGTACGCCTCGCCGACGTTCGAGGTGAGCATCCCGCGCCGCTGCAGCAGGTACCTCGCGAGCTGGGGGATCGTCTCGGCGGTCTTGAGGGTGCCGGCGCCGGACTCGACGACGAACAGCGACATGAGGTGGTCGCGCAGGTTCGCGCCGACCTCGGGGGCGTCGACCAGGACGTCGATGCCGTGCTCGCGCAGGTGCGCGGCCGGCCCGATGCCGGACAGCATGAGCAGCTGCGGCGTGTTGACCGCGCCACCGCTCAGGACGACCTCGTGCCGGGCGGTGACGTGCTGCGTCTCGCCGCCGCGCACGTACTCGACGCCCGTGGCCCGCGTGCCGTCGAACAGGACGCGGGTCGCGTGGCTGCCCGTCCGGACGGTGAGGTTCGGTCGGTCCTTCGCGGGCCGCAGGTACCCGTCGACGGTCGAGTGCCGGGCACCGCGGGTCTCGCTCACCATCGTCTGGCTGAAGCCGTCGGGCTGCCGCGAGTTCGCGGGCACGACGTCGTACCCGGCCTGGGTCGCGGCCTCGAGGAACGCCGCCGTCTGCGGGCGCGGGTCGCGCTGCGCCTCGACGCGGATCGCGCCGCCCGTGCCGTGCTCCGGGTCGGTGGCGTCCTGGACGTCCTCGACCTGGCGGAACGTGGGCAGCAGCGCCTCGTAGGACCAGTCGGGCCCGGCGAGCTCGGCCCAGCGGTCGTAGTCGGCCGCGAACCCGCGCACCCACATCATCGCGTTGATCGACGACGACCCGCCGAGCACCTTGCCCCGCGGCCAGTACACGGTCCGCCCAGCGAGCTCGGGCTGGGGCGTCGTCTCGTAGTTCCAGTCGAGCCCGCTCTTGAACAGCTTCGAGAATGCGGCCGGGATGTGGATCTCCTGGGCCTTGTCGTCCCCTCCGGCCTCGAGGAGCAGGACGCGCCGGCCCGGGTCCTCGCTGAGCCGGGCGGCGACGACCGCCCCGGCCGAGCCGCCGCCGACCACGACGACGTCGAAGGTGCCGGCGTCACGTGACGGGCCGTGCTGCCCGTGCTGCCCGTGCTGCATGGTGCTCATGGTGTCTCCTTGCTGCTGCGGGGGTGCGAAGGGTCAGGCGCGGAACGCGGACGCGAAGATCGCGGGCATCTTCGCCCACGACGGGTCGCCCGCGAACGCGGTGAGGCGCCGCCCGGTGGTCTGCGCCGACCGCGCGGTGACGAACCACGGCGGCTTCGGGAACAGGGCCACCTCGCCGTGTCGCACGGAGCGGGGGAAGGGCCGGAACGGCCCGGTCACGACGGTCCGCTCCGCACCGTCGAGCAGCATCGCGTTGTGCACGACGCCGATGCCCGACTGGACGTCGTCCAGCGTGTGGCCGGGGAACGCGCCCCAGGTCGCCGAGGCCGTGAGGAATCCGACGCCGGTCCACGCGTTGATCGCGACGGTGCCGTACTCGAGCCGCGCGACCGCGTCCCGGAACCCGTCGCCGAGCCGCTTCTTCTCGGCCGGGTCGACGAGGACGTTCGCGCCCAGCGTGCCGAGCAGGTCACGGTTGGCGGTCTCGACGGCGGCGTCGAGGAACGCCTGCCCGGTGCCGGGCAGCTCGAGCACCCCGAGCACGGGGGAGAAGTACTCCGTGGTCTCGAGCGTGGACGCGTCGTCCGGGGTGACCGGGACGAGCAGGCGGGTGCCGTCGGCGAGGCGCTCGCAGCCGGGGTAGGCGTCCTGCGCGCTCGCGACGCGGTCGTCGCTGCCCGGGTACCAGGCGGCGCGGCGCGGCGCGCGCTCGAGGGCGCTGCGCAGCTCGCGCAGGAAGTCGTCCTTCTGCTCCCAGTCGCTGCTCAGGACGACGAGCTGGCCCGCGATGCAGTTGTAGCCGCCGTTGTGGAGGCGCTGCGTCGCGACGTGCTCGGCCTGGAAGCGCAGGTCGTGCGACGTCCACCGCCCGGGCACGACGATGATCGGCGAGACGCCGCCGAGCTCGCTCGTGATGGGCTTGTCGAGCAGCGGCGTCCCTGCGGCGCGGCGGGCGTCGGCGTCCGGGCCGGTGCCCCACACGATCGCGTCGTGCGTGCGGACGCTGCCCGTGATGTGCACGTGGCTGATGCCGGGGTGCTGCGTGAGGTACGCGCCCTCGGCGGCCCCGCCCTGGACGACCCGCAGCATGCCGGCCGACACGAGCGGCTCGAGCGCCGCGAGGTACACGCTGAGCATGGGCGCCATGACCGGGTTGAGCTTGAGCAGGACGGACCGGTTGTGGGCGACGACCTCGTAGAGCACGTCGAGCGGCGGGATCGAGGTGATGTTGCCGGCGCCGAGCACGAGCCCGACGCCGCCCGTCTCGCGCGGCGTGAGCTGACCGAGGCCGGCCGTGCGCGTCGCGTCGGCGACGCTCACGCCGGGACGCAGCCAGACCTCGGCGCGGAAGCCGTGGAGCAGCAGCGCCTCGTGCGCGTCCCGCGGCAGCACGGGGACGGTGACCCGACCGCCGGGCGCGGTGCCCGTCCGGACGCCGTCGAGCGGCGAGCGCCCCTCGGCGAGCGCGGCGACCGTCTTCGCGGTCGCGCCGAGCCCGGCGAGCGCGGCGTACGGGCCCGAGATCCACTCCTCGCCGACGAGCGGGGACGACGCGTCGAGCCCCTTGATGTCGCGGGCCGTGGTGGCCCAGCGCGTCGCCTGGGCGCGCATCGTCTCGTGCGTCGCGCGGAGCAGCTCGGCGCGTGACGCGAGGGGGCGGTCGGCCCAGGCCGCGACGCCGGCGGCGAGCTCGGTGATCGCGCGGTCCAGGTGGGGGTACGACGACACGGGCGCGGCGGTCTCGGTGGCGGGCTCGACGGTGGTCGAGCGGTCGACGGTGGTCATGGATCGGATCTCCCTTGATCGTCCAGTCCGGGTGGTGCTGCGCGCCAGGATAGAACGCGTTGATGTGTGGTCCGCACCACTGTTGACTCACGTTCAACAGACGGGGTCGGACGCCGTGCCCGGCTTGTCCGGTGGCGTCCGACGCGTCCCGTCACCAGGCCGGGCGTGCGGGAGGGCGGCGGGAGGGCCGGGGGAATGACGAAGGCCCGGAACCGTGACGGTTCCGGGCCTTCGACTGGTCGGGGTGACAGGATTTGAACCTGCGACCTCCTCGTCCCGAACGAGGCGCGCTACCAAGCTGCGCCACACCCCGAGGAGCCTGATCAGAATAGCCGACACAGGGCCGTGCGACGAAATCCGTTCCCCGCCCTCGTGCCGAACAGGGGGTTATCGCCCCGAAACGACGTCAGAACGTGCGCGGACATCTGCTGGGCGCGGGGCAACCGCCTGGTCGCGCGGGTCAGGACCGACGAGCGTCCGTCTGCGGCAGCGGGAGCTCCGGCAGGTCGACGACGTGACGCGCTGCGAAGCCGAGCACCGTGCGTGCCGGGCCGAGGTCGATCGGTACCGTCCGCCCGGGGAGCGGGCGACGGACCTCGACCCCTGCCCACCACCGCGCGACGAGGTCCGCAGTCCGGTACGGCACGGACGTCGTCGGTGCAGCGGCGAACAGCACGTGGGCGCCGGGCTCGCGCGGCGTGAGGGCGAGGACGAGGGCGCGTGCGGCGTCGCGGGTCTCGAGGTAGGACCACAGGTCGCGAGCCACCGCACCCGGGTCGTGCGCCGGCTCGCGCAGGAAGACCGCGAGCCGGTCGTCGAGACCGGCGACGTCGCCGAGGCCACCGACCATCGGCAGGCGCACCACCGTGACGGTCGTCCCGTGCCGTCGGTGCATCGCGCGGGCGGTCGCCTCGTCGGACCACTTCGACATCGCGTACGGGTCAGCGGCCAGCGTAGGGCTCTCCGCGTCGACCGGGAGGTACGGCGGTGCCACCGGGCCGGGCGCGAAGCGCAGCCCGAGCGCGTTGATGCTGCCGGCCACGGCGACCGTGCTCACCCCGGCGGCACCGGACTCCTCCAGCACGGTGAAGGTCGCCGCGGTGTTGTTCGTGAACACGTCGTGCGGCGTGCCCTCCTCAGGGGAAGCGAGCGCCGCGAGATGGACGACGGCGTCGACACCGTGGAGGGCGCTGCGCACAGATGCAGGGTCGTGCGCCAGCCCGACGACGACACGGTCGACCGTTGTCCGCTCGGCACCGGGACCATGACCGGTCGCGAGGTCTCCGGGGTCGTCCCGGACCAGCGCCGTCACGGGCACCCCGAGGTGAGCCAGACGTCGCAGCACCCCGCGACCGACGACGCCCGCGGCGCCGGTCACGAGGACGCGTCGTGCCGGGGACGGCCCCACGGCGACTCCTTCGTGTCGAGGTCGCACACGTCGTGCGTGGTCACGCGGGTCGCGTGACGTGCCTCGCAGGGTAGGCCCGCCGCGCTGCCCTCGCGCGGTGCGGGACGACCGGCCGGCGGTCGTCCCGCACGAGCGGGACGTCAGAGCGACAGGCCGTGCCCGAACCGGAACAGCGGGTCCTCGGTGTCGAAGGGCACGTCGGGGCGCGACGCCTCGACGGCGGCGGTCGAGCGCGGCACGTCGAAGGGCAGCCTGCCCTGCACGGGGACGGCGCCGCTCAGGACGTCGAGCAGCGCGCCCGAGCTCGCACCCCAGTTCGCCACGACCGCAGCGGCGGTCTCGGCGAGCGGCGCGAGGATCGCCGGACGGTCGAGGAACACGTCGGCGACGGTCGGTACGGCCGCGGCGACCTCGCGGACGTGGTCGAGGACGTCGTCCGGGAACTCGAGCGAGCCCGCGTGGAAGAAGTTCTCGAACACGGAGCCGCGGTCCTCGTAGGGTGCGTGGAGCCGCAGGACGGCGAGGTCGGCCTCCGCGGGCGTCGCGACGACGGTGCCGTAGCGTCCGGCGACCTCGGCGTCGACCCCCTCGACGTACAGCTTCGTCGTGGGTGCGAACGGCAGGACGCCGCCCGCGTGCGTGAGCAGGGTGAGCGACGCGCGCTGTGCCGCCTCGCCCGCGGCGACGAGCTCGGGCGCCCCGACGACGGCGGCCGCCGCCTCGACGTCGACGTACGGGTCTTCGAAGAGGCCGAGCTCGAACTTCTCGCGGAGCAGGCGGCGGGCGGACACGTCGAGACGGTCCTCGGTGACGCGTCCGTCGCGCACGAGCCCGATCAGCAGGTCCACGCACGACTCGCCGCCGAGCTGGTCGGCGCCCGCGTCGAGGATCTTCACGACCCGCTCCTCGGGGGTGAGGTGCTCGACGCCCCATGCGCGTGCAGGGAACGGCGTGCCGAAGATCTCGGCGTCCGACACGAGACCCCAGTCGGTGCAGACGATCCCGTCGAAGCCGAGCTGCTCGCGCAGGATGCCGGTCAGGACGGACCGGTTGAAGCCGAAGCCGACCTCCTCATGCTCGGTGCCCACGGGCATGCCGTAGTACGGCATCACCTGGCGGGCGCCGGCCGCGAACACGGCCTTGAACGGCTCGAGGTGCAGGTCGAACCTCCCGCCCGGGTAGACCTGTTCGCGGCCGTACGCGAAGTGGGGGTCCTCGCCGTCCTTCTGGGGGCCGCCGCCGGGGAAGTGCTTGACCATGGTCGACACCGAGCCGGGGCCGAACGTCCCGCCGTCGGTCGTGCCCTGGAAGCCGCGCACGTACGCGGCGCCGAGCTCGCCCGTCAGGTCCGCGTCCTCGCCGAACGTCTGGAGCGCGCGCGACCAGCGCGGCTCGGTCGCCAGGTCGACCTGCGGGTGCAGCGCCACGCGGATGCCGACGGCGGTGTACTCACGGCGGGCCACGTCGCCGAACTGCTCCACGATCGCGGCGTCACGCGTCGCGGCGAGACCGAGGGGCTCGGGCCACTTCGAGAACGGGCCGGCCATCAGCGCCGCACCCGGGTTGTCGGTGAACGAGTGGCGGGGGTCCGTCGAGATCGTCACCGGGATGCCGAGGCGGGTCGACGCCGCGAGCTCCTGGATCCGGTTGTGCCACTGCGCCATGGTGCGCCCGTCGGGGGCGACGCTCAGCAGGTTGAAGTGGTTCATGTGCTTCTCGACGACGTACTCGTGCGTCGACGGGAGACCGAACTGCGGGTTCGCGTCCGCGAGCTCGCCGTCGGGGCTCATCGTCATCATCGTGTGGAAGAACAGTCCGGCCTTCTCCTCGAGCGTCATCTCGCCGAGCAGGAGCTCGACGCGCTCGGCGACGGGCAGCCTGGGGTCGAGCCAGGGTCGCTCCTCGGGGCTCGCTGCCGGGGTCCCTGCGGGGGACCCGGCCGTGGTGTCGGTCTGCGTGTCGATCGTGTCGGTCATGATCACTGCACTCCCTTGATGCGGTAGACGAGCACGGCACCGGCGAGCGCGACGACCGCGCCCGTGAGGTACCAGAAGGTGTAGCCGCCGAGCCCGATCGCGTTGCCGACGGCGAGCAGGGCGGGCGCGATCGCCGGTGCGATCGACTGGGGCAGGGCGTTCGCGATGTTGAGGACGCCGAGGTCCTTGGCGGTGTCGTCCGGGTTGGGCAGCACCTCGGTGGCGAGCGCGAGGTCGACCGACAGGAACGACCCGGCGCCGAACCCGATGACCGCCTCGGCGAGCACGAGCGTCCCGATGTTGGGCGCGAACGCGAGGATCACGAGCCCGACCACCATGACGACGCCCGCGGCGGCGACGAACGGGCGGCGCTTGCCGATCCGGTCGGACAGGATGCCGCCGAGCGGGCTCGAGATCATCATCCCGGCCATGGACGCGACGTTCGCGACGAGGATCGTCGAGATCGCCTTGTCCTCGCTGAGCCCGAAGTCGTCCTGGAGGTAGTACGGCAGGTAGGTCGCGACGCCGGCGTACCCGAAGAAGATGAGGAACTTCGTCAGCCAGGTCCAGCCGAAGTCGGGGTGCTTGCGCGGGTCGAACACGAACGAGCCGAAGAACTGGCCGACGGTGAACCGCTGGGCGGGCTTCTCGGTGAGCACCCGGTCCTTGAGGCGCAGCGCGAACACCACGGCGAGGACGGTCGCGATGAGGGACGGCACGACGAACCGCAGGAAGTCGCCCGAGACGAAGTTCATGAGGAAGCTGCCGGCGAGGATGCCGACGGGCGTGGTGATGCCGATGATCCCGGACACCTTGCCGCGCGAGGCGGCCGGGACCTGGTCGGGCAGCGTCGCGTTGGCGGCGGCGAGCAGGGCGTTCATGGCCGTCTGCGCGAGGCACCACCCGACGAGCACGATCCACACCGAGCTCGCGGCGCCGATGAGGGCGAACGCCCCGAGCCCGACGAGCGCGCCGCCGAGGATCCAGGGGCGGCGCATGCCCCAGCGGGACGTCGTGCGGTCGGAGAGGCGTCCGACGAGCGGGTTGGCGACGAGCGCGAAGAGCGCGCCGACGCCCAGCACGATCCCGAGCGAGCTCGTCGCCTCGGAGTCGGTCGAGGTGAGGTGCTGGACCTTGAACGCCATCGACACGAGCACGGGTGTGAGCAGGGCGAGGTAGACGCCGAAGTTGGCGCCCGCGAGCGACGGGGCGTAGCCGCGCGGCGCGCGGCGGGGGGCCTGGCCGTCCGGCAGCGCCGTGCCGGTCGGGCTGGCTGCGGCCGGGTTCGAGATGACCTCCGGCGGGTTCGGCCGGGTGTCGGGAGACAACGTCGTCATGGGGTCGTTCCTTCGTCCTGATCGCCGGGCTCGTCGTCGTCGACGCGGCGTCGTGGAGCGACCGTACAACAGAAAGCCGACCGACTGGAAACTATAACCCGACCTCTTGGTAACATCACAGCATGACGGCGACGACGACGGCAGCACCCCGCAGCGCGCGAGGTGCGCGCACCCGGGGCGAGATCCTCGACGCCGCCCAGCAGCTCTTCGTCGACCCCGGCTACCGCGCCACCTCCCTGCGCGACATCGCGTCCGCCGCCGGGCTCACGCACCCCGCCCTCCGCCGCCACTTCGCGTCCAAGGACGAGATCCTGCTCGCCGTCGTCGGGCGCTTCGAGGACGAGAACCGCACCACGCACGGGCGTCCGACGGACGGCCTGTGGTTCGCCGACATCGCGCGCCACAACGCCGAGACACCCGGCTACCTCGCACTGTTCTCGGCGCTCGCGGGTGAGGCGGCCGCGCGGTCGCACCCCGCGCACGAGCGCATGAAGCAGCGTTACGACGACCTCGCGACGCTGTCCGTCCCGCTGATCCGCGCCGCGCAGGCGCGCGGCACCGTCGACGCCGGCCGCGACGCGTCCGACGAGGCGCTGCGCGTCGCCGCCGCGTGGGACGGCCTGCAGGTGCTCGAGCTCTACCTGCCCGACCGGGTGCAGGTCGTGCCGGCCCTCGCGCGGCACGAGCGCCTGCTCGCCGACCCCGTCGGCGCGGGCGCGCTGCCGGGGACGGGTGCGGGTCCGTCCTCAGCCGGAGGTTCCACGCCCTCTGGGCTCGCGGGCCACGCGCCGTTCCCCGCACTCGAGCTCGCCGCGGACGACGACGTGCCCGTCGAGGGGTACGCGAAGGGCCGCGAACGGCGGGCGCAGATCCTCGCCGACGCGACGCGGCTGTTCGCGGCCGAGGGGTACGGGGACACGAGCATGCGGGACGTCGCCGAGCGCGTCGGCGTGTCCAAGTCGACCCTGTTCCACCACTACGCGACCAAGGAGGACCTGCTGCGGGCGGTCCTCGTGGCGCGCGACGCGCAGATCGTCGACCGGGTCGGGCTGGCAGCCGCGAGCGGCGCGCGCGAGCTGCTCGAGTCGCTCCCCGACGGGGCGCGGGCCAACGCCCTCGACGAGCCCGGGCTCGTCGAGGTGTACGCCGTGCTGTCGTGCGAGGCCGTGACGCCCGACCACCCCGCGCACGCCTACTTCGAGCGCCGGTACCGCCGCACCGTCGCGTCGTTCACCGCCGTGTTCGAGGCGGCGCGCGCCGACGGCGACCTGCCGCCGCACCGCGACCCCGCGGACGAGGCCGCCTGGCTCGTCGCGCTGTGGGACGGGCTGCAGATCCGGTGGATGTACGACCGGTCGCTCGACGTCGGTGCGCACCTCGCCGCGCACGTGACGGACGTCCTGCCCGCCCGCACCTGACGGCGGACGCGGGTCAGCGGGCGGTGAGGGTGAGGAGGACCGCCTCCGGACGGCACGCGAACCGGAACGGCGTGTACGGGTTCGTCCCCAGGCCGCCGCACACCTCGAGCCACGTCGACCCCGCACCCTCCGGGGTGTCCGGGCGCGCGCCGGGCCAGCCGTGCACGCCCTTCGCGCGGGCGCGGTCGAGGTCGCAGTTCGTGACGAGCGCGCCGAGACCCGGGACGCAGAGCTGGCCGCCGTGCGTGTGCCCGGCCAGGATCAGCTCGGCCCCGTCGTCGTACATGTCGTCCAGGACGCGACGGTAGGGCGCGTGCGCGACCCCCAGGCGCAGGACGCTCGTCGGGTCGGGTTCCGTGACCCGCTCCGGGAAGCGGTCCAGCTCGAGATGCGGGTCGTCCACGCCGACCAGCTCCACGAGACGTCCGTCCGGCAGCGTGATCGTGTCGCGGCGGTTGTCGAGGTCGACCCAGCCGGCCCGCGTCAGCTCGCGGGCGAGGTCGTCGGCGGGGAGGTCGCGCGGACGTCCGATGCGCGGGCCGTCCGGGCCGCGCGAGTCCTTCGTCAGGTAGCGCGCGGGGTTCTTCATCCGCGGCGAGAAGTAGTCGTTCGAGCCCATGACGAACGCGCCCGGGAACCGGGTCAGCGGGCCGAGCGCCTCCAGCAGGGGCGGCAGGGCACGCAGGTGCGCCATGTTGTCGCCCGTGTCGACGACGAGGTCGGGCTCCAGGTCCGCCAGCGACCGGACCCACTCGACCTTGTCGCGCTGGGCGGGCGTCAGGTGCAGGTCCGACAGGTGCAGGATCGTGAGGTCCGGCTGCCCGGGGGCGAGCACGGGGACGGTCTCACGCCGCAGACGGTACTGCGACGCCTCCCAGTGCGCGTACGCGAGACCGGCAGCCCCGACCGCGACCCCCGCCGCGAACGTCGCGGCGAGGGCGCGCCCCGCGCTCAGTTGTCGCCGCCGGAGTTGTCGTTGTTGCCGCCGTTGCCGCGTCCGCCGTCGTTGCCCTTGCCGCCACCGGAGCTGTCCCCGCCGCCGTTGCCCTTGCCGCCGCCGCTGTTGTCGGTGCCGCCGCCGTTACCGGTGGAACCCTGGTCGCCGCCGCCCTGCGCGGTGCCGTTGTCGGAGGTCGACGGCTTGGGCGCCACGGGCGCGTTGACCTGGGAGTAGTCCGGGGCGCCGAACGCCTCGGCGGGCTGGCCCGACAGGGCCTTGTCCATGTAGGTCTGCCAGATCGGCGCGGCCAGGGTGCCGCCGTAGAGCCACTCCTGCTCGCCCTCGAGCACCTTCGAACCGGCGACCTCGATGTGCTGCAGGTAGACGTCGTTCTGCGCGTTCCCGACCCACACGGCGGTCGACAGCTGGGGGGTGTAGCCGATGAACCACGTCTGGGCCGAGCCGTTGGTCGTACCCGTCTTGCCGGCGGAGACACGGCCGGATAGCCCGTGGCCCGGGGCGGTCCCGCCGGGCTGGAGCACCTTCTCGAGCGCGTAGTTCACGGTCTGGGCGACGCCCGAGTCGAGGGCGCTCGAGTCGCAGTTCGCGCTGGGGACGGCGACGTCCTTGCCCTTGGGGTCCGTGATCGACGTGATCGCGACGGGGTCGCAGTGCGTCCCGCCCGAGGCGAAGGTCGCGTAGGCGGCCGCCTGGCTGAGCGGGGACGTCTGCTGCGTCCCGAGGATCATCGCGGGGGTGATCTGGATGTCCGTGGCGTCGGTGCTGCCCGAGGACGCCCGCCACCCGACCGACACGGCCGTCTTGCCCACGTCGCAGAGGTCGAGCTGCGTGGCCATCGACGCGTAGGCACGGTTGATCGAGTCGGCCGTCGCGTGGTCGACCCTGACCATCCCGGGCGCCGCGCCCTCGGAGTTGCCCACGGGCCACGGGTTGTTGGACCGCGTGAACGAGTTGGCGCAGGTCGAGTGGAAGTCGTTGAAGGTGAAGTTGGACCGGTTGCCGTTCACCTCCTGGTACAGCGAGTGGCCGGTCTTGAGCCAGTCCGCGAGGACGTACGGCTTGAAGCTCGAGCCCGCCTGGAACCCGTTGGACCCGCCGTGGGCGTAGTCGGCCGTGTAGTTGATCGACGTCGCGCCCTTGATCGACGACGTCTCTGCGCCGTCGAACGGCGCGTTCTGCGCCATCGCGCGGATCTCGCCCGTGCCGGGCTCCACCGAGGTGATCGCCGCCTCGAGCTGGACGGCCACGCGGGCACCCTGCTTCGTGGTCGTGTGCGACAGCGTCTTCTTGCCGTTGACGGGCACACCGCGCGAGATCTGCTTCTGCGCCTCGTGCTGATCGCTCAGGTCGAGGGTCGTCACGACCTTGTAGCCGCCGCGCATGAAGGAGACCATGCGGTCGGTCGCCGTCTTGCCCCACGACGAGAAGGCCTCGTCGTCGTTGTTCTTGATGACGGTGGTGATGTAGTCGCAGAACAGCGAGGTGTCCTTGCCGGCGCCGCACCCGTTGGCCACTGCGGCCTTGTTCACCTTGAGGGTCTTCTGGATCGGGGTGGTCCGGTACTTGTCGTACTGCGCCTTCGTGATGATGTTCTGGGAGTACAGGTCGTTGAGCACCACGTTGCGCTTGCGCTGCGAGTCCTGCGGGTTCAGCGTCGGGTCGAACTGGTTCGGCGCCTGCGTGATGCCCGCGATGGTCGCCGCCTGGAGCGGCGTCAGCTTCGCCGCCGACGTCGAGAAGTAGTACTGCGCGGCCGACTCGACCCCGTAGACGCGCGAGCCGAACTGCGCGATGTTGAGGTAGCCCGCAAGGATCTGGTTCTTCGTCATCTTCTGCTCGAGCGAGATCGCGAGCTTCGCCTCACGCAGCTTGCGCTCCGCCGTCTGCGCCCGGGCGGCCTGGACGGCCTCCGGGTCGCCCTTCGCGAGCGCGTTCTCGATGAGGATGTTCTTGACGTACTGCTGCGTCAGCGTCGACGCACCCTGCGTCTCCTTGCCGCTCGCGTTGTTCACGAGCGCGCGGACCGTGCCGGTGATGTCGATGCCGCCGTGCTCGTAGAAGCGCTTGTCCTCGACGGCGACCATCGCCTCCTGCATCGCCTTCGAGACCTTGCTCAGAGGGACGACCGTGCGGTTCTCGTCGTAGAACCGGGCGATGACGGTCTTGCCGTCGTTCGCGTACACGACCGAGGCCTGCGGCAGCGTGCCGACCCGGAGCTCGGTCGGCAGGTCGTCGAACACCCTCGCGCTCGTGTCCGTCACCGCCTTCGCCGCGCCGGCCGCGGGGATGAACAGGCCCGCTGCGAGCACACCGCCGACCGCCGCCACGAGGACGAACGCCAGGAGGAGTGCGATCAGCTGGAAACCGTTGACCTGGTGTCCTCGGGAACGGGGGCGCGCAGAAGCAGGGTGGGGCATGGTCCCAGGCTACGGGAGCAGCCTGTCCGAACCCTGGGCGGGAGCGCGACGCGCGTGTGCGAATTGTGTGTGCGTCCCGCGACGCTACGCTCACCCCATGGCAACCACGTGGGAGTACGCGACCATCCCCCTGATCATCCACAACACCAAGGCGGTCCTCGACCAGTGGGGCGCGGACGGCTGGGAGCTCGTCCAGGTCGTGACCGGGCCCGACGGCAACGGCCTCGTCGCCTACCTCAAGCGCCCGACGGGGGAGTGACCGTGGGCGTCGAGGCGCGGCTCGCCGAGCTCGGCGTCACGCTCCCGGAGGTCGCGGCGCCCGTCGCGGCGTACGTGCCCGCGGTCCGCAGCGGAAACCTCGTGCACGTGTCGGGGCAGCTGCCGTTCGTCGACGGGAAGCTCGCCGTGACCGGCAAGGTCGGCGAGGGGCCTGGGCTGGTCGCCCCCGCCGACGCGGCCGAGCTCGCGCGCGTGTGCGTGCTCAACGCGCTCGCCGCGGTGCGTCAGGTCGTCGGGACGCTCGACGGCGTGCGGATCGTGCGCATCGGCGGCTACGTCGCGTCAGACCCGTCGTTCACCGGGCAGCCGCTCGTGCTGAACGGTGCGAGCCTCGCCATCGGCGCGATCTTCGACGAGGCCGGGATCCACGCGCGCAGCGCCGTCGGCGTCGCGTCGCTGCCGCTCGACGCCCCCGTCGAGGTCGAGATGCTCGCCGAGGTCGCCGAGGGCTGACGTCCTCGCCGCAGCGGCCCGACGCCCGTACCGGCCCGGCGGGACTACCGGCCCAGCGGGGCCCGGACGGGTTCAGCGGGCGCGGCGCTCCAGGCGGTCCATGTCCAGCAGGACGACCGCGCGACCCTCGCGGCGCACCCACCCGCGCGACGTGAAGTCGGCGAGCGCCTTGTTCACCGTCTCGCGGGACGCGCCGACGAGCTGCGCGAGCTCCTCCTGCGTGAGGTCGTGAGCGACCCGCACGCCGTCCGCCGTCTGCTCGCCGAAGCGGTGCGCGAGGTCGAGCAGGGCCTTGGCGACACGCCCTGGGACGTCCGAGAAGACGAGGTCGGCGAGGGTGTCGTTGGTGCGGCGCAGGCGCTGCGCGAGCGCGCGGAGCAGGTGCGTCGAGACGACGGGGTGCTCGCCCACCCACTCGACGAGCTGCTTGTTGTGCAGCTCGAACAGCAGGGCGTCCGACACGGCGCTCGCCGTGGCCGTGCGCGGCCCCGGGTCGAACAGCGACAGCTCGCCGAACATCTCGCCCGGGCCGAGGACGGAGAGCAGGTTCTCCCGGCCGTCGGGGGCACGCCGGCCGAGCTTGATCTTGCCGCGCGCGATCACGTACAAGCGGTCGCCCGGCTCTCCCTCGTGGAAGAGCACCTCGCCGCGCGTCAGCGACACCTTGGCCATCGACTCGAAGAGCTTGCGGGTCTCGTCAGGCTCCATGGTCGCGAAGAGCGGTGCCTTGAGAACAACCTCGTCGTCCACGCCGTCCAGTCCTTCGTCGTCGGGCCGGCGGCAGGGGGTCGAGACGCCGGCGTGCGGCGTGCGGGCCCGTGGGCGCAGCCGTGCCGCAGGTCACAGTCTGCCGCATTCCCGACGTCGCCGCCGCGAGCACGCGCCGCAACCGGGGCCGGACGTCCGCGCGACGCGTCCGCGGCGTCCGCCCGTGCGTCCGGGTGCGGGGGCTCGCGTGGCGCGAGAGGCTGCACCGGTCCCGACCCACCGATCACCGCGGAGAAGCCCGATGAGCCTCAGGTCCCTCGTCCCCGTCGTCGCCCGTCCCCTGCTCGCCTCGATCTTCGTGGTCGGCGGGTTGGACGCGTTCCAGAACCCCGCCGGCAAGGCGCCGGCCGCCGGGTCGGTGCTCGACCCCGTCCTCGACCAGATCCCCGCGGAGGTCGAGCCCGTGCAGGTCGTCAAGGCCGACGGGGCGCTCAAGGTCGTCGCCGGCGTCACCATGGGCCTCGGCATCTTCCCGCGCCTCTCGGCGCTCGCCCTCGCGGCGAGCCTCGTGCCGACGACGCTCGCCGGGCACCGCTACTGGGAGCACGAGGACGAGTCGGTGCGCCAGATGCAGAAGCTGCAGCTCGCGAAGAACGCGTCGATCCTCGGCGGGCTGCTGCTCGTGGCCGCCACGCCGCGACGGGAGCGGTAGCGGCGAGCGGTCTGCTGCGGGTGCTGCAGAGCGGGTGGCGCGGGGTCAGCGCACCACGTGCACGACGAGCGACGAGCTCGTCTTCGGCGCGTACGCCGCAGCCGGTCCGACGACGCCGCCGTAGGTCGCGGTGTAGGTCGCGGTCGCGTCGAGCGTCAGGGTGCGCGAGAACGCGCCCGTCGAGGTGGTGCGAGCCGTCGCGACGACCTTCTTGGGCGCGGAGCCGACCGGGTCGGCGTAGATCCGCACGATCTGACCCGCGAAGCCGCTGTACGCCGTGCTGCTGCCCGTCGGCAGGAGGCGGTTGAGCTGGCCCGTGAAGGCGACGCTGCCGCCGACGTGGGCGGTGCCGTGGTTCGAGTGCAGGCTGATGACGGTGGGGCGCTTGACGTGGAACGTGCGGTAGCTCTCGAAGAGCGTGGGGTAGTTCGGGGCGCCGCCGACGCCCATCGCGTCGACGACCCAGGTGCCACTCGCCGCGGTGTCACGGACGAGGAAGGCCGCCTTCAGGGTGGTGCCGGTGCCGCTGACCGCGAGGATGTTCGGCTCCTCCGCCGACGCGGGGCCGTAGGCGAGCGCGGCGACCTCGCCGGTCTGGAGCGCACGCGAGAGCGTGATGGTCACGTTGACGCGGACGCTGCCGTCGCGCACGACGGTGACGTCGGGGAGGGCCGTGACCGTGGCCTTGACCGTGGAGGCGGTGGTCGAGGCGTCGCCGGCCGTCGCGGCGAGCGCCGCGATGCGCGCGGTGGACGGACCCGAGGGGTCGGTCGTGCCTGCGGCGAGGGCGGGAGCTGCTGCGCCCGCGAGGACGAGGGCCCCGGTGAGGGCGGTGACGGTGAGCGACGTGCGGACCATGCTGGTGACTCGATTCTGACGCATGACCCCCTGTGGGTCGCCGCGTCGGCAGCGGGATAGTACAGGAAATTGCTGAAACGGCTTGCCAGGGGCAACCGACGGACACACGTCGGTGGCCCTCCCTAGGCTGGCGACGTGCCACGGTCCACCGCGCAAGCCCCCGCCCTCCGTCCCGCCGCGCCGGCGGTCTCGCACACCGCGCTCGTGCGCCGGGCGCGCAAGGTCGACCGGCTGCTCGCCGAGGCCTTCCCCGACGCCCGCTGCGAGCTCGACTTCACGAACCCGCTCGAGCTGCTCGTCGCCACGGTGCTCTCGGCCCAGACGACGGACGTGCGCGTCAACCAGGTCACCCCGACCCTGTTCTCGCGCTACCCCGACGCGGCCGGGTACGCCGCCGCCGACCGCGACGAGCTCGAGACCCTCCTGCGTCCGCTCGGGTTCTTCCGGGCCAAGGCGACGTCCCTGCTCGGGCTCGGGCAGGCGCTCGTGGAGCGCTTCGACGGCGACGTGCCGGGGCGGCTCGCCGACCTCGTCACGCTGCCCGGGGTCGGTCGCAAGACGGCGAACGTCGTCCTCGGGAACGCGTTCGGCGTCCCCGGCATCACCGTCGACACGCACGTCAAGCGGGTCTCGACACGCCTCGGGTGGACCACCCAGGACGACCCCGTGAAGATCGAGGCCGACATCGCCGCCCTCATCCCGCGCAAGGACTGGACGATGATGTCGCACCGCCTGATCTTCGAGGGCCGCCGCGTGTGCGCGGCGCGCAAGCCCGCGTGCGGCCGCTGCGCCGTCGCCGCGCTCTGCCCGTCGGCGGGGACGTCCGGGTAGACCGCTCAGGTCGACCTCAGCGGAGACCTGTCCGAGAAGGTCAGGTACACGTAGTCGTCCGGCTCGAGGTCGACCACGCCGAACAGGTCGCCGTGGCGCCCGTTCGTGTACGTCGCCTCGAACCGGCACACGAGCACGAGCGTCTTGCCCGACGCCGGGGTGTCGGCGGTGTCCTGCCGGTCCAGGAGCTTCGTGGTGCGCGTGATGTCCGACGGACGGTCCGAGGTCGACTGCCAGTAGTACGACGGGTTCGTGAGCGCCTCGTGGCGCAGGTCGGCGCATGTCGAGTCGCCGTCGGGCCCCGACGTCACCCAGCCGTCGTCCGGCGACGTGTCCGGCGACGGGTTCGTGCCCGCTCCCGCGGACACGGCGCCGGCGTCGTCGCTCGTGGCGGCGAGGACGACCAGCGCACCGAGACCGCCGCCGACCAGGAACGCGACGACGGCGGCACCCAGCACCCACGCGACCGTCGTCGACCGCCGCACCGTCGCGCGCGGTGACGGCGCGGTGCGCGCCGGCGCGGTGTGCGGTGTCCACCGTGCCCCGTCGAACCACCGGACCTGGCCGGGGACGGCTGGGTCGGGGAACCAGCCGGGCGCGTGCGCCGAGGGGGCTGACGGTGCCGCCGGGAGTGGCGCCGCGGGCGGCCCGAAGGGTGGGGTCGGGAGGGGCGGCTCGGGGGTGCTGGTCATCGGTTCCGTCCTGCGGGCGCGCCGTCGGTGCGACGGCGGGACGCACGATACCCCTGTCGTCGGGCGGCACCGGGGGGCACTGGCGACACCGTCACGCGCCGCCCGGTCGTCTCGACCCTGCCAGGCCGCTCGCGCGCCGGACCGGTCGTGCCACGGCGGCGAGCACCGCCTCGGCGGTCCCGACGACGCGGACGAGGTCCTTCGCGCGCGTGACCGCGGTGTAGAGGAGCTCGCGGGTCAGCAGGGGGGACGTCGCGGGCGGCAGCACCACGGTCACGTGGTCGAACTGGCTGCCCTGCGCGCGGTGGACCGTCATCGCGTACACGGGGTCCGTCACCGGGAGCCGGTGCGGCGGCACGAGGTGCACGGACTGCGGGTCGCCGAACGCGACCGTCACCCCGTCGCCCTGCGCGACCACCACGCCGGTGTCGCCGTTGGAGAGACGGGTGGTGCGGTCGTTCGTCGTGACGAGCAGGGGTCGACCGACGGGCCAGGCGGAGCGGTCGTGCGGTCCCGTCGCCTCTGCGACCCAGCCCTCGGCCAGCGCCGCCCAGCGCGCGACCCCCGCCGGACCGCGCCGGTGCGCGACGAGCAGGCGGTGCGCGCCGAGGGCACGCAACGCTCCCTCGGCGTCGCCGGCGCGCGCCGCGGACACCGTGGCCGCGCCCGCGCGTTCGACGTCGGCACGCACCGGACCGAGCGCGTCGACGTCCACCAGGTCGTCGTCCGACTCGAGGAGCTCGACGTGCTCACCCCCGGCGCGCAGCAGCGCGAGGGCGGCCGGGCCGTCACCCGCGTTGATCGCGTCGGCGAGCGCGCCGAGCTCTTCGCCGAACCGGTGCCGCACGGTCAGCTCGACGACGCAGCCGGCCCGCGGTCCGAGCCACGCGACGAGGTCGCCGAGGACCGCCCCGACCTCGACGGACGCGAGCTGGTGCCGGTCGCCGACGAGCACCAGCCGGGCGTCGGGGCGCAGCGCGTCCAGGACGCGTGCCAGCAGCGGGAGCGACACCATCGACGCCTCGTCGACGACCACCACGTCGTGGGGGAGCCGGTTGGCCCGGTCGTGCCGGAACCGCGTGGTGCTGCCGGGGACGGTCCGGAGCAGCGCGTGGATCGTCGTGGCGTGCACCGGTCCGAGGGGAAGGTTGTCGCCGAGCTCCTGCAGCTGCGTGTCGACGGACTCCTGGAGCCGGGACGCTGCCTTGCCCGTGGGGGCGCAGAACGCGACCCGGAGCGGAACGGCCGGGTCGGACGCGCCGGGTTCGACCGGTGGACGAGAGGTGGCCGCGAGCTGCTGGAGCGTGGCCACGAGCCGCGCGACGGTCGTCGTCTTGCCCGTCCCGGGTCCACCGGTGAGCACGGTGAGCCGGGACCGCGCCGCGGTCGCCGCGGCGTCGACCTGCGCGCCGTCGGCCGTCGGCGGGAAGCAGCGCGCGAGGGCGTCCGCGAGAGAGGGCTCGTCGACGGGCAGCGCGGACGCGAGCCGCGCGGTGACGGCGCTGCGCACCGCCTGCTCGTCCCGCCAGTACCGGTCGAGGTAGACGAGGCCGTCGACGAGCCGGACGGGACGGTCCGTTGGGCCTTCCGCCCCGAGCGACACCGCCGGGCTGGCGGCGAGCGCACGGTGCCAGGCTGCGGGCTCGGGCCACGGGAGAGCCGCCACGCTCGGGCGGTCCGACGGTGCGGCGGCCTCGGTCTCGACCGCGACGTCTTCACCCGCGATGTCCTCCGCGACGAGGTCCGGCGCGGTCCGCAGGTCGAAGCACACCGATCCGGCCCGCAGGGCGCGCACGGCGAGCGCCGCAGCCAGGTGGACGGTCTCGTCGGGCTCGCCGGTCAGACGGCCGAGACGTTCGGCGGTCCGCACGTCCGCGGCCGTGAGCACGCCCGCGCGGGCGAACGCACCCAGCAGCGGCCCGGCGCGCCACGGGACGGTCGGGTCGCCGTCGGGCACGGCGTCCAGCGGGGGAGTGCTCGCTGCGGCGCGGGGGAGCGTCTCGGTCATCGGGGCACGGTCCCTTCGGGTGGCGCGCCGTCGAGCAGCGCGGACAGCGCGACGACGAGCGAGGTCGGCGGCCGCCAGGACAGCACGCCGCAGGGCCACGGGTCCGGGCTGCCGTGGGCGCGCCCGGGCGCGGGGACGACCGGGGTGTCGGGCCCGCACATGCCACGGACGAACAGGTACGCGCCGCCACCGAGGTGCCCGTCGGGGTCGTACCCGGCGAGGCGCCAGCGCAGGTAGCGGTGCAGCGCCACCGTATACAGGAGGAGCTGGAGCGGGTAGTGCGAGTCGCCCATGGCGCGCACGAGCGCGTCGGGGCGGTAGTGCCAGGCGGTGAGCGGTTCGCCGGGTGGCGCGAGCCTGTTCGTCTTGTAGTCCACGACGACGTACCGGTGACCGGCCGGACCGGGTACCCGCAGGACGGCGTCGATGCTCCCGGTGAGGTAGCCGCGGAAGGCGTCATCGCCGAGCTCGGTGAGCTGGTCGGCGTAGGACGCGAACGGGTCGTCGGGCGCGAGGTGCACGCGCAGGAGGTCGGCGATCGCGCGCAGCGTGGGGTCGCGTCGTGCCGCGTCGTGCCGGTCGCCGCCCGCGAGCGGCAGCTCGAACTCGAGCTCGGCGAGCCGGTCCGCGGCGGGCAGCTGGGCGAGCGTGCGGCCACCCAGCAGCGGTCCGCACGGCGTGTGCAGCGACGGCAGGAGCGCGGACGCGAGGCGTGCCGGCTGGATGCCGAGCGCGGGGGCCAGGCCGGTGGCCTCGCACCGGGCCCGGACCTCCGCCTCGAGGTCGTCCGAGTGCGTGTCGGTGTGCTCGAGGACGGCGTGCACGAGCGTGCCGAACGCGGTGCCGCCCGGGAGGTCGTCGAGCGGCGACGGCACGCTGCGGAGCCCGTCGTGGTCGTGGTCGTGGTCGTGGTCGTGGTCCTGGTCGTGGTCGGGCGAGGACGCGACGACGGACCCCGCCGCGACCGCGTCGAGCGGCCCGTCGGGCTCGTCCTGGACGCCCGGCGTCTCGGGCTCGTCGGCGACGCCGGCGCGCAGCGGTGAGGCGGGGCCGGCTGGTCCTGCGTCGTGCGCGTGCGCCGTGAGTCCCGAGTAGGAGGTGCGCCGCCAGGTGGTGTCGACGGTGCGCCCGAACCGCGCGACGGCGAGCTCGGCGTGCGCACCCGGCGGACGGACCCAGGTCGCGGGCACCGGCCACGCGGAGACCGGCTCGTGCGCGACGGTGCCGCCGCTCGTCGCGGCGAAGGCGTCGAAACGGTCCCCGGCGACGTCGTCGGACGGCACGGGCGCGTTCGGCGCGGGTCGGCCGTCGACGTCCCGCTCGCCCAGCACCAGGCGTCCGACGGCTCCCGCGCCGGTCACGGTGCTCGGCGCCCACCAGACGAACACCTGGCTGCTGGCCCGGGTCAGGGCGACGTAGGCGAGGCGGAGGTCCTCGCCGAGCTCCTCCGCGCGGTGCCGGGCCAGGGCGTCGTCGTAGCCGGGGCTGCCCGGGCCGCCGACGTGGAGACGCCGCTCGCCCGACGCGTCGTGGTGGTGCAGCACCTCGGGGGAGCGCGGCAGCCACCGGTCCCACTGGAACGGGACCATCACGACGGGGTACTCGAGCCCCTTCGCCGCGTGCACCGTGACGACCTGCACCGCGGCCGCGTCCGTCTCGAGGCGGCGCGAGCGCTCGTCCGTGTAGTCGGTCTCGGCGTCGTCGATGCGGGCGCGCAGCCACTCGACGAGCGCGGCACCGCCGATGCCTTCGTCGCGTGCGGTCGCGTGGAGGACCTCGCCGACGTGGCGGACGTCGGTGAGCAGGCGCTCGCCGTCGGTGCGGCGCAGCAGCCGCTCGTGCAGCCCGGCGGACGTCGTCGCGTCGAGGAGCGCCGCCACTCCCCGGTCGGCAAGGACGCGCGACCAGGCGCGCAGGGTGTCGGCCAGGTCCTCGCGCTCGGGGTCGTCGGCCAGGGCGAGCCGGCGGGCGTCCCATCCGACGAACGGGGTGAGCGCCGCGGCGCCCGCCTTGCCGGGCTCGCCGGTGCTCGCCAGCGCGCCCAGCAGGGCGAGCCAGTCGCGCGCGGCGGGCGACCCGAACACGCTCGACAGTCCCGAGACGACCGCCGGCACGCCCGCCGTCGTGAGCGCGCCCTGGACGTCGACGGCCTGCTTGTTGCTGCGCACGAGCACCGCGACGTCCCCGGGCTCGACCGGTCTCGTGCCGTCGCCGTGCCGCAGCCGGGAGCCCGTCAGCGACCGCACCACCTGTGTCACCACGTCGTCGACGACGAGCGCGCGGACGCGACCGACGATGGGCGCCCTCGATCCGGTCGCGCCCGCCGCGGCACGCGTGACACGGCGGACCACCACGGGTGGCCCGCCCTCGAGCCGCCGCTCGTGGTGCGCTGCGGCGACCGGGTGCACGACGATCGCCGGGTCGCCGAGCGCCGCCCCGCCGAACAGGTGACCCAGGCCCGCGAGGACGGGCTCGTCGGTCCGCCAGCTCGTGCCCAGCGTGGCGTGCGTCGCGACGCGCGTGGCGCGCAGGTACGTGTGCACGTCCGCGCCGCGGAACGCGTAGATGGCCTGCTTCGGGTCGCCGACGAGCACGAGCGTGCGGTGCCCGTGGAACGCCCGCTCGAGCACCTCCCACTGCACCGGGTCGGTGTCCTGGAACTCGTCGACGAGCACGACGTCGAACCGCTCCCGCACGCGGGCCGCGGCCGCGTCGCCCGACTCCGGGTGGGCGAGCGCGTCGCGCAGCAGGACGAGGAGGTCGTCGTAGTCGACGACGTGGGCGAGGCGCTTGCGCCGGTCCAGCTCGCGGCGCACCGCACGGGCCAGCCCGAACCGGTCCGCGGCCGGTGTGCCGGGCTCCGCGTCCTCGGGCGCGAGCCGCGCGGCGTGGTCGCTCACGGCCTGACGGGCGACCGTCCGCGCGGTGCTCACGTCGAGCGTCGCGGCGGTGCTGGGCGCGTACTTCGCGAGGTAGAGGTCGTCGACGACCTCCGCCTCGAGGTCGGCGACGTCCGGCAGGAGCGGCGTGCCGGGTTCGGCGACGCCGCCCGACGTCGCCGTGCCGAGGGCCGACAGCATCTGCTGGCAGAACCCGTGCGTCGTCGTGATCGTCGCGGCGTCGACCTCGGCGAGCGCGCGCGTCAGGCGTGACCGGCGGGCGGCGAGGTCGGTCGCGTCGGTCGCGGCGAGGTGCCGGACGAGCTCGTCCGGGTGGCTCGCAGCCGCCGGGTCGCGCAGGGCGCGCTCGGTGGTCACGAGGCGCTCGCGCACCCGGTCCCGCAGCTCGCTCGTGGCGTTGCGCCCGAACGTCACCACGAGGAGCTGCGGCAGGCGTGCCACGCCCTCGGCGACGTACCGCGTCACGAGCGCCGCGATGGTGAACGTCTTGCCCGTGCCGGCGCTCGCCTCGAGGACCGTGGTCCCGGTGGGCAGCGGCCCGCAGACGTCGAACACGGCCGTGGTGCCGGCGGGTGCCGTCATGCGGCGCCTCCGTCCTCGTGGGCGAGCAGCGGGTCCCAGACGAGCCGTGCGAGCGTGCCGAACCGGGTCGGCTCGCCGGGGCATGCTGCGCGTTCGAGATCCGTCGGGACGCCGGCGATCCGGGCGAGGTCGAAGCCGGCGCCCCAGGCGAGCGCGTCGTACTCGTCCTCGTCGAACGCGTCCGCGAGGGTGCGCTGCGCGGCGTCGAGCGCGATCTCGGGAGCGGCGTGCCCGGCCCGCTCCCGTGCGTACGTCTCCGCGGGGTCGACCGGGAGCGGGAGCGGTTCGCGCAGCGCGGCGTCGTGGACGGCGACGAGCGCGGCGAGCAGGCGCTCCGCCTGGCCGTGCTCGGGTGCGGCGAGGGTGCGCACCGAGGCCGTCGGACGTCGACCGGGCCCGCGGCCGACCGTCACGGCACGCCACGCGCCGGCCGGAGCGTCGCGCTCGGACGCGGCGAGGGCGAGCACGTGGACCCAGGCGCGCAGCCGGTGCTTGGGGGCGAGGCGGGAGTAGGTCGCGCGCGTCACGGTGCGTCCGCGCACCCCGGGCACCGTCCCGGCCAGGACGCGACCCGCCGGCAGGGTGACGGTCACGTCGACGGCCGACGCGTCACCGTCCAGGGACGGGCGCGCCGCCGTGGCGACGGCGTCGGCGCGCGCGGCGACCTCGTCGAGGGCGGCGCCGCCGAGCCGCCCTGGCGGCATGGTGCCGCGGCGCCGCTCGGCCGCGAACGCGCGCTGCAGGTCCGACCTGCCGAGCGCGGCCGCGAGCAGGCGCTCGCCCGACGCCCAGGCGTCGAGCGGGGCGAGGACCAGCGGGATGCGGTCGTCGAGGTCCTCGGCGTCGCGCGGCAGCGTCGCACCGAGCCGCCGCCGGACGAACGTGCGCGTCGGGTGCTCGAGCACGGCCACGAGGGTGTCGAGCTCGACGGTGGTTCGCTCGTCCCCGGTCACCGGGTCGGGCAGCGGGGCGTCGAGGAGCACGGCGTGGCCCGCCCGCGGACGCCGCGCGACGAGCGCCGCGTCCCGTTCGACGACGTCGAAGCTGAACGGGCCGGGGCGTCCGAGGGCGTCGCGCGTGAAGTTGCGCTCGTCGACGGCCTGGAGCGGGTGGTGCACGACGAGCGACGCGCGGGCCGTGGTCGGGGTGCCGTCCGGACCGTGCAGGTCGACCGCCTCGTCGATCGCGTCGAGCAGCTCGCCGACAGGTACCGCGGGGGGCATCGGTCGCCCGGTCCGTTCGTCCGCACCCGAGTGGACCACCACGAGGTGGTCGGACGCGCTCATGACCGCGTCGAGGAAGAGCTGGCGGTCCTCGGCCCTGCGGTCGCGCTCGCCGACGAGGGGGTCGCGGGCCAGCACGTCGTCGCCGTGGGTCGTGGTGACCCGCGGGAAGGCGGCGTCATCCATGCCGAGCAGGCACACGACGCGGTGCGGCACGGCCCGCATGGGCTCGAGCGAGCACACCGTCACGGCGCCCGTGCGGAATCCGGCGCGGGTGGGCCGGCCGGCGAGCCGGGGGGCGAGCAGCGCCACCACGTCGGGCAGCCGCAGCCGGGATCCTGCGGCGCCATCGTCGGTCCCCGGCGCCCCTGAAGCGCCCGACGCACCGGTGGCGGACGCGCGCGCGTCCGCGAGCACCGCGCGCGCTTCGACGCGCTGCCACTGGGCCGGCGCGGCGACGTCGCCGAGCAGGGTGAGGAGCGTGTCGAGCGTGTCGAACCAGGCGTGCGCGGGGTGCTCGCCGCGCAGCGCGTCCAGGACACCGGTCAACCGGTCGACGAGCTCCGCGAACCGACCCGCGAGCTCGACGTCGGTGCTGCCGACGTCGTCGAGCGGGAGGGTCGCCCCGAGGAACCGGTCGTCCTCGTCGGCCATCGCGACACCGAGGAGCAGACGGTCGATCGCGGCCTCCCACGTGCCCTGGCCCACGGCACCGAGCCCGAACCGTGCGCGCCGGGTCGCGTCCTCGCCCCACCGGACGCCGGACCGCAGCGCCCACGCACGCAGGCGTTCGAGGTCGGTGTCGTCGAAGCCGAACCGGCGGCGCACCGCCTCGAGCCCGGCGAGGTCGACGACCGCCGACGCCGTGACGCGCGAGCCGGCGAGCTCGAGCACGTCGGCGACGACCCGCAGCAGCGGGTTGGTGCGCGCGGGGGACCGGTCGGCCACCCGGACGCGCAGCGTGCGACCGGGGTGCGGGGGACGCCCTCCACCGCCGCGCCCACCGCTGCCGGACGCGGGGCCGTCGACCCCGTCCACGTCCCCCGGGGCGCCGAACGTCGCGACGACGAGCGGGGCGAACGCCTCGACGTCGGGGCACAGCACGACGACGTCGCGCGGCTCGAGGCTCGGGTCGTCGGCCAGCAGCCCGACGACGGCCTCCCGCAGCACCTCGACCTGGCGGGACCGGCCGTGGCACGCGTGCACCTGGACGGACCGGTCCGCCGCGGCGCCGGCTGCGCGGTCGCCCGTGGAGCCGACGGCGCCCCGGGAGTCGGCGCGCAGGGCCGACTGGAGCAGCCCGAGCACAGTGGGGGGCGGCGGGGGTGCCGGGTGGTGGAGCACCTCGGCGCCGCGAGCCGCGAGCCGCAGGCCGAGCTCGGTCGCGTCCTGCGCGAGGGAGCCCAGGAGGGGTGCCGACGCGAGGTCGGGGACGTCGGCGCGCCGCGGGGCGTGCGCCGCGCCGGCCGGGGCCGTGGTCGCCCAGCGGGACGTGCGCTGCCACAGGGCGTCCGACGGGTGCGGTAGCCACAGGTGCACGTCGCGGTGCGCGGCCAGAGCGTCGAGCACGTCGAGGTGGGCCTCCGGCAGGCGCGTCGGGCCGAACACGGAGAGCCGCTGCGGGAGGTCGGCGAGCGCCGGGTCGTCCCGCAGTGCGCGGGTCGCCACGGCGAGACGTCCGGCCGGGTCGGGGACGTCGAGGCGGGCGCGGACCGCGCGCCACAGGTGCGCCTGCCAGACGAGGTCGTCGGGCAGCGGCACGCCGCACCCGTCGTCGTCGCGCCCGGCGGCCCATCCGACCGTCAGGGAGGGTCGCTGCGACGCGTAGGAGGAGAAGCGGCCGGCGACCGCCTGTGCGAGCCGCATGCGCCGTCCGGCGCGCACCCCGTCGTCGGGCCCGCTCCCCGGCGGGTCCACGAGGTACCGGGTGAGGGGCGCCGCCCACGGTTCCCGCTCGCCGACCGCCCGGTCGACCACGTCGAGGACGTGCCACGCCAAGCGTTCGGGCTGCCAGGGGTCGTCGTCCGGGTCGATGCCCGACGCGGCCGCGACCGCGCGGTGCACCAGGCGCGCGGGCGACGCGAACGCCACGTTGGCGCACACCCCGGACTCGGCGACCGTGCCGTCCGGGGCGCCGTCCCCGTTGCCGTCCCCGGCGGCGGAGGGGGCGCCCAGGGCGCCCAGCCGGTGCGACAGCCGTTGCGCGACCCACCGTTCGACGCCTCGCGTGGGGACGGCCACGACCTCGGGTGCGAAGGGGTCGGCCGGCGGGTCGGTGGCGAGGAGCTCCGCGAGCGTGTCGACGAGCACGTCCGCGCGCTCGGAGGTGTGGGCTCGCAGGCCGCGCCCGCCGGATGCCGCGTCGGATGCCGCGCCGGATGCCATGCCGCCCCCTCGTCCTCGCAGGTCGTCAACCGGATCGCTCGGTCGATCGGTCGTCGGCAACGTAGCAGCGCGGACCGACACGTGCCGGTCGGTCCGGCTCGCCCGACGACGCCTGTGGATGTGCACACCTGTGCCCGGGCGTGTGGACAACCGTCGGCATCGCGGGGCGGCCACGACGCCGCCCGACGCGGCCCGCGGGTGAAGTCGCCGGTCGTCCACCCGGAGACTGTTCCGTTCACCCGACGAACCGTGTACACCGGGCACATGCCTCGCCTCTACCCGCCGTCGCCGCACTTCCCGGACGACGGCGGCGCCGAGCACGCCGTATGGCGCGCGCTCGCCGACCAGCTCCCCGACGACGCCGTCCTGTTCTGGGGGCTGCGGCTCGTGCTGGACGCGCACGAGCACGAGATCGACGGGCTCGTGCTGTGGCCCGGCTTCGGTGTCGCGGCCGTCGAGGTCAAGGGCGGTCACGTCACCCGGTCCGGTGGGGCCTGGTGGCAGGGCAGCGGCGAGACCCGGCACCGGATCGACCCCGTCGGGCAGGTCCAGGGCGCCCGCCACGCCCTCCAGACGCTCCTGGCCCGACGCGGCGCACCCGGGTCGGGCGCCCGCTTCGCCCACCTCGTCGCGCTGCCGCACGTCTTCGCGCCGGCTGCCTGGGACGCGGTGGACCTGCCCCGTGGCCTCCTCGTCGACCGTGCCGACCTCGAGACGGGGCTCGGGGTCGCGCACCGTGTCCGCACGGCGCTCACCGCCCACGGGTCCGGGTGGGGCGACCTGGACGCCGCCGCCGTCGACGCGATCGTCGCCACGCTCGAGTGCGAGCTGCCCAGCCAGGTCGAGTCCCTCCTCGCCGCAGCCCGGCACGAGTCCCGCGTCGACCAGCTGACGCGTGACCAGGCGCGCCTCGTCGACGTCCTGCGGAACTTCCCGAGGTTCCGCGTCGTCGGCGGTGCCGGCAGCGGCAAGACATGGGTCGCGCTGGAGCAGGCACGACGCCGTGCCCGCGCGGGCGAACGCGTCGCCCTGCTCTGCTACTCCCGCGGCCTCGGGCGCTACCTCGAGCGCGTCACCGCGACCTGGCCCGCCCGGGACCGGCCCGCCTACGTCGGTCTGTTCCACGACCTGCCCGTCCGGTGGGGCGCCGCACCCGGCGCCGACGACGACCCCGACCACTGGGAGACGACCCTCCCGCGAGAGCTCGGCCGGCTCGCCGCCGAGCAGCCCCACGCCGAGCTGTTCGACACCGTCGTGGTCGACGAGGCCCAGGACTTCGGCGACCTGTGGTGGCCCAGCCTGCTGCGCTGCCTGCGCGACCCCGACCACGGTGGCCTCTTCGTCTTCATGGACGAGGGGCAGCGGGTCTTCCCGCGCGACGGGGTCGTCCCCATCGACCTGCCGCCCTTCGTCCTGGACGAGAACCTGCGCTCCACCAAGCAGATCGCGCAGACCTTCGGGGCGCTCGCAGACGAGCGCCTGCGCCCGCGCGGCCTCGACGGGCCGCCGGTACGCGTCCTCGACGTGCCGGCGCAGGACGCGGTCGGCGCGGCCGACGACGTCGTCGAGGTGCTGCTCGACGAGGGGTGGGGCGCGGGCCGCGTCGCGCTGCTGACGACGGGGTCGCGGCACCCGGCGCAGGTCACGGACGTCGCGGCGGTGGGGCACGCCGCCTACTGGGACCGGTTCTTCGCCGAGGAGGACGTGTTCTACGGGCACGTCCTCGGGTTCAAGGGCCTGGAGCGGCCGGCGGTCGTGCTGGCGGTCAACGGGTTCCGCGACACGGCGCTGGCTCGCCGCATGCTCTACACGGGCATGTCGCGGGCACGGTCGCTGCTCGTCGTCGTGGGGCCGCGGGCGCTCGTCGAGGAGGTGGGCGGGGAGGCCGTCCGCCGGCGGCTCGCGCGGGCGGACGTCCTCCCCGACGCCCTGTGACGGTCAGCGACGGTGGTGGAACCACCCTCGCCAGGACGCGTGGCCCTTGCTGAGCTGGACGATCGTGCCCGGGGCGGCCGGGTCGTCGTTCGCCAGCGTGGCGGCCCAGACGGACCCGTCGGAGCGGGTCTCGATCGCGACGACGCCCGGCAGGTCGACGTACGTCGAGACCTTGCCGTGCTGCACCACGGAGACCTTGCCGCCGAACAGCTCGGCGACGTAGATCTCGCCGCGGCTGCCGATCGCCAGGTTGGTCGCGCCGAGGAACCCGGACGCGATCCGCGTGGCGTGGCCGGAGCGCGGGTCGACCTTCCACACCGCGCCGCGCGCACCGAGCTCCGGTCCCTCGGGGCCGCCCGGGAGCGTGGTCACGTAGAGCATCCCGTCGCGCCCGACCTCGACGTCCGTGGGGACGGGCTCGAACGCGTAGGTGACGCCGACGACGCAGTCGGGCAGCCCGAGCGCGGCGGCCTGGTCGGCGGTGATCGTCGTCGGCTGCGGCGGCAGGACGGCCAGCGTGCTGATGTCGCCCGACGACGTGACCTTCCACAGGGTGTTCGCGCCGGCGTCCGCGACGACCCAGCTGCGACCGTAGGCCGCGACGGAGTAGGAGTGGGAGTCGACCTGGCCCGTGTACGACGCCGGGCCGCCGAGGGCCGCGAGCGCGTCGGACACGCACGGGCTGGGGTTGTCCACGCCGTAGTCGTTGACCTGGTCGGGGTTGTTCGCGGCCTCGTACGCGTGGGTGTCCGCGTACACGCGTGACCCGAGCGGACCCCAGATGTTGAGGCCCGACTCCGTGTTCTCGAACGTCTCCTCGTTCGAGACCGTCGTGGTGAACGCGAGGTACCGGCCGTCGGGGGAGAGGGCGATGCCGGACGCGCCGGGCTGGTCGGTCGCGAGCGGCACCGGGGCGCCCCCGGCACCGAGGCTCCCGACCATGTTCATGCCGCCGTCGGCGAACCAGACCTTGCCGAACGACAGGTCGAGGTTGAACGGCGCGGCGAGCTGGTCGGACCGGACGACGGGGTCGGGGGTGGGGGTGTGGCTGCCGTGGGCGTCGGCGACGGCGGGGGCGGAGGTGAGGAGCAGGCCGAGGGCGCCGAGCGCCGCGAGCTTTCGTGACGTACGCATGGGGTCTCCGAGGGGAGCGGTCTCCGGGGTGGAGCGGTGCGGGTGGCGCGTCCGTCGTGACGCGCGGCGGCGACGAGCAGGGCCCCTGGCGGCCTTGGGTCGCGTCAGCATGATCCGTGACGTACGTCACATCGGACCGTCACCCATCGTCCCGAGGCATCACAGTCGCGTCAACGGCCGCTCACAGGGAGGAGCGGGTGAAAACCCGCCACCCTGCCCCGCCGCCGCGCCCGCCCCGTCGCCGCGGTGGATCAGCGTCCGGTCGGCGGGGGGGGGCGGTGATGCTCAGACGGCGGTGCTGCTCAGCGCGGTGCTGCGATGCTCACGCGGCGGTGACGCGCGGGCGGGGCTCGCCCGTCGTGACGACCGTGACCTGGCGCGTCCTGGTGCCCTGGCGGCCCGTGAGGACCATGGTGACGGCCCGGTCGGGCAGCCCGCCCGCGACGACCCGGGACCGGGCGCGCGCGAGGTCCACCGAGAACACGGTGCCCGCGCTGTCCGCGACGGCGAAACCGAGGTCCGCGACAGCGGCCGCAGCGAGCGCCAGACCGAGTCGCGGCCACCGGGACAGCGGGCTCTGCGCGGGGTCGAACGGCTCCAGGACCACGGTCAGCGCCGCGTCCGACCCCGTCGCACGCACGATCCGCATGCCCCCCGGACCGGGCGGGACCGGGCGGCCGTCCGCGAGCGCCTCCGCCAGCATGTCGTCGGTCGGTCGGCGGCACTCCGCGACCGCCGCCGCCAGCCGCCGGATCTCCCGCTCGACCACGGACGCCACCGTGAACACATGGCCTGCCTCAGGCAGCCGGACCTCGAGCAGGAGCGTCGGGTCGGACAACGGTATGGACGACCGGTCCCGGCTCGACAGCGTCGCGAACGCCTCGCTGCCGAGGAACCGTGCGATCCCGTGGTGGTCGACGTCGCCACCACGGGACTCCGTCTCACCGTCCGCGGGGGGCGGGGGTGGCGGGACGGCCGGATACACCGCAGCCAGCGACCCGGGGTCCACGCCGTCCTCCGCGAGGACGTCGAACAGGTCCGGTTGCGTCGCACCGGGGGGCAGCACGACCTCGTCCGTGGCACCTTCCGTGACGGTCACCCGTGGCCTCCCTCGGTGTTCCCTGAGGTCGCGACAGTACCCGTCGCCCACCGCGGAAGCCACGATCCGTCCCGGTCGCGCCTCACGACACCGCAGGTCAGCGGCGTCCGTCACGTGGGCGGCCGTCGCGGACGCGCGCGCTCAGGGGTCGAGGGGGTCTTCGACGAGGTGGGTGGTGCGGGTGACGACGGTGAGGTGGTGGGTGGGGCTGGTGGTGGTGGCGGTGCCCGTGGCGTCGTGCCAGGTGGTCTGGCCGTGGACGCGGAAGCGGACGGTCCAGGTGGTGGTCAGGGTGATGGTGGTGGGTCCGGGGCTCGCGTAGGTGTGCTGGATGTCGCTGGTGGGGTAGGGGTGGCCGGGGGTGGTGGTGGTGCGGGTGGGGCCGTCGTGGAAGTTCCAGGTGTAGCGGGTGGGGGTGGCTTCGATGTCGACGGGGGTGTCGAGGACGGTGGTGGTGAGGGTCTGTGGGGTGGCGGTGGTGTGGACGATGACGGGGACGTTGATCAGGACGTCGGGGGTGGCGGGTTGGACGGTCAGGGGGGGGGGGGCGAGGTGGACGGTGGCGAAGTCGCGGGTGAGGGCGTGGTCGATGTCGTCGATGGTGACCGTGCAGGTGGGTTGGGTCTCGGCGGGTTCGTACTCGGACCAGGGTCCGGGGGTGCCGTCGGGGTCGATCTCGCGGTGGCGGACGAAGAGCAGTGTGGCGGCGGCGCAGTCGGTGGTCTCGGTGGCGACGAGGAACCAGACTTTGCAGACGGCGACGACGGCGGGATTGGTGCTGCTGGCGCACCACGACGACGAGAGGCGTCGGTATTCGGTGGTCGCGGGGAGAGCGGGCTTCTTGGTGTCGTGAGGATCGGCGACGGAGTCGGACGAGTCGCTGCCGGACGTCCCGACGACATCGACGTCATTACCGTCCGCATGTCCACCAAAGCTCGTCGGGGTTCCGTCGGTTGGAAGCGTCGACACGGCAAGGGTCAGCCCGGCAATGACCGCAATGCTCCTGAGCCGTGGCGAGAACGTGGGTGTCATGACTTTCCGCTCGGCGTGCCTAGTCCCACGACCGTCCACCCCCCGCGTTCATGGAGGAGGACAACTCGTGCGTTGACCTTCGGCTCGGCATTGACGACTTGGCTGCGACCTGTGCGCTTCGTGACCCGGGCGGGCGCCTGCGACGTCACGATGTCGACGGCAAACGCGTGTGTGAGTTCGTCGCGCGGATGGACCGCCACAACGCGGACGGATATCGCACCTCCGCGGTAGATGGTTTCCTCCGCGCTGAACCGCTTCGCTTCATCGCGCACGTCCCGACAGAAGTTGCTCATCTCGTAGTTGCACATGCGATCGAACTCGGTGAGGTCGAGAGTTCCCATCGTGTAGGGGTAGAGCTCGGTGAAGTAGACCGCCGCCGCGCGTGCGCCTGCCGCGTCGGTGCGGTCCATCGCCACCGGACGTGCGGGCTTCGGCACGACGTCGTCGATCGACCCGGTCGAGCGCGGCGCGGGCGCGGCTTTCGGGGTGGCGCCCGACGTCGGTCGGCTGGTCGGGGTCGGTGTCTCCGGCGGTGCTGCGTGGGTCTCGCCCGCGACGGTGGGCCACGGTTTCTCGGCGTGGGCGTCGTCGCCCGTTGTGCACCCGCCGAGCAGCAGGGCCGCCGCGGCGACGAGCGCTGCGCCGGATCTCGTCGCGCGGACGGTCGTCGGTCGTCGTGAGTCACGCGCGGGCGCGGTGGGTGCGGTCATCGGTCCCCCTGACGTCGATGTCGTGAGGGAAACCTACCGAAACCGACACATCGTCCACACCCTGTGACTCAATCTGTGGACAAACGGTCCTATCGCCCCGATGCCCGGATGCCAGGACCCCGGGGGCACCGGCGCCTCACGCCCGCGGCGGCACCGGCACCCGGTCGAGGTCGCTCGCGACGGTCAGCGTGCCGTCGAACACCTCGCGGGCCTCGCGTTCGTATTCCTCCGCGTCGGGGTACCGCTGCGAGAAGTGCGTCAGGACGAGGCTGCGCACCCCTGACTCTGCGGCGATGGTCGCGGCCCGCCGGGCGGTGAGGTGCCCGTAGTGCTCGGCCGCGTCGGCGTCCCGCTCGAGGAACGTGGACTCGATGACGAGGAGGTCCACGCCGTCTGCGAGCGCGTACGCGGCGTCGCAGACGCGGGTGTCCATGACGAACGCCATCGACTGTCCGCGGCGGGGTGCGGCGACGTCGTCGGCGCGCACGGTCCGCCCGTCGTCCAGGACGAGCGACCCGTCGGCGACGAGCCGCCCCACGCGCGGGCCGGCGACGCCGAACGCCGCGAGCCGCTCGGGCAGGACGCGTCGCCCGTCGGGCTCGTCGACGCGGTACCCGTAGGCGTCGACGGTGTGGTCGAGCCGCCGGGCGGTGAGCGTCAGCGAGGTCCTCGCGCCGGGGCCAGGCCCGCCGGGCACGGGTCCGTCGCTGGTGAGGGGTTGCAGGTCGAGGCTGACCGCACGGTGGTACACCGTCGCGTCGACCAGGCGTTCGATCCACGGTTCACCGGACGCGGGGAAGCTCACGGGCACGACGTGCGGCACCTGGTCGAGACTGAGGCGCTGCACCACGCCGGGCAGCCCGAGGGAGTGGTCGCCGTGGAGGTGGGTGAGGGCGATGCGGGTGATCGACGACGCGGCGACACCCGCGCGGGTCATCTGCCGCTGGGTTCCCTCGCCGGGGTCGAACAGGATCCCGGCGTCGTCCCAGCGCAGGAGGTACCCGTTGTGGTTGCGGTCCCGGGTGGGAACCATGCTGGCGGTTCCGAGGACGACGAGCTCGCGGGCGGACATCGCGTCAGTGTGGCAGGTCGTCGGCTGGCCCGGCACGAGAGATCCGCAGTTTGCGTCATCCTGACGACATCGGTTATCGTCAACTCGACATCAAAACGGTTCCGAGTTCCGGAGGTCCGCATGAACCCAGCCACCACCGACCGCGCCGCTGGCGTCCTGCTCGGCCAGGCGTGCGGCGACGCCCTGGGCGTCCCGTACGAGTTCGGCACCCCGCCCGCCCCGAGCGTCGAGGCCGAGATGCGCGGCGGCGGCCTCGGCCCCTACGCCCCGGGCGAGTGGTCGGACGACACGCAGATGGCCCTCTGCATCGCCCGCGTCGCAGCGACGGGCGCCGACCTGCGCACCCCGGACGCGCTCGACGAGGTCGCGGCGGCGTTCGAGGGCTGGCTGCGAGGCGGCGCGTCGGACGTCGGCATCCAGACCAGCGCCGTCCTGCGGGCGGCCGCCCGCCTGGACGGGACGCCGTCGCAGCGCCTGGCCACCGCGTCCGCGGCGCACCACGCACGGACCGGTCGCACCGCGGGCAACGGTGCGCTCATGCGGACGTCCGTCGTCGGGCTCACCGCGCTCGACGACCGGGTGGCGACCGTCGAGGCGGCCCGAGCCGTCGCGGAGCTGACCCACGCTGACCCACTGGCGGGCGACTCGTGCGTCCTGTGGTCGGAGGCCGTCCGGGTCGCTGTCACCGCGCGTCGCCTCGACGTCCGGGCGGGCCTCGACCTGCTCCCCGCCGAGCGACGCGAGCGCTGGGCGGCCTGGATCGACGACGCGGAGCGTCCCGACACCGCCCCCGACCTGCGCGGCAACGGCTTCACCGTCACCGCGCTGCAGGCCGCGTGGCACGCCATCGCGACGACACCCGTCCCGCAGGACGACCCCGCGTCCGGCAGCTTCGCCTGCCGGCACCTGCAGGACGCGCTGCACGCCGCCGTCCGGATCGGCGGGGACACCGACACCGTCGCCGCCATCGCGGGCGGGCTGCTCGGGGCGTACTGGGGTGCCAGCGCGGTCCCTGCGGCGTGGCGACGCGTCGTGCACGGGTGGCCGGGGATGCGCGCCCGCGACCTCGTCGGGCTCGGGATCCTCACGGCGCGCGGCGGCGTGCCGGACAGCGTCGGGTGGCCCGCGGGGGAGCGCGTCGACTACCCGTGGGTGCCCGTCCGGCGCGGGGTGCCGCACCCCGCGGACGAGGGCGTCGTGCTCGGCACGGTCGCGACCGTCGACCACGGCTGCGACGCCGTCGTGACGCTGTGCCGGCGGGGGACGGCGCAGGTCCCCGCCGCCGGCGTGCGCCCCGAGGACCACGTCGAGGTCTGGCTCATGGACTCCGAGCGGCCCGGCGACAACCCGAACCTGGACTTCGTGCTGCACGACACCGCGGACGTCGTCGCCGCGCTGCGGGCGGAGGGACGCCGGGTGATGCTGCACTGCGTCGCCGCGGAGCAGCGGACGCCGGTGGTCGCGATCGCATATGCGGCGCGGCTCGGGGTGCCGCGGGGAGACGCGGCCCGCGCCGTCCGCGCCGCCCTGCCGAGCACCCGGGGGCGGGGTCTGCTGTGGGACCACGTGACCCGGTCTGCGGCGGGGGCGGACGCTCAGGGGTGAGACGGCCGGGATGATGGGCGCATGACCGACGACGTCCTCGCGTTCCTGGCCGGCCTCGACGCCGCCGACCTCGCCCGCGTCCTCGCTCGGAGCCGCTCGTGCCTCACGTCCCCGCCGGTCCGGGACCTCGCGGACCTCGCGGCCCGCCTCCAGCACCCGGACGTCGTGACCGGCGCGCTCGTGGAGTCCGACGCGGCGACCCTCGCCCTCGTCGAGACCGTCGCCGCGCTCGGCGCCGCCGCGGACCTCGACCGGGTGACCGACCTCCTCGGGACGTCGCTCGACGCGCCGGGCTTCCAACGCGCTCTCGCGGTCGCGACCGGGGCGGTGCTCGTGGTCCCCACGCCCCGTGAGGGCGGGATCGCCGCCAACCCGGGTGTCCGGGCGGTGCTCGTCTCGCCCCTCGGGCTCGGGGCGTCGGCCCGGGAGGCCCTCGGCGACGTGCCGGCGCGCGAGCTGAGCAAGGTCGTCCGGCGGTACGGGGGCGAGGTGCCCACCCGCAAGGACGACCTCGTGGAGGTCGTGGTCGACCATCTCGCCCAGCCCGAGAACGTGCGGCGGGCGCTCGCGGACGCCCCGACGGACGTCATCGCCACGCTCGAGAAGATCGTCGCGACCGACCGGACGGTCACGGCGCGCGTGCCCCTCGCCGCGCGGGTCGTCCGGGGCTCGTGGGAGGCGGGGATGCTCGCCGACGAGCTCACCGGGCCGCCGCTCGGGGCGCACTACCGCGCCGCGCAGTGGGCCCTCGAGGCGGGGATCGCGTTCCGGACCACGATGGCGACGGCCGTGATGCCCGCCGAGGTCCGGTACGCGCTGCTCCCGCACGACGCGAGGGCCGCGTTCCCGGCCGACGAGCCGTACCTGGCGGCGGCGCCCGTGGACGTCCGCCAGTCGGAGTCCGCAGCCGCTGCGGCGCTGACGAGCACCGTGTCCGCGGTGACCGCGACCCTCGAGGCCGTCGGGCGGCACCGGCTCAAGCTCCTGAAGTCCGGGGGCGTCGGGGCCCGGGAGGTCGCGCGGCTCGCGAAGTCGACCGGGATCGCGGCGTCCGACGTGCGGTTCGGGCTCGGCATCGGCCTGGCGTGCGGGTTCTTCGAGGCGGACGACGGCGGGATCGTGACCCCGACCGCCGACCTCGACCGGTGGCGCGCCGGCGACCCTGTGGACCGCGTCGCCGAGCTCCTGGACGCGTGGACGAGGACCCCGGCCGTCCTGAGCGACGAGCGGGACGAGCACGGCAAGGCCGTCGCGGTCGGCGTGGGCTACGACCCCTCGGTGCTCGTCGCGCGCGACCTCGTCCTCGGGCGGGGAGCCGACCTGCCCGACGGTCACGGCGTGGTCGACGCGGACGAGCTCGTCCGCAACCTGCGGTGGTGGTTCCCGCTCGGCGTCAACGGCGAGGCCGCGCGCGCGTCGTGGGACGAGGCCGAGCGCTGGGGTGCCGTCGCGCTCGGACGGGTCACCCGGCTGGGCCGGGCGCTCGTCCGCGTCGAGGACCTCGCCGACCCGCTCGTCGACATGCTGCCTGCGCGCACGGACACCGTCGCCGTCGGGTCGGACCTCACCGTCGTCGTCGCGGGCTCGCCCAGCGCCGGGGTCACCGACTTCCTCGATGCGGTCGGCCGCCGCGAGACGCACGGGGCGGCGTCGGTGTGGCGCCTGTCCGCGGTCACGGTCCGGGACGCGCTCGACGCCGGGTACACGGGGGCGGAGGTCACCGAGCGTCTCCGGGACCTCGCCGGCAAGGACCTGCCGCAGCCCGTCCGCTACCTCGTGGACGACGTGGCCCGCCGCCACGGGCACCTGCGGGTGCGTCCCGCCCAGGCCGTCGTCGTCTGCGAGGACGAGGCGCTGCTCGCCGAGGTCGTCGCCGAGGTCGGGACGCGGACGCTCGGGCTGCGGCTCGTCGCGCCGACCGTCGCCGTCGCGCAGGCCGACGTGGGCCGGGTGCTCGAACGGCTCCGGGCCGTCGGGCACCTGCCCGCCGAGGTCGACGCCGACGGGGTCGTGCGGGTGCCGGCGCGGCCGGGGGTGTCTGGCCTGGGGTCGGGCCCGGGGTCGGATGCGGTGGTGGCGGCTCCGGGCGGCGAGCCCGTCGGCGAGGCGGTCGGTGACACCGCAGCGGAGGACCGGTTGGCCGCCCTCCGGGAGTGGGCCGAGCAGGCGGGGATCGAGATGCCGGACGGTCGGCCGGAGTGGCGGGCGGCGCCGCCCGAGTCGCCGACGGCGCTCGCGGCGCGGCTCGTGGCGGGTCTCCCGCCGGCGGGAGAGCTGACGGACGACGAGATCGTGGCCCGGCTCGCGCGGCACGCGAAGCGTCTGACAGACCCCGAGGTCCGCGAGCTCGCGCAGGCCGTCGCGAAGGGCGGCGCGGTGCGGATCCGGTACCGCGGGCAGTCGGGTCGGGTGACCGAGCGGGTCGTGTCGGAGGTGACGCAGGTCGAGCACCTCCTCGTCGGCTGGTGTCACCTGCGTGAGGCGGAACGCATGTTCGCCCTCGACCGGATCGAGCGGGTGGTGCTCGGGGGTCCGTGAGGTCGGCGCTCAGCGGGCCGACGGTGGGGGTGGCGTCGTCACCGGGTCGCTGTGCGTCGCGTGGTCGCCGGTCGCCCCCAGGTCCTCGAGCGCGTCGGCGACGTGCCCCCAGCCGGGTGCGTGACGGTCGGCGAGGCGCCTGGCGCGTCCGGCACCCCGGCGCAGGGTGCGGGCGGCGTCGCGCTCGTCCTGGTGGTCGGCCGTGTACCGGGGGTCGAGCAGGTGCGCGGGCGTGGGTGCCGCGAACCGGGCCACCGCGTCGAGGAAGATCGCGAGGCTCCGGGCGGCGTCGCTGATCGGGGTCCGCGGGTCGTCGCCCATGGCGAGGACCTCGAACCGGTCCCTCCAGACGCGCTCGAACGCGGCGTCCGGCTGCAACGTCAGGACGGTCCCGACCTCGCGGTGGTGACGCGCCGGGTCGACGCCGGGCTGCAGGCTCGTCGTGAGGTGCGTGACCTCGTGGGCGAGGCGGAGCAGGTTGTCGTCGGTGAGCGAGGCGCCGACGACGAGCAGGTGCCGCGTCAGCATGAGGCCCTGCACGAGGCCGCCGATGGGGCGCCAGCGGGAGTCGTAGTGCACGAACGCGCTGCGCGACAGGACGATCGAGCCGGCGTGCTCGACGTCGCCGTGCATCTTGACGACCCACGGCCGGCCACCGACGACGCGGTCCCACGGCAGGACGGAGACGTGGTCGTGGACGTCCTTGCTCGCGCCGCCGTCCGCCGCCGTGACCGCCTCTTCGTAGAGGCGGTCGTAGTTCGTGGTGGCGGCCTCCCGGACTCCCAGCGACGCGAGGAGCGCGTGCGTCAGGCTCGGCCGCGCGCGTGCTGCCGCGATGATCGCCGCGACCTCGTGCCCGAGGACCGTCTGGCTGTCGACCTCCGGGTCCGAACTTCCGAGTGCGACCTGGAGCAGCTCCGCCCGCTCGAGCGGACCGAGGTTCGCCATGCTCTCCGGGGGGACGTCTCGCAGCTGCGCGCGCGCTGCCGGGCTGGCGGCGAGGGCGGCGAGCAGCCCGTCCCAGGTGGGCAGACCGGCGCCGACGGACGCGCCCGCGCCGAGGAACAGCGCGAGCTCGCCGGCGGCGGCCAGGGCGCCCAGCTCCTTCGCGGCGACGAGCGGGTCATGGTGGTGGTCGCCCTCGTGCTGGTCGCCGACGGTGAGGTGGGTCGGGACGCCCAGGACCTCGCGGGCGCGCTGCAGCGCGGAGTAGTCCGCGGGCGACGCGGCGACGAGCACCACGTCCTGGCCGTGGTCCGCGGCGGCGCGCGTCGCACCGCGGACGACCGCGGCCACCGCCTCGCCGCGACGCGTGTCGTGCCCTCCGCCGTCGACACCGATCACCGGCAGGGCGACGAGGGGGACGTGGCGGTCCGTCGCCGCCCGGACGTGGCCCCAGTCCGCGTAGGCCGCGAACACCTGCGCGAGGATCGTCCGGGTGCGCTGCTCGAGATCGGCGGGGTTCGCGACGACGACGTCGGCGAACCACACGTCCGGACGCGGACGACCCCTGCCACCACCCGGCGTCGTGCCGCGTGCGGGGAGCGCGACGTCATCCGATCCCCAGTGCTCCGGACGCTGCGGCGGCCAGTCGGCGGGGGCGGCGAGGCCGGCGGCGGCCCGCCACGAGTCGCGGACGGAGAACCCGCGGTCCGTGGGGATGACGACCGCTTCGCAGTCCATCGCTTCCAGGCGGCCGCGGACGACGAAGACGTGCCCTTGGGTCATCGACGGCGCCTGCGCTCGGCGTTCCAGATCGCGTGGTCGACCATCCACGGCGTGACGGGGTGCTCCGGGGTGCTGAGTGCGGTCGCGAGCTCGGCGAGCGCGACGCGGGCGCCGGCGACATCGTCTGGCCCGCCGTAGCGGGAGAGGAAGCTCAGGATCATGCGGTCGGGCTTGACCGTCTGGTCGTCGCCCGCGGTCATCCAGAAGTAGCCCGTGCGGACGCCGTCTCCGGGGATGGCCCGCAGGCGCGCGGAGATCGCGTCGACGCGTTCGGGGTCGTCGAGTGCCGGGACTGTGTCTTTCAGGGTGGTGATTCCGCTGTCAACGAGTACGCCAGCGAACCGCAGCGCTGCGTCGGCCTTGAGAATGCCGCCGCGCGACGACGTTCGATGACGCGTGGTCTGAGAGACGAGTGCATCCGTGGTGGGGTACGCGGCCAGGAAGGCGTCGAGAGGGAACGGGTCCGGCGCCGCGACGCCCGGCAGGACGAGTGGGTCGCTGTCGCCTGCATTCGAGGCGACCCGGCGCACGGCCGGAACGACATGGCGGTCGTAGTTGATGCCGATCGACCAGACGGCGTCGACGACGCAGTACGTGATGCTCCGCCAACGCGGTCCGCGTGGCTCCATCTGGAGCATGCGGGTGGCGTCGAGAAGTGCAGGCGAGACGGTCACAGTGCCTCCTTGGCGGTCCCCAGAAGGCTTCCACACGGCCGAGGTGCCGGGTGGGTGAAATCCGTTGCCGAGGGCGTGCGCTCCGAGGGGTGGTGAGCGCCCATTTCCCATACGTGTGGTCAGCCTCGGGCGGCGGCGAACTGGGCGTAGCGCTCGGCGAGGTGGTCGGCGCTGGGCTGGTCGTCACGACGGCGCGGGACATTGATCGTCCGACCGTGCATCTCCTGGAGGCCGTGCTTGAGCATGGGCCCGTCGATCTCGGCGAGAAGATCGAGGGCGATCTCGACGCGGTGGTCGGGGGTAATGCCCATCATGTTCTGGTCGTAGGCGGCGTGGTGGATCTTGCAGAGGGCGAGCCCGTTGGTGACGGCGGGGATCCCGCGCTCGTCGGAGTCGGGCAGGATGTGCGCCGCGTCGAGCAGCGAGCCGTGCTTGAGCTGGCAGACCGCGCACTGGATCGCGTAGGCGCGCAGGACGCGGGTGCGGAAGATCGGCTGGTGGAGGCGCTGCTTGCTGAGCCGCAGGGCGTACTCCTTCTGCGGCACGGTGAGGTGACCGGGCTCCGGGATGAAGGTGAACGACTCGTCGAGTGCGATGACGAACTGCCTGACCTCCGGGTAGTCGTCGACGACGTAGACCGGGGCGACCGGTGTGTAGATGTTCGCGACCTCCTTGCGGAACAGGATGAGCGGCATGCGCGTCGTCAGGGCATTGCGGAGCTTCCTGTTGTCGCCGGACCACGGATCGCCGTCGCGGTACGAGTAGTGGAGGAGACCGTCCTCGGACTCAGCGTCGTCGTACGGGCCGTGTGGCGTCGAGACGATCGACAGGGTCGAGCCGAACGACGCCGGGTTCCGGATGCCCCGCGAGTAGTCGATGATCGGCAGCTTCTCGCCGTCGATACGGAAGCTCAGCAGCTCCTCGCGACGCAGGAAGCCCCCGTTGGCGTCCGCGCGATCCATGACCCAGTCGATGATGCGGCGACGCAGGGCGGCTTCGAGTGCAGAGTCCACGGGAGGAGCTCAACAGGTGCCAGCAGGACCGCACAAGTTCGCATCGTCCACCCAGCGGGTGAAATTGTTTACGAAACTTGACCCGATATTGGTGCCTTGGGCATGCTCAGGGGCGGCCCGCTGTGCGTGGGTGACCGTGGCGGTCGCAGGGTGAGCCGTGAGGGGCAAGGACGACGTGGAAAAGTACACCGTTCACCAGCAGGCAGTCGGCACGATCCTGAGTTGGGTCCGTAGCGGACAAGTCGCGATCCCCGAGATTCAAAGGCCGTTCGTGTGGAACACCACGAAGGTCCGTGATCTCGTCGACTCGCTCTACCGTGGCTACCCGGTGGGGTACCTCATCACGTGGCAGACCAGCGACGTACGGCTGAAAGACGGGACGAGCTCCGGGAACAAGCAGATCCTGATCGACGGACAGCAGCGGGTCACGGCCCTGACCGCGGCGCTCGCCGGACACGAGGTCGTGAACAAGGACTACAAGAAGGTCCGGATCCGGATCGCCTTCAACCCCCAGGAAGAGCGGTTCGAGACCTTCACCCCGGTGATGAAGAACGACCCCGCATGGATCCACGACATCTCAGTGATGATGGAACCCACTGCTGCTTTCAGCGTCCCGGCCGCATATGTCGACGCGAACCCGGGTGCGGATCGCGATCAGGTCATCACGGCCCTGTCGCGGCTCGCCGACGTCCAGAACAAGCAGGTCGGGATCATCAACCTCGACGCCGCGCTCGACATCGAGACCGTCACGGAGATCTTCATCCGGATCAACTCGAAGGGCGTCGTGCTGAACTCGGCGGACTTCGCGATGAGCAAGATCGCCTCGTTCGGGGACTTTGGCGCCGACCTGCGCAAGTACATCGACTACTTCTGCCACCTGGCCGTCGCGCCGCACTTCTACGAGACCATCCGCGACAACGACCCCGCCTTTGCGGAGACGCCATACTTCAAGCAGATATCTTGGCTCAAGAATGATACCAGCGACCTCTACGACCCGGATTATCGAGACGTCATCCGGGTGGTCGGGCTGCATGAGTTCGGGCGCGGTCGCATTGACGCGGTCGTCAGTTATCTGTCGGGCCGAGACTTCGAGACCCGCAAGTTCGACGAGTCGCTCGCGGTGAGGTCGTTCGAGCGTCTGGAGAAGGGGCTCGACGACTTCACGAACGAGTACAACTTCACGCAGTTCCTGATGATCATCCAGTCCGCGGGCTTCCGGACCCGTTCGCTGATCACGTCGAAGAACGCGTTGAACTTCACCTACGCGCTCTTCCTCAGGCTGAGACGGGAGAAGGAGCTCACGTTCGGGGAGATCCAGCGGGTGGTCCGCCGGTGGTTCGTCATGTCGATGCTGACGGGGCGGCACTCGGGGAGCTTCGAGACGACCTTCGAGCAGGACATGCGGCGGATCCGGGAGACGGGGGCTGTCGACTACCTCCGAGTCCTCGAGGAGAGCCAGCTGTCGTCCGCGTTTTGGGAGGTTGGGCTCCCCGACGCTCTCCAGACGTCGAGCACGCGAAGCCCCTTCTTCAGGACGTTCCTTGCGGCTCAGGTCATGGCGAACGCCAAGGGTTTCCTCTCCGAGCACATCACGGTGAGCCACATGCTCGACGGGCAGGGCGACATCCACCACGTCTTCCCGAAGGACTACCTCTCGAAGAACGGCGTGACGGACCGCTCGGAGCAGAACCAGGTGGCGAACTACGTGCTCGCCGAGACCGCGATCAACATCGGGATCGGCAACAAGGCGCCGGCGGACTACATGGCGATCGTCGACGAGCAGGTAACTTCGGGCGTGCGCGTGCTCGGCGAGATCGTCGACGAGGACAGCGTCACCGTGAGCCTGGTGCAGAACGCGGTGCCTGCCTTGATCCGGACAGCCTCGGCAGCCGACTACCACTCTTTCCTTGCTGCGCGCAGGCGGCTCATGGCGGGCATCATGCGCGAGTACTACTCGTCGCTGTAGGAACGGGGGGCCTCGGGGCACGCCACAGTCCTGGTTTGCGCTCGGGCCGATGCCGTCGTATGGTCCACGGTTCTGCTCATCCTGGTGCTGCCACGCAGCGCCCACTCCTGGGAGTCATCTGTGTCGATGGTCGAGAGCTTTCTCGAGGAGTACAAGCGTCGTCAGTGGGGCAGCGCTCAGACTCCGCGCGCCGACCAGGTCCCGACGGGTGGCTTCGCACCCGCCGGGGCGGGCGTGACCCTCCGCGGACGCAGCCAGTACGTCGAGCTCTCGGGCCTGTACTGGAACGACCACCTCGTCCACCGCGTCCTCGTCAACCCGCGCCACGAGCTCGCCCTTGCCGCGTGACACCGGAGGCGAGCGTCGCCGCGTCGCGCGTGTCGGCGCCCTGGCCGACATCTGCCCAGGTCACGGGCGACCAGCGACACGCGCTCCGCGTGCCCGTCTCGTCGGCGGTGATGTCCCCTCGCGTGGCGTCCGGTCTCACGGCAGGGCCGGCAGGACGTCGGCCCACGCCTCCAGGCGGCGACGCGCCTCGTTCGCCGACGCCAGGCCGGCGATCGCCAGCCCGGGGGAGAGGACGTTCTTCAGGCGGCGCAACGCCCGGATCTGCTGGACGTCGAGCGTGCGCCACCGGGACGCGAGGTCCGAGGCCTCCTCGGCACGCATCGGGAGCGCGTCGAGGACGGTCCGGACGGCCTCGTCAGGGTCGACGAGCGCTGATCCGGGCTCGGGCGGGATCCGGCGCAGGAGCGCGAGCGTCAGGTTGAGGCGTCGGACCAACCGTTCCTGTCCGTCGATCGCGCCGCCCGCGACCGCCGCATCGAGGACGCTGTCGAACGCCTGGGCTGCCGCGGCACGGGAGCCTGTCGGCAGACCTGGGAACTCGTCCTCCATGCGCGCCGTGACCAGCTCGACCACGCTCCACCACTCCTCCGGGCGGGGCACGGCCGCCGCCAGCGCGTCCGTCGAGAGTGCCGTGACGAGGTCGGTGAGGCCGAGCGCCTCCAGCGTGCGGATGTCGGTCACGAGAAGGAGACCCCCGCGGCTGAGAATGCGGACCTGCCGAGATCGAGGCTCGTCTCCGACGGCAGGAAGTGCCCGCTGTGGTAGTTGATCTCCAGGCCGAGGTAGCCGTCGGCCGCCGTGCCTGCGATGTCCGCCTCGCCTGCGGCGAGGACCGGTCCACCCCGGGTGAGGGTCGAGTGGGAGATCTCTTGGCCATGGACGTGCTTGGGAATGATCACCAGGCTCTTGTCCTCCCTGACTGCCCACTTGACGGTGCCTTCGCTGATGGCGTCGTCGAATGCACCGCTGCCCGGAGCGATCGGGACAACTCCGAGCCGGTCCGCGAGGGCGAGCTCGCGCTCCAGGCTGTGGGGCATCGAGTTGGCGAACGGTCCGCAGGTGCTGTTGTGCACGAGCACGCAGTGGTCGCCCGCGCTCACATAGTAAGTGTGGTGAGTGCGGACGTGGATGTTGTAGACCGTGACGCCGGGCTCGTCGTCGACGTGCTCGATCTCAACAGCGTCAAGGCGGACCGTGTCCGCCTCTGAGTCGTCGGCGGTGACGAGAAGGTCGCCGGCGGCGAGGTCTCGGGCGTGGATCCAGCCGAGGCCGGCGACCATGAAGGGGTGTTCGTCGGTGGTCGTGACGCGGTGCCCGACGATGGTGAGGTGGTAGAGCGTCGTGGTGGTGCGGACGAAGGTCTCTTCGATGGTCTCGATGACGTCGACGCCGGCTGCGGGGTCGTGGGTGTAGACCTTGTCTCCGGGGCGCAGGGTCTCGATCGGTTTGTCGCCGTCGGGGGTGCGGACGAGGGTGCCGGCGGTGAAGCAGGTCCCGAACCCGATCTTGCACGCGGCCTTCCTCCCGAAGCCATCGAGGGAGTTCTTGATCCCGCCCTTGCCCAGTCCCTTCAACCCGGCGAGTGATTCCCGTGCCCCGGTCTTCAGGGCGACCTTGGAGATCCCGGTCGCGGCCTTCGCTGCGGCACCCAGCCCGATGACGGACAGGGCGGCGCCGGCGATCGCGATCCCGGCATCGAGCCAGGACCGTTCCCCGGTCGCCGCGAGGGCGATGTTCGCTAGAGCGCTGACTATCGCCGCGACCGCCGCGACCACGAGCAAGACCCCGGCGAGGGCGGTGCCCACGACGGGGATGAACGCGACCACGATCGCCAGGATCCCCGCGATCGTCGAGATGACGTCGGCGATGTCCGCGATCGCGGCGACGACCTTCGACCCCCAGTCGTCCCACCACGAGTCGTTCAGGTCATCGTGTGCCGCGATGTCGGTGATCTGGGAGATGGCGTTGTCCGCAGCCCGGTCCCGGTCCGACACCGCGGTGTCGATGTCACCCTTCGCGGCGTTCACCACACCATGGGCCGCAGTGACCTGGTCACCCGCCGCATCAGCCTTGTGCTGGTAGACGGTCTTCTCGTGCGGATCGGTCGCGTCGTCCGCGAACTGCTGCCAGCGTGACTTCGTCCCGGTCGCGTCCGCCGACTCGTCCAACGCGTCGATGGCCTTGTTCAGTGCCGCAAGGGTGTCCGCTTGGACCCGGTCGAGCACCCCCGCATACGTGACCAAGGCGTTCCCTGCGGCCTCGTAGCGGCCGTGGGCCTTGCGGATGTCGGAGATGACGTCGTCCTTGCGGTCCATCACCGCATCCACGGCCGCCGACACCGTCCCGTCCATCGACAACCGGTCCAACGCCGACGCAGCATCATCAATAGCCGACGCGACATCCAGGTAGTCCCGCCCACCCGCCAGCACCAGCACCGGATCACCCGGCGTCGGATCGATGTCCAGACCCACCGGCGACCAGTCAGACGGACGACTCACCGCACATCACCGGCCGCGGTCGCCGGGTCCAAGGCCCTGCGCGTCTCTCTCTGTGCGGGCTGCTCTGCCCTCATGTCACCACCCCCGGCCACGCACGCTAGCGCCGCGGATACGGCCGATCGCCGCTGTCCACAGGTCCGCTCTCGCTCGGTCCGAACGGGTGGGCCCGGGCACGTCGATCTCCGTGCATCTCTTGCGTATGTGCAATTACGGCACATAGACTCGGCCCATGAGCCCCTCCTTCGACCGCCCCCGGCTCCGTGCGGCACGTGACGCACTCGAGGCGGCCGCGGCGGCTCCCCGCGGCGAAGCGGTCGAGCAGCTCGCCGAGGCCCGTGGACTCGTCGACGCGGCACTCGACGAGGCGATGGCGGAGTCCTTGCTCGACGGTGCGTCGATGCGGTCCGTGGCCCTGGACGCCGGGGTGGCGCCGAACACGGTGCCCCCGCGTCTGGCACGGACGGCCGCCCTCGCCGCGTACTCCGGCCCCGACGGTCGCGTCTCCGCAGAGGGCGTGACCCGGGCGCGCTACGACCGAGAGCGCGGCACCCCGCCGCCCGACCCGGCTCCCGGCACCGGCCCGGACGTCGTGCCGCTCCGCTTCCGACGCCGTCAGGGCTGAGCCCGGCAGCGAACGCGACGCACCTGGCGCGCGGATCACCGCCGTACGGGACACCCGCCAGCACACCACGACCACCGACGACCTGAGAGGCATCACCATGGCCGACACGAACCTCACCCACCTCGCGATGCTGCTCGACCGCTCCGGCTCGATGCAGGCGATTAAGGCCGCGACCGAGAAGGGCTTCGACCTCTTCCTCGCGGAGCAGCGCGAGACGCCCGGGCGCTGCACGGTGACGCTCGCGCAGTTCGACGACACCTACGAGGAGATCTACACGGACCTCGACCTGCGCGAGGTGCCGCCGCTCGACCTCCAGCCCCGCGGCATGACGGCTCTGCTCGACTCGATCGGCCGTCTCGTGCAGACGACGGCCCTGCGGATCGCCCAGCTGCCGGAGGAGCAGCGGCCGGCGACGGTCGTCGTCGGCATCATGACGGACGGCCTGGAGAACGCGTCGAAGGAGTTCACACACCCGGCGATCAAGGGCCTCGTCGCTGAGCGCGAGACGACGTTCGGGTGGACGTTCCTCTACATGGGGGCCAACCAGGACGCGATCGAGGTCGGCGCGTCGCTGGGCGTGGCGGCGGAGCGGTCGCTGACGTACGACACCGCGAACGTCGACGTGGCGTACGCCGCGACGTCCCGTGCGCTGCACGATCTGCGCGGTGCCGTGGCTGCCGGCGCCGCCCCTGCGGCGGCCCGGGACGAGGTCGTGACCTTCACCCAGGGGGAGCGCGCCGCCGCCGAGGGAGCGCGTGAACCCGGGCGGCGCGCGCGTGTCGGCGGTGTCTGGTAGACATCTCCCCAGGTCACGAGCGATCAGCGACACGCCCTCCGCGTGCTGGTCCGGCAACCGCGCCCCTCGCGCACGGTGCCCCAGGAGGAAGACCGGCCCGCCACCGACCGGTGGCGGGAAGAGCGAAGGGAGCACTGCTATGCCCAGCATCTTCATCACCGAGTCCGGCACCTGGTACAGCACGCCCGGTCCGTCCCCGCGGCGGGGTATCGCCGGGATGCGCGCCGGTGTCCACCTGTCCGGCGACCTGTGCTCCGCCTGCCTGACCGAGACGTGGCGCGTCCACGTTCCGCGCGTGGTCTTCCTCTGCGACGACTGCCGGTGGCTGTACGCGCGCCTGCTGCGGGACACGGGGGCGCCGGACGTCCTCGGGCGCTCGCACGACGACGCCCGTGACCGGTCCGTGGCGCACCGCAGCCGGCGGTTGCGCGAGGCGTTCGACCGGGCGTCCGCCGAGGGCATCCTGCTCCCGGCCGGCGCGCAGGCAGACGAGCCGGGTCCCGTGCCCGACCGGGGCGACGGACGGGTGCTGCCGCGTGCGGTGTACGACGTGTATGTCGCCGCCGACTGGGCGTCGAGGGTCCGCCGGTTCGCGGACTGGCTCGCCGTGCTCGGCCCGGAGACCGCGCCCGTGCGCGCGGCGGCGCTGGACGACGTGCCGGCGTGGGCGACCGCCCTGGACGACCACCACGAGGTGGCGCGCGCGGAGCGCGTCCACGCCGACCTCAAGCGCGCGCTCGGTGATGCGTCGCGGAGCATCGAGCAGATCCGCACCATGGTCGACCTGGCGTTCGCAGCCGAGCGCGTGTGACCAGGCGGGCGTGACGGGGTCGCGCTACAACTCCCGCAGGCGCTCGGCCACGCCCTCCAGCACCACCGGCCACAGCTCCCGCGGCAGGAAGCTGGACGAGAGGACCTCCAGCGTCGGCGCCTCGAGCTCGTCGACCACGAGGTCGATCATCTTGCGCTGCATCGCGGTGAGAGCCAGACCTGCGGGGCCCGGAGCCACGGCAGGGTCCGGTGAGACGACCGCCGAGTCCGGTGCCACGACCGCCGGGTCCGGCACGGGCCGGACGGGCTCGACGACCGGCGCGACCGGCGCGACGGGCGCCGGCGGGTCGACCGGCGCCCGCGTCCCGCCGAGCAGTGTGGGCAGCGCGCCCTCGGGATGCACGACGTCGAGGAATTTCGTGGTCCGGGTCAGCGCGATGTACAGCATCCGCTCGCCGCGCGGCCCGGCGTCGACGATCGCCTGCGGGTCCACGACCACGACGGCGTCGAACTCCAGCCCCTTCGCACCGACCGGGCTGACGACGTTGATGGCCTTGTCGAGGCTGCCGGAGTCGGCGTCGTGCCACTGGATGTCGTCGGCGTCGAGCGCCGCGACGACCTCGGCCCGGCGGCCGTCGGGGCACACGAGACCGACGAACCGTCCGCGTGCCGAGTGGTGCGTCACCGCCGTCCGTACGGTCGCGGCGAGAGACGCCGCACCGGTCGGCACCGGGACGAGCTGCGGCCCGGGCTCGACGTCGCGCACCACGGTGGGCACGTGCAGACCGGGCGCGGCCACCGGCAGCAGGCGGGCGGCGAGCGCCATGACGGACCGCGGCACCCGGTACCCGTACTCGAGCTCGACGAGCCGCACGGGCAGGGCGGACCGCAGCACGTCGACGACGTCGTCCCACGTGTCGCGCGCCCACAGCCCGGTGGACTGCGCGATGTCGCCGACCACGGTCATGGCGCCGTCGACCGACCGGCGCCGGATCGACAGCAGCTGCATGGGGGAGAGGTCCTGCGCCTCGTCGACGACGACGTGCTGGTACCCGGGCAGGTCGCCGTTGATCGCGGCGTTGACATGGTCGAGCAGCACCAGGTCCTCGCGCGACCAGGACTGGTCGGCGAGCCGGGCAGCGGCGGGCCGGCGCAGCAGCTGGAGCTCGTCGGCGCTGATCGACGCGCCCTCGGCGGCCGCGACGAGGCGTTCGAGCGAGCCGAACAGGTCGCGCAGGTACGCCTGCGACGAGAGCTGCGGCCAGACACGCTCGACGGCGTTCTCGAGCTCGGACGGGTGCAGGAGGGTCGCGGTGTCCCCGGGGACGCGGTCGCCGTCGTCCTGCGCCTGCTTCTTCACCGCGGACGCGAGGGCGGCCGTGAGCGCCTCACGGAACCGCACGCGCCCGATCGCGTAGGGCGAGCCGACGTACCGGGCGGCGATCTCGGCGACGTCGTCGGGCGCGATGCGCACCCGCCACGGCATGGTGCGGACCGAGAACGAGAGGGCGTCGTCGAGCGTGCGGACGCGGTCGCGCAGCCCCTTGGCGAGCAGTCCGACCATGCGGGCGTCGCCCTTGAGGCGCGCGGCAGCGGGGTCGTCGTGCGCGGTCGCGGTGACGGTCACGTCGAGCATCCGGGTGACGTCGGTCTGCCGGACATGCCGGTCGCCCAGCTCGGGCAGCACGCTCGCGATGTACCGGGTGAACGTCGGGTTCGGGCCGACGACGAGCAGCTGGTCGGCGTCGATCTGCTCGTTGAACAGCAGCGACGACGCGCGGTGCAGCGCCACGGCCGTCTTGCCCGTCCCGGGGCCACCCTGGACGACGAGGAGCTGTGCGGCCTCGGCGCCCACGATCTCGCTCTGCGCCGCCTGGATCGTCTGGACGATCTGCCGCATGTCGGGCGAGCGCTCACGGTCGAGCGCGTCGAGCAGGAGCGCGTCGTCCTCGATGACGGCGAGCTGCGGGTCGTCGAGCGCGGCGACCCGCTCGGCCAGGTCGGCGAGCACGACGTCGTCGAACCGCAGCACCCGGTTCACCGGCTCGGTCGTGTAGGTCCGGTTGCGGACGACGTCACCGGGTGCGGTGTGCGTCGCGGCGCGCAGCTGCGCGATGTACCGGGCCTTCCAGGAGTACACGAGCGGGGTGCTCGTCTCGTCGCGGACGCCGGCGTTGCCGACGTAGAAGCACTCGCCGTCCTTCGTGTCGATGCGCAGGAACGCGGCAGGGTCCTGCGGCGAGCCGTGCGTCTCGTCCGACGCGGCGGCCTTCTTGAGGCTCGCGCGCGCCTTGTTGTCGGCTGCGGCAGAGACGGCCTGTGCGAGCTGGGCGCGCGCCTTCTCGCGGACCTCGCGCGCGTGGTCGAAGAACCGCTGCTCGTCCTCGAGCGTCGCGGTCGTGTCAGGCACCGGTGCCATGCGTCCTCATCTCGTTCGTCGCGGCGACAGGCGGAGGCTACCGGGACGCGGTGACATGTCCGTGCGCGCGCCACGGGTCGCGCGTGGCAGGCTCGGGGCATGCCCACCGTCCTGCTCGTCCGCCACGGCCGCACGACTGCGAACGCGACGGGTGTCCTCGCCGGCCGCACCCCGGGGGTCGGGCTCGACGACGTCGGCCGCGACCAGGCCGCGCGGACGGCCGAACGGTTGGCGGCCGTGCCGCTCGCGGCGGTCGTGACGAGCCCCCTGCAGCGGTGCGAGGAGACGGCGCGCGCGATCCTCGACCGGCAGCTGGGGAGCCCGGGCGAGCCGCCCCTGGAGATGCTCGTCGAGCCCGGGATCACGGAGTGCGACTACGGCGCCTGGCAGGGCCGGCCGCTGAAGGACCTCGCAGGCGAGCCGCTGTGGTCGACGGTGCAGGCGCAGCCGTCGGCCGTGACGTTCCCGGACGGGGAGTCGATGGCGGCGATGCAGGCGCGGTCGGTCATGGCGGTGCGGGCGCACGACGCGACCGTCCGGGAGCAGCACGGCCACGCGGCGGTGTGGGTGGCCGTCGCGCACGGCGACATCATCAAGGCGGTGCTCGCGGACGCCCTGGGCATGCACCTCGACCTGTTCCAGCGCATCGCGGTCGGCCCGGCGTCGGTGTCGATCGTCCGGTACGGGCCGCACCGCCCGGAGGTGGTCGCGACGAGCACCGACGGCGGCGACCTGTCCTGGTTGGCTGCGCCGGCCGCGCCCGGTCCGACGTCGGACGATGTCCCCGCGGGCGACGCGCCGGTCGGCGGCGGCGCGGGACACGCCTGAGAGTCACCCGACCCCTGCCGACGTGCCACCCCGATCCTTAGACTGGTGACCATGCCGACGCTCGCGCACGAGTTCTCCTGGCCGGACCGCTTCGTGGTGGGGACGGTGGGCCGCCCGGGCGAGCGCACCTTCTACCTGCAGGTCCGTGAGGGCACCCGCACGGCGAGCGTCGGGCTCGAGAAGGAGCAGTCGGCGGTGCTCGCGGACACGATCGACCAGCTCCTCGACGAGCTCATGTCGCAGGAGGACGGCCCGGCCATCCCGACGGAGGTCCCGCCGGAGCTCGTCGACGACGACCCGCTGGACCAGCCCGTCGAGGAGGACTTCCGCACGGGCGCGATCCGGCTCGGCTGGGACCCCCGCACGTCGCAGGTCGTCGTCGAGGCGTTCCCCGTGGGGGAAGACCCGTCCGACCCGGACGAGCCCGAGCCGTCCGAGATGCTGCAGGTGCGGATGCCGGTCGGGACGGCGCGCGCGTTCGCGCAGCGCACCCGCCGCGTCGTGCAGTCGGGGCGTCCGACGTGCCCGACGTGCGGGCGGCCCGTCGACCCCGAAGGCCACGTGTGCGACCTGCCCGCCGACGTGCCCGACGGCGACGCGTGACCGACGCCCTGCCTGGCGCAGCGCCCGACGACGCACCTGACTCGCTTCCGGACGGCGACCTGACGCTGCTGGGCCGTCTGCGCGTCGCGTCGAACGCGACGTTCCTCGGCGAGATCGACGGTGTCCGGGTCGTCTACAAGCCCGTGCGCGGCGAGAGGCCGCTGTGGGACTTCCCCGACGGCACGCTCGCGCAGCGCGAGGTCGCCGCGTTCGCGGTGTCCGAGGCGACGGGCTGGGGGATCGTGCCGCGCACCTGGCTCCGCGACGGCCCGCACGGTCCGGGGATGGTGCAGCTCTGGCAGGAGCCCGACCCCGCCCAGGACCCGGTCGACGTGGTCCCGTCCGCCGACGCCGGGCGCCCGGGGTGGCGCGTGGTGCTCGAGGGCACGGACGCCGACGACGCGCCTGTCGCCGTCGTCCACGAGGACACCGCCGCGCTGCGCCGCATGGCGGTCCTCGACGTCGTCCTCAACAACGCCGACCGCAAGGGCGGGCACGTCCTGCCGATGCCGGACGGCCACCGGTTCGGCGTCGACCACGGCGTGACGTTCCACGTCGAGGCGAAGCTGCGGACCGTCCTGTGGGGCTGGCTCGGCGAGCCGCTCACGGACGACGAGGCTGCGGGCGTCGAGCGAGTCCGTGCCGGTCTCGCCTCGGCGGGGGCGGACGGGCTCGGCGAGCGGCTGACCGGGCTGCTGGCCCCGGACGAGCGTGCGGCGCTCGCGGTCCGCTGCGACCGCCTGCTGCGCGCGGGCCGGTTCCCCGGCCCCGAGGGCGACATGCCCGCCGTTCCGTGGCCCCTGTTCTGACGTCAGCGTCCGGCGAGCGCCCGGGGCCGGCGGTGGACGTCCCGGCCGGGATCGACGGTCTCGTCTAGGGTCGCCGGCATGCGCCGCCGCCTGCTGTTCCTCGTTCCCTGTGTCGTGTCGCTCGCCGCAACCCTCGGCGGGTGCTCGGGCGACGACGACGCGGCGCCGGACCTGGCCGCCGTCACCGGCGTGCCCGCGGCGTGGATCGCGGACACAGGCGCCGGGTGGCCCGAGTCCGCGGGGTTCGGCGGTGCGATCCCGGTGCTGGGCTCGGGGACGTGCCTGCTCGGCGACGAGCCCCCGGAGATCCTCGGCGAGCGGGGCAGGTTCACGGACCAGGGCTTCGGCGGGTTCGGGGCGGACCGCTCGGCGACCGACCAGTACCGGTACCTGTGCGAGCTGTGGGACGAGGACGAGTACGCCGGGAGCCTCCAGCTCATGAGGGTTGCCGACGACGCGACCGGCCGGCAGCTCATGGCGACGTTCGACGCGCAGACCTCCACGTCCCAGCAGGACAACACGGTCACGCACGAGACGTCGGGCCAGGTCTCCGTGTCGGTGCTCGCTCGCACCTACCCGACCAACCCGGACAACGGCGAATACATCGCGCAGTACTACGACGCGTCGGGCGGGGCCGTCGTGACCCTCGAGATCAACTCGCTCGACGCGGAGCAGCGGGACGAGCTCTCGGCGCAGCAGGCAGCCGACGCCCTGGTCGCGGCGATGGCTGAGGGGGCCTGAGGGCGGCTCAGGCGATCGGGCCGCGCAGCTCGTCGAACCCGTCGGCCGCGCCGTCGTCGCCACCCCAGTGGGCCAGGCCCCGCAGGTGGTCGAACACGATCTGCGTCTCGGTCGACGCGACGACGGGGTCGCTCGACAGCGGCCCGGCGACGAAGTCGCGCAGCTGCTCGGGTGACGTCGTGACCACACGCACGAGGAAGTCGTCCTGCCCGCCGACGAAGAAGACGTCGAGCACGTTCGGGTGGCGCGCCATCTTGGCGGCGAATGACTTGATGACCGTGCGCGCCTGGGCGCGCAGCCGGACCGCGACGATCGCCTGGAGCGGCAGCCCGACGGCCCGGTAGTCGACGTCGGCGTGCGCGGTGCCCAGGACGCCGGCAGCGCGCAGCGCCCGGACGCGGGCGTGGGTCGTCGAGGGAGAGACGTGCAGGCGTTCGGCGAGCGCCGCGTTGGTCGTGTCGGCGTCGCGCGCGAGCTCCCAGAGGATCTTCTCGTCGAGCTCGTCCAGGCGAATCTTCCTCGTGTCTGGCGCGCCCGTGAGCTCCGGCTGCGGCATCTTCTGCGTCCCTTCGAAGTGTTGCCGAAGATTGTGCGTGGCGTAACCGTCCTGAAACAACCTTCTTCGTAGTGTGGTCTGCGTCACGCGATGCTGCGAGACGCGCGGCAGACGCTCACGAGGCCGAGCCGCGACCGCGAACACCACGCACGAAGTGGAGCAGGCCATGCACGTCGGTGTCCCCGCAGAGGTCAAGAACAACGAGTCCCGCGTCGCCCTCACGCCGGCGGGTGCGCTCGAGCTGGTACGCGCCGGGCACACCGTGACCGTCCAGAGCGGTGCCGGTGAGGGCAGCGGCCTGCCCGACGACGCCTACACCGCGGTCGGCGCCCGGACCGGGACGGTCGACGACGCCTGGGCCGCCGAGCTGGTCCTCAAGGTCAAGGAGCCCGTCGCGTCCGAGTACGGGCGCCTGCGCCGCGACCTCACCCTGTTCACCTACCTGCACCTCGCCGCCGACCCGGCCCTCACCCAGGCGCTCGTCGACGCGGGGACCACCGCGATCGCCTACGAGACCGTCCAGCTCGCCGACGGGTCGCTCCCGCTGCTCGCGCCCATGAGCGAGGTCGCCGGCCGCATGTCCGTCGTCGCCGGCGCCTACCACCTGCTGGGGTCCCAGGGAGGCTCGGGGACGCTGCTGGGGGGCGTCCCCGGCGTGCGGCCCGCGGACGTCGTGGTGATCGGGGGCGGGACGGCCGGGCTCGAGGCCGCGCGGCAGGCCGTCGCGCTGGGCGCCCGGACGACGGTGCTGGACCTGTCGCTGCCGCGCCTGCGCGAGATCGACGCGATGTTCCGGGGCGCGGTGACGACGGTGGCGTCGAGCGCCTACGAGATCGAGCGGGCGGTGCTCGGGGCCGACCTCGTGGTGGGCGCCGTCCTCGTGCCCGGCGCCCGGGCGCCGCGCCTCGTGACCCACGACCTCGTCGCCCGCATGAGGCCGGGCAGCGTGCTCGTCGACATCGCCGTCGACCAGGGCGGCTGCTTCGAGGACACGCGCCCGACGACCCACGCCGACCCGACCTTCGTCGTCGAACGGTCGCTCTTCTACTGCGTCGCCAACATGCCGGGCGCCGCTGCGGCGACCGCGACCCCGGCGCTGACGAACGCGACCCTCCCGTACGCGCTCGCGCTCGCCGGGTCCGGGTGGCGGGACGCCACCGCGGCCGACCCCGCGCTCGCGAAGGGGCTGAACGTGGTCGACGGGCAGATCGTGCAGCCCGCGGTCGCGCAGGCCGTCGGAGCGGTGCTCGCGCACGCCGCCTGACGCCGCCGTCCGGTTCAGCGTCGCCGCAGCCCGTCGAGGACGATGTCGAGCAGGCGCCCGGTCTGGCCGGGAACGTTCTTCCCGATCGGTGGCGCCTTCCCCGGGCTGCCGAAGGTCACGGACGAGCCCGTGGTCCACGACGTCGCCCAGCGCGTCGGGGCGTCGCCCTCGCAGGTCGCGCTCGCGTGGCTCCTCCACCACGACCCCCGCACCCTGCTCATCCCCGGCACCGCGTCGCTCGACCATCTCGAGGCGAACACGGCCGTCGGGGACGTCCACCTGGACGACGCCGCGCTCGCAGCGCTCGACGCCGTCCCGAGCCGCTCGACCGGCACCCCGGCCTGAGCACACCCCGACCCTCGAGGAGCGAGACATGCTCACCAGTACCGAGACCGCGCGCACCGCCACCGAGCTGCGCGCGAGCTACGACCTCACCGGGCTCACGCTCGACGAGGTCGCGACCGACCTGCACCTGGCCCCCGCGCAGGTCGCCGCGACCCTCGACGTCACGCCCGCGTCCGACCCGTCCGACGTGTGGCTCCTGCGCGACTACCTGGACCAGGCCGTCCGCGACGCCGGACGCACGCCCGTCCCGTTCAGCACGCTCACGCGCGCCAACAAGCTCAAGGCCCGGATGTGGTTCTCCCTGCGCCGGGCGCCGCGGCACGACTTCGGCGTCGCCTGACCGTCAGCCCGCGGTCGTCGAGGACAGTCGCGCCACGTCCTCGTCGGACAGCTCGAGCGTGAACGACTCGACGAGCGCCTCGAGCTGCTCCGGGTTCCGGGCGCTCGCGGTCGGCGCGGCGACGACGTCCTGCTGCCGCACCCACGCGAGCGCCACGGCCGGCACGGACACGCCGTGCGCGGCGGCGACGTCGTCGAGCACGCCCAGCAGGGCGACCGCGTCAGGACGCTCGAGGTACGACGACGCGCGGCCCGCGCGCTCCGACTCGACCGCGTCGCCGCCCGGCCGGTACTTGCCGGTGAGGAACCCGCTCGCGAGCGGCGTGTACGGCACCTCGACGATCCTGAGGTCGCGCAGGGTCGGCACGAGGTCGTCCTCGATGTCGCGCTCGACGAGCGACCAGCGGTCCTGGGCGACGGTGATCGGGGTGAGGCCTGCGGAGGCCGCGACCGCGGCGGCGGAACGCAGCCGGTCGGCCGTGAAGTTCGACGCCCCGACCTCGCGGACCTTGCCCTCGCGGACCAGCGCGTCGAACGCCGCCAGGTAGTCCTCCTGGGAGACGTCCGGGTCGTCGCGGTGCGCGTAGTACAGGTCGATCCGGTCGGTCTGCAGGCGGCGGAGCGAGTCGTCGGCCGCGGCGCGGACGTTGGCGGGCGACAGTCCGGGACGCGTCGCGAGCGAGAACACCTTCGTGGCGACCACGACGTCGTCGCGGCGGCCGCGGGACGTGAACCACTCGCCGATGATCGTCTCCGACTCACCCCCCGAGTTCCCGGGCACCCACGCCGGGTAGACGTCCGCGGTGTCGATCGAGCGGCCGCCCGCGTCGACGAACGCGTCGAGCACGCGGAAGCTCGCGTCACGGTCGGCCGTCCAGCCGAACGCGTTGCCACCGAGGACGAGCGGTCCCAGGTCGAGTGTGGTCATCGTGCTGCTCCTTCCGGGACGGTCGTGCCGCGGTCGGTTGTCCCGGGCCGCGGCGCCGTCGCCCGGGACAACCGATCTGGCGGGTGAGACCTTCCCGCCGTCAGGAGCGGGTCAGTACCTGTCGTCCAGGACGACCTTGCCGTCCTTGACCTGGTAGTACTCGGCGTAGTCGACCTCGACGTCGTCGGCGTGGTGCTCGGTCTTGTCGCGGTAGTGCGACGCGCTCTTCGGCAGGGTGTAGGAGAACGTCGCCTTCCCGTCCGAGACCTCCACGCGGATCATGTCGTCGTACCCCTCGTCCTTCGCCGTGAACGTGGGCGCCGTGTCGAGCGTCCAGCGCATGTCGACGGCGTCGTCGTCCCACAGGTAGTAGTCCTTGATCGCGCAGTCGTCCGGCTCGGGGTCCTTCGTCGCCAGGCACGCCGTGAGGGCGTCCTTCGACTGCTTGGTCGCCTCCTGGAGCGCCGCGTCCGTGACCTTGTACTCGAGCGGCTGGTAGGTCGACGACGTCCACTGCGACTCGCCCCCGACCCGGTACGTCGCCGTGCTCGACTCGAGGTAGGGACCCTGGTCGGGCAGGGCGACGGTCCAGGTGCCGGGGAGCGCGGCGAGCTCGTCCGTCGAGGCGTCCACCTCGACCTCGTGGCCCGTGACCACGAGCGACGTCGTCCCCTCGGGCAGCGACCCCAGGGGGACCTCGGGAAGCTCCGGCGGGTCCATGACCCAGTGGTCGAACACCCCGTCCTCGTGCCCGTCCTTGTGGAGCGTGTAGGTGTCCGTGGCCTTGTCGCCCGCGAGGTCGTACCGCGCGGTCACGACCGCGCGGTCACCGTCGACCTCGACCTCGGTGACCTTCACGTCGCTCGGACGGCCTGCCACGTCGCCGTAGACGTCGTCGGTGAGCAGCGCCCGCTGAGCATCGGGAACGGCCGGGTCGGCGATCTCGAAGGCCTTCGACGGCTTGCCGTCCGACAGGGCGCCGAGGTACGCCTCGACCTGCTTCTCCGGCCCGTGCGACGCGTTGAGGACGTGCCAGCCGACCGCGGCGACGACGACCAGCACGACGAGCCCACCGAGGCCGCCGAGCACGGCGAGCGCTGCGCCGCGCGACATCCCGCCGCGCGGGTTCCCCGCCCCCGGGACCGGCCCGCCCGGTCCAGCCTGGCCGGGACCGGGCGGGACGGAGCCGGCCGTCCACTCCGCCGCCGCCCCGGTGACGGGGACACCCGCGCCGGCGTGGACCGGGCCGGTGGGCGTCGTCGTGCGCGCCGCTGCCGTGGACGCCGGCACGAGCGCGCCCACGACCGTGCGTGCCAGGACCTCGGCGAGGCCGCCCCACAGCGCCGCGACCAGGAAGGTCCAGGCCGCGAGCCGCGCGTGCCCCGACCCGGACGCTTGGCCCAGGTCGCCGGCGGACACGTGCGCCGAGAAGGTGACGCCGGTGAGCAGGAGGGCGGCGAGCGTCGCGACCGCCAGGACGGTCGGAGTCGCCCACGCGTCCTGCCAGCGGCGCTGCGACGCACCGCCGCGCGCGAGAGCTGCTGCGGTGAGGAAGGTCCCGATCACCACGGCGAGCAGGAGCAGCCACAGCGCGGCCGGCGAGCCGCTCGTGAACAGCGTGAGGGTCGTGTCGCCACCCGACGCCCCGATCGACGCCTCGCCGCCCGCGGTCACCCCGCCGAACCCTCCGACGCCGAGCCCGAGCGCGCCGATGCTGAGCCCGAGGTAGGCCGTCGCGAGGACGGCGGCACCGAGGCCGCCGTCGTCACTGACGGCCAACCACACGAAGAAGCCGAGCACGACCAGGACCAGGGCGACGCCGTACCCGACCACCGCTGCGACCACGGCCCGCGAGAGCGCCGCGGGCAGCGGGATGCCGAGGCGACGCAGGTCGACGCGCACACCGCGTCCCTCCCGGACGACCGCCTCGCCGAGAGCTGCTGCGACGGTCCCCAGGAGCAGGGCGCCGAGTCCCGCGAGCAGCGGGTCGGCGGCGAGCCGCCCGAAGCCGTCGGAGTCCGAGACGGAGACGTGGAAGATCGCGGTCAGCACGCCGGCTCCCACCGCGAGCGTGGCGCCCGTCGCGAGCGCGGCCAGCCACGCGGCGCGGACCGACGTCGGCCGCGTGGGCAGCAGCAGCGAGCAGGCCAAGATCGCGACGACCAGGGCCGCCGTCAGCCCGAGGGGTACGAGGAAGAGGGTCACATCCGTCCCCGCCAGGTCGCTCCCACCGGAGAGGTGCAGGGGGCCGAGCAGCGCCGCGCCCGCGAGCACGAACGGCAGGGTGAGGATCGACAGGCCGCCTGAGGCGTCCTCCGCCGTCGACGACCACGTCGTGGCGGACGACGACGAGTCGTGCCCGCTCAGTGCCGAGACCAGCAGGGTCAGCAGGCACAGCAGGAACGACGCGACGATCAGCACGCCGTAGCCCACGCCGGCGCGGGCGGCAGCTCTCCCGACCTGCCCACCGGTGAGCACGGTCGGCGCCCCGGCGGGCGCGCCGGCGGGCGCCGGGGCGGGGGCCTGGGCCTGGGCCGGCACGGGGGCCGGGCCCGGCGGGACCGGGTGGACGAAGCCGGGCGCGGGAGCAGGGGCCCACCGCGGCTCCGCGGCGGCCGCACCGGGCGCCGCTGCAGGTTCCGGCGCCGAGGCACCCGCGGTCGGGGGCTGGGGGATCCGGTGGCGCGGCGTGGTGTCCTCGTCGATCTCGTCGGCGGGGGGGTGGGCGCCGTCGGCCGGCTCGGTGGGGTCGGGCGGCGTCGGTGGGGTCGGCGGCTGGCTCACGGGTCTCCCTGCGTCGTCTGTGCGTGCGGGAGTGGCCAGGACGCTCTCGTCGAGCCGCTGCTCCCGCGGAACCCCAGGGATACCAGAAGCCTGCGACGCGGCGCACGGACCGTCCACACGGAGCCCGACGGTGCGGTGACCCCGTACGGGCGTTGACCACGCCGCCGCCCTCGCGGACCGTCGTGCCGTGGAGCCACACCGTCCCCGCGACCGCGGCGACCAGCCCGCCCGCTGTCACCCCGCCCGGCGACACGGTCGACGTCGCGACCGCCGCCCAGCTCAGGACGGCGTTGGCAGCCGCGACGCCCGGCCGGACGATCCGGCTCGCCGACGGCACGTACGTCGGGAGCTGGAAGGTCAGCGGACGGCCGGGCACCGCGGCCGCCCCCGTCGTCCTCGTCGGCGGACGGGGCGCCGTGCTGCGGACGAGCAGCGGCGGCGGGAACGTCCTCCAGCTCACCGACGCGGACTGGTGGACGGTGCGCGGCATCACGGTCGAGCACGGGCAGAAGGGCGTGATGATCGACTCGTCCGACCATGTGACGGTCGATGACGTCCTCGTCCACGACCTCACGATGGAGGGCATCCACTTCCGCACGTCGAGCAGCGACGGCACGGTGCAGCGCTCCACGATCACAGACACCGGCCAGGACGGCCGCGGCATGGGCGAGGGCGTGTACGTCGGGACGGCGAACACCCTCACGGACCGTTCGGACCGTGCCACGATCCGCGACAACGTGATCGGGCCGCTCGTGCGCGCCGAGGGTGTCGACATCAAGGAAGGCACGACCGGGGCGGTGATCGCGGGCAACACGTTCGACGGCACCGGGCTCACGGGCGCCAACTACGACGACTCGTGGGTCGACGTGAAGGGCAACGGGACGCTCGTCGTCGGGAACCGGGGGTCCCGCACCACCCATGCCGGGTTCCAGACACACACGCAGGTCGCCGGGTGGGGCTGCGGCACGGTGTTCCAGGGCAACAGCGCCGACCTGACCGGGGCGCAGGGCACGGGTCGCTACGCGATCGACGTGTCCGGCGACGACGCCGCGACCTGTCCGACGACGGTCTACGCCGACAACACCGTCGTCGGAGGAGACGGGCTCGTGACGCCCGGCGTCCCGGTGCTGCCGGTCGCCGGGTCGACGCCGACTGCCACCCCGACGCCGACGTCCACCCCGTCGTCCACGGCCTGCACCGCGGCCGCGTGGTCAGCCACCGCGGTGTACACGGGCGGCGCGACGGTCTCGTCCGGCGGCGCGCTGTACCGGGCACGCTGGTGGACGCAGGGCGAGGTGCCGGGTGCGTCGGGATGGGGGGCGTGGGAACGGCTGGCCGCCTGCTGAGAAATCACCCCCTCCCCAGGGAACGGTCGTTGTCGGGTCATGTCCCGGCTTGCTAGGTTGCCTCGGGCGCCCGCACCCAGGACGCCCTCGCGCACGCACCACCGGAGGACTCACATGGCCATCGCGCTCGCCAAGGGCGGCAACATCTCGCTCGAGAAGGTCGCGCCGGGGATGACCCACGCGGTCGTGGGCCTGGGGTGGAAGCCGCGGGTCACGGACGGCGCCGAGTTCGACCTCGACGCGTCGGCGATCCTCGTCGACGAGCGCGGCCGGGCGCTGTCGGACGAGCACTTCGTCTTCTACGGCAACCTGCAGGACCCGACGGGCGCGGTCGTGCACCAGGGTGACGAGCGCTCCGGCGGCACGGGCAACGACGACGACGAGACGATCACGGTCGACCTGTCGGCGCTCGACCCGCGCGTCTCCCGCGTGGTCATCGTGGCCAGCATCTACGACGCCGACCGGCGCCGGCAGTCGTTCGGCCAGGTGTCGGACGCGTACATCCGCGTGTACGACGGCGACGACGCCGACAACCGCGAGAAGGTCGTGACGTTCGACCTCGGTGAGGACGCCTCGACCGAGACCGCGCTCGTGTTCGGAGAGGTGTACCGCCACGGCGGCGAGTGGAAGTTCCGGGCCATCGGCCAGGGCTTCACGTCGGGCCTCGCGGGCGTCATCGCCGAGTACGGCCTCCAGGCCGCCTGAGCAGCGACGACATGCCTGTCACGCTGGCCAAGGGCCAGACCATCGACCTGTCCAAGCCGGACCGCGGCACCGACCTCACGCGGGTGCGCATGGCGCTCGGGTGGGACGCGAAGGTCGTCGAGACGCGTGGCCTGTTCGGTCGCGTCCGTCGCACGGAGCGGGACATCGACCTCGACGCGTCGGCGCTGCTCGTCAGCGCCGGCAAGGTCGTCGACATCGTGTACTTCGGCCAGCTCCGCTCGAAGGACGGCTCGCTGCAGCACACGGGCGACAACCTCACGGGCGCCGGCGACGGGGACGACGAGTCGATCCTCGTCGACCTCGGTGCCGTCCACGCGTCGGTCGAGCACATCGTGTTCACCGTGAACTCGTACAGCGGGGAGTCGTTCGCCGAGATCGACAACGCGTACGTGCGCGTCGTGGACAGCGCGGCGCGCGACGCCGAGCTGGCCCGCTACACGCTCACGGGCTCCGGCCCGCACACCGCGCTCGTCATGGCGCGCGTGTCGCGCACCGCGGCCGGCTGGGCGTTCACCGCGATCGGCGCGCCGGGGCGCGGGAGGACCGCGCACGAGCTCGTCGCGCTCGCTCTCGCCACCCTGTCCTGACGCTCGGGCCACGCCCGGCCGCCGCCCCGCCGCCGCCCGCGCAGGGGCGCCGCGGCGGCCGGGCGACGGTCATGAACTGCACCGTTGTTATTCCCTGATCGCGACTGATACGTTGCGGTCGCATTTCCTTCGTCCAATCCTTCGCAGCGGCGGGTCGACGACCCGCCGGACGACCTGCCGAACCCAGGGGGACCTTCCGCATGACTCAGACGAGCGACGCCGCCCCGGCCCTCCTGCTCGAGCCGCCGACGGCCACCCCGCTGGTCACCCCGGAGCAGGCCGTCGCGACCATCGCGGCAGCCAACACCGCGGTCGCGGCCCAGCAGCAGACCGAGGCCGAGAAGAAGGCCTCGACGTTCGTCTCCGAGCTCTCCGCCCTCGACCCGAAGTCGCCGGCGTTCTCGCAGAAGGTCACGTCCATCGGGGCGATGGGCGACAAGGAGATCCGCCAGTCGGCGCAGGGCTCGAGCCGCATGCTCGACCGGCCGGCCGCGCAGGGGTCCGACGCGAGCCCGCAGGGCAAGGTCGGCAAGACGCTCGTCGACCTGCGCCTCACCGTCACGGACCTCGACCCGAACCGGGCCGACCTCACGGGCGCGAAGAAGATCCTCAAGTTCCTCCCGGGCGGCAAGGCGATCGACAAGTACTTCGCGAAGTACAAGTCGGCGCAGTCGCACATCGACGCGATCATCCGCGCGCTGGCGTCCGGCCAGGACGAGCTCCGCAAGGACAACGCGGCCATCGAGGTCGAGCGCAACCGGATGTGGGAGACCATGAACCGGCTCGGCGAGGTCAAGGTCGACCTCGAGGCGCTCGACGCCGCCGTGGTCGACAAGATTGCGCAGACCGAGGCCGCGGGCGACCAGGAGGGCGCCGACGCGCTCAAGTCCGACGTCCTGTTCGCCGTGCGCCAGCGCCACCAGGACGTCATGACGCAGGCGGCCGTGTCGGTGCAGGGCTACCTCGCGATGGACCTCGTCCGCAAGAACAACCTCGAGCTGATCCGCGGTGTCGACCGCGCCCAGACCACGACGATCGCCGCCCTGCGCACCGCGGTCATCGTGTCGCAGGCGCTCGGCCAGCAGAAGCTCGTGCTCGACCAGGTCAACGCGCTCAACTCGACCACGAGCAGCCTCATCGAGTCGACGTCGCTGCAGCTGCGCCAGCAGGGCGCCGCGATCCAGCAGCAGGCCGCCGAGTCGACCATCGAGCTCGGCAAGCTGCAGGCCGCGTTCGAGAACGTGTTCGCCACGATGGACGCGATCGACACGTTCCGCGCCCAGGCGACCGACTCGATGGCCGCGACCATCGGCCAGCTCGAGCAGCAGATCGAGCGCGCCAAGCCGTACGTCGAGCGGGCGCAGCGCTCGCTCGACGCCTGAGCTCCCCCCGAACGAAGCCTGAGCCGCAATGCCCCGTTGGCTGTCCCGCATCCTCGCCGGGGACGACACTGCCTCCGACGGGACGCCCGGCACAGGTCTCGGGATCGCCACGATCGCGCCCGACAGCGTCGCCGGCCTGCGCCGACGCCTCGACGCGGACGTGCGCGAGGTGAACGCCGCGGCGGGCGAGGCGCCCGGTGAAGTCGTCGTCGTCGCACGCCAGATCCTCGACATGGCGGACGACGTGCTGCGGCACGCGGACGTCGAGTCGGACCCGGTGGGCGGCGGCATCGACATCCACGGGCGGGTCGCGCTCGACGCCATCCTGCGCGACTACCTGCCGACGACGTTCCGGACCTACCTGGCGGCGCGTCGGGCGGACGCCGCCACCGGGGGCCACGACGCCGCGGCCCTCGTCCGCCAGATCCACGAGCAGGTCGCGGCGCTGCGCGTCAGCCTCACCGAGACGCTCGCCGCGCTGCGCGACGACGACCTGCGCGCCCTTGAGATCCAGGGCGCGTTCCTCCGGACGAAGTTCACCGGGAGCGACCTGTGACCGGCATGGTGCGTGGCGCGAACATCGCGCTCACGAAGGAGCTCCCCGACCTCGCACGGCTCGCCCTCGGCGTGTCCTGGGACGCCGGGGCGGACGACGCGCTCGTCGAGAACCTCGTGCTCGCCGCGATCCTGTGCGACGCCGACGGTCGGGCCACGTCGCCCGACGACTTCGTCTTCTTCAACCAGGCCGTGTCGACCGACCTGTCGGTCGCCGAGGTCGAGTCCGCGCTGGGCGACGACGCCGAGCAGATCGAGGTCGACCTCGCGGCCGTGCCCGCCGCGGTGGCGCGCGTCGTCGTCGTCCTCTACGTCAACGAGGGCAGCCCGCGCCGGCGCACCCTCGGGCAGCTCCGCGAGTGCCGGGTGCGCCTGCTCGACGCGTCGAGCAGCACGCAGGTCGTCGCGTCCGAGAACCTCGCGCCGGCGTTCCAGCACGAGACGGCCGTGGTGCTCGGCGAGGTCTACCGGCACCGCGACGACTGGAAGTTCAAGGTCGTCGGGCAGGGGTACTCGTCCGGCATCGTGGGCGTCGCCGAGCAGTACGGGCTGCCGCTGTGAGCGCGCCCGCGACCGTCCTCGACCCGACGACGGCGCCGCCGCGCCCCGACCTGGCCTTCCTGCGCCACCGGGCGCGCCCGCGCCCCGTCGCGGAGCCCGCGCCGGTGCTGGACCTCACGCCGCCAGCGCCCGGCCCGGTGGCCTCCGTCGTCCCCGCAGCACCGGCCGTCCTCGACCTCGCGCCGCCGGCGGGTGCCGCAGCTCCCGCCGCGCCCGGCCGTGAGCCGCTCGCCCCGCTGCTCGGCGGTCTGCGCCGGCTCGGACCGGGGGAGCGGCTCGTCCTCGACGACGACACCCCCGTCGTGCAGCTCGGCCGGGTCACGAGCGGCGTCGGCGGGCTCGTCCTGACGCTCGAGACCGCGGTCCCGTCCGGGCTCGCGGTGCTGTACGAGCTCGGCGGCACCCAGGGCGTCCTGCGCGGGCCCGAGCCGGGGTTCGCCCCCGACCACCGCCGACCCGTCGTGAGCCTCACGGGGAACAAGATCCAGCTCGACCTGCGCCTGGTGCGCGACCTGGAGCGGTTCCTCGTCGCCGTCCGCGGCACCCGGTTCGACGGGGTGCTCGTCGTCCGGACGGTCGGCGGCGCGCGCCTCGAGGTCCCGATGCGCACGGACACGCGGACGCCCGCCGGGTCCGCGGCCCCCTCGACGGACCTCGTCGCCCTGAGCGCCTACCGGGTGCGCGGCGCGCTCGTCCTGCGGGCGGAGGACCTCGTCGTCGAGGGCGGACTGCGTGAGGTGGCCGGCGCGTTCGGCTACCGCGAGCTCACGTGGCGCAGCGCGGACACCCCGCTCGGCGGCAGCTGACCCGCCACCGAGCACGACAGACCAGCACGACAGACCAGCACGAGCAGCCCCAGCACGACCCAGACCGAAGGAGCACCGAGATGGCAGTCAACCTCAGCAAGGGCGGGAACATCTCGCTCACGAAGGTCGCGCCCGGCCTCGTCCACGCGGTCGCCGGCCTCGGCTGGAAGCCCCGTACCACCGACGGTGCGGCGTTCGACCTCGACGCCTCCGCGATCCTGGTCGACGAGAACGGCAGGGCCCTGTCCGACCAGCACTTCGTCTTCTTCAACAACCTGCAGGACCCGACGGGCGCCGTGCGCCACCTGGGCGACAACCGGACGGGCGACGGCTCGGGCGACGACGAGAGCATCACCGTCGACCTGGCCGCGGTCGACGCCCGCGTGGACCGGATCGTCTTCCTGGCGAGCATCTTCGACGCCGACACCCGGCGGCAGTCGTTCGGCCAGGTCTCCGACGCGTACATCCGGGTGTACGACGGCGACCACCCCGACGACGCCGACAAGGTCGTGACGTTCGACCTCGGCGAGGACGCGTCGACCGAGACGGCTCTCGTCTTCGGCGAGGTCTACCGCAACGGCACCGACTGGAAGTTCCGGGCCGTCGGCCAGGGCTACACGTCGGGCCTCGAGGGCGTCATCGCCGACTACGGCCTCAGCGCCGGCTGACCGGCCGGGCTGCCCGGCCGGCTGATCTGCCGCCCGAACCACCGAACCACCGAACCACCACCGAAAGAGAGACCTCCGTGGACGCCCTGCGTCACTTCAAGTGGGACTTCGTCGTCCTGCTCGCCGCGCTCGGCGTGGCCTTCTGGTACGGCGGCACCGCCGCGCTGTGGCTCGCGATGATCCTCGTGGTCGTCGAGATCGTGTTCTCGTTCGACAACGCGGCCGTGAACGCGAAGTACCTCGCGCGCCTCAACGACGCGTGGCAGCGCATCTTCCTGACGGTCGGCATCCTCATCGCCGTCGTCGGGATGCGTCTCGTGTTCCCGTTCGTCATCGTCTGCCTGACGGGTGGCGTCGGGCCGGCCGAGGCGATCCGTCTCGCGTTCGAGAAGGGCGACCCGCACACGCCGGGCACCTACGGGTACATCCTCGACCAGGCGCACCCCGCGATCGCGGCGTTCGGCGGCGTCTTCCTGCTGCTGCTCTTCCTGGACTTCCTGTTCGACACCGAGCGTGACTCGACGTGGCTGTCGTGGATCGAGAAGCCGCTCCTCAAGGTGGGCAAGCTCGACCAGCTCAGCGTCATCGTCGTCGCCGCCGTCCTCCTCGTCGCGTCGCAGACGCTCGCCGCGGACGACGAGCAGTCGACCGTGCTGTTCGCGGGCGTCCTGGGCATCGTCGTCTACCTGGCGGTGAACGGGCTCGCGTCCGTCATGGAGGACGCCGAGGCGGCGAAGGCGGAGCAGCTGCACCTCGAGTCGGACGACGAGGGCGCGACCACCAGCGCCGGCCCGTCCGCCGGCCAGCAGGTCCTGCTCGCGGGCAAGGCGGCGTTCTCGCTGTTCCTGTTCCTCGAGGTGCTCGACGCGTCGTTCTCGTTCGACGGCGTCATCGGTGCGTTCGCCATCACGCCGGACCCGGTGATCATCGCGCTCGGCCTGGGCGTCGGCGCGCTGTTCGTCCGGTCGATGACGGTGTTCCTGGTCAAGCGGGGCACGCTCGCCGAGTACCGGTACCTCGAGCACGGCGCCCACTGGGCCATCGGCTCGCTCGCCCTGCTGCTGTTCGTGACGCTCGAGTTCGACATCCCGGACGTCGTGATCGGCCTGGTCGGCATCGCGTTCATCGGCGCCGCGCTCGCGACGTCCGTGGTCGCGAACCGTCGTGAGGCGGAGGTCGCGGACGCGGCCGACGAGATCGCGGCCGAGGCGGCGCCCGCGCCGGGCATCTTCGAGTCCGGCGCGGAGCACGAGCACGCGGTCGTCGCCGCGGCGACCACCACCGAGCAGGACGACTGACCGTGGGCCTCTTCTCGCGCAGCACGCCCGCGCCCGCGGCGCAGCCGGCCACCCCGCAGGGTGCGCCGGCTGCGGCCCCCGCGGCCCCTGCGCGCGTGCCGACGGGCGGCGTGATCAACCTGTCCAAGGGCCAGGGCATCCGCCTCACGAAGACGCCGCTGGTCACCGCCACGATCTCGTGGCCGCCCGCGACGGACTACGACGTGTACGCGCTCGTGCTCTACCGCGACGGCCGCCAGGTGACCGTGAGCGCGTTCGGCACGAAGGATGCGCCCCGCGACTTCTCGCTCGCCACCGAGGACGGTGCGGTCACGCACCTCGGTGACGTGCAGCGCGGCGGTGGCGCGGTCGCGACGGAGACCGTCGAGATCCGGCTCGGCCCGGACGTCGCCGCCGTCGTCCCGGTCGCCTACTCGGCCCAGTCGAACGGCACGGGCTCGTTCCGCAAGTACCGCGTCTCGATGCGCATCGACAACGGGGCCGGCGAGGCGGTCGTCGTCGACGCACCGAACGCGAGCAAGTCGTCGACGGTCTACACGTGCGTGCCGGGCATCGTCCTGAACGGGCCGGACGGCGTGCGCGTCGAGGCGCTCGAGCTCTACTCGGCGCCCGGCTCCGAGCGCCGGCCCGTGATCGGTCCGGACGGGCAGGTCGTCATGGACGCCGGCCCCGTCAACGCCTACAAGTAGTCCGCGCCCACCAGTAAGGGGAACGTCATGGCGATCAGCCTCAGCAAGGGTCAGACCATCAACCTGTCCAAGGCCACGACCGACGGCGGCGAGCAGGGTCTGACGCACGTGCGCCTCGGTCTCGGCTGGGACACCAAGAAGGTCGAGAAGAAGGGCCTGTTCGGCGGGTCGAAGGTCGTGCAGAAGAGCATCGACCTCGACGCGTCCGCGCTGCTCATCGGCGGCGGCCAGGTGCAGGACACCGTCTACTTCCGTCAGCTCCGCTCCAAGGACGGCTCGCTGCAGCACACGGGCGACAACCTCACGGGTCGCGGTGACGGCGACGACGAGTCGATCGTCGTCGACCTCACGGCGGTGCACCCGGCGGTCGAGCACATCGTGTTCACGGTGAACTCGTACAGCGGCCAGACGTTCGCGGAGGTCGACAACGCGTACGTGCGCGTCGTCGACTCGTCCGCGGGCGACGCCGAGCTCGCGCGCTACACGCTCACGGGCTCGGGCCCGCACACCGCGCTCGTCATGGCGAAGGTGTCGCGCACGACGCAGGGGTGGCAGCTCACGGCCCTCGGCACGGCCGGGAACGGCCGGACGGTGCAGCAGCTCGCCCCGCTCGCGCTCCAGGCGGTCTGAGCGGTCGTGGACGTCCTCGGGGAGCCGGCGGGCACGGTCCGGGCGGTCAGTCTCGACCTGTGGATGACGCTCCTGCGGAGCCACCCCGAGTTCAAGGCCCGGCGCGCGGCGATGCTGCGCGCCGGGCTGGGCCTCGACGTCGACGACGCCGTGTTCGCGGCGACGCTCCGGTCGGCGGACCGTCGGGCCGACGACTTCGCCGAGACGACGGGTCGCGACCACGCCCTCGCCGACCGGCTGCGGCTCACGCTCGACGGTCTGGTCGCGGCCGGCGCGCTCGACGCGGCGGGAGCGAGCGCGGCCGCCGGCGCCCTGGCCGACCCCGCGACCGTCCGCAGCCTGCTCGCGCAGCAGCACGAGCTCGCCCTCGAACTGCCCCCGCGGCCGCTGCACCCCGACCTGCCGGCGCTGCTCGCCCGGCTCGCGCGGCACGTCCCGCTCGCGGTGACGAGCAACACCGGCATGATCCCGGGAACGACCATGCGCGCGCTGCTCGCCGCGAACGACCTGCTCGCCCCGTTCTCCGTCCTGACGTTCTCGGACGAGGTCGGCGCGCCCAAGCCCGACCGGCGCCTGTTCGACGCGACCGTCCGCGGGCTCGCCACGGTCCTCCCGGAGGGCGCCACGCCGCTGCGCCACGAGCACGTCGTGCACGTGGGCGACAACCCCCGAGCGGACGTCGCCGGCGCCGGTGCGGCCGGACTCGTCGGCCTGCTCGTCGACGACGTCGCACCCGTCGAGACCGCTCTCGCGGACGTCCTGCGCGCGGCCCGCGTCACGCGGGTCGCGGTGCACACCCTCTCCTCGGACGACGACCCCGCGGACGACGACCCCGCGGACGACGACCCGGGCCGCCCCGCGCGGGCCGCTGGGGGCTCCGCGGCGGCTGCGGGCGCCGCCGGACCGACGGGTTTCGACGCGCGGACGTACTCGTGGGCCAAGCACGGCGACCTCGACGCGGTCGACGTCCTCGGCGCGGAGCTCGCCGCCGAGCTCGCCCGGCGCGTCCCGGCGCTCGTCGAGGACCCCGCGCCACCCGTCCTGCCGGTCGCCTACCTCGCCGTGCCGCCGGCGTGCCTCCTGCTCGCCCGGCGCGTCCTCGCTGACCTCGACGCCGTCCGCGTCGCACGGGGGCTTCCGCCGGGCCGCGTCGTGCGGGTCGAGAAGGACTCCGTGACGCACACCGACTACGCGACCGCGTCCCAGCAGGCACGCCGCGCCGAGCTCGCCGGCATCGGCTTCCGGCTCACCGAGGACGTCTCCGACGGTCAGGTCGTGGTCGTCGACGACATCCGGGTCACGGGACTGGCGGAGGTGGCTGTCCTGCGGGCTCTCGACGCGGCGGGCGTCGCGCCCGAGCGGTGCGTCGTCGCGTACGTCGCGGTCGCGGACCGTGGTCTCGCGGCCGATCCGGGCGTCGAGGCGCGGCTCAACCACGCCGCCGTGACGTCGGTCGCCGACCTGGCCCCCGTCGTCGGCCGGGGGCGCTTCGCGCTGACGATCCGGTTCCTCAAGCGGCTGCTCGGGGCGCCGGGCCCGGAGCGCGCCGCGTTCCTCGCCGCGTGCCCGCCGCCGCTCCTCGACCAGGTGCTCGACGGCGCGCGCGCCACGGGCGACGCGTTCTGCGCGACCTACGCCGCCGGTCTCGCCGACGTGGCGGCGGAGCGCGCCGTCCGTGCGGGGGCCGCGTGACCTGGCGCAGCTCGCTGGCCGTCGCGAGGACGGACGACGGCCCCGACGGTCTGCACCTCGTCCCGGGCGGCGCGACGGCGGCGTCCCTCGCCCCGGGCGTGCTCACGGCCGCCCGGTACAGCCGGTTCAAGCACGGGGACGGGTCGGCCGCGCACGACTTCGGGGTCGCCCTCGCCGACCTGTACGTCGCCGAGCAGGGACCGTCGCTGCACGAGGACGAGGTCGTCGTCACGGGGTCCGGGTTCGACGTCGCGCCGCCGGCAGCGCACGCGCTCGTCACACCGTTCCTCGGACGCCTCGCCGCGCACGGGGTGCGGGCACGGTCGGTGGTCGTCCTGCGCACCCGGCCGTCGGACGGGGACTACGCGTCCATGGGCCTGCGCGAGCGCCGCGCCGCGCTCGACCCGTCGGCCCTGCACGTCGCCCCGGGTGACGTCGTCGGGGGTGCGCGCGTGGTCGCGCTCGACGACGTCCGGGTCACGGGCGTCCACGAGCGTGCCATCGAGGCCGCGCTGCACCGCGCCGGCGCACGGCGCGTGGACCACCTGTTCGTCGTGGACGCCGCCGGTTGCGCACCGCAGGCCGAGGCGGCGCTGAACGCCGTCGCCGTCGGCACGCTCGCCGACCTCCTCGCGCTGGCCGGTGCGCCGGGGCACGTCCCGAACGCGCGCGTGGCCCGCTGGGTCCTCGGCCTGCCCGACGCCGACCTGGACCGGTTCATCATGCTCGCGCCGAGCCCGCTCGTCCGGTGGATCGCGGAGGTCGCGTGCCGTGACCGGTTTGCCGATCTCGACCGGTATCGGGCGGGTACGTCCCGGCTTCGCGAGCTCGTCGACCTGCTCGCCTGAGGCATCGCACTACGTGATGTCCCCACTCTTCCCGATGTCGACCCGGGCGCTGGTTGACCTGCGTCACGTGGATAAGTGAGGCTCCTGAACATGTACGACCTCCCTGCACGTCACCGGACGCTCCGACCGCTCGCGGTCGGGGCGGTCGTGGCAGCCACAGCCATCACGATCGGGCTCACGATCGGGCACGCGTCCGACGCGCGCGCCCAGGTGACGGTGCGGGTCGCGAACGCCGACGAGCTGCGTCGGGCCCTCGCCGACGCGGAGCCCGGGCAGACCATCGAGCTCGCGGACGGCACCTACGTCGGCAACTGGTCCGTCGTGGACCGGCCGGCGACGTCCGCGGCCCCCGTGACGCTGTCCGGTGGTCGGCGCGCCGTGCTCCGCACGGGGACCGGTGCCGGCGCGGCGCTCCACCTCGTGGACTCCGACTACTGGTCGGTCCGGGGGATCACGGTCGAGCACGGTCAGGAGGGCGTCCTCGTGGAGGCGTCCGACCACGTCTCCGTCGAGGGCGTCCTCGCGCACGACCTCGACGTCGACGCGGTCCGGTTCTGGTCGTCCAGCAGCTTCGGCTCCGTGGTCGGGTCGACCATCTCCGACATCGGGCAGTCGAAGGGGCCGAGCGCGCCGGGCGGGGTCGTCGTGGGGAGCCCGCAGGTCGTGTCCGACACGTCCGACCACGTCACGGTCGCGGACAACGTCATCGGCCCGCTCGTCGGGGGGCCGGCGGTCGTCGCGCACGAGGGGACGGCGGGCGGCACGGTCGCCCGGAACGTGCTCGACGGTGCGGCGCCGGGCGGCACCGCGGGCGAGGCGTGGGTCGAGGTCCGCGGCAACGAGTACACGCTGACGGGCAACACGGGTGCTCACGCGGGCCGCGCCGGGTACGCGATCGGGTCGCAGGTCGCGGGCTGGGGCTGCGGCACCGAGGTGAGCGGCAACGCCGCCAACCTGGAGGCCGCCACGACCGCCCACCCGATCGCGATCGAGGTCGTCGGCTACGACCGGTCGACCTGCCCGACGACGGTCTACGACGACAACACGGTGACGGGCGCCGGACGCCTCGTGACGGCGGGCGTGCCCGTCGTGGCGGCGTTCGGGCAGGCCACCGACGCCCCGGGACCGTCGGCGACCGCCGCGGTCGCCCCGGCGTCGGTCGCTCCCCCCGCAGGTGCCCAGCCTGCCGTCCGGCCGACGTCCGCCGGCGTCCCGTCGGGGGGCACGGCGATCGGGCCGTCGCCCACGGTCACGGCCGGACCGACCGCGTCGCCCACCGCCACGGCGACCCGCACGGCCGCACCGGTGAGCACGCCGGTGAGCACGCCGACGGTCACCGTGACCGTCGAGGCGTCACCGCCCGCGACCGCGTCCGCGCCCTCGCCCACCGTGCCCGCCCGTCCGCGCTGCACGGCACCGGCCTGGCAGAAGGAGCGCGCCTACAAGGCGGGCTCCGAGGTCACGTACGGCGGCTACCTCTATCGCGCCCTGTGGTGGAACCAGGGCAACCGACCCGAGCGCGGCGCGTGGAGCTCGTGGGTGCGGGTCCGGTCCTGCTGAGAGGCGGCGACTCCTGCTGAGAGTCGCCGACCCGGGCGGCTCGCGGGCCGCTCACCGCTTCGACGCGCGGTACCCGTCGGCGACGGCCGCGGACGCCGACGCGAAGCACACCTCGGGGGCGGTGCGGTCGTAGTAGGCCCCGCCCGGCACGTGGTAGATGTGGCTCGACGCGTTGCCCTTGATGGGCGCCCAGCTCGGGCAGTCCCAGTGGGAGACGGGCTGGGCGACGGACGGGTGCTTTCCCGCCGTGCCGCCCGTCGCGGCCTTCGCGGCCGGGGTGCTCGTCGCCGTCGCGTGCGGGGTGCTCGCCGAGGCCGCGCCGGTCGGCTTCACGACCGCGCCGCCGCCCGTCGGTACCGGCTGCGTCGGGCAGGTCGCGAGGACGTACTCCATGGCGTCGTGCTCCGCGGCCGTGACCCACAGGTGGTACTTGTGCTTGATGCCGATCTGCCGGGCGACGTACTGGCAGCGGAACGCCTTGTTCGGCGGCAGCCAGGTCGCGGCGTCTCCCGCGCCCTTCTGCCCGTTGAGCGGCCCGTCCGCCGCGAGCAGGACGTACGGGTCGTTGGCGTACGCCTCGCGCTGGTCCGCGGAGAGCTTCTGGGCGCCCGTCTGCCAGGCGTCGGCGAGCGCGACGACGTGGTCGATCTGGACGGCGGTCGACGTGGTCGCGCCGCGCTGGAACGCGATCGCGCGACCCGAGTACGGGTCGGCGAGGGTGCCCGTGAGGACGGTGCAGCCGTGCGTGCCCGCCTTGGTCGTCACGTGCGTGAGGTCGCGCGCCAGGATGTCGTTGCGCGTGTCGCAGCCGTTGTGGTCGACGTCGGCCCACGCGGGTCCGAACTGGTCGCGCTCGTAGCCCGTCATCGGGGCGCGTCCCTTCACGGGGAGTGTCGCGAGGACCGTGACGGCCGTCCCCGCGGACCCTGCGGTGCTGGTCGTGCCCCCGCTCGAGCGGGTGCTCGGGGTCTTCCTCGGCGCCGGCGACGCCTGGGGGCGGTCGGTGGTGGTCGCCCGGGGCTTCGAGGCGCCGGCCGACGCGTGGCCGCTGCGGGTCGCGGCGGCGTGGCCCTCGGTGGCGGGCGCGCAGCCGGCGAGGGCGGCGAGCGCGGTGGTGAGGACGAGCGCGGTCGTCCCCGTGGTCAGGGCGCGGGCGGCGCGACGCGGCCGGCGGGCGGTCGCCGGGGACGACGTGGGGGGCTGGGGGTGCACGGGGAACATTCTGCGGTGCCGGGCGGTGTGGTCCGGACCGGCGTCAGGGGCGGCGGGCGCCCTTCAGCCAGTCGAGCAGCAGCTCGGAGACCGCGCCGGGCGCCTCCTCGGGCAGGTAGTGGCCGGCGTCGTCGACGACCTCGACCCGCAGGTGGGACGCGAACGCGGCGGCGTCCAGCGTCGACGCGTCGGTCCGCAGGTACGGGTCGTCGGCACCGAGCGCGAGCAGCGCGGGCTGGTCGAGCCGGCGCCGCACCGCCGTCGTGAACCGGCGGCCGTCCATCCTCGGGACGGAGCGGATCCACCAGCGCAGCGCCTCGACCGAGCAGTGCGCGGCGAACGGGATGCGGGCCGCGGTGCGGTACGTCTCGAGCACGTCGTCGTCGAACGGCACGTGCGCCCCGCCCTGGAGCCACGAGTCGACGAGGCGTCCGTCCACGAGACCGCGCTCGGGCGCGAACGGCGCCTGTGCGGACGCGAGCCGCCGGTGGAACGCCCGGGTGTACGGCGCGTTGCGCGACGTGTGCAGGTGCGCGGGGTGCGGTGCGGCGAAGGCCGCGACGGCGGCCGTCACGGCAGGCTGCATCGCGGCCATGGCCCACGCGACCGTCCCGCCGAAGCCGTTCCCGACGACGGTCGCCCGGTCGGCGCCGAGCGACCGGACCACGCCGGCGACGTCGCGCGTCCGGGTGGGCACGTCGTACCCGAGCGGCGGCTTGTCGGACGCGCCCGTGCCCCGGAGGTCCATCGCGGCGACCCGGTAGCCGGCGTCGGCGAGCGCGACGATCTGGTGGCGCCACGCCCACCACAGCTGCGGGAAGTCGTGCAGCAGGACGACGAGCGGGGCCGGCTCGCCGCCGACGCGCTCCGTCGGGTCCGGGCCCGCGAGGGCCACGTGGAACCGTGCGCCGTTCGCCGCCACGAACTCGTGGCGCCACGGCCCGTCGACGAGAGCCGTCGAGTAGTCGGCGATCATCCCCGTGCCCCGGGGCCGGGCGCCCCGCCGCCCGCGGCGACGGCGGGTCCGTCGGCGGCGTCGCCCGCGAGGGCACCGGACCGGTCCGCGGACTTGTCTCCGCGGCGCTCCTTCGGCGGGTCGAACCGGTAGCCGACGTTGCGGACCGTGCCGATGAGCTGCTCGTGCTCAGGCCCGAGCTTGGCGCGCAGGCGCCGCACGTGGACGTCCACGGTCCGGGTGCCGCCGTAGTAGTCGTAGCCCCAGACCTCCTGGAGCAGCTGGGCGCGGGTGAACACGCGGCCCGGGTGCTGCACGAGGTACTTGATGAGCTCGAACTCCTTGTACGTGAGGTCGATCGGGCGGCCGCGCAGGCGGGCCGTGTACCCGGACGCGTCGATCGCGAGGTCGCCCGCGGCGATCTCCTCCTGGGCGGACGCGCCGGCCGCCTGCCGGGACCGCTCCACCGCGAGCCGGATCCGCGCCTCGACCTCCGCGGGGCCGGCGTCGGCGAGCAGCAGGTCGCTGGCGCCCCACTCGTGCGTGACGACGGTGAGGCCGCCCTCGGTGAGCACGAGCAGCAGCGGGACGGTGAGGCCGGTCGCGCGCAGCAGGCGGCACGTCGTGCGGGCGGCGACGAGGTCGCGCCGCGCGTCGAGCAGGATGACGTCGCTGTCCGGCGCGTCCACCAGGGCGGACGGCTCCATCGGCAGGACGCGGATGCTGTGGGAGAGCAGCCCGAGGGCGGGCAGGATCTCGGCCGAGCTCCCCGTCGCCGGGGTCAGGATCAGCAGGGTCGCCACGGTCTCACCTCCACTCGCGCTCGTCGGGCACCGCCACCGTATCCTGCCCGACCCGCGAGTCCGCGGCGATCACTGACCGCCGACCGATCATCTCGGAGCATCGCTCACCATCGTGCCTTTCGTGCCCGGCCGCGGTGGCGGGTTCGGGCGAGGGGTGCCGGTCTGGGACACTCGGTGACGTGCCCGTACGCATTCTCCCCGTGAACAGCCGTGCCCGGTGCCGGCGTCCCGTCCCGGCGCGCCGCCGGACGACGCGCGGCGGGTCGGTCGCATGACGGTCACCACGCGCTCGGTCGTGACGGCGTGCATCGCGACGCTCGTCGCGGGCGCGGCGTACTTCGGCACGATGGCGCTCACCGGCGCGGTCGTCGTGCTCGTCGTCGGGGTGGCGCTCGGCTGGCCCGCGCTGCTGCACCTGCGGGCGCCCGGCACGTCCGGCTTCGTGGTGGCGCTGGTCGGCCTCGGTGCCGTGGGCGTCGTCACCGTGACGGACGGCGAGCCCGTGCTCCGCAACCTCCCGGTCGTGGTCGCGATGGGCCTGCTCCTCGCGTTCGTCAACGAGCTCGCACGCCACCCGCGCGACGCGCTCGTCGAGAACGTCTCGGGGGTCGTGAGCGGCATCGTCGTCGCGGTCGGCTGCTCGGGCTGGCTCGCGGCGGGCATGAGCGACGAGGGTGCGCAGCTCGTGGTGGCGTGCGCGGCGGCGCTCGCGGTCGCGGCGGTGGTGTGCGCGATGCCGTTGCGCGGGTGGGCGAACGCCGTCGTGACGACGGGTCTCGCGGTCGCGACCGGCGCCGGGATCGGCGCCGCGCTCCCGAAGCTGCTCATCCCGGCGGGGGCCTGGGCGGGTCTCGTCGCCGGGGTCCTGGTGGCTGCCGTGTACGCGCTGCTGGGACACCTGCCGACCGCGCGCGGCCGGCTCGCGTCGCTGAGCGCCGCCACCCTGCCCGTCGCGGTCGGCGGCATCCTCATCTTCGTGGTGGGCCGGCTCGTCGTCACCTGAGGCGCGTCGCACGCTGCGCCGGCGCCCCGCTCCACCGACTCACCGTCCCGTGATGTGAGACGTGTCGTGGTGCGCGGACGTCGGGAGCGGACCATGATCCCGTGGTCCGTGTCCTCCTCGTCGTCGCGATCGTCGCGCTCACCCTCGTCGCCGGTGCCTGGTGGCGCTCGCGCCAGGGGCGTGTGCGCCAGTCGGCCAAGCCCGACGCGGGCCGCACCGGGCGCGCGGGGGACACGGGGCACCGCGACAAGGGTCCACGGTGGGCCGACGCCGGCGTCGACCTCGCCCCCCGCGCCACCTTCGTGCAGTTCTCGGCCGAGTTCTGCGGCCCGTGCCGCACGACGTCACGGACCCTCGACGCGGTCCGCGCCGACACCCCCGGCGTCGGGCACGTCGAGCTCGACGTCGACCGGTACCCCGTGCTCGTCCGCCAGCTGTCCGTGCTGCGCGCACCCACCGTCGTGGTGCTCGACGCGCACGGGCACGAGGTGGCCCGGATGACCGGTGCCGTCCAGCCGCGCCAGGCGCGCGAGGCGCTCGACCTCGTCCCCGTCTGACCCTGCCCCGACGACCGCCCCGACGACCGCCCCACGAGACCGGGAGACCCCGTGACCGACACCGCACCGGCCTCCGGCGCCGCACAGCCCGGCACCCGGCCCGGGATCGACCCCCGCGGGCCCCGCTTCACCGCCGGGATCACCGCGGTCCTGCTGGCCGTCGTCCTCCTGCTCGCCGGGACCCCGGCCGCCCTGTGGCTGCTCCTGCTCGTCGCGCTGTCGTTCGCGCTGGGCGTGGCGCGCGGCGTCCAGCACACCTGGCAGAGCGTGCTCTTCCGGCGCCTCGTCCGGCCGCGGCTCGCCCCGCCCGAGGAGCTCGAGGACCCGCGCCCGCCGCGCTTCGCGCAGGTCGTCGGCCTGGTCGTCACCGGTGTCGGTGTCGTCCTCGGGTTCGCAGGGGTCGCGGTCGCCGTCGCGGTGGCGGCCGCGGTGGCGCTGGTCGCGGCGCTGCTCAACGCCGTCTTCGGGCTGTGCCTCGGGTGCGAGCTGTACGTGCTCCTGCGGCGGGTGCGCCCGGCGCGCTGACCGGCGCACCACCGGCCGCCGCACCCCGACGGCCGCCGCCCGATACGGTGGGCACGACCCGTGCCGGCCGTGAGAAGGGCGCCCCCATGATCGAGATCCTCAGTCCCCGCGAGATCGCCCGGGCCCGCGAGACGGGCGCGCTCGTCGGCAGCATCCTCGAGTCGCTCCGCACCCGCGCGACCGTCGGCACGAACCTGCTCGACCTCGACCGCTGGACGCACGAGATGATCGACGGCGCCGGCGCGCAGTCCTGCTACGTCGACTACGCGCCGTCCTTCGGCCGCGGCCCCTTCGCCCACTACGTGTGCACGTCGGTGAACGACGCCGTCCTGCACGGCCTGCCGCACGACTACGCCCTCGCTGACGGCGATCTGCTCACGCTCGACCTCGCGGTGTCGCTGCACGGGATCGCGTCCGACGCGGCGATCAGCTTCGTGGTGGGGTCGTCCGACGACGAGAGCGACGCCCTCATCGAGGCGACCCGCCGCGCCCTCGCGGCGGGCATCGACGCCGCCCGCCCGGGCGCGCGCACCGGCGACCTGTCCCACGCGATCGGGACGGTCCTCGACGCGGCCGGCTACCCCGTCAACACGGACTTCGGCGGGCACGGCATCGGGACGACGATGCACCAGGAGCCGCACGTCCCCAACGCCGGGCGACCCGGCCGGGGCTTCGCGCTGCGGCCGGGCCTGCTGCTCGCGCTCGAGCCGTGGGTCATGGTCGACACCGACGAGCTCGTCACGGACGACGACGGGTGGACCCTGCGCAGCGCGACGGGCTGCCGGACGGCGCACACCGAGCACACGGTCGCGATCACCGAGGACGGCGCCGAGATCCTCACGCTGCCGCCGCGCTGACGAACGGGCCCGTGCGGACGGACCCGTCAGTACACGAGCGCCTGCGCGCCGGGGGCGAGCGCCTCCTCGACGAACACCGCCGCGCCCGCGATCCGGACGCCGGGCAGCACGTCGTCCGGCGAGATCCCACGGCGGGCCGCGCACTGCGTGCACACGGTCACGCTCCCGGCCGCGAGCACCGCCTCGAGCAGGTCGGGCAGGGGAGCGGCGTGCTCGAGCACGAGCTCGGCGGCGCGGTCGGGCACGCCGAACCACGCGGCCTCGCCGGTGAGCCAGAGGCTCACCTCGACGCCCGCGGCGACGGCGGCCGCGGCGACGGTGAACGCCTGGTTGGCCGCCTCGGGGCGGTCCGTCCCGCTCGTCGTCTTCACGACGAGCGTCCTGCGCGCGGGGACCGGTGCGGCCGCCGGTCCGGCGGAGACGTCGGGGAGAGTGTCGGGGATCACGTCCTCGAGCGTATCCGCCGACGCCGCAGGAGCGTCGCGGCGGGCGCGTCGCGACGTAGGATCGCCTCATGACCGGCACCGAGATCTTCTTCGTCACCCTGCTGTCGGTGACGTCCCTCGTCATCGTGTGGTTCGCGGGCTACGCCGTCTACCGGCTGTACTCCGGCCAGCGCTGATGTCGTTCACGGTTCCGGACGGCCTCGCGCCGGAGGTCTACCCGCTCGCCTGGCTCGTGGGTCGGTGGCGCGGTGAGGGCGTCATCGAGTACCCCGGGATCGACGAGGTGGCCTTCGTGCAGGAGGTCGTCTTCGACCACGACGGCGGCCCGTACCTGCGGTACGAGTCCACGTTGCGGATCGTCGAGGCGGCCGTGCCGGGCACGGTGCCCGACGACTGGTCCGCCGAGACGACCGACGTCGACGACGCCGCCCCGGCGACCGCGCCCCGCGACGCGTCCTCCGGCCTGCCGGTGTGGGAGACCGAGACGGGTTTCTGGCGGGTCCCGCCGGAGCGTCCGGACGACCTGGCCGAGCACCAGCACCCGCTCGAGGTGCTTCTCGCGGACCCGGCGGGCTGGCTCACGCTCTACGTGGGCGCGATCGGCAACGGGCGCATCGACCTGGTGCACGACCTCATCGCGCGGACGTCGTCGGCCGCCGAGGTGACGGCGTCCAAGCGTCTCTACGGCCTCGTCGAGGGCGATCTCATGTGGGTCTGGGAGCTCGCCGCGTTCGGCAACCCGCTGCAGAACTACGCGTCCGCGCGGCTCGTCCGGCAGGACGGCTGAGCCCGTGACGGACCAGACCGCCGACCAGCCGACGTACCGCAGCCCCTTGCTCGACCGGTCCGGCGCCGTGGCCGGCGCGGGTCCCGACGCGGGCGTCGCGTGGCACTACGGCGACCCGACGGCCGAGCAGCGTGCGCTCGAGCGCCACGGCGCCGTCGCGGACCTCTCGCACCTGGGCGTCGTGCGCGTCACCGGGCCTGATCGGCTGACGTGGCTGCACTCGATCACGTCGCAGGACCTCGCGGGCCTCGCCCCCCGCACGTCGACCGAGCTGCTCGTCCTCGACCCGCACGGGCACGTCGAGCACAGCGCGGGAGTCGTCGACGACGGCGAGGGGGTGTGGCTCGTGACCGAGGCGTCGCACGCCGCGCCGCTCGCGGCATGGCTCGACCGCATGAAGTTCTCGCTGCGGGTCGAGATCACGGACGCGACCGCCGAGGTCGCCGCGATCGGCGAGCCCGTGGACGCCGAGGGCACCGCGGACGAGCCCGTGACGTGGCGCGACCCCTGGCCCCGCACGGCTCCCGGCGGCACGCGCTACGGGCCGGCGGACGACGACCACCCGGGCCGTGACCGTCCGTGGCGCCTCGTCCTCGTGCCGCGTGGCGAGCTGGCGACCGCGGTCGCGGCGCGCGAGGCTGCAGGCTGGCGGCTCGTGGGCACGTGGGCGACCGAGGCCGCGCGTGTCGCCGCGTGGCGCCCCCGGCTCGCGACCGAGGTCGACGACCGCACGATCCCGCACGAGCTCGACTGGCTGCGCACTGCCGTCCACCTGCACAAGGGCTGCTACCGCGGCCAGGAGACGGTCGCGCGCGTGCACAACCTGGGTCGGCCGCCGCGCCGGCTCGCGATGGCGCACCTCGACGGGTCGGGGCACCTGCTGCCCGCCGCCGGCGCCGACGTCTGGCCGGGCGGCCCGGGCGCGCTGCCCGAGGGCCGGCCCGTCGGCCGCGTGACGAGCGTCGCGCGGCACCACGAGCTCGGGCCGGTCGCGCTCGTCGTCCTCAAGCGCTCGGCGACGGACGGCGAGCTGCTGGTCGACTGTGACGGCGGGGCCGTCTCGGCGGGACAGGAGGTCGTCGTGCCCGGCGAGGGCACGTCGGTCGACCGGCCCGAGGCGCGCGGCCCCCTCACGCGCGGGCTGGGCACGCGCACGGGCCTGGTCTGACCGGGGCGCCGGGGTGACGGTCCCGCCCGGGCGAGGTCCGGCGACGTCGCCGCAGCCCCCCGCGCCCGGTGGACGGTCACCGTCGGCTGCGGCGACCTGGCGGAACCTGCGCCTGCTGGTCGGTCGCGCCCGGCTGCGGCAGGGCGCGGGACGCGTCAAGGTCGCGCTGGTCCCCGTCCTCGTCGCGTCGGTGGCCGCGGGCGTCGCCTACTCGATCGCGCACTGGCCGCTGGGTCACCCGTACCCGTTCTTCGCGCCCGTCGCGGCGTGGGTCTGCCTGGGGTTCACCCGCGACCGGCAGCCGCGCAAGGTCCTCGAGCTCGCCATCGGCGTCGCGATCGGGGTGGGGCTCGGCGACGCCGTCACGCACGTCATCGGGTCGGGGGCGTGGCAGGTCGCGCTCGTGCTCGCCGTGTCGGCGCTGCTCGCGCGCTTCATCGACCGGGGTCCGCTGCTCACCACGCAGGCGGGCGTGCAGGCCGTCGTCATCGTGCTGCTGCCGCCGACGCCCGGCGCTCCCGCGAGCCGGTTCGTCGACGCCCTGGTGGGCGGCGGGGTCGCGCTCGCCGTCGCGGCGTTCTCGCCCAACGACCCGCGCCGGCGCCTGTCCGCGCTCGCTCAGGAGGCCGTCGAGGAGCTCCGCGAGACGCTCGACCTGCTCGCCCGGTCGCTCCAGGAGCGTGACACCGACCTGGCGCGGGCCGCGCTCGCCCGTGGTCGGGCGAGCGAGCCGTCGCTCGTGGAGTGGCGCGACGCCGCGGCCTCGGCGCGCGACGTCGCGCGCGTCAACGCGCGCGCCCGGCGGCACCTCGCGGAGGTCGAGCTCGCGGGACAGCGCGTCGTGCTGGTGGACCGGGTCATCCGGACCGTGCGCGTGCTGTCGCGGCGTGCGGTCACGCTGACGGGTCCGGACCGCGAGACGGCGGTGCTGGGCGAGCTCGTCGGGCTGTTCGCGGTCGCGGTGCGCGACCTGGGGACCGCGCTCTCGCAGGGCACCGACCCCGTGCGCGCGCGGGACGAGCTGCTGACGCTCGCGGGCCGGCTCGAGCCGCGCACCGTCGCGGCCGACGACTGGGAGGTGCAGGCGCTCGTCCTCCTGGTGCGGTCCGCGGTCGTCGACGCGCTCGAGGCCGCGGGCGTCGAGCCCGGCGCGGCCCGGGACGCGCTCCCCGACCTCTGAGCCGGCTGCCTCCCGGGCGGACGGCGGTGCGCACGGTCCCGCCGCCTGCACGCGGCGGGTCGACGTACAGTCCGCATCGGGTCAGGTGTACGGTCCGGGCATGGAGGTCTCCGTGAGCGCCCTGCGCGCCGAGCTCAAGACCTGGATCGACCGGGCCCGGACGGGCGAAGAGGTCGTGGTCACCGACCGCGGCATCCCGGTCGCCCGCCTCTCCGGGCTCGACGGCGCCGACCTCGTCGCCGGGCTGCTCCGCGACGGGCTGCTCACCGCGCCCGAGCACGAGCGCCCGGTCGCGACCACCCCCGACGGCGAGCACCCCGCGCGCGGGCAGAACGCCGTGTCCGGGCTCGTCCGCCGCCTGCGCCGCTGACGGGCCCCGCCGTGACCACCGTCTACCTCGACACGACCGCGCTGGTGCGGCTCGTCCGGCGCGAGCACGGCAGCGAGCTCGCCGTCGAGCTCTGGAACCGCGCCCCGCTCGTCGCGACCAGCCGCCTCAGCGACGTCGAGCTGCGTGCCGTCCTGGCCGCCGGCGTGCGCCGCGGCCTCCTCGACCCGTCCGAGCACGCGGCCGCGCTGCAGCTGTGGGAGTCCCTGTGGGCGGGCGTGTACGTGGTCGAGCCGCTCGCGGCGGTCACCGCGCTCGCGGCGGACCTCGTCGGCCGGCACCCGCTGCGCGGCGGGGACGCCGTCCACCTCGCGTCCGCGCTCGTCCTGGCCCCCGACGTCGTGATGGCCGTCTGGGACGAGCACGTCGCGGCCGCCGCTGCGGCCGAAGGCCTCACGGTGGTGCCGGGCGAGCACGGCGTGCCCGGCCTGCCGCAGCCCAGCCCGGGCGCCCGCGCACGACGTAGGCTCGACTCCGAGCCGGGCAGCGCCAGACAGTGAGCCAGGCCGCGGGCCCAGCCGTGAGGTCAGGCCGAGCCCGACCCTGCGTCCGACCGAAGGACCCGACCGAAGGAGACGAGTGGGCCCCGTCCAGTACTGGATCCTGCTGACGCTGACGCTCGCGTCGTACGCCCTCCAGCTCTACGCGTTCGTCGACGCGCTGCGCCGCCCGGCCCACGCGTTCCGGTCCGAGCGCAAGCTCAGCAAGCCGATCTGGCTGGCCATCCTGCTCGCCGCGGCCGGCGTCGGGATCGTCGGGTTCCCCGGCTTCCTGTCGCTGATCGTGGCGGTCGCGGCGATCGTCTACCTCGCCGACGTGCGCCCGCGGCTCGAGCCCTACTCGGCGCGGCGCGGGGGACGGGGCGGCGGTCAGGGCGGTGGCCCGGGGCGGCGTCCGTCGTCGGGCGGCTGGTGAGCGCGGTGCCTGCTGCCGCGACCACCTCGTACGGCCTGCCGGGCCGGGGCGCGGGCGTCCTCGCGGTCGTGCGGCGGGGCGATCTCGTCGAGTCCGTCCATGCGGGGCACCTGCGCGCCGCGGACGCCGACGGCCGGACGGTCGTCGAGGTCGGCGACCCGGCCGCGACGCTGTGGCCGCGGTCCACGCTCAAGCCGGTCCAGGCCGTCGCCATGCTCCGGCACGGGCTCGCGCTGCCCGACCGGCTGCTCGCGCTCGCCTGCGCGAGCCACAGCGGGGACGAGGCGCACCGTGACGGCGTGCTCGAGATCCTCTCCACGTACGGCCTCGACGAGCGCGCGCTCGCGAACGAGCCCACGCTCCCGCTGGACCCCGAGATCGCCCGCGAGTGGCAGCAGGCGGGCCACGGGCCGGAGCGGCTGACGCAGAACTGCTCGGGCAAGCACGCGGCGATGCTCGCGACGTGCGTCGCCGCGGGCTGGCCGACGTCGGGCTACCTCGCGGTCGACCACCCGCTGCAGGTCGCGCTGCGGGACGTGGTCCGCGAGCTGACGGCGCCGGACGCCGAGGCGGCCGGCGCGCCGCCCGAGGAGACCGGCGCCGCCCACGTGACCGTCGACGGGTGCGGTGCGCCCCTCTTCTCGGCGTCGACCGCCGGGCTGCTGCGCGCCTTCCGGCGCATCGCCACCGCTCCCGGGCGGGATCCGCTCGCCCCGGAGGCGCTCGTCGCCCGTGCGATGACGCAGCACCCGCACATGGTCGCGGGCACCCGTCGCGAGACGACGCTCCTCATGGACGCCGTGCCCGGCATGGTCGTCAAGGACGGTGCCGACGGCGTGCTGGCCGCCGCCCTGCCCGACGGGCGGGCGTTCGCGCTCAAGATCGCGGACGGCGGCCAGCGGCCGCTCGCCGCGGTCGCGACGGCGGTGCTCGACCGGCTCGGGGTGGACGTCGCCGGCGTCCTGCCCGCGTGGCCGGTCGAGGGCGGGGGACGTCCCGTGGGCCGGGTCGAGGCGGCGCTGCCGGACGCCCCGGGCGCGCTGCCCGGCGACGCCGCGTGAGCGTCCGATGAGAGCAGTGGTGCAGCGGGTCCGCTCGGCCTCCGTCACGGTCGACGGCGAGGTCGTCGGCGCGATCGGCCCGGGTCTGCTCACGCTCGTCGGGGTCACGCACGCCGACACGGCGGAGCGGGCGCTGGCGCTGGCCCGCAAGGTCGCGGGGCTGCGCATCCTGCCGGGTGAGGTGAGCGTCCTGGACGCGGGGGCGCCGGTCCTCGTGGTCAGCCAGTTCACGCTGTACGGCGACACGCGCAAGGGGCGGCGCCCGTCGTGGTCGGCGGCCGCACCCGGCGCGGTCGCGGAGCCGCTCGTCGACGCCGTGGTGGCGGAGCTGCGGGCCGCCGGCGTCGTCGTGGAGACGGGCCGGTTCGGTGCCGACATGGACGTCGCATCGGTCAACCACGGCCCTTTCACGGTGCTCGTCGAGGTCTGACCGGTGCGCTCGCGGCGACGGGTGCGCTGCGCCCGGTGTCGAGCAGGCGCCTGCCCACCGCCGAGGTGGCGGTCATCGCCCTGAACCGCCGTTCCGGGGTCGACGACCGCCTGCTCGGCGGGGTGGGCCCGGCGCGTGCTCCGACCTGCTGCGCGGCCCCGTACGACCCGTGTCTGTCGTCCGGGGCACTCGTCCGGGACGACTGTCCCACATGTCGGACAGGCTGCTCGAAGGATTCTTTCGGGTTTTTTCGGGGTGGGCGTACCGCCCGGTAGCGCTCTCAGCCGCAGAATCCCGCCGATGTCCGTTTAGTCCGAAACATTCCAGGGCGTCAGCCGAAACACGATCGCAACCCCTCCATGCTCTCCTGGGAATCGCAGGGCGGCTAACATTCACCACACTGACCGATGCCGTTCAGCGAAGGAGGGTTCCTCGTGATCGTCACGTTCCCGAACCGTCCAGGGGGAACGGTCGCGCCGCGCCGGCGCGACCATCGGCGCGGCCGCACCGGCACGTACTCGACCCGGACGGTCGAGCTCGAGCGGGCCGCCGCGCTGGTCGCCGACCGTCGCGGCGGGATCGTCTGGCGCGCCGAGCCCGGCATGGGCAAGAGCGCCACGCTGGACCGCGTCGTCGACCACCTGCTGTCGCGCCCCACGACGCAGGAGCTCGTGGTCGTCCGCCTCCGCTCGGGCAGCGTCAAGCAGCAGGGCGCGGCGGTCACCTCGATCGTCACGCAGGTCCAGCAGGCGACCGGGATCGACGCCCCCGCCTGGATGTGCAGCGTCGAGACGCTCGTGCGCGAGGGGACCGACCCCGGCGGCGTCGTCGTCGCGCTCGCCGACTACCTCGGTGCCGTGCAGGACGACACGACGGTCGTCCTCGTCGCGGACGACCTCGACCTCGTCGACCCGACGTGCATCGACGTGCTGCTCGGCCTGGTCGGCCGCCGTACCCGCGGGCTCGTCCTGCTCGGCACCATCAGCGGCACCCGCGACGTGCCCGGGCTCACGTACCCGATCGAGGTCCGTGACGTCCCGGCGCTCGGCTGGGGCGACGCGCTGGACCTGCTCTGGAACGAGGTCGGCGTCGCCTGCGCTCCGCACGTCGCCGCACGGCTCGTCGACGCGCTCGGCGGCAACGCGGCGGCCGTCTCCCAGGTCGCCCAGGTGCTGACCGGCGACCAGCTCGCCGGCTGGTCCGCCCTGCCCGAGCCGCTGCCCGTCACGTCGGCGGCACGCGGGGCGGTCGGCCCTCTCGACGACCTCGGCGCCGCGGACCGCGGCATCCTCCTCGTCGCGGCGCTCGCGTCGGTCCGGCGCACCGACGTGCTGCTCGCGGCGTGCGGGATCACCGGGGACGACCTCCTGACGCGGCCGTGCGCACGCCACCTCGACCTCACGGCGTCCCGGTTCGCGTTCGTCGACCCCCGCGTCCGTGCCGTCGTGCACAGCGACGCGTCGCTCTCCGAGCGGTCCGCCGCGCACCACGCGCTGGCCCGCGTGCACGCCGCCACCGGCGAGCGCGACGCCGCGACCTGGCACGCCGCGCTCGCGACCATCCAGACCGACCCCGCCCTCGGCGCACCGCTCGTCGCGCTCGCCGCACGCATGTTCCGCGACGGAGACGCGGACGGCGCCTACGACGTGGCTCGCGAGGCCGCCTCGCACTGCTCGGGCCCCGACCTCGAGTCGGCGATCGAGCTCGTGGTGCGCGCCGCGCTGCACGCCGGCTACGTGGTCGACGCCGCCGGCTGGGGGCGCGGCGGGATGCGCTCGCACGAGGACGGCGTGCTCGGCCGCGGGATCGGCGCGTTCCTCACCGCCGTCACGCTGACCGACGGGCAGGTGCCCGACGAGGTCCTCGACAAGGCCGAGCGGCGTGCGGCGGGCGACCCCGACCAGGTCGCGGGCGTCGTCGTGGGCGCGGCGCGCGCCGCGACCCTGCACGCCGAGCGGGGCGACGGCACGGCCGCCCGCGAGGCCCTCGCGCTCGCGGAGCGTCTCGCCGACGCGCTCGGTGACGGCTTCACCGACCGGCTGGGCGCCGTGCTCGAGGAGACGCGGGTGGTCTGCGAGGTCTTCGGGGTCACGACGTCGTCCCCCCGCGCGGTGCCGCCCGGGACCGTCCGCCGGACGGGCACGCGGGCCGCGATGGCGATCCGCGCCGCGCAGGCCGGCAACCTGGCCTCGGCGTCGGCGGCGCTCGCGTCCGCCCTGTCGGAGCTCGCGCCGCTCAGCGACGGGGCCGGCCGGGTGCTCGGTGACTGCGTCGCGGCGACGCCGCTCGAGGAGGCGCAGCTCTGGGTCGCGAAGGTCCTCGTCGACGTGTGGTCGGGGCAGCTCGCGACGGCGCGTCAGGACCTCGCGGAGGCCGCGTACCGGCTCCCGGTCGGGATGCCGTTCGCCGGCCTCGGGGTCGCGCTCGCGCGCCGGCTCGACGTCCTCGTCACCGGCTCGGTCGGTCGGCTCGCGTCGGCGCTCGAGGAGACCATGCCCGGGCAGCCGGGCCTGCCGCTGCGCCACGCGGCGCTCGAGGACCGGGCCCTGCTCGCGATCTTCGACGACGAGCCCGCGCAGGCGGCGACCCTCCTGGAGCTGTCCGACGGGCGCGAGCTGCCGCACGACGCGCGTCTCCTGCCCCTCCCCGCCGACGACGAGGTCGCCGTGTGGTGCCGCGCCGGGCGACCCGATGCAGCCGCCCGGGCCGCGGCGCGTGCCCGGGCCCGCGCCGCCGCCCTGCCGGGCGAGATGCGGGTCGCGGCCGAGGCGCGCCTCGACGTCCTCCTCGCGGAGCCCGGCTCCGTCCTGGCGGCGGCCGAGCGGGGGGCGATGGTCTCCCGGTCGCTCGCGTCCGCGTTCGAGCGTGCCCGGACCGAGCTCGTCGTGGGGCGCGCCCTCGTGGGTCTCGGCGACGAGCTCGGGGGCGGCGGACACCTGTTCTCGGCGCTCGAGCTGTTCCGGGAGGCCGGGGCGTCCGCGTGGTCGGACGTCGTCCTCGCGGACCTGGCGGCCGTCGACGGCCGCGGCTCCGGCGGCGACGCCCCGCAGGGGGGCACCGCGGAGCCGGCGTCGGGGGTCACGGTGCTCGAGCTCGCCGACCGGCTGCGGACGCGCTGGGCGGGCGTCCTCACCGACCGTGAGCTCGACGTCGCGCTGCTCGTCGTCGAGGGCGCGTCCAACCGTGAGGTCGCGGAGACGCTCTTCGTGTCGGTCCGCACGGTCGAGGTCCATCTCGGCCGGGTGTTCCGCAAGCTCGGGGTGCGGTCGCGCCTCGAGCTGACGGTCCTCGCGCACCGAGGAGGTCCGGGCTCGGGGGACTGAGCCGACGCGGCCGCCGGACGGCGGGGCGCGCGCCCGCAGCGCAGCGGGCGCAGGGGGGCAGGGGGCAGCAAGAGAGGGACCGAGGATCGCGACCCGATGAGGGGATACCCGTACGACGACCGGGGACGACCGGGTCGGAGTGTGGCTTCACCCGATATCGGAAGCGAACCTCACAAAATACCGTCAAGTGATGCGTCGCCCTGGCGGCGCCCACACCCGGAGGAGCACAACCCATGTCATCACCCATCCGAGCAGCGGGAGCGCGCCGCATCGTCGCAGCGCTCGCCGCGTCGGCGACGGCCCTCGGCCTCGCCGGCGTCGGTGTCGCCGCACTCGCCCCCACCGCGCAGGCCGCCGCGGCGTGCAGCACCGCCTGGAACGCCGCCACCGCCTACAGCGGCGGTGCCGCCGTCTCGTACCAGAGCGTCAACTACACGGCCAAGTGGTGGACCCAGAACGAGGTCCCGAGCACCAACACCTCGGGCGTGTGGGCGTCCGTGGGTGCCTGCGGCACGAGCACGCCGACCGCGACGGCCACGTCGACCCCGACGGCCACGCCGACGAAGACCGCGACGCCGACGGCCACCCCGACGGCCACCGCCACCCCGACGGCCACCGCCACCCCGACGAAGACCGCGACGCCCACGGCGACCGCGACGCCGACGGCGACGTCGACCCCCACCGCGTCCGGTGACGAGGCGTGCCGCCCCGACGGCCTGTACACGACGCCGGGCGTCAAGGTCCCGTACTGCTCGGTGTACGACACGAACGGCCGCGAGAAGCTCCCGAACAGCCTCCAGCGTCGCGTGATCGGCTACTTCACGAGCTGGCGCACCGGCACGGACGGCACGCCGTCGTACCTGCCGAACAACATCCCGTGGAACTCGGTCAGCCACATCAACTACGCGTTCGGCCACATCGACGGCAACGGCAAGGTGTCCGTCAACCAGGACGCCAAGGGCAACGCCGCGACCGACATGACCTTCCCGGGCGTCGCGGGCGCCGACATGAGCAAGGACTACTCGTACACGGGTGAGCTCAACCTGCTCAACAAGTACAAGGCGCAGCACCCCGGCGTGAAGTCGCTCATCTCCGTGGGCGGCTGGGCCGAGACCGGCGGCTACTTCGACGCGTCGGGCTCCCGTGTCGCGTCGGGCGGCTTCTACTCGATGACCAAGTCGCAGGCGTCGATCAACACGTTCGCCGACTCGGCCGTGTCGTTCATCCGCCAGTACGGCTTCGACGGCGTCGACATCGACTACGAGTACCCGACGTCGAACAACAACGCGGGCAACCCGCTCGACTTCTCGGTGTCGAACGGCAGCCGTGGCGTCCTGTGGGCGAACTACCTCAACCTCATGAAGACGCTGCGCCAGAAGCTCGACGCGGCCAGCGCGGCCGACGGCAAGTACTACGAGCTCACCGCGGCCGTCCCGGCCTCCGGCTGGCTGCTGCGCGGCGAAGAGGTCAGCCAGATGGTCCAGTACCTCGACTTCGCGAACATGATGTCGTACGACCTGCACGGCGCCTGGAACGACAAGGTCGGCGGCAACGCCCCCCTGTTCGACGACGGTGCGGACGCGGAGCTCGCCGCGGCGGGCGTCTACACGGCGTACAAGGGCATCGGCTACCTCAACGGCGACTGGGCGTACCACTACTTCCGCGGTGCCATGACGGCCGGCCGGATCAACCTCGGCGTGCCGTTCTACACGCGAGGCTGGAAGAACGTCTCGGGCGGCACGAGCGGCCTGCACGGGACGTCGGCACTGCCCGACCAGACCAAGTGCGCGGACGGCACCGGCTCGAAGGCCGGCGGCACCACGCCCTGCGGCAACGGCGCGGACGGCATCGACAACCTGTGGCACGACACCAACTCGTCCGGCAACCAGGAGGCCGCCGGGTCGAACCCGATCTGGCACGTCCTGAACCTCGCCAAGGGCGTCGTCGGCGACTACACGGCGTCGTACGGCACCCCCACGACGATCACCGGCACCTACCAGCACAACTTCGACTCCGTCTCGAAGACCGAGTGGTGGTGGAACCCGACGACCAAGGTGTTCCTGTCGGGCGACGCGGACGACGCCATCGCGGCGAAGACGCAGTACGTGGCCGACAACGGCATCGGCGGCATCATGATCTGGGAGCTCGCGGGCGACTACTCGTACAACGCCACGAAGGGCCAGTACGAGATGGGCTCGACGCTCGTCGACAAGATCCACGCGGCGTTCACGAAGGCCGCGCCCTACGGCGCCACCAAGGCGGACGTGACCATGCCGACGCAGGCCATCGCGCTCGACGTGTCGTACTCCGACTTCGCGCTCGGTGACAACAACTACCCGATCAACCCCAAGGTCACCTTCACGAACAACAGCAAGACGGCGATCCCCGCGGGCTCGACCATCACGTTCGACTACGCGTCCAGCGACACGGGCGCCATGAGCGAGCAGAACGGCTGGGGCCTGACCCAGACGGGGAACACGAAGCCGGCGAACAACGTCGGTGGCCTGAAGTTCGACTTCTACACCGCGACCGTGAAGGTCCCCTCGGGCGGCATCGCCGCGGGTGGCTCGCTGTGGACGAAGTTCTCCTGGCAGCTCCCGATCGCGCAGCTCTCGAACCTGCGCGTGACGATCAACGGCACGACGTACGCGGCCACCTACGACAACCCGCGGGGTGTCACGGTCGTCGAGCCGAGCACGGGCAGCACGTCCAGCCCGACGTCCACGGGGACGTCCACGTCGGGCGGCGGCACGGGGACCTGCACGGCCACCGCGTGGTCGTCGACCACCGTCTACACCGGTGGCCAGAAGGTCTCCTACAACGGCCACACGTGGACCGCGAAGTGGTGGACCCAGGGCGACGCCCCGGGTGCCGCGACCGGACCCTGGACCGACAACGGGGCCTGCTGATGCGCCGCACGACCCTCGGTCTGCTCACGGCAGGGGCGCTGCTCGCGGCGCCCCTGCTGGGGGGCTGCTCGTTCCTGTCGGGTTCCGACGACGCCGCGAGCGCGCAGCCCGGGGCCACCTCCACGGCACCCGTCGGGGGCGCCGAGTCGGGCGAGCAGCGCACCATCGGACCGCTCGACATCATGGCGGCGGACTACTGGTACGCGAAGGCCCCGAAGGGCGGCATCACCCACGTGACCGCGCGCGGGTGCGAGGACGGCAAGCCGTGCCCCGGCTTCGACATCATCACCGGTGACGCGGTGACCCAGGCGGTCGGCGACGACGGGACGACGGCGTACCTGCCGAAGGGCACGAAGTGCCCCGGCAAGGACGCGCTCACCCCGTCCGTCTCCGGCGACCACGAGCCGACGGTGACCAAGACGGTCGTCGCTGGCTCGGAGGCGACACGGTCCGAGATCGTGCTCGCCTGCGTGGACGACGACGGCAACGTCGGGCTCACGACGACGCAGATCCAGTGGTACGTCCCGAACAGCCCGGAGGGCCCGGTCCTCGTGGTGGACCGGTGGGCGTTCGACGGCCTGGACGCGCGACTGGCCGCGGCGACCTGGGCCGGCTGACACAGCCGCCCGGACCGTCGTCCGACACACGAGGACCCCGGTCACCCGCAAGGGTGACCGGGGTCCTTCGTCGTGCGGGCCGTCCGGCGCGGATCAGCTGCCGTGCGGGAGGTGGCTGCGGCGACGGCGTCCGAGCAGGACGAGCACCCCGCCGATGCCGAGGAGCAGCACCGCTGCACCGGCGAACGGCGCGACGTCCGCGCCGGTCTCCGCGAGGGTCTTCTTGCCGGGGGTCGTCGGCACCTGGCCGGGCGTGGTCTGGCCTCCGGCCGGCGTGGTCATCGAGCCGGACGGCGTGGTGAGCGTCGGGTTGGCGCAGGCCGTGGTGGCCGGCGGGTAGCTCACGATGCCGGAGACGACGTTCACGCTCGGGAGGCGGAGCGCGGCGTCACCGGTCGACCCGGTGCCGGAGCGGTACACCCCGTCGCTGAACGCCGCTTCCGAGGAGGCCGCGGCGCCGGTGGCGGTCGGGGTGGACGTGTACTCGCTGTCGTGGACGGTGAACGTCACGCGGACCGTCGGACGGACCCAGGTGTACTCGCCGCCCTCCTCCCACGTGCCGTTCTTGAAGACCCAGCCCGGCCAGCCCGTCGGCTTGCCGCCGGACTCCGTGGCGCCCAGCCAGAGGACCTTGCCGGAGACCGGCAGACCGGTCTGCGTCTCGGAGTGGGTGCCGTCGAGGCTGGTCCACGTGAGGTCGACGGAGGTGGCCGTCGGGTCGTTGCTGACGTCCACGACGTAGCTCAGGTACGGGACGTTGCCGTCGCACACGGGCGACTTGACGGCCAGGCTCGGCGGCGGCGGAGGCGTCTCGGCCGGGTAGCCGGTCGAGCCGCCGGTGGGGGTGCCGGCAGGGTCCGCGGCGAGCGCCGCACCCGCCGACGCGAACGCGAGGGGCAGGGCCAGTGCGGCGGCCACCGCACCCCGGCGCCAGGTGGTTGCTGACTTCATCGACGGACTCTTCTCGTCATCACGGGCCACGGCTCTCGGACCGCGGGTGCGGTCCGGACAGGTGCTGCCCCCGGAGGACGGCGAAACATACGTCATCGCGAGGCACCACGCATCCTACTGAGATCGGCGCCCTCCGGGACCAGTCCCACGGGGTGAACCGGGGGTGATCCTCGGGATCGAGACCACCTCGTGATGAAAACGGTCCCTGGCGGGATGACGACGACCCCTGACGGGCGTCTCAGCCGCAGGACGCCACGTCGAGCGCCGCGAGCCCCGAGGTGGTCGTCGTCGGCGTCGTCCACAGCTCGAGCGGACCCGACCGCAGCGCCGACGCCGGCGTCGTCATCGTGACGTCCGTGACGCTCGACGCACCGGGAGCCAGGTCGATCGAGATCTGCGTCAGGGTGCGGTCCAGCGCGTCGAACGTGCTCGCCCCCACCGACCGGTCGCCGCGGGTGAGGACCGGCAGCTGGGCGCCCACCGGCGTGTACACGGCCACGTTCGTCCGGATCACGCCCGGAGTCACGGTGCGCGACGCCTCGCCCGTCACGTAGCTCGGCAGCGACCGCCGCGCGTCCTTCGGCGCGGTCGAGCGCAGCGTGACGCGCACCGTGTCGGTCCGTGCGCCGTTCGTGCACGTGCTCGAGACCAGCCGGGCGCTCGTGCGGAGGTAGTAGTCCATCTTGCCGCCCGTGCCGTCGTCGAGGAACACGCCCAGCGCGTGGTCACCGCGGGTCGACGACGTCGCCGCGCCCGACAGCTCGGTCTCGGTCAGCAGCGACTGCTCGTCCGCGTGCCGCGACCACACGAGGAGGCGGTGCTCGTCGGCCGACCGGGTCAGCGCCCGCTGCACGTCCCGCGCGGACGTCCGGGCCGACAGCACCCGGTCGAACGTGGCGTGCGCCGCCTCGTTGAAGAACGCGTCCTGGGCGTCCGGGTCCTCGAGCTCCGCGTAGACCTTCGAGAGCAGCACGTCCACGGCGTTGTCGGACGTGAGGGTGACCGGCCCCGCCGTGACGCCGCCCGTCGCGCCCAGCAGGTACGACAGCGCCACCGGGTCCGTCGCGACGACCCCGTCGACGTCCTGGTGCTCCGACGTCTTCCACATCGTCGCGAGCAGGCCGGCCGCCGTCGGGAAGTCCGGGACCATCGTGGTGTCCTGCGGGTACCGGGTCGGCTGGTCGCCGTAGAGGTCCGCGAAACCCTGCTCGAGGTCAGCGACCGGCTTCGCGTACGGCCCGAGGTCGCCGGACGAGGCGTCCCCGACGACCGTGACCTTGCCGTCGTCGGCCCGCAGCACCGTGATCGCGCCCGGGATGCCGCCTGCGGAGCGCAGCTCCGCGTTGTTCATGGAGAGGAGGAGGTAGGTCCGCGGCCCGTCCGCCCCGAGCATCGCGGGGAGGAGCGCGGTCGTGCGGTGCGCGGTCGACACCGTCACGGCCAGCGACGCGACCTTGCCCTGCAGGGTGGCGACCGGGTCGCCGAGCGCGGGACGCAGCGTCGACGTGTCGATGCCGTCCAGGGTCGCCCGCACGTCGTCGAGGGCGGTCGCTGCCGACGCGACCTGCGGAGCCGCGCGCTCGAGCGGAGCCAGGTCGACACGGCCCCCCTGCAGGGACACGTCGTCGAGGTCCACCTCGTCGGCGGCGTCGACCAGCGGCGGCAGGACGTCCTGCGCGAGGTCGTCGACGGCGTGCGTCGCGTCGCGGAACGCGGCGGCGTCGTGCCCGACGCCCGGGAGCACGCCCACGACCGCCCACACCGGGCCGCTGGTGCCCGCGCGCGCCCGGGAGGTGTCGTCCTGGACCCGCGCGAGCGCGGCGCGCGCACTCTGCGTGTCACCGCCGAGCAGCGCGTCCTCGACCGTCGGGACGTCCGCGACGGCCGAGGTGAGGGCGTCCCGGGCCGTCAGCGCGCCCTTGACGGTCCACGCCGCGGCGGCGACGGCCACGACGACGACCACGAACGCGCCCAGCACGACCCAGCGCACCCAGCGGCGGCGCCGCGGCGGACGCCGCGCGGCGTGCGACGGGCTCCCCGGCAGCAGGGAGGGGTCGGAGGACATGGCGGACACTCTAGGGCCGCGCGCTGGAGGGCGGCCGGGAACGGTCCGGTTCACCCGGGTGATCCGGTGGTGCGGTCGGTGTGCCCGACGGGTCGCGTCAGGCGCGCACGACGGTCACCGGGCACGGTGCCGCCTCGAGGAGCTGCCGGCTCACGGAGCCCAGCACGAGCCGTTCGAGGCCGCCGGTCCCGCGGTCGCCGACGACGACCCGGTCGGCGCCCCGGCAGACCTCCGCGAGCCCTGCGGCCGGGCGGGCGTGCCGCACCTCGCGGACCACGTCGTCAGCGGGCACGGCGAGGCCGGGACCCTCGTCCGCGGCCCGGGCGATCGTGGCTTCCAGGCGTGTGCGGGCCCAGTCCGCGAAGTCGTCCACCGGTGGCACCCAGCCGTGGCCCTCCGGCGGGCGGGCGGTCGTCGTGAGCTGCCAGCAGACGACCGCCTCCAGCACGCCGCCGGCGTGCGCCACGACGCGCGCACCCTCCCGCAGCGCGGCGACGGACGCGGTCGAGCCGTCCACGCCGACCACCACCCGCCGTGCCGCCGGCGGCGCGGCGGGGTCGTCCCCGTCGCCCGGCACGACCGTCACGGGGAGCGTCGCGTCCTGGACCACCGACGCCGACACCGAGCCGAGGATCAGCCGGCCGAGCCGGCCCGCGCCCGTCCGGCCGACCACGACCATCGCCGCGTCCGTCTCGCGCGCCACCTGCAGGAGCGCGGGCGCGGGCCAGCCGTGCACCTGGCGCGGGACGACCTCGAGCCCGTCGAGCCCGTCGACGGCGTCCACCGCGTCCTCGACGAGCGACCGGACGAACGCCAGCCGCCGTGCGAACTCCGCGTCCGCACCGGCCGGACCGGTGGCCGCCTGGTGCGGCTCGACGTCGTCGCCCTCCCCGACGGTCACGGCGTGGCCCGCCGCGGGCTCCTGGGCGTGCAGGTGGCGCGACGGGTCGTTCCACGTCTGCACCCACGCGTGCACCACGGTCAGGGGGACGCCGCGTGCCACCGCCTCGCGCACCGCCCAGCGCAGCGCCGCGCCGCCCGAGGCGGAGCCGTCCGCCCCCACCACGAGACCACCACCCACCGCTCGCCCACCCCGCTCCGCCGCTCGTCCGCCGCTCGCTCCGCCGTGCCGGCCCTCCCGCGCAGGCGCGCACCGGGCCCGTCCCGATCGTCCCGCGACCCTCCGGGGCGCGCGCGGCGAGCCCTCCCGGAAACCGCGTCACGCCGCTGGCGAACACGGGCACACCGGGGCCCGCCCCGCCGTTAGAGTCGATGCGGTCAGGCCTGCAACCCCGAGCAGGCGCACGCCGCTCGTGAGGAGCAGCACATGTTCGAACGTTTCACCGACCGGGCCCGCCGGGTGGTCGTCCTCGCCCAAGAAGAGGCGCGGATGCTCAACCACAACTACATCGGTACCGAGCACATCCTCCTCGGCCTCATCCACGAGGGCGAGGGCGTCGCCGCGAAGGCGCTGGAGTCGCTCGACATCTCGCTGGACGGCGTGCGCGCGCAGGTCATCGAGATCATCGGCGAGGGCCAGCAGGCGCCGACCGGTCACATCCCGTTCACGCCGCGCGCCAAGAAGGTGCTGGAGCTCTCGCTCCGCGAGGCGCTGCAGCTCGGGCACAACTACATCGGCACCGAGCACATCCTGCTCGGCCTCATCCGCGAGGGGGAGGGTGTCGCCGCACAGGTCCTGACGAAGATGGGCGCCGACCTCAACCGCGTGCGCCAGCAGGTCATCCAGCTCCTGTCCGGCTACCAGGGCAAGGAGCCCGCCACCGCCGGCGGTCCCGCCGAGGGGCAGCCCTCCGGCTCCGCCGTGCTCGACCAGTTCGGCCGCAACCTCACCCAGGCGGCCCGCGACGGCAAGCTCGACCCGGTCATCGGGCGCGAGAAGGAGATCGAGCGGGTCATGCAGGTGCTGTCCCGCCGCACCAAGAACAACCCCGTCCTCATCGGCGAGCCCGGCGTCGGCAAGACCGCCGTCGTCGAGGGGCTCGCCCAGGACATCGTCCGCGGGGACGTCCCCGAGACGCTCAAGGACAAGCAGCTCTACACGCTCGACCTCGGCGCGCTCGTCGCCGGGTCGCGCTACCGCGGCGACTTCGAGGAGCGCCTCAAGAAGGTCCTCAAGGAGATCCGGACCCGCGGCGACATCATCCTGTTCATCGACGAGATCCACACGCTCGTCGGTGCGGGCGCTGCCGAGGGCGCGATCGACGCCGCGTCGATCCTCAAGCCCATGCTCGCGCGCGGCGAGCTGCAGACCATCGGCGCGACCACGCTCGACGAGTACCGCAAGTACGTCGAGAAGGACCCGGCCCTGGAACGTCGCTTCCAGCCGATCCAGGTCGCCGAGCCTTCCCTGCAGCACGCCATCGAGATCCTCAAGGGCCTCCGTGACTCCTACGAGGCGCACCACCGCGTGACCATCACCGACGGCGCGCTCGTCGCCGCCGCGACCCTCGCCGACCGGTACGTCAACGACCGGTACCTGCCGGACAAGGCGATCGACCTCGTCGACGAGGCGGGCGCGCGCCTGCGCATCCGCCGCATGACGGCCCCGCCGGAGCTCCGCGAGCTGGACGACGAGATCGCCACGGCGCGCCGCGACAAGGAGTCCGCGATCGACGAGCAGGACTTCGAGAAGGCCGCGCGCCTGCGCGACACCGAGAAGCAGCTCACGCTCAAGCGCCAGGACAAGGAGAAGGCCTGGAAGTCGGGCGACCTCGACGCGATCGCCGAGGTCGACGAAGAGCTCATCGCCGAGGTGCTCGCCATGTCGACCGGCATCCCGGTCGTCAAGCTCACCGAGGAGGAGTCCTCGCGCCTGCTCCACATGGAGGACGAGCTCCACAAGCGCGTCGTCGGCCAGGACATCGCCATCAAGGGTCTGTCCCAGGCCATCCGGCGCACGCGCGCCGGCCTCAAGGACCCGAAGCGTCCCGGCGGCTCGTTCATCTTCGCCGGCCCCACCGGCGTCGGGAAGACCGAGCTCGCCAAGGCGCTCGCGGAGTTCCTGTTCGGCGACGAGAACTCGCTCATCCAGCTCGACATGTCCGAGTTCTCGGAGAAGCACACCGTGTCGCGGCTGTTCGGCTCGCCCCCCGGCTACGTCGGGTACGACGAGGGCGGTCAGCTCACCGAGAAGGTGCGGCGTCGTCCGTTCTCCGTCGTCCTGTTCGACGAGGTCGAGAAGGCGCACCCGGACATCTTCAACTCGCTCCTGCAGATCCTCGAGGACGGTCGCCTGACCGACTCGCAGGGCCGCGTCGTCGACTTCAAGAACACCGTCATCATCATGACGACGAACCTCGGCACGCGAGACATCGCCAAGGGCGTCCAGACCGGCTTCAACTCCGGCAACGACACCACGACGAGCTACGAGCGCATGAAGGCCCGGGTCAACGAGGAGCTCAAGCAGCACTTCCGCCCCGAGTTCCTGAACCGCGTCGACGACACCATCGTGTTCCCGCAGCTCACGCAGTCGGAGATCGTGCAGATCGTCGACCTGGAGATCGCGAAGCTCGACCGTCGTCTGCACGACAAGGACATGGGCGTCGAGCTCACGCGGGCCGCGAAGAACCTCCTTGCGGAGAAGGGCTACGACCCGGTGCTCGGTGCGCGTCCGCTGCGCCGCGCGATCCAGCGGGAGATCGAGGACGCGCTGTCCGAGAAGATCCTGTTCGGCGAGATCAAGGCCGGCGAGGTCGTCCTCATCGACGCCGAGGGCGAGGGGCTCCTCGGGGAGTTCACGTTCCGTGGCGTCCCGAAGTCCGAGCACGAGCGCGGCCCGGTGTCCGTGGGTGCGGCGGCCGTGCTCGACTCGCCCGCCGGCATCAGCCCGCGCGACCTGCCGTCCACCGGCACGCTGGGCGCGACGGCCGACTGAGGTCGCCGTCGGCCGAGCGCGGCCGAGACCGCCACGAGGCCCGGCTCCCGTCAGGGGGGCCGGGCCTCGTCGCGTCCCCCCCGACGCGCCCGCTCCCGCCGAGGCGCACGTTCCGCACCGCATCAGCCGGATTCGCGGTGCGAAAGGTGCGCCTCGGCGGGAGGCTCACCGCCCACGCGCCGCCCGGAGGGCCGCAGCCACCGTCGCGACGACGTCGTCCGGGCGACGCATCTGGTGCCGGTCGACCACGATGACGGTCCAGCCGGCGACCCGGGGCCGGTTGAGGCGCGCTCGATCCTTTCGGACCTGCTCGGGCAGGTCGTGATGCTGACCGTCGTACTCGACCGCGACCCGGAGATCGGGCCAGCCCAGGTCGACGCGCGCCACGAAGAACCCGGCGACGTCCCGCACGACGACCTGGGTCGCCGGCCGAGGAAGTCCTGCCGTGACGAGCAGGACCCGGAGCGCGGACTCCCGAGGCGACTCGGCACCCGGGTCGGTGAGCTCGAGCGCGGTCCGCAGCGTGGTGATCCACCGGGAGCCGGGCCGTCCCGCCGTGCAGGCCAGCACGTCGTCGGGCGTGACCCTGGTCGTGGCGGTGAGTGCGTCGAGATGCTGGACGGCCGTGGTCAGCGAGCGCACGCGACCCAGGTCGTAGGCCGTCCGGGCCGGTGTGGTCGTCAGCCCCCAGCGAGCGGTCACGACCACCTCGCCCGCACGCAGCACGTCCTCACGAACCCGCAGCTCCCGGCGCTGGCGGACGTGCCGGGACACGGTCATCGTGGCCGGTTCGTCGGGCGCGGCGAGCTGAGCCCCCCACACCCACGCGGCGCTCGCGCCCGACACGACGGCGTGCTCGCCGAGCGCGGCGCGTGCCGCGAGGATGCGGACCCCGTGGTCGACGGGAAGCTCCCGGGCGGCGTGCACCCCGCGGGTGAGGGAGCGGTATGCCGGCCCGCCGAGCGTGCGGTCGGTGACGTGCGCGAGCGCGGTGGCTCGGCTGAACGGTCCCGACGCGAGCTCGGACGGGACGGGACGGGCGGGACGCATGGCGCCGATCGTGCCCGGGCAGGGCGGGGAGCGTCGTCGGCCTCCCCGTGGTGGCGGGAACCTGGGGAGGGGCGGTGCGTCGCCGGGGGATGTGCACGCCCGCCCCCTCCCGCCGAGCCGCACGTTGCGCACCGCATCCGACGGATGCACGGTGCGAAAGGTGCGCCTCGGCGGGAGCGGAACGTGCGGAACGTGCGCCTCGGCGGCGGAGGGAGGGGAGAGGGGGGGGAGGGGCGGGTCAGAGCGCGCGGGCGTGCGCGACCAGACGGTCGCTGAGTGCGTCGGCGTCCGGGTCCACGACCTGCCGGTCGGGGTGCGCGTCGAACCACGCGACCTGGGCCGCAGCGCCCTCGTCGTACGTCACGGTGGTGCCGAACGACGGCACGAGGTCGCGCAGCCGCGTCGTGTCGAAGACCATCGAGTGCGCCTTGTCGCCCATCAGGGCGGGCCCGAGGTCGGGCGCGGCGAGCGCGATCGTCTCGGACGCGACGTGCACGAGATCCGGCTCGACCCCGGCGGCCCGGCCGAGCCATGTGTACACCTGGTCCCACGTGGGGGCGTGGTCGCCCGTGACGGTGAACGCCTCGCCGAGCGCGGCGGGGTGTCCGAGCAGCCCCACGATCCCGACCGCGACGTCGCGGGCGTGGGTGATGGTCCACAGGGACGTGCCGTCGCCGTGCACGACGACCGGCTTGCCGGCCCGCATCCGGGCGACGTCCGTCCAGCCGAACAGCGTCGGCAGCCCCGTCTCGTCGTAGGTGTGGGACGGGCGGACGACGGTCGCGGGGAAGCCGCGCTCCCGGTACACGCCGGTGAGGACGTCCTCGCACGCGGCCTTGTCGCGCGAGTACTGCCAGAACGGGTTGCGCAGCGGGGTCGTCTCCCGCACGGGAAGGCGCGCGGGCGGCTTCTGGTACGCCGACGCGGACGACACGAACAGGTACTGCCCGGTGCGCCCCTCGAACCGGGCGACGTCCGCGGCGACCTGGTCGGGCGTGAACGCGAGGAACTGGGCGACGGCGTCGTACTCGCGGCCGGCGAGGGCCGTGTCGAGCGACGACGGGTCGCGCAGGTCCGCGACGAGGTGCTCGACGCCGTCGGGCAGGGCACGGTCGGACGACCGCCCCCGGTTGAGCACGGTGACGCGGTGCCCGGCGTCGACCGCGTGGCGCACGCACGCGGCCGAGATGACTCCGGTGCCGCCGAGGAACAGGATGCTTCGGGATGTGGTCACCCCGTCATCCTCACCCCGCTCACGCCGTCACGCTCACGCCGTCACGCTCACGCCGTCGTCCTCGCGCCGCGCGCGCCGACCCGGACGGCAGGACGGGGCTGGGCGGCGCGACGCATCCCGGTGGCGTCGCGGTGGAGCTGCTCGAGGACGGTCGCGTAGGCGGCGACCATCCGGGTGTGGCTGAACCGGGTCCGGGCGGCCTCGCGCGCCGGCTCGAGCTCCTCGCGTCGGCGGACCGCCTCGGTCCACCCGGCGGCGACGGCGTCGGGCTCCGTCGGGACGACGAGCCCGATGCCGTCGACGATCCGTGCGGCGTCGCCGACGTCGGTCGCCACGGGGACCGCGCCGCACATGGCGCCCTCGATGAGGCACAGCGGCGCGGCCTCCCCGAACGACGACGTGAGGGCGACGACGTCCGTCGCCGCGTACACGTGCTGCATGTCGTGCCGGACGCCCAGGAGGTGCAGGCGGGCGAGCAGGTCGGGACGGTCGGCGAACACGGTCGCGAGGTCGTCCTGCAGGTCGGCGTTGGCGTGGTCCATGCCGGCGCCGCACGCGAGCGCGTGCCCGTCGGGCGTGGCGTCGAGCCAGACCCGGGCGGCGCGGACGAACAGCCCGACGTTCTTCATGGTGTCGTAGCGGGCCGCGATGGTGACGACGGGGGCGTCGACCGGCAGGCCGAGCGCCGCACGCAGCGAGCCGCGGCGGGCGGGGGAGACGGGCCGGAACCGGGCGAGGTCGACGCCGTTGGGGACGACCTGGAGCAGGCTCTCGGGCACGCCGGCCGCGGCGTAGGCGTCGCGGGTGGACCAGGCGCAGCAGATCGCGCCGGCGAGGCGCCCGGAGGACGAGGCCGCGAGCAGGTCGTCGAGCGCGACGCCGGAGTGCTCGGGGTCGGAGCGGTGCAGGCACGCGACGACCGGGGTGCCGGGGAAGGACGGCTGGTTGACGAGCCGCAGCGGCTGCTCCTTGAGCGACACGACGAGATCGGCGGCGGCGGCGTGGCGCGCGACGGTCGCGAGCTCGCGGTCCGTGAAGCCGGGCGCGGCGTGGTCGTGGGGCCGTCCGAGCGTGGCGACGCGGACCCCGGCCTGGCGCAGCGCTCGGTACCGGGGGTCGTCCGTCATGCGTTGCAGCAGCGTCTCGCGCTGGACCGTGCGGTGGATCGCGAGCGCCGAGTGCACCTGGCTGCCGCCGGTGTGCAGGCCGACGACGACCGTGGTGTGCAGGGCGCGCGCGCCCCCGCTGAAGAAGCCCTCGTACAAGGACAGGACCCGCAGCGCCGGTGCGCTCATGGTTGCCACCTCCTGCCGTGAGCGTGAGGGACGCGCGTGAGCGCGGCATGACGGGACTGTTACGAGTGCATGACGTTCTCGCGGGCTGGCGTGGGGGTCGGGCGCGTGGCGCAGGAGGTCAGGGCAGGAGTGCTCGGACGGCCCGCTCGGCGGCGTCGGGGTGCAGCGGCCGGCAGCCCTTCGCGGTCCAGCCCGCGACCAGCCGCGGCTCGTCGCGCAGCAGCCCGATCCCGCGCCGGACGAGCGTCCACGGCGGCTTGCGCATCTCGGAGAGGTCGCGCAGGAGGCGGTACCAGAACGTCTGGAGGCGGGGGCGGGTGAGGCAGATCGCGTCGCCGAGCAGGCCGGCGTCGCGGCACGGCCCGACGAGCTCCGCGGCGAAGATCCCCTCGGCGACGACGAGCGGTGCTCCCGTGACGTCGAGGTGCGTCGTGCCGGTGCGGCGTGACGTCGCGATGTCGTACACGGGGACGTCGGCTCGACCCGTCGTGCACAGGGTGTGCAGCGTCGCGAGCGCTGCCGTGCCGTCCCAGCTCGCGGGGTCGTCCCAGTCGACGATGCCGAACCGGCGGGGGAGCCCGGGGGCGTCCTCGTCGCGGTAGAAGTCGTCGAGCGGGACGACGGGGAGCCCGAGGCGCCTCGTCAGGGACGTCTTGCCGGAGCCGGACGCGCCGGTGAGCAGGACGACCCGGGTCGCGGGCGCGGCGGGCGGGAGGTCGTCGGTCGGTGCCACCCGTCGATTGTCCCAGGAGGCCGCCGGCACCGGCGCGGGGGGCCACGCGCTCGAATCGTTTCGTCATGGTGGTTGCGGGTGCGAGGATGACAGCATGCCGCTCCCCGCCACCCCCTGGACCGCCGCCGACGACCGCTACGACGAGGGCGCCGGCCGCGCGACCTACCGCCGCTGCGGGCGCAGCGGCCTCGACCTGCCCGCCGTCTCCCTCGGCTTCTGGCACAACTTCGGCGACGTCGACCGGTACGAGACCCAGCGCGAGACCCTGCGCCGCGCGCTCGACCTTGGCGTCACCCACCTCGACCTCGCCAACAACTACGGCCCGCCCGCCGGCTCCGCCGAGGTCAACTTCGGCCGCCACCTGCGCGACGGGCTCGGCGCCTACCGCGACGAGCTGATCATCTCCACCAAGGCCGGCTACCGCATGGGCCCCGGCCCGTACGGCGACGGCGGCTCGCGCAAGTACCTCGTGTCCTCGCTCGACCAGTCCCTCCAGCGCATGGGCCTCGACTACGTCGACGTGTTCTACCACCACCGCCCGGACCCCTCGACCCCGCTCGAGGAGACCATGGGGGCGCTCGCCGACATCGTCCGGTCGGGCAAGGCCCTGTACGTCGGCGTGTCCAACTACTCGCCCGCCCGCACGCGTGACGCCGCCCGCGTCCTCGACGGGCTCGGAGTCCCGCTGACCGTGCACCAGCCGTCCTACTCGATGTTCAACCGGCACGTCGAGGACCCCGCCCACGAGGACGGCTACGACGGCACCCAGACGGAGTCGCTGCTCGACGTCCTCGGCGACCTCGGTGTCGGCGCCGTCGTGTTCTCCCCGCTCCAGCAGGGGCTCCTCACCGACCGGTACCTCACCGGCGCCGCACCCGAGGGCTCGCGGGCCGCCCGCTCGTCCTCGCCGTTCCTGTCGTCCGACAACCTCTCCGAGACGTACCTCGCGCGCGCCCGTGCGCTCAACGAGGTCGCCCAGGGACGCGGCCAGACCCTCGCCCAGCTCGCCCTCACCTGGATCCTGCGCGACGACCGCGTCACCTCCACCCTCGTCGGCGCGTCCAGCGCCCGCCAGCTCGAGGACTCCGTCGCCGCAGCGAGCGCCCCCGCCCTCACCGACGACGAGATCGCCGCCATCGAGCCCCACGCCGTCCACGGCACGGGTCGCTGACACCACCCGGACCACGGGTGCGGGAGCTCGGTTTGGAACCAGCGGCCTGCTGCCGCGATGATCGGTGCATGGCTCCTGCTCTGCGTCCGGCCGTCGGTGCCGCCGGCTCCCGCATCCTCGGTCTCGGTCACCACCAGCCCGAGAAGGTCGTCACCAACGACGACATCGCCCGGCTCGTCGAGACCAACGACGAGTGGATCCAGTCCCGGACCGGGATCGTCACGCGACGCGTCGCCGACGACGACACCACCGTCGCCGACATGGCGACCGCCGCCGCACGGCACGCCCTGGAGGACGCCGGGATCACGATCGCCGACGTCGACCTCGTCGTCGTCGCCACCGCGACAGCGCGCGACATCAGCCCCAACACCGCCGGACGCGTCGCCCACGCGCTGCGCACCGGCCGCGCCGTCGGCAGCGAGCGGCCCGCCGACGAGGACCTCCGCGGCATCGTGGGCCCCGGCGTCATCGACGTCAACACCGCCTGCTCCGGTTTCGCGTACGCCGTCGGCGTCGCCGACCAGGCCATCCGCACCGGCACCGCCCGCACGGCCCTCGTCGTGGGCGCCGAGAAGCTCACCGCCGTGACCGACTGGACCGACCGCGCCACCTGCATCCTCACCGCCGACGGCGCCGGCGCCGTCGTGCTCGGCGCGTCGGACGAGCCCCAGGTCTCGCCCGTCGTGTGGGGCTCCGAACCCGAGATCACCGAGTCCGTCCGCATCGAGCAGCCCTCCGGCACGTTCAACCAGGACGGCCGGGCCGTGTTCCGCTGGGCCATCACCCAGGCCGCCGACCGCGCCCGCGCCATCGTCGAGAAGTCCGGCCTGACCCTCGACGACATCGAGGTGCTCGTCGCGCACCAGGCCAACCTGCGCATCATCGAGCCCCTCGCCAAGGCGCTCGGGCTCGAGAGCAAGGTCGTCGTCACCGACGTCACCGAGTCCGGGAACACGTCCGCCGCGAGCATCCCGCTGGGGCTGTCCAAGTGGTGGCACGCCGGGCAGATCCCCGCCGGTGTGCCCGCGCTGCTGTTCGGTTTCGGTGGAGGGTTCACCTGGGCCGGGCAGGTCGTCATCACGCCGGAGCGCTGAGGTCCTTCTCGGTCTCGGTCTCGGTCTCGGTCTGGGCGGTGGGGTCGGGGTCGTTCCCGCGCCAACGGGCCCTTGTCCACCTCCTGAACGCTCAGAAGGTGGACAGGGGCCCGTTCGGCGGTGCGGGTGGTGCGGGTCAGGCGGGGTGGGTCAGCCTCCGTACTGGGTCACGTAGGACGGGACGGTGGCCGTGCCCTGCGCGATCCCTCCCGTGTTGTTGACGACGTGCTGGATGCTGCCGTTGCCGCCCAGCGACACGGATGCCGCGTGGTGGATCTTCACGCCGGGGACGTCCGGGACCTCGATGGCGCGGTCCACGGTGATCGTCGGGTCGACGTTGAAGTAGCAGTACACGCCCAGCCCCCACGCCTCATGGGTGGTGACGGTGCTCGCGACCTTGTAGCCCGCGTACCCGCGGGTGCTGCCGTTCTGCCACGCCGCCTGGTTGGGCACGTCGTACGCCAGCTCGGACTGGTAGAAGTACGTCTTCCCGCCGTTGCCGTTCCACAGGACGTTGTACTTCTGGTAGTGCTCGACGAACAGGCCGTACGCGGTCACGTCGTTGCCGTTGACCACGAACCCGTAGTCCGCGGTGTTCGCGGTCCAGCCCACGCCCGCGCCGTGGTCGGCACGCCACGACCACACGTGGTCGACGACCGTGTCGTCCGCGTCGATCTCGATCGCCGTGCCGGTCTTGCCGGGGACGACCCCGCCGACGCGCGTGAAGATGTCGTGGATCGAGATGGGGTCGGCCGCGTGGTCCGCGTGCGAGCCGGCCGTGCCGACGCGCAGCAGCGACGGTGAACCGGCCGTCCCCGCGTCGAACAGCAGACCGGAGACGGAGACGCCGTTGACGTCGGCGACCGTCATCGCGGACGCGTTCTTGTCCGGGATGAGGGTCGCGAGCCCGAGCCCGAGCACCACGGTGTCGGGGTTGTTCACCGCGATGGTGCCGTCCAGGTGGTAGACCCCCGGGGTGAACATCAGGTTGAGGCCCTGCGCGAGCGCCTGGTTGATCTTCGCGGTCGTGTCACCGGGGTGCGCGACGTAGAACTGCGAGATCGGGACGGACCGGCCCGGGGTGTTCGGCCAGGTGACGCCCGACGTGCTCGTCTGCTTCGACGGGACCCAGACGGCCAGGTCGGTCGTCGCGGAGCCCGACATGTAGAGGTACGGCTTCTCGACGTCGACGGGCTGCGTCGCCACGGTCGTGAACGGCGGGTTCGGGTACGCCGCGTCGGACGGCGCGCCCTGGACGCCCGCGAACACCATGTTCCACACCGAGCCCGACCAGCCGCCGAACGTCGACGACCGGCTGAACCACTGCTGCTGCGACGCCGTGCTCACGGTGCCGTCCACCTTGGAGTCGGCGATGAACCCACCCGACGCCCACCCGTACGACGACGGGTACACCGACAGGTCGCCCTTGACGTGCACGCGTCGCATCGGCGCGGCCTGCGCGACCGCCCAGCGCTCCGGGTAGCCCTGCGGGGTGATCGACAGGTTCTCGACCGACCGCCAGAAGTTCTGCGTCGCGTTGCCGTCGAACCAGCCGGCGTCGACCCAGACGCCGCCGTTGATGTTGACGTCGTCCGGGTTCTTGCCGAGTCCTGCGACGGACGTGTAGAAGCCCACGTTCGCCTTGACGTCGTACGAGCCCGGTGCGAAGAGCAGCAGGTCGCGCTCGTCGCCGAACTGGTTCGTCTCCTGCCGGCTGAACACGCTGTCGAGGGTCGACTGGATCGACGCGGCCGAGTCGGACGGCGTGAAGATGTGCACGTTCGACCCGAGGGAGCCGCCGCCGGGGATCGGGTTCCCGGTCGAGGTCGGGGTCGGGGTGGGGGTGCTCGTCGGCGTCTGGGTCGGCGTGCTCGTCGGCGACGAGGTGGAGCCCGACGTCGTGAACACCTTGAGCTCCCACAGCGAGTAGCCGTACTGGGTGCCGCGCGCGCTGCCGAGGACGCGGACGTACCGCCCGGTGCCGGACACCGTGAGCTTCTGCGTGCCACCGGTGCCCGTCGTCGTCGAGTAGACCGTCGTCCACGTGGACCCGTCCGCGGACGTCTGGACCTGGAACGCCTTGCCGTACGCGCCCTCCCAGTCGAGCTCGACGCCGCAGACGTTCTGCGAGCTGCCGAGGTCCACCTGGAGCCACTGCGCGTCCGTGAAGGCGGACGACCAGCGGGTGCCGGCGTCGCCGTCGACGGCAGCCGAGGCGGGGGTGCCCGCGTTCTCCGTCGACGAGGCCGTGGCCGCCTTGCCGAGCGCCACGTTCGTGGTGCCGCACGCGCCCGTGGGGGTCGACGTGGGGGTGGAGGTCGGGGTGGGCGTCGGGGTGGGCGTGGAGGTGCCGGCCGTCCCGAAGACCTGGAGCTCCCACAGCGAGACGCCGTAGGTGGTCGCGCGGTGCGTGGTGAGCATGCGGACGTACCGGCCCGTCGCGCTCACGGTCACGGACTGCTTGCCGCCCGTGCCGCCGGTGACGGTCTTCGCGGTGGTCCAGGTGGTGCCGTCGTTGGACACCAGGATCTGGAACGCGTCCGCGTAGGCGGCCTCCCACTGGAGGTCGACGCGCGTGATCGTGGAGACCTGGCCGAGGTCGACCTGCAGCCACTGGCCGTCGGAGAACGTCGACGACCAGCGCGTGCCGGTGTCGCCGTCGACGGCGGCCTTCGCGCCGAAGACGCCGTCGTTCTCGGAGGACGACGCGGTCGCCGTCTTGCCCTGCGACAGGTTGGTGTCGGCAGCGTGCGCCGACGTCAGGGGGATGACGACCGCGCCGCACGCCAGGGCGGTGACGGCGGCCGTCGCGAGGACGTTGCGAGCCCGGGCGCGGCTGCGCCCGGCTGGTGAGGCTGAGTGTTCTGAGGGTCGTGCGAGGTTCATCGACAGGCTCCTGGGAGAAGAGCCAGCCCTACCGGGGGTGCGTCCCGATCGTGGTGCAGTCAGATCGTCGTTGAGCTGGTTGCGGATGTAGCGGGATGTTGCGGATGTCTCGGTCGAACGCGACGAGTCCGTTCTCGTCGGGATTGATCCTGCTTGCGTTTACTACTTGATGTCAAGAGGAGCGCGACGAGTGGGCGGTTCCGCACGCCGGACGGGCCCTTGTCCACCCCCTGAGCGATCAGAGGGTGGACAAGGGCCCGTTCGGCAGACGCGTGGTGCGGAGGAGTGGTGCGGAGGGTCAGCCGCCGTAGCTCGTCACCGTCGCGGGGACGGTGTCGGTGCCCTGCGCGACCGGGCCGGTGGTGTTGATGACGTGGGCGTACGAGCCCTTGCCGCCGAGCGACACGGTCGACAGCGAGTGCATCTTCACGCCCGGGACGTCAGGGACCTCGAAGCCGTCCGCGACCTGGATCGTCGGGTCCGTGGTGAACACGCAGTAGGAGCCGAGACCCCACGCCTCGTGGTTCTTCACGGTGTCCGCGACCTTGTACGCCGCGTACCCGACCTTGCCGTCGTGCGACCACGCGGCCGCGCTCGGCGGGTCGTACGGCAGCTCGTTCTGGAAGAACACGGTGCGGCCGTTCTCGCCGTTCCAGAGCACGTTGTACTTCTGGTAGTGCTCGACGAACAGGCCGTACGCGTTGACGCTGTTGCCGTTGACGATCAGGCCGTAGTCGGCGACGTTCTGGTCCCACCCGGCGCCGGCGCCGTGGTCGGCCCGCCACGACCAGATGTGGTCGATGATCGTGTTGTCGGCGTTGACGACGATCGCGTTCGTCGTCTTGCCGGCGACGACGCCGCCGACCCGGATGAACACGTCCTGGATGGACTGCGGGTCCGCGGCGTGCGAGGTGTGCGACCCGGACGAGCCGATCGTGAGGATCGTGTTCGACTTCGTCGTGCCCTGGTCGAACAGGAGCCCGGCGATCTTGATGCCGTTGACGTCCGCGGTCTTCAGGCCGTCGACGCCGTTGTCCGGGATGATCGTCGCGAGGCCCAGGCCGAGCACGACGGTGTCGGGTCGGGTCACGTTGATCGTCTGGTCGGTGTGGTAGACGCCGGGCGTGAAGATCACGTTGAGCCCCTGCGCGAGCGCGGCGTTGATCGTGGACGCCTTGTCACCCGGGTGGGCGAGGTAGAACGTGTCGAGCCCGAGCGACGTCCCCGGGGTGTTCGGCCACGTCACGCCGGTCGTGCCGGTGCGCACCGACGGCACGAAGACGGCCCACTTGCCGTCCTTCCAGTACAGGTACGGCTTCTCGCGGACCGTGCCGGTGGTCGACAGCGTCGTCACCGCGGGCGACGGGAACGACGTCGCGGGCGCGTTCTGGGTGCCCGAGAACACCATGTTCCAGAGCGTGCCCTCCCAGCCGCCGGTGAGCGTCGAGTCGCGCGTGTACCACTGCTGCTGCGTCCACGCGGACGTCTTGCCGTCGACCTTCGTGTCGGCGATGTAGCCGCCGGACGCCCACCCGTACGCGGACGAGTTGAGCGCGAGGTCGCCCTTGACGTGGACGCGGCGCATCGGGGCGGCCTGCGCGACCGCCCAGCGGGCCTGACCGGTCGACGGCGTCACGGCGAAGTTCTCGGCCGAGCGCCAGAAGTTCTGCGTCGCGTTCCCGTTGAACCACTGCGCGTCGACCCACACGCCGCCGTCGATGTTCACGTCGTCGGGGTTGAGGCCGGCGCCGGAGATCGCGGTGTAGAAGCCGATGTTGGCCTGCACGTCGTAGTTGCCCGGCAGGAACAGGAACTGGTCGCGCTCGTCACCGAACTGGTTCGACTCCTGGCGCGAGAACACGTCGTTGACCGTGTTCTGGATCGACGCCTGGTCGTCCGTCGGCTTGAACACGTAGACGTTCTTGCCGAAGTCCGGGTTGGCGGGGTCGGCGGCCTTCACGGTGCCTCCCGTCGGCGTCTGGGTGGGCGTCTGCGTCGGGGTCTGGGTGGGCGACGCGGTCTGCGTGGGGGTCTGGGTGGGCGTGGTGGTGGGCGAGGACGTCGACCCCGAGCCGCCCGTGAACACCTTCATCTCCCACAGCGAGTACCCGTACCCGGTCGCGCGCGCGGTGCCGAGCATCCGGACGTACCGGCCGGTGCCGGTCACGTCGAGCTTCTGCACCCCGCCGGTCCCGTTCGTGACGGTCTTGACGGTCGTCCAGGTGCTGCCGTCCACGGACGTCTGGACCTGGAAGCCCTTGCCGTACGCCGACTCCCAGTCCAGCTCGACGCCGCAGATGCTCTGCGAGCTGCCCAGGTCGACCTGGATCCATTGGTTGTCCGTCGCCTGCGACGACCAGCGCGTGCCGCCGTCGCCGTCGAACGCGTTCTTCGCGGGCGTGTAGTCGGCGTTCTCGGACGACGACGCGGACGACGCCTTGCCGAGCGCCACGTTCGTCGTGCCGCACGCGCCGCCGGTCCCGTTCGTCGGGGTGGCCGTCGCGGTCGGGCTCGCGGTGGGCGAGGTGGTCGGGGACGTCGTGCCGGAGGTCCCGGCCGTCCCGAAGACCTGGAACTCCCACAGCGAGATGCCGTAGCCGGTCGCGCGCTGCGTGCTGAGGATCCGGACGTACCGGCCCGTGCCCGCGGCCTGGACGGTCTGGTTGCCGCCCGTCCCGTTCGTCACGGTCGCGGCGGTCGTCCACGTCGTCCCGTTGGTCGAGACCTGGATCTGGAAGCCCTTCGCGTACGCGCCCTCCCACTGGAGGTCGACGTGGCTGATGGTCGAGACCTGGCCCAGGTCGACCTGGAGCCACTGGCCGTCCTGCGCGGCGGACGACCAGCGCGTCGTGCCGCTGCCGTCGACCGCGGACGCGGCGGGGTAGTAGCTCGCGTTCTCGGACGACGACGCCGTCGCCGTCTTCCCTTGCGACAGGTTGGTGTCCGCGGCGTGCGCGCTCGGCGCGAGCGCCGCGACGGCGCCTCCCGCGACGAGCGTCGTCGCGAGCGCCACGCCGAACGCGTTGCGCAGGCGTGCTGGGGTGGGGGTGCTCATGGGTGTCCTTCGTTCGGGGACGGCGTCGCTGCCGTCGGGATCACGTGCTCGGCGGTGAGCACGGTCAGGTCGTGCCGAGGGGCGGCGGACGTCTCCCGTCGCCCGCCGCCCCCGGCTGCTCGTGGTCGTCAGGCGGGCTGCCAGACGAGCTTTCCGGTGTCGTCGAGGACGGTCCCGGCCCAGGGCTTGTACAGGTCGTAGCCGTGGGGGTTGCACTGCAGGCCCCCGTCGATGCAGTGCTGCGTGAGGGCGGACAGGACCGTCTGGTCCCAGCCGTTCATGAAGTCGTAGTGCCACGTCACGGACATGACCGAGCCGTCGGACATCGTCATGTTCGCGAGGTGCACGCCGGTCATGTCGCCGCTGACGGGCCAGCTGATCTTCATCTCGATCATCGGCACGGGGACGGGGTGGTCGGCCGGGCACTCGCCGTTGACCGGGTAGGCCATGTGCGAGCGGTGGTCCGCCGAGTCGAGGTGGACGCCGTCCCAGCAGCTCGGCGCCTGGTAGCGCATGTTGAGCTGGCTGCCCGGTGCGCAGTACGTCGGGATGGACCAGTTCTTCGTGCTGTCGCCGCACTCCCAGCCCTCGACGGTCCCGGGGGCGTTCTTGAAGTCGGTGGGCGACGTGTAGAACGGGCTGCCGGCGTAGAACCGCAGACCGGCCGGGAACGGCTGGACCTTCTTGTAGTCGACGATCCCGGACTTGTAGTAGATCGTCTGCAGGTCGGGCGAGATGACCTGCTTGTCACCCCGGTACAGCGTCGGGAACCAGTACGCCGACTTGTCCTGGGCGACCGTGCAGCTCGTGCCCGAGCCCGTCATCAGGGTGTCGGGGGTCGACGCCGCGTTCGTGTCGAGGTTGCCCATGAACGAGTGGTTGTGCGACTTGCCGAACTGTCCCGGCAGGACCAGCGGGTCGTCGAACGCCGTGTGGTTGACCGTGCAGTTCATCTGGAACTCGTGGTGCGTGACCGTCGCGTCGACGCCGGCGGGCGGCGTCGGCAGGGGCCGCGGCGTGTACGCCGGCGGGGTCGCCCCGCCCGTGCCGAACACGTCGACCTCGAAGATCGAGTAGCCGTACTGGGTGGCGCGCTGCGTGAGGTTGAGGCGCACGTAGCGGCCGGACCCGGAGGCGGCGACGCTCTGGTTGCCGCCCGTGGCGCCCGTGACGGACTTGACCGTCGTCCAGGTGGTGCCGTCGTTCGAGAGCTGGACCTGGAACGCCTTCGCGTACGCGGCCTCCCACTGGATGTCGACGTGGTCGACCGACGCCGTGGCGCCCAGGTCCACCTGGATCCACTGCGCGTCCGACCACTGGCTCGACCAGCGCGTGGCCGTGTTGTCGTCCACGGCCTTGGACGCGACGAAGTCCGCGCCCTCCGACGACGACGCCGTCGCCGTCTTGCCGTCCGAGATGTTGACGGCCGCGGCGCTCGCGGACGGCGCCAGGACCATCAGCCCGCCGGCGGCGGCGAGCGCCGCGACAGCGGCTCCGGCGACGGCGAGGTGGACGCGGCTCCGTCGCCGCTCCTCGGGGTGGTGGGTGTTTCTCATGCCGTGCTCCTTCGTGCTCGTGCGAGACGGGTTGCTCGTCTGAGAGGTGCTGGCCGGACCGGGGTGGTCCGGGTGGTCGGCCGGGGCGGTGTCCGCCGCCCCGGCCGACACGGGGTACCGGTGCGATCAGCGGTAGACCCCGAGCTCGTACAGCGAGTAGCCGTACGAGGTGCCGCGTGCCGTGCCGTGGAGCCGCACGTAGCGGCCCGAGCCGGAGACGGCGAGCGTGTCGACGTCACCGTCCCCGTCGGTCACGGTCTTGACCGTGGTCCAGGTGGTGCCGTCGTTCGACACCTGGATCTGGTAGCCCTTCGCGTACGCGGACTCCCAGACGAGCTGGACGGTGCTGAAGGACTGGACCGAGCCCAGGTCGACCTGGATCCACTCGTCGTCGTCCCAGTTGCTCGCCCACCGGGTGGTGAGGTCGCCGTCGACGGCCTGGCCGGGCGACCAGTTGCCGTTGTAGGCGTCGAACGAGGACGCGGTGGCCGTCTTGCCCTTCGCGATGTTCGTGCCGGCGACGGGCTGCGGGACGACCCGCATGTCGACGGTCTGCACGCCCACGTTGTGCTTGCCGTCCTCGGCCCAGATGTAGACCTTCCACACGCCGGGGCGGGTGGGTGCGGTGATCTGGAAGACGCCGGGGGAGACCTGCGTGTTGGGGACCTCGAGCGTGCCGGTCGACTTGTCGATCGCGATCGAGTTGAGCGACGTGTGGTACGTGATGGCGTCGCCGTCGGGGTCGCTGATGCTCGCCCGGATCGTCATCGTCGAGCCGGCGGTGACGGCGCTCGCGCTGTCGATGCTCATCGACGCGAAGCGCGGCGGGGTGTTGACGCCGGGCTGGGCGGCCGAGCCGCCGAACGCCTTGGCGACCGCGTAGTACGAGAGGCGCTTGTTGCCGCCGGGGATGACGTTGAACCACACGCCCCCGTAGTCGCCCTCGATCCCGTAGTGGAACAGGGTGCCGCCGAGCGCGACGCCCGTGTTGCTCATGAGGCACTTCCACGAGCTGGTGTACCCGTCGGCGTTGTCCTGGTCGGTGCCCTGGTTCGGCAGCCCGAAGGCGTCCTTCGGGGCCTCCCAGTCACCCTCCGGGCCACCCTCGGTGAGGATGTACGGCTTGTTGAAGCCGCCGTTCTTCCAGTAGGCCGCCACGTCGCACACGGCGCCGTAGGAGTTGAGGGCCAGCAGGTCGAGGTCCGGCGAGTACTTCTTGTAGTAGTCCCACGCGCCGACCCACGCGTCCGTCGAGGTGACGGGGTGGTTCGGGTCGGCCTGGTGGATGGCCTTGGCGACGTCGTTGACGAAGGTCGCGTAGGCCGCGCGCTGCGCCTCGAGCGTCGTCCCCGAGTAGCAGTTCTGCAGGCCGAGCAGGGACTCGTTGCCGACGTCCCAGATGAGCACCGCGGGGTGCGACTTGTAGGTGTTGACCTGGTTGATGATGTCGGTCATCGACGACGACTTGTACGACGCGTCGTTGACGTAGTCGGGGCAGCCGCCCGAGCCGGGGCCACCGCCCGGGCCGAGCCAGAAGCCGGCGACCACGCGCACGCCGTACTTGGCGGCCGAGTCGAACAGCGGCTTGCTGTCCGCGCCGGTGCCCCAGGTGCGCAGCGTGTTGGCGCCGAGCTTCACGAAGTCGGGCAGGTACTGGTCACCCGCGGTGTTCGCCGGGCCCCACGTCATGCCCTTGACCGTGTACGGCTGGCCGTTGACGGTGAGCGCCCAGCTGCCGTTGCCGCCCGTGACCTTGACGACGCTCGCGCCCGTGAGGGGGCCGGTGACGTCGGTCGGGGTGCCCGGGTTCGTGGGCGTCTGCGTCGGGGTCTGCGTCGGGGTCTGGGTGGGCGTCTGCGTGGGCGTGGAGCCGCCCGTGCCGTAGACGCGCAGCTCGTAGACCGAGATGCCGTAGCCGGTGGCACGGTGGGTCGACAGGAGGCGGACGTAGCGGCCGGTCGAGCCCGCCGCGAGCGTGTCGACCTCCTTGCCGCCCTTGCCGGTGGTGGTGGTGTACGCGTCGGTCCAGGTCGTGGCGTTCGCCGAGGTCTGGATCTTGTAGCCGTCGGCGTACGCGCCCTCCCAGTCGATCTCGACGCGCGAGAGCGAGGCGCTCGCGCCGAGGTCGACCTGGAGCCACTGGCCGTCCTGCGCGGGCGAGGACCAGCGGGTCGTCGCGCTGCCGTCGACCGCGTACTTCGCGGGGTAGTAGTCGGCGTTCTCGGTGCCGGACGCGGACGCGGTCTTCCCCTGGGACAGCAGCGTCCCGCCGGTGGTGCCGCCGGTCGGCGTGGAGGTGGGCGTGCTCGTCGGGCTGGACGTCGAGCCGCCGGCGGTGCCGTAGACGCGCAGCTCGTAGGTCGAGATGCCGTAGCCCGTGGCGCGGTGGGTCGACAGGAGGCGGACGTAGCGGCCGGCGGACCCGGAGGCGAGCGTGTCGGAGTCCTTGGCGCCGTCGCCGGTGGTGGTCGTGTACGCGTCGGTCCAGGTGGACGCGTCGGCGGACGTCTGGAGCTTGTAGCCGTCCGCGTACGCGCCCTCCCAGTCGATCTCGACCCGCGAGAGCGAGGCGGAGGCGCCGAGGTCGACCTGGATCCACTGGCCGTCCTTGGCCTGGGAGGACCACCGCGAGGTCGCGTCGCCGTCGACGGCGTACTTCGCGGGGTAGTAGTCGGCGTTCTCGGTGGACGACGCGGTGACGGCCTTGCCCTGCGACAGCAGGACGGGGTCGGCGTGCGCCGTCGCGATCGGGACGACGACGGCCGCGGTGCACAGGGCGCCGGCGGCGAGCGTCGCGACGAGCACCCGGGACGCGGCGGGCGCGGCGCGGGGGGTCGTTCTGGGGGACATGGGGCTCCTCGGGTGGAGCCGGCCCGGCGGAGGACGTCGTCGACCTCGGTGGGTCGCACGCAGTTCTCCGTCGAGCTGGCATGCGGTTCGGGAAAATCCCAGAGAGCGCTCTCTGGGCCGGGGCAAGCGTGCGCCGAAATTCACCCGCATGTCAACACCTTGTCACCGAACGGAGAATCGCCGGGTCGCGGCCGAATCCAGAGAGCGTTCTCTGAGTGCTACCGTGGCCGGGATGAGCGACGACCTGATGGCCCGCCCGACGGGCACCCCCACGCTCGAGGACGTGGCGCGGGTGGCCGGGGTCTCGCGCGCCTCCGTCTCCCGCGTCGTCAACGGCAAGGACGGCGTGGCACCGCACATCGTCGAGGCCGTGCAGCGGGCCGTGGCCGAGATCCGGTACGTCCCCAACACCGCCGCGCGCTCGCTCGTGACGCGGCGCGCCGGGTCGCTCGCCATCGTCGTGTCCGGTGCCGAACCCTCGGGCGCGCCCAGCCCCGACGACGTCTACGGCGACCCGTTCTTCGGCCGGCTGACCAGCGCGATGGTCCGCGCGGTCGCGCCGCGCGACGTCCAGCCCGTCCTGATGATCGCCGAGACCGACGACGAGCGGCACCGCGTCGAGGCGTTCCTCGCGCGCGGCGGCGCCGACGGTGCGCTGCTCGTCTCGACCGACCCGGCCGACCCGCTGCCCCGCCAGCTGCTCGACGCCGGCCGCCGCGTCGTCGTGTTCGCGCAGCCCGCTCACGGGCTGGGCGTGAGCTTCGTCGACGTCGCCCACCGGGCCGGCGCCCGCCTCGCCGCCGACCATCTCGTCGGCCGCGGCTGCCGCGACGTCGCCGTGATCTCCGGCCCGCTCGACGTGCCCGCCGCGTCCGAGCGCCTCGCCGGCTTCTGCGACGCGATGACCGCCGCGGGCCGCCCCTACGTCCCCGTCGCGAGCGGCAACTTCACGCTCGAGAGCGGCGAGACCGCCATGCGCGAGCTCCTCGAGCGGCACCCCACGATCGACGGCGTGTTCGCCGCCAACGACCTCATGGCCCTCGGTGCGCTGCACGCGCTCGCCGCCGCCGGCCGTCGCGTCCCGGACGACGTCGCCGTCGTCGGCTTCGACGACGCGTCGCCCGCCCGCTACTCCCGGCCCGCGCTCACGACCGTCCGGCAGCCGCTCGAGGAGATGGCGACAGCGATGGTCGACCTGCTGCTCGGACAGCTCGACGGCACCGCGCCCGCCACCGCGTCCCGGATCTTCGAGCCCACCCTGACGGTCCGCGCGTCCGCCTGACGGCGGCGCTGCTGCAGCGTCCGCCGGGCAGGGTCAGGCGCCGTCGGCGAAGCCGACCTGGCGCCACGCCTCGTAGATCGCGATGGACGCCGCCGACGTGAGGTTCAGCGACCGGCGCGCAGGCAGCATCGGGATCTTGAGCTGGTCGGTCACGCGCGGGTGCGCCAGGACCTCGTCGGGCAGTCCCGTCGGCTCGGGGCCGAAGAGCAGCACGTCGTCCGGCCGGTACGCCACGTCGGTGTACGACGTCGTCGCCTTCGTCGTGAAGGCGAACACGCGCGCGTCCGGCAGCGCCGCGAGCAGCGCCTCGAGGTCCGGGTGCACGACGACGCTCGCCAGGTCGTGGTAGTCCAGGCCCGCGCGCTTGAGCTTCGGCTCCGACAGGTCGAAGCCGAGCGGCTCGACCAGGTGGAGCGTCGTGCCCGTCACGGCGGAGAGCCGGATCGCGTTGCCCGTGTTGCCGGCGATGCGCGGCTCGTAGAAAGCCAGGTGGGGGAGGTTCACGGCCCTATTCTCCGCCCGCCCCTAGACTCACCGCTCATGACGACCTCGCCGCCGGGGGACCCGCAGGCCGCTCTCTCCGTGACCCCGCTGACCGCAGCGTCCCCCGCAGTGTCCCCTGCAGCGCCGCCCGACGCGGACCTCGTCCCGGCACGCCGTCGCCGGGACGTCCCGGCGACCGTCGTCCTTCTCACGCTCCAGGCCGCGCTCGCCGTCGGGGCGTCGTTCACCGGCCTGTTCATCGCGATGGCGGCCGACGCCTGCAGCCCCTCGTCGTGCCGCTTCGGGTTCGTCACCGCGGGGTTCTACGTCGGCGTGCTCCTGCCCTGGGTGGGCGTCCTCGTGGCCGTGGTCCTGGCGGTCGCGCGCCTGCGTGCCGGGCGACCGGCGTGGTGGGTCCCCGTGGTCGCGTCGGTGACGCTGCTGAGCCCCGTCCTGGGGTCGGCGATCGCGTCGGCCGGGGTGAGCTGACGCATCTTCTCACCGGATCGCGCCGATCCGGGGTCCGTTCCGGCCGCAGGTTGACGCATCTGTGCAGACGACCGCACGCCGCTCTGCCCCCTCCGCACCATGGGAGGGCGCCCGCAGAGCGGCGGGGCAGAAAGGTCGTTCGACATGGATGTCTCTCTCGGAACAGTGTTCGTCTCCGAGTTCCTCGGCACGGGGCTCCTGCTGCTGATGGGCCTCGGGGTCGCGATGAACCTCCAGCTCGTCCGTACGTACGGGGGCAACGGCACGACCCTCATGGGGGCGTTCGGCTGGGGACTCGGCGTCTACTGCGCGATCTTCATCGCCGGCAGGTCGGGCGCGCACATCAACCCCGCGGTCACGATCGGCAAGATCTTCGAGGGCAGCGGCGAGTTCGCCCCCGGCATCGCGATCACGGTGGCGTCCACGCTGGTCTATCTCAGTGCGCAGCTCCTGGGCGCGTTCGTCGGGTCGCTGCTCGCCTGGTTCGTCTACCGCCAGCACTTCGACGCGACCGACGACCCGGACGTGCGCCTCAAGTCCATGGTCACGTACCCCGCGATCCGCAAGCACTCGCACAACTTCCTCGTCGAGGTCATCGCCACGTTCGTGCTCGTGTGGGTGATCCTCTCCCAGAGCAGCACGCCGTCCGGGCTCGGCCCGCTCGCCGTCGGGCTCGTCGTGATCGGCATCGGTGTGACCCTCGGCGGGAACACCAACTGGTCGCTGAACCCCGCCCGCGACCTCTCCGCCCGCGTCGCGCACGCCATCGTCCCGATGCGCAACCGCGGCTCCAACGACTGGGGCTACTGGTGGCCCCCGGTCGTCGGCCCCCTCGTCGGCGGAGCGCTCGCCGGCCTCGCCGCCGCCGCCTGGTGACCCACCCGTTCGAAGGAGAACAGTCATGACCACCGTCTTCAACGACCCGTCCCAGTTCGCGGACGAGATGATCGCCGGCTTCACGAGCCTGCACCCCGAGCTGGTCGAGCCGGTCTACGGCGGCGTCGTCCGCTCGACCGAGACCCCCGAGAACAAGGTCGCCGTCGTCATCGGCGGCGGTAGCGGCCACTACCCGGCGTTCGCCGGGTGGGTCGGCCCCGGAATGGCGGACGGCGCGGTCGTCGGCAACGTGTTCGCCTCGCCGTCCACGCAGCAGGTCTACTCGGTCGCCCGCGCCGCGCAGCGCGGCGGCGGCGTCTTCCTCAGCTACGGGAACTACGCCGGCGACGTCCTGAACTTCGACCTCGCGCAGGAGCGGCTCCGTTCCGAGGGCATCCCGACGCAGACCGTGACCGTCACGGACGACCTCACGAGCGCGTCCTCGGACGAGGCGCACAAGCGCCGCGGCACGGCCGGCGACCTCGTCGTGTTCAAGATCGCGGGCGCCGCCGCCGAGGCAGGTTACGACCTCGACGCCGTGACCGATGTCGCCCGCCGGGCCAACGCCCGCACGTTCTCGTTCGCTGTCGCGTTCGCGGGCTGCACGCTCCCCGGCGCCCCGGAGCCGCTGTTCACCGTGCCCACCGGGCGCATGGGCGTCGGGATGGGTGTGCACGGCGAGCCCGGCATCTCCGAGGAGGACGTCGTCACGTCGCGCGAGCTCGCCGAGCTGCTCGTCAACACGGTCCTCGAGGAGCGGCCCGACGGTGTGGACGGCCGCGTGCTCGCGACGGTCAACGGTCTCGGCGGGACCAAGTATGAAGAGTTGTTCGTGCTGTGGAACGACATCCGTCCCCTGCTCGAGGCCGCGGGCACACAGCTCGTCGCACCGCAGGTCGGCGAGTTCATCACGAGCCTCGACATGGCCGGGCTCTCCCTGACCCTGACCTGGCTGGACGACGAGCTCGAGCAGCTCTGGCTCGCGCCAGCGGAGACACCCGCGTTCCGCATCGGCGGCGGGCTCCACGCGGCGCAGAAGACGGAGCACGCGGCGTCGCAGACGGGCGCCCGCATCTTCGCGGTCGCGAGCGCCGAGTCGCAGGACGCCGCTCGCACCCTGCTGTCGTACGCGGAGCGCGTCGCCGGCGCGCTCCGCGAGAGCGAGGACGACCTCGGCAAGCTGGACTCGGTCGCCGGGGACGGTGACCACGGTCGGGGCATGACCAAGGGGTCGCTCGCCGCTGTCGCGGCGCTGCGGGAGGCCGTGACGCAGGGGGCCGGTGTCGCGTCGGCGCTCGCCGACGCCGGAGACGCGTGGGGCGACAAGGCGGGCGGGACGTCCGGAGCGCTGTGGGGTGCCGCGCTGCGCGCCGCCGCCGGCACGCTCGACGACGAGGTCGCCCCCACCGCGGACGCGGTCGCGGACGCCGTCCAGGCGGGCCTCGACGAGCTCCTCGCGTTCGGCAAGGCGCACGTGGGTGACAAGACGATGCTCGACGCCCTCGTCCCGTTCGTCGAGTCCCTGCGGACGCGGCTCGACGCGGGCGACGGCGCCGCGGACGCCTGGCACGTCGCCGCGGGCGTCGCGACGCAGAAGGCTGCCGACACGGCGTCGCTGACGCCGCAGATCGGCCGTGCGCGTCCGCTCGCTGAGCGCAGCCTCGGCTACGCGGACCCGGGCGCGACGTCGCTGGCCCTCGTCGTCGCCACCGTCGCCGCGGAGGCAGGTGAGTGACATGGCGCTGACGTCCCGTCCGCTGGCCGCGGTGAGCCTCAAGGCGTACCTCGGTCAGTCCGAGACCCTCCGGTGGGTCGACGCGGTCCTGCCCGCGGTGCGGGCGGCCGCGGGAGCGGTCGAGGTCGTGGTGCTCCCCGTCGCGACCGCGCTCGACGCGGTCGGCGGACGGTTGGCAGGCGTGGCGGCGCTCGGCGCCCAGCAGGTGTCGGCGCACCCGGCCGGTGCGTTCACCGGCGAGGTGCCCGCGAGCGTGCTGGGCGAGCTCGGTGTCGTCTACGCCGAGATCGCGCACGCCGAGCGCCGGTCGGTGCTCGGTGAGACGGACGGGGTGTTCGCGGCCCAGGTCGCCCGGTGCCGCGAGCAGGGGATCGTCCCGCTCGTGTGCGTAGGCGAGGACGACCGGGTCCCCGCCGACGCCGCGGCGGCCGCCTGCGCCGAGCAGCTCGACGCGGTCCTCGGGACGTCCGGGGTGGGCGACGTGCTCGTCGCCTACGAGCCGCGGTGGGCGATCGGCGCCGCGCAGCCCGCCGACGCCGAGCACGTGCTGGGCGTCACCGCCGCCCTGCGTCGCCGAGCCGACCGCTGGGGCACCGACGTCCGGCTGCTCTACGGCGGCACGGCCGGCCCCGGCACGTGGACCGAGCTGCGCGGCAGCGTCGACGGGATCTTCCTCGGTCGACGTGCACACGACCCGGACGCGTTCGCGCGCGTGCTGGACGAGATGGAGAGGAACCAACCATGAGCACGACCCCCGCTGCGGACGCCGTCCGCCTGCGCATCGTCGTCGGCAGCGACGACGCCGGCGTGGACTACAAGGAGGCGCTCAAGGCGCAGCTCGAGCAGGACCCGCGCGTCGAGACGGTCATCGACGTCGGTGTCCCACCACGTGGCGAGCGGGCGCACGTCGCCTACCCGCACGTGGCGGTCGAGGCGGCCCGCGAGGTCCGCGCGGGCAACGCCGACCGGGCCCTGCTGTTCTGCGGGACCGGGCTCGGCGTCGCGATCAGCGCCAACAAGGTGCCGGGCATCCGTGCGGTCACCGCCCACGACTCGTACTCGGTCGAGCGTGCCGTGAAGTCGAACGACGCCCAGGTGCTCACCATGGGCCAGCGCGTCATCGGGCTCGAGCTCGCGCGCAAGCTGGTCGACGAGTGGCTGGGGTACCGCTTCGACCCGGAGTCGCCGTCCGCCGAGAAGGTGGCAGCGATCGGGTCGTACGAACTCGCCGCAGACGCGTCCGCGGACGGCGGCGAGGAGCGCGGTCCGGTGGCCTGCTGACGCGCGTCTGAGGCGCTCCGCGGGCCCACCGGCCGCAGGGGTCGCGCACGCCGGTCCACCCGGCGCGCGCGGCCCCGACCCGTGTCGGGACAATGGGCGCGCAGCTGCACCGCGGCCCGGGGCCGCGGTCCGACCGTGAGAGAGGCGGCGATGGCGTCCACTGCTGAGCGGAGGCGCACCCTGGTCCGGGTCGCAGAGCTCTACCACCTGGACCACCGCACCATGCAGGAGGTGGCGCGGATCACCGGCCTCTCGCGCTCGACGATCTCACGCATGCTCACGCAGGCCCGCGCCGAGGGCATCGTCGACGTCACCGTGCACCGCGACGTCAACGTCAACGAGCTGGCCCAGCGGGTCACGGCGCGCTACGGCGTGGCCGCGTCCGTCGTCGTGACGGAAGCCGACCAGTCCGAGCTCCAGCGCCTCGAGGCGGTCGCGGTCGTCGGCGCCGAGCGCCTGCGCGACCTGTTCGGGTCCGACATGACGCTCGTGGTGCCGTGGGGCACGACCGTGTCCGCGATCGCCCGGCACGTCGCACCCCGCGCCACGCACGGGTCGCACGTCGTCCAGCTCAACGGCTCGGGGAACACGTTCACGTCGGGGATCGAGTACGCGTCCGGGATCATCGACCTGTTCGGTGCGGCGTTCGACGCCGAGGTGCACCATTTCCCCGTGCCGGCGTTCTTCGACCGGGCGAGCACGCGCCATGCGATGTGGGAGGAGCGTTCGATCCGGCGCGTGCTCGCGCTGCAGCGCCGTGCGGACGTCGCCCTGTTCTCCGTCGGGACGATCGCCGGTGAGGTGCCGAGCCATTTGTACCGCGCCGGGTACCTCGAGCGCACGGACGTCGCGGAGCTCCGCGAAGAGGGTGTCGTCGGGGACGTCGGGTCGATCTTCGTCCGCGCGGACGGCACGTCGGACCGGCTCTCCCTCAACGAGCGGTCCACGGGCCTGCCGCTCAAGGACCTGCGCAGGATCCCGCGGCGCATGCTTGTCGCGACCGGAACCGCGAAGGTGGCGCCCGTGCACGCCGCGCTGCTCGCCCGCAGCGCGACCGACCTCGTCGTGGACCACGAGACGGCGCAGGCGCTGCTCGCGCGGCCGCGCGCGAGCGCCCTCAGCGTCGGTCGCTGAGGGCGCTCCCGCGCGATGGACCCGGAGCGCGTGGGGCCCGGCGGATCAGTCGCGCGGGCCGGCCGTCAGTCGCGCGCGCAGGGACGCGAGCTGCTCGCGCAGCGCGGCCGGGACGCGGTCGCCGAACGTGTCGAAGAACTGCTCGGTGAGGTCGCACTCCGTGAGCCACCGCTCGACGTCGACCGCGAACAGGTCGTCGAGGGCGCCGTCCGCGAGGTCCAGCCCGTCGACGTCGAGCGCGCCGTCCAGCGGCACGAGTCCGACCGCGGACGGCTCGGCGCCGCGGTCCAGGCGCACGGCCCGCGACCGCTCGACCTGGCGGACCAGCCAGGCCACGACGCGTGAGTTCTCCCCGAAGCCGGGCCACAGGAACGACCCGTCGTCGCCCTTGCGGAACCAGTTCACCTGGAACACCTTGGGGCGCGTCTGCGGGTCGAGGGCCTGGCCGACCTCGAGCCAGTGCGCCCAGTGGTCCGCCATGTTGTAGCCGGCGAACGGGAGCATCGCGAACGGGTCGCGGCGCAGCTCGCCGACCGTCCCCTCCGCGGCCGCGGTCCGCTCGGACGAGATGGTCGCGCCGAGGAACACGCCGTGCTCCCACGAGAACGCCTGCGCGACGAGCGGGACGTTCGTCGCGCGGCGCCCGCCGAACACGATCGCGTCGACCGGGACGCCCTCGGGAGAGTCCCAGTCGTCGGCGATGGTGGGGCACTGGTCCGCCGCGACGGTGAAGCGCGAGTTCGGGTGCGCGGCGGGGCGTCCGGCGGCGCCGTCCGCGGGCGTCCAGTCCTCGCCGCGCCAGTCGACGAGGTGCTCGGGCGTCTCGTCGGTCAGCCCCTCCCACCACACGTCCCCGTCGTCGGTCAGCGCGACGTTCGTGAAGATCACGTCGCGGCGCAGCGTCGCGATCGCCGCGGGGTTGGTCGACTCGCCCGTCCCCGGGGCGACACCGAAGAAGCCCGCCTCCGGGTTGATGGCGCGCAGGCGGCCGTCGGCGTCGGGACGCATCCAGACGATGTCGTCGCCGAGCGTCTCGACCTGCCAGCCGGGGAGCGTCGGGCGCAGCATCGCGAGGTTCGTCTTGCCGCACGCCGACGGGAACGCCGCAGCCACGTGGTAGCGGCGGCCCTCGGGCGTCGTGACGCGGACGAGCAGCATGTGCTCGGCGAGCCAGCCCTCGTCGCGGGCCATCGCCGACGCGATGCGGAGCGCGAAGCACTTCTTGCCCAGGAGGGCGTTGCCGCCGTAGCCCGAGCCGTAGGACCAGATCTCGCGCGACTCGGGGAAGTGCACGACGTACTTGGTCTCGCTGCAGGGCCAGGCGACGTCGTCGAGCGCCTCGCCGGCGTCGTCCACGAGCGGCATCCCGACCGAGTGGACGGCGGGGACGAACTCCTCGCCGTCCGCGACGCGGCGCAGGACGTCCGGCCCGACGCGGGTCATGGTGAGCATGCTCAGGGCGGCGTACGCGGAGTCGGTGACCTGGATGCCGAGGCGCGACAGGGGGCCGCCGACCGGGCCCATCGAGAACGGCACGACGTACATCGTCCGACCGTGCATCGAGCCGGCGAACGCCCCGCGCAGCACGGCCCGCATGGTCGCGGGCTCGCGCCAGTTGTTCGTCGGTCCGGCGTCCTGCTCGCGCTCCGAGCAGATGAAGGTGCGCGACTCGATGCGCGCGACGTCGTCCGGGTGGGAGCGCGCGAGGTAGCTGCCGGGCCGCAGCTCCGGGTTGAGCGGGAACAGCGTCCCCGCCTCGACGAGCGTGTCGACGAGGCGGCGGCGCCACGCGTCGGTGCCGTCGACCCACACGACGTCGTCGGGCCGGGTGAGGTCCGCGATCCTCTCGACCCAGGTCGCTGCCGCCGTCGTGGCGGTGCGGCCCGGGCGCGCGAACGCCGTGCCGTCGGAGCCGCGCGTGCCCTGCGCGGCCTCCGGGACGGGCTGCAGGTAGGGGGCGGACGGGACCTCGGGGTGCGGCAGTCGGGTGCGGAGCGGGTTCGCGGTCATGGCCATCGGGTCACCTCGGTGGTCGGGCCCGGAGTACCGGGTGGGGTCGGCTGGGCGGCAGGGACGGTGTGGCGGACCCGTCCTCGCGCCCGCCACTGCTCCAGGTTGCGCGGCCGCAGGGCCGAATTTCGTGTCGACCCGAGTGAAAGAATTGTCGATCTTCACGTAGCGTGAAGCCATGGCCACCGACCCGCTCCTCCTCGGCCGCCGCATCCGCCACGCGCGGACCTCCCGCGGCCTCACGCTCGACGCCCTCGGCGACGCGGTCGGCGCCGCACCCAGCCAGCTCTCCCAGATCGAGAACGGGCGCCGCGAGCCGCGCCTCTCGCTCCTCCAGGGGATCGCCGAGGCGCTCGGCGTCGGGGTCGCGAGCCTGCTCGCCGACGAGGCGCCCAGCCGTCGCGACGCGCTCGAGATCGAGCTGGACCGCGCCCAGCGGCGCCCCGCCTACGCCGCGCTCGGCCTGCCGTCCGTCAAGGTCAGCACCAAGCTGCCCGGGCCGGTCCTCGAGTCGCTCGTCGGGCTGCACGGCGAGCTCGCCCGCCGCGAGTCGGAGTCCATCTCGACCCCGGAGGAGGCGCGCCGCGCCAACACCGCCCAGCGCCTCGGCATGCAGGCGCGCAACAACTACCTGCCGGGCGTCGAGGACCTCGCCGAGGACCTCGTCCGCAAGGCCGGGTACACGGTCGGGGCGCTGACGCACCGCACGGTCGCCGTCATGGCGTCCCAGCTCGGGTTCGAGCTCGTCCACGTGAACGACCTGCCGCCCACCACGCGGACCGTCACCGACCTCCAGAACGGCCGCATCTACCTGCCCGCGTCGTCCATCCCCGGCGGGCACGGGCTGCGGTCGCTCGCCCTGCAGGCCATCGCGCACCGCGTCCTCGGGCACGAGCGCCCCGCCTCGTACGCGGAGTTCCTCGACCAGCGCAGCGACATCAACTACTTCGCCGCTGCGTGCCTCGTGCCGCGCTTCGCCGCCGCGCCCTGGCTCGAGGACCGCAAGCGCGAGCGCGACCTCGCCGTCGAGGACTTCCGCGACGCGTTCGGCGTGACCCACGAGGCTGCCGCGCGCCGCTTCACCAACCTCGCGACCGAGGTGCTCGGGCTGCCCTGCCACTTCCTGCGCGTCCAGGAGGACGGCTCCCTCTACCGCGGCTACGAGAACGACGGCGTCCCGCTGCGCGCCGACGTCACCGGCGCGATCGAGGGCCAGCCGGTGTGCCGGTGGTTCGGCGCGCGCGCCGCGCTGCACGGCGCCGACCGGACCACCGAGTGGTACCAGTACAGCGACACCCCCGTCGGCACGTACTGGTGCTCGACCCAGGCCGCGTCGGCCGCGTCCGGGGGGTTCACCGTCACCATCGGGGTGCCGTTCGCCCACTCCAAGTGGTTCCGCGGGCGCGACACGAGCGTCCGGCGCACGTCCACCTGCCCCGACGACGCGTGCTGCCGGCGCCCCTCGAAGGAGCTGCTCGCGCGGTGGGGCGGGGCGTCGTGGCCCAGCGCCCGCATGCGCCAGCACGTGTTCGGCCCGCTGCCGACCGGCGCGTTCCCGGGCGTGGACCAGACCGACGTCTACCAGTTCCTGACCCGCCACGCGCCGTCCGCCTGACGCCGCCGAGGCGCACGTTTCCCCCCTCATCCGGCGTGGATGAGGGGGGAAACGTGCGCCTCGGCGGGTGCGGGCTACTGCTCGACGTCGTCGTCGACCCAGTCGAGGGTCTTCGACACGGCCTTCTTCCAGTTGCGGTAGAGCCGCTCGCGCTCGCCCTGGTCGACGTCGGGCGTCCAGCGCTTGTCCTCGGCCCAGTTGTCGATGACGTCCTGCTCGCCGGACCAGAAGCCGACCGCGATGCCTGCGGCGTACGCGGCGCCGAGCGCCGTCGTCTCCGCGACCTTCGGACGGACGACGGGCACGCCCAGCTGGTCGGCCTGGAACTGCATGAGCAGGTCGTTGGCGGTCATGCCGCCGTCCACCTTGAGCTCGGTGAGGTCGACGCCCGAGTCGGCGTTCATCGCGTCGAGCACCTCGCGCGTCTGGAAGGCCGTGGCCTCCAGGGCCGCCCGGGCGATGTGGTTGCGGTTGACGTACCGGGTGAGGCCGACGAGCGCGCCGCGCGCGTCGGGCCGCCAGTACGGCGCGAACAGGCCGGAGAAGGCCGGGACGAAGTACGCGCCGCCGTTGTCGTCGACCTTGTGGGCGAGCCACTCGATGTCGGGTGCGTCGGTGAACATGCCGAGGTTGTCGCGCAGCCACTGGACGAGCGAGCCCGTCACGGCGATCGACCCCTCGAGCGCGTACACGGGCGCCTGGTCGCCGATCTTGTAGCAGACGGTGGTCAGCAGCCCGTTCTTCGACGGGACCTTCTCGGTGCCCGTGTTGAGGAGCATGAAGTTGCCGGTCCCGTACGTGTTCTTGGCCGTCCCGACCTCGAAGCACGCCTGTCCGAACGTCGCGGCCTGCTGGTCGCCGAGGATGCCGGCGATCGGGACCCCGTCGAGCATCCCGTGCTTGCGCCCGTTCCCGTACACCTCGGACGACGACCGGATCTCGGGCAGCATCGACAGCGGGATGCCCATGTCGCTCGCGATGGACTCGTCCCACTGGAGCGTGTCGAGGTCCATGAGCATGGTGCGCGACGCGTTGGTCACGTCGGTGACGTGCACGCCGCCGTCGACGCCGCCGGTGAGGTTCCACAGCGTCCACGTGTCGGTGTTGCCGAACAGCAGGTCACCCTTCTCGGCCGCGTCGCGGGCGCCCTCGACGTTGTCGAGGATCCACTTGACCTTCGGGCCCGAGAAGTAGGTGGCGAGGGGGAGGCCCACCTTCGCCTTGTACTTGTCGGCACCCTCGGACCCGCCGAGCTGGTCGACGATCTTCTGCGTGCGGGTGTCCTGCCAGACGATCGCGTTGTAGACGGGCTTGCCGGTCGTCTTGTCCCAGACGACCGCGGTCTCGCGCTGGTTGGTGATGCCGACGGCCGCGAGGTCGTCCTTCGTGATGTTGGCGCGGGTCAGGGCGATCCCCACGACCTCACGGATGTTGTTCCAGATCTGCTCCGGGTTGTGCTCGACCCACCCGGCCTTCGGGAAGATCTGGTCGTGCTCGAGCTGCCCGACGGCGACGATGGTGCCGCCGTGGTCGAAGACGATCGCTCGGGAGCTCGTGGTGCCCTGGTCGATGGCGAGGACGTAGTCAGCCATGGTTCTCTCTCAGTCCTTCGTTCGTACCTTCGTCGGTGGAGGCGGTGCAGACGGCGGGCCGGGTGCTCGTGTGCCCTGCGCGGGCACCCGACCTGCCGTCACGGACCGTCAGATGGTCGCCTGGCTCAGCAGGCCGGCGAGGACGCCGCCGACGAGCGGGCCGAGGACCGGCACCCAGGCGTAGCCCCAGTCGCTCGAGCCCTTGCCCTTGATGGGGAGGATCGCGTGCGCGATGCGGGGTGCGAGGTCACGAGCCGGGTTGATCGCGTACCCCGTCGGGCCACCGAGCGAGGCGCCGATGCCGACCACGATGAGCGCGACCGCGAGCGGGCCGAGCGCCGAGCCCTTGGTCTGGCCCGACACCACCACGAAGTACACGAGCACGAACGTCGCGAGCACCTCGGTGATGAAGTTCCAGGCGTAGGAGCGCAGCTCCGGCCCGGTGGAGAAGACGCCCAGCTTGACGGCCGGTTCGGCGTCCTCGTCGAAGTGCTTCTTGTAGGCGAGGAAGGCGAGCACGGCGCCGATGAACGCGCCGAGGAGCTCCCCGCCGAAGTAGACGAGCATGTGCCCGAAGTTCACGGCGAAGCCGGGGACGAACTCGTCCGCCCCGCTCGCCCAGACCCCGACCGTCACGGCGGGGTTGAGGTGGGCACCGGACTTCCACGCGGCGTAGACGCCGGCGAAGACCGCGAGGCCCCACCCGAAGTTGATCAGCAGCCAACCGCCCCCGAAACCCTTGGTCTTCGGCAGGATGACGTTCGCCACCACGCCCGCACCGAGGAGGATCAGGATTGCGGTGCCGATGGTCTCGGACCAGAAGATCTGACCGGCCATGTCGGTGTCTCCGTTTCTCGTTCTGACATCGCTGTCACGTGTGCCCGCAGCGCCGTCGCTGCGGGGTGCCACGGCCGCCCGGTCCCCTGGGCGGAGCCGGCCGTGGAGCTCTCTTCAGTTCGGCGCGCCTCAGCCCGCCGAGAGGTCGCGCATGGGGCGCAGCTCGTCGTGTGCCGCGTCGCGGACCCGTTCCGCCGCGTCGTCGTCAGGCTGCTGCGCGGCGGCCTCGACGGCGGCGACGCGCGAGCGGTAGGCCTCCTTCTCCTGCTCCTTGGTGGCTTCGTCCCAGCCGAGGATCCCGGCGACGATGTCGGCGATCTCGTCGAGCGCGCCGAGCCCGGCGTCCTCGACCTCGTAGTCGAGGCGCGTGCGCCGCATGAGGACGTCGTCGAGGTGGAGCGCGCCCTCGTGCGTGACCGCGTACGCGATCTCGGCCCGCAGGTACGCGGGCGCGTGCTCGAGCGGCTTGGCGAGGCTCGGGTCCTCGACGCACGCGTCGACGAGGTCGCGCAGCATCGACCCGTACCGGTGCAGCAGGTGGTCGACGATCGCGGGCGACCAGCCGTACGTGTTCGCGTAGGTGCGCGACTGGCGTCGGACGGCCTCGAGGCCCTCGGCGCCGAGGAGCTGGATGCGGTCGGTGATCGACGGCAGCCCGGACGCACGGTCGGCGCCGATCGCGAAGTCGACGGCGTCCTCGGCCATGACGCGGTACGTGGTGAGCTTGCCGCCCGCGATGACGGTCAGGCCGGGGACGGGGGAGGCGACGGTGTGCTCGCGCGACACCTTCTGCGACGCCGTGCCCTCCTTCGTGCCGGGCTGCAGCAGCGGGCGCAGGCCGGCGTACGTGCCGATGACGTCGTCGCGGGTGAGCGGGTGCGACAGCACCGCGTTGGCGTGCTCGAGGACGTAGTCGATGTCGGCCGCCGTGGCGACGGGGTGCTGCGGGTCGAGGGTCCAGGGGGTGTCGGTCGTCCCGATGATCCAGTAGCGGGACCACGGGATGACGAACAGCACGGACTTCTCGGTCTGGAGGATCAGGCCGACCTTGCCGTGGATGCGCTCGCGCGGGACGACCAGGTGGACGCCCTTGGACGCGAGCACGCGCAGGCCGCCCTCGTCGCCCGCGAGGCTCTCGGTCTGCTCGGTCCACACGCCGGTCGCGTTGATGACGTGCCGGGCGCGGACGTCGATCTCCTCGCCGGTCTCGAGGTCGAGCACCTTCGCGCCGGTCACGGTGCCGGTCGAGTTCTTGACGAGGCCGACGACCTGGGTGCGCGACGCGGCGTGCGCGCCGTAGGACGCGGCGGTCCGCACGAGCGTGGTGACCAGCCGGGCGTCGTCGACGGACGCGTCGTAGTACTGGATCGCGCCGACCGCGGCGTCGTGCGCGAGGTCGGGGAACTTGCGGGTCATTCCGGCGCGGCTGAGGTGCCGGTGGAACGGGAGCGCGCGGCGCCCCGGCGCGAGGCTCGCGAGAGCGTCGTAGAGCGCGACGCCCGAGCCGACGTACGCGCGCTCCCACACCGGGTGCGTGAGCGGGTAGAGGAAGGCGACGGGGCGCACGAGGTGCGGGGCGACGAAGCTGATGAGCCGGTCGCGCTCGGTGAGCGCCTCGTGCACCAGGTGGAAGTCGAGCATCTGCAGGTACCGCAGGCCGCCGTGCACGAGCTTGCTGGACCAGCTCGACGTGCCCGCCGCCCAGTCCTGCGCCTCGACGACCACCGTCGACAGTCCGCGGGTCGCGGCGTCGAGCGCGATGCCCGCGCCGGTGACGCCTCCGCCGACGACCAGGACGTCGATCTCGTGGTGCGGGGTGGTGCTTGCGGCGAGCGCCTCGAGGGCGCGTCGGCGCGAGTCGCTGGTGAGCCGGCTGGAGCTCATGGGTCCTCCTCGTCGAGCGGCGGTCTTCACCAGGGCAACACAACCGGCACGGACGCGCAATGCGAGTGCACAAACGTGCACACTGGTGTCATGGGCAGAGACGGCGGCGTGCGGAACGACGCGAGGATCGACAGCTACGGGCGTGACGCCGACATGGTCCGCGCCGCGTCGATGTACTACCTCCAGGACCTCACCATGGAGACGATCGCCCGACACCTCGGCACGTCGCGGTCCACCGTGTCGCGCCTGGTCAAGCGCGCGCGGGAGACGGGGATCGTCGAGATCACGCTCCGGTCCCCGGAGCACCGCGTCCCCGGCCTGGCACACCAGGTCGGCGACCCGTACGGCATCGAGGTGCACGTCGTCCCCGTGCCCGACCTCACCACCGAGGACGAACGCCTCGCGCAGGTCGCCCGCACCGCCGCGCGTCTCGTCGGCTCGTGGTTCGACTCGGGCATGGTCCTCGGGGTCGCGTGGGGGACCACGCTCGCGGCGATCGCGGCCGAGCTCCCCACCAAACCCACCCGGGGGAGCGCGGTCGTCCAGCTCAACGGCGCCGGCAACCGGCGGTCCAGCGGCATCGAGTACGCGGGCGCGCTCGTCGAGGCGTTCGGTGCCGCCTTCGACGCCGAGCTCTACTACTTCCCCGTCCCCGCGTTCTTCGACTACGCCGAGACCCGCGACGCCATGTGGCGAGAGCGGTCCGTGCGCGGCGTGCTCGAGATGCAGGCCCGGTGCGACATCGCCCTCTTCTCGGTCGGGGCGCTCGCGGGCGGCCTGCCGAGCCACGTGTACTCCGCGGGATACCTCGAGCCCGAGGACGTCCAGACCCTCGACGCCGAGGGTGTCGTCGGCGACGTGTGCACGGTGTTCCTGCGCGCCGACGGCACCTACTCCGACATCCCGCTCAACGAGCGGGCGACCGGTCCGAACCCCGCGCAGCTCCGGCGCATCGCGCGCCGCGTGTGCGTCGTGGCCGGAGACAACAAGGTCGAGCCGCTGCGCGGGGCGCTGGAGGCCGGCGTCGTCACCCACCTCGTCGTGGACGAGCTCACCGCGCACGCGTACGTCGACCGGTACCCGGGCTGACGCGGCTCCCTGCGAGGACGCCGTGCAAATATGCGACAGGCGGAATCGATATGCCGGCGGCCTGTCGCGTGGTTACAGTGACGACGTGGCACCCACCCCCGCGCCCCGCGTCCGCCCCGCCCTGCCCGCCGACGTCCGCACGATCCGCGACCTCGTCGGCCCGTACGCCGAGCAGCGGATCTTGCTCGCCAAGGAGATGGTCGGCTACTACGAGGCCGTGCAGGAGTTCGTCGTCGCCGACGCCGGCACCACCGGCGCCCCGCAGGTCGTCGGTTGCGGCGCCCTGCACGTCATGTGGGACGACCTCGCCGAGATCCGCACCCTCGCCGTCGCCCCCACGCACCGCGGCACCGGGACCGGACACCTCCTCGTCGAGGCGCTGCTCGACCGCGCCCGCGCGCTCGGTCTCTCCCGCGTGTTCTGCCTGACGTTCGAGGTCGCGTTCTTCGAGCGCCACGGGTTCCACGAGATCGAGGGGACGCCCGTGCCGCCCGACGTGTACGCCGAGCTGCTGCGCTCCCACGACGACGGCGTCGCGGAGTTCCTCGACCTCGCACGGGTCAAGCCCAACACCCTCGGCAACTCGCGGATGCTCCTGGAGCTCTGAGGCTCGTCAGGCGGGCAGCGCGAAGAGGTCCGGGTCGGTCTCCGACGGCTCGACCAGCCCGTCCTCCACGAGCCCTGCGAGGCACCGGTCCGCCTGCGCGCGGTCGTCCGTCACGAGCAGCAGACGCTCCCGGTCCACCGGGTCGGACGCCTCCCGCAGCAGCGCCATGACACGGCCCCGCACCTGCCGGTCCGTGCCGTGCCAGGCCTGCCCGCGACGCCGGTGCGCCAGCTCGTCCGGCGGGTGGCCCGCGGCCCGCCACGCGCACGACGACCGCACCGGGCACGACGCGCACCGCGGTGCCCGGGCCGTGCACACCAGCGCGCCCAGCTCCATCGACGCGGCGGCCCAGCGTGCCGAGGCGTCGTCGTCCGCGGGCGCGACCGCCTGCGCCAGCGCCCGCTCCGCCGCCGTGTACGACGGCTCCGGCAACGCCGTCCCCGTGAGCGTGCGGGCCAGGACCCGTCGCACGTTCGTGTCCACGACCACCGACCGGCGCCCGAACGCGAACGCCCGCACCGCCGCCGCGGTGTACTCGCCGACGCCGGGCAGGGCGAGCAGGGCGTCCTCGTCGTCCGGCACCGCGCCACCGTGCCGCGCGACGACCGCCCGCGCGCACTCCTGCAGCCGCAGCGCGCGGCGCGGGTAGCCGAGGCGGTCCCACGCGCGCAGCACGTCCGCGGTCGACGCCGCCGCCAGGTCCGCGGGCGTCGGCCAGCGCAGCATCCACGCGCGCCACACCGGCTCGACCCGCACCACCGGCGTCTGCTGGAGCATCACCTCGCTCACCAGGACGCCCCACGCCGTCCGGTCCGGGCGACGCCACGGGAGGTCGCGGGCTGCGTCCTCGAACCACGCGACCACCGCGTCGCGGAGGGTGGCGACGTCGTGCGCAGCAGCAAGCGGGTCGGTGAGGATCGGCACCCGCACATTGTGCGGGACGACGCACCGCACCCGTGGGCCGTCACCAGTGCGCCCCGTCGCGGGCGCGCCTGGGGAGCGTGGGTGGTCGCGCGCCGTAGGTTGGTGCCACACATCCCCGAGGAGGCCTGCGTGACCGAACGTCGTGACCCGTCGCCGCGTCCCCGACGCGACGCACCGGGACAGGCGAACGGCCGTCGCACGCCTCCCGCGGGGCAGCGCGGGACCGCGCGCACGACGTCCACCGCGTCGGGCTCCGGTCGTCCGGCAGCACGGCCGGTCACCCCGAAGCGTCCGACGGGCGCGGCGCGAACCGGCGGCGGCGGTAGTCGTCGGCCGCCGAGCCGCCGGGACCGACGGCGCGTGTTCTGGGTGCGCCGGGCCGTCGCGCTCGTGGTGCTCGTGCTGGTCGTCGGGGTGCTGGTCGTCGGGGTCAAGGCCGCCGTGCCGGGGATCTCGTCCGCGCTCGGCGGCGGGGGAGAGCAGCCCGTCGTGGTGGTCACCGAGACGCCGACCGCGTCGCCCACCCCGACCGGTCCGATCGGCGACTGCGCCGCGCGGGACGTCGAGGCGTCCGTCACGCCCACGCCCACGACCGTCGCCTGGGGGTCCGACGTCGCGTTCCGGGTCACGGTCCGCAACGTCGGCGACGGACCGTGCGTCGTCGACGCCGGGAACGACGCGCGCGCCGTCGTCGTGACGGACGCGTCGGCCACCCCGTCGGGTGGCACGGCCTCGACGGCCACGCCGTCGTCCGGGACGAAGCCGCGCCAGGGCGAGGCGACCGCGACCCCGACGACGACCGGCACCGCGTCGAAGCAGAAGGCCGGCGACGTGGCGCACGTGTGGTCGTCCGCGGACTGCGCCTCCGACCAGCGTCTCCTGCTGCTCGGACCGGGCGACGTGGACACCGCCACCGTGACGTGGCACCGCGAACGGTCCGTGAAGGGGTGCGCCACCGGTCTCGGCGAGGAGCAGGTGGGGACGTTCCGCGTCGCGGTCACCGTGCTCGGGGTGACGTCCGACCCCGTCGCGTTCACGCTCGCGCCCAAGCCGGCCCCCGCACCGGCCGTGACCACGCCACCGACCGGCACGGGCACGGCCGACGAACCGGCCGCGACGCCGACGAGATCGTCCGAGACGACGAAGGGCGCCGCCGGGAAGGCGACGGGGTCCTCGTCTCCGAAGCCGTCGTCGAAGCCGTCGTCGAAGGGCTGAGTGCCGCCGCTGCGGACGGACGGACGGTGCCGGACGGCCGGTGCCGGACGGCCGGTGGTGAGGACTCCGGCGCTCGTCGTGCTCTGGAGCGGGCGGGTGTCGACGAGGGTGCGAGCCTCAGACGTAGCGCTCGAGGATGCTGGACTCCGCGAGGCGGGACAGGCCCTCGCGGACGGCCCGGGCACGCTGCTCGCCGACCCCGTCGACGGCCATGAGGTCGTCGACGCTCGCCGCGAGGAGCTTCTGCAGGCCGCCGAAGTGCGTGACCAGCCGCTCGACGATCGCCCCGGGCAGGCGCGGGACCTTGTTGAGGAGGCGGTAGCCGTGCGGGGCGACGGCGGCGTCGAGCGCGTCGCCCGCACCGGGGAGGTCGAGGACGCGCCCGATGCTGGGCAGGTCGAGCAGCCCCTGCGAGTCGAGCTGGGCGAGCTCGGCCTGGACGGCGCCGAGGGTGAGGCCCTTGCCGAGCTCGACGTAGTCCCGGATGACGGAGTCGCGGTCGGCCTCGAGGCCGCCGATGAGCTCGTCGAGCTGCAGGGCGAGCAGGCGCCCGTCGGTGCCGAGCTCGACGACGTAGCCCGCGATCTCGTCCGCGATGCGGGTGACCATCTCGAGGCGCTGCACGACCGAGCACACGTCGCGGACCGTCACGAGGTCCTCGATCTCGAGCGCGGAGAGCGTGCCGCTGACCTCGTCGAGACGCGAGCGGTACCGCTCGAGCGTCGCGAGGGCCTGGTTCGCGCGGGACAGGATGGTGTCGGAGTCCTCGAGCACGTGCCGCATGCTGCCGACGTACAGCGCGACGATCCGCATCGACTGCGACACCGAGATCACCGGGAAGCCCGTCTGCTTGGCGACGCGCTCGGCCGTCCGGTGGCGCGTGCCCGACTCGGTCGTCTCGATCGTGGGGTCCGGCAGGAGCTGGACGGCCGCACGCAGGATGCGGTTCGCGTCGCGGTCGAGGACCACCGCGCCGTCCATCTTCGACAGCTCGCGCAGGCGCGTCGCCGAGAACCCGACGTCGAGCACGAAACCGCCCGAGCAGATCGACTCGACCGTCTTGTCGAGACCGAGCACGATGAGCGCGCCCGTCCGGCCACGGAGGATGCGCTCGAGACCGTCGCGCAGCGCCGTGCCCGGCGCGACGGCAGCCAGCACGTCACGCAGCTTCTGGTCGAAGGTCGAGGGGGTCGGCGCCACGTGCGAATCCTACGCTGCGGGGACTGGGAAGGTCCGGAGAACAGGCCGTCCGGGCGACTCCGTCAGGACCTCGGCCCGGTGGTCACGAGGTGCGCGGCCTCGCGCAGGCTCGCGACCCGGTGCACCGTGATGCCGGACGGACCGGTGGCGGGCGTCGCACCTGGCCGCCCCGCGGGCACCACGGCGTGCGTGTAGCCCAGGCGGACCGCCTCGGCGAGCCGCCGCTCGAGACCCACGACGGGCCGCAGGTCGCCCGCGAGTCCGACCTCGCCGAACACCACCGTCTTCGGGGGCAGCGGGCTGCTCTCCCGCGCGGAGACGACCGCGAGCGCGACCGCGAGGTCGGCCGACGGCTCGGACGCGCGCGCCCCGCCGATCGTCGAGACGTAGACGTCCTGGTCGGCGATGCGGAGCCCGACGTGCCGGTGCAGGACCGCGAGGTTCATCGCGAGCCGCGACGAGTCCACACCGCTCGTCGCGCGGCGCGGGTTGGCGAGCGCGCTCGGCGCGACGAGCGCCTGCACCTCGAGGACCATCGGCCGGCGCCCCTCGAGCGCGACCGTGAGGCACGACCCCGGGACGTCGGGGCCGGCCGTCGAGAGGAACAGCCCGCTCGGGTCGGGCAGCTCGACGATCCCCGACTCGGACAGGTCGAAGCAGCCGACCTCGTCCGTCGGCCCGTACCGGTTCTTGACCGCCCGCACCATGCGCAGGCGCGCGTGCCGGTCGCCCTCGAACTGGCACACCACGTCGACCAGGTGCTCGAGGGTGCGCGGGCCCGCGACCGAGCCGTCCTTCGTGACGTGACCGACGAGCACCACCGGCAGGTCGCGCGACTTGGCCGCCGTGATGAGCGCCCCCGCGACCTCGCGGACCTGGCTCGGGCCGCCCGGCGACCCCTCCACCTCGGCGGACGCGACCGTCTGCACCGAGTCGACGACGAGCAGGTCGGGGTCGACCTGCTCGACGTGCCCGAGGATGGTCGCGAGGTCCGTCTCCGCGACGAGCAGCAGGCCGGGGGACAGGGTGCCCGTGCGCTCCGCCCGCAGCCGCACCTGTCCCGCCGACTCCTCGCCCGTGACGTACAGGACGCGGCGGGGACGCCCGTCCGCCCGCGGCGTGCCCGCGACGTTGCCCGCGACCTCGAGCAGCAGCGTCGACTTGCCCACACCGGGCTCGCCCGCGAGCAGGACGACCGCGCCCGGGACGAGGCCACCGCCCAGCACCCGGTCGAGCTCGCCGACGCCTGTCGGCGCGTGCCGCGCCGCCTCGACCTCGATCTCGGCGATCTCTCGCGCCGTCGACCGCGTCGGGACGACCGCGGCCGTGCGCGGGCCGACCCCCGCCGCGCCGACCTCCTGGACCGTCCCCCACTCCTGGCACTCGCCGCAGCGGCCCACCCACTTGCTCGTCGTCCACCCGCACTCCGTGCACGCGAACGCCGGGCGGGTGGTCTTCGTCGTGGCCCGAGCGGTGCTCCGGGCGGCCCCGCGGGCGCTGGTCGTCGTCACGCGGGCCACGGTAGGGGCCGGGTCCGACACGCGCGCCGTACGCTGACCCCCGCACCCTTGGTGTTTCCTGGGTGTGAGCGAACTTCTGGAGCTGGGAGCCCACCATGACCTCGACCCCACGCCTCGCCGTCCTCGGAACCGGGGTGATGGGCGAGGCCGTGCTCGCCGGAGCCCTGCGCGGGGACTGGGAGCCGTCCGACGTCGTCGCGACGGTCCGGCGGGCCGAGCGGGCCTCCGAGCTCGAGGCCTCCCACGGTGTGGAGACCACGACCGACAACGTCGCCGCGGTCCGCGGTGCCGGCCTCGTGCTCGTCGGCGTCAAGCCCAAGGACGTCGTCGCGCTGCTCCGCGAGATCGGTCCCGCCCTCGAGCCCGACGCCGTCGTCGTGAGCGTCGTCGCCGGGCTGCCCACCACCGCGTTCGAGGCCGTCCTGCCCGACGGGACCGCCGTCGTCCGCACCATGCCCAACACGCCCGCCCAGATCGGCGAGGGCGTCACCGCGGTCAGCGCAGGGGCGCACGCGTCCGACGAGCAGGTCGCGACCGTCGAACGCCTCCTCGCCGGGACGGGCCTCGTCGTCCGGGTCGCGGAGAAGGACCAGGACGCCATCTCCGCCCTGTCCGGCTCCGGGCCCGCCTACGTCTTCTACGTCGTCGACGCGCTCGCCGAGGCCGGCGTCCTGCTGGGCCTGACCCGCGCCACCGCCCTCGAGGTCGCGACCCGGACCGTCCTCGGCTCCGCCCGCCTGCTCCAGGAGACCGGCGAGCACCCCGTCGTCCTGCGCGAACGTGTGTCGTCGCCCGGCGGCACCACCGTCCGCGCGCTCCACCGGCTCGACCAGGCCGGCGTCCGCGCCGCGTTCGCCGACGCGCTCCTCGCCGCGCACGACCGCTCGCAGGAGCTCGCCCGCTCGCTCGCCCCGGAGAAGAGCTGACGTGCCGGGCGCGACCGGGACCCGGAGCGCCGCCGCGCGTCGTCCACCGTCGATGGCGGACGTCGCGGCAGTCGCGGGCGTGTCGCACCAGACCGTGTCGCGCGTCCTGAACGACCACCCGAGCGTCCGGCCCGAGACCCGCGAACGGGTCTCCCAGGCCATCGCCAGCCTCGGGTACCGGCGCAACAGCGCCGCCCGCGCCCTCGTGACCCGGCGCACCGGGACCATCGGCATCCTCACCACCGGCTCGGCGCTCTACGGGCCCGCGAGCACCGTGGGCGCCGTCGAGGAGGCCGCCCGCGAGCACGGGTACTTCGCGTCGCTCGCGTCCGTGCGCACGTTCGAGCACACCCGCCTCGCCGAGGTGTTCGACCACTTCATGGACCAGGGCGTCGAGGGCATCGTCGTCGTGGCGCCGCAGGACGACGTCGCCGCGGCCGTCGAGGCGATCGAGACCGACCTCCCGATCGTCCTCATCGCCGCGCTCGACGCCGAGCCGAACCGCGCCGGGACCATCCCGGTCGCCGTCGACCAGCGGCGCGGGGCCGTCCTCGTCACCGAGCACCTGCTCGACCTCGGACACGAGACCGTGCTGCACCTCGCCGGTCCGGCCGACTGGTTCGACGCACGGCAGCGCGAGCGCGGCTGGCGGCAGGCGCTCGAGGGCCGCGGCAGGAACGTGCCCGACGTCGTCCGGTGCGACTGGACCGCACGGTCCGGGTACGAGGCCGCGCGCCGGCTCGTCCCCGCGATCGTCGCCGGCGAAGGACCGAGCGCGATCTTCGCCGCGAACGACCAGCTCGCCCTCGGCGTCCTGCGGGCGTTCTGGGAGCGTGGGGTCGCCGTGCCCGGAGACGTGTCCGTCGCAGGGTTCGACGACATCGCCGGCGCCGCGTACTTCGTGCCCGCGCTCACGACCGTGAGTCAGCCGTTCGTGTCGCTCGGGCGCCGGTGCCTCGAGGTGCTCGCCGACGCGATCGAGGGCGTCGCGCTCGGGAACCGGCTCATCGGGCCGACGCTCGTCCCGCGTGCGAGCACCGGCGTCCCGCGCCGCCGCTGACCCGTCGTCGTCGTCCCGCGCCGCCCGCCGCCTCGCCCTCCGTGCGCCGCCGCCTACGCAAGGTCGGTTCGCGTGCGCTCCGGCGCACGCGAAGCGCCGGAACGCACGCGGAGCCGGGCCGGTGGCCACCGGTACGGTGTGCCGCGTGATGCAGACCGACGCCACGCTCCGGCTCCTGCGCGACTTCCCGGCCGAACGCGTCTGGCTCGCGTACCAGGCGCCGCCCGCGACGGACTTCGACGTGGTCGCTCGCTCGCTCGGCCTGCGACCCCTCGGCGACGGCTGGACCGAGGTGCGTGCGCACCGCGCCGAGCAGTTCCTGACGCACCTGCTGTGCCGCGGACTCGCGTACCGGGAACGTCGCCTGGCCGACGATCCGGCGGCGCAGGTCGCGCGCGAGCTGGCCCGGTCCTGTGGGACGGAGGGTACGCGGTACGCGGTCAACGCCGAGGGGCCTGAGCACACCGGGGGAGGGGCTCGGTGCCTGGACCGACGCCACGGAGTACACGCTCGACGCGGGGGTCGTGGTGCTCGGCCGGACGGCGTCGACATGCTTCTGGGTCGCTGACGAGGACTGACGGTTTGTCGGCGACCTCGTGGCCGCGCCGTCGCCTACGCAAGGTCGCTTCGCGTGTGTTTCGGCGCACGCGAAGGACCGAAACGCACGCGCGGGCGAAACGGCCGGCGCCCGCGTCCCCGTCCGCCTGTCGCCCCCGGACCGCCCCGCCCTGCCATCTCCGGCGCCCGTCCTCCGCGTGCGTTCCGGCCCTTCGCGTGCGCTCCAGCGCACGCGAAGCGACCTCGCGTAGGCGAGGGACACCTGCGGAGGGCGGCGGGGAGGTCACCGTTCGGTCACGTTCTCCGAAGGGGTTGACACCCCACCTTGTGTGAGCGCTAACATCCTCACCAGGCGTTCATGTGAGCGCTAACACGGACGGAGTCGTCCGACCGGCGCAGCCGCCGGGGAGAGGGTCGAGGAGGACGCTCAGGATGGTCGAGAAGGGCACGCGGCACGCGACGCGGCAGGGGGCCGCGCAGGACGTCGCCGACGAGCGCACCCGGGACCTCCTGGAGTCCGGCGCCACGACGCTGGGGATCGAGCTCGGCTCCACCCGCATCAAGGCGTGCCTCGTCGGACCGGACCACGCGGTCGTCGCGACCGGCAGCCACACCTGGGAGAACGAGCTCGTCGACGGACGCTGGACCTATGCGGTCGAGGACGTCTGGGCGGGGCTCGCCGGCGCGGTCGCGGACCTGCTCGCGGACACGGACCGTCGCTACGGCGTCCGCCCCACGACGTTCCGCGCGCTCGGCATCTCGGCGATGATGCACGGCTACCTCGCGCTCGACGCGGACGGCGCGCTGCTCGTCCCGTTCCGCACGTGGCGCAACACGTCGACGGGCCCGGCCGCCGCGCAGCTCACGGAGCTCCTCGGGCACAACGTCCCGCTGCGCTGGTCGGTCGCGCACCTGTACCAGGCGGTGCTGGACCGCGAGGCGCACGTCGGACGCATCGCGTCCCTCACGACGCTCGCGGGCTACGTCCACCACCGTCTGACGGGGCGGCACGCGCTGGGCGTCGGCGACGCGTCGGGCATGTTCCCGGTGGACCCGGACCGGCTCGGCTACGACGCGACGATGCTCGGGAAGGCTGACGTCCTGCTGGCCGCGCACGGGTTCACGACGCCGCTGGCCGACCTGCTGCCCGAGGTGCTGGCGGCGGGCCAGGAGGCCGGTCGGCTCACGGCGGAGGGTGCGGCGCTGCTCGACCCGAGCGGCACGCTGCAGGCGGGTGTGCGGCTCTGCCCGCCCGAGGGCGACGCGGGCACGGGCATGGTCGCGACGCACTCGGTCGCGCCGCGCACGGGGAACGTGAGCGTCGGCACGAGCGTGTTCGCGATGGTCGTGCTGGAGAAGTCGCTCGAGCACGTCCACCCGGAGATCGACGTGGTGACGACGCCCGCGGGTGACCCGGTCGCGATGGTCCACTGCAACAACGGTGCGAGCGAGCTCGGCGCCTGGGCGGCCGTGTTCCACCGGTTCGCGGAGGCCCTCGGCCACGAGACCGAGGCCGACGCGGTGTTCCGGGTGCTGCTGCGCGAGGCCCTCGCGGGCGACCCCGACGGTGGCGGTGTGCTGGCGTACAACCACCTGGCGGGGGAGCCCGTCGCGGGTCTCGACGCGGGACGCCCGCTCGTCGTGCGCACGCCGGACTCGCACCTCACGCTCGCGAACCTGGCGCGCTCGCTGGTCTACGGGGTGTTCGGCACGCTGAGCCTCGGCATGCGGGTGCTGCACGAGGAGGGAGTCGGGCTCGACGCGCTCTACGCGCACGGCGGCCTGTTCCGGACGGCGGTGGTGGCGCAGCGGCTGCTCGCCGCGGCCGTGGACGCCCCGGTCGCGGTGGGCCGGTCCGCCGGCGAGGGCGGCGCGTGGGGGATCGCGGTGCTCGCGTCCTTCCTGGACGCCGCGGCGACGCAGGACCTCGAGCGGTTCCTCGCGACGGAGGTCTTCGCGGACGCCGCGTTCGACGTCGTCGACCCGGACCCCGAGGACGTCCGGGGCTACGCCACCTACCTCGAGCGCTACAGCGCCGGGCTCGCCATCGAGAGGACGGCCGGCGATGTTCTCTGACCCGCACCTGCAGGATGCCGTCGCGCGAGCGCGGGAGTCCGTGGCCGCGCTGCACGCCGAGCTGCCGCGCTGGGACCTCGTCGTGTGGACGGCCGGCAACGTGTCGCAGCGCGTCGTGGTCGACCCGTCGACCGGGCCGGGCGAGCACGACCTGCTGGTCATCAAGCCGTCGGGCGTGACGTACGACGCGCTGACGCCCGAGGCGATGGTGGTGTGCGACCTCGAGGGGAACCTCGTGCCGGGCGGCGAGGGCGCGGGGGCGCCGTCGTCGGACACCGCGGCGCACGCCTACGTGTACCGGAGCATGCCGGAGGTCGGGGGCGTGGTGCACACCCACTCGACGTACGCGACGGCCTGGGCGGCGCGCGCCGAGGAGATCCCGTGCGTGCTGACGATGATGGCCGACGAGTTCGGCGGCCCGATCCCTGTCGGGCCGTTCGCGGTCATCGGTGACGACTCGATCGGGCGGGGGATCGTCGACACGCTCGCCGGGTCCCGGTCGCCCGCGGTCCTGATGCGCAACCACGGCCCGTTCACGATCGGTGCGGACGCGAAGGCCGCGGTGAAGGCCGCGGTGATGCTCGAGGAGGTCGCGCGGACCGTCCACGTCTCGCGTCAGCTCGGCGAGCCGCTGCCCATCGAGCCGGCCGCGATCGACCGTCTGTACGACCGCTACCAGAACGTCTACGGCCAGGGGGCCGCGACGCACCGGGACCGCAGCGACGCGGTCCTCACCGAGGAGGCACGAGCATGACCATGCAGAACCCGTTCGAGAGCCGCGAGGTCTGGTTCCTGACCGGCAGCCAGGACCTGTACGGCGACGACGTGCTGGCTCAGGTGGCCGAGCAGTCCCGCGCGGTCGCGGCGGCGCTGGACGAGGCCGACGCCGTGCCCGTCACGGTCGTGTGGAAGCCGGTGCTCAAGGACTCCGAGAGCATCCGCCGCGCGATCCTCGACGCGAACGCGGACGACGCGTGCATCGGCCTGGTGGCCTGGATGCACACGTTCAGCCCGGCGAAGATGTGGATCCGGGGCCTGGACGCCCTGGCGACGCCGCTGCTGCAGCTGCACACGCAGGCGAACGTCGAGCTGCCGTGGTCGTCCATCGACATGGACTTCATGAACCTCAACCAGGCGGCGCACGGCGACCGGGAGTTCGGCTACATCCTGTCGCGCATGGACATCCCCCGGAAGGTCGTCGTGGGCCACACGACGGACCCGCGCGTGCAGGCCGAGGTCGGCACGTGGGTCCGGGCGGCGGCGGGCAACGCCGAGCTGCGCTCGATGCGGCTGGCGCGCTTCGGCGACAACATGCGCAACGTCGCGGTCACCGAGGGCGACAAGACCGAGGCGGAGGTCCGGTTCGGCGTCTCGGTGAACACGTGGGGCGTGAACGACCTGGCGGAGCGGGTGCACGAGGCGTCCGACGAGGACGTCGACCTGCTCGTCAAGGAGTACGAGGAGCTGTACGACGTGGCTCCCGAGCTGCGCGTCGGCGGCGAGCGGCACGAGGCGCTGCGCTACGGCGCGCGCATCGAGGTCGGTCTGCGCTCCTTCCTCGCGGAGGGCGGCTTCGGGGCGTTCACGACGAGCTTCGAGGACCTCGGCGCGCTGCGCCAGCTCCCGGGTCTCGCGGTGCAGCGCCTCATGGCCGACGGCTACGGCTTCGGTGCGGAGGGCGACTGGAAGACGGCCGTCCTGGTGCGCGTCGCGAAGGTCATGGGCTACGGGCTGCCGGGCGGCGCGTCGCTCATGGAGGACTACACGTACGACCTCACGCCGCGCTCCGAGCTGATCCTCGGCGCCCACATGCTCGAGGTGTGCCCGACGCTCACCACAGCGCGGCCGCGGCTCGAGATCCACCCGCTCGGCATCGGCGACCGGGAGGACCCGGTCCGCCTGGTGTTCGAGGCGGACGCGGGCCCGGGCCTGGTCGTCGCGATGAGCGACATGCGCGACCGGTTCCGGTGGGTGGCGAACGTGGTCGACGTGGTCGCCGCGCCGCACGACCTGCCGCGGCTGCCCGTGGGCCACGCCCTGTGGGCACCGCACCCCGACCTGCCGACCTCGGCAGGAGCGTGGCTCCTCGCGGGCGCCGCGCACCACACCGTGATGACGACGGCCCTGACGCGGGAGGTCTTCGAGGACCTCGCGCGGATGTCGGGGACGGAGCTTCTCACGATCGACGAGACCACCACCCAGTCCGGGTTCGAGCGCGAGCTGCGCTGGAACGCCGTGTACCACCGGGTGGCCGGCGGGGTCTGAGCCCGCCGGTCCCCCGGGACCACCAAGCGTTGTCGATCTGTGACCGTCCGACCCCCGGAAGGCACAGATGTGAGCGCTAACATCAACCAGCGGTCGCGAGTCGACCAGACGGTGGGGCCCCGGCCCCACCGGCATCTCAAGGAGGAGAAGCAATGAGCATCAAGCGCAAGCGGTCCTGGCTCGCCGGTTCGGTCGCAGCCCTCGCGGCACTCAGCCTCGCGGCGTGCAGCGGCGGCAGCAGCGGTTCCGACGACGACTCCACGAGCGGCGGCGGCAGCGGCGACCTCATCAAGGTCGGCTTCTCGCAGCTCGGCGCCGAGTCGGGCTGGCGCACGGCGAACACCGACTCCGTCAAGGCGGCGTTCACCAAGGAGAACGGGTTCGACCTCACGTTCGTCGACGCCCAGCAGAAGCAGGAGAACCAGATCAAGGCGATCCGCGACTTCATCGACCAGGGCGTCGACGTCATCGCGTTCTCGCCCGTCGTCGAGACCGGCTGGGACCAGGTCCTCCAGGAGGCCAAGGACGCCGAGATCCCCGTGATCCTCGTCGACCGCACGGTCAAGACGACCGTCGACGACCCGTTCGCCACGTACATCGGCTCCGACTTCGAGAAGGAGGGCGACACGGCCGCGCAGTGGGTCAAGACGAACTCGCCCGACGCGAAGATCTTCGAGCTCCAGGGCACCCTCGGCGCGTCGGCCCAGGTCGACCGCGAGAAGGCGTTCGACGCCGTCATGGGCGACAACATCATCGGCAAGGCGTCCGGCAACTTCACGCGTGCCGAGGGCAAGGCCGCGACCGAGGCCGCGCTCCAGGCGTACCCGGACATGACGATGATCTTCTCGCACAACGACGACATGGCCCTCGGTGCCATCGAGGCCATCGAGGCCGCCGGCAAGACGCCGGGCAAGGACATCCAGATCGTGTCGATCGACGGCGTGAAGGACGGCCTCCAGGCCCTGCACGACAAGAAGATCAACTACGTCGTCGAGTGCAACCCGGTCTACGGCGACCAGATCGCCGACCTGGCGAAGAAGATCGTCGCAGGCGACACCGTCGAGAAGAAGACGATCGTGACCGACCAGGCGTTCGACCAGACGATCACGCAGGACACGATCGACGCCCGCAAGTACTGAGCAGCACTGCTCACCCCGGCTGCGGGCCGGCGCCGAGATCGCCGGCCCGCAGCCGCTCCACCCCGCAGCACACCCCCACCAACCCCCGCAGGACGGAAGACACCGATGTCCCCGACGTCCACCACCGACACCGCGCCCGCGGCCGCGAAGCCCGTCGTCGAGATGACCGGGATCACCATCGAGTTCCCGGGCGTCAAGGCTCTCGACGACGTCGCGCTCACGCTGCGCCCCGGCGAGGTCCACGCCCTCATGGGCGAGAACGGTGCCGGCAAGTCGACCCTCATCAAGGCCCTCACGGGCGTGTACACCATCGACTCCGGGACCATCACCGTCTCCGGCGCCGAGCAGCGGTTCGACGGCCCCGCCGACGCGCAGGCCGCCGGAGTCAGCACGGTGTACCAGGAGGTCAACCTCTGCGCGAACCTCTCCGTCGCGGAGAACGTCATGCTCGGGCACGAGGTGCGCCTCGGCCCGTTCGTGAACTGGCCGGCCACCCGCCGCGCCGCGCGCGCCCACCTCGCCCGGTTCGGCCTCGACATCGACCCCGTGTCGATGCTCGCCTCGCACTCCATCGCGATCCAGCAGCTCGTCGCCATCGCGCGGGCCATGGTCGTCGACGCGAAGGTCCTCATCCTGGACGAGCCGACCTCCAGCCTCGACAAGGCCGAGGTCGCCCAGCTCTTCGACGTCGTCCGGCAGCTCCGCGCGGACGGCGTCGCCATCCTGTTCGTCTCGCACTTCCTCGAGCAGGTCTACGACATCAGCGACCGCATGACGATCCTGCGCAACGGACGCCTCGTCGGGGAGTACCTCACGAGCGACCTGCCGCGCCTCGAGCTCGTCTCCAAGATGGTCGGTCGCGCGAGCGAGGACCTCGCGGACATCGAGGCCGTCGCCCGCCGGGCCGCCGCCCCCTCCGAGGGCGCCCGGGAGCCCGTGCTCCAGGCGCTCGCCCTCGGCAAGGACGGCAGCGTCGAACCGTTCGACCTCGACCTCTTCGAGGGCGAGATCGTCGGCGTCGCCGGCCTGCTCGGCTCGGGACGCACCGAGGTCGCCCGCCTGCTCTACGGCGCCGACCGGCCCGACCAGGGCACGATCACCGTGCGCGGCAAGCACGTCAAGGGCGCGTCGCCCCTCGGGTCGCTGCAGCGCGGTGTCGCGCTCGCGTCCGAGGACCGCAAGAAGGAAGGCATCATCGGGGACCTCACGGTCCGCGAGAACATCGCCCTCGCCATGCAGGCCGAGCGCGGCGCCTGGCGCCGCGTGCCCGCCAAGGAGCTCGACGCGACCGTCGCGAAGTACATCGACGCGCTCGGCATCCACCCGGCGAACCCCGACGCCCTCATCAAGAACCTGTCCGGCGGCAACCAGCAGAAGGTCCTGCTGGCCCGCTGGCTCGCCACCGCGCCCAAGCTCCTCCTGCTGGACGAGCCCACCCGCGGCATCGACGTCGGCGCCAAGGCGGAGATCCAGCGCCTCGTCGCCCAGCTCGCGAGCGAGGGGATGAGCGTCGTGTTCATCTCGTCCGAGCTCGAGGAGGTCCTGCGCCTCTCGCACCGTGTCGTCGTCATGCGCGACCGGCACAAGGTCGGCGAGATCCACAACGGGCCCGACGTCACGACCACCACCGTCCTCGAGACGATCGCAGCCTCCGGGAGCGCATCATGACCGGCACGATCACAGGCGCCGACGGGCGCACCCGCTTCCAGACGACGGTCGCGCGCGTCACCGGCCACCAGCTCTTCTGGCCCGTCGTGGCCCTCGTCGTGCTGCTGCTCGCGTGCGGCATCGTCAGCCCCGGGTTCCTCGACGTGACCGTCCGCGACGGCCACCTGTTCGGGCAGCCCGTCGACATCCTGCGGCAGAGCGCGACGCCGCTGCTCCTCGCGATCGGCATGTGCCTCGTCATCGCGACCGGCGGCATCGACCTCTCCGTCGGCGCGGTCATGGCGATCTCGCTCGCCGTGTCCCTCACGTACATCGCGGAGTCGGGCACCGGGTCGAACCTCTCGACGGCGCTCACCGGCCTCTTCCTCGGCCTGGTGGTCGCGCTCGCGATCGGCGTGTTCAACGGGTTCCTCGTCACCGTCCTCGGCATCCAGCCCTTCATCGCCACGCTGATCCTCATGATCGCGGGCCGCGGCATCGCGATGCTCGTCACCAAGGGCCAGATCACGACGGTCACCAGCCCGCCGTTCAAGTCCATCGGGTCCGGCTTCGTGCTCGGCATCCCCACGCCGGTGATCATCGCGGGCGGGGTGTTCGTCCTCGTGGCGCTGCTCGTGCGGCGCACTGCGCTCGGCATGCTGCTCGAGTCCATCGGCATCAACCGCGAGGCCAGCCGCCTCGCCGGCGTGAAGTCGCGCAACATCACGTGGTTCGTCTACATCCTGTGCGGCCTGCTCGCGGGCCTCGCCGGCATCGTCTACGGCGCACCGACCATGGCGGCCGACTCGAACAACATCGGCCTCATGAAGGAGCTCGACGCGATCATGGTCGTCGTCCTCGGCGGCACCAAGCTCGACGGCGGCAAGTTCTCGCTCGCGGGGACCATCGTCGGCGCGCTGATCCTCACGACGCTCGAGCGGGCCGTCGTGATCTTCCACCTGCCGACGCAGGTGACGCCGCTCTTCAAGGCGCTCGTCCTCATCGTCGTGTGCGTCGCGGGCTCCGAGCGCCTGCGCGGGAAGCTCAAGATCCGCCGCACCAGCCGTCCCGTCGTCGCCGCGGAGGTGGCAGCATGACCAGCACGCAGACCCCGTCCTCCACGCGAGGGCTGGCCCCGACGCCGCCGCCCGCGAAGACGCCCAGCGGCCTCGGTGCGACTGCCCGCCGGTGGGGCCACCGGGTCGCCGACCGCCGCTACCTGCCGGTCGCCGGCACGCTGCTCACGCTCGTCCTGATCCTCGTGATCGGGCAGATGCGGTACTCGACCGACACCCGCAGCTTCGTCAACATGCGGCTCTTCTCGAACCTCTTCGTCGACAACTCGTACCTGCTGGTGCTCGCCGTCGGCATGACGTTCGTGATCCTCACGGGCGGCATCGACCTGTCGGTCGGCGCGGTCGTCGCGCTCGTCGGCCTGGTCGTCGCGAAGCTCCTCATCGCGGGCGTGGCGCTCCCCCTCGTGCTCGCCGCCGGCGTCCTGACGGGGGCGCTGTTCGGCCTGCTCATCGGCGTGCTCGTGCACTACTTCCAGATCCAGCCGTTCATCGCGTCGCTCGCGGCCATGTTCCTGGCCCGCGGCCTGTGCAACGTCGTGTCCGTCCAGTCGCTGTCGATCGACGACAAGGGCTTCACGGACCTCGCCTCGTGGCGTCTCAAGTTCGGCGAGGGTCGCGACATCTGGTACGTCAACCTCTCGATGATCGTCGCGCTCGTCGTCGTGCTCGTCGCGGTCTACCTGCTGCACTACACGCGGTTCGGGCGCACCGTCTACGGGCTCGGCGCCGGGGACGGCGGCCAGGCCGTCGGCCTCATGGGCCTGCGCGCCGCCCGCACCAAGGTGTGGGTGTACGTCATCAGCGGCACCTGTGCCGGCATCGCGGGCATCCTGTTCGCCTTCTACACCCGGTCCGGGTTCAACCTCACGGGCATTGGCATGGAGCTCGACGCCATCGCGTCCGTCGTCATCGGTGGCGCGATGCTGACCGGCGGCAGCGGCTTCGTCCTCGGGACGGTCGCGGGCGTCATGGTCTACGGGCTCATCCAGGTGCTCATCGCCCGCGAGGGCCTCGACTCGTGGTGGACCAAGGTGTTCATCGGGGCGGTGCTGCTCGCGTTCGTGCTGCTCCAGCGGGCCCTGACCTCGACCCGGGCGGGTCGCCGCCGCAGCAACCGGGAGGAGAGCCCCGGCCGGTCACGCCGGTTCCGCGCCGCCGCGGCGCCACCGCCGACCGCCGACGCCTGACCCCTCAGCACCACCAGCTGTCGGCGGCCGCACGACGCACCCGCGACCGCCGATCACCCCGGGACGACCGGTCCCGCCCGCACGGCCCTGGCTGCCACCAGGGAGCCCCGCGCGGACGGGACCGGCGTACCAGGGGAACCACCACCCGTGAGCAACGGAGCGACGGGTTCCTCCCGGCGTGCTCCTTTGCCTCGCGGACCTCCTTTGAAGGCAGTCCCCACCAGGCAGGAGCACAGATGATCGTGTCACAACGGGGTTCGCGGTCGCGACCCCGCTCCGCACCTCCGCTGCGGGCCGTCGGCCTGCTCGCCACCGCCGCCGTCCTCGCGACGTGCGTGGCCGCAGCCCCCGCCGGGGCGCTCGGCGGCACCGTCGCCGCCGCGGCCACGGCGGTCCCCGACCTCCCCGGGTCCGTCGACTCGTTCGACGCCGCGACCCTGGGCTCGCAGTGGTCGATCACCAACGAGGCCTCCTCGGCGTGGTCGCTCGCGACCAACCCGGGGTCCCTCACCCTCACCGCCCAGGCGGGCGACACCTACCAGACGACCAACACGGCGAAGAACGTGTTCGCGGTCGACGTCCCCGACGGCGACTTCGACGTCGTGACGACCGTCCACGCGCCGGTCTCGAAGGTGTACCAGGGCGCCGGGCTCATCGCGTTCGACGACCTGGACAACTACGTCCGGTCCGGACTCACGTACGTGGGCAGCCTGTCGGCGTCCGGCGTCGCGATCGAGAACGACATCGAGACGAACGCGTCGTTCACCGCCGCGAGCTTCGGCGACCGTCCGGGCTCCCAGGCGGAGACCCTGCGCCTGCGGCGCACCGGGGACGTCGTCACGACGAGCTACTGGGACGCGTCGGCGGCCTCGGGCGCGGGCGCGTGGGTGCAGACCGGTTCGGTCACCGTGTCGTTCGACATCACGCACCTCGGCCTCTACGCCCTCGCCGCGCAGGACGGCACGACCTTCCCGGCCGTGTTCGACGACTTCGCGTACGACGCCGCGGACGGCAAGGACGTCGTCCCGCCCGGCACGTTCACGTTCCTCGGCGGCGACGGCGACCAGTACCTGTCCACCGAGGACGGGCGCCTCGGTCTGACCGACGTGCGGCCCACGAGCACCCTGGCGTTCACGGCGACCGAGGTGTCCGAGGGTGCGGTGACGCTCGCATCGGGCGGTGTGCCGGTCGTGCTGGGCACGGGCGAGACGCTCGCGATGGGCGATCCGGGCGCGACGCCCGCCTCGCTGCGCATCACGGACGCGGGCGGCGGCAAGGTCGTCCTGCGCACCGCGGACGCCACGGGCGACGACGGCTACGTCGGCCTGCAGGACGGGCTGCTCGTCGTCGGGTCGAAGGCCGACGCCGTGAAGCTCACCGTCCAGACCGTCAAGGTCACCGACGGCTCGAGCCTCGACATCGACGGCGACGCGACGAGCGTCAAGGCCTCCGACGACCTCTACGGCATCTTCTACGAGGACATCAACTACGCGGCGGACGGCGGCCTGTACGCCGAGCTCGTGCGCAACCGCTCGTTCGAGTTCAACAGCTCGGACGCGTCGGGCTTCACGGGCATGACGGCGTGGTCGACGCTCGCGCGGGGCGACGGCGCGGGGTCGACCGCGACCGTCGGCACCGGCGACCAGCGGCTCAACGACAACAACCGCTACTACCTGACGCTCGACGCGAAGGGCGCGGGCGCCGGCGTGCAGAACGCGGGCTACAACTCCGGGATCGCGATCGAGAAGGGCGCGACGTACGACTTCTCGGTGTGGGCACGCTCGGCGACGGCGCAGGACCTCGCCGTGCGGCTCGAGACGAAGGACGGCGCCACCGCGTACGCGACCGGGAAGGTCGCGGTCGACGGCTCCGACACCTGGAAGAAGTACACGGTCAGCCTCACCGCGGACACCACGACGGACTCGGCGCGCCTCGCCGTGCTCGCCGGCGCCGCGTCGACCGTCCGCCTCGACATGGTGTCGCTGTTCCCCGACGACACCTGGGTCGGTCCGGTCAACGGCAAGTCCGTGCTCCGCAAGGACCTCGCGCAGAAGATCGCCGACCTCAAGCCGAAGTTCCTCCGGTTCCCGGGCGGCTGCGTGACCGACGTCGGCACGTTCCCGTCCTACACGGAGTCGGGCGGCACGGACCGCAAGCGCATGTACCAGTGGAAGGAGACGATCGGAGCGGTCGAGGACCGCCCGACGAACGCCAACTTCTGGGGCTACAACCAGTCGTACGGCATCGGGTACATGGAGTACTTCGAGTTCGCCGAGGACCTGGGCGCCACCCCGCTTCCCGTCGTGACGGTCGGGGCGCAGGGCTGCGGCTCGTCGCTCGCCGGGACGACCGACAGCGCCACGATCCAGCGCTACGTGCAGGACACGCTCGACCTGCTCGAGTTCGCCGACGGTGACGTCACGACCGAGTGGGGCGCGAAGCGTGCCGCCCTCGGCCACCCGAAGCCGTTCGGCGTGAAGTACATCGAGCTCGGCAACGAGGAGAACAACACGGAGTTCGAGAAGAACTTCCCGACGTTCCGCGCCGCCGTGAACGCCGCCTACCCGGACGTCACCGTCATCTCCAACTCGGGCCCCGACGACTCGGGCAGCCGGTTCGACACCCTGTGGGACTACAACCGGCAGCAGAAGGTCGACATGGTCGACGAGCACTACTACAACTCGCCGTCGTGGTTCCTCAGCAACACGAACCGCTACGACACCTACGACCGCAACGGCCCGAAGGTGTTCCTCGGCGAGTACGCGTCGCAGGGCAACACCCTGTGGAACTCGCTCAGCGAGGCCGCGTACATGACGAGCCTCGAGCGGAACTCGGACGTCGTGCAGCTCGCGTCCTACGCGCCGCTGCTGTCCAACGAGGACTACGTGCAGTGGTCCCCGGACGCCATCTGGTTCGACAACGACGAGTCGTGGGGCAGCCCGAACTACTACGTCCAGAAGATGTTCATGAACAACCTGGACGCCGGTGACGAGGTCGTGCCGAGCACGTACAGCGGTCCGCAGATCACCCCCGAGCCGCTCGACGGCGGCGTCTTCCTGTCGACGTGGAGCACGGCCGCGACGTACGACAACGTCAAGGTCACGTCGAACGACGACAGCAGCACGCTGTTCTCGGACGACTTCTCGGCGGGCGCCTCGCAGTGGGCCGCGCAGAGCGGCACGTGGTCGGTCGCGAACGGCGCGTACACGCAGTCGAGCACGTCGGTCACCGACGCCCGCACGATCGTCACGGACGCGTACACGAAGGACTGGTCGAGCTACACGCTCGAGCTGGACGCCACGAAGACCGCAGGGTCCGAGGGCTTCCTCGTCGGGTTCGCCGCCACGGGAGCGAACAACTTCTTCTGGTGGAACATCGGCGGCTGGACCAACACCCGTCAGGCCCTGCAGAAGGCCGACGGGGGCTCGGCGGGCGAGGTCAAGGCCGTCGAGAACAGCAGCGTCACGACCGGCAAGACGTACCACCTCAAGGTCGTCGTGGACGGCCGCGACATCAAGCTGTACATGGACGGTGTGCTCCAGATGGACTACGAGGACGTCGTCGCCACGCAGGACGTCTTCCAGGACGTCACGCGCGACGCGTCGACCGGCGACCTCGTCGTCAAGGTCGTCAACACGTCCGACACCACGCGCCGCACCGCCGTCCACGTGTCCGACGTGGGCGTGCGCGCGACCGGGACCGCGACCGTGCTCACGGGCCTGCCGACCGACACCAACACCAAGGCGAAGAAGGAGAAGGTCGTCCCCGTCGAGCACCAGCTCACCGGGCTGTCGGGCGACTTCTCGTACGACTTCCAGCCGTACTCGGTGACGTTCCTGCGGCTGCACACCGTGGACGCCACCGCCCCGACGATCGACTCGCTCGACCTGTCGTCCTCGGGCGTGCGCGGCTGGTACGCCGACCCCGTCACGGTCACCGCGACCGCGTCGGACGACCGGGGTGTCACGTCGCTCGAGACGCGCGTCGACGGTGGCGCGTGGGTCGGTTCCGACTCCACGTCGAAGGCCTCGGTGCAGGTCTCGGGCGAGGGCGAGCACACCGTCGAGGTGCGGGCGACCGACGCCGACGGGAACGTCTCGGAGATCCGTCCGGTGACGTTCGCGATCGACACGACGCCGCCGATCTCCAACGCCGTCGTGGACGCGAAGGCCCGCACGGTCATGCTGCGCGCGGCCGACTCGGGTGCCGGCACCGGTTCGATCCAGTACCGGGTCGGGACCTCCGGCGCGTGGCTGACCTACACCGCGCCGGTGAAGGTCGGCTCCACGGCCACGACGGTGCAGTACCGGGCCGTCGACGCCCTCGGGAACGTGGAGGCGACGAACGCCGTCGTCGTCCCCGCCGCGGGTGTGGTGCTGAAGAGCACGTCGACCGTCGCGGTCGCGTCGCCGTCGTCGACGACCTACGGGACGTCGCCGAAGGTGACGGTCCGGGTCACGGGCGCCGGCGGTACCCCCACCGGGACGGTGCGGGTGACGGACGGCAAGACGCTGGTCGGGTCCGCGACGCTGTCGGGCGGCAAGGCGACGGTGACGGTGTCGTCGTCGCTGGCGGTCGGTTCGCACTCGTTGGCGGTCACGTATTCGGGCGACAAGGCGTTCGGGTCGTCGTCGGACACGGTGAAGGTCAAGGTGACCAAGACGTCGTCGAAGACGTCGGTGTCCGTGTCTCCGAAGGCTCCGACGCACGCCCAGAAGGCGACGGTCACGGCGAAGGTCACGACGGTGAAGCCGTCGGGGACCGTCACGGTGACGGTCACGCACACGGTGAGCGGCAAGACCAAGACGGTCGTGTCGCAGAAGGTCGCCCTGACGTCGAAGGGGACCGCGTCGCTGCGGCTCCCGCAGGTCGCCAAGGGCACCTACACGGTCAAGGTCGCGTACGCCGGGTCGTCCACGGCCACCGGCTCGTCCGCCGCGACCACCCTCCGCATCACCAAGTAACCCCCCGCCGAGGCGCACGTTCCGCACCTCTCCGCACGCGCGTGACGTGCGGAACGTGCGCCTCGGCGGCCCCCCTCACTCACCCTCCGACGAAGGAGCGTCCATGAGTTCCACCGCACGCACCAGGCGGTCCACCGCGGCAGCCGCCGCAGCGGCCGTCGTCGTCGCCGGCCTCGGGGCAGCGCTGCCCACGAGCGCGGCCGCCGCGTCGTCCGACGACACCGCCAGCACCACCACGACCAGCACCACCACGACCAGCAGCACCACGACCAGCAGCACCACGACCAGCACCACCGCAGCCGCCGACCTCACCGCCGGCCTCGTGGCGTACTACCCGCTCGACGAGACCACCGGCACCACGGCGCACGACGCGTCGGGCCACAGCAAGGACGGCACGGTCACCGGGGCCGCGACCTGGAACGCCGGCGACGGCTTCACGTTCAGCGGCGGCGCGTCGAGCGCCGGCAACGCCATCACGCTGCCGAACAACCTCGTCGCCGGGAAGGACGACGTCACCGTCGACCTCGACGTCAAGGTCGACGCATCCCTGGCCGGCAACTGGTTCCTCTTCAACCTGGGCAACGCGGCCACCTTCCCGAACGGCACCGGCTACCTGTTCGTGACCGGCAAGGACAGCAGCAGCCGGTACCGCGGCACGTTCGCGACCGCCGGGTACGCGACCGAGGTCGGCGCCGCCCGCCCGGGCGGCCTCGCGACGGCCGCGTGGAAGCACGTGAGCCTCGTCGTCGACGGCGGGACGACCGCCGCGCCCGGCAGCGTGTCGCTCTACCAGGACGGCGTCCTCGTCGCCCAGCGCAGGAACGTCACGACGTCGCCGGCCAGCATCACGGCGAGCACGCTCAACGTCATCGGGCGGTCCGCCTACGCGGGCGACAACTCGTTCAAGGGCACGATCAAGGACTTCCGGGTCTACGACCGCACCCTGTCGGGGGCCGAGGTCGCGACGCTCGCCGGCGTCGCACCGACCGACCAGGAGGCGGCGGACGCGACCGCCGCCGCCCTGACCGTCCCGAGCGCCGACGACGTCCGCGGCAACGTCACGCTGCCGACGACGGGGAGCTGGGGCACCACGGTCGGCTGGACGTCGTCCGACCCGTCCGTGGTCGCGACCGACGGCCGCGTGACGCGCCCGGCGCACGGCGAGGCCGCGAAGACGGTCACGCTCACCGCCGACGTCGCGGCCGGTGACGCCACCGCGCAGAAGACCCTGACGCTCACCGTCCAGCCGCTGCCCCAGCAGGAGGACAAGGACGCGTACCTCTTCGCGTACTTCGAGGGCGAGTCCACCGACGCGGGGGAGTCGATCTACTTCGGCGCCAGCAAGGGCAACGACGCGCTCCACTGGGACGACCTGAACGGCGGCAGCCCGCTGTTCACGTCCACGCTGGGCACGAAGGGCCTGCGGGACCCGTTCATCATCCGGTCGGCCGACGGCGACAAGTTCTACCTGCTCGCGACCGACCTCAAGGTCTACCCGACGGGCTCGTTCGCGGCACCGCAGCAGACCGGCTCGACCTACCTCGAGGTCTGGGAGTCCGACGACCTCGTGCACTGGTCGGCGCAGCGCCACGTCAAGGTGTCGTCCGACTTCGCGGGCAACACGTGGGCGCCCGAGGCGTACTACGACGAGGACCTCGGGTCGTACGTCGTGTACTGGGCGTCCAACATCTACGACACGACGGACACCACGGGCCGCACCTACACGTCGACGTACAACCGCATGATGTACGCGACGACGCGCGACTTCGTGACGTTCAGCGAGCCGAAGCCGTGGATCGACGTCAAGCGTGGCACGGGCCTCGGCATGATCGACGCGACCGTCATCAAGGACGGCGACGAGTACTACCGCTTCGTCAAGGACGAGCAGTACATGATCCCGCGCGAGGAGAAGTCGACCGACCTGCTCGCGACCGTCTCCGGCTCGCTCCCGACGACGACCTCGACGCCCGGCTGGCAGCTCGTCACGGAGAAGGTCGGGCAGGGTCTCGCGAACCAGTGGGGCGGCACGTTCAGCGCCGGTGAGGGTCCGACGGTCTTCAAGGCCAACCCCGGGGACGTCAACACGAACGGCCAGGACACCTGGTACCTGTTCATGGACCAGCCGAGCTACCACGGCGGCAAGGGCTACGTGCCGTTCGCCACGACCGACCTCGACGCGGGGACGTTCACGTCGATGGCCACGCAGTCGGATCTCCCGACGAGCCCGCGCCACGGCACCGTCCTGCCGCTCACGCAGGCCGAGTACGAGCGCGTGCTCACGGCGTACCAGCCCGACCTGCTGGTCGAGTCGGTCGCACCCGTGTCGGTGACGACCCGCGAGGGCGAGGCCCCGGTCCTGCCGTCGAAGGTCTCCGTGACGTACCACGACGGCACGAAGAAGGACGTCGCCGTGACGTGGCCGACGGTCGACCCCGCGCAGTACGCGCAGCCCGGCACCTTCGAGGTGCGGACCGACGTCGCCGCCGGCTCGGACGTCCAGGCCGTCGCGACCGTCACGGTCACCGACGCGGTCGACCCGGTCGCCACGATCACGACGACGCCCGGGCAGCCGGCGTCCGGCTGGTTCACGACGGCGCCGGTCACCGTCACCGCGACGGGCACGGACGACCACGCGGTGGCGTCCGTGCGGGTCTCCGTCGACGGCGGCGCGTGGACGAGCACGGACGGCGCGTCCGCGTCGACGCCGGTGCTCGCCGACGGCCGGCACGTCGTGCAGGCCCAGGCCGTCGACGCCTCGGGGAACACGTCCGCCGTGGTGTCGCAGGCGATGCTGGTCGACACGGCCGCGCCCGTCTCGAAGGGCACGGTCGACGCCGCCGCCCGTTCGGTCACCGTGGCCGCCGCGGACGAGTGGTCCGGGGTCGCCCGGGTGGAGTACCGGGTCGGGACGACGGGCTCGTGGTCGGCGTACTCGGCTCCGGTGCAGGTCGGTGCGGCTGCCACGACGGTGCAGTACCGGGCCGTGGACGTCGCGGGGAACGTCGAGGCCGCGAACGCTGCGGTGGTCCCGGCGTCGGGCGTGGTGCTGAAGGGCACCTCGACCGCTGCCGTGGTCAGCTCGTCGTCGACGACGTACGGGAAGTCCGTGAAGGTCACCGTGAAGGTGGCGGGCACGGGCGGCACGCCGTCGGGGACGGTGCGGGTGACGGACGGCAAGACGCTGGTCGGGTCCGCGACGCTGTCGGGCGGGAAGGCGACGGTGACGGTGTCGTCGTCGCTGGCGGTCGGGTCGCACTCGTTGGCGGTCACGTATTCGGGTGACAAGGCGTTCGGGTCGTCGTCGGACACGGTGAAGGTCAAGGTGACCAAGACGTCGTCGAAGACGTCGGTGTCCGTGTCTCCGAAGGCTCCGACGCACACCCAGAAGGCGACGGTCACGGCGAAGGTCACGACGGTGAAGCCGTCGGGGACCGTCACGGTGACGGTCACGCACACGGTGAGCGGCAAGACCAAGACGGTCGTGTCGCAGAAGGTCGCCCTGACGTCGAAGGGGACCGCGTCGCTGCGGCTCCCGCAGCTCGCCAAGGGCACCTACACGGTCAAGGTCGCGTACGCCGGGTCGTCCACGGCCACCGGCTCGTCCGCCACGACCACCCTCCGCATCACGAAGTAACCCACCCGCCGAGGCGCACGTTCCGCACCTCTCCGCACGCGCGTGACGTGCGGAACGTGCGCCTCGGCGGTGGCGTCCGTCAGCTCGACGACGCCGGAGCAAGGAGAGGAAGAGGATGAGGAACACGAGAAGAGCGACGGCCGTCGGGACGGCGGCCGTGCTGGCAGCGACGATGCTGCCGTCCGTCTCCGCCCACGCGGCGGGCCGAGCGGCCGACGACGTCACCGCGGACGTCTCCGCCGCCGACCTCTCGAGCGGCCTGATCGCCTACTACCCGCTCGACGAGACGAGCGGCACGACCGCGCACGACGCGTCCGGCAACGGCAAGGACGCGACGGTCGAGGGCACGGCGACCTGGAACGCCGGGGACGGCTTCACGTTCGGCGGCGGCTCGGCAGGCAGCGGCAACGCCATCAAGCTGCCGAACAACCTCGTCGCCGGCAAGGACGACGTGACGGTCGACTTCGACGTGTACGTCGACGCGAGCCTCACGGGCAGCTGGTTCATGTACAACCTCGGCAACTCGGCGACGTACCCGAACGGCACGGGCTACTTCTTCACGACGGGCGCGGGCGGCACGTTGCGCGGCACCCTCGCCACGGCCGGCTACTCCACGGAGCAGAGCGTCAAGAAGTCGGGGGCCCTGGCCACCGGGACCTGGAAGCACGTCACGTACGTGCTCGACGGCGGCACGACCGCTGCGCCCGGCTCGGCGCAGCTCTACGAGGACGGTGCGCTCGTCGGCTCGAGCACGGCGATCACGCAGTCTCCCGCGCAGATCGGCGAGCCGGACGGCACGTCGACGCGCAACTACCTGGGACGCTCGGGCTACCCGGCGGACGCGTCGTTCAAGGGCAAGATCCGCGACTTCCGCGTCTACGGACGCACGCTCGACGCGGCGGAGGCCGCTGCGCTCGCCGAGGACACCGCGGAGGCTGGCGCCGACGCGGCGCTCTCCGCGCTCGACCTGGGCGACCTGTCCGCGGTGACGGACGACCTCGCCCTGCCGAAGAGCGCCCAGGGCGCGACGGTCACGTGGACGTCGTCGACGCCGACGGTGATCGCGACGGACGGCACCGTCACCCGGCCGGCAGCCGGTCAGCCGTCGGCGACCGTGACCCTCACGGCGTCCGTCACGAACGGCACCGCGACCCGGACGAAGGCGTTCACCGCGACGGTGCTCGCGGCGCCCGCGTCGTCCGACAAGGTGGCCTATGACGCCGAGCACCTCACGGTGACGAACCTCGACGACGTCCGGGGCAACCTCACGCTCCCGACCGACGGGCACTACGGCTCGGCGATCACGTGGGCGTCGCCCGCCGCGGACGTCGTCTCGGCCACGGGTGAGGTCACGCGGCCCGCCTACGGCGAGGACGCGGTCGACGTGGCGCTCACGGCGACCGCCACCCTCGGGGACGACCACGCGACGCGGACGTACACCGCGCACGTCCAGCCGCTGCCGCGGACGGTCCCGACGACCCGCTACATGTACTCCTACTTCACTGGCGACTCGCTCCCTGGCGAGAAGATCTACTTCGCGGCCAGCCAGGGCAACGACGCGCTGAAGTGGAGCGAGCTGAACGACGGCGAGCCGGTGCTCACCTCCACGCTCGGCACCAAGGGTCTGCGCGACCCGTTCATCATGCGGTCGCACGACGGCGACACGTTCTACCTCATCGCCACCGACCTCTCGATCGGGTCCGGCACGTCGTGGGGCGACTCGGTCAGGACCGGTTCGAAGAACATCGAGATCTGGGAGTCGACGGACCTCGTGCACTGGTCCGACCAGCGCCAGGTGAAGGTCTCGCCCGACACCGCGGGCAACACGTGGGCGCCCGAGGCGTACTGGGACGACGAGATCGGCTCGTACGTCGTGTTCTGGGCGTCGTCGCTGTACGACCCGACGGACACCGCGCACTCCGGCTCGACCTACCACCGGATGATGTACGCCACGACCCGCGACTTCGTGACGTTCTCGCCCGCGAAGGTCTGGCAGGACAGCGGCAAGTCGCGCATCGACACCACCGTCTACAAGGAGGGTGACACCTACTACCGGTTCACCAAGGACGAGGCGAGCGCGGGCGGCTGCACGGACATCTTCCAGGACGAGTCCACGGACCTCCTCGCGCCGGTGGCCGACTGGACGGTCCAGGACACCTGCATCGCGACCAAGGCCGGTCTCGTCCGCGCCGAGGGACCGTCGATCTTCAAGGCCAACGCGGGTGACGTCAACGGCGGCGGGTACTACCTGTTCGTCGACGAGTACGGCTACCGCAAGTACCTGCCGCTGCACTCGGACAGCCTCGCGAACCCGGACTGGGAGACCCCCGCGTCCTGGTCGCTGCCGTCGAGCCCGCGCCACGGCACGGTCATGAACATCACCGAGGGCGAGTGGGACGGCATCACGGGCACCGCGGCGTCCGCGGTCACGTCGACCACGAAGGTCACGCTCGCGGACACCGTCGTCGAGCAGGGCGACGCGACGACCGCGACCGTCACGGTCAAGGCGTCCGACGGCGGCCAGGTCGCCGGAGACGTCGTCGTGTCGGCCGGGTCATGGAGCACGACTGTGCACCTCGACGCGGACGACGCGGGCAAGGCCGTCGTCGACCTGCCCGCCGACCTCCCGGTCGGGGCGGTCGAGGTCTCCGCGGCCTACGCCGGGTACGGGGTCGTCGGCGCGAGCTCCGGCAAGGCCACGCTCTCGGTGGGCGCGCCGACGGTCGACCCCGACCTCGTCGTCTCTTACCCGCTCGACGAGACCAGCGGCACGGTCGTGCACGACGCGTCCGGCCACGGCCTCGACGCCACCCTGGTGAACGGCGCGGTCCCGTCGGCGAGCGGTGTCACGCTCGACGGCACGAACGACTACGTCGACCTGCCGGACGACGTGCTCCAGGACCTCACGTCCACGACGGTGTCGATCGACGTGAAGATCGACGCGAGCCAGACGACGCCGTACTTCGTCTACGGGCTGGGCAACACCGACAGCTCGGGCGTCGGCAACGGCTACCTGTTCACGACCGGTGACGGGTACCGCACCGCGATCGCGTCCGGGAACTGGACGACCGAGCAGAACACCACCAAGGGGTCGAACCTCGCCCGTGGCGTGTGGAAGCACCTCACGTACACGCTCGACGCGGCCACGAAGACCGGAACGCTCTACGAGGACGGGGTCAAGGTCGCCCAGAACACCGGGGTCACGCTGACCCCGGGCTCGATCGGCAACGGCTCGACCCTGGCGAACTACATCGGTCGCTCGGTGTACACGGCCGACACGTACCTCAAGGGCCAGGTGCGGGACTTCCGCATCTACGACCGGGCGCTCTCGTCGGCCGAGGTGCTCGCGCAGGCCGGCAACACGACCGCGGTCGTCGGCGCGTCCCTGGACACGCTCAAGGTGCCCGCGATCGTGGACTCCGCGTCGAGCACGGTCACGCTGCCGGTCAAGCCGGGGACGGACCTCAGCGCGCTCGCGCCGACGCTCGAGCTGGTCCCGGGGGCGACCGTGTCGCCCGCAAACGGCTCCGTGCACGACTTCTCGCAGCCCGTCACCTACACGGTGACCGGCTCCGACGGGGCGACGCAGGCGTGGACCGTCAAGGCGCTCGTCATGAACAGCCCGGTGCTGCCGGGCTACAACGCCGACCCGAACATCGTGGTGTTCGGCGACACCTACTACATCTACGCCACGACGGACGGCGTCGCGGGGTGGGGGAGCACGTCGTTCACGGTCTGGTCGAGCAAGAACCTCGTCGACTGGACCGACCACGGCGTCATCCTCGACCTCGGTCCGGACGTCAGCTGGGCCGACGGCCACGCGTGGGCGCCGACCATCACGGAGAAGGACGGCAGGTACTACTTCTACTTCGTCGCCGACCAGCAGATCGGCGTCGCGGTGTCCGACTCCCCGACGGGCCACTTCACGGACGCGCTCGGCGAGCCGCTGATCCACAAGGCGGACTTCGGCGGAGCCCAGCAGATCGACCCGGCCGTGTTCACCGACACGGACGGGACGACCTACCTCTTCTGGGGCAACGGCACCGCGCGCATGGTCCCCCTGAATGAGGACCTGATCTCCTACGACGCGTCGAAGGTCACGACGATCAGCGGCCTCACGGACTTCCGCGAGGGCCTGTTCGTCAACAAGCGGAACGACACGTACTACCTCACGTGGTCGGTGGACGACACCGGCAGCGAGAACTACCACGTGAGCTACGCGACGGCGTCGAGCGTGGACGGGCCGTGGACGAACCGCGGCACGCTCCTCGCGAAGGACCCGTCCCAGGGCATCCTGGGGACCGGTCACTCGTCGATCGTCCAGGTTCCCGGTACCGACGACTGGTACATCGCGTACCACCGCTTCGGGATCCCCGGCGGGGACGGGACGCACCGCGAGACCACGATCGACCGCGTCACGTTCTCGCCCGACGGCCTCATGAACCCCGTGGTGCCGACGCTCACGTCGGTCGCCCCCGAGGTCGTCCCGGACCTCACGAAGCCGACGGTGTCGTGGGTGACGTCGCCGGGCGCTGCTGACGGGTCGGCGGGCTGGTTCACGACGTCACCGGTGTCGGTGACGGCGACCGGTGCGGACGAGACGGCGCTGGCGTCGACCGAGATCTCGGTCGACGGTGGCGGGTTCGTGGCGGGGTCGGCGGCGACGTCCGTGACGGCGTCGCTGGCCGACGGTCGGCACCTGGTGCAGGCACGGGCGACGGACGCGGCGGGCAACGTCTCGGACGTGGTGTCGCTCGCGGTGCTCGTGGACTCGGCGGCGCCGGTGTCCAGCGGGACGGTGGATGCCGACGCCCGGACCGTGACGCTTCGCGCGGCGGACGGGCTGTCCGGGGTGGCGCGGGTGGAGTACCGGGTCGGGGCCACGGGCTCGTGGTCGGCGTACTCGGCGCCCGTCACGGTCGGTGCGGCTGCCACGGCCGTGCAGTACCGGGCCGTGGACGTCGCGGGGAACGTCGAGATGACGAACACCGCCACCGTGCCGGAGGCAGGCGTCGTGCTCCGAGACTCGGTCACGGCTGCGGTCGCGTCGTCGTCCTCGGCGACGTACGGGAAGTCCGTGAAGGTCACCGTGAAGGTGTCCGGCACGGGTGGCATCCCGTCCGGGACGGTGCGGGTGACGGAAGGGAAGACGCTGGTGGGTTCGGCGAAGCTCGTGTCGGGTCGCGCGACGGTGAGTGTCTCGTCGGCCCTGGCGGTGGGTCCCCACGCGCTGGTGGTCGCCTACTCGGGTGACAAGGCGTTCGCTGGGTCGTCCGACACGGTGACGGTGAAGGTGGCCAAGGCCTCGTCGTCGACGAGTGTCTCGGTGAGCCCGAAGGCGCCGACGCACGTGCAGAGGGCGACGGTCACGGCGAAGGTCTCGACGGCCAAGCCGTCGGGCACCGTCACGGTGACGGTGACCCACAAGGTGGCGGTGAAGCAGGGCAAGGCGACGACGACGGTCACGCGGACCGTCGTGTCGAGTCGGGTCGCCCTGTCGAGCAACGGGACCGCGTCGCTGCGGCTCCCGCAGCTCGCGAAGGGCACCTACACGGTCAAGGTCGCGTACGCCGGGTCGTCCACGGCCACCGGTTCGTCCGCCACGACCACCCTCCGCATCACCAAGTAACCCCCCTGCCGAGGCGCACGTTCCGCACCTCTCCGCACGTGCGAGACGTGCGGAACGTGCGCCTCGGCAGGAGCACGTCCCGGTCGCTGCGGCGTCGGGGTCCGGGGAGTGATCCCGCAGAGGGATGGCTGCGGCAGTTCGATATCGATATCCAAGCCAGGGAAGCGAGCGCTCCGGCGTGAGGGTCTTCGAGCGCCAGACGATCTCCTGCCGGATCTCGTTCGACGGCCACTCGATCATGAGGACGTAGGAGTAGTCCCCGATCTTGTCCGCGTGCGACCCCTCGGCGTCGAGTCCCGTGCCGTTGTCGATGCAGGCGGACGACGTGTCCGTGACGGGCCCTGGGGCGTTCGACGGGGGCGTCCTGGCGAACGGCGGCTTCGAGGCCGGCGCGCTGGACCTGTGGGCCGCGAACGGCTCCGCGGGGCTCGCGCTCGGATCGGACGACAAGGCGTCCGGTGCGTGCAGCGTGCACGTGACCGGGCGGAAGGCCGCGGGCGACGGCCCGATCCAGAGCGTCGCGGGCGCGATCACGGCAGGCGGGACCTACGACGTCTCGGCGAAGGTGTTCGTGGAGACGGTCTGGACAGGGACGCCCGACGCGGCGAACGACCTCATGGACTTCTCGGCGGACGACATCTCGATGAAGGAGGAGACGGTGGTTCAGACCCACCCGAGCGGGGACGCCGCCGCGGCCAAGGCCGTCGGCACGTCGAACCCGCTCATGGACTACCAGTACGGCGCGGACCCGTGGGCCATGGTCTACGACGGCCGCGTCTACGAGTACATGACCGGTGACGGTTCGCACATCGACGACGACGGCCACGTCGTCCGGGCGTACGAGACGGACGGCAGCGGGAACGTCAAGGACAACTCCTACGGGAGGATCCAGACGATCGACGTCATCTCGTCGGCCGACATGGTCAACTGGCGCAACGAGGGCGCGATCAAGGTCGCAGGCACCCACGGTGCCGCGACGTGGGCCTCGAACTCGTGGGCGCCCGCGGCCGCGCACCGGACGATCGACGGCAAGGAGAAGTTCTTCCTCTACTTCGCCAACAGCGCGGGAGGCATCGGCGTCCTCACCTCCGACTCGCCCACCGGTCCGTGGAACGACCCGATCGGCGAGCCTCTCGTGAGCTCGGCCACTCCGGGGACCTCGGGCGTCGTGTGGATGTTCGACCCGGCCGTGCTCGTCGACGACGACGGGTCGGCCTACTTGTACTTCGGTGGCGGCGTCCCGAGCACGAACGGCACCTCGTCGGCGGAGCAGACGGACCACCCGAAGTCGTCCCGCGTCATCCGGCTCGGCGACGACATGGTCTCGACGGTCGGCTCGGCTGCGACGATCGATGCGCCGGCGGTGTTCGAGGACTCGGGCATCAACAAGATCGGCGACACGTACTACTACTCGTACTGCACGAACTTCTCGCACTCGGCGACCATCGACGGGCACAGCATCCCGACGGGGACGATCGCGTACATGACGTCGAAGGATCCCATGGGCCCCTTCACGTACCAGGGCACGATCCTGGCGAACCCGGGGACGTTCTTCGGTGCGGGCGGGAACAACCACCACGCGATGTTCGAGTTCCAGGACCAGTGGTACATCACGTACCACTCGCAGACGGTCCAGACGGCGCTCGTGGAGGGTGGCTCGCTCGACACGGAGCACGGTTACCGGTCGACGCAGATCGACCGGCTCTCGATCGGCGCCGACGGCACGATCGGCCAGGCGACCGGCACCTACCAGGGTGTCGCTCAGGTCGGGACGCTCGATCCGTACGGTGAGGTCTCCGCGGCCACGATCGCGTGGGACTCCGGCATCCAGGACGCGTACCAGGCGTCGTCGGGCGTCCGGGTCGCGCCGCAGGACGCGGACGACCCGACCGGAACGCAGGTGCTCGCGAACGTCGACGACGGCGAGTGGACCGCGCTCGCGGGGGTCGCGTTCGGCACGACGGGCGCGTCGACGGTCTCGGCGAGCGTCCTGCCGCGGGCGGGTGGGACGGTGAAGGTCCGTCTCGACGCCCCCGACGGTGACGTGGTGGGCACGCTCACGGTCCCTGCAGGCGGCGGGACGTCGTGGACGACCGTCTCCGCAGACCTCGCGAGGACGGTCACGGGCACGCACGACGTGTTCTTCACCTTCGTGGGCGGGGCGGACGATCACCTGTTCGACGTGGGGTCGTGGACCTTCACGAAGGCGGCGGCCCCGGCCACCGGTCCGGTGATCGACGCGGCGTCGGTGTCGGCGGGTGGCGTGGTCTCGGGGACGAGGGCGTTCCAGGTGGATCTCGGGGTGCGGCGAAGGACGTGTCGTACACGTACCTGGAGCTGAACAAGGGTTCGGGCCAGGTGTGGGTCACGGAGAGCACGGCGGCGACGGCCAAGGCGCTGGGGTCGACGAACGCGGGTCTGCACCCGAGGCTCGTGGTGGACACGACGAAGCTGGTCAACGGGACGTACGGCCTGAAGATCGACGCGGTCGGGAAGAACGGGAAGACCACCGAGAAGAAGGTCTCGTTCACGGTGGACAACCCGCCGGCGCTGTCGTTCGGTGCGCCGTCGTCAGGGGCGACGGTGTCGGGGACGGTCGCGGGGTCGGTGGATCGTGCGGGTGCTGGTCTGCAGGCGTACGACCTGCGGGTCGACTCGGCGGGTCTGCAGCACGTCTATCAGCCGACGGCCGGGACGTTCACGTTCCGGCTGGACACGAGCACGTCGTCCGACGGGGTGCACACGTTGCTCGCGACGGCGACGAACACGTCGGGCGAGAAGACCACGGTCACGGAGAAGATCACGGTCAAGAACGCGTCCTGATCCTCCGCCGAGGCGCACGTTCCGCACCTCTCCGCTCGCGCGGGAGGTGCGGAACGTGCGCTTCGGCGGCTCCGGGAGGGTCGAGCCGCCATCCGCGGCGGCCGTGATGGGGCCGATCCCGACAGGCACAACTGGACAGGCTGGACTGTCGAATCGTACGGTGGCGAGGTGAACCCGGCCGAGCCCGCTGCACCCGCTGTCGTCGCGCAGGACCTCCGCGCCCTCGTCAGCCGCCTGCGCCGCAAGCTCCAGGGCTTGTACGACCGCGACGGCCTCACGCCCTCGCAGACGGCGCTCGTCAGCCGCCTCGGCAAGTCGGGCCCGCAGACCGCGAGCGAGCTCGCCGTCGCGGAGTCCGTCCGCCCCCAGTCCATCGCGGCGACGCTCGCCGTGCTCGACGAGCGGGGCCTGGTCGTCCGCACCCCCGACCCGCACGACGGCCGCCGCCACCTCGTCCACCTCAGCGACGCCGGACGGCGGCAGTTCGAGGGCAGCCGCCGCGCGAACCAGGAGTGGCTCGCCCGCGCCTTCGACGAGCGGTTCACCAAGGACGAGCGCCGGACGGTCGCCGACGCGATCGCGCTCCTCGAACGGCTCGTGGAGGAGTGACGCCCATGGCCTCCCGCACCCCGCCGCCCGACCAGTTCGACCGTCGGCTGATCGTCCCGATGATCCTCGGGTCGCTGCTCAACCCGGTGAACTCGTCGATGCTCGCCGTCGCGCTCGTCCCCATCGGGATCGCGTTCGGTGCACCGCCGTCCGAGACGATCTGGCTGGTCTCGGCGCTCTACCTCGCCACCGCCGTCGGGCAGCCCGTCGTCGGACGGCTCGTCGACCTGTTCGGCCCCAAGACCCTGTACCTGGTCGGTGCGGCCCTCGTCGGCGCGGCGGGCGTGCTCGGCGCGCTGGCCCCGAACCTCGGCACGCTGGTGCTGGCGCGCGTCCTCATCGGGCTCGGGACCTGCGCCGGGTACCCCGCGGCCATGTACCTGCTGCGGACCGAAGGGCGCCGCACCGGGAAGGACAGCCCCGCCGCGATCCTGTCGGCGCTCGCGATCTCCGTGCAGGTCTTCTCGGTCGTCGGGCCGACGATCGGCGGCCTGCTCATCGACGTCGGCGGCTGGCGCGCCGTGTTCACCGTGAACATCCCGCTCGCGGCGGCGTGCCTCGTCCTCGGCGCGCTGCGGATCCCGACGCGTCGCACCCTCGAGGCGTCCGGTCTGGTGCCCGAGCGCGGCCCCGCCCGGCTCGACCCCCTCGGCATGGTCCTGTTCGGCGGGATGCTCGTCACGGCGATGCTGTTCCTCATGGACGTCCAGGCGTCCACCTGGTACCTGCCCGTCGCCGCCGTCGTCCTCGGCGCCCTGTTCGTGCGGCAAGAGCTGCGCACCCCCGACGCCTTCATCGACCTGCGCGTGCTCGGTGGCAACACCCCGCTGCTCCTCACCTACGTCCGGCAGATCCTCGCCTACGTCGTGTCGTACTCGTTCCTCTACGGGTTCACGTCGTGGCTCGAGGCCGGGTACGGGCTCACGGCGTCCCAGGCGGGGCTCGTCATGCTCCCGCTGTTCGCCGTCGCGATCCTCACGACCGCCCTCTCGGGACGATCCCCGGCCCTGCGCTCCAAGCTCGTCGTCGGCGCGATCGCGCAGGTCGTCGCCTGCTCCGGGCTGCTGCTCGTCGACGCCGACACGTCGCTCGTCGCGATCGTGTGCCTGCTCGTCGTCCTCGGCGTGCCGCAGGGGATCGTCGGGCTCGCCAACCAGAACGCCCTCTACTTCCAGGCCGACCCCGACCGCATCGGCGCGTCGTCCGGCCTGCTGCGGACGTTCACCTACCTCGGCGCGCTCGTCGCGTCCGCCGCCAACGCCGCGTTCTTCCGCGGCGGGGCCGACACGTCCGGCCTGCACGACATGGGCCTGTTCACCGCTGCCTGCGGTGCGCTGCTGCTCGTCGTCGTGCTCGTCGACCGCTCCCTGTCCCGCTCGCGGCCGTCACGACGGACCGCGGGCGCCACCGCCTGAACCGCGGACCCCCGGAACCTCAGCGCTGATCCGCATCCCCCGAAGAAAGAAGAAGCACCCGTGACCCTCACGACCCTCGACCCGAAGTCCGCCCTCGTCGTCATCGACCTCCAGCAGGGCATCGTCGCCATGGACACCGCGCCGCACGCGTCCGCGGACGTCGTCTCCCGCTCCGCCGCGCTCGCCGAGGCGTTCCGCGCCCAGGGCCTGCCCGTGGTCCTCGTGCGCGTGTCCGGCGGCCCGGCCGTGCCCGGACGCATCGAGGCGGCCGGCGGCAGCCGGACGCGCCCGGAGGGCTGGGACGTCGTGGTCGACGAGCTCGCACCGCTCGGCGACGTCGTCGTGACGAAGCGCAACTGGGGTGCGTTCTACGGCACCGACCTGGACCTGCAGCTGCGCCGGCGGGGCGTCACCCAGATCGTCCTGACGGGTATCGCGACGAGCATCGGCGTCGAGTCGACCGCCCGCGCCGCGCACGAGCACGGTTACCACGTCACGTTCGCGACCGACGCGATGGCCGACCGGTCCGCCGAGAACCACCAGCACTCCGTCGACCAGATCTTCCCGCGCCTCGGCGAGCGCGGGACGACCGCCGGGGTGCTGGAGCTGCTCGCCTCGACGCGCTGACGGTCGCGGGCGTCAGCCACGACGGGTCTGCGTGGGCCGAGCGTCAGCCACGACCGGTTGGCGCGGCGCTCGGGACAGCCACGACCGGTTGGCGCGGCGCTCGGGGCAGCCACGACCGTCGAGGGGGCCAAGACTCCCGGTGCCGAGCGCTCCGGGGCCTGAGCACCGCGGCGTGACGCGGGGGAGACCGCGTCCAACCGTCTCAGCGCGGTCGTGGTTGACCTGCGGCCGGCGCCGGAGGGTCATGGTTGACCCGAGGGCCGCGCCAACCGGTCGTGGTTGACGCCCGCACCCCTCCCACGGAACCTACGGGCGGGCGCCGAACCGCTCCAGCAGCTCCGCGGGCCCCGACACGACGAGCAGGTCGGTCGGCGCGATGCGTGTCTCGGGCGTCGCGTACTGGAAGTCCACCCCGGGCGACTTCACGCCGATCACGGTCACGCCGTACTTCGTGCGGATGCCTGCCTGCGCGAGCGTGAACCCGTGCGTCTCCGCCGGCGGGCGCATCTTGACGATCGTGAACCCGTCCTCGACCTCGATGTAGTCGAGCAGCTTGCCGGACACGAGGTGCGCGACGCGCTTGCCGGCGTCGTGCTCGGGGAAGACGACGTGGTGCGCGCCGATGCGCTGCAGGATCCGTCCGTGCTCGACGGACACGGCCTTGGCCCAGATCTGCGGCGTCCCGATGTCGACGAGGTTGCCGGTGATCAGGACGGACGCCTCGAGGGCCGTCCCCACGGCGACGACGGCGATGGAGAAGTCGCGGGCCCCGAGCTGTTCGAGCGCCTCGGGGTTCGCGACGTCCGCCTCGACGATCGGCACGCGGCCCGACCACTGCGCGACGAGGTCCGGGTCCTTCTCGGCGACGAGGACGTCCTGGCCGCTCCGGTCGAGCGTCGTCGCGAGGGACTGGCCGAACCGTCCCAGCCCGACGACGAGCACGCCGCTGTCGCGGGGGTTCACCTTCTTGCGGTCCCGGCCGCTGGTCCTCTCGTCGGGCAGCAGCACGCGGGGGACCGACATCGTCGGGGGCAAGCGGTCGGCGTCGTTGTCAGCCAATGATCGGCCTCTCCTCGGGCATCCGGATGACGCGGCGGCGGCTGCGCAGGGCGAGCGCCGCAGCGAGGGTCATCGTCCCGGTGCGCCCCACGAACATCAGGGCGACCAGGACGTACTTCGCGGGCTCCGGCAGTCCAGGGGTGATGCCCGTGGACAGGCCGACGGTCGCGAACGCGGAGATCGCCTCGTAGAGCACGCGGTCGAGCGTCAGACCGGTGATCTCGAGGAGCAGGAGCGACGACACGAGCACGATGGTCGCGCCGATGAACGTCACCGCGATCGCGAGCCGGACGGTGTCCGGGGGGATGCGCCGGTCGAACGCCTCGATGTCCCGGTCACCCCGGGCCTCGGCGCGGATCGCGAGCAGCATCACGGCGAGCGTCGTCACCTTGATGCCGCCCGCGGTGGACGCGCTGCCGCCGCCGACGAACATCAGGGCGTCGCCGATGAGCCAGCTCGTCTCGTGCATCGACCCGACGTCGACGGTCGAGAAGCCTCCCGAGCGCGGCATCACGCCCTGGAACACTGCGGCGATCACCTTGTCCCCGACGCCCAGCGGGCCGAAGGTCCCCGGGTTGCCCCACTCGAACGCCAGGAAGAGGACGGCGCCGGCGGCGACGAGCGCCAACCCCGTGGTGATCGTCAGCTTGGCGTGGAGCGACCAGCGGTCGACGCGGCGCCGGTTGCGCATGAGGTTGAGGATGACGGGGAAGCCGAGCGATCCGACGAAGACCCCGAACGCGATGGGCAGGCACAGACCCCAGTCGCCCGCGTGGCCGGCCAGCCCGTCGGCGGTCGGCACGAAACCGGCGTTGTTGAACGCGGACACCCCGTAGAACACGGAGTGCCACGCGGCCGACCCGACGCCCTGGTGCAGCAGGAGGAACCGCGGGAACAGCCAGACCGCGAGCAGCAGCTCGATCGCGGTGGACGTCACGATGACGACCCGCAGCAGCGAACCGACCTCGCCGAGCCGGCTCGTCTTGACCTCGGTCGCGGCCAGCATGCGCTGCGTGAGACCCAGGCGCCGCGAGACCGCGAGTCCGAGGATCGACGCGAGGGTCATGACGCCGAGGCCGCCGACCTTGATGCCGAGCAGGATCACGACCTGCCCTGCTGTCGACCAGTAGGTCCCGGTGTCGACGACCGTCAGGCCCGTGACGCACACCGCGGACGTCGCCGTGAACAGGGCGTCGACGAACGGGGCGCCCCGCCCGCTCCGGGCGGCCCATGGCGTGCACAGCAGGATCGTGAAGACGACGATCACGCCCGCGAACGACGCGACGGCGAGCCGGGCGGGGGAGTGGCGGGCCACCCGGTCGATCACGCCGCGCGTGGTCCGGAAGCTCGAGCTCACGCGGGAGGTCGCGAGGCTGGTCAACGTGTCCTCCCTCGCCGAGGTGCGTTCCGTGCGGTCGCCGGACGGCCGCCCGTACGGTCACGGTGCCCGTCTTTCGCCGCGTTCGCCACGGCAGACTAGCGTGGGGCGCGTGCCGGAACCCGTCGACGCGCCCTCCTCCCTCGTGGTGTGGAGCCCCGAGCTGCTGGGCTACGACTTCGGACCGGGCCACCCGATGGCGCCGACACGCCTCCTCCTCACGATGCGACTCGTCCGCGGCCTCGGCCTGCTGGACGCTCCGGGCGTCCGCGAGGTCGACCCCGCCCCCGCCGACGACGCCGCGCTCGCGACCGTGCACGACCCGCGGTTCGTCGCCGCGGTGCGCGAGGCGTCCGAGCGCGGCGTGACGGATCCGCTGCGTGGCCTGGGCACCGACGACGACCCCGTCTTCCCGGGCATGCACGAGGCCGCGGCACGCATCTTCGAAGGCTCGCTGCTCGCCGCGTCGGCCGTCTGGAAGGGCCACGCGGAGCACGCGGTGAACATCGCGGGCGGGATGCATCACGCCAAGCGGGACGCCGCGTCCGGGTTCTGCATCTACAACGACGCCGCCGGTGCGGTGCAACGCCTGCTCGACGAGGGCGCCGAGCGCGTCGCCTACGTCGACCTGGACGCACACCACGGCGACGGCGTCGAGTCGGTGTTCTGGGACGACCCGCGCGTCCTGACGTTCTCCGTCCACCAGAGCGGACGGACGCTGTTCCCCGGCACGGGCTACCCGACGGACGTCGGCGGTCCGCGCGCCGAGGGGACCGCCGTCAACGTCGCCCTCCCGCCGCGCTCGGACGGCCGCGCCTTCCTGCGCGCGGTCGACGCGGTGCTCCCGCCGGTGCTGCGCGCGTTCGAGCCGCAGGCCGTCGTGAGCCAGCACGGGTGCGACGCGCACGCGCTCGACCCGTTGACCGACCTGCGTGTCGGCGTGGACGCGCAGCGCGACGCCCTCCAGCGGGTGCACGCGCTCGCGCACGAGGTCGCCGACGGCCGTTGGGTCGCGCTGGGCGGCGGTGGCTACGCGGTGATCAACGTGGTGCCGCGCGCGTGGGCCAACGTCGTCGCGGAGGTCGTGCACGCCCCCCTCGACCCGGCGACCCCGCTGCCGCAGGACTGGCGCGACGCCGTGTCGGCCGGCGCCGGCGAGGACGCGCCCGCCCGCATGGGCGACCACCCCGTCGAGTTCCGGCCCTGGTCGAGCGGGTTCGATCCGGCGGACGAGCTCGACCGGGCGATCGTCGCCACGCGGCGTGCGGTGTTCCCGTACCTGGGCCTCGATCCGTTGCTGGACTGAGGTCCCCGGCCTCGCGGGGGGTGCTGGTTTCTCCCGGTGCTGGGGCACCAGGTAGGCTAGGGATGGATTTCGTCTCGGCTCGGTTCGTCTCGGCCGCGCAGGCTCGTGGTCAGGCCCCTCGGTCAGACCTCGGCGCGTGGCTCGGCCCGATCGGACGACCTGCCGAGAACACCGTCGATCATTGCGAGGACCCATGGGCTCCGTCATCAAGAAGCGCCGCAAGCGCATGGCGAAGAAGAAGCACCGCAAGCTGCTTCGCAAGACGCGCCACCAGCGTCGCAACAAGAAGTAAGCCTCCCGCGCCCGTCAGGGCGCTGGACGCCGAGCGAGGGCTCGACCGCACTGCGGTCGGGCCCTTCGTGCGTCCCGGGGCGCTGACGGGGCCGGACTTCGTAGCGTGGTGGCCGGTCTTGGTGACGCCGAGCACCACAGCCCGCGGCGGTGCGGTCGAGACGGCGCGGAGTGGTGGCCTGCGGCGCGCGGCCGCGAGGGGGTGTTCGTGACGCCGAGCACCACAGCCGCCCGCTCGGGTACGTCGACGGGATGCGTCGGGCGTCGGCTGTCGTGACGCCGAGCACCCGAGCGCCGCTCCGGACGTCCCTCGAAGCACCGACCGGCGCCGGAATATGGCGCCTCGTCGTCGTGCGGGAGGTGTGGCGGCGGTCCCTCGCGGGCGGCTGTGGTGGGTGGCGTCACGAACGCCGCGCGGGCTCGTGAGCGGCGCGGGGGCTGTGGTGCTCGGCGTCACGAACGGCGCGGGGGGCTGTGGTGCTCGGCGTCACGAACGCGGGGCCCCGGGACGTCAGTGCGCGCGGGCGGCGAGGGCGCGGGTCACGCGCCGGACGGCGACGGTCGCGACCCACGCGCCACCGGCCCAGCTCGCGGTGCGGACGCCGGTGTGGGTCGCGCGCCGGCTGGTGCTGCGGAACTCCTCGACGGCCCAGCCGGACGACCGGGCGAGCCGGCGCAGGCGCGGCTCGGGGTTGACGGCGCAGGGGTGGCCGACGGACGCGAGGAGCGCGACGTCGTTGAGCGAGTCGCCGTACGCGTAGGACGCCTCGAGGTCGATGCCTTCGCGCTCGGCGAGCTCGCGGGCAGCGCGGGCCTTCTGGGCGCCGTGCATGACCTCGCCGTGCAGCCGGCCGGTGTAGACGCCGTCCGCGCGCTCGGCGACGGTCGCGAGCGCGCCGGTCGCGCCGAGGCGCCGGGCGACGAGGTCGGCGATCTCGACGGGGGCGGCGGTGACGAGCCAGACCTGGTGGCCGGCGTCGCGGTGCGCGTCGAGGAGGCGGCGCGTGCCGGGGAAGACGCGGGCGGAGAGCACGTCGTCGTAGACGCGCTCGCCGAGGGTGGCGACGTCGTCGACGGACCAGCCGGCGACGAGCCCGAGGGCGCGGGAGCGGATGTCTCCGAGGCGGTCGCAGTTCTCGCCCCACACGAGGTACCGCGCCTGGTCGACGCCGAAGCGGGCGATGTCGCGGCTGCGCACGTAGCCCTCCGCGTGGAGGGCGCGCGCCAGGTGGAAGGACGACGCCCCGCGGATGATCGTGTTGTCGACGTCGAAGAACGCCGCCACGGTTGCCGGAGACATAGGTCACACCCTAGGCGCGGAGTCTCGGTGTCCCCTGTGAGTCCGGCGAGCGACCGGGGTCGTGCACAGACCCTGCACGGGGCGTCCGCGCGGTCTCCCGCGGCCCGATTCACAGGAAGTCGCCCGCGAACCTGACTTACAGGTCAGTAAGTATTCCTCTACAGTAGTCACGAGCCCCGGCGTCGAAACGTTTCGACCCGCAGAAGTCCCGGTTCACACCGCCGTGAGAGGACCCCTCATGACCGCACTGCCGTACCTCGATCCGGCGCTGCCCGTGCCCGACCGCGTCGCCGACCTGCTCGGTCGCATGACGCTCCCCGAGAAGGTCGGGCAGATGCTCCAGCTCGACGCGCGCACGGGGGTCCCGCACCTGGTCGAGGAGATGCACGCGGGCTCGATCCTGCACGCGGCCCCCGAGGACATCCACGAGGCGCACCGGCACGTCGCGCGCACCCGGCTCCGGATCCCCGTGCTCGTCGCCGAGGACTGCATCCACGGCCACTCGTTCGGCGTCGGCGCCACGATCTTCCCGACGCAGCTCGGCCTCGCCGCCGCCTGGGACGCCGACCTCGCCGAGCGCGTCGCCCGTGCCACCGCCGTCGAGGTCGCCGCGACCGGCATCCACTGGACCTTCTCGCCCGTCCTGTGCATCGCGCGCGACCTGCGCTGGGGGCGCGTCGACGAGACGTTCGGCGAGGACGGGCACCTCATCGGGGAGCTCGCGTCCGCGATGGTCCGCGGGTACCAGGGCGAGGGTCTCGACGACCCGACGGCGATCCTCGCGACCGCCAAGCACTTCGCGGGCTACTCCGAGACGCAGGGCGGACGCGACGCCACCGAGGCGGACCTCAGCCCGCGTCAGCTCCGCGCCTGGTTCCTGCCGCCGTTCGAGCGGGTCGCCCGCGAGGGCTGCCGCACCTTCATGCTCGGCTACCAGTCCATCGACGGCGTGCCCGTCACGATCAACGACTGGCTGCTCACGGACGTCCTGCGGGGCGAGTGGGGCTACACGGGCACGCTCGTCACGGACTGGGACAACGTCGGACGCATGGTCTGGGAGCAGCACATCCAGCCGGACCACACGGCTGCCGCCACCGCGGCGGTCCGCGCGGGCAACGACATGATCATGACGACGCCGGGCTTCTTCGAGGGCGCGCTCGCCGGCGTGGCGGAGGGCCGGATCGACGAGTCCGCGATCGACGCGGCCGTCACGCGCATCCTCACGCTCAAGTTCGAGCTGGGCCTCTTCGAGGACCCGCGCCACCCCGACGACGCGCGCCGCGACGCTGTCACCGGCACCGCCGAGCACCAGGCGCTCGCCCTCGAGGCCGCGCGCCGCTCGGTCGTCCTGCTGGCGAACGACGGCCTGCTGCCGCTCGCCACCGATCCCGGCGCCGCCGCCGACGCCCCGGCACGGACGGTCGCCGTGGTCGGCCCCAACGCCGACCACGTCCAGGCGCAGCTCGGCGACTGGGCCGCGGCGTCCGGCCAGGCGGTGTGGACGGACCCGGACGGCCGGTCGCGCGCCATGACGAGCACGGTCCTCGACGGCTTCCGGGCACAGGTCCCGGCCGGCTGGGAGGTCACGACCGCGGAGGGCGCGCGCGTCCTGTCCGTCGGGCCGGACCCGGAGGGCGAGCTCTTCCCGGACGGCCAGCCGCGCCCGCAGGTCGTGCTGCCCGCCGAGCCCGACGCCGCGCTGATCGCCGAGGCCGTCGCCGTCGCGCAGGCCGCGGACCACGTCGTCGTGGTCGTCGGCGACCGCATCGAGCTGGTCGGCGAGGGCCGGTCGACGGCGACGCTCGAGCTGGTCGGCGACCAGGTCGCGCTGCTCGACGCGGTCGAGGCGACGGGGACGCCGATGGTCGTGGTGGTCGTCGCGTCGAAGCCGCTCGTGCTGCCGCCGTCGGCGCACCGGGCGTCTGCGATCGTGTGGGCCGCGAACCCCGGCATGGCGGGCGGCCGGGCGGTCGCGGAGCTCGTGCTGGGGCAGATCGAGCCGACGGGGCGCCTGCCGATCTCGTTCGCGCGGCACGCGGGTCAGCAGCCCACGTACTACAACCAGGTCCGCGGGCAGCACGGGACGCGGTACGCCGACCTCACGCAGGACCCGGCCTTCGCGTTCGGCGACGGCCTGAGCTACACGACGGTCGAGTACGACGCCCTGCGCGTCCTCGACCCGGTCGTCGGCGCCGACGACGTCGTGCGGGCCGAGGTCACGCTCCGCAACACGGGCACCCGCCCGGCCCGCGAGACCGTGCAGGTCTACGTGAGCGACGTCGTGACGTCCGTGACCTGGGCGGACAAGGAGCTCAAGGCGTACCAGCAGGTCGACGTGGCACCGGGGGAGACGCGCCTCGTCGAGCTCGAGTTGCCGGCCGCCGACTGCACGCTCGTCGACGCCTCCGGCCGACGCGTCGTCGAGCCGGGCGACTTCGAGCTCCGGGTCGGTCCGTCGTCCCGCGAGGAGCGCCTCCTGCGGGCGCCGTTCACGATCAAGGGCTGACGTCGCACGACTCAGTGCGTGTGCGGGACGCCGAGCTCGTGCATCCGCTCGTGCTCCTCGCGCTCCGCGATGCGGCGGGCGATGCGCTCCTGCACCTCGGCGCGTCGCAGCGGCGGCACGGTCGGGGGCGGGGTGCGGCGCTCGGGCAGCGCGTCGAGCACGAGGACCGTCGCGGCGGTCACGGCTGCGACCGCCGCCTCGAACGCCTCGGCCGTCGCGTCGCTGGTCTTCTGGACGCCCGTCACCTTGCGGACGTACTGGCGGGCGGCGGCCTCGATCTCCTCGGGCGTCGCCGGCGGGTCGAGCCCGCGCAGGGTGGTGATGTTGCGGCACATCCTTCGAGGTTATGCCGCTCCGCGCGGCCCCGGTAGCCGGGCGCGCGCGGGCGTCGGGCGGACTCCGGCCTAGGCTGGACGGATGAGCACCGACACATCGACCGCACCCCGCGTCGTCCTGTACGGGAGGGCCGGCTGCCACCTGTGCGACGAGGCGCGGCCCGTGGTGGAGCGCGTCTGCGCGGACACGGGGCAAGGATTTCTCGAGGTCGACGTGGACGTCGACCCGGTGCTCGTGGCGGCGTACGGGGACCTGGTGCCGGTCGTCACGGTCGACGGGGTGAAGCACGGGTTCTGGCAGATCGACGCCGACCACCTGCGGGACGCGCTCACGAGCTGAGGGCCTGCACCGGGCTCCGGAGCCGGGAGACCGACAGCACGACGACGGGCCGTCCGCGCAGCTCTCCTCGGGTGGGAGAGCCGCGCGGACGGCCCGTCGGGTCGTGCAGGACCTGCTCTGCTCAGGTCAGGTCGTCAGCCCTTGATGGTCGACAGGTCGAGGTCGATCTTGACCTTGTCGGAGACGAGGACGCCGCCGGCCTCGAGGGCCGCGTTCCAGCTCACGCCGAACTCCTTGCGCGAGATCTCGAGGTGGGCCTCGAACGCGGCGCGCTCGTTGCCGAACGCGTCCACGGCGGCACCGGTGAACTCGGTGTCGAGCTCGACCTCGTTGGTCACGCCGTTGATGGTGAGGTCACCGGTGACGACGAACTCCTCGCCGGCGCCCTTGACGGACTTCGAGACGAACGACCACGTCGGGTTCTGCTCGACGGTGAAGAAGTCCGCGCTCTGGAGGTGGCCGTCGCGGTTCGCGTCGCCGGTGGAGATGCTCTTCGCGTCGAGCTCGGCGGTCACCGAGGAGACCTCGAACGAGTCGCCGACGGTGACGGTGCCCGAGGTGATCGCGACGGTGCCGCGGACCTTCGAGATGCCGGCGTGGCGGACCGTGAAGGAGGCGGTCGAGTGGGCGGGGTCGATCGTGTACGTGCCGGGCACGACGCCGGTGGGCAGCGCTGTGGTCGTCATCGGGTTCTCCTCGAGTAGTTGAAGGTTCAACGGTACGGAGGTTAGAACACGCGGTACGGGGTCGCGATTCCGAACCCGCGATGTGACCTCTGTCACAGCGGCCCCACCTGCGCGGACGGTCCGCACCACCCGCGCGCGGCGCCCTGCGCTCCGTGAGCCGAGCGGCGACAATGGCCCGATGGACCCCGCCCGCCTGCCGCGCGCCGAGCTGCGCTGGCTGGACGTCGACGAGCAGGTCGCGTGGCGCCGCTACCTCGTGGGGTCGCAGCGGCTCACCGAGGCCCTCGCCCGCGAGCACGAACGCCGGCTCGCCCTCTCGCTGCCCGAGTACGAGGTCATGGTCCGCCTGTCCGAGGCGCCCGGGCGCAGCCTGCGCATGTCCGAGCTCGCCGACGGGCTCGCTCACTCGCGCTCGCGCGTCACCCACACCGTCCGCCGCATGGAAGAGGCGGGGTGGGTGCGCCGCGAGGCCGAGCAGGCCGACCGCCGCGGCGTGCGGTGCACCATGACGGACGAGGGCTGGGCCACGCTCGTCGCCGCCGCACCCGTGCACGTCGAGCTCGTGCGCCGGTACCTCGTCGACCCCGTCGGGCACGACGACCTGCTCGCGCTCGGCGAGGTCATGACCCGCGTCGCCGAGGCGTGCCGCGCGACCGCGCCCGACGTCGGCAGCGACCTCCTGCCCGACGACGACGTGACGCCCGCCACCTCCTGACCGGTTCGTCCCGAGCCTCCCGTCCTGTCCGTGCCGGACGAACGCCCTCCCGACCCCCGCGAGCACGCCGGGATGGGAGAATCGGCGACATGCCTCAGCTGACGACCGTCCATCTCGTGCGCCACGGCGAGGTCCACAACCCGGAGGGCGTGCTCTACGGGCGGGCCCCCGGCTACCGCCTGTCCGAGCTCGGTCGCACCATGGCGGACCGCATCGGCGAGCACTTCGCCGACCCGGTGCGCGACGTCGCCGTCGTCGTCGCGTCGCCGCTGCAGCGCGCGCAGGAGACCGCGACGCCGCTCGCGCAGCGCCTCGGCCTCGAGATCCGCACCGACGACCGCCTCATCGAGGCCGCGAACCACTTCGAGGGCCTGACGTTCGGCGTCGGCGACGGCTCCCTGCGCCACGTGCGGCACTGGCCGTACCTGTGGAACCCGTTCCGTCCGTCGTGGGGCGAGCCGTACCGCGAGCAGGCCAGCCGCGTCCGCGCCGCCGTCGACACCGCGCGCGAGGCCGCGCGCGGGCACGAGGCCGTCCTCGTGAGCCACCAGCTCCCTATCTGGATCACCCGGCTGTCCGCGGAGCACCGCCGCCTGTGGCACGACCCGCGCAAGCGGCAGTGCTCGCTCGCGTCCGTGACGTCGCTGCGGTTCGACGGCGACCGGCTCGTCGGCGTCGACTACTCCGAGCCCGCGGGCGACCTGCTGCCGGGCGCGTCCACGGTCCCCGGCGCATGAGATCTGTCCTGCGCACCGCCGCCGCGACACCTTCTCAGCACCTGCCCAGGAACTCCCGGCAGGCTGCGGGGGTGCTTCCCCCTGCTCGACCCGCGTCCCGCACGGCGCCCGACCGGGTCGCCCGTCGGCGTGCCCGGCGCCCCGTGGCCGCCATGACCGGTGCTCTCGCCCTCGCGTCGACGCTCCTGCTCAGCGCCTGCACGTCCAGCTCGGGCAACGGCGTCGACCTCGGCTACGTGGCCGGTGACGGCTCGGTCAAGACGTGGGACGCCGGCGACCGCGGCGACGCGGTGACGCTGGTCGGCAAGGACTTCGAGGGCACGACGATCGACACGTCCGACTACCGCGGCGACGTCGTCGTCGTGAACACCTGGTACGCGTCGTGCGCGCCCTGCCGCAAGGAGGCGCCGGACCTCGCGAAGGAGGCCGCCGCGGCCGGGTCCGACGTGCACTTCGTCGGCATCAACTCCACGGACGACGCGGGTGCCGCGCAGGCGTTCCAGCGCACGTTCGACATCCCCTACCCGTCCATCGCGGACAAGGACGGCTCGGTCGTCGCGACCCTGCAGGGCGTCGTCCCGGTCCAGGCCGTCCCGACGACCGTGATCCTGGACCAGGAGGGCCGGGTCGCGGCCCGCGTGCTCGGCGCCACGACCGCGACGACGCTCGACGACCTCATCGACGACGTGCGCACCGCGCCCACCGCAGGGTCCTGATCGGTCGTGAGCGTGCTGTCCACGGCGATCCCGGTCGCGGCGCCCGTCGCCGCGGGCCTCGTCGCCCCCGCGAGCTTCGCGTCGACCGCTTTCAGCGGCTCGATGCTGCTGGCGATCCCGGTCGCGGCGATCGCCGGGTTCCTCTCGTTCGCGAGCCCCTGCATCCTGCCGCTGGTCCCTGGCTACGTCGGGTACGTGAGCGGCTGGGCGGCGACGAACGCGGTCGTCGGCGCCGCGCCCGTGACCGGCGTGGCGGTCCCCAGCACCGCCGTGGCGGGCCAGGGTGCGACCCCCGCCACGGGCAGCGCGGTCCCGGGCGCTCCCGCAGGCTCGCCGGCCGCCGCACGCCGCCGCGTCGTCGCGGGCGTCGGGCTGTTCGTCCTGGGGTTCACCCTGGTCTTCGTGGTCCTGGGCGGGTTCTTCGGGGCGCTCGGCTCGCACGTCGTGCAGTGGGAGGACACCATCGTGCGCGTCCTCGGCGTCGTCGTCCTCGTGATGGGCCTCGCGTTCCTCGGGTTCCTGCCCTTCCTGCAGCGGGAGGCGCGGCTGCACGTGACACCGCGGACGGGCCTGTGGGGCGCGCCGCTGCTCGGCATCGTCTTCGGGCTGGGCTGGACGCCGTGCCTCGGCCCGACGCTCGCGGCGGTGTACTCGCTCGCGCTGGACCAGGCGACCGTCGTGCGCGGCGCGGTCCTGGCCGTCGCGTACTGCGTCGGGCTGGGCGTCCCGTTCCTGCTCATCGCGTTCGGCCTGCAGTCCAGCCGCCGGATGCTCGACTTCCTGCGACGCCACCGCGTCGCGTTCCTGCGGGTCGGGGGCGGCATGCTCGTCGTCATCGGTCTCGCCATGATCACCGGCGTCTGGGGGTCGTGGACCACGACCCTCCAGGGCTGGGCCGCCGGATACGGGGGACTGGTATGACGACCGAGCGCGCGGGCTACCGCCCGGAGGGCATCGACGACGCGTTCGTGTCCCACGACGACGACGCGCCCGAGGCCACCGGAGGCGCCCCGGCGGGAGGCACCGACGGAGGCGAGGGCGGCGGGGCCGGCGGCGGACGTCCTGCGGCACCCGTCCTGCCCACCCTCGGGTGGCGCGGCTGGCTGCGCTGGATGTGGCGCCAGCTCACGAGCATGCGCGTCGCGCTCGTCCTGCTCATGCTGCTCGCGGTCGCGGCGGTGCCGGGCTCGATCCTGCCGCAGCGCCCGGTCGACCCGTCGGCCGTCCTCACGTACCTCCAGGACAACCCGACGGCCGGGAAGATCCTCGACAAGCTCGGGTTCTTCGACGTGTTCTCGTCGGTCTGGTTCTCGGCGATCTATCTGCTGCTGTTCGTCTCGCTCGTGGGCTGCATCCTGCCGCGCGCGGTCGCGCACGGGAAGAACCTGCGGTCGCGCCCGCCGCGCGTGCCGCGCAAGCTCGACCGCTTCCCGGCGCGGGCCGACGGGACGACGGAGCGCACCCCTGACGAGGTCGTGGACGCCGCCGTGCGGCACCTGCGCGGCCGGGTGCGCTGGCTGCCGACGTTCCGCGTCGAGACCGGCACGGACGCGCAGGGCCGCCGGACGGTCGCCGCGGAGCGCGGGTACCTGCGCGAGTCGGGGAACATCGTCTTCCACCTGTGCCTCGTCGGGCTGCTCGTGTCGGTCGGTGTGGGCCAGGCCTTGCACTACCGCGGCCAGGTCATCGTGACCGAAGGGCGCGGCTTCGCGAACGCCGTCGTCGACTACGACACGTTCGAGTCGGGCCGCCTCTTCCGGGCGAGCACCCTCGACCCGTTCTCGATGACGCTCGACAGGTTCACGTCGGAGTTCACGAACGACGCGACCGCCGAGCCGCGCGACTTCACGGCGTTCGTGACCACCCGCGACCCCGACACCGGGAAGACGACGAGCGACACCATCCGCGTCAACCACCCGCTCGACGTCGACGGCTCGAAGGTCTACCTCCAGGGCAACGGCTACGCGCCCGTCGTGACCGTCAAGGACGCGAAGGGCCAGGTCGCGTACTCCGGCCCGGTCGTGTTCGTCCCGCAGGACTCGAAGTACACGTCGCGCGGCGTGATCAAGGTGCCCGACGTGTCGAAGGGGCTCGAGCAGCTCGGCCTCGTCGGCTTCCTGCTCCCCACGGCCGCGAGCGACGACACGACGTCCCCGTCGATCTACCCGCAGCCGCTCAACCCGCTGCTCGTGCTCAACGTGTGGCACGGCGACCTGGGTCTCGACCAGGGTCTGCCGCAGAACGTGTACCGCCTCGACACGAGCGGCATGAAGGAGTCGGTGAAGACCGACGGGCAGCCCGTGACGCTGACGATCCAGCCCGGCGAGACCGTCAAGCTGCCCGACGGCATGGGGACCATCACGTTCGACTCGCTGCCGCGCTACGTCGCGCTCGACCTGCGCTACGACCCCGCGCTCACGTGGGTGCTCGTCTTCGCGCTCGGGGCGCTGTTCGGCCTCGCGCTGTCGCTGTTCACGCCGCGCCGCCGCGTCTGGCTGCGGGTGACGACCGACGGCGATCCTGCCGCGGGGAGCGCGCGTACAGTGATCGAGGCGGCCGGTCTCGCCCGTGGCGACGACTCCGGCCTGCAACGCGAGGTCGACGCGGCGCTCGCCGCGGCGACGGGGGACACCGACCGCACCACCGGGACGACCGCGTCCGCGGCGAACACCAGGAAGGCCACGCGATGACGTTGGCGGCGCTCACCACCACCCAGACCGCGAGCTACGCGACCCTCAGCTCCCACCTCGTGTGGGCGTCCATGACGGTGCTCACGGTCGCGATGATCGCGTTCCTCGTCGACCTCACCAAGCTGGGCGAGTCCCGTGGCGTCGTCGCGGCGGCCGTGCGGGAGTCGCGCGACGCCGAGCTCGTGACGGCGGGGGCCGGTGGCTCCGGCGCGACGGCGGGCACGACGGCGTCCGTCCCGTCCGACGCACCGCCGAGCGCACCCGGGGACGTCGAGGACGGGACGCAGGCCGGGCCGCGCCGCAAGGCGGTGGGCATCGCGATGTCGCTCACCGTCCTGGGCTGGCTCCTCCTGGGAGCGGCGATCGTGACGCGCGGCATCGCCGCGGGCCGCGCGCCGTGGGCCAACATGTACGAGTTCACGCTCGTGGGGTCGTTCGTCGCCCTCACCGTGTTCCTGCTGGTCAACCGGTTCCGCGACGTGAGGTTCCTCGGCGCGTTCGTCACGCTGCTCACCGTGCTCTTCATGGCGCTCGGCCAGGAGGTCTTCTTCGTCCAGGCGGACGGCGTGCAGCCGGCGCTCCAGTCGTACTGGCTCGTCATCCACGTGGGCGTCGCGATCACCGCGACGGGCATCCTCACGGTCGCGTTCGTGACGTCCGTCCTGCAGCTCTTCAAGGACTCGCGCGACAACGGCTCGGGCCTCATGGCGCACCGCGGGTTCCGGTTCCTGGACGGGCTGCCGAAGGCGGACAAGCTGGAGGTCCTCAGCTTCCGCCTCAACGCCGTCGGCTTCGTGCTGTGGACGTTCACGCTCATCGCCGGCGCGATCTGGGCCGAGCACGCCTGGGGCCGCTACTGGGGCTGGGACCCCAAGGAGGTCTGGACGTTCATCGTCTGGATCGTCTACGCGGCCTACCTGCACGCCCGCACGACGCGCGGCTGGTCGGGCCGCCGGGCCGCCTACTTCGTGCTCGTCGGCTACGCCTGCGTCCTGTTCAACTTCACGGGCGTGAACCTCATCTTCAACGGCAAGCACTCGTACTCGGGCCTGACGAGCTGACGCTCCGCGGCCGCTGACAGCCCGGACCCGGCGTCGTCACCGACGTCAGGGCTTGGCGCTGTCGTCCGTGTCGCCGTGGGTCTTGCGGCGGTTCTCCTGCTCGAGCCGGCGCAGGAAGTCGGGGTCGTCGTCCGGCGCCACCGGACCCGGGCGACGCTGCGGGCCACCGCCGGACGAGCCGTCGCCCGTCTCCGCGCGCTTCGCGAGCAGCCACCAGACCGGGCCGATCACCGGGACGACCAGCACGACGACGAGCCACAGGCCCTTGGGGAGCCCGGCGACGCGCTTGGCCGGTGTGAGCGCGCAGTCCGTCAGCGCGTACACGAGGAGTCCGAGGACGATCAGGATCAGGACAGCGCGGGCCATCCTCACAGCCTAGGCCCGTACCCTGGGCGTCGTGCCTGTCGTGCTGTACTCCGCGATCCGACTCGTCCTGCTCGTCGTGATCTGGGTCGTCCTGCTCGCGTTCCACGTGAGCGGCCTCCTCGCCTTCGCGATCGCTGTCGTGCTCGCCCTGCTCATCTCCTACCTGGCCTTCCGCGGGCCGCGGGACCGAGCGGCGCGCTACGTGCAGGAGCGCGCGCAGCGTCGCGGCGCCGGCGAGCGCCGCATCTCCGCGTCGATCGACGAGGACGACGCCGCCGAGGACGCGATCGTCGACGCGCAGCGTCATGACGTGCCGGGCGCCGACACGGACGACGCGCCGGGTCGCCCCGCCTGACCCCGTGCACCGCCTGACCCCGCGCCGTGGCGGCCTGTTCGACCTAGGGTCGCGGGATGGGCGGCTGGACGTGGCCGGCGTACGTCGGCGTGGTGGGCGGGCTGCTGCTGTTCGTCGTCCTGCTGGTCCCCGCGCTGGTCTTCCAGGTGCGGCGGTACGGCGCGCTGGACGCCCGCCGCCTGCTGGGCGCGGCGGCCGTGTCCGTCTACGGCGTCGCTCTCGCGGCGTACACGCTCCTACCGCTGCCGTCGGGCGACGTCGCGGCGTGGTGCGCCGAGCACGGGCGTTCGTCCGCGCAGCTCGACCCGTTCCAGCTGTTCCGCGACCTCGGGACCGCGTTCGGGCGCAGCCCGTTCCCTGCGGGCCTGCGTGACCCCCTGGTCCTCCAGCTCGTGCTCAACGTGCTGCTGTTCGTGCCGTGGGGCGTCGTCGCCCGGCGCTACCTCGGGTGGGGCACCGGCGCGACGGTGGCCGGGGCGTTCGCGATCTCGCTCGCGATCGAGACGACCCAGTACACGGGCATCTGGGGTCTGGTCGGCTGCTCGTACCGCGTGGCCGACGTCGACGACCTGATCACGAACACCCTGGGCGGCCTGCTCGGGGCGCTGCTGGCGCCGCACGTGCTGCGGTGGATGCCGCAGGCGGCGAGGCTCCACGCGCACCGCGGCGACGTGCGGCCGGTCACGGTGTGGCGGCGCTGGCTCGGGATGCTGCTCGACGCGGCGTCGTACGTGGTGCTGGGGTTCGTGCTCGACCTCGGGTACCGGCTGGGGCTCGTCGCCGCGGGGTCGCCGCTTCCCGCCCACCAGGACGGGTGGGACTGGCTGCTGGGGAGCGCCGTCCCGCTCGTCGTCGTGCTGGTCGTGCCGGCGTGCGCCGGGTCCGGGGCGTCGTGGGGGCAGCGGATCGTCTGGCTGGCGCCGCGCTGGCCGGCGGGCGCGCGCCGGACCTGGACGCGCCGTGCCGTGCGCGCGGCGTCCGGCGGGGTGCTGTGGGGGCTGCTCTCGACGCTCGCGTCGCTCCCGCACGCGGCGCCGGACGCACTGCGGTCGGCAGCCTCGGCGGCGTCATGGGTGCTCGCGGTCGCAGCGGTCGTCGCGGTCCCGTGCACGCGCGGCAGGCGCGGCCTGTCCGGCGTCCTGTCAGGCGTCTGGCTGGTGGACGTCCGGGCTCAGAGCGCGAGCCCCAGCCCGAGCAGCACCCCGAACGCGAGCTCGTAGAAGCCCGTCGCGGCGAGGACGGGGACGAGCGCGCGCCCGTACGCGCCGACGACCACGGGGATCGACAGGAGGGCCGCGGGGAGCAGCAGCACGAGCACCAGGAGCGTCCAGGGCGCCCAGAACGCGCACGCGACGCCGAGCGCGAGCGGCAGCCACAGCTCGGCGACGTACACGCGGCGGGCGCGGTAGTCGCCGAGGCGGACGGCGAGCGTCATCTTGCCCGCGGGCAGGTCGGTCGGGATGTCGCGGACGTTGTTGATCATGAGGATCGCGCAGGCGAGCAGCCCGACCGCGACGGCGCCGAGCAGGCTCGGCCAGGTGATGCGCGCGTCGCCGCGGTAGGCGAGCTGCGTGTACGTGGTGCCGAGGACCGCGACGAGCCCGAAGAACACGAACACGCCGACGTCGCCGAACCCCGCGTACCCGTAGGGGCGCTTGCCGCCCGTGTAGTACCAGGCCGCGGCCACGCACAGCACACCGACGGCGAGGAGCCACCACGTGCCCGACACGGCGACCAGCACGAAGCCCAGCACGCCGGCGACCCCGAACGCTGCGAACGCCGCGTTGCGGACGTTGCGCGCGAGCGTGAGGTGCTGCGCGGTGAGGCGCAGCGGGCCGACCCGGTCGGAGTCGGTGCCGCGGACCCCGTCCGAGTAGTCGTTCGCGTAGTTGACGCCGACTTGGAGCGCCAGCGCCACGCCCAGCGCGAGCAGCGCGGGCCACAGCGCGAACCCGTCCGCCTGCGCCGCGGCGCCGCTGCCCACGATGACGGGGGTCGCGGCGGCGGGAAGGGTGCGGGGGCGGGCGCCCTCCACCCACTGGGCGGTCGTGGCCATGGTGCTCCTTGCTCGGTGTGCGTGTGGCGGGGGTGGTGCGGTGGGTGGTGGCGCGGTGCTGGTGCTCCAGGAGTGCCGTGCCGGGGCGGGTGCCGGTTCTAGCCCGTCCGGCCGACGACGTCCCGGACGAGCGCGGCGAGTCCCGTCCGGTCGATCTTCCCAGGTCCGCGCAGCGGCAGCGACGGCACGACGACGACGTGGCGGGGGGCCGCACGCGACGAGGCGCGCGCCGTGACGGCCGCGCGGACCGCGGTGCGCAGCGCGTCGGGGGCCGGAGCCGCGGCGTGCGCGGCTGGGTCGACGACGACCGCGACGACGGCCTGGCCCCACTCCGCGTCCGGCACGCCGACCACGCACACCTCGGGAGTGCTGCCGCGCGGCCACAGCGGGGGCTTCCACAGGTCGGCCGCGGCGGTGAGCGCGTGCTCGACCGCCAGCGGTGCGACCTTCTCGCCGCCCGTGACGACGACGTCGTCCGCGCGCCCCAGGACGCGCAGCCGCCCGTCGTCGGCGAACGCCCCGAGGTCCGAGGTGCGGAAGAACCGGTCCGGACCGTCGCCGAACGCCGCGGCCGTCGTGCCCGGGTCGCCGAGGTACCCGGCGGCGACCATCGGCCCGCGCAGCAGGACCCGACCGTCGCCGTCGAGCTCGACGCGGACGCCGTCGAGCGGGCGTCCGTCGTAGACGCACCCGCCGCACGTCTCCGACATGCCGTACGTGGTCACGACGCGGACGCGGGCGGCGCGCGCCCGGGAGAGCAGGTCGGGGGCGACGGCCGCTCCGCCGAGCAGGACGGCGTCGAACCGGCGCAGCGCGGCGAGCGCTCGGCCCCCGGGCCGCGGCTCCGGGCCGGCGGGGTCGGTCACGGCGTCGGTCGCGGCATCCGTCAGGAGGCGATGGAGCTGGGTGGGCACGAGCGACAGGTAGGCGGGCGAGGCGCCGTCGCCGATGTCGACATCGAGGAACGGCTCGGCGGCGTCGGCGAACGCGTCGGGCGTGAACGGGACGTCCGGCAGCGCGGCGCACGGCAGGTCGCCGCCGCGGACGGCCTGCGACACGACCGCGCGCGCGACCACCTGCGCGCCCGCGACGTGCTCCCAGGGCAGCGCGAGCAGCCACCGGCCGTGGCCGCCGAGCCGCCGGGCCGTCGCGCCGATCGAGGCGAGCAGCGCGGCGCGGGGCAGGACGACCTCGCGGGCGTCACCCGTCGACCCGGACGTCCGCACGACGAGCGCGCCGCCCGTCGGCAGCGGCGCGGCGGCGTGCAGGAGGGGGCGCAACGCGACGACGGGTGCGTCGTCCGCGGGCCCGGCGAGCGCGTCCTGGAGGGCTGCGGCGAGCTCGGGGAGCGACGCGGGGACGACGACGGGGGGCACCCGTCCAGCGTAGGCGCGCGGACACGGCCGGACGGTCCCGTGGACGGCCGCCCGGGGCACCTAGGGTGTGGCGCAGGACACGTGGGGCGCGACGGACGCCCGGGCGAACGGTCCGCCGGAGGAGGAGCGTTGCGCGAGCGGGCACGACACCTTGTCCTGGCTCATGCGCCCCGACCCGTGGCGGGTCACGCCCGCCGACCCGCGGCAGTGCCGACGGGAGCGCTGACGATCCTCGGCGTCCTGCTCGTCGTCGCGGGGTGCTCGGCGCACGGCGACCCGGCGCCGACAGCGACGCTCGCGGAGACCGCCGGGCCCGTCGTCACCCCGACGCCGACCCCGACGCCGACGCGGAAGCCGGTCGTCTGGCCCCTGACGGGCATGCCCGCGACCCGGGTCGCGGACCGTCCCGCCCTCGGGATCAAGGTCGAGAACTCGACGGACGCCCGCCCGCAGACCGGCCTCGAGCAGGCCGACATGGTCTGGGAGGAGGTCGTCGAGGGCGGCATCACCCGCTTCCTCGCGGTGTACCAGTCGAAGGAGGCGGAGCGGGTCGAGCCCGTTCGCTCCGTGCGTCCGATGGACCCGAACATCGTGGCGCCGCTGCACGGCGTCCTGGCGTTCTCGGGCGGCCAGAGGCCGTTCGTCCAGGCGGTCGGTGCGTCCGGGACGCAGGTGCTCAGCATGGACGGCGGGTCCGCGGGCTTCCTCCGGGACCCGACCCGGTACGCGCCGCACAACGTGTACGTCGGCACGAAGGACCTGTGGGCCCAGGCGGACGACGACCGGACGTCACCGCCGCCGCAGCAGCTCCGGTTCGCGGGCGCGGCGTCCGAGGCGACGGCCGTCGAGGACGGCACCCCGGGCACGAAGGCCGCGATCCGCATGTCGCCCGCCTACCAGCCGGGCTGGACGTACAGCACGAAGACCCGCACGTACCTGCGCGACGAGCGGGGCGTGCCGTCCGTGTCGACCGCGGGGGTGCGGCTGTCCGCGACGAACGTCGTGGTGCTGCGGGTCGACGTCGTGAACACCACGTACAAGGACCCGGCGGGCAACCCCGTCCCGGAGACCGAGGTGATCGGGTCGGGCCACGCGATCGTCCTCACGGGCGGGAAGGCGCTCAGCGTCACCTGGAGCAAGAAGGACCAGAAGTCCGTGCTGCACGTCAGGGCCGGCGGCAAGGACGTCCTGCTCGCACCCGGGCAGACGTGGATCGAGCTGGTCCCGTCGTCCACGGGCGACGTCACCGTCTCCTGAGCGTCCGCGCTGCGGCGCGCGCGGCGGGAGGCGACGATCGACAGATGACTGCAGACACGGGATCCGACCGCACGCCCGACCTGACCTACGACGTCGTCGTCATCGGCGGCGGGCCGGTGGGCGAGAACGTCGCGGACCGGGCCGGGCGCACCGGCCTCACCGTCGCGATCGTCGAGTCCGAGCTCGTCGGCGGCGAGTGCTCGTACTGGGCGTGCATGCCGTCGAAGGCGCTCCTGCGCCCCGGCGCCGCGCTCGCGGCGGCGCGCGACGTCGCGGGGGTGTCGGCGTCGGCGGACCTCGACGCGGCGGCGGTGCTCGCGACGCGCGACACCTTCACGAGCGACTGGGACGACGCAGGTCAGGTCCAGTGGCTCGACGGCGCGGGGATCGCGCTGCTGCGCGGGCACGGACGGCTGGTCGGCCCGAAGCTCGTCGAGGTGTCGCCGTCGGCGGCGTCCGACACGTTCGACGCTCCCGCGCACCTCGTGCAGGCGCGGCACGCGGTCGTCGTCGCGACGGGCAGCGTGCCCGTGCTCCCGGACGTGCCGGGCCTGCTGGACGCCGGTCCGTGGGGGAGCCGCGAGGCGACGTCCGCGCAGCAGGTCCCGGAGTCGCTCGTCGTGCTCGGCGGCGGCGTCGTCGCCTGCGAGATGGCGACGGCGTACGCGGACCTGGGCGCGAGCGTGACCCTGCTCGCGCGCAGCGGGCTGCTGCGCCCGTTCGAGGCGTTCGCGGGCGAGCAGGTCGGCGCCGGGCTGCGCGAGGGCGGCGTGGACGTCCGGCTCGGTGCGTCGCCCACGCGCGTCACACGGCACGACGACGGCTCGGTGACCGTCGCGTTCACGGACCCGCAGGGCGAGCACGAGGTGACGGCGTCCGAGGTGCTCGCCGCGACGGGTCGCGTCCCCCGGACGGACGACGTCGGCCTCGACGCGGTCGGGCTCACGGACCTGCGCCGCGGGCTGCCCGTCGGCGACGACCTGCTGGTCGACGGGGTCGAGGGCGGGTGGCTGTTCGCCACCGGTGACGTCACCGGGCGCGTCGCCACCACGCACCAGGGCAAGTACCAGGGCCGGGTCGCGGGCGACGTCATCGCCGCCCGGTTCGGCTCGCCCGACGCGTCCGGCGACAGCGTGCCGGCCCCGGCCACGCCCGACGGCCGTGCCGCGGCGGACGCGGTCGCACCGTGGTCGCGGTTCGCGGCGTCGGCGGACCACACCGCGCAGACCCAGGTGGTGTTCACGCGTCCCCAGGTGGCCAGCGTGGGCCTGACGGAGCAGGCTGCGCACGACGCCGGCCTCGACGTCCGGACCGTGTCGTTCGGGCTCGGCGACGTCGCCGGCGGCTCGCTCATGGGTACGCACTACGCAGGGACGGCGCAGCTCGTCGTCGACGAGGCGCGCCGCGTCGTGGTCGGCGCGACGTTCGTCGGACCCGAGGCCGGCGAGATGCTGCACGCCGCCACGATCGCCGTCGTGGGCGAGGTGCCGCTCGACCGCCTCTGGCACGCCGTGCCCGCCTACCCGACGGTGTCGGAGGTGTGGTTGCGGCTCCTGGAGACGTACGGGCTCTGACGGGTGACGCGATCCCGAATCCGCAACAACTCTTGCGCAAGGAATGTTGCGCAACTACTGTTGCGGATATCGGGTCGCGTCGGCGGCCCCTCGTCAGCGGGAGGGCACCATGTTCGAGGTCCACTTCATGACCGTCCGCGGGCCGTCCGAGCGCCCGGCGCACCACGAGACGTTCCGCGTCGAGCGCGAGAACGAGCTGCGTCGCCGGCGTGACGAGCGCCGTCGGAACGAGGCCGGGCTCGAGCGTCCGCTGTGACCGACGGCGTCGCGCGCACGACCGGCGAGGGCACCGCACCAGCGGTCTCCGAGCGCGCCGTCTTCCGGACGGACGACCCGGTCGTCCTGCGGGCCTTCGCGCACCCGCTGCGCGTCGAGCTCCTCGCACAGCTCGACGAGCTCGGTGAGGCCACGGCGAGCGAGCTCGGCGAGCTCACGGGGCAGAGCGTCGCGAACGCGTCGTTCCACCTGCGCCAGCTCGAGAAGGCCGGCTTCATCGAGCGTGCGGCGGCGACCGGCCGGGAGAAGCCGTGGCGACCCGCGCACCGGCACCGGTCGCTCGAGCCCGACCCGCACGACGCCCGCTCCGTGCAGGAGTCCGGCGTGATCAGCGCCGCCTACCTGCAGCACGAGGCGACCCGCCTCGCCCGCTTCTTCGCGACGTCCGCGACCCTGCCGCCCGAGTGGGTCTCGACGGTGACGTTCACGACGGCCGGATTCTGGGCCACCGCCGAGGAGCTGCGCGCGCTGGGTGCGCAGATCCAGCACCTCGTCGACGCCTTCGCCGGCCGCGGGACCGACCCGGCGCTGCGCCCTGAGGGAGCCGTGCACGCGCGCCTGCTCGCGACCCTCAACCCGGAGCTCGACCACGAGGACCGCGCCGGCGCCGCGCGGACGCGGCGGGCCGGGTCGCCCGCCGTCGAGCCGGGCTGAGCCGCAGCGACCCGGGGGCTGGGGCCGCGACGACGTGAGGCCGCCCACCGACCCCGCGGGGTGGTGGGCGGCCTCACGTCGTGGCGACGCGCGTCAGCTCGTGCTCGTCGCCGTCGGGTCGGACCCTCCGAGCTGGCCGTCCGAGCTGAACACGAGCCCGATGGCGACGCGGCCCTTGAGGATCGCGGTCTTGGTGAGCGGGCCGCCGGCGTCGAGGGACGTGAACTTGGAGAACGTCAGACCGTAGGTCTTCTCGAGGCCGGGCTGGCAGAACGGCCGCTCCGTGCACTCCGGCGGGCCGCCGAGCGCCAGGTTGCCGCACTTGCTCGCCAGGTCGGAGAGGGTCTTGACCTGGTGCTGGTCCGCGAACGTGTTCGTCACGGCGAACGCGTTCTGGTCGGCCCCCTGCGCGGGCTTGCCGAACGTCAGACCGACCTGCTTGCCGAGGTCCGTCAGCGCCGTGACCGTCGCGTTGAGGTCGCTGCTGGCCTTCGGCTCCGCGTCCGAGCCGTTGATCTTCTGGTTGAGGAACTCGGTCAGCGTCCCGGTGTACTCGGGCACCATCGTGAGGTCGCCCTTCTCGAGCTGCTGGAGGTACAGCTCGCGGTTGCCCACCGTCTTCACCGTCACGGTGTAGCCCGCCGACACCAGCACGTCCTGGTACAGGTAGGCGAGCGTCTGGTTCTCGGAGAAGTTCGCCGCGCCGATGACGACCTTCTTGCCCGTCCCCACGCCCGAGTCCTGGGCCGCGAGCCCGTGGTCGTCGAAGAACTGCTTGGCGACGACGATCGACTTCTGGCGGTCGACGTCCACCGCCTTGTTCATCGCGATGAGGTCATCCGTCGTGAACGACGCCGACACCGCATCGAGCAGCGGTACCAGCGCCTCGTCGCCCTCGACGGCCTTCGCGTTGAGCGCCGGGATGATGTTGTCGACGGTCTGGAGGTGCTTGTCGTCCGTGAGCACGACGAGCTGGTCGCCGGAGACCGGGTCGCAGGTCGCCGCGGCGGCGCTGCCCGTGGCGGCGGGCGCCTTGGTGCCGGACGACCCGGAGTCGCCGCAGGCGGCCAGCGACGCGGCGAGGCCGAGCGCCGCGACGACGGTGGTGGCGGCCCGCAGCGTGCGGGTGCCGGCGCTGCGGCGGCGTGGGGAGCCGAGAGGTGCGGGGCGGAGGGAGGGTGACATCGTGCTGCTCCTGACCGTTCGGGGCGTGGCGGCTGTGCGAGGGGTCGCACGCAGGCTTCTCAAGGTGCCATTCGATGACGCGGGACCGGTCCCGGCAACCGGTGGCGTGGCCGGCGCCGCGCGGGCGTGCAGGTCAGGCGGTCCGCGGCCGCCCGGACACCCGCAGCGGGCGCGGCGTGACGACCCGTTGGAGGACGGCGAGGATCCCGTCGATCACGAGGCACAGGACGGCGATGAGCAGCCCCCCGGCGAGCACCTGGCCGTAGTTCTGCGTGCCGAACCCCAGGTTGATGATCTGGCCGAGGCCACCGCCGCCCGCGAGCGCCGCGAGCGGGATCGTGGCGACCACCTGCACGATCGTGGTGCGCAGCCCGGCCGCGACGAGCGGTACCGCGAGCGGGAGCTCGACCTGCCAGACGATGCGGGTCCCGCCCATGCCGACGCCGCGCGCGGCGTCCGTCACGCCCGCGTCGACGCCCCGCACGCCCGTGTAGGTGTTCGTGAGGATCACGGGGATCGCGAACAGCGCGGCCGCGATCACGGTCGCGGTGTTCCCGAACAGCCCGGCCGTGGCGAGCAGCAGGATGACGCCCAGCGTGGGAAGGGCACGTGAGGTGTTCGCGGCGACGAGCAGGCCGGCGCTGAACCGGTCGAACCGGCGGACGTGCCCCAGCCAGGTACCGAGCGGGAGCGCGATCACCGCGGCGATGCCGACCGCTGCCGCCGTCATCCCGAGGTGCTGCGCGGTCAGGGTGAGGATGCCGTCGGGCCCCTGCCAGTTGAGCGGGTCGTTGAGCCAGACGAACGCGTCGTGCAGGACGTTGTCGCTCATGCGCCCGCCCCTCGTCGCCAGGGCGTGAGCGCACGGCCGACCGCCCAGATGACGACGTCGAGGACGAGCGCCAGCAGCAGGCACAGGAGCGTGGCCGTCATGATCTCGGCCCGGTAGAAGCTCTGGAAGCCGCGCAGGATCAGGGTGCCGAGCCCGCCGTAGCCCACGACGACGCCCACGGTCACGAGCGCCACGGTCGACACGGTCGCGAGGCGCAGGCCGGCGAGGATGCCGGGCAGCGCCCCCGGGAGCTCGACGGACCAGAAGCGCCGGAACCTGCCGAACCCGAGCCCGCGGGCCGCGTCGAGGACCGCCGGGTCGACCGACTGGAGCCCGGCGAGCGTGTTCCGCACGAGGATCACCAGCGCGTACAGCACGAGCCCGACCAGCACGGACGTGCGGCCGATGCCGAGCACCGGGGCCAGGATCGCGAACAGGGCGAGCGACGGGATGGTGTAGAGCGCGGACGTGCCCGCGAGGATGGGCCCTGCGAGCCACCGCACGCGCGCCGCGAGCGCAGCCAGCGGCACCGACACGACGAACGCGATGAGCACCGCCTCGACCGTGATGAGCGCGTGCTGCCACAGCAGCGTGCTGAGCTCGTCCCAGCTCGAGGTGACGTAGCTCCACGAGAACCACGGGTTGTCCGGCACCCGTCGAACCTAGCGGGGCGCACCGACTCTCGCCGGGTGGGCCGGTCGGACGGGCGTCCCCGCAGGGCCTGTGCGAGTGCACGCCGGTACGGTCGGACGATGGTCGACAACCAGCCCTTGGACCGTCGTCCGGGGTCCAGCACCTCGGGGCGCACGGCGGCAGACGACGCGATCGTCTTCGAGCACGTCCGCAAGGAGTACGCCGACGGCACGGTCGCGGTCGGTGACCTGTCGCTCGCGGTGCGCCGGCACGAGATCCTCGCGCTCGTCGGACCGTCCGGCTGCGGCAAGTCGACGACGCTGCGCATGACGAACCGGCTCGTCGAGCCCACGTCGGGGCGGATCGTCGTCGAGGGCACCGACGTGACCCGCGAGGACCGCGTCCGGCTGCGACGGTCCATGGGGTACGTCATCCAGAGCGTCGGCCTGTTCCCGCACCGGACCGTCGCGCAGAACGTCGCGACCGTCCCCGGGCTCGTGGGCTGGGACCGGCGGCGTGCGCGGGCCCGCGCGTCCGAGCTGCTCGAGCTCGTCGGGCTCGACCCCGACCGGTACGGCAAGCGGTACCCGCACGAGCTGTCCGGCGGCGAGCAGCAGCGCGTCGGCGTGGCGCGGGCGCTCGCGACCGACCCGCCCGTCCTGCTCATGGACGAGCCGTTCGGTGCCGTCGACCCTGCGGGGCGCCGCCGCCTCCAGGAGGAGTTCCACCGTATCCAGCGCGAGCTCGGCACGACGGTCATGCTCGTCACGCACGACATCGACGAGGCCGTGCGCCTGGGCGACCGGGTGGCCGTGTTCAGCCGGGGCGGCGTGGTCGAGCAGCTCGACGACCCCGTCGCCGTGCTCTCGCGCCCGGCGACCGACGCGGTCAGCGACCTCGTCGGCGACGGCGCGCCCGTGCGCCTGCTCGGCATCACGCGGGTGTCGCGCGAGGACGCGACCGCGGGCGGGCCGCCGGCGCCGGACGCGCCCGTCGTCCGCGTGGGCGACACGCTCGCCGCCGCGCTCGAGGCCGTCGCCGAGGCGTCCACGGGGGCGGGTGGCGCGGAGGCCGGTGCCGGGGTCGGCGGGCGGGTGGCGGTCCTGCCGTCCGACGCCCCCGCCGACGCGCGCGCCGACCACCCGGGCGTGCTCGGCACGCTCGACGCCGCGGGCGTGCTCGCGGCCCTGCGTCGCGCGGTCGAGCCGGAGCCTGCTGACCGATCCGACCCGGCGGCCTGACCTCCGGTTCGTGCCGCCGAGCACCGCAGCCGCGCGTCGCCCGGCCCCGGTGCTTGGCGTCACGAACCGCAGGTGCCGGCGCGCCGCCCGCGGACGTCAGTCGCCCGGCGGCAGCGGACCGAGCGGCACGGGCGTGGACGACGGGGTCGGCCACTCCTGCCGCGGCCCGACGGTCGCGACGCCCTTCTTGGTGACCTGCACGAGCTGCCAGTCGAGGATGCGGTGCGCCTGCGTGTCGAACCGCAGGACGGTCATCTCGGCGGTCCCGTGCAGCGGTCCAACGGTGGGCTGCCCGAGCGTCGCACCGGCGGTGGACGAGCTCACGTACCGGATGCCGAGGCCGACCTGCGTCGGGTCGATGCGTCGGTGCAGGTGTCCGGACACCTGGTCCGGCACGCAGCCGGTCTCGAGCGCGGGCCCGCCGATGGTCGGGTCGTGGATGAGCAGGAGGTCGACGCCGGGGGTGCCGTCGTCGGACCGCGCCGCGCACGCCGCGTCGGCGAGCGCCTGCTGCTGCTCCGCCGGGGTGGTGCTGCCGCTCGGGCGGGACGCGACACCGATCCGGGTCTCGAGGACGTCGCGGTCGCCGAGGATCCGGATGCCCTCGACCGTCGTCACGGAGCCGTCGAGGACGGTCCAGCCGCGCTTCTTCTCGAACCCGGACACGAGCCGGGAGTCGTGGTTGCCGTCGGAGACGACGACCTTGACCCCGTCGGGGACCGCGTCGGCGAACGAGTCGACGCACACCTGCTCGACGCTGGTGCCGTTGATGGTCGTGTCTCCGCCGTCGAGGACGAGCTGCGCGCCGGACCGTTCGGCGGCGGTCGTGATGAGGGGTGCCATGCCGGTGTTGCAGTGCAGGTCGGACACGACGAGCGCGGTGACGACGTGCGACGTGTCGGGGGACGGGGTCGGCAGCGCCGCCGCGCCGAGGTCGGCGCCGAGCGTCGGCGGCGCGGCGCTGGCGCCTGTCCCGTCAGTTCCGGCCGCGCCCGAGGACGTCCCCGCCGCCCGGTCCAGCGCGTCCCGGACGTCGAACGCCCGGCCCAGGCTGGCGTCGGCACGCGCGTAGAACGACTGCGAGCTGCGGTACTGCGCGATGAGCTGCGTGCCGTAGGTGTCGATGACGCCGGCGAGACGCCCGGTGATGCGGGCGCCCTCGAGCGGTGTCCCGGCGAGGACGGGGGTGGACTCTGCGGGCGGGAGCTCGGCCCGCTCCTCGCTCGCGGTGAGTCCCACGACGGCGACGAGCACGACGACCGTCCCGACGGCGAGCTTCCCGGTGTGCGCGGACGCCCGCGCCCCGAGCTCGCGGCGGCGGGCGGCGCCGAGCAGGAAGAACCCCGCGGCGCCGACGGCGGCGACGACGACGAGTGCGCCGAGCGTCCGCCACGCGGCGTCGACGGCCAGGTCGGTGGCGACCCGTCGGGCGGTCGTCTCGGGGGTCGCGAAGAACTGCAGGTAGGAGTCGAGGTCGCCGCCGAGCACGGACAGCGTCTGCGCCTGGTTGAGCGAGGTCAGCTCGGCGGGGATCTCGTGCACGGTGACCCCGACGCCGAGGTTCAGCGGTGCGGGGGAGTCGACCACGAGCGTGCCCAGGGGGCCGAGGTCGACCGTCACCTCGCCGTCGGTCGTGACCGCGTACGTCGCCTCGTTGGGGCCGAGGCTGCCTTCCGTCCGGGCCGTCGTGACGCCCCACACCGCGCACACCAGCACCGCCAGGACGCCGGCGAGCGTCCACCGCGCCCACCGGGGGAGCAGGCGGCGTCGAGGCGTCGCGTCGTGGCGGGTGCCGTCGGGCTGCTGGGACGAGGGTTGCTCGGTCGGGAGGTCGTCGCGGTCGGTATCGCTCATCGCGTCCCACCCTGTCGCACTCGTCGGCCCGCTGCACGCAGGCCGGGTGCGTGCGGCGGGTGCGTGCGACGACGGGTGCCCGGCCGTAGCGTGCGTGACGTGCGGCGCTACCGGTTCGAGACCACGTGGCTGCTCGACGCGCCCGTGGAGGCGTGCTGGGCGGTCCTCGCCGACCCGGCGCTGTCGTGGCCGTCGTGGTGGCCGGGGCTTGCGGGGGACGTCGTGGAGCTCGGACCGGCCGCGCGCGATCACGTGGGCTCCCGCGCCCGCCTGCGCTACCGCTCGCCGTTCGGGTTCACGCTGCGGATCGAGCTCGCGCTCGTCGCGGCCCGCCCGCCCGTCGCGGCGACGTTCGCGGTCCGCGGCGACCTCGTCGGACGGGGGACGGTCGACCTCGCGCCGGCGGACGCACGCCCGGGCGGCCGGTGCGACAAGGATCCCGGACCCGTGGGCACCCGCGTCGTCGTCGGGTGGGACGTCGCGACCACGCGCGGCTGGATGAACGCGCTCGGCCCGGTCGCGAGCCCCGCGTTCGCGTGGTCGCACGCGCACGTCATGCGCCGCGGCGGCGCGGGTCTCGCCGTGCGCCTCCGGTCGCGTCCCGACGCAGGTCAGCCCTGCTCGTCGTGACCGGTCAGTACGCGTACGGGAACCCGGACCAGTCCGGGTCGCGGCGCTCGAGGAACGCGTCGCGTCCCTCGACCGCCTCGTCGGTGAGGTACGCCAGCCGGGTGGCCTCGCCCGCGAAGACCTGCTGGCCCATGAGCCCGTCGTCGGCGAGGTTGAACGCGAACTTCAGCATGCGGATCGCCTGCGGCGACTTGGTCGCGATGGTCGCGGCGTACTCGAGGGCGAGGTCCTCGAGGTCGGCGTGGTCGGCGACCTCGTTGACGGCGCCCCACGCGTAGGCGTCCTGCGCGGAGTACTCACGGGCGAGGAAGAAGATCTCGCGGGCGCGCTTCTGCCCGACCTGCTTGGCGAGGTACGCGGACCCGTACCCGCCGTCGAACGACCCGACGTTCGCGTCCGTCTGCTTGAAGCGGGCGTGCTCGCGCGACGCGAGGGACAGGTCGGCGACGACGTGCAGCGAGTGCCCGCCGCCGGCGGCCCACCCGTTGACGACGGCGATGACGACCTTCGGCATGGTCCGGATGAGGCGCTGCACCTCGAGGATGTGCAGGCGGCCCGCGCGGGCGGGGTCCACGGCGTCGGCGGTCTCCCCGAGCACGGCTGCGCCGCCGGCAGGGTCCTCGACCGCGGTCGTGTACTGGTACCCGGAGCGGCCGCGGATGCGCTGGTCGCCGCCCGAGCAGAACGCCCAGCCGCCGTCCTTCGGGCTGGGGCCGTTGCCCGTGAGCAGGACGGTGCCGACGTCGGACGTCGTGCGCGCGTGGTCCAGCACGCGGTACAGCTCGTCGACGGTGTGCGGGCGGAACGCGTTGCGGACCTCGGGCCGGTCGAACGCGACGCGGACGACGGACAGGTCGCGCTCGCCGTCGGGCCCGGAGCGGTCGACCCCGCGGTGGTACGTGATGTCGGTGAGGTCCTCGAACCCGGCGACGGTCCGCCACCGCTTCGGGTCGAAGGTCTCGGACACGCGTGCGGGGAGGCTGCTCACCGGTCCACTCTAGGGCGAGTACGGTGTCGGCTACGTCGACGGGGGGTCAGGGGAGAGAGCATGCGCCACGGCAACGAAGCGCCGCGCCGGCTGAGGGGGGAGCCGTGACGGCTGAGCGTCCCGAGCGGCCGGTCCGCGCCGACCGCCCGCAGTCCGCGCCCGGGACGGCCGGCGCGTCCGGCGCCGACCGGCCGCGCGTCGCCGGTCAGCGTCCGCGTCGTCCGGCGGCCGAGCCGAGGCGTCAGACCCGCGGCACGCAGCGTCGCGACGCGATCGTGCGCGCGGCCGCCGAGCTGATCCTCGAGAACGGGCCGACCTCGGTGACCCACCGGACGGTCGCCGCCCGGGCCGACGTCCCCCTGGCGGCCACCACCTACTACTTCTCTGGCCTCGACGAGCTCGTCGAGGCCGCGGGCCGGCTCCTCGTCTCCCGGTGGACCGCGCACACGCGCGAGGTCGCGGAGCGGACGGACCTGCCCGACACCCCCGAGGGCCGGGCGGAGCGCATCGTCGACGCGCTCGGCCCGAGCGGGGACGACGCGGCGGTGCGCGGCTTCTACGAGCACCTGGTCGTCGCGGGCCGCTCCGACGTCCTCGGCCGCACCTACGCGGCGACGCGCACCCAGCTCGACGACACCGTCCGCGACCTGCTCGACCGGTTGGGCCTGGACCTGTCGCCGCAGCTCGTCATCGCGGTCGTCGACGGCGCGGCGCTGACGGGACTGTCCGAGGGGCGGCCGGTCCGGCCCGTCGCGCTCGCCCGCATGCGGGAGCTCGTGCGGACCGTCTCGGGCGAGGACGGCGCATGACCCCCGCGTCGGACGCCGGCCCGGCCCGGTACCCGGACCAGGACGGTCTCGACGTCCCCGTCGTGTGGTCCACGCCGATGCGCACCCGGTTCCGCGGGCTCGACGTCCGCGACGGGCTGCTCGTCCGCGGGCCGGCGGGCTGGGGCGAGTTCTCGCCCTTCTGGGACTACGGCGACGCCGAGTCGCACGCCTGGTGGCGCGCCGCCCGCGAGGCCGCGGTCGAGGGGTGGCCGGAGCCCGTCCGGACGTCCGTCCCCGTGAACGTCACCGTGCCGGCGGTCGGGCCCGAGCGTGCCGCGGAGATCGTCCGCGCGTCCGGCGGTTGCCGGACCGCGAAGGTCAAGGTCGCGGAACGTCCGCTGCGGCCCGACGGGACGCGCGGCGACCCCGAGCCCGTGGGCGCGGAGATCGAGCGCATCGCCGCGGTCGCCGACGCGCTCGGCCCGGGCGGACGCGTCCGGATCGACGCGAACGGCGGCTGGGACGTCGACGACGCCCTCCGCCGGCTGCCCCTGCTCGACCGCGCCGCTGGAGGGCTGGAGTACGTCGAGCAGCCCTGTGCGACCGTCGACGGGCTCGCCGCGGTGCGACGCGGTGGGCACGTGCCCGTCGCGGCGGACGAGTCGATCCGCCGGGCCGAGGACCCGCTCGCCGTCGTCCGGGCCGAGGCCGCCGACATCGTGGTGCTCAAGGTGCAGCCGCTCGGCGGGGTGCGGGCGTGCCTGCGGCTCGCCGAGGAGGTCGGGCTGCCGGTCGTCGTGTCGTCCGCTCTCGAGTCGTCCGTCGGGCTCGCCGCGGGCGTGGCGCTCGCCGCCGCGCTGCCCGACCTGCCGCACGCGTGCGGTCTCGCGACCGCGCAGCTGCTCGTCCGGGACGTCGCGCCGTCGCTCCTGCCCGTCGACGGCGCGATCCCCGTCCCGACCGGGCCCGGGCACCACGTGACGCCCGACCCGGCGCTGCTCGACGCCGCACGCGCGTCGTCGGAGGTGCAGGACGCGTGGGTGCGGCGGCTCGCCCGGGTGCGATCGCTCGCCTGAGCAGGCCCGTGTGGCCCGCGGGTTCACCTGCCGGGCAGGGGCCCCTCGGTCGGAGCCGGGCTCCGCGCGCGGCTAACCTCGGAGGGTGCCCGCGCTCCCACCGTCCGTCCGTGCCGCCCACCGTCTGCTCGACGCGCTGGCGGTGCTGGGTGTCCGGGACGTCGTCGTCGCGCCGGGCTCGCGCAGCGCGCCGCTCGCCCTCGCCGCGGCGGAGCTCGCGGCCGCCGGGCGCATCGACCTGCACGTCCGGGTGGACGAGCGGGACGCCGCGTTCCTCGCCCTCGGGCTCGCCCGCGGCAGCGCGCTGAGCGCGCCGGGCGCAGCGGCCGCTCCGGTCGCGAGTGCCGTCGCGGCACCCGTCGCCGTCGTCACGACGTCCGGGACCGCGGTCGCGAACCTGCACCCCGCCGTCCTCGAGGCGCACCACGCGGGCGTGCCGCTGCTCCTGCTCACCGCCGACCGCCCGCACGAGCTGCGCGGCACGGGCGCCAACCAGACCACCGAGCAGGTCGGGATCTTTGCCGGCGCGACCCGGCTCACCGTCGACGTGCCCGCCCCCGACGGACGGCCCGGCGAGCTCCGCGACCTCGACCACCTCGCCGCGCGGGCCGTCGCCGCCGCCCGCGGTACCCGGTCGGGCCACCCCGGGCCGGTGCATCTCGACCTCGCCTACCGCGACCCGCTCGTCCCGGCCGCCACCCGGGACGACCCGGCCGACGCCGCCATCGGGGCGCCCGCCCGCCCGCCCGTCGTCGTCGCGCCCGCACCCCCCGTCGACGTGGACCTGCCGCCCGCGCTGGCCGCGGACGTCGTCGAGACCGTGGTCGTCGCGGGGGACGGCGCCGGACCGGCCGCCCGGGCCCTCGCGGAGGCGCGCGGGTGGCCGCTGCTCGCCGAGCCGTCGTCCGGTGCCGCGAGCGGCCCTGCCCGGGTCGTCGCGCACCCGCTGGTGCTCGGTGGGCTCGGTGACCGCGTGCGGCGCGTGGTCGTGCTGGGACGTCCGACGCTGTCGCGCCCGGTCCAGCGGCTGCTCGCCGGGGGGCTCGCCCCCCACGACGTGGAGGTGGTCGTCGTCGCGCCCGGTGCCGGACCGTGGCCCGACGCCGCCCGGCACGCCGCCGTCGTGCTCCCGTCGCTGCCCGGGGCATGGCTGCGACCGGTCGACCCGACAGCAGCGGCCGCCGCCTGGACCCGGACCTGGCAGGACGCGTCGGCCGCCGCAGCGGCCGCGGTGCGCGCGCACGTCGACACCCGGGCGGACGGGCTCACCGGCCCGCAGGTCGCCGCCGAGGTCGCCCGCGCGTCCACGCCGGACGACGTCCTCGTCGTCGGGTCGTCCAGCCCGGTGCGTGACCTCGACCTCGTCGCCGCGTGGGACGAGCCGCCGACCGTCGTCGCGAACCGCGGCCTCGCGGGCATCGACGGTCTCGTCGCGACGGCCACGGGCGTGGCGCTCGCGGCCGCGCGCCCGGGGCGCGGCGGTGCCAGGAGCCCGCGGCGGGCGCGCGCCCTGCTCGGCGACCTCACGCTCCTGCACGACGTGGGCGGCCTGCTGCGGGCGGCCGGGGAGCCCGGGCCGGACCTCCAGGTCGTCGTCGCGAACGACCGGGGCGGCTCGATCTTCAGCACGCTCGAGCCCGGCGACGCCGCGTCCACGCCTGCCGACGTGTTCGAGCGGGTGTTCGGCACGCCGCACGACGTGGACCTCGCCGCCCTGTGCGCGGCGTACGGGGTGAGGCACGTGCGCGTCGAGTCCCGTGCCGCGCTGGCGGCCGCGCTCGCCGAGCCGCCGCACGGGCTCGTGGTCGTGGAGGCCGTCGTCGACCGTGCGGGGCGTCGGAGCGCAGGGGACGATGTGACGCGGTCGGTGCTGTCCGCCGTGCGTGCCGTCCTCGGGGCTGGCGGCGATGCCGACGCGAGCGACTCGTAGCGAACTCCCAGGAATGGTCCAGCCATACTCCAGAGGGATGGTGTGAAGTAGAGGTCATGAGCCAGCCGACGAACGACAACGACCGCGTTCCGCAGGACCCCGCGTCGCCGCAGGGGACCCCGTCTCAGCAGCCCGCGCACCAGCCCGCAGCGCAGCAGGACCCGGCCCCGCAGGTGCACGCGACCCAGCCGATCCCGCGCCAGCCCGTCCCGGCGCCCCCCGCGCAGCCGACCCTGCAGCAGCCCGCCGTGCCGGCGCCCGGCCAGCAGGCGCCCGGTCAGGCGTACGGCGGCTACGCCCGCCAGCAGCAGGTGCCGCAGTCGCCGTACGGCCAGCAGGCTCCCTACGGCCAGCAGGCCGCGTACACGCAGCAGCCGGGTCACGGCACCGCGCAGCACGGTGCGCCGCAGCACCCGACGACGCAGCCCGGGGCCGCGTTCGGCGTGGCGCAGCCGCCCGCCGACGGGTCCGCCACGGCCACCGCGACGAAGCGCGAGCGCCGCCGTCCCGGCTGGGGCGCGCTCGTCGGCTCCGTCGCCGCCGCGGCGATCGTCGCGGCCGCGGCGACCGGTGGCGTCGTGTACGCGCTGGACGACCACGACGGCAGCAGCGCGGCGAACATCGCGTCGCTCGGCAACGACCGCTCGTCCGACGAGGCGACCGTCCCCGTGTCGGGGTCCACCTCGGAGAACCCGAACTGGGAAGCCGTCACCAAGACGGTGTCCCCGTCGGTCGTCGCGATCTCGGTCCAGCTCAGCAACGGAGAGGCCGAGGGCTCGGGCGTCGTGCTCGACTCCAAGGGCCACGTCCTGACGAACAACCACGTGGTGTCGGGTGCGCAGGACGACCAGGTCCAGGTGACCCTGTCCGACGGCCGCATCTACACCGCGAAGATCGTGGGCACCGACCCGACGTCGGACCTCGCGGTCGTGCAGATCCAGGACCCGCCGTCCGACCTGCAGCCGGCGACCCTCGCCGACTCGGACGACGTCACGGTCGGCGAGTCGGTCCTCGCGGTCGGCAACCCGCTCGGCCTCGCGAACACGGCGACCACAGGCATCGTGTCCGCGCTCGACCGTCCCGTCTCGACGGCGACCGACAACAGCTCCGACGCCGTCGTGACGAACGCGATCCAGATCGACGCGGCCGTCAACCCGGGCAACTCGGGTGGCCCGCTCTTCAACGCGAAGGGTCAGGTCATCGGCATCACGTCGTCCATCGCGACGCTCTCGAGCTCGTCGTCGAGCGGTGACTCGGAGTCCGGGTCGATCGGGCTCGGGTTCGCGATCCCGATCAACGTCGGCAAGAACATCTCCTCGCAGCTCATCAGCTCGGGCACGGCCAAGCACGCCTTCCTCGGCGTGACGCTCACCGACGGCACCGCGACGGCGGACGGCGTGACCCGCATGGGCGCGAAGGTCAGCTCGGTGTCTGACGGCTCGCCGGCCGCGAAGGCCGACGTCGAGAACGGCGACGTGATCGTCGCGATCGACGGCGACCCGACGCCGGGTGCCGAGTCGCTCACCGGCTACGTCCGGGCCCACCAGGCCGGCGACGTCGTGAAGCTGACGCTCGTCCGCGACGGCAAGTCCAAGACGGTCGACGTGACGCTCGCCGTCAAGGAGGACTCGCAGACCGCCAGCTCGGGCGGCGACCAGTCGGGCCAGGGCGACGGCTCGGGTCAGTCGGGCCAGGGCGGCGGCTCCGGCCAGCAGGGCGACGGCTCGGGTCAGTCGGGCCAGGACGGCCAGGGCGACGGCTCCGGCCAGTCCGGCCAGGACGACAACCCGTTCGGTGACTTCTTCGGCAACGGAGGCTGATCACACCTCCGGCACGCTCGTCGGGCTGTCCTGACGAGCGTGCCGGACCACCCGTCCCGGTGACCGACCCCCCTCCGGTCCCGGGACCGGCGCGGCGCTCCCGATCCCCCCTTCCGGTGCGCGCCCGCCCCGGTGCCCGCGCGGTCCGGGAGGCACCCCCCTCGCCTCCTGTCGACCGGCGCGGGCACCGTCATGTCCACCGCCGGGCCGGCAGCCCGGGGGGCCCGGGCGTCAGGCGTCGAGCGCGTACCGCATCGGGACGAGCTTGGCCTCGGACTCGCGCAGCTCCGCGGCCGGGTCGGACGCGGCGACGACGCCGCACCCGGCGAACAGGCGCACCGAGCGCGGGTCGCCCGTGGGGCCGGCCGGGTGCACGCCACCGCCGATCTCGGCCGACCGGAGCGCGATGCCCCACTCGCCGTCGCCGTCGGCGCCGAACCAGCCGACCGGTCCGGCGTACCGGGCGCGGTCCATACCCTCGATCTCGGTGATGAGGTCGCGCGCCGCGGCGGTGGGCGTGCCGCAGACGGCGGCCGTGGGGTGCAGGGCCGCGGCGATCGCGAGGCTCGTGGTGTGCTCGCGCAGCACGGCGGTGACGTCGGTCGCGAGGTGCAGGACGTTGGGCAGGTCGAGCACGAAGGGGCTCTCGGGGACGTTCGTCGACGAGCAGTACGGCTCGAGCGCGCGCGCCACGGACTCGACGGCGTACTCGTGCTCCTCGAGGTCCTTGGACGAGTGCGCGAGCTGGGCGGCACGTGCCAGGTCGGCGTCGTCGTTGCCGGTCCGGCGCACGGTGCCCGCGAGGACGCGCGACGTGACGAGCCCGCGCTCGGCCCGCGCGAGCAGCTCAGGGGTCGCGCCCACCATGCCCGCGACGGAGAACGTCCACGCGGTCGGGTAGCCGCGGGCGAGGCGCCCGAGGAGGTGCCGCGCGTCGACCGGGTTCTCGGTGACGGCGACGACGTCCCGGGCCAGCACCACCTTGTCGAGGGCGCCCGACCGGATGCGCGCGACCCCCTGGGCGACGACGTCCGTCCAGGCGTCCTCGTCGCGCGCGCCGGGCGCGTAGCTGACGGCGCCGGGGGAGACGACCGGGCTGCGGTGCGCCGGGTCGAGCAGGTCCGCGCTCGGTGCGGGCCCGAGGGAGCCCGCGAGGTCGATCGTCGTGACCCACGCGCGGTCGCCGCGCCGCCCGACGACGACCCGCGGCACCACGACCACGCTGGGGCCGTCGTCGCCGAACGTGAACGAGCCGAACGCGACGGGCCCGGTGCCGGGCAGGCCGACCTCGTCGCGGACCACCGCGGACGCCAGCGCCTCCCGGCACGCGCGGGCGGCGTCCTCGAAGCGTCCGGGGCCCGTCGTGACGAGGCGCAGCGCCTCGCCCCAGCCCACGAGCCCGTCGCCGCGGCGGACCCACGCGACGCCGTCGGACACCGGTAGCAGGTCGACGAGGGCACCCGGTCCGTCGTCGAGCAGCGCCGGGTCGAGCGCGGCGGTGCGGACCACGAGGGGTGTCACGGCGGGGCGGGCGTCGGAGACGCCGGCCTTGGACATCGTGTGCGCGTCGTCCGCGGGGAGGCTGCTCATGGTGGTCCCAGGGTATGCGCGACGGGCCCGCGACACCGCGACGGGCTGCGCGGCCGGATAGCCTGGGCCGCATGCCCCGCGCCGGTCTCGACAAGACCCCCTCCGACGTCGCGTCCATGTTCGACGGCATCGCCCGCCGCTACGACCTCGCGAACGACGTGCTCTCCCTCGGCCAGGACCGCGGCTGGCGCCGCGCCACCGTCCGGGCCGTCGCGGCGAGGCCGGGCGAGACGGTGCTGGACCTCGCCGCCGGCACCGGGACGTCGTCCGAGCCGTACGCGGACGCGAACGTCCGCGTCGTGCCGTGCGACCTGTCGGTCGGGATGCTGGCCGTCGGTCGCCGCCGCAGCCCTGACCTGCCGTTCGTCGCGGGCGACGCGACGGCGCTCCCGTTCGCGGACGCGAGCTTCGACGCCGTGACCATCTCGTTCGGCCTGCGCAACGTCGTCGACGTCCACGGGGCGCTCCGGGAGATGCGTCGCGTCGTGCGTCCGGGCGGGCGGCTGGTCGTGTGCGAGTTCTCGACGCCCACGTGGGAGCCGTTCCGCCGGGTCTACCAGGAGTACCTCGTGGCGGCGCTGCCCAAGGTGGCGGGCGCCCTGACGCGCGACGAGGGCTCGTACGACTACCTCGCCGAGTCGATCACCGCGTGGCCCGACCAGCTCGGCCTGTCCGAGCTGCTGTACCGGTCGGGGTGGTCGCAGGTCGGCTACCGCAACCTCACCGGCGGGGTCGTGGCGCTGCACCGGGCGACGCGCCCGGCGGACGACGTGGCGGCCGACGCGTCGTGACGGCGCAGGTCGTCACGGCGGACGTCGTCGTCGTCGGTGCGGGCCCGGCCGGGTCGGCGGCGGCGCACTACGCGGCGTCGGCCGGGCTCGACGTCGTCCTCCTCGAGCGCGCGGCCTTCCCGCGCGACAAGGTGTGCGGCGACGGCCTCACACCGCGCGCGGTGGGCGAGCTGGTCCGCATGGGCGTCGCGACGGACGACGACCGCTGGTCGCGGGTGCGCGGGCTGCGGCTCGTCGCGGACGACCGCGCGTTCGAGCTGCCGTGGCCCGAGCTCGCGAGCTTCCCGTCGTACGGGCTGGCGCTCGCGCGGACGTCCCTCGACGAGGTCCTCGCGCGGCACGCCGCCGCGTCGGGGGCACGGCTCGTCGAGCGGACGGCCGTGCGCGGGCCGGCGCTGGACGAGCGGTCGGGACGCGTCGTCGGCGTGGTCGCGCGACCGCTCGACGACGCGGGCCGCGCGGCAGGCCCGGACGTCGAGTACCGGGCGCCGGTCGTCGTCGCCGCGGACGGGGTGTCGTCGCGGCTCGCGGTCGCGGTCGGGCTGACCCGGCGCGAGGACCGGCCGCTCGGTGTGGCCGTCCGGACGTACTACCGCGTGCCGGCGGGGTCGCCGTGGCACGGCGGTCCGGCGGCCGAGTGGATGGAGAGCCACGTGCGGCTGTGGGCGGGGGAGCCGCGCCGCTCCGCCCCGCTGCCGGGGTACGGGTGGCTGTTCCCGCTCGCGGACGGGACCGTCAACGTCGGCCTGGGGTCCGTGCACTCGACGCCCGCGCGGCAGTCCGCGGCCGGGCACGACTACCGGGACGCCCTGGCCCGGTGGACCGCCGGGCTCCCGCCCGAGTGGGGACTGACGCCCGGGCACCGGGTGGGTCCGGTGCGTGCCGCCGCGCTCCCGATGGGTCTCAACCGCTCGCCGCTCGCGTCGCGCGGGCTGCTGCTCGTCGGCGACGCCGCGGGCATGGTCAGCCCGTTCAACGGAGAGGGCATCGGGTACGGGATGCAGGCGGGCCGGCTGGCGGCGGAGGCGGCGGCGGACGCGCTCGCGTCCGGGTCGCCGGCCGCGCGCGAGCGGGCCCTGACGGCGTACGACGCCCGGGTGCGCGCCGAGCTCGGCGGCTTCTACACGCTCGGCCGCTGGTTCACGCGCCTCATCGAGCAGCCCGCGCTCCAGCGGGTCGCGGTCGAGCACGGGCTGCCGCGCCGGGCCGTCATGGACGTGGTGCTGAGACTCTTCGCGGACTCGTACGAGCCGCACGGCGGCGACTGGGTCGACCGGGTCGTCGCGACCGCCGCGCGCTGGGCGCCGGCCGCCTGACGAGCGGGCGGCGGGGGTGATTCGGCACACGCCCGCGCCGCGCGAGGCCTCTCGAGGACACGGGGGATGCTCGTCCCGACTATCGTCGGGGGGTGACTTCTCCGGTGACCGCGGCGATCCCCGTCGGTGACGCTGCCCTGGCGGCGCGCCTCGTCGACCGTATGGACCTCGTCGAGACGCGGCTGCGGGCCGCGACGGCGAACCACGACGCCCTCGCCGACACCGCGTCGCGCCACCTCATGGCGGCGGGCGGCAAGCGGCTGCGACCCTTCCTCACCCTGCTCACCGCCGAGCTCGGCGACGGCGGCGCGGACGACGCGGTGGTGGCGGGCACGGTCGTCGAGCTGACCCACCTCGCCTCGCTCTACCACGACGACGTCATGGACTCGGCGGCCGTGCGCCGCGGCGTCCCGGCCGCCCACGCGGTGTGGGGCAACACCGTCGCGATCCTCATGGGCGACCTGCTGTTCGCCCGGGCGTCCGCGCTCGTGTCGGGGCTCGGCCCGGACGCGGTGCTGCTGCAGTCGGAGACGTTCGAGCGCCTGTGCATGGGCCAGCTCCACGAGACCGTCGGCCCGCAGGACGGCGACGACGCCGTCGACCACTACCTCCAGGTGCTCGCCGACAAGACGGGCTCGCTCATCGCCCTGTCGGCGCGGTTCGGTGCTCTCCTGTCGGGCTGTGCGCCCGAGGTCGTCACGGCCGTCACGGGATACGGCGAGAAGGTCGGCGTGTCGTTCCAGCTCGCCGACGACGTCATCGACCTCACGTCGTCCGGCTCGACGTCGGGCAAGACGCCCGGCACCGACCTGCGCGAGCACGTCCCGACCATGCCGGTGCTGCTGCTGCGCCGGCTCGTCGCGTCGGGTGAGGCGGGCCCTGCCGACGTCGACCTGCTCGCGCTCCTCGACTCCGACCTGTCGGACGACGCCGTGCTGGCGGGGGCGGTCGCCGCGCTGCGCGAGCACCGCGTCGTCGCGCAGACCCGCGACCTCGCGGTGCGGTGGGCGCACGACGCGGTCGCCGAGCTCGCCCCGCTGCCCGCGGGCCACGTCAAGGACGCGCTCTCGACCTTCGCGGACGCGCTCTCCGATCGCGCGTCCTGAGCCCGCGAGGCGTTCACCTGCGCAGACGCCGTGACGCCGTCCCGACCAGCGAGCGGGATTACGCCCAGACCGTTCGCGCAGGCTAAGGTTCCCGCGCGGCGTGCTGTCCCGAGTGCCGTCGCAACCAGGGTGGCGGACGAGATCGGGCGGTATCAGCAGTGGGCATCCTTCAGCGCCTCGGCGCGCGTCGCAAGACGGTCACGTCCGTAGGCACCGTCTCCGTGGTCTCGACGGCGATGATCGCGCTGGCGCTGACCTACGACGGTCAGCCGACCGCGGACGTGCATCTCAACGACTCCGGCGTGTGGGTGACCAAGGGCTCGAGCGCCATGTTCGGCCGCTTCAACGAGTCCGCCCAGGCCATCGACGCCACCCTGGTGGGCGGCAGCACCGCCGTCGACGTCCTGCAGCAGGGCACGTCCGTCCTGGCCTTCGACCCGAGCCTCGGCAGCCTCAGCCGCGTCGACGTCGCGAACGCGAAGCTCCAGGGGACGGCCAAGCTCCCCGCCGACGCGCAGGTCGGCATGGGCGGCGCGGCGACCGCCATCCTCGACGCGGCGGGTCAGCACCTGTGGGTCGTCCCGACCGACGGCGTCGCGGCGTTCGACAAGGAGGTCACGCCGGCGACCGCCGAGGTCGGCAAGCGTTCGGTGCTGACCGTCGGTCTCGACGGCACGGTCCGCGTGGTCGACCCGGCCGGCACGGTCACGACCGTCCGCACCACCGGCAAGGGCGGCGTCGACGGCGTCTCGACCGCGCACCTCGACGGCACGGCGGCGAGCGACGTGGTGTCCGCCACCACGGTCGGCGGCGACCTCGTCGTGCTCGACACGACGACCGGGAAGGTCCGGCTCCCCGACGGCACGTGGGTCGCCGTCGACGGAGCGCAGCCCGTGCTCCAGCAGGCCGGCCCGGGGTCGTCCAGCGTGGCGCTGGCCACGACGACCGCGCTCGTGTCCCAGCCGCTCGACGGCTCGGCCTCGGTCGTCAAGGACGGCTCGGGCCGTCCGTCCGCGCCCGTCCAGGTGGGCGGCTGCACGTACGGGGCGTGGGCCGGCACGGGGCAGGTGGTGCGCGACTGCGCCGGCACCGACCGCGACCTCGTCAAGACCCTCGACGGGGTCGACCCGTCCGCCGCGCTCTCCTACCGGTTCAACCGGGACGTCGTGGTCCTCAACGAGCTGTCCGCCGGCACGGTCTGGATGGCGGCCGACCAGTTCCAGAAGGTCGACGACTGGGAGCTCAAGCTTCCGGAGAACGCCAAGGGCGAGAAGACCGAGGCCGAGAACGACAAGCCGGAGCAGGTCGACAAGCCGATCAGCGCCCAGCGCAAGAAGAACCACGACCCGATCGCGAAGAACGACACCTTCGGCGTGCGGCCGGGCCGCTCGACCGTCCTGCCGGTGCTGGGCAACGACGTCGACCCGGACGGCGACGTCATGGTCGCGGCGCTGGACGGCGACCAGCCGTCCAACGCGCACGTCGACCAGGCCATGGGCGGCGACGCGCTCCTCGCGACCGCGGACCCCGACGCCTCGGGGACGTCGACGTTCCAGTACAAGGTGACGGACGGGCGCGGGGGGAACGACACCGCGTCGGTGCGCCTCGAGGTCGTGCCGCTCGACAAGGAGCGCAACCCCGAGCAGACCGGCGAGCCGGTGCTCCAGCTCGAGAAGGGCACGACGGGACGCATCAAGGTGCTGCCGTACTTCCGCGACCCCGACGGCGACGACCTCTACCTCGCGGACGCGCAGCCGAAGGTCAAGGGCGACGAGGTGCGCTTCGAGCCCGACGGCACGGTCGAGTACCGCGACACGGGCGCGACGACAGGCCGCAAGGCCGTGACCCTGGTCGTCGCGGACGGTCTGGGCGGCACGGTCGAGGGCACGCTCTGGGTCGACGTCAAGGCGCCCGGCAACCTGCCGCCCGTCGCCGTGGGCGACCACGCGCAGACGCGGGTCGGGGAGCCCGTCACGGTCGAGCCGCTCAAGAACGACTCGGACCCCAACGGCGACGAGCTCCGGCTCGCGAGCGTCGCGAACGTCCCGGGCGCGAAGATCACGACGTCGTCCGACGGCACGTTCCAGTTCGTCGCCCAGGCCGCGGACTCGTACGTGTTCACCTACCAGGTGACGGACGGCCCCTCGACCGCGACCGGCGTCGCCCGCGTCGACGTCGTCGACCCGGCGAAGAACGACGGCGCGCCCGTGACCGTGCCGGACACGGCGCTGCTCCCGTCGGGCGGCCAGACGCTCGTCGGCGTGCTCGACAACGACACCGACCCGTCGGGCGGCGTGCTCGTCGTGCAGTCCGTCAGGGTGCCGGACGACGCGGGGATCACGGTCGCGGTGCTCGCACACTCGGTGCTCCGCATCACGGAGGTCAAGCACTTCGACCAGCCGATCACGATCCACTACACGGCCTCGAACGGGACGCAGAGCTCGACCGGTCAGGTGCGCGTGATCAGCGTGCCGCCGCCCAACCGGCTGCACCCGCCGAACGCGGTCGCCGACGAGGCCACCGTGCACGTGGGCGACGTGGTGACGATCCCGGTGCTCGCGAACGACACGCACCCGGACGGGTTCGCGCTGACGCTCGACCCCAAGCTCAGCCAGGAGCCCGACCCGAAGCTCGGCAAGGCGTTCGTGTCCGACACCGTGGTGCGCTTCCAGGCGGGCACGACGCCCGGTACCGCGTACGCGATCTACAAGGTCCGCGACAAGAACGACCAGGTGGACTCCGCGCAGATCACCGTCCACATCCTCGGCGGCGACCAGAACTCCCCGCCGAAGCCTCCGACGCTGGACGCCCGCACGCTCTCCGGCGGCTCCGTGACCATCACCGTGCCGCTCGACGGCACCGACCCGGACGGCGACTCCGTGCGCCTGACCGGCATCGGTACGCCGCCGTCGAAGGGGCAGGCCAAGGTCACGAACGGCACCATCGTCTACACGGCGGGCAAGCGCTCGACCGGGACGGACGCCTTCACCTACACCGTGGCCGACGCCCGCGGCCAGACGGCCAGCGGGTCGGTCCGCGTGGGCGTCGCGTCCCCGCCGGCGCAGAACCAGCCGCCGGTCGCGGTCGACGACACCGTGCAGGCGCGGCCCGACCGTGACCTGTCGGTCGCCGTCATGAAGAACGACTCGGACCCGGACGGTGACGTCATCGCGCTGGTGCGCCAGGCCGTCGAGGGTCACGGTGTGACGGCGAAGGTCGCCCAGGACCGCATCGCGTTCCGCACGCCCTCGAAGCCGGGGACCTACTCGATCGTGTACACGATCCAGGACACCGCCGGCGCGCGGGCGTCCGCGGTGCTCGTCGTGCAGGTCGCCAAGGACGCGCCTCTCAAGCCTCCGGTGGCGCGCGACGACGTACTCTCGGGCGACGACATCATCGGCAGGACGTCTGTCTCCGTCGACGTCCGCGCGAACGACGAGGACCCCGACGGCGCTGCGACGGCGCTGACCGTCTCGACGAAGGACACGCGGGCGACCGTCGTCGCCGGCAAGGTCGTCGTGCCGCTCACCGAGGACCCGCAGACGATCCTCTACACCGTCACCGACCCGGACGGGCTCACGGCCAGCGCCTTCGTGCGCGTCCCCGGCCTGCAGGCCGAGGCCCCGACGCTGCGCACCGACGTGTCCCCGCCGACCGTGCGCAGCAACGAGCCGCTCACGATCGACATCCGCAAGTACGTGCGGGTCGCCGACGGCAAGACACCCGTGCTCACCGAGGAGTCGAAGGTCTCAGCGGTCAACGGGTCGCGCGTCGTCAAGGACAAGCACACCATCGTCTTCACCTCGGACGAGGACTTCGCGGGCGACGCGTCCGTGGCCTTCGAGGTCACCGACGGCACGGGGGCCGACGACCCGAAGGGCCACAAGGCCACGCTGTCGCTGCGCATCGACGTGACGGCGCCCAAGAACGAGCCGCCGGTCTGGAAGCAGTCGCCCACGGTGCAGGTGCCGTCGGGCGGTGAGGTCGGCGCGAAGCCCGTCCGGGTCGATCTCGCCCAGTCCGCCTCCGACGCGGAGGACGACCCCCTGACGTTCACCGCCGGCCAGGGGAGCCAGGGCCTCAAGGTCTCGCTCGACGGCTCGGTCGTGACCGTCTCGGCACCCCCCGAGCTCGCCAAGGGGGCGACGATCGTCGTCCCGGTGACCGTCAAGGACGAGAAGAACGCTGCGGTGGGGTCCAACCTCACCGTCAAGATCGTGGCGTCGGACCGTGAGAAGCCTCGCGCGGTCGAGGACGACGTCGCGAAGGCGCACCAGGGCGAGGAGCTCCGCATCCCGGTGCTCGACAACGACTTCAACCCCTTCGCGGACGAGGGCAAGCCGCTCACCGTCACCGCCGTCACGCTCGCCACCGGCGGCGCCGCCCAGCCGACGGTCCAGGGTGACGACGTGGTCGTCACGCCGGACGCGGACTTCGTCGGCACCCTGCGCCTGCGGTACACCGTCCAGGACGCCACCAAGGACCCCGACCGTGACGCCGAGGGCCAGATCGAGGTGACCGTCCAGGGTCGCCCGGACGCCCCGGCGACCCCTGAGACCGTCGAGGTCCGCAGCCACACGGTCGTGCTGTCGTGGTCGCCCCCGAACGACAACGGCGACCCGATCGAGTACTACACGGTGCAGTCCGCGGACGGCAGCGTGAGCCAGAGGTGCGAGACCACGACGTGCACCATCGAGGGCCTGACGAACAACCAGAAGTACACGTTCACGGTCACCGCGACGAACGAGGTCAACACGTCCGACCCGTCGCCCGAGTCGGAGGAGGCGCGACCGGACGAGAAGCCCGACGCGCCCGACGCGCCGACCCTCGAGTTCGGTGACGGAGAGCTCACCGTGACGTGGGACAACAAGACGTACGACGACCGCTCACCGATCGAGAACGTGAACCTGCAGATCTCCCCGGCACCGGACGGCCAGGGGGACGAGCAGACCGGCGTGACCGGGACCAAGTTCGTCTGGAAGGGCCTGGCCAACGGCACCGGGTACACCGTGCGCGTGCAGGCCGTGAACCAGGCGCCGGAACCCTCCGACTGGGGCGCGGTCTCGGCCGCGGAGACGCCCGCCGGCAAGCCGGCGGCGCCCGCGAAGCCGACCGTCACGCGGACCTCGCTGGGCCAGCAGGCACAGATGAAGGTCGAGTGGGTGCCCCCGAGCGACAACGGCGGCACGATCTCGGGGTACGACATCCGGGTCCTGCGCGGGGGCTCGGAGCAGAAGGTCGTGACGGCCGAGGCCGCTGCGACCTCGCAGGTCATCGACGTCGACGCCAACACCACCGACTACACGTTCGAGGTCCGGGCGAAGAACAAGGCGACCGAGAAGTTCGGCGACGCAGCGTGGAGCCCTGCGTCGAACGCGGTGCGCGCGTTCGCCAAGCCGGGCAGCCCCGGCACGGTGACGGCGACGGCCACGGGTGCCAACACCACGGTCAGGCTGGCCTGGGGCACCGCGAGCGCGACCGGCCTCAAGGACTCCGAGATCATGTACCAGTACTCGGCGTGCGGTGGCGGGTGGACGAGCACCAGCAACGGTGCCAAGGCGGCGACCGTGACGTGCGGGTCGAACGGGACGCGATACACCTACCAGGTCCGCGCGGTCCCGAACTTCGAGGGCTCGCTCGACACGACCAACGCGGGCCCCTCGTCGTCAGACACGGCGACGCCCTACGGACCACCGCGTACGCCCGGCGTCTCCGCGTCCGGGAACGCCAAGTCCGTGACGCTCAGCTGGACGGACCCGGGGTCGAACGGCCACCCGTACCAGCTGCAGATCAGCGTCGACGGAGGGGGCTGGCAGAACAAGTCCGGCGGTGGGTCCACCACGGTCGGAAACGGATACTCGGAGAAGCACTCGATCAAGGCACGGACGATCGAGACCGGCGACAGCAGCCGGACCGCCGAGTCGGACCCCGCCAGCGCCACGTCGGGCAAGGAGCCCGAGATCCACGTCACGGTCTCGAGCGGCCCGCAGAAGGACGTGACCGGGTGCGTCGGCTCGGCCTGCCATCAGTTCAACGTCACGGCGAGCGACAACTTCCCCAGCGGTTCGCACGACATCGAGTGCTTCTGGACGTACGGCGGCGCGGACCACTCGGTCACCGGGCACAGCTACAACGTCACCCTCAACGCTGGCGCGACGATCACGATGTCGTGCGTCGCCGGTCACCACAGCGGCGCGATCGCCTGGGTGACGGTCGACGGGACCTCGTACAAGAAGGACGCGATCACATGGCCCAACTAGACAGCTCGGAGAAGTGCGAACGATGACCACGCTCCCCCGGATGACCCCCGACCAGTCCGCCTGGTTCGCGCAGACGTTCGACCGCCTCGCCGGCAACGTCGGCCAGGCCGTGCTCGGCAAGCAGACCGTGGTGCGCCTTGCGCTCACCTGCATGCTCGCGGAGGGCCACCTCCTCCTCGAGGACGCGCCCGGCACCGGCAAGACGATGCTGGCGCGTGCCATCGCGGCGAGCGTCCAGGGCAGCCACAACCGCATCCAGTTCACGCCGGACCTCCTGCCGTCCGACGTGACGGGCGTGACGATCTACGACCAGAAGACCGGCTCGTTCGACTTCCACCCCGGACCGGTGTTCGCGTCGATCCTCCTCGCGGACGAGATCAACCGTGCCTCGCCGAAGACGCAGTCGTCGCTGCTCGAGGTCATGGAGGAGGGTCGGGTCACGGTCGACGGCGTGCCGCACTCGGTGGGCCGCCCGTTCATGGTGATCGCGACCCAGAACCCCATCGAGCAAGCCGGCACCTACCGTCTGCCCGAGGCGCAGCTCGACCGGTTCCTCGTGAAGACGAGCCTCGGCTACCCGGACCGCGCCGCGACCGTCGAGATCCTGTCCGGGTCGGCGACCCGTGACCGGTCGGCCGCGCTGAAGCCCATCGCGACCACGCAGGCGGTCGCCGAGATGGCCGACCTCGCCGCGACCGTCCACGTCGACAACGCGGTGCTCGACTACGTCGCGCACCTGTGCGAGCAGACCCGTGCCGTGCCCGAGGTCCGGCTCGGCGTGAGCGTCCGCGGTGCGCTCGCGATGACGCGCTGCGCCAAGGTCTGGGCGGCCGGTCAGGGCCGCAACTACGTGCTGCCCGACGACGTCAAGCAGCTCGCCCTGCCCGTGTGGGCGCACCGGCTCGTCCTCGACCCCGAGGCCGAGTTCACGGGCACCACCGCCGAGGGCGTGCTCGCGCGCGTCATGGCGGACGTCCCGGCGCCGCAGGAGAGGGCCGGCGCCTGACATGACCAGCAGCCCGACCCGCAGCGTCCGTCGGACGCGGCGCACCGTCGTCGCCCGCGCGGGGGCGCTGGTGGCGCCTGTCGTCGACGCCTTGCGCCCGGTGTCCGCGCGGGTCGCGCCCGTGCTGCGCCCCGTGCGCGACACGGTCAGCGCGCTCGGGTGGGCCGTGCTCGTGCTCACAGGGCTCGCCTGGTGGGCCGGGCTGCACTACCGCTGGGCCGAGATCGTGGCGGCGGCGGTCGTCGGGACCGTCGCCCTCGCCGTCGCCGGCGTGCTCGTCGCCGGACGCCTGCGCTACGACGTGCGGCTCGACATGGCCGGCACGCGCGTCGTCGTGGGGGAGCGGGCCGTGGGGCGCGTCGTCGTCACCAACCCGACGACGCGCCCCATGCTGCCCGCCGTCATGGAGCTGCCCGTCGGCCAGGGCCTCGCCACGTTCCCCGTGCCGCGCCTGCGCGGCGGGGCCGAGCACGAGGACGTGTTCGCCGTCCCGACCCGCAAGCGCGCCGTCATCCCCGTCGGCCCCGTGCGGTCCGTCCGCCAGGACCCCCTCGGGCTGCTGCGCCGCCAGGTCGCGTGGACCGGCGTCGAGGACCTCTACGTGCACCCCCGCACGACCGGCCTCATGGGGTCGTCGTCGGGCTTCCTGCGCGACCTGGAGGGCCAGGCCACGCAGGACATCTCCAACTCCGACGTGTCGTTCCACGCCCTGCGCGACTACGTCGCGGGCGACGACCGCCGGCACATCCACTGGAAGTCCACCGCCCGCACGGGACAGCTCATGGTCCGCCAGTTCGAGGAGACCCGGCGCTCGCACCTCGCCGTCATCCTGTCGACCCGGGCCGAGGACTACGCGCACGACGAGGAGTTCGAGCTCGCCGTCTCCGTCTGCGGCTCCCTCGGCCTCCAGGCCATCCGCGAGGACCGTGGCCTCACCGTGCTGTCCAACCACGGCACGCTGCGCGGCGACAGCCGCATCCGGCTCCTCGACGACCTCTCCGGCGTCGGCACCACGTCCCTCGCGGCCGGCCTCGCCGAGCTGGCCCGCGCGTCCGTGCGCGAGCTCGACGACGCGTCTGTCGTCGTCCTCATCGTCGGCAGCAACGTGTCCCCGGCCACCCTCCGGGCGGCCTCCGCGCGGATGCCCGTCGACGTGCGCGTCGTCGCGGCGCGCTGCGTGCCCGGCGAGCCCGTCTCGCGACGCACCATCTCCGACCTGCTCGTCGTCACCATCGGCGGCCTCGACGACCTGCCCCGGGCCATGCGGGCGGTGACCGGCGGATGACCACCACGTTCGCGCCCGCTCCCCGGTCGGCAGCCGCGTCCTCGACGGCCCGCGCCGACGCTGCCCGCGCCAGCGGTCTCCGGCCCCGGGCGCTCACCCGTGACGGGCTCGTCGACCTCGCCGTCCTCGTCGTGCTGCTCGGCGTCGTCGCCGTCGGCTTCCGCCCCGTGTGGGGCTCCTGGGGCTTCGTCCTCGCCGCGGGCGGCGGTGCCGTCCTCGGGCTCGGCATCGCCTGGGTCGCCGCCGCGCGGCGCTGGTCCACGCTGACCGTCGCCGGCGCGGTCGTGCTCGCCTACCTGCTCGGTGGGGGGCCGCTCGCGCTCAGCCGCACCACCGTCGCCGGCGTCGTCCCCACCGCCGAGACCGCGCGCGGCCTGCTGCGCGGTGCCGTGCTGTCGTGGAAGTCGTTCGTGACGACCGCGCCTCCGCTCGCGTCGTTCCCCGACCTCGCGCTCGTCCCGTTCCTCGTCCTGCTGCTCGTCGCGGTCGTCGCCGGGACCGTCGCGTGGCGCGCCAAGCACGCCGCCTGGGCGCTCGTCCCCGTGCTCGTCGGGCTCGTCGCGACCGTCCTCCTCGGGACCGTCGAGACCGCGTACCCGCTCGTCCAGGGCGTCGTCCTCGCGACCGTCGGGCTGCTGTGGTCCGCGTGGCGCGTCACGCAGGCGCGCACCGGCGACAGCGAACTCCAGTCGGACGCGTCCGCGGACGCGCGCCGCCGCCTCGCCCGGCACCGTGCGGTCGGCGGGCTCGCCGTGCTCGCCGGCGCCGCCGCCGTGGCCGTCGCGGTCGCGCCCGTCGTCCTGCCGGACAGCGGCCGCACCGTCCTGCGCGAGAGCGTCGAGCCACCGCCCGACCTCCACCAGTACCCGACGCCGCTCGTCTCGTTCCGCCACTACGCCAAGGACCTCAAGGACGACAAGGTCCTCACCGTCTCCGGGCTGACGTCCGGCGAGCGGGTGCGCATCGCGACCCTCGACTCCTACGACGGCATCGTCTACGCGGCGTCGAGCGACGAGGACGGCTCGGGGGTGTTCGTCCGCGCGGGCCAGCACGTCGCGTCCGACGCGCAGGGCACCGCGAGCACGCTCACGGTCAAGGTCGACGACGGCTACCAGGGCCCCTGGGTGCCCGACGCCGGGAGCGTCACCGGCATCCGCTACCTCGGTGGCGACGCCGCGACGCTCGCCAAGGGCACGTTCTACAACGCGACCACCGGCACCGTCCTCAACACGGCACGGCTCTCGCCCGGCGACAGCTACACCGTGGACGTCGTCACCACCGCGCCCACCACCCTGGCGGACCTCAAGGGCGTCCCCGTCGAGCAGGTCGCCGTGCCCGACCCGAGCGGTGTGCCCGCGGCGGTCGCCGCGAAGGCCGACCAGTTCATCGGCGGTGCGACCGACCCGCGCCAGCAGCTCCTGCGTCTGCACGACGCCCTCGTCAAGAGCGGCCTGTACTCCAGCGGGCTCAGCACCCAGATGCCGTCCCGTCCCGGCCACTCCGCCGAGCGCATCGACACCCTCCTCGCGTCCGACACCATGGTCGGCGACGACGAGCAGTTCGCCGTCGCGTACGCCCTCATGGCGCGGTCGCTCGGCATCCCGGCCCGCGTCGTCATGGGGGTCTACCCCGACGCGGGCGCCTGGAAGGAGGGCACCCCGTTCGTCGCGACCGGCGCGAACGTCCACGCGTGGGTCGAGGTGCCGTTCGAGGGCAAGGGCTGGGTGCCGATCGACGTCGTGCCCGACGAGGACAACAAGGTGCAGCCGCAGCCGCGCAGCGCCCAGGTGCCCAAGCCGCCCGTCCTGCAGGACCCTGACCCGCCTGCCGAGCCGAACCAGGCCGACACCGGCGCCACCAAGGACGAGAAGAAGAAGCAGGACAAGAACACCGCCGACGGGTTCGACTGGGGCCACGCGGCCGCCGTCACCGCCGCCGTCGTCATCCCGCTGGGCCTGCTCGCCCTGCCGTTCCTCGTGCTGCTGGCGCTCAAGTCGCGGCGTCGCGCACGACGTCGCAACACCGGGCACCCCGCCCACCGCATCAGCGGCGGATGGCGCGAGGTGCTCGACACCGCGGTCGACCTCGGCCACGACGTGCCGTCCGGCGCCACCCGGCGCGAGACCGCCGAGCTCCTCACCGAGGCGTACCCGAAGGTCGCGACGACCGCCCTCGCCGAGCACGCCGACCGCACGGTCTTCGGCGGCACCGACCCGGAGCACGACGAGGTCACCGCCTACTGGACGGGCGTCGACGCTGCCGTGCGCGAGATGCGGTCGTCCGTGCCGTGGCGCCGTAGGCTCGCCTCCCGGTTCTCGGTGCGGTCGCTGCGGCGGTCGCGGCGGGCAGCAACGACGCGGCGCCGACCGCGCACCCCTGAAGGAGATCAGCGATGACCGTCCCTGCAGCGTGTCCCCGGTGCGGGAACGGTGTCCCGGCGGGTGCGCCGGCGTGCGCGGTGTGCGGCCTCCCGGTGGCCGGGATGCCGGCTGCTCTCGGTGCCGCCCCGTCGGGCCACACCACCGAACCCGTCCGGCTGCCCGGCCAGAACCCGGCGCAGCAGGGTGCGCCGGCGTTCCCGTGGGCCGCGGAGGCGCCCGAGGCGACGGTCCTCGGCACGAGCCGTCCCACCGCACCCGGCGTCCCCGGGTTCACCCCGGCTCGACGTCCGATCGTCGACCCCGCGACAGAGTCCGCCGGCATCGGCCGGCGCATCGGTGCCGCCGCGATCGACGCGTTCGTCGTGTCGCTGCCGTACCTCGTGGCCGTCGCGGTGACCGGTGGGGCGTCGTTCCGGATCGCCGTCAACCAGCAGCCCCTCGTCGAGGGCGGCCGCGTCGCCGACGGCCCGAGCCTCGCGCCCGTCCTGCTCGGGTACGGCCTCGCGGTCCTGCTCGCGCTCGGGCTGTTCGCCTGGGAGGGCGCGACCGGCCGGACCGTCGGCAAGTCGCTCCTGGGCCTGCGGACCGTCGACGCCACGACCGGGGTCACCCTCGGCGTCGGACGCGGCCTGCTCCGCGGGTTGATCGTGCTCGCCGGGGTGCTCGCGTGCGCGATCGGTGTCGTCCTCGTCGTGCTCAGCCCGGTGTTCGACTCCTCGCCGCGCCGCCAGGGGTGGCAGGACAAGGTGGGCCGCGCACGCGTGGTCCCGCTCCGGGGGGCGCCCGCCGTGCACCCCGCGCCGGGCTCCGCACCGCTCGGATCCGCGATGCCCGGATACGCCGGGCCCGGATCCGCGACGCCCGGATACGCCGGGCCTGGTTCCGTCATGCCCGGCCAGGGCGCCGGGCTGCCCGCCCCCGTCGCGGACCGCGGCCTCGGGCAGCAGGCGGCCTTCCCGGCCGTCGGCGTGCCGACCGCGCCTCCCGCGCCCCTGCCCGGGACCGGCTTCTTCCCCGCCCCGGCCGCACCCCCGCGCGCCCCCGCTCCCGGCGGTGAGGGCGGGCTCGTCACCGGCGTCCCCGGGGTCGCGCGACCTGCGGCGCCACCGGCCCCGCAGGCTCCCGTCCCCTCGCACCCGGTCGTGCCGCAGCAGCCCGCGGTGCCCCAGCAGCCCGCTGCCGTCGCCGCCCCGGTCGCGGGCCCGCACGGCACCGCGCCGCGCTACGAGCTCGACCTCGGCGACGGCCACCGGGTCCCCGTGACCGGACCGATGCTGCTCGGCCGCGACCCGGTCGTCGCGCCCGGGACGCCCACCGGCCCCGCGGGACCGCGGCTCGTCCCGGTGCCCGACCCGCAGCGCTCCACCTCGAAGACGCACGCCGAGCTCGGCGTCGACCAGCACGGTGTCTTCCTCGTGGACCGCGGGTCGACGAACGGCTCGTTCGTGACCCCTCCCGGCGGCACCGAGTCGCGTGCCGACGCGGGCGTCCCCGTCCGCGTCCCCACCGGGTCGACCGTCCGGCTCGGGGAGCGGCGCATGCTCCTGCTCGACGGCGGCGGCATCGCCGAGGAGACCGTCATGTCGGCGCGGCGCCCCCCTCAGGGTGGGGGTACGTGGTGAACGCGGCCACGGGTCGCGGGGTGCACCTGCGCTGGGGTGCGGCGACGCACCGGGGCGCGCGTCGTGTCCTCAACGAGGACTCGTACCTGGCGTCCGCGTCGGCGTTCTTCGTGGCGGACGGCATGGGTGGCCACGAGGCCGGCGAGGTCGCGTCGGCGATGGCGATCGACGCCATGCGGCCGCTGTCGTGGATGGAGGTCGTCCCCGCGGACGACCTGCGCGACCGTGTCGCCGTCGCGCACGCGGACGTCGCCGGGATCCAGGCGCCCGAGGGCCGGGGCGCGGGGACCACCTTGACCGGTGTCGTCGTGTCCGAGCAGGACGGGCGGCCCTACTGGCTCGTCGCGAACGTCGGCGACTCGCGCACCTACCACCTGGCGGACGGCGCCCTCGAGCAGGTCAGCGTCGACCACTCCGAGGTGCAGGAGCTCGTGGACGCCGGCGCGCTCACGCCGCAGGAGGCTGCGCACCACCCCCGCCGGCACGTCGTGACGCGTGCGCTGGGCGCGACGGCACGCCCCGACGCCGACTACTGGTACCTCCCGCTCCAGGCGGGGGGACGGCTCCTCGTGTGCTCGGACGGTCTGACGACCGAGCTCGACGACGACCGCATCGCGGAGGTCCTGCTCGGCAGGCCCGACCCCCAGGACGCGGCGGACGCCCTCGTGGCGGACGCCCTCGCCGCCGGGGGGCGCGACAACATCACCGTCCTGGTCATCGACGCGGTCGGTGTGGACGGGAGCGACGACGCGGACGACGCGGCGACCGCCCCCCGGGCGAGCACGCCGTCCGTGTCGTGGGAGGACACGCTGCCGCGCGAGGCCCGCGCGACGACTGGAGGAGTGGCATGACGGACGTGGTGACGCGGGAGCTGTCCCGCTATGCGACCGGTTCGGGCTGGGCTGTCGTGCGCGGCAGCCTGCTCGTGGTGCTGCCGAGCGCGACCGCCGATCAGGCGACCGCGACGTGGGCGGCCACGGACGACGCGCACGGCGTGATGGAGGTGCTCCAGGCGGTCGGCGAGGCGTTCGGCACCAGCCTGGCCGCGCTGCCGCCGTTCGCCGTCGTCGTGCGCACGGGCCGCCGGGCGCACGTGCTGGTCCGGGGCGACGTCGAGGTCACCCTCGCGACCGAGGACGGCACCGTCGTGCTGCACGGGCGTGACGTCACCACCTGGGTGGAGCGTTCGGCGGAGCCGGTGGACGGCGTCCAGGTGCGTGTCGGAGGGGGCGCCGCGGGCGGGCGGTCGGACGTGTCGGCCGGGCTGCCGGGGCTGCCCCTGCTCGGGGGTGTCGTGCGGGCGTCCGTCGTGGAGCACGGCGACCTGACGTCCCGGGCGTCCGCTGCGGACCCGTCGTCGGCGCCCGCGTCGTCGCCGGTCGTGCTGGCGAAGGACGTGCCGGTGCACGAGGAGCCCACGTCCGGCGCCGGCACCGAGCCCGTGGACGCCGGGCCCGCGCACGCCGGCACCGCGCACGCCGCGGGGACGTCCGACGGTTCGGCCGACGACCAGCTCACCGGCCGGCCCGACGACCGTTCTGTCGACCGGCCCGACGACTCCGCCGACGACTCCGCCGAGGGCTCGGTCGACGACGTCGTCGACGCGTCTCCCGGTGAGCTCCCCCTCGGCGAGACCATCGCGCCCGAGCACACGATCGCGCCGGACGGCGACACGCCGGACGCTGCCGTCGCCCCGGCGGGTCCCGACGACGACGCCGCCGCGTCCGCCGGCCAGTCCGACGACTACGCCGCGCTGTGGGGCAGCACGATCCTGCGTTCGGTCGAGGACGCGGCCGTGCGTGCCGAGGACGAGGACGAGGACGAGCACGGTGGTGCCGGTGACGCGGGCGCCGACGACGGCCGGGCACCGGCGAGCCCCACGGCGCCCGACGCCGGGCTGATCTCGGTGCCGCAGGACTGGACGGTCCCGCCGGTCGTCCCCGCGCCGCCTGCCCCGTCGCCCGAGCAGCCTGCGCCGGTGGCGACAGGGACGCCCTGGCCCGCGCAGCCCGTGGCTGCGGCGGCGGCGCCGGACGGGCTCGACCACGACGGCCAGACGGTGCTGTCGTCGAGCCTGGGCGAGCTGCACGACGTCGCGGCAGCCGCTGCCGCGCAGGGCGGGGCCGGGCTGCCCGTCCCGGCCGAGCCGGCCGTCACGGCCGGTCCGATGATCGTGGCGCGCCTGTGCGCGGCGGGGCACGCGAACCCGCCGTCGCGCGGCCGGTGCGCCTGGTGCGGCGCCGCGGTCGGCGGCGAGGCCCGTCCGGTGCCGCGTCCGCCGCTGGGCCGGGTGCGCGTGTCGACGGGTCAGGTGCTCGAGCTGGACGCGCCGCTCGTCGTGGGGCGCAGGCCACGTTCCCCGCGCGGCCCGGGGGCTGCGGGCACGGCGGACCTGCACCGCATCGTGACGGTCCCGTCGCCCGAGCAGGACGTGTCGCGCTCGCACGTCGAGGTGCGGATCGAGGGCTGGCACGTGCTGGTCGTCGACCTCAGCACCACGAACGGCACGATGCTGCGCCGGGTTGGCCAGGAGCCGCTGCGCATCCACCCGAACGAGCCGGTGCTCGTCGTCTCGGGCGACCTCGTGGACCTCGGCGACGGCGCGACCCTGGTGTTCGAGGACCTCCCGTGAGCAAGCGCGCGCCGTCCCCGCCGCCGCAGATCCCCGGTTTCGAGCACCTGCAGCTCGTCGGGTCGGGCGGTTTCGCGGACGTCTTCCTGTACCAGCAGCAGCGTCCCCGTCGCCGTGTCGCGGTCAAGGTGCTGCTCCACGAGTGGTCGAGCCCGGGGCAGCGTGCCGCGTTCGAGGGCGAGGCGGACGTCATGGCCCGCCTGTCGACGCACCCGTCGATCGTCACGATCTACGAGGCGGACGTCGCGCCCGACGGTCGCCCGTACCTCGCGATGGAGTACTGCTCGCGCCCGAGCCTGGGGACGCGCTACCGCACCGAGCGTCTCGGGGTCGCGGAGTCGTTGCGCGTGGTCGTGCAGATCGCGGGCGCGGTCGAGACGGCGCACCGCGCCGGGATCCTGCACCGTGACATCAAGCCGGCAAACATCCTCGGCACGGACTACGGGCACCCGGTCCTGACGGACTTCGGCATCTCGTCCACGGTGGACGACGTGACGCGGGCCGAGGGCCTGTCGATCCCGTGGTCGCCGCCCGAGTCCTTCGAGGAGCCGCCGCGGGCGAGCGCCGCGACGGACGTGTGGGCGCTGGGGGCGACGTTGTACTCGTTCCTCGCGGGCCGGTCGCCGTTCGAGGTGCCGGGTGGTTCGAACAGCAGCGCCGAGCTGGTGCAGCGCATCTGTGCGCAGCCGCTCGCGCCGACGGGCCGGTCGGACGCCCCGCCGTCGCTCGAGATGGCGCTGGCGACCGCGATGGCGAAGAACCCCCAGGCGCGGTACCCGAGCGTCCTCGAGCTCGCGCGGGCCTTGCAGCACGTGCAGATCGAGCTGGGTCTCGCGGTGACCCCGATCGACCTGCTCGACGACTCGGGCGTGGTGCAGGACGACGTCGTGTCGTCGGGTGACGACGACCAGGGCACCCGCCTGCGTGGCGTGGTGTCGATCGACCCGTCGGGTGCGGGCGGTGCGCGTGCCCCCCGTCCGGCGCAGGGTGGCGCGCCCGGTACGCCGGGCGGACGCAGCGACGTGGCGGACCCGTGGCAGGCCGCGCGTCGTCCGGGCCGTGACGTCCCGCCGACGTTCGACGCGCCGGTACCGGTCGCGCCGCCGGCCGTCCACGACGACACGGCGCGCGTCGCGGTGGTCGAGCCGGCGCCGCAGTTCGCGTCGTCGACGCCGGTGGCGCTCGTGTCGGCACCGCAGGGTCTGCAGGTCCCGCAGGAGGACACCGTCCTGCGGCCGGACACGGGCACGTCGGCGCCGGGGACGTGGGACCCGGGCACCCCGGGTCCGGCGGGTGGGCCGGGACGCGGTCGCGTGGTGGCCCTGGTGGGCGGCGGCGTCGCGGTGCTCGCGGCCGTCGTGGTCGCGGCCGCGCTGCTCCTCGGCGGGGGCCGCGGCGGGACCCCCGACCCGGTCGTGACGGACGCGGACGGCGGTCAGGTCGACGGCGGTGGCGACGCCCACGACAACCTGGGAGACCTGGTGCCGTCCGTCCGGCACCTCGAGGGCTCGGCGTACCCGGCGCTGGGCGACGCGGTGTTCACGTGGGACCAGCCCGCTGACAGCCAGATCGGCGACACCTACGCGTACCAGGTCGTCGACCCGACGTCCGACGACTCGCCGTGGGTGACCGTCGCGGGGACGAACGTCGACCTGCCGATCACTCAGGACCCGATGTGCCTGAAGGTGGTGGTGGTCCGCGACGGCAAGTTCTCGGCCAACCCGACGCACGCGTGCGCGACGGCACAGGGGGACTAGGGCCCTCATGAGCGCGTTGCGTCTGGAGTTCTGCGGGGAGTGGTTCGACGTCGACCCGGACGTCCCGTTCGAGGTGGGCCGCGAGGGTGACCTCGCGATCGACGACAACCCGTACCTGCACCGGCGCTTCCTGCGGGTGACGCACGAGTTCGGGATCTGGTGGCTGTCGAACGTGGGCGGCCTGCTCTCGGCGACGGTCTGCGACGCGGACGGTGGCGTGCAGTCGTGGCTCGCGCCGGGGACGCGGCTGCCGCTCGTGTTCGGGCGCACGACGATCGTGTTCACGGCCGGTCCGACGACGTACGAGCTGTCGGCCCGGCTGGAGGACGCCCCGTACACGCAGGCGGTGCACCCCGACCCGGACGACGCGGGCGACGGCACGGTGACGATCGGCGTGGTGCCGTTCACCGTGAGTCAGCGGCAGCTCATCGTGGCGCTCGCGGAGCCGATGCTGCGGCGCGATGGCACGGGCCTGTCGGAGCTGCCGTCGTCGGCGGACGCGGCGGCCCGGCTGGGGTGGGCGATGACCCGCTTCAACCGCAAGCTCGACAACGTGTGCGACAAGCTGGACCGGATCGGTGTGAAGGGGCTGCGGGGCGGCCCGGCGTCGCACGCGAAGAACCGGCGGGCCCGCCTGGTCGAGTACGCGGTGGCGAGCCGGTTGGTGACCTCCGCGGACCTCCCGCTGCTCGACGTGACGGACGATCCCGAGACCGGCCCGGATGCCGACCACGAGACAGGAGTGACGCAGTGAGGCTCAAGCTGACGCTGGTGCGCAGCAGCGGGACCAGCGACGACGTGGTGGTCACCGCGGACGCGGCGACCACGGTCGCGGACGTCGCGCGCACGATCGTGCGGGTGGACCCGCGCGGGGGCGTCGCGGAGCGCAGCACGGGCGGCCTCACGTTGCAGGCGCAGCTGCCGGGTCAGGAGCGCCCGGTGGTGCTGCCGCCGGACGTCCCGCTGGGCGAGGCGTGGATCGGGTCGGGGGCGGCGGTCGCGGTCCTGGACGCCGGCGTGCACCGGTCGGGTCCGGCGCTGGGCGACGCGCCGGTCCGGGTGCAGGTCCGGGTGGTCGCGGGTCCGGACGCGGGCCTGACGGTGAACCTGCCGGACGGCAGCTACGTGATCGGCCGGGCGGCGGGCGCGGACGTCCTGCTGTCGGACGCCCTGGTGTCGAAGCGGCACGCGCGGCTCGAGGTGAACCAGGGCATCGAGCTGGTGGACCTGGGGTCGGCGAACGGCGTGCAGGTCGACGGCGGGCTGATCACGCGCCTGCGGGTCGAGGCGGCGCAGACCGTCCAGATCGGGGACACCGTGCTGGTGGTCGAGCCGCACGGCGGGACGGTCCTGACGGGCGTCCAGGCGAGCGCCGGCCCGGTGCCGTTCAACCGGTCCCCGCGGGTCGAGCCGCGCTACGAGGGGGTGGAGCTCGCGTCGCCGGACGCCCCGGCGGAGGAGGAGAAGGCGCCGTTCCCGCTGCTCGGGATGCTGGCGCCGCTGCTCATGGGCGGCGCGATGTACGCGATCACGGGGCGGCCTTCCTCGCTGATCTTCGTCGTGATGACGCCGATGATGCTGATCGGCAACTTCGCGACGCAGAAGAAGCAGAGGAAGCGCCGCCGCGAGCGGCAGGTGGAGCGCTTCGAGGAGCGGCTCGAGGGCCTGGAGGCGACGCTCGGCTCGCGCGCGCAGGAGGAGCACGTCGGGCGCCTGCTGGAGGCGCCGGCGACGACGCAGGCGCTGGGCGAGGCGGTGCGCCGCGGCCCGCTGCTGTGGACGCGTCGTCCGGAGCACTGGTCGTTCCTCAACGTGCGCCTCGGCGTGGGCGCGATGCCGTCGCGCACGACGGTGAAGACGCGCGAGGGCGGCGACATGCTGCCCGAGTACACGGAGCGGCTGGACGCGCTGGTGGACCGGTACCGCCGGGTGCCGGGCGTCCCGGTGATCGAGAACCTGCACGACGTGGGCGCGCTGGGCCTGGCGGGGTCGCCGTCGTACACGGTCGCGACGCTGCAGGCGCTGCTGGTGCAGCTCACGGCGCTGCACTCGCCGGCGGAGCTGGCGGTCGCGGCGATCGTGAGCCCGGGGTGGACGCAGCCGCTGGGTTGGCTGTCGTGGATGCCGCACACGTCGTCGCCGCAGAGCCCGCTCGAGGGGTCGCACCTGGCGGACTCGCCGTCGAGCGCGGCGACCCTCCTCGCGGAGATCGAGGAGGTCGTCTCGACGCGGCTGGCGGCGAAGGGTGCGCAGTCGGGCACGTGGCGCGGCGCGGTGGGCGCGGACGACGCGGCGCTGGACCGGGGTGCGAGCGTCGGGACGGACAAGGCGAAGGGGTCGCAGGCGCCCCTGCCGGCGCTCGTCGTGATCGTCGCGGACGACGCGGGCGTGGACCGGGCGCGTCTGACGCAGCTCGCGGAGCGCGGTGCGGACGCGGGCGTCTACCCGATCTGGGTGGCACCGACGGTGGAGCGGCTGCCGGGGGCGTGCCGCACGTTCCTCGCGTACGACGAGGCGGGCCGCGCGGCGGTCGGCCTGGTGCGCCTGGGGGAGCGGATCGACGGCGTCGACGTGTCGCAGGACGTCGTGGACACGCAGGCCGCGTACGACTACGCGCGGCGCATGGCGCCGGTGTTCGACGCGGGCGCGATCGTCGAGGACTCCTCCGACCTGCCGCGCTCGGTGTCGCTCGTGACGCTGGTGGGGCACGACATGGCGGAGGGCGCGGACGCCGTCCTGGACCGGTGGCGCCAGAACCAGTCGGTGCACGACCGCACCCCGGGCGCGACGCCGAAGCGGCGCAAGGCGGGGACGCTGCGCGCGATCGTCGGGTCGGCGGGCGTGGACGCCATGCAGCTCGACCTGCGGTCGCAGGGCCCGCACGCGCTCGTGGGCGGGACGACGGGCTCGGGCAAGTCGGAGTTCCTCCAGGCGTGGGTGCTCGGCATGGCGGCGGAGTACAGCCCGGACCGGGTGACCTTCCTGTTCGTGGACTACAAGGGCGGGTCGGCGTTCGCGGACTGCGTGAGCCTGCCGCACTGCGTGGGCCTCGTGACGGACCTGTCGCCGCACCTGGTGCGCCGCGCGCTGACGTCGCTGCGCGCGGAGCTGCACTTCCGGGAGCACCTGCTCAACCGCAAGAAGGCGAAGGACCTGCTCGAGCTGGAGAAGCGCGGCGACCCGGAGTGCCCGCCGGCCCTCGTCCTCGTGATCGACGAGTTCGCGGCGCTGGTGGGCGAGGTCCCGGAGTTCGTCGACGGGGTCGTGGACATCGCGCAGCGTGGCCGGTCGCTCGGCATCCACCTCATCATGGCGACGCAGCGTCCGGCGGGCGTCATCAAGGACAACCTGCGCGCGAACACGAACCTGCGTGTCGCGCTGCGCATGGCGGACGAGACCGACGCGGTCGACGTGGTGGACGTGCCCGACCCGGCGCGCTTCGACCCGGGGCTGCCGGGCCGCGGGCTCGCGAAGACCGGTCCGGGGCGTCTCCAGGTGTTCCAGTCGGCGTACGCGGGCGGCTGGACGACGCGCGAGCCGGAGCGGCTCGACGTCGAGGTCGCCGAGCTGCGGTTCGGTGGCGAGGTCCGGTGGGAGGAGCCGGCCGGCACGGTCGACGAGGTGGCCGCCGAGGACGACCTCGGTCCCACGGACCAGCAGCGCCTGGTGTCGTCGATCGGCGCGGCGTCGGAGCACGCGCGGATCCCGGCGCCGCGGCGCCCGTGGCAGGACGAGCTCGCGACCGCGTACGACCTCACGAAGCTGCGCCAGCGCACCGACTCGGAGCTCCTGCTCGGGGTGGCGGACCTGCCGGAGCGGCAGGTGCAGAGCCCGGTGTACTTCCTGCCGGACGTCGAGGGTCACCTGGCGGTCTACGGCACGTCGGGTGCAGGCAAGTCGACGACGCTGCGCACGCTCGCGGGCGCGGCCGGCATCACGCCGCGTGGCGGGCCCGTGCACGTGTACGCGCTGGACTTCGCGGCGGGCGCGCTGCGCATGCTGGACGACCTGCCGCACGTGGGTGCCGTGATCAACGGCGACGACGTGGAGCGCGTGGTCGCGCTGATGCGCATGCTGCGCACCGAGCTCGAGGGCCGGGCGGACGCGTTCGCGGAGGCGAACGCGTCGAGCATCACGGAGTTCCGGCGGATCACGGGCCGGACGGACCTGCCGCGCCTGCTGCTGCTGCTCGACAACCTCGCGGAGTTCCGCGACCAGTTCGAGGCGGGCGCGGGCCGGGCGGAGTGGTTCGACGTGTTCCGCGACATCCTGGCGAACGGCCGCCAGCTCGGCATCCACGTCGTGTTCACGGCCGACCGTTCGGGCGCGGTGCCGACGTACGTGCGCTCGCTCGTGCAGCGCAACGTGCTGCACCGGCTCACCGACGACGGGTACGTCGCGTTCGGTGCGCCGCGCGACATCATCACGCCGACGTCGCCCAGCGGGCGCGCCGTCGTGGACAACGTCGAGGTGCAGGTCGCGGTGCTGGGCGGCACGTCGTCGGTCGCCGAGCAGGCGGCGGCGACGAAGCGGCTCGCGGACGCGATGCGGCGCGCGGGGATCCGTCCGGCGCCCGAGGTCGCGGTGCTGCCGGCCGAGTACCCGGCGAGCCGCCTGCCCGACGCGGTCGGCGGTCAGCCGGTCGTCGGCCTGGACGCGGTCACGCTCGAGCCCGTGGGCTTCGCCCCGGAGGGCGTGCTGCTGGTCGCGGGGCCGCCCGCGTCCGGCCGGACGAACGCCGTGGCGGCGCTGGTCGGCGCGGTCCGACGGGCCGACCCGTCGACCCGTGCGTACCTGTTCGCGCCCGGGCGCTCGCCGCTCGCGGGCGCCGTGGCGTGGGCCGCCGTCGCGACGACGGTCGACGCGGCGGCCACGCTCGCGCAGGACCTCGCCGCGGCGATCACGGACGAGGACACCGAGGGTCGCGTGCTGGTCGTCGTGGAGTCGATCAACGAGTACCTGCAGTCCCCGGCGGACCGGCACCTGGTCGAGCTCATCAAGGCGGCGCGCTCGTCGGGCCACCTGCTCGTCGCGGACGCGGAGACGTCGGCGTGGAACGCGTCGTGGCCGCTGTTCGCCGAGGTCAAGGCCGCACGCCGGGGTCTGCTGCTCCAGCCCGACAACCTGGACGGCGACAACATCCTGCGCACCTCGCTCCCGCGGGCGTCGAAGGGTGAGTACCCGGTCGGCCGGGGGGCGTGGGTCGCCCGCGGCAAGGTGGCGCGCGTCCAGGTCCCGCTGGTGCTGGGCGAGCGCTGACGCCGGGTCCCCCCGGGGGAGCACATGGGGAGTGCTCCCCACCGCCCGCGGGTGCCGGCACACGCTACGGTGCTGCCGGACCGAGCACGACGACGACCACGAGGAGGCTTTCGAGGTGGCGTACGACCTGTCGATCGACATGCACGCGCTGCGCGAGCTGGCCAAAGACCTGAAGACGATCGGGGACGAGTTCCAGGGCACCGACGAGCGTGCCGACGAGGCCGCGAGCGCGACCGGCGACGCGGGTCTGCACGACACGGTGCACGACTTCTCGGCGGCGTGGCGCATCAAGCGTGACGAGATGACCGAGAACGTCGACAAGCTCCAGGGCATCCTCCAGCAGATCGTGGACACGTTCACCGAGGTCGACGCCGACCTCGCGAAGGCGCTCGAAAAGGGCGCGGAGAGGGCGTAGGCCGGATCATGGGCGACTCCCAGTGGCAGCGGCTCGACGGCGACGCGGACCTCGTGCGCAGCAAGGGCACGAGGTACCAGGAGATCGCCGACGCGATCACCCGCGCGACGGGGACCCTTGACGCCATCGTCGACGACGCGAGCACCAGGGCGAAGTCCATGGACGCGACGAAGACCCTCTCGGCGGGGGTGCGCGACGACATCCGCAAGGCGGCCGACCGCTACCGGTACACCGGCGACGCCCTGACCACGTACGCCGACGCGCTCGGCCGGGCCGTCGACGACTCCGACACCGCCGCCACGCACATCGCGGCGCTCGAGGCCGAGCTGGCCGCGGCCCGGACGGCGACGCGGAACGCGCAGTCCGTCGTCGACGACCTCCCGCAGGACGCGTCGAGCGACGACGTGCTGAGCGCGCACGGCGCACTGAGCTCGGCGACCTGGCACACGAGCGGGCTGGAGACGCTCCTGACGCAGTGGCAGGGTCGGTGGAACGACGCCAAGCGGGACAAGGACGTCGCCGCGGTGGTTGCGAGGAGCAAGATCGACGAGGTCGTCACCGGGGACAAGGTGAACGGTCTCAAGGACTCGTTCTGGGACCACGTCGGGACGGTCTGGGACTCGGTCTACAAGGTGTTCAAGGTGGTCTGCGACGTCGCCGGGATCCTCTCGATCTTCCTGTCGTGGGTGCCCGTGCTCGGTCAGGTCCTCGTGGTGCTGGCAGCGGTCGGCGCGATCATGGCGGTGGTCGACACGGCGATCAAGATGGGGCGGGGCAAGGCGGGTCTGGGCGACCTCCTGCTCGCGGTCGGCGGCGCGGCACTGACCTTGTTCGGCGGGAAGGCCGTGACGGCTCTGGCCAGGTACGCCAAGGCGCGCATGGTGGTGCAGACCGCCGAGACGTTGTCGACGGGTTCGGCGGTCTCACGGTTCGGCGCCGGTGCGATCACGCAGGCCCGCGACGAGCTGGGCACGACCGGCGGCAAGCGTGCGTTCGATCTCCTCGCCTCGCCGTTCGTCCGTGGCTCGGAGGACGCCGCACGCCTGCAGGCGTTCAGGGCGGACCGGACGCTGGCCGGGTTCGGACGGCAGGCGGTGGGCGCGGCGAAGGACGCGTTCCCGAACCCCTTCACGGACTTCCGGCTCCGGGCGCTGACGGGGAACCAGGACGTCATCGACATGGTCCGGGTGGCGCGGAGCGCGGGCACCGTGATCGACGGACCGACGCGGGTCGTCGCTCTCGTGGCGGGCGGTGCGTCGGGCCTGCGTCAGATCACCGACTTCGCGAAGGCCGGTGGCAGCTTCGCGCGGGCCACGACCGGCTTCGACGGGTGGCAGCTCACGTCGGACGGCACGAGCCTGAGCACGTCCGGGCTCGACGCGCCGTGGAGCGAGATCCCGAAGGACGTCGTCGACATCAAGCAGACGGTGTTCGGGTGAGCGGGGCCCCGCGGGGAGGCTTCGTGCGCACCAGGGTGGTCGACTTCTCGCTCGACCTGCCCGAGGACTGGTGCCTGCTCCCGGCGAGCGTCGACGACGGTCCGGCGTGGTGCCGCGCCGCGGCGTCGCAGCTCGTGGCGGCCGACGTCGCCGCGGGTGACGCGCCGCCCGATCCCGCAGCGATCACGTCCCTGGCCGACGCGATCGGCGCCGTGCTCGCCGCGGTCGAGGGGGCAGGGCTGCCGGCTCTGCGGGGAGCTGCCCTGGTCCGTCGTCCCGGGCTCGGGAGGGTCGACGCGATGCTGACGGTGGTGCTCCAGCGTGACGTCGTCCCGGAGACCTACGTCGGCGAGATCGAGCAGGCCGTGCGGTCCGGCGGTGGCTACCTGTCGGCGCAGCGGATCGACGCGACCGTCCTGGCGGGTCGTGCGGCCGGGATGCACCTGGTGATCGGGCACCTCGAGCCCGAGGCCGGCCCGGGCGTGGCGCACCTCGAGGAGCGCGTCGCGCTCGGCGTCGCCCCCGTGGGCTGCGGCGACATGCTGGAGCTCACGCTCGTGGCCGCCGCGGCGAGCACGTTCGACGACGTCTCCCAGGTGGCCGTCGACCTCCTGGCGGGGCTGACCGTCCGGACGGAGGCCGCATGACGCGCGCGGTGGGCCTGGTCGACGGACGCATGAGGATCGTCCTGCCCGGCACGTGGGTCAACGTCCCGCTCGACTCGCCCGAGGTCGCGACCCGGTTCGTCAAGCGGATCGTGCGCCGGCAGGTGGGCAACGCCGACCGTCTCGCGCGGGTCCGGCGCGACGCGACCCAGGAGCTCGTGGCCAACGTGCGTGACGCCGTGGGGATCGGGGTCCACTCGTACCTGATGTCGTTGGAGATCCTCCCCGGCATCCCGTTCCCCGCGGCCATGCTCCTGCTCGACGAGGCGTGGCCGCCCGCCGCGGCGGCAGGTCTGGCGGCGGGGGACGTCGCGGCCGCTCTCGCCGCGGCCTACCCGGCGGGAGAGGTCGCCGAGCAGCGCAGCGGGCCGGTCGCGCGCCTGGTCGAGATGGCGCGGTCGGACGTCACGACGGACGACGGCGAGCCGTCGCTCACGATGCGCCTCGAGTACCACGTGCCGTACCCCGCCGGCGACGGCCTGCTGCTGGTGAGGGTGGTGGTCCCGGGCATCCCGTCGGCCGAGCCGTTCGCGACGCTGTTCGACGAGATCGTCGACTCGGTGACCTTCGTGACGGGCGGCGGCGCGGAGCGGACCTGACCCGGGTGCTGCGGCCCGCTCGTCAGGTCGTGCGGCCGAGGCCCTCGGGCAGGACCCCGCCGGTGGCTTCCCAGAGGTCGACGAGCGCGGCGGCGGCGGGTTCGTCGACGGGGTCGTCCGGGTGCATCACGGCGACGTCCCAGCCACGTGCGTGCGCCTCGGCGGCGCGGTCGGGGGCGCGCTCGACGATGTCGCGGACCATCTCGGCGGTGCCGTCCAGCACGGTCCGGACGAAGGGATGCTCGGCGGTCCGGGCTGCCCGGGCGGCGCCCCTGACCTCGTCGGTCACGCTGACGGTGCGAGCGATGCCGGCGAGGGCTGCGCCGCTGAAGCCGCCGACCATCGGGCCGAACGCGAGGCCCACGAGAAGCGCTGCCCACCACGGGAGCGGCGTCAGCAGGAGCAGCGCGGCGCAGACGAGGGCGCACACGAGGTACCACCAGCGGCCGAGCCGCGCGAGCGGTCGGTACCACCCCGGACCCTCGGGGTCGACGACGGCGCCGAGCGCCGCGTCGAGCCGGTCACGCGCTGCGGCGGCCTCCTGCGGCCGCGCGGTCGGGCTGTCGATCAGCAGCACGCCCGACCGGGTTCCGGGAGCCATCCACGGCGTGTCCGTCATCGTCCTCACCACTCCGTCCGCTGTCGGCCCGCGTGCGGTCCGCCGTCGTCGTCGGCCGCGGCTCGCGGTCCCGACGACCGAGGGTAGCAAGCGTGGGATACCGTGCTCGTGCCCGGCGGCAGGGCGCTCGGGGACCGGCGGCGAGAGCGAGGAGTGCGACCGTGAACACCATCACGTGCGGTGAGCGCGGTCCCGTCCGGATCTCGCCGACGCGTCGCGCGCTGCGCACCGTGGGCTACCTCACGACCGCCGTGACGTGGACCGCGCTGTGGCTCGTCGTGCTCGGCCTCGCCTGGGCGATCCCCGTGTACGGGATCGTGTCGGGCGACCTGACGGTCCACGAGATCACCCGCCCGGCGACCTCGTCGGTGGGCGGGTTCGTGGGCCTCGTGCTGGTCGGCCTCCCCGCCTTCGTCGCGGTGTGGGGTCCGGGCGTCCTCTGGGTGCTCCCGTGCGCGACGTGGCCGCTCGCGGCGCTGTCGGGCGTCTACGTGCTGCGGTCGTTGCGCCCGTCGTACGCGGCCGAGCCGCTCTCACGGTCGGAGCGCACCGAGCTCGGCGAGACGATCGGACCGCCTGCGACCACGGGTGCGACGCTGTCGCTGCTGCCCGTGCGTCGGAGCCGCGCGACGGACCTGCTCATGGCGTTCTACCTGGCGGGGTGGAAGCCCGACGGTCGGACCGCGGTCGCGATGCTCCCCGCCGGGGTGGCGTACGTGCTGATGTTCGGAGCGATCGCGGTCGACGTCGGCGACGGCGCGCGCCTGGTGTGCGGGGTGCTGGCCGGAGCGCTGGCCGCAGGGTCCTACGGGTGGGCGCTCGTGCTCCTGCGACGTCGTTCGCGGCCACTGGGAGAGGACCGTCGATGGGAGATCCGGTGAGCGGTACGCGACAGGGTCGGGTCGGTCCGACCGCCGGCCGGGGACGCCCGGCGCTGTGGCAGATGGTGATCGTGGTGGCGCTCGCGGGAGCGGCGATCGCGTTCGTGGTCGCCGTCACCGTCGGGGTCCTGCACGACGGCGTCGGCACAGGTGATCCGTTCGACTATCCCCGCGCCCTGTGGCGTGAGACGACCGACGCCGCGACGTGGCGTGCCGTCGGTCTCGGCGCGCTCGTCGGGGCGGTCGTGACCCTGCTGGTGGGCGCGTGGGCCCACCTCCGGCGGGCGCTGGCGCGGCGTCGCACGCCCTGAGCTGCGGCCCGCGGCCTGCGGCGTCGCCCGGGCGCGACCCATGGGGAGTGCTCCCCATGTCGCGTCGTGACGCGGTCCGTTAGCGTGAGCGACGTGCCGGACCGCAGGGGTCCGACGACGGTCGATCCGAGGAGCTTTGTCATGGCGAACGTGAACGTGACGTACGAGGAGATGCGCGGTGCGGCGGGTCAGCTGCGTAACGGTCAGCAGCAGCTGACGGACACGCTGCACCACCTGAAGTCGCTGGTGGACAACCTGGTGGCCGGTGGGTTCGTGACGGACCAGGCGTCGGGTGCGTTCCAGTCGTCGTACGAGCAGTTCACGACGGGGACGACGCAGGCGGTCTCGGGTATCGAGGGGATGGCGCACTTCCTGGAGCAGGCGGCGCAGACGCTGCAGGACGTGGACTCGCAGCTCGCGTCCGGCATCCGGGGCTGAGGCGGTCGGCCCTCCCGGGGTCGGCAGGGGGAGCGGGGCGGTGGTCGCAGGGGGCGACCACCGCCCCGTCGTCGTTCGGCGGCCGACGTCAGATCTTGCCGTCGGTCTTGAGCTTGGCGTGGTCCGCGATGATCCGGGCGATCGTGTCGGCGCGCGCTGCGGCGCCCTCCGGGTCGGCCTTCCGTCAGAGGGCTTCGAGCTCGGAGCGTGCGGTCCCCTCGTGACCTGCGACCCGCCAGGCGAGCCGGTGGACCGTGTGTTCGAGGCGCGGGTCCTGCCCGAGCACGGTGGTGACCTGCTCGAGCACGTCGCCGTCGGACGGCCTGGCGATGTCCCGGACGTCGGCCAGGGCCTTGGCGGCGCTGGGAAAGCCGGCGACGCGGGCTTGCAGGCGTGCCGTGTAGCAGAGGATCGGGCCGGTGACGGGCGCGGCGAGGAGGCCGACGGCGTACCACCAGTAGCCGAGCCTTTCGCGGGTCTGGTGCGCGCCGCGGGAAGAGCGTGCGACGAGACGCGTCGCGCCCGGCGTCCACAGGGCAGTACTCCCCATTTCGGCCGTGCGCCCGAGGTCGCTATGTTGTGGGGGCAGCCGGGCCGCAGGGGCACGGCACGGTGCCGGTCATCCGGCAGATCGATCCGAGGAGCTTTCATGGCGAACGTGAACGTGACGTACGAGGAGATGCGCGGTGCGGCGGGTCAGCTGCGTAACGGTCAGCAGCAGCTGACGGACACGCTGCACCACCTGAAGTCGCTGGTGGACAACCTGGTGGCCGGTGGGTTCGTGACGGACCAGGCGTCGGGTGCGTTCCAGTCGTCGTACGAGCAGTTCACGACGGGGACGACGCAGGCGGTCTCGGGTATCGAGGGGATGGCGCACTTCCTGGAGCAGGCGGCGCAGACGCTGCAGGACGTGGACTCGCAGCTCGCGTCGGGCATCCGGGGCTGACGCACGCCCAGCGCGTGCACGCACGTGGCGCCGACATGGGGAGTGCTCCCCATGTCGGCGCTCGTGCGTTGCGCCTAGGGTGACGGTGCGGCGCGTGCCGTGGTGAAGGCGGTGACCCGGGCCGCTCGCCGTTCGTGAAGGAGCCTGCGTGGAACGACTGGTGGTCGACACCGACCTGCTGTCCGAGACGGCGACCGACCTCAAGGCGGTCGCCGACGAGTTCGACGCTGCCGACCGTTACGCGGCGCGGCTGTCGGACGACGTCGGCGACGACGACCTCGCACGGGCGGTCAGGGACTTCGCGTCGAAGTGGACGAAGACGCGCGAGAAGCTGCGCGACGACATCAAGAACGCCGCGGATCTCGCGCACGGCGCCGGCGGCACCTTCCGCCAGGTCGACAGCGACCTCGCGGCGTCGTTCGACAAGGACGCGTCGTGAACTGGGAGCCGCTCGCGCCGGCCGACCCGGTGCCGGGTGACCCGTCCACCTCCGAGCAGGGTGGCCGCCACTACCTGGCGGTGGCCGACGCGATGGACCGGGCGCGCACCTCGTTGACGCGGCTCGACGGCCTCGCCGGGCAGTCCGAGGCGATCGACGCGCTGCGGGAGCGGGCGTCGAAGGTGCGCGACCAGGTGGTCAAGGCGCAGCAGCGCTACCGCGACACGGGCAACGCCCTCGTGACGTACGCCGCGGCGCACCGGACGGCCCAGGACGACGCGCTGGCCCTGTGGCACGAGGCCGTGTCCGCCCAGGACGCGGCGCAGACGGCGAGCCGTCAGCAGACGGGCGCGCAGTCGACGTACGACGACCTGCGGCACACCGCCACACGGACGGGGTCGCCCCTGGACTACTCGGCCTACCACCCCGTCGAGGTCGCGAACCGGGCCGCCCAGGACGCGCAGGACCACCTCGACGCGGTGGTCGGCCGCCTGTCGGGCATCCTCGAGCCGTGGCACGCGGCGGCGCGCAAGGCGGCGGGCGACATCGACGACGCGGTCGAGGCGGACGGCCTGAACGACGGCTGGTGGGAGAAGTGGGGCTCCGAGGTCGCGCACGTCGTGTCGGACTGGGCGGGCAACATCGCCGGCGTGCTGGGCATCGCGGCCCTCGTGCTCGCGTGGGTCCCGGTGCTGGGCGAGGTCCTGGGGGTGCTCTCGCTGATCGCCGGTGTCGTGGCGCTCGTCGCCGACCTCGCGCTGCTGGCCCACGGCGAAGGGTCCGTGGGAACGGTCGTCCTCGACGCGCTGGGCGTGCTGTCGTTCGGTGCCGGTCAGGTGCTGAGCCGGTCGGCGCGCGTCCTGTCGTCGCGTGGCGTCACGCAGGCCGCGGGCCGGCTGGCGCGCATCGGGGGCCGGTTCGGCAACCCGACGACGGCGGGTCGCCTGCGCACCATGCTGCGGGAGGTCCCGGAGCTGCGCAGCAGCACCGTGAAGTGGTTCAGACCGACGTCGTGGAACACCTGGGTCAACCAGGGTGCCCGGTCGTTCAAGGGCTTGCGCGGGCGGGCCTGGTGGATGAACTTCGTGGGTCAGGGTGACGCGGCGCGCGCGTACCAGTCGCTGCGCAACGTCGACGCCGTCGAGGGCTTCGCGCGGGGTGCGCGGGCCTACCCTGCGACCATGAAGGCTCTCGGCGGCGGGATGAGCGGCGGACGGTTCACGCCGGGCGTGTTCGGTGGCACCCTGGGTCCGTTCGCGCTGGACTCGTTCGGTGCCGGCTCGTTCGTCACGTCGAAGGTCGGCAAGTGAGCCGCGCGCTGGAGCTGGGGCTCGGGGAGGACTGGGTGGCCTGGCAGGTCGGCCTGGACGACCCGGCCCGGTTCGCGGACGTGGCCGCACGGTTCCCGGGCGACCCGGGTGCGGCGCAGGAGATCCTGCGGACCCTGGACGCGCGCGCCCGTGACGCGGGCGACGTGCGGATCGCGGGGGTGTGGGTGCCCGCGGCCGCCGACCACGAGCCGCGCGCGGTCCTCATGCTCCGCGGTCTGCCGACGGACCGCGCGGCGCACAAGGAGTACCGCCGGTTCGTGCGGGGCCTCCGGAAGCGCCCTGAGGTCCCGGGCACGCGGGTCGTGGACTACGAGGCGGCGCCGATGCCGGAGACCGCCCTGGGCCCGGTGGCGCTGCAGATCATCACGACCGCGGAGTCGCCGGACGACCTCGTCGTGACGACGCTCCGCTTCACGGTGTTCCCGACGGACGGCGACGAGGTCCTGGTGCTCGATTTCGAGTCGGCGTACCCCGCGCTCGGCGAGGAGATCGAGGCGGACGCCGTGGCGACCGTCGAGAGCCTCGCCTACCGGGAGGGTGCGTGAGCGACGCGGAGCACGGTCCGCTGCTCGAGGGACGGCTGGGCATCGTCGTGCCGTTCGAGTGGTGGCGGGTGCCGCTCGACGACGACGCATCGCGCACGGCGGCCGTGGCGGCGCTGGTCAAGCGTCGCCTGGGCCGCGACGACCGGGCCGCGCGGATGCGCCGCGACGTGCGGGACGACCTCCTGCGCGCGTCGGAGCAGGCCGCCGCCGCCGGCGGCCGGACGATGGCGCTGATCGACATGCCGGTCGGCGACGTGCAGGTCACGGGGACGATGGTCGTGTACGAGCTGCCGGGCGTCACCGCCGACCGGGCCGTCGAGGACGCGGTGCACCGGGCGGAGGGTGTGCGTGCGGAGGTGCTGCGCGCCGACCTCGTGGGCGGGAGCGCCGTGCGGGTCGTGACGGCGACCGAGATCGAGCGGACGGACGCCGCGGGCGACCCGCTGCTGCCGGAGCTGCGGGCGGACTACTGGGTGCGCCTGGACGGCTACTCGGAGCTGGTCTACATGGTGTTCACGTCGCCGTTCGTCCCGTTGCGCGACGGCTTGCTCGAGCTGTTCGACGCGGTGGTGGGGTCGTTGCACGTCGTCACGGGTGAGCTGTGAGCGAGCCGCCGCTGCCGCAGGCCCCACCGGGTGTCCTGGGGACGGCGACGATCGTCCTGGTCGCCGTGGTCGGCGTGTGGTGGGTCGTGTACGTGGTCTGGTACAGCCGCCGGCTCCAGGACCGTGGTCGGCCCGTCGGCCGGTCGCTGCTGCTGAGCGCGCTGGCGCTGGCGGTCGCGGTCGGGCTCGCGGTCGGGGCGCACGCGTGGGAGCAGCACCGGTACGACCAGCAGATGGACCGTTGGAGCCAGTGGTACGACGAGAGTCGCGCGGACGCTTGACCGCGCCGGGCGCAGGGAGGAACCGAGAGATGGCTGAGCACGGAGGAGATGGCGCGGAGCAGCGTCGCCGGTGGTATCTGTGGGCGCTGGTCGCGCTCGCGCTGGTGAGCGTGCTGCGGCTGGTGAACCAGGTCCGCGACGGCGACACCGACTCGTTGACCTGGACGATCGCGATCCTCGTCGTGCTGGTGATCGTGGTCGTGACGCTGTGGGTGGTCACGCGGCGGATCGACGGGCTGGCGCGCCGCGTGGCCGCGCTGCGACCGGGCGCAGCGGTGGTGCCCGCGACGACGGCGTCGGAGATGCTGGACGTCGCGACGGCGCTGGGCGTCTCGCGGGCGAACATCGCCGGGCAGGGTGGCTCGGTGGCGGCCCTGGCGGTGCTGCCGGACCGCATCGAGGTGTGGTTCCGCAAGGACGAGCAGCCGCGGTGGGTGCTCGACCGGGCGACGCTGACGTCGGTGCACGTCGCGCCGGCGGTGTTCGGGTCGGCGCGGCGCGACGCCCTGTGGGTGGTCGGCGCGACGGGCGCGGCGGTCGTCGTGCCGGCGTACCGGCCGCTGCGGGCGACGGCGGGTGCCGCGTCGCGCGAGGACCTGGAGCGGGCGCTGCAGGCGGTCGCGGGGACCGGGGTGTCCGGCACGGTCTGAGCGGTCCGGGACACGGGACCGGCACGCGGAGCCGGGACCGGGACACAATGGTCCGCGATGTGGGACGACGTATCCACCGTGCGAGATGGCGGGCACACTGGTCGGAGGCGTGCGCGTCATAGACTCGGGGGAGAACCCCGGATGACGCCGCCAGCGTTCCTCAAGACCGTCGTCAGCCTGGACGGTCGTCCCGACGTCCGACCCCGCCCGGTCGCCGGCCAGACAGCCGCCCGGGAGCACGGACGGGCCAGGCGGCGTCCGAAGACCCACAGCACGGAAGGCGCACCTCACGTGAGCAGCAACCGTCCCCTCCGCGTCGCCGTCGTCGGCGCAGGCCCGGCCGGCATCTACGCGTCGGACATCCTGTCGAAGACCGACCTCGACGTCAGCATCGACCTGTTCGAGCGCCTCCCCGCGCCGTTCGGTCTGGTCCGCTACGGCGTGGCCCCCGACCACCCGCGCATCAAGCTCATCATCGACGCGCTGCACAAGGTGCTGGACCGCGGCGACATCCGCCTCATCGCGAACGTCGACTACGGCGTGGACGTCAAGCTCGACGACCTGCGCCAGTTCTACGACGCCGTGATCTTCTCCACCGGTGCCATCCGTGACGCCGCACTGGCGATCGAGGGCATCGACCTGCCGCGCTCGTACGGCGCGGCCGACTTCGTGTCCTGGTACGACGGTCACCCGGACGTCGCGCGCACCTGGCCGCTCGACCAGGAGTCGGTCGCCGTCCTGGGCGCCGGCAACGTCGCGCTCGACGTGGCCCGCATCCTCGCCAAGCACGCGGACGACCTGCTGCCCACCGAGATCCCGGCGAACGTGTACGAGATCCTCAAGGCGTCGCCGGTCAAGGACGTGCACGTGTTCGCGCGCCGTGGCCCGGCGCAGGCCAAGTTCTCGCCGCTCGAGCTGCGCGAGCTCGGCCACGTGCCGGACGTCGACGTCGTCGTGTACCCGGAGGACTTCGACTTCGACGAGGGCTCGATGGCCGCCATCAGCTCGTCGAACCAGACCAAGCAGGTCGTCAAGACGCTCACCGACTGGACCCTCAAGGACCCGGCCGAGCTCACCGCGTCGCGCCGCCTGCACCTGCACTTCCTCCACGCGCCGGCCGAGGTGCTGGGCGACGAGGAGCAGGGCGTCACGGGTCTGCGCACCGAGCGCACGCAGCTGAACGGCGACGGCACGGTGTCGGGCACGGGCGAGTTCCACGACTGGAACGTCGGCGCCGTGTACCGCGCGGTCGGCTACTTCGGCTCGCCGCTGCCGGAGATCCCGTTCGACGAGCTCAAGGGCGTCATCTCGAACCGTGAGGGCCGCGTCGTCGACCTCGACGGCGAGCACGTCGAGGGCGTCTACGCGACCGGCTGGATCAAGCGCGGCCCGGTGGGCCTCATCGGCCACACCAAGTCGGACGCGTCCGAGACGGTCCGCCACCTCGTCGAGGACTTCGAGGGCCGCGACGAGCTCCCGGCGGCCCACGGCGACCCGCAGGCGATCCTCGACTTCCTGCGCGACCGCGGCGTCGACTACGTCGACTGGACCAGCTGGCTGCGTCTCGACGACCACGAGAAGTCGCTCGGCGAGCCCCACGGCCGCAAGCGCATCAAGGTCGTCCCGCGCGACGAGCAGATCTCCATCGCGCTCGCGCGCGACTGACTGCGCGCTCCTGGACGCCCGCCGGGCACCGGGCACGTGCTCACCCGCACGGCCGCTGCCCAGCGGGCGTCCAGGCGTCCACGGTAGTTTGAGGCGATGAAGCACAGGCATCACAACGGTCTCAAGACGACGCTGCTGTTCAGCGTGCTCTGGGTCGTGCTCCTCGCCATCTGGGCGCTCTTCTTCCGCGGCTCCGCGGGCATGCTGTGGATCTTCGTCGGGCTGGGTCTGGTCGGCACGTTCGTCGGGTACTGGAACTCCGACAAGCTCGCGATCCGCTCGATGCACGCGTACCCGGTGACGGAGCAGGAGCAGCCGGGCATGTACCGCATCGTGCGGGAGCTCTCGCAGAAGGCGAACCAGCCGATGCCGAAGCTCTTCGTGTCGCCCACGCAGGCGCCGAACGCGTTCGCGACCGGCCGCAACCCCAGCAACGCCGCGGTGTGCTGCACCGAGGGCATCCTCGGGCTGCTCGACGAGCGCGAGCTGCGCGGCGTCCTCGGCCACGAGCTGATGCACGTGTACAACCGCGACATCCTCACGTCGTCGGTCGCTGCTGCGATCGCGGGCGTCATCACGTCGCTGTCCCAGTTCCTACTGTTCTTCGGCGGGGGCGGCGACCGGCGCGACAACGGCGGCGGCAACGTGTTCGCGGCGCTCGCGCTGATGATCCTGGCGCCGCTGGCGGCGTCCGTCATCCAGCTCGCGATCTCCCGCACCCGCGAGTACGACGCGGACGAGGACGGCGCGTCCCTGACGGGCGACCCGCTGGCCCTCGCGTCCGCGCTGCGCAAGCTCGAGTCGGGCACGCAGGCCCGTCCGCTGCCGCAGGACCAGAAGCTGGTCGACGTCTCGCACCTCATGATCGCGAACCCCTTCAAGGCGGGCGCGGGCATGGCCAAGCTGTTCTCGACGCACCCGCCCATGGCGGACCGGATCCAGCGCCTCGAGGCGATGGCCGGCACGCAGGGCGGCATCACGTACTACTGAGATCACGTACTACTGAGCACGAGCCCGTCGTCACCCCCGTCCCACCACCCTTCCCGCGACCAGGAGAGCTGAGCAACCGTGGCACTGAAGACCCCCGGCGAGATCGACGCGATGCGCGAGGCGGGGCGCGTGGTCGCCCAGGCCCTGCAGGCCTGCCGTGAGGCGGCCGAGGTCGGGGTGACCATGAAGCAGCTCGACCAGGTCGCCCGCGACGTGATCTTCGGGGCGGGCGCGACGTCCCCGTTCCTGAACTACCACCCGCAGTGGGCACCGACCCCGTTCGCCGGGGTGATCTGCGCGAGCGTCAACGACGAGGTCGTCCACGGCGTCCCGACGGACCGGGCGATCGAGCCGGGCGACCTGGTGAGCATCGACTGCGGCGCCACGCTCGACGGATGGACGGGCGACTCGGCGACCTCGTTCGTCGTCGGTGACGCGCGCCCGGAGGACCTCGAGCTGATCGCCGCCACCGAGCAGGCGCTCGCCGCGGGCATCGCCGCGGCGACCGTCGGCAGCCACGTCGGCGACATCGGGTACGCCGTCGACAGGATCGCCCGCAAGGGCCGGTACGGCAACCTCGAGGACCACGGCGGCCACGGCATCGGCCACACCATGCACGAGGACCCGTTCATCCCGAACGAAGGCCGCCGCCGCAAGGGTCTCGAGCTGCGCGAGGGGCTGACCATCGCGATCGAGCCCATGTTCCTGCTCGGCGGGTCGGGACGGTACCGGCATGCCGCAGACGGGTGGACGCTGCTGAGCGCGGACGGCTCGCGTGCGGCCCACGTCGAGCACACCATCGCGGTCACCGCCGACGGCCCGAGGATCCTCACGGCCCTCTGAACGCGCTTCCGCTCGCGCGGGAAGGTGTGGGCGCCACCGGTTGTTGCCCCGGTCATGGACATCCTCTACACCGCATCCGCCCTCTCGACCGGTGAGGGCCGCAGCGGGCACGTCCGCACGTCCGACGGCTCGCTGGACACCGACCTCTTCCCGCCGCAGGAGATGGGCGGTCCGGGCGGCGGGCTCAACCCCGAGATGCTGTTCGCCGCCGGTTACGCCGCGTGCTTCCACAGCGCGATGCTCGGGATCTCGAAGCAGCGTGGCGTCACGCTCGCGGACGAGTCCGTGACCGCGGAGGTCGGCATCGGCCGGAACGAGTCCGGCGTGGGGTTCGGCCTGGCCGTCACGTTGCGTGTCGAGCTGCCCGGGCTGTCGCAGCAGGACGCCGACGCCCTCGTCGCCGCCGCGCACGAGGTGTGCCCGTACTCGAACGCGACGCGCGGCAACGTCGACGTGACCCTGGACGTCACGGTCGGCTGACGGGCTCGCCGTCGTGACGCCCGGCCGGCGCCGTCGGCCGCCGTCTAGGCTGGCGCGCATGAGCGACATCGACGACCGCGCCCCCGACCTCGAGCACGGCCTCGCCGTCACGGCGTTCGCCGTCGGCGGGGGAGCGCAGCAGGTGACGAGCGGCCCGAACGCCGGGGCCGTCGGCCCGACCGTGGTGTTCGTCCGCGCCGAGGGCCTCGCCTACCGGGACGCCGTCCAGGGTGCGTCCGGCCCGGCCGTCACCGCCGAGCTCCTGCTGCGGCCCGAGCAGGTCGTCGCGCTGCGTGACGCGCTCGACGCGGCGCTCGCGAGCCTGGACGAGATCGGCGACCGCCCCGCCTGACTCTCCGCACGACGCACCGCCCCGGTCCCTGCAGGGACCGGGGCGGTGCGTCGTGCGCGGGGACCGCCTCAGCGGTAGTTGACGAACTGGAGCGCGACGTCGAGGTCGGCGCCCTTGAGCAGCGCGATGACGCTCTGCAGGTCGTCGCGGGACTTGCTGGTCACGCGGACCTCGTCACCGGTGATCTGCGTCTTGACGGCCTTGGGGCCCTCGTCGCGGATCAGCTTGGTGATCTTCTTGGCGTCCTCGGACGAGATGCCCTCCTTGAGGCCGGCCTCGAGGCGGTACTCCTTGCCGGACGGCTTGGGCTCCTTGTCGGTGTCCAGGCTCTTGAGCGAGATGCCGCGCTTGATGAGCTTGGTCTCGAGGACGTCGAGGATCGCGAGGACGCGCTCGGACGAGTTCGCCACCATGAGGATCTTCTCGCCGCTCCACGCGACGGACGCGCCGATGTTCCGGAAGTCGTACCGCTGCGCGACCTCCTTGGAGGCCTGGTTCAGCGCGTTGTCGACCTCCTGACGGTCGATCTTGCTGACGATGTCGAACGACGAATCGGCCACGGTGTCCCTCCTCGGACGCGCACGCGTCGGACGCGGCGCCACTGCTCGGCTTCAGGGTGCGGGTGATGGTTCCACCGTAGCGGCCCGACGACGCGTCGTGCGCACCTGGCGGAGGGCGTCGGCGGTGAGCACGATCAGCGCCGCCCAGACGAGCAGGAACCCCGCCCAGCGGGACGCGGGCATGGCCTCGTGGAACACGAGGAGCCCGACGAGGAACTGGAGGACGGGCGTGAGGTACTGGATCAGCCCGACGACGCTCAGCGGGATGCGCCGGGCGGCGGCGGCGAACAGCAGCAGGGGGACGGCGGTGACGACGCCCGCGGAGGCGAGCGCGACGGCGTGCCACGGTCCGTCCTGCGTGAACGTGTTGGTGCTCTGGGCCGAGAGCCAGACGAGGTAGCCGGCGGCCACAGGCGTCAGGACGAGCGTCTCGACGGCGAGGCCGGGTGCGGCGGCCACGCGGCCGCCGACCCGGTTCTTCAGCAGCCCGTACAGGCCGAACGAGAACGCGAGGGCGAGCGACACCCACGGCATCCCGCCGACGCCGACGGCGAGCACGACCACCGCGGCGCCCACGAGCCCGAGCGACGCCCACTGCAGAGGCCGGAGGCGTTCGCGCAGGAAGACCACGGCGAGCAGGACGGTGACGATCGGGTTGACGAAGTACCCGAGCGCGGCGTCGAGCACACGGTCGTTCAGCACGGCCCAGACGTACACGCTCCAGTTGACGGCGACGAGGACCGCGGCGACGGAGAGCGTGCCGACGAGCCGACCCGAGCGCAGGGCGTCGCGCAGGGGCCGTAGGCCGCCGGTCGCGAGGAGGAGGACGAGGCAGAACACGAGCGACCAGAGGACGCGGTGGGCGATGATCTCGAGCGCGCCGGCGGGCTCGAGGAGGCGGAAGTAGAGGGGCATCGCACCCCACAGCAGGTACGCGGCGAAGCCGGCGGCGAGACCTTCCCGGCTCTGCCGGGCGGCGTCGGGCTGCGGGTCCTGGCCGGTGGTTCCGGTCGGCCGTGGGGCGTCGCGAGGGGTCTCGGTCGCGGGGTCCGGCGGGGTGGGCACCCGTCGAGAGTAGGCCGGTCGACGGCGTCCGACGGGCGGATTTCGTCGTGGGGCCCTGGTCCGGGTATCGTTGGCTCGCCACGGCAGGTTGCCCGAGCGGCCAAAGGGAGCTGACTGTAAATCAGCCGCGTCATGCTTCGGGGGTTCGAATCCCTCACCTGCCACCGCTGACGAAGGCCCCGGATCCACGGATCCGGGGCCTTCGTCGTACCCGGGCACGTGACACGCAGCCCATCGGAGGCAGCCTGGTGGAGGCAGCGCGGTTCGTGACGCGGAGCACCACAGCCGCTGCCGTCCCGCCCCCGAGCAAGCCCCCGTCGCCACGGAGCGCGTCCTGCCGCCGCCACCTGCTCGCGGGACGGGTCGCCGGCACGCGGCTGTGGTGCGTGGCGTCACGAAGCCGAGCGCCGGACTGCGTCGCCAGCGGCGCGAACCGGCGATCGAACCGTGTCGAAGGAGGCGTGATCGACACGCCGCCGACACCCCTCTGATCGATCCACGGATCGATGCGTGATCGTTATCTGCTCATCGAATGATCGAAACACGTTCGAAAGTGTTGCCAACTGTGCGCCTTTGTGGTCAGAATCTGTGCACCGGTGTACCCCTGTGTGGCGACGAAGCCTCTGCTGGGTGCGCCGGGAAGCACGCACGAGTCATCTCGACGACGAGAAGAGGATCGACGATGCACTACCCACCCCTGAGCCACACCGGACGGCTACGAGCCGTCGCGGTCGGGGTTCTCGCGCTCGCCACCGCGGGCGCACTGGCACCCACGTCCGCGTTCGGTGCGGTCGCCACGCCCGCGGGCCAGGCCGACTCGCTGGCCGCGACCCGGCTCGCCGCGGCGGCCGACGACGGCACGCACGGCCTGCGCGCCGACTACTACACGATCACGAACACGAGCACGTTCCCGCTCGAGGCGGCGAACCTGCAGACGTCGGTGCTCGACCCGGACGTCGACGTGAGCGACATGCTCCCGCTGTACAAGGCGATGACGGGGAAGTCGGAGAACGTCGGAGTCCGCTGGTCGGGCTACGTGACCGCTCCGAAGACCGGTGACTACACCTTCAGCGCGATCGGCGACAACGGCTTCCGGCTGTGGGTCGGCGGCTCGGCCGCGTCGGACGAGCTCATCGACTGGTGGGTCAACGACTGGGACAAGACCCAGACGGCGTCGCACACCGTGCACCTCGAGGCGGGTCAGCCCGTCCCGTTCACGTTCGAGCAGTTCCAGGCCACGGGTGGCGCGTACATCCACCTGAGCTGGGAGTCGGCGGACGCGGGCGTCGCCAAGCAAGCCGTCCCGCAGAGCGCGTTCACGCCGGCGTCCGACTTCCAGACGTACGACGTCCGGGCCTCGATCCCGACGAACGGCAAGAGCGTCGTCCTCCAGCTCCCGGGGGCCGTCACGGGCCTCGACGGGCTCAAGGACCACCTGCGCGTCCCGATCGACGGCACGGACTACCCGGTCACGTCGGTCGCGGCCGGCTCGTCGGCGTCGAAGGTCGTCGTGACGCTGGGCGCCGCGGTGCTCGGCAACTCGTACGGCCGCGTGGTCTACGACGGCAAGGGCTCGCTCGCGGTCGACGGCACGGCCGCTCCGGAGTTCAACGCGCTGATCGACAACGCGTCGGCGTACCAGCTCACGACCAAGTGGGCCAAGGACGTCGACCCGAACAACCCGCTGCCGGAGTACCCGCGCCCGCAGCTGACGCGCGACGCGTGGCAGAACCTCAACGGCAAGTGGGACTTCGAGCCGCTGGCGGCCGCTGACACGGCGGCGCCGACGTCGTGGACGGGCGCGCAGACCGCGGTCGTGCCGTACCCGATCGAGTCCCAGCTGTCGGGCATCCAGAAGCACTACGACAACTTCGCCTACCACCGCACGTTCACCGTCCCGAGCGACTGGAAGGTCGGCGACAAGGCCAACCAGCAGCGTCTCGAGCTGAACTTCGGGGCTGTCGACTACCAGACCACGGTCCTGGTGAACGGCAAGGTCGTGGCGCAGCACACGGGCGGCTACGACGCCTTCAGCGCCGACATCACGGACTACGTCAAGAGCGGCGCCAACGACCTGGTCGTCCGGGTCACCGACACGACGACCAACCAGGCGACCGGCAAGCAGTCGGCGAACCCGTCGGGCATCTTCTACACGCCGTCGTCGGGCATCTGGCAGACGGTGTGGATGGAGCCGGTGCAGCAGGCGCACGTCGACTCGCTGACGCTCACCCCGCAGCTGTCGGGCACGACGGCGGCGCCGGACGACTCGCTCGACGTGACCGCCCTCTCCGCGGGCGCGTCGAGCAGCGCGACCGTGTTCGTCACGGCGTACGACGCGAACGGCAAGAAGGTCGCGGCGACGAGCGGCGGCGCGAACGAGAAGCTGAGCCTGCGGATCACGGGCTCGCACCGGTGGACGCCGGACGACCCGTACCTGTACTCGCTCAAGGTGCAGCTCAAGGACGGGAAGTCGAACGACACGGTCGACAGCTACGCGGGCATCCGGTCGATCGGCATCAAGAACATCGACGGGACGAACAAGATCGTCCTCAACGGCCAGCAGACGTTCCTGCTCGCCACGCTCGACCAGGGCTTCTGGCCGGACGGCGTGTACACCGCGCCCACGGACGAGGCCCTCAAGTGGGACGTCCAGACCACGAAGGACCTGGGCTTCAACACGATCCGCAAGCACATCAAGGTCGAGCCCGCGCGCTGGTACTACGACGCCGACAAGATCGGCATGATGGTCTGGCAGGACATGCCGTCCGGTTCGAACACCACGGACGCGCAGCGCACCGAGTGGAAGTCGGAGCTGCAGCGCATGATCTCGCAGCACGTCTCCGACACGTCGATCATCGGCTGGATCCCGTTCAACGAGGGCTGGGGCCAGTGGGGGATCAGCCAGGCGGCGGACGTCGCGGCGTCCATCAAGGCGCAGGACCCCTCGCGTCTGGTGAACACCCGCAGCGGGCAGAACTGCTGCAACATGCCGGGTGACACGATGTCGGGCGACATCATCGACTACCACGACTACACGGGCCCGGGTAACCCGGCGCCGGACGCCACGCGTGCCGCGATCGACGGTGAGCACGGCGGCTTCTCGCTCGCGACGCTCGGCCACATGTGGGCCGGCGGCTCGATCAACCCCTACGGCGAGGTCACGAACTCCAAGTCCCTGACGGACGCGTACGTCGAGAACACCGCCAAGCTGGTCGGCTACGCCCGCGACCACCTGTCGGGCTCGGTGTACACGCAGCTCACGGACGTCGAGGGCGAGCTCAACGGGTTCTTCACCTACGACCGCCGCATCTCGAAGATGGACAAGGCGCGGGTCCGGGCGATCAACCAGGAGGTCGTCGCAGCGGGTGCCGGCGAGCCGGCCACGAAGGGTCGTGGCGGTCTCGTGGGTGTCGGGGCGTGGAGCTTCGACTCCACGTCGGGTGCGAGCGTGCCCGACCAGAGCGGACGGGCGGGCTCGGCCACGCTGTCGGGCGGCGCGACGCTCGTCGCGGGCAAGCACGGCAAGGCGGTCGCGCTGGACGGCAAGACCGCCCAGGCGGACGCGTCGGTCCCGAAGCTCGACACGACGCAGAGCTACTCGATCTCGGCGTGGGTCCGCATGGACGCGCTGCCGAAGGCGTACGCGACGGCCGTGGCCGCCGACAGCGTCCAGGCGTCGGGCTCGAGCCCGTTCTTCCTGCAGTACAGCGGGTCGAACAACGCCCAGCAGGGGTTCGCGTTCAGCTTCCCGAACGGCCCGCGCGCCATCGCGTCGGACGTGAAGGTGCAGACCGGGCAGTGGTACCACCTCGTGGGCGTCCGTGACGCCGACGCGGGCACCGTGGCCGTGTACGTGAACGGCACGCTGGCCTCGACCCAGAAGACGACCGAGACGCACGCCACGAGCGGCACGATCTCGATCGGGCGTGGGCAGTGGCAGGGCGCGGACGTCGACTTCCTCCAGGGGGCCGTCGACGACGTGCACGTGTTCGACCGGGCGCTGAGCGCCCAGGACGTGGCGAAGCTGGCCGCGTCGTGAGGCCGTCGTCCGTCGGTCGCTGAGGCCGGCGGACGCCGCACGGAGGGACCCCGGGTCGTGACGACCCGGGGTCCTTTCGCGTTCGCCGGGAGCCTTTCTTGAGCGAACTGGTTGACATTGTCTCGCGGGCTGGGAAGGCCCTTCCGGCGGGCGGACGTCCCCGCAAGACTGGACGGACCGCGCTGCACCGCAGCGATCGACCAGGAGCAGGGGGAGGGGACATGACGGACACCGCCACGACGCGGCCCGACCTCCCCGCCGCGCGCTCCTGTCGTCGGGGCGGCTGTCGTCCGCGCGCCTGTCGCGCCTGACGCTCCAGCGCGCCCGTACCCCGCGCCCGCACCCCGCACCGCGCCCCCGGCGCCGTCCGGAGGACGGCACGCACCCCGGCGTCCGCCGTCGCGCCCGCGCCCCGCCCCACCCGTACCCACGCCCTCGCGCGTCCCGGTGCGGCAGGGCGCCCCCCGTGCCACCCCCCTCAGCCCTGTCGCCCTGCCGTCCCAGGAGGTTTCCCGTGGTCTCCACGCTCGGTCCGACCGCGACCGCCGACGTCCTCGCACCGCGTGCCGGCGGCGTCGCCGCCGCACACCCGCCCGTGCCCCGCGCGGCCCGGCTCCGGCCCGGTGCCCGCCGGTGGCACGTGCCGTGGCGCCTCGTCTCGCCGGTCGTGCTGCTCGTCCTGTGGCAGGTCGGCAGCGCGACCGGCGTCATCCCTCCCGACGTCCTGCCGTCACCCGGCGCGATCGTGGCGGCCGGCTGGCAGCTCGTCGAGAGCGGCGAGCTGCAGGAGGCGCTGCTCGTGTCCACCCGGCGCGTGCTGCTCGGCCTCGTGGTCGGCGGCGGCATCGGGCTCGCGCTCGGCGTCGCGGTCGGCTTCTCGAAGATCGCCGACGCGCTGCTCGACCCGCCCCTGCAGATGCTGCGCGCGTTGCCGCACCTCGGGCTGATCCCGCTGTTCATCCTCTGGTTCGGGATCGGCGAGCAGCCCAAGATCCTGCTCGTCGGTCTCGGCGTCGCGTTCCCGCTCTACCTCACGACGTCGTCCGGCATCCGGCAGGTCGACCCCAAGCTGCTCGAGGCGGCGCGGGTGCTCGGGTTCTCGTTCTCGCGCACCCTGCGAACGGTCATCCTGCCCAGCGCCGCACCGCAGATCCTCGTCGGGCTACGTCAGTCCTTCGCGATCGCGTGGCTGTCCCTCATCGTCGCCGAGCAGATCAACTCCGACGCCGGCCTCGGCTTCGTCATCAACAACGCCCGCGAGTTCTTCCGCACCGACACGGTGATCTTCGGGCTCGTCGTCTACGCCCTGCTGGGCCTGCTGACCGACTGGCTCGTCCGCGTCCTCGAGCGGCGGGCCCTGCGCTACCGGGAGTCCGCATGAGCACCACGACCATCACGACAGAGTCCGCGACAGACTCCACGACCGCCGCCCGCACGCGCGGGCTGCGCAAGTCCTTCGGCGACCGCGAGGTCCTCGCCGGCGTCGACCTCGACGTCCCCGCCGGGAAGGTCGTCGCACTCGTCGGACGCTCGGGATCGGGCAAGTCCACGATCCTGCGGGCGCTCGCGGGCCTCTCGGACGACCACACGGGTGAGGTGCGCACCGCCGGGGACCCGTCCGTCGCCTTCCAGGAGCCGCGCCTGTTCCCGTGGCGGACCGTGCGGCAGAACGTCGCAGACGGTCTCGTGCGGGCCGGTGCCGACGCCGCCACCCGTGACGCCGCGGCCCTGGGCCTGCTGCGTGAGGTCGGGCTCGAGCACCGCGCCGACGCGTGGCCCCTGACGCTGTCCGGCGGCGAGGCGCAACGCGTCGCGATCGCCCGCGCCCTCGTCAGCGACCCGCAGCTCGTCCTGCTCGACGAGCCGTTCGGGGCGCTCGACGCCCTGACCCGCCTGAGCATGCAGGACGTCCTGCTCGACCTGTTCGCCCGCCACGGCTTCGGCGTGCTCCTCGTGACGCACGACGTCCACGAGGCCGTGGCGCTCGCGGACGAGGTCCTCGTCCTGGAGGACGGAGCCATCGCGCACCGGCTCGAGATCGACCTGCCGCGCCCCCACGACCGCACCGCCCCCGAGTTCGCCCGGTACGCGAGCACGCTCCTCGCGCACCTCGGCGTGCGGCACTGACGGAGGGCTCGAGCACGCCCCCGTCACGCCGCCGTACCCGCTCCCACCCCCCCACCCAGGAGGAACCACCATGACCCGCCCCGTCCGTCGTCCGCAGCACGCCCCCCGCACCCGGAGGCTCGTCCGCACGCTCGCGGCGACCACCGCGCTCGCCGCCGCGGCGGCGCTCTCCGCCTGCAGCGGGTCGTCGGAGGCCACGACGCCGGGCGACCCGTCGACGGTGACCTCGACCGACCTCGCCGGCCTGACGCTCCAGGTCGGCGACCAGAAGGCGGGCACGCAGGCGCTGCTCCAGGCCGCGGGAGAGCTCGACGGCACGCCGTACAAGATCGCGTTCTCGACGTTCACGTCGGGGCCGCCGGAGGTCGAGGCGCTCAACGCGAACAAGATCGACTTCGCGATCACGGGCAACACCCCACCGGTCTTCGGGCTCGCGGCGAAGGCGAAGATCAAGGTCGTCACCGCCTACACGAACGACGCGTCGAGCGACGCGATCCTTCTCCCAGCGGGGTCGTCCGTCACCTCGGTGGCGGACCTCAAGGGCAAGAAGGTCGCGGTCGCCAAGGGCTCCTCGGCGAACGGCCACCTGCTCCTCCAGCTCAGCAAGGCGGGACTGACGCCCGACGACGTGACGATCAGCTACCTCCAGCCGGCCGACGCCCTCGCGGCGTTCAACGGCGGCGAGGTGGACGCGTGGGCCATCTGGGACCCGTACACGGCGATCGCGGAGCAGCAGGGTGCGAAGGTTCTCGTGACCGCCCAGGGCGTCTCCAACGGCTACGGCCTGGGCCTGGCGTCGTACGACGCTCTCGCCGACCCGGTGCGGACCGCCGCCCTGCAGGACCTCGCCCAGCGCATCGCCCGCGCCCACGAGTGGGCGAACACGCACCCGGACGAGTACGCGGCCGTGTACGCGGAGCAGACGCAGCTCCCGATCGAGGTCGCGAAGGAGGCCAACCGGTCGCTGCGCCACGCGATCCTGCTCGACGACACCGTGGTGTCGTCCGAGCAGCGACTCACCGACGCGTTCGTCACGGCGAAGCAGCTCCCGGCGTCGGACCCGTTCTCGTCGATCGTCGACGACCGGCTCAACGCGTCGGTCGCGGCGGCGCTCGCACCGGGCGGCGCGTCCGCGAGCCCGACCCCCACCGCACCCTGAGCCCGAGACGTCCGAGAGAAGGTTCGACATGTCCGACACCACGCGCGTCCCCGACGGGGACGTCAAGGTCCACTGGTTCCTGCCGACGTCCGGCGACGGGCGCAGCATCGTCGAGGGGTCGCACGCGTCCCGCTCGAGCGGCACGGCCGACGCGTTCCGGTTCCCGACGCTCGACTACCTCACGGAGGTGGCGCGGGCGGCCGACCGCCTCGGCTACGAGGCGGTGCTCACCCCCACGGGGACGTGGTGCGAGGACGCGTGGCTCGTCACCGCGGCGCTGATCAGCCAGACGTCGCGGCTCAAGTTCCTCGTCGCGTTCCGCCCGGGCGTGGTCTCGCCGACCCTCGCGGCGCAGATGGCAGCGACCTACCAGCGGCTGTCGGGCGGACGGCTGGTGCTCAACGTCGTCACGGGCGGCGACGGGTCGGAGCAGCGCCGGTTCGGCGACTGGCTCGACCACGACGAGCGCTACGACCGCACCCGGGAGTTCCTCGAGGTGGTGCGCGGCGTCTGGTCAGGCACTCCGCTCGACTACGACGGCCGGCACTACCGGGTGCGTGACGCCCGCGTCTCGCTGCCCCCGACGCCCGTCCCGCAGGTGTACTTCGGCGGGTCGTCGGACGCGGCGCTCCCGGTCGCCGCGGAGCAGGCCGACGTCTACCTCACGTGGGGTGAGCCGCCCGCCCAGGCGAAGGCGAAGATCGACGAGGTGCGGCGGCTCGCCGCCGAGCGCGGTCGTGAGCTCCGGTTCGGGGTGCGGCTGCACGTCATCACGCGGGACACGTCCGAGGAGGCGTGGGCCGTCGCCCAGCGGTTCGTCGACCGGCTCACGCCCGAGCAGGTGCAGGCGGCGCGCACGCTCTTCCAGGGGTCGGCGTCGGTCGGCCAGCAGCGCATGACCGCCCTCAACGGCGCGTTCGACGGCACGGCGCGCAGCCTCGAGATCCACCCGGGGCTGTGGGCCGGGGTGGGGCTGGTCCGGGGCGGCGCCGGGACGGCGCTCGTCGGGTCGCACGAGGAGGTCGCGGACCTCGTCGCGGAGTACCACGCGGCCGGTTTCGACGAGTTCGTCCTGTCGGGCTACCCGCACCTCGAGGAGGCGTACTGGTTCGGCGAGGGCGTGCGACCTCTCCTCGACGCGCGCGGCCTGACGACCCCGGCGGCGCCGACGGGTCCGACGGGGGAGGCGCTGACCCGCGTCGTCGTGTGAGCCGGCGCACCGGTCCGGTGCCTTTCTCTGAGCGCGGATTTCGTCCTGGGGGCACTCGTTGTGTAGTGTTTTCCGCGCTGCCCCCGTAGCTCAGTGGTAGAGCGCAGTCTTGGTAAGACTGAGGTCATGGGTCCGATTCCCATCGGGGGCTCTGTGAGTGCCGTGAGGCCGTTCGTGGGACGATAGTCCTGCGGATGGCTCTCGTGGTCACCACGAGGCGGGGTAGCTCAGATGGTTAGAGCGCACGACTCATAATCGTGAGGTCGCGGGTTCGATCCCCGCCTCCGCTACCGCAGGTCGACGGTTCTCGTCGGCCGACCTGAAGACGGTACGACGTCCCCGGCCGGGGGCGTGCGGCCGTGAAGTCCCTGGTGCCCGGCAGCCGGCGTCGAGCATCGAACGAAGTACGAAGCGCCTTCCGGGGGCGCGAGAGGTGGCACTTCAATGGCCAGCAAGTCCCAGGACGTCCGCCCGAAGATCACGCTTGCGTGCGTGGACTGCAAGGAGCGGAACTACATCACCAAGAAGAACCGTCGGAACGACCCCGACCGTCTCGAGCTGGCGAAGTTCTGCCCGCGCTGCGGCAAGCACACGTCGCACCGCGAGACCCGCTGATCCTCCGGACAGCGACGGTTCACCTGTGACGACGATCAACCTCGACTACGCAGGTCGTACCTACGCGCCGAACGCGGCGTACAGCGTCGGTCGCGAGAAGCTTCGCGAGTTCGCTGCCGCCGTCGGCGCCACCCACCCCGCGCACCACGATGTGGACGCTGCGCGGGGTTCGGGCTATCCGGACCTGGTCGCGCCGCCGACGTTCGCCGTCGTGGTGGCCCAGCGCGCCGAGGCGCAGTACCTCCAGGACGAGGCCGCCGGTGTCGACTTCTCGCGCGTGGTCCACGCGGACGAGCGCTTCACGCACCACCGCCCGATCGTGGCGGGCGACGAGCTCGTGACCGTCCTGCACGTCGACTCCCTGGTCGCGCGGGCGGGCATCACGCTCGTCACGACCCGCTGCGAGATCCACGCGGCGGGCGCCGACGGCACCCCGGGCGAGCTCGTCTCGACGGTCGTGTCGACGCTGGCGGTCCGGGGGGAGGACGCATGACCGAGCACGCAGTGGCCACCCCTGACCTCGGCTCGCTCGAGGTAGGTCAGCAGATCGGCACGCGCGAGGTCGTCGTCGACAGGGCGCGCCTCGTCCGGTACGCGGGCGCGAGCGGCGACTTCAACCCGATCCACTGGAACGAGCGCGTCGCGACCCAGGTCGGTCTGCCGGGCGTCATCGCCCACGGCATGTTCTCGATGGGAAGCGCGGTCGCGCTCGTCGAGGACTGGGCCGGCGATCCGGGCCGTGTCGTCGACTACCAGACGCGGTTCGCCCGCCCGGTGCCGGTTCCCGACCCGGGGGCCGCGACCCTCGTGGTCACGGGCGTCGTGGGCGCTCTCGACGCGGAGGCCGGCACGGCCCGCGTCGACCTCACGGTCGCCGTCGAGGGCGTCCGCGTCCTCGCGAAGTGCCAGGCGGTCGTCCGGCTGGTCTGACGACCTCTCACGGGCCCTGTGCCGCGCGTCAGCGCGGTGCGGGGCCCGTCGTCGTCCCCGGGCTCAGCTCGACGTCGAGGACGACGGAGCCCGGCTCCTCGCCGGCGAGGAGCGCGACGACGGCGCGGCCGAGCGCCGTCCCCTTGCCCTCGAGCGGCTGCCGGACCGTCGTGAGGCGGTCGGCGCCGAGCCAGGGGAGGTCGACGCCGTCGAATCCGGCGACGGAGACGTCCTCGGGGACGCGGAGCCCGAGGTCGTGGGCGGCGAGCAGGACGCCGGCGGCGAGCAGGTCGGACTGCGCGAGGACTGCGGTGGGGCGCCGCTCGGCGGGGACGTCGAGGAGCGCGAGCCCGGCGGCCCGGCCCTCCTCGACGAGGGATGCGTCGGCCTCCCACACGGCCACGGGCGTGATGCCGGCGTCGGTCAGGCCGTCGAGCCGGTTGCGGGTGGGCGTCCGGGCGGCGCGGGCGACGCGGTCGGCGTCGGCGAGGCCGGTGTGCTCGGGGCTGCAGCCGAACGGCAGCGCGACGGCGGCGACGCGTTCGTGCCCGAGCCCGACGACGTGCCTGCCGAGGGCGGCGGTGCCTTCGCGGTCGGCGATGGCGACGAGCGGGACGCCGGGGCGCGGGGCCCCCTCGCCGATCACGACGGGCAGGCCGCGCGTCTCGAGGGCGGCGTATGTCGGGTCGTCGGACCGGGCTCCCCACACGAGGACGGCGACGTCCATGGCGGCGGTCTGCAGGAGGGGGTCGGTGTCCTGGCCGATCCCGGGGATCAGGAGGACGCCGAGGCCGGCGGCGCCGAGCTCGGAGACGAGCCCGTCGAGGACGCGCACGGCGACGGGGTCGCGGAAGGTCCGGGAGACGTGGTCACCGACGACGACGCCGACGATGCCGGAGCGGCCGGAGCGGAGCTGGCGGCCGAGCGGGCTGGGGCCGGTGTAGCCGAGCTCGCGGGCGGCGTCGAGCACGCGCTCGCGGGTGGCGTCGGCGATGGGTCCGGAGCCGGAGAACGCGATCGAGGCCGTCGACACGGAGACGCCGGCGCGGGAGGCGACGGCGGAGAGCGTGGGACGGGACATCGGGGCCTTCCCTCAGGGGTGCCCGCCCCGCGGGGCGGGCACGGGGTGCGACGTGCGGGCGGTGGTGGGCCCGCGGTGGTGGGCGCGCCCGTTTGACGACGCGGCCAGAGTACCCGCACAATCGTCACCGCTGATCGAAACGATTCGAACCAGCGTCCCACAGGAGGAGCGACGGTGCACCACGACGACCCCCGGCGGCTGACGCGAGCGACCTGGGCGGTGCTCGCGGTCTTCTTCCTCGCCGGGTTCATCTTCGCGAGCTGGGCGTCCCGGCTCCCCGCCGTGCAGTCGCGGCTCGGGCTCGAGCCCGACCAGATGGGGCTGCTCCTCCTGTTCACCGCCATCGGGTCGATCTGCGCGCTGCCGCTCAGCGGCATGGTCGTCGGGCGCCTCGGCAGCCGTCGCGCCGTGCTCTTCTTCACGGCCGTCGCGGCGGTCGGCTACGTCGGCGTGACCGTCGCGTACGCCCAGGAGAGCGTCGGCCTCGCACGGGCCGCGCTGCTCGTCGCCGGCGTCGGCATCGGCGTGTGGGACGCCGCCATGAACCTCCAGGGCGCGCACGTCGAGCAGCAGCTCGGGCGCGCGATCATGCCCCGCTTCCACGCGTCGTTCTCGTTCGGCACCGTCGCGGGCGCCGGATTCGGCGCCGCCGCGGCCTGGCTCGACCTGTCGGTCCCCGTGCACGTCCTCGTGGCCCTCGCGCTGACGATCGTCGGCGTGGTCGTGTCCGTCACGGCGTTCCTGCCCGACGTCGCCCCGGCGGGAGCGCCCGGAGCCGCGGCAGCGGACCTGTCCGCCGACGGGACGCACCGCGACGACACCCGCACCGACCCCGCGAGCGCGCCCGTGCCCGTCCGGGGCGCGTGGGCCGCGTGGCTCGAGCCGCGCACCCTGCTCATCGGGCTCGTCGTCCTCGGTGCTGCCCTCACGGAGGGCGCCGCGAACGACTGGGCCGCGATCGCCACCGTCCACGGGTTCGACGTGGAGGCGTCCACCGGTGCCGCCGCGCTCACCGTCTTCCTCGTCGCGATGACCGGCATGCGGCTCGTCGGGACCGCGCTGCTCGACCGGTGGGGCCGCGTGACCGTCCTGCGGCTGTGCGGGGCCCTGGCCCTCGTCGGGGTCGTCATCTTCGCGCTCGTGCCCAGCCTGCCGCTCGCGATGGTCGGGATCGCCCTGTGGGGCATCGGTGCGGCGCTCGGCTTCCCCGTCGGCATGAGCGCCGCGTCGGACGAGCCCGTCCGCGCCGCCGCGCGCGTGAGCGTCGTCGCGACCATCGGGTACAGCGCGTTCTTCCTCGGCCCGCCCGTCATCGGGTTCATCGCGCACCACACCGGGTACCGGCACGCGCTGCTGTTCGTCGCCGTGCCCGTCGCGCTCGGCCTCGTCGTCATGAACGCGGTGCGCCCGCTGCGGGGCGCCGTCGGGCAGGCGTCGTCCGACGCGCCCGCACCCGCCTAGGCTGGACGGGTGCCACCCACCTTCGCTGACCTGACCACCCTGCGCGTCGGGGGAGAGATCGACTCCTACGTCGAGGTGTCCACCGAGCAGGAGCTCGTGGACGTCGTGCGGGGGTGCGACGACGCGGGCGAGCCCCTGCTCGTCGTCGGCTCCGGCTCGAACCTCCTCGTCGCGGACGAGGGCTTCTCGGGCGTCGTGGTGCGCGACCTGCGCACCGGTGTGCGCCGCGAGTCCGAGGACGCGTGCGGCGGGGCGAGCGTCGTGGCGCCCGCCGGCCAGCCGTGGGACGCGCTCGTCGCGGAGGCCGTCGACTCCGGGTGGATCGGCGTCGAGGCGCTGTCCGGCATCCCGGGCACGCTCGGCGCCGCGCCCGTGCAGAACATCGGCGCGTACGGCCAGGAGGTCGCCGGCGTGGTGGCGTCCGTCCGCGTGTGGGACCGGGCACGCGGACGCGTGCGGACCCTCGCGGCGGGCGAGCTGGGCTTCGGGTACCGCACGTCGCTGCTCAAGCGCTCGACGCGCGACGTGCCCACCGAGGACGACCCCGCCGCGCCCTGGTTCCCGACCCCGCGGTACGTCGTCCTGGACGTCGCGCTGCAGATGCGGCTCGGGACGTCGTCCGCGCCCGTCGCGTACGCCGAGCTCGCGCGCCGGCTCGACGTCGAGGTCGGCACCCGGGCGCCGGGTGCGGACGTCCGAGCCGCGGTGCTCGAGCTGCGCGCCGGCAAGGGGATGCTCGAGGACCGTGCCGGCCGTGACGATCGTGCGGGCCGTCCGGCCGAGGACGCCGCTCCCGGGGCGCCGACCTCCGCTCCCGACCACGACCGGTGGAGCGCCGGGTCGTTCTTCACGAACCCGGTCGTGCCCGCCGACCAGGCCGACCGGCTGCCCGCCGACGCGCCGCGGTTCCCGGTGCGCTCCGCCCGGCCCGAGACGACGACAGGCCCGAGCCTCGGGGCCGTCGACGAGTCGCTGGTCAAGACGTCGGCCGCGTGGCTGATCGAGCACGCCGGGTTCGGCCGGGGGTTCGGGCTCGACGGCGAACGCAGCCGCGCGCGCCTGTCGACCCGTCACACGCTCGCGCTGACGAACCGCGGCGGGGCGTCCGCGGCGGACGTCGTGGCGCTCGCGCGCGCGGTCCGGGACGGCGTGCACGCGGCGTTCGGCATCGAGCTCGAGCCGGAGCCGGTCCTGGTGGGCGTCTCGCTCTAGCCGTCAGCAGACGACGTCAGTAGACGATGACCGTCGTCCCCTGCGGGGCCTGGTCCGCGGACCAGATCCAGTCCATGGCGGGGTTCGACACCCGGACGCACCCGTGCGACGCGGGGTACGGCGGGACGTCGTACCACAGGCCGTGGATCGCGATGCCGCCGTTGAAGAACTTGGGTCGCCACATCTTGCCGAGCCCGAGGCGGGACTCGTAGAGCGCGTCGTACTGGCGCCCGATGCGGTAGGTCCCGGTCGGGGTGACGGCGGTGAACTGCGTCCCCTTCGACGGTCCGGACGGGCTCGAGAACTGCTTGCCGCTGCCCGTGGACGCGTTGAGCACGGTGGTGACGTGCCCGTCGTCGACGATGAGCAGCACCTGCTTGGCGAGGTCTACCTCGATGACGTGACCGCTGCGGCTGCGCGGGGTCGGCAGGGTCCCGGCCTCGACCGCGGCGAGGGTCTTCGGGCCCACGACGCCGTCGCGGCCCAGACCGGCGACCTTCTGGAGGGCCCACACGGCCTGGAGCGTGGACGGCCCGAACGACCCGTCGGCGTCCGTGATCCAGTAGCCGTTCGCGAGGAGCTTCTTCTGGAGCGCGAGCACCCGCGCGCCCGAGTCGCCCGAGCGGAGGTCCTTGTGCTCGGTCACGCGGGCGGTCTTCGTGGGCTTCGGGGTCGACGACGCCGCGGACGACGTGGGCTCCGGCGTCGACGTGGCCGCGGGCTCCGGGGTGGTGGCCGTCGTCGGTGCGACGGGCTCGGTGGGGGAGGGCGACCCGGCCGGGGGCTCCGTGGTCGTCGTGGGGCTCGGTGTCGTCGGCCCTGTCGCCTCGGCCGTCGTGACCTGCGGCCCGGGGGCGTCCGACGGCATCCCGGTGGACGTCCCGCTCGCGCCGCACCCTGCGACGAGCACCATGGCCGCCGTACCGAGCGCGGCCGCCGCGACGGTGCGTCGCGTCCTGGTGCGCAGTCCCCTGCCGAGCGTCATTCCGTGCCCCCCTTGTGCGGTCCCTCCTGCGGGGACGTCCCCCTATGGTGCCTTGTCGGGCGCGGGATCCGGTCATCGGTGGGGTGGTTGCGGTGACCTTCGAGACCGGATCGTGACGCCTCGCGTCGACGTCCGGCTCCGCGCGGGATCGGTGGTTCGCCAGGGTTCGGTCCGGCGTCACCCCGCGGGTGTCGCGAGCCACCGGTCGATGCCGGCGAGGAGACGTTCCCGGGTCGCTGCCGGTGCCGTGCTCGCGCGGACGGACGACCGGGCCAGGTCGGCGAGCGCGGCGTCGTCGAACCCGTGGACGTGCCGGGCGGTCTCGTACTGCGCGACGAGCCGGGAGCCGAACAGGAGGGGGTCGTCCGCGCCGAGCGCCAGGGTGGCGCCGGCGTCGACGAGCGCGCGCAGCGGGACGTCCGCGGCGTCCTGGTAGACGCCGAGCGAGACGTTCGACGCGGGGCACACCTCGAGCGCGACGCCCCGGGACACGAGGTCGTCGAGCAGGGCGGGGTCCTCGCCGGACCGCACGCCGTGCCCGAGCCGGTCGGGTTCGAGCGCCGTGACGACCTCGGTGACGTGGGAGGGGCCGAGCAGCTCGCCGCCGTGGGGGACGGACGCGAGGCCGGCGTCGCGCGCGATGCGGAAGGCGTGCGCGAACGCGTCGGTGTCGCCGCGGCGCTCGTCGTTGGAGAGCCCGAACCCGACGACCTCGCCCGGGCCGCTGCCGGCGTACCGGGCGGCGAGGCGCGCGAGCGTCCGGGCGTCGAGCGGATGGCGCAGCCGGGACGCGGCGACGATCACGGCGACCTCCGTGCCGTGCCGTGCGGACGACTCCCGGGCGGCGTCGAGGACGAGCTCCACGGCGGGGGTGATGCCGCCCAGGAACGGCGCGTAGGACGTCGGGTCGACCTGGATCTCGAGCCTGCCCGACCCCTCGGCGGCGTCGTCCGCGGCCGCCTCGTCGACGATGCGGCGCATGTCGTCGCCGCTGCGGACGCAGGCGCGGGCGGCGTCGTAGAGCCGCTGGAACCGGAACCACCCGCGCGAGGTGGGCGGCAGCCGCAGGGGGTCCCCGTCGAGCAGGGCGGCGGGGAGCCGGATCCCGTACCGCTGCGCGAGGTCGACGAGCGTGGCCGACCGCATCGATCCGGTGAAGTGCAGGTGCAGGTGGGCCTTGGGGAGGGTGGTCAGGTCACGCACCGCCTCAGTCTGGCGTACCGGCGGCCGTGTAGACGCGGGAGGAGGGGTAGTAGCTGCGCTTGAGGCCGTTCGGCAGGCGCAGCATCCGGAGTCGTCCGACGGGGTACTCGATGACCCAGTAGGACAGCCAGCCGACCGGCAGGGACACGAGCACCAGGACGAGGGCCACGAACGGGAACGCGGACTGCGCGTGGCTGAGGCGTCCGTGCTGGTCGAGGAAGAGCAGGACGGGCTCGTGCCACAGGTACACCGAGTACGAGATGAGCCCGGCCCACAGCAGCCACGGCCGCATGAGGGCGCGGCGCCACAGCGCCGTCGTGGGCGCCATGACGGACGACGCGAGCAGCAGCACGAACGCCACGGTGGACAGCTGCTGCCAGTACGACGACGTGGCCGCGTCGTCGCCGCGGATCGCCATGCCCCAGACCAGCAGGGCGAGGGCGCCGAGCCGGAGGCCGATCAGCCAGGGTCGGGTGAGCTGCCGGCCGTCGCGGTGGACCATGACGAGCGCGAGGACCATGCCGCCGACGAACACGGACCCCTTGGCGAGGGGGTTGAACCACACGTTGTACGCCTCGTGCGACACGTGCGTGGCGAGCGCCCAGCCCTGGTAGGCGAGCGAGGCCGTCCCGAGGACGACGACCGGCGCCCAGACGAGCACGCGTCGCGTCCGCAGGGTGCGGGTGTGCGCGCCGAACCGGTTGTAGGCGAGGAGCAGCAGGGCGAGGAAGGCGTAGAACCACACCTCGACCGACAGGGACCAGGCCGGCCCGATCGTGTAGAAGATCCGGTGGTTGTCGAACACCTGTGTGAACGTGAGGTGCTCGACGAGGTCGCGCCAGTCGCCCGGCATCGTCGGGTTGCGGTAGGCCCAGACGAGCAGCGTCGCCCCCCAGTACAGGGGGAGGATGCGCAGCGCGCGCCGGATCGTGAAGACGCTCGCCGACCCGGGCTCGACGCCCGTGAGCACCTTGCGTGCGATGGGCAGGAAGAGCAGGAACGCCGACAGGACGAGGAACAGGCTGACGAGCCCGTCCAGGTTGAGCATGACGTGGTAGAACCACGTGCCCTGGTAGGCGTAGTCGGACGACGTGCCCGCGCGGCAGAACTGGTACGCGTGGAAGACCACGATGCCGATCGCGGCGATGCCGCGGTACCCCTCGAGGTCCTCGAAGCGCGCCCCGGTGTTCCCGGGCGCGGCACGGGCCTTGTCGATCGTGGGCAGGGCGTCGGACACGGGGAGCGCGGCGGAGTCGTCGCGCAGGATCGTGTCCTCGAGGCGGGCGGAGTCCTGCGACGTGTCGGCAGCGAGGGCCCCGCCGGTGGTGGGGGCCTCTGCGGTGGGGGTCTGTGCGGTGGGGGTCTCAGCGGGTCGGGTGTCGGTCATCTCAGGCCACCTGCGCTTCCGGTCCGACGGGTCGGGGGGTGTCACGGGGGGTCGCCGTGCCGTGCGTGTCCGGCGCGTCGGGCACGACGCGCGGGGTGACGCGCCAGACGCGTTCGCGGCTGAGCTCCTTGACGTGCGCGATGCGCGTCAGGGCGCTCTTGAGCTCGGTGAACAACCCGGACCACACGAGGTAGCGCCAGTACCAGCGGCGGTGGGCGCGGATCGACGGCTCCCCGAGGACGTACGCCATGAACGCCTGGAGCGGGCCCATGGCGAGCGTGAAGACGGTGCTGAGCACGAACAGCGAGATGAACCAGGACCGGCTCTCGATGCGGTGCGGGTGCAGCAGCGCGAACAGGAGGATCGGGTAGACCTGCAGCGACACCCACGGGTAGAGCTCGCGCCAGCCGAGCAGGTACGTCATGCCGATCTTCTGCCGGACGGTCAGGTGGGGGCTGCGCAGGGCCGCGGCGAGGTGCTGGGCCGAGACCTGGAGCCAGCCCTGCGCCCACCGCAGCCGCTGGGCGGTGAGCTGCCCGAGCGTCGTCGTCGCGAGCTCGTACGACGTCAGCCGCGGGTCGGAGGCGACCCGGTGCCCGGCCGTGATCGAGCGGATCGACGCGTCGATGTCCTCGGTGAGCATGCGCCGGCGCATCCGGGTCTCGCGGAGCACCGACGTCCGCCAGTACCCGTTGGAGCCGCCGAAGATCCCGAACCCGTGGAGCTGGGCGCGTCCGGGGTGGCTCACGGCGTAGATGGACTCGAACTCGACCGCGACGATCCCGGCGAGGTGCGACGCCGACCCGTTGCGGACCACGCAGTGCCCCTGGACGACGTCGTAGCCGTCGCGCAGCCACGCCCAGGCCCGCTCGAAGCTTCCGGGGCCGGGGTGGTGGTCGGCGTCGAAGATGCCGACGAACTCGCCGCGGACGACGTCCAGCGCGGCGTTCACGTTCTGCGCCTTGGAGGTGGAGGCCGGGACCCGCAGGAGCGTGAGCCGCGGGTCGCGTGCGGCGATGTCCCGCAGGACCGCCTCGACGGGCAGGTCCTGCGGCGTGTTGTACGCCAGCACGATCTGCAGGTCGCCCGCGTAGTCGATCCGCCGGAACGCCTCGATCGTGTCGACGATCGTCGCCGACTCGTTCGGCAGGTAGGCCGCGATGATCGCGCTCGCCGCCGGGGGAGCGGTCCCGCTGGGCACGGGAGCGGGCTGGGTGGGGTCGGCCGCGAGCGACGACTCGACGACGATCGCCAGAGCCGTCACGATCATCGCCACCACGACGAGCGGGTAGGTGAACCGCGTGAGGTCGAGCCCGCTGTGCGCGGCGGCGACGTAGAGCACATAGGGCAGGAGGACTCCCACGGCGAGCGTGATCGCGAACTGGGTCCACAGGCGCCCCGTGGGCTGCTGGGTCACGGCCCGCAGCCGTCCGCCGAGGGCCTTCCACGCGCCGACCGTCTCGTCGACGGGGGCGGCGGCCGGCAGGGGCTCGCGCAGCGCCGCGAGCTCTTCGGCGTCCGTGAGCCGCGGCGGGCCGGCGGTGGGCTCGAGGTCGAGCCGCTCGCGCGACCCCTGCACGCCGACGAGCGCACGTGCGAGCGCCGAGCGCGCGGAGTCCTTGCTGGAGAAGGGTGCGTACCCGACGAGCGGCGTGACCTGGAGCGTGTCGTGCGCCCGGTCGTCGTCCGTGCGGGCCTCGGACACCGTGCCGCGGCCGACGCGGTAGTGCCGCGCCGCGAGCCGCCGGACGACCATCTCGAGGCCGCGCGAGAGGCGCCCGACGCGCGACCGGTCGACGACGAGCACGATCTCGTGCTGCTCGGTGACGCCCACCGGGTACACGCCCGGCAGGTCGTCGTCGACGCACTGCGCGAGCGTGCGCTCGAGGTCGGCGCCGGCCGCCGGCCCGAACGACCGTCGGATCCGGCTCCCCTCGTAGACCGCGATCGCGACGACCGCGAACTTCCCGGCGCCGAAGGACGTCTCGACGCCGCCGTCGTGGCGGAACGGCGCGATCCCCGCGGTGAGCTCCGCCGTGGTGAGCACCTCGAGGGGCGGGGGAGCGGCCCCGACCGCGTCCGCGTGCCGAGCCGTCTCCGTGGCGATGGCGGTGATGTCCGCGGCGCTCGCGGTCGTCGACACCTGGTCGACGACCAGGACTCGGCGGTCTGCCGCGGGGTCGGGGTGAGCGCCGTGCCCGCGCGTGCCGCGCGCGGAGGCGTGCTCGTCGGCGCGGTCGTGCTCGGTCACGACCACGGCGGGGTGCCGGGGCGGGGGGACGGGCCGGCGGATGCCGGACTCGTCGTGGGCTGCGGCACGGAATCCCATGCGTCGCAGCCGGTCGGCGACCGCGACCGCCGTGCCGGCGTCGGTGAGGTCGACCAGGATCCCTGTGGTTGCTCGTGCCATCGCTGCCCTCCGCGTCGTCTCTTGCCCAGTGGGGAAGAGGCTCCGCGTCGAGGCCTCGGCGTCGTCGTCGACCTGTTGCTGACGACGACGCTACGGGCCGGCGTCGACGCGTGGGTTTCCGGCCGGTTACGAGTCGGCGCAGGGGCGGGTGAAAGCCGAGTTCGACCCGGGGGCCCGGTGTCGCGTACGATGAGTGCTCGGTGGTCGACGCCCGCCCTGTTGCGGTGCCCCTGACGACGTGCAGACGTCGTTCCGGGACGCAGCGCACGTGCGGGCGTCTGTCACGCAAAGGGTAGTGGCGCAATTGGTAGCGCAGCGGTCTCCAAAACCGCAGGTTGCAGGTTCGAGTCCTGTCTACCCTGCACGACGCACGACGTGCGTGTTCGTCCAACGGTCTTCGGAGTGGGGAAGAAGTGAGCGATTCGGCATCGGGGTCGGTCAGCGCGAATGACGCGCCGGCACCGAAGAAGCGTTCTGCTTCCTCGGAGAAGAAGGGCTTCTTCGGACGGATCGTCCTGTTCGTGCGACAGGTCGTCGCCGAGCTGAAGAAGGTCCACACCCCCACCCGGACCGAGCTCTTCACCTACACGGCGGTCGTGCTGGTCTTCGTGACCGTGATCATGGCGTTCGTGACGCTGGTCGACTTCGGGATCGGCAAGGCCGTCCTGTGGGTGTTCGGGAGCTGACGTCCCCGGTGGCGCGCTCGCGCCCGGTGCGGCGCGGTGAGCGTCGGTCGACGCTCGGCACGATCGTCAACTGAAGTCTCACGCCAAGGAAAGCAGGTTCGCCCGTGTCCCAGGAGTCTCCTGACAACGTCGAGAACGTCGACGACGACGTCGTGGTGCCCGAGGAGGGCTCGGTCGCCGAGACGCCGGCGGACACCGTCGACGACGTCGAGCAGACCTCTGACGAGGCCGAGGACGCCGCCGCGGACGAGGCCGACGACATCGAGGCGGACGACACCGAGTCCGACGACGCGGAGTCCGACGAAGATCTCGACCCGGTCGAGCAGCTGAAGCGCGAGCTGCGCTCGCAGCTCGGCGACTGGTACGTCATCCACTCGTACGCCGGCTACGAGAACCGTGTGAAGGCCAACCTGGAGACCCGTATCCAGAGCCTGAACATGGAGGACTACATCTTCCAGATCGAAGTGCCGATGGAAGAGGTCGTCGAGTACAAGAACGCGCAGAAGAAGATCGTCCGGCGCGTCCGCATCCCCGGCTACGTCCTCGTCCGCATGGACCTGACGGACGAGTCGTGGGGCGCCGTGCGCCACACGCCGGGTGTCACGGGCTTCGTCGGCCACACGCACCAGCCGGTGCCGCTGACGCTCGACGAGGTCGTCTCGATGCTCTCGTCGACGCTCGCGCCCCAGCAGGAGTCGTCGAAGCCGTCGGCCAAGGCCGCCCCCACGATCGACGTGGACTTCGAGGTCGGCGAGTCGGTCACCGTCACCGACGGTCCGTTCGACACGCTGCCGGCGACCATCTCCGAGATCAACGTCGAGGCCCAGAAGCTCAAGGTCCTCGTCTCCATCTTCGGCCGGGAGACCTCGGTCGAGATGGGGTTCAACCAGGTCGCCAAGATCTGACGAACCCCTATTGCCTGCCGCTCCGGGCGGCTCTGCAACCGGGTCATCGCCCACGGCGTCGGCCCACGAACCACGAAAGAGGGACAGCACATGCCTCCCAAGAAGAAGGTCTCCGGCCTCATCAAGCTCCAGATCCAGGCCGGCGCGGCGACCCCCGCGCCGCCGATCGGCCCCGCGCTCGGTCAGCACGGCGTCAACATCATGGAGTTCTGCAAGGCGTACAACGCGGCGACCGAGTCGCAGCGTGGCAACGTCGTGCCGGTCGAGATCACGGTGTACGAGGACCGCTCGTTCACCTTCATCACCAAGACCCCGCCGGCGGCCGAGCTCATCAAGAAGGCCGCAGGCGTCGACAAGGGCTCGCCGACCCCGCACACCGTGAAGGTCGCGACCCTCACCGGCGCCCAGGTCCGCGAGATCGCCCAGACGAAGCTCGAGGACCTCAACGCGAACGACATCGAGGCGGCCGCGAAGATCATCGCCGGCACCGCTCGCTCGATGGGCATCAAGGTCGAGGGCTGACGCTCTCGCACCGCTCGCTCCGGCCCGGACCCGGGCCGGAGCACACCCCAGTGGCAGGGTCCGCGCGGACCCTCTGACCACGACTGCTGATCAGGAGAAGCAGATATGGCAACGCGCAGCAAGGCGTACCGCGCCGCGGCAGAGAAGATCGACCGCACGCGTCTGTACGCACCCCTGGAGGCCGTGCGCCTCGCCCAGGAGACGTCGTCCACCAAGTACGACGCGACCGTCGAGGTCGTGTTCCGCTTGAGCGTCGACCCCCGCAAGGCGGACCAGATGGTCCGTGGCACGGTCAACCTGCCGCACGGCACCGGTAAGACCGCCCGCGTCCTCGTGTTCGCGAACGCTGCGAAGGCCGAGGAGGCCCGGGCCGCCGGCGCCGACATCGTCGGTGGCGACGAGCTGATCGACGAGGTCGCGAAGGGCCGCACGGACTTCGACGCCGCCGTCGCGACGCCGGACCTCATGGGCAAGGTCGGCCGCCTCGGCCGCGTCCTCGGCCCGCGTGGTCTCATGCCGAACCCCAAGACGGGCACCGTGACCATGGACGTCGCGAAGGCTGTCGAGGAGATCAAGGGCGGCAAGATCGAGTTCCGCGTCGACAAGCACGCGAACCTCCACTTCATCATCGGCAAGGTGTCCTTCACGGACGCCCAGCTCGTGGAGAACTACGCGGCGGCGCTCGAGGAGATCCTGCGTCTCAAGCCGTCGGCGTCCAAGGGCCGCTACATCTCGAAGGCGACCATCACGACGACGATGGGCCCGGGCGTCCCGGTCGACCCGAGCCGCACGACCAAGCTCACCGAGGACGAGGCTGCCTGATCAGGCACCTCTGAGTCGCGCACAGGGCGGTACCACCTCCGGGTGGTGCCGCCCTGTGGCGTTTCCTGCACCTGTCGACGCGTGCGCCGTCCGGGGCCGGGACCCGTCCGAACGACGACGAAGGGGCCCCGGGCGTGTGCCCGGGGCCCCTTCGTGCTGTTGCGATGCTGTGGCTGGGTGCGAGCGTCAGCAGGTGCTGACGAGCGCCCACACGGAGGCGCTGCCCGGCGTCTCGCCCAGGGTCCACCAGCTCGCCTTGTAGACCTTGCCGTTGTAGGAGACCTGCTGGCCGCCGGTGTAGACGGTCGAGGACGACCACGCGGCGACCGTGCAGGTGCCGGTTCCGCCTGTCGACGTGGAGGTCGCGGTCGCCGTGGCCGACTTCGTCGGGGTCGCGGTGCCGGTGGAGCCGGAGCAGGTGCCCACGACCTTCCACACGGACGAGCCGTTGGTGGCGGCGGTGCCGGGGACGTCACCCTGGGTCCACCACTGCGCGCTGTAGATCGTGCCGTTGTAGGAGACCTGCTGGCCGCCCGTGTAGACCGTGCTGGACGACCAGGCCGCGACCGAGCAGGTGCCGGTGTAGGTGGGCGTCGGGGTGGCGGTGGGCGTGGCCGTCGGGGTCGCCGACTTGGTGGGCGTGGCCGACTGCGTCGGGGTGGCGGACTGGGTGGGCGTGGCCGACTGCGTCGGCGTGCTGGTCGCCGTCGGCGACGACGTGGGGGTGCCCGAGCCGGAGCCGAGGCGGGCGCCCACGGCGTTGGCGAACGCGTAGTTCGCCGTCTTGTCCCAGTTGACGGACCAGGTCATGGCGCCGCCGATCTTGCCGTACGTCTTGCTCGGCTTGAACGAGCCGCACGACGTGCCCTTCTCGAGGCAGTCGATCGCCGCGATGACGTTGGCCGTGGACTGGTAGCCGCCGCCGGCCGCCTGCGACGTGGCGGGGTAGCCGAGGCCGACCTGGTCGGGGCGCAGGCCCATCTGGTCGAGCAGGATCGTCGCCTGGGCGGTCACGAAGTCGACCGAGCCCTGCGAGTAGACCTTGCCGTCGCTGCCGAGCATCGAGCCCGAGTTGTAGTACTGCGTGTTGACGATCGTGAGGATGTCCTTCACGTTCTGCGTCAGCTTGTAGTACGCCATCGACGTCGCCTGGTAGTCGATGGTCTGCGGCGCCATCGTCAGGATGAACGACGACCCGACCTTGCTCGCGAGCGCGTGCAGGCCGTTCGCGGTGTAGGTCGCGTCGATGCCGTTCTCGAAGTCGATGTCGACGCCGTCGAAGCCGTACTCCTGGAGCACCGAGTACGCCGTGTTGGCGAAGTTGGTGGCCTGGGTCGCGCTGGTGACGTTGATGGTGCCGTTCTGTCCCCCGATGGACAGCACCACCTTCCGGCCCTGTGCGTGGAGCGTCTTCACGTCGGCCTTGAACTGGTCGACGCTGTAGGTGCCGCCGAAGTCCTTGGTGGCGAGGTTGAACTCGATGCCGCCGGGGTACGCCGCGGACGCGTCCGCGAAGGCGACCTCGACGAGGTTGTACTGCTGCGGGACGTCGGCCAGGTGGATCGTGCCCGAGCCGTTGTCGAAGTTGTGCCAGTAGCCGGTGAGCCACTGGGCGGACGAGCCCGTGGCGGCGGCGACGCCGAGACCGGTCTGCACGGGGGCGGCCGTCGCGGGCAGAGCCCCGGCGACCGAGGTGACGCCCAGTGCCGCGGCGAACGTCGCACCGACGAGGGCGCGGGTCCGGCGTGAGGCCGGGACGAGGCGGGAGAGGTCCACAAGGAACTCCTTTGTTAGGGGACCTCGCGAGACTAGATCGGGCGGAGCACGGGGCGATATCAGGGGATTCCCGTGTCGGTGGCCCGGCGTGGCCGCGAGCATGAGGGTTTTCCCGTATCGGTGCGATGTCGCCTGATGTGACCCAGGTCACGTCTGCTGGGCGTATCAGCACGGTGCGTGCTCCGCTCTTGGTCGTGCGGGGGACGGGTGCCCTGTGGCAGAGGGGGACGGGGCACCCGTCCAGCAGGACGGGTCGGCGCACGACGCCGGCATCGACGAGCGTGGACGAGCGACGAGGCAAGGAGCGGTGGTCCCGTGAGCACCAGCGAGAGCGCATCGCGCCGAGGCCGCGAGCCGCTCGTAGGATGGTCGAAGCCGCAGGTCAGCGCGGCTCTCACCACGTCGAGCAAAGGCGGTGGCGCATCGATGGCTGACAAGCCGCACACGACACGTGACCCTGACGGGCTCAGCCTCGGGGACCGGGCGGCGCACGCCGTCCTCGAGTACCGGCAAGGCCGTCCCGCTGCGCTCGAGGCGGTGGTCCGCGAGATGACCCCGCTGCTGTGGCACACGGTCCGCGCGCAGGGCGTCGAGCCCCAGGCCGCGGACGACGTCGTGCAGGACACCTGGGTCGCTCTGGTCCGGCACGTCGACACGATCGCCGAGCCGCACGCCGTGCTCAAGTGGCTCCTCGTGACGGCGAAGCGGGGGGCGTGGGAGGCCGTGCGTCGTCGCCGGCGGGACGAACGCCACCGCACCGAGCTGCACGACGGGCCGGACCCGGAGACCGGCGCGCACCGCGAGCTGCCGACCCCCGACCCGGCACCGGACGTCGTCGTCGTCGAGGACGACCGCGACCGCACGCTGTGGACCGTCTTCCAGGACCTGCCCGACCGGTGCCGCGAGCTGCTGCGGCTCGTCTCGCTCGCCGACCGACCCGACTACAAGCACATCTCCGAGGCCATCGGCATGCCGGTGGGCAGCATCGGAGCGACCCGAGGCCGGTGCCTCGCCAAGCTGCGCACGCTTCTCGAGCAGAGCGGCGCCGACGACATCTGGAGGCACGCATGAGCAGGTCGTACTCACCTGACGAGCCGCTCGACGCCGACGACGAGAGGATCCTCGCCGAGATCGGCAGGCTGGCGCTCCTGGTCGACCCGGTGCCCGTGGATCTCGCCGACAGGTCGCTGTTCGCCATGACGCTCGCCGCGCTCGAGACCGAGGTCATGACCCTCGAGCTCGTGCCCGAGCCCACCGGCGTCCGCGCCGAGACCGCGCCGACGCAGGCACGCACGATCACCTTCACGTCCACGTCGCGCACCGTGATGATCACCGTCGCCCCCGGGATCGACGGGGTGCGGATCGACGGCTGGATCGCGCCGACCGGCGAGGTCGACATCGAGCTCCACCGCCCGCACGGCGAGGTGCTCACCACGCGCACGGACGACGACGGCCGGTTCGCGTTCGACGCCGTCGCGCCAGGCCCGGCGAGCCTCGTGGCCCGACCGGAGGACGGCCCAGCCGTCAGCACGCCCGTCATCGAGCTCTGACCGCGGCAGCCGCCGCTCCCGACGCGCCCCGGCGCGTCACCACCGCAGCCGACGACGGTGACCGTCGTCCACATCGAGAGGTACGACCGTGAGCGAGATCCCACCCGGCACCGACGGCGGCACGGACGGTCGACGGCCGGTGCGCACCCTGCGCGACCACGACGGCGTGGTGCACGAGGTCCGCGACCTGGACCCGGCGCGCGCGCGGGTGCGTCGCGCACGCCGCGTCGCGCCGACGCGGTACGTGGCGGACCGGTTGATCGTGCGTTCCGCGCCGGGGGGTGCGGCCGACGACGTGCTGGTGTCGGCTGTCCGTGCGGCGGCCGTGCGGCGGGGCCTGGACGTTCGGGTGAGCGAGGCGCCGGTGGCCGGTGCCCGTGAGGGTGCGTCGCGACAGGGCGTCGCGGTGCACGTCGCGGGGGACGACGTCGACGTGTGGGAGCTGCTGGACGAGGTGGGCGAGGGGGCGGACCAGGGGGACTCGGTCCGCCTCGGGCTGGACCACGTGCTCGTGGGGCACAAGCGGACGACGGGCTACGGCCTGGCCGGCACGAGGGAGCCGGCGACCTTCGTGGCCTCTCCGCCACGCCGCTCCCACGCGGCCGGCGACCTGTGGACGACGGCTGACGGGCTGGTGCGCCCGGTGGTCGCGATCGTCGACAGCGGTGTCGGGCAGCACCCGTGGTTCGACCCGTCGAGCCCGGTGGTCGCACGAGGCGTGCTGCTCGACGGCGCCCCGATCGGCACGTACGACGACCGCGAGCCCGACGGAGACGCCGCACCGGACAGCACGGACGAGGGCACCATCGGCGAGTACTCGGGGCACGGCACGTTCATCGCAGGCGTCGTCCACCAGGTGTGCCCGGACGCCGTGATCCTCCCGGTCCGGATCTCGGGGGCGAGCGGGGAGTCGACCGAGTGGGACGTCGCACGAAGCCTCGAGCGGCTGCTCGACTTCCACCTGCGGGGGGTCGCGGGCGACTCGTCGTGCGCCGCGGTCGACGTCGTCGTCCTGCCGCTGGGCTACTACCCCGAGGAGACGGAGAGCGACGACTACGACGGCGTCCTGCGCGGCGCGCTGCGCGACCTCCGTGCGGCCGGGGTGCTCGTCGTGGTGTCCGCCGGTAACGATGGGTCGTGCCGCCCGGTCTTCCCGGCAGCCTGGGCACCGTCCGTGCGACGCGTGCCGGGTGGGCCGGTCGTCCCGGAACGACCCGCCGACCTCGTCGCCGGGTACACCCCGCTGCTGACCGTGACGGCGTCGAACCCGAACGGCACGCTCGCGGACTTCGCCAACGACGGCCCGTGGGTGACGGCGGTCCGCGCGGGAGCAAAGTCTCTGAGCACGATGCCGACCACGTTCGACGGACCGGCGACCCCGCGGTCGCGGACGCCGGACGGTCTGCGCGAGTCGGTGGACCCGGACGACTTCCGGGGCGGCTTCGCGCTGTGGAGCGGCACGTCGTTCGCGGCCCCGGTGCTCGCGGGCGAGCTCGCCGTCGCTCTCCTCGAGGCGCGCGCCTCAGGGCACGAGACCTCGTCACGGGTGACGGCGGCGTGGGATGCTGTCGTTGCTGTGGGCGACCTGTATGGGACGGTGCCCGGGTCGTGACATGAGAGGCGGTCGGTGTGACGCAGCACGATGACGCGGCACGCTACACCGACCGCCTCGAACGCGCCCGTGAGCTCTGCGTCCGCGCTCAGCATGCCGCTGCGCTCGACATCCTGGTTCCTCTCGTCGGCGAGCTGACGGAAGCCGTCACCGGGGAGTCCTCACACGCCGACGGCTTGCGTCGGCTCCTCGTGCGGGCGCTCGTCACACGATCGACCGCGGTCGACGCCATTCCCGGGGAGGGCGATGCGGGAGGCGATCTCGAGCAGGCCGCCGCACATGCGGCGCTGCTCGGTGACCGCGAGCTGGCGGCCGTGGTCGACGGTCAGCGTGGGCTCATCTTTCTCCGAACAGGCTCACCGACGCTCGCGCACCGGATGTTCACCTCGGCACTGAGCGGCTTGCCGAGGACGAACCACCGCGACATGGCCATCACTCTCATCAACCGCGGCTCGGCATCGATCGATCTTGGTGACGTGAACGTCGGGCTCCGTGACTATCTCGGTGCGCAGGAGCACGCCAGGAAGTTGGGGCATCCCTACTACGTCGCGTTCGCCGATCACAACGTCGGCTATGCCAAGAGTCTCCTCGGCGATCTGCCGGGTGCTCTCGCCGACATGGACCGGTCCTACCAGCACGCGCCCGACCAGGACGACGGCATCCCTCTCCTCGGCAAGGCGGAGGTCCTCGTCGAGGCCGGACTGTGGACCGAGGCGGACGCGGCGCTCGCGGAGGCGATCCCGCAGCTGCAGCGCGCCGGCTTCCGTCTCGATCTCGCGGAGGCGGAGTACTTCCGCGCCCGGACGTTCCTCGGACTGCGCCGCTTCGCTGACGCCAAGCGATGGGGGGCGCTCGCGCGGCGCCACTTCGAGGACGGTGGTCACGCGTCGTGGGCAGTCACGGCCCGGGCCCTCGAGCTCGAGGTCGAGGTAGCGCGCGCCCGGGTCGAGGGGACGCCGAGCCCTGCGGTCTGCCGTCGACGTGCCGCGGCGGCGCTCGACGTCGCGGACCGGGGTGCGTCGACGGGTGCGGTGCTCGGCCGTGAGCCGGCAGTCGAGGCCCGGCTCATCGCGATCCAGTGGCTCGTCTCCGCGGCGGAGCTCGACGCAGCTCGCGCAGTGCTCGACGAGGTACCCGCTCGACTGCACGGTGCACCATTGAGCCTGCGGGTACAGCGATGCGTCGTGGCCGCCGAGCTCGCCTTCGCCGCAGGAGACCGGCCTGCCGGCCTGCGCGCCGTACGGCACGGGTTCGGCGTCCTGGCTGCGCACCGCACCCGGCTGGGCTCCGTGGAGTCGCTCACTGCCGCGTCGGTCCATGGTCTGGGGCTGAACTGGGCGGACGTGGACGCGGCGGCGCGGACGCGGCGCCCCGCCTCACTCTTCGACGCGCTGGAGCGTGGCCGGGCCGCGTTCGCCGGTGCCGCTCGCGTCACCCCGCCCGACGACCCGGTCGCCGCGGAGCTGCTGTCGACCGCGCGGGCGCTCCTCGCACGGGCCCGTGACCTCCCGGTCGACACCGACCCCGCGGCCGCACGGGAGGCTGCGATGCTGCGGAAGCGCGCGAAGGACACCCAGCACCAGCTGCGGGAGCGATCGTGGCAACGCCCGGGCGACGCGTCGGTGCAGCGTCCGGTGCACGCTCGGGAGGTGCTCGGGCGACTCGTGGAGCAGTCCGACGGCGCCGTCGTCGCCTCGTTCGCCGTGATCCAGGGGCGTGTCGTCGCCGTCCGGGCCGGCGCGCAGGGCATGACGCTCGTCGACCTCGCCGACGCCGCGGACGTCGCGGAGCGGATCCGCCGCGTCCGCGCCGACCTGCAGATCGTGTCGAACGACCTGATCCCGCCGGCGCTGCACCGCGTCGCGGTGGCTTCTCTCGGGTCGGGCTTGCGGCACCTCGACGACCTGCTGGTCCGGCCGTTGCGCGCGGAGGGGGCGCTGTACGTGGCGGCCCGTGACCCGCTGATCGGCCTTCCCTGGTCGTCGCTCCCGTCCCGTCGCGGCCTGCCGACTGCGGTCAACTCCTATGTGGCGCGAGGGCGCGCTGTCGGGTCGGGCGCCGTCGACGCGAGGGTGGTGGCGGCGGCTGGTCCTGGCGTGCCGCGGGCTGCCGACGAGGTGCGTGCGGTCGCGACCGTCTGGCCGGGGGGCGCGGCCTGGGTCGCGGGCGCGGCGACGGCGTCCGCGGTGCGCGACGCGCTCGGCGACCACGACGTCGTGCACCTCGCTGCGCACGGGCGGCACGACGCCGACAACCCGTTGTTCGCACAGGTCGGCCTCGCGGACGGGCCTCTGTTCGCCCACGAGCTCGACGGCCTCCGGCTCCCGCAGTCGGTCGTCGTCCTGTCGGCGTGCGAGGTGGGCGGTGCGACGCCAGGTCTGGCGGGGGAGGTGCTCGGGCTCACGTCGGTGCTCCTGCGCCTGGGTGCTCGCGCGGTCGTGGCATCTGTCGCACCACTGTCCGACGAGGTCGCGGCGGAGGTCATGCCGCGCTTCCACCAGCGTCTGCGCGACGGCGCCGAGCCGGAGGAGGCGCTCGCCCGGGCGCTCGAGGACGTCGAGGAGCCCGTGCCGCTGGTGTGCTTCGCGTCGCTGCCCGGTCTGGCGGCGTGACGGGTCAGCCACCGCAGGGCGCGTTTTGGTCGTGCCGCCGCGATGACGTACAGTGGTCGGGTACCCAAGACCGCAGGTCGTCGACGCCTGCCCGGAACCCGTTCGCGGGGATCGGCAGTCGTCACCGAAGTCCCGTCATCGAACGGGGGCCGGCGCAGGTGCGAGCCTCGACACGAGACGTCCTCACCGATGTGCGTGTGATCACGAGCCCCGCCCTGTGCGGGGCTCTTCTCGTTTCCCGGGGTCTCGGCACGGCGCCTGCGGCACCACCATCGGAAGGATTGCCATGGCGAGGCCGGACAAGGCAGCCGCAGTTGCAGAGCTCACGGACGCGTTCCGTGAGTCGAACGCAGCCGTGCTGACCGAGTACCGCGGGCTCACCGTCGCGCAGCTCAAGACGCTGCGTCGGTCGCTCAGCGGCAACGCAACCTACGCCGTGGTGAAGAACACGCTGACCGCCATCGCGGCCAAGGAGGCCGGGGTCGACATCGCCGACGCCGACCTCGCTGGTCCGTCGGCGATCGCCTTCGTGACCGGTGACCCGGTCGAGGCGGCCAAGGGTCTGCGTGACTTTGCCAAGGCGAACCCCGCGCTGGTCATCAAGGGCGGTGTCCTCGACGGACGCCCCCTGACGAGCGACGAGGTCACGAAGCTCGCGGACCTCGAGTCCCGCGAGATCCTGCTGGCCAAGGCGGCCGGGGCGATGAAGGCGAAGCTGTTCCAGGCTGCGTACGTCTTCACCGCGAAGCCCGCCGAGGCTGCTCGCGTCATCGATGCCCTGCGTCAGAAGCAGGACTCGGAGGGCGCTGCCGCCTGACCGCGGTGCGCCGACCATCACAACCCCTGCTCCTGACGGAGTCCCGGGCCGCGAGCCCGGAACCGTTCAGGGCGCCCAGATCGAAAGGAACGCCATCATGGCGAAGCTCACCACCGACGAGCTCATCGACGCTTTCAAGGAGCTCACGCTCATCGAGCTCAACGAGTTCGTGAAGGCCTTCGAGGAGACCTTCGAGGTCACCGCTGCCGCTCCGGCCGCCGTTGCCGTCGCCGCCCCCGCCGCGGGTGCTGCTGCTGAGGCCGAGGAGGAGAAGACGGAGTTCGACGTCATCCTCGAGGCTGCCGGCGAGAAGAAGATCCAGGTCATCAAGGAGGTGCGCGCGCTCACGAACCTCGGTCTCAAGGAGGCCAAGGACCTCGTCGACGGCGCCCCCAAGCCGGTTCTCGAGAACGCCACCAAGGAGGCCGCTGACAAGGCCAAGGCTGCCCTCGAGGGCGCCGGCGCCACCGTCACGGTCAAGTGATCCTTCCGGTCGTCGCCTGACGCGAGTCGGGCCGCGGCCGGGATCACCGGCGTGATCACCGTGCGAGGCCCCCACCCTTCTGGGTGGGGGCCTCGTCGTCTCTGCGACAGGGTCGCGGGAGCATAGCGCCACCACCCGGGCGGCGCTGCGCGAGGAGCCGTACGGGGTGCACGACTTCACGAAGGGCGACCCCGTGTGCCACCATGTCTGCGCGACGAGGACGCGGACTCGTGGTGGCGCAGCGCGCAGGACAGCGACGATGCGCACCTGGTCCGGGAGTCGCGCAGGGACGTGCGGGAACGCGGGTCCCAGCAGGACGTCGACGACGTGGTCGGCGAAGTGATCGCGGGGCCCGAGGACGGTGCCGCGCGGTGATGGGGCGCGACCTGTCGTGGCCCGCAGAGGGGGACTGGACCCGAGGCCAGGTTTCGGGTAGGCTAACGCTTTGCGCTGTCCTGTGCCCCCGATCTCAGATACCCCACGACCTCACGGTGACGTACGTGCGCGTCACGTTGTGGTCCTGGCGGCGGTGATCGTGCCCGGTCCGGCAGTGCAGCGTTCTTTCGATCTGCAGGGAAGGACCCCTCTTGGCTGCCTCGCGCACCCCTTCTGCTCCCACCGCCGACGCCATCGCGAACCGTACTGCTTCTCGTCGCGTCTCCTTCGCCAAGATCTACGAGCCCCTCGGTGTCCCCGATCTGCTCGGTCTCCAGACCGAGAGCTTCGACTGGCTCCTCGGTAACGAGAAGTGGCGCGCGCGCGTCGCCGCCGCCCAGGAGGCCGGCCGCCAGGACGTGCCGTCGACGTCGGGCCTCGAGGAGATCTTCGAGGAGATCTCCCCGATCGAGGACTTCGGTCAGACGATGTCCCTCTCCTTCTCCAACCACCGTTTCGAGCCGCCGAAGTACACGGCCGACGAGTGCAAGGAGAAGGACTTCACGTACGCCGCGCCGCTCTTCGTGACCGCGGAGTTCGTCAACTACACCACCGGTGAGATCAAGAGCCAGACGGTCTTCATGGGCGACTTCCCGCTCATGAGCGAGCGCGGCACGTTCATCATCAACGGCACCGAGCGCGTCGTCGTGTCGCAGCTCGTCCGTTCGCCGGGCGTCTACTTCGAGCGCATCGCCGACAAGACGAGCGACCGTGACATCTTCTCCGCGAAGATCATCCCGTCGCGCGGCGCCTGGCTCGAGTTCGAGATCGACAAGCGCGACGCCGTCGGCGTGCGCGTCGACCGCAAGCGCAAGCAGTCCGTCACCGTGCTGCTCAAGGCGCTCGGCATGACCGAGTCCGAGATCCGCGAGCAGTTCGCCGACTTCCCGGCCGTGCTCGACACCCTCGAGAAGGACCACGTCCACACCGAGGAAGAGGCGCTGCTCGACCTCTACCGCAAGATCCGTCCGGGCGAGCCGCCGACGGTCGAGGCCGGTCGCGCGCTCCTCGAGAACTTCTACTTCAACCCGAAGCGCTACGACCTCGCGAAGGTCGGCCGCTACAAGGTGAGCAAGAAGCTCGGCATCGACGCGCCCCTCGCGGACTCCACGCTGTCCAAGGACGACATCGTCGCCACGATCCGCTACATCGCCGCGCTGCACGCCGAGGTCGCGAGCATCCCGGGCACCCGGAACGGCGAGACCGTCGAGGTCCGCGTCGAGACGGACGACATCGACCACTTCGGCAACCGCCGCATCCGCGCGGTCGGCGAGCTCATCCAGAACCAGGTCCGCACCGGCCTGTCCCGGATGGAGCGCGTCGTGCGCGAGCGCATGACGACGCAGGACGTCGAGGCCATCACGCCGCAGACGCTCATCAACATCCGTCCCGTCGTGGCCTCCATCAAGGAGTTCTTCGGGACGAGCCAGCTGTCGCAGTTCATGGACCAGAACAACCCGCTCGCGGGCCTGACGCACAAGCGGCGTCTGTCGGCCCTCGGCCCGGGTGGTCTGTCGCGTGACCGCGCCGGCATGGAGGTCCGTGACGTCCACCCGTCGCACTACGGCCGCATGTGCCCGATCGAGACCCCTGAGGGCCCGAACATCGGCCTCATCGGTTCGCTCGCGTCGTTCGGTCGGATCAACCCGTTCGGTTTCGTCGAGACGCCCTACCGCAAGGTCGTCGACGGCCGCGTGACGGACGACATCGAGTACCTCACGGCTGACGACGAGGACCGCCACATCATCGCCCAGGCGAACACGCCGCTCACCGAGGACGGCCACTTCGTCCTCGACCGCGTGCTCGTCCGCATCAAGGGCGGCGAGACGGACGACGTCCCGGCGACGCAGATCGACTACATGGACGTCTCGCCGCGCCAGATGGTCTCGGTCGCGACGGCGCTCATCCCGTTCCTCGAGCACGACGACGCCAACCGCGCCCTCATGGGTGCGAACATGCAGCGTCAGGCGGTGCCGCTGGTCCGCTCCGAGGCGCCGCTCGTCGGCACCGGCATGGAGTGGCGTGCCGCGGTCGACGCCGGTGACGTCATCGTCGCGACCAAGCCGGGCGTCGTGACCGCCGTGTCGGCCGACCTGGTCACCGTCGTGAACGACGACGGCACGACGTCGACGTACCGCGCGCAGAAGTTCCAGCGCTCGAACCAGGGCACGAGCTACAACCAGCGCGTGCTCGTCGACGAGGGCCAGCGGGTCGAGGTCGGCTCGGTGCTCGGCGACGGTCCGGCGACGGACGAGGGCGAGCTCGCGCTCGGCCGCAACCTCCTCGTCGCGTTCATGTCGTGGGAGGGCCACAACTACGAGGACGCGATCATCCTCAGCCAGCGTCTCGTGCAGGACGACGTGCTCTCCTCGATCCACATCGAGGAGCACGAGGTCGACGCGCGCGACACCAAGCTCGGCCCGGAGGAGATCACGCGGGACATCCCGAACGTCTCCGAGGAGGCCCTGGCGGACCTCGACGAACGCGGCATCATCCGCATCGGTGCCGAGGTCTCGGCGGGCGACATCCTCGTCGGCAAGGTCACGCCCAAGGGCGAGACCGAGCTGACCCCGGAGGAGCGCCTGCTCCGCGCGATCTTCGGTGAGAAGGCGCGCGAGGTCCGCGACACGTCGCTCAAGGTGCCCCACGGCGAGTCCGGCACGGTCATCGGCGTCCGCGAGTTCAACCGCGAGGACGGCGACGAGCTGCCCGCCGGCGTGAACCAGCTGGTCCGCGTCTACATCGCGCAGCGCCGCAAGATCACCGACGGCGACAAGCTCGCCGGCCGTCACGGCAACAAGGGCGTCATCTCGAAGATCCTCCCGGTCGAGGACATGCCGTTCCTCGCGGACGGCACCGCGGTCGACGTGATCCTCAACCCGCTCGGCGTCCCCGGTCGTATGAACGTCGGCCAGGTCCTCGAGACCCACCTCGGGTGGGTCGCGAAGCAGGGCTGGGACATCTCGCTCGCCGAGGAGAAGGACCTCTCCTGGAAGGACAAGGTCCCCGCGGTCGCCGCGAAGGCCGAGCCGGGCACCCCGGTCGCCACACCCGTCTTCGACGGTCTGGAGGAGGAGGCGCTCACCGGTCTGCTGTCGACGACGCTCCCCAACCGTGACGGCGAGCGCATGGTCGGCGGCGACGGCAAGGCGCAGCTGTTCGACGGCCGCTCCGGCGAGCCGTTCCCGGCTCCTGTGTCGGTCGGCTACATGTACATCCTCAAGCTGCACCACCTCGTGGACGACAAGATCCACGCGCGGTCGACGGGTCCGTACTCGATGATCACGCAGCAGCCGCTCGGTGGTAAGGCGCAGTTCGGTGGACAGCGTTTCGGCGAGATGGAGGTGTGGGCTCTCGAGGCGTACGGCGCGGCCTACACGCTGCAGGAGCTCCTCACCATCAAGTCGGACGACGTCCCCGGCCGCGTCAAGGTCTACGAGGCCATCGTCAAGGGCGAGAACATCCCCGACTCGGGCATCCCGGAGTCGTTCAAGGTTCTCCTCAAGGAGATGCAGTCGCTGTGCCTGAACGTCGAGGTCCTGTCCTCGGACGGCACGATGGTCGACATGCGGGAGCCCGACGACGAGGTGTACCGCGCCGCCGAGGAGCTCGGGATCGACCTGTCCCGCCGCCCCAACGCGTCCAGCGTCGAAGAGATCTGACGGTCTCCACGCGCGGTCGGGTCGGCCGTCCCTGACGACCGGCCCGACCGCCACCAACCACCTTCACGACATTCCCTGCACCGACGACCCGGACCGGCAACGACCGGACGGGACCGGTGAGACGAAGGAAGTAGGACACTTTGCTCGACGTCAACGTCTTCGACGAGCTGCGCATCGGCCTGGCCACGGCCGACGACATCCGTGCCTGGTCGCACGGCGAGGTGAAGAAGCCCGAGACCATCAACTACCGCACCCTCAAGCCGGAGAAGGACGGGCTCTTCTGCGAGAAGATCTTCGGTCCGACCCGGGACTGGGAGTGCTACTGCGGCAAGTACAAGCGCGTGCGCTTCAAGGGCATCATCTGTGAGCGCTGCGGCGTCGAGGTGACCCGGTCGAAGGTGCGTCGTGAGCGCATGGGCCACATCGAGCTCGCCGCGCCCGTCACGCACATCTGGTTCTTCAAGGGCGTCCCGTCGCGCCTCGGCTACCTGCTCGACCTCGCCCCGAAGGACCTCGAGAAGGTCATCTACTTCGCGGCGTACATGATCACGTGGGTCGACGCCGAGGCCCGCCAGGAGGACCTGCCGAACCTCCAGAACGAGATCGATCTCGAGAAGAAGGAGATCGAGAACCGCCGCGACAACGACATCAACGCCCGTGCCCAGAAGCTCGAGGCCGACCTGGCCGAGCTCGAGGCCGAGGGTGCTCGCGCGGACGCCCGCCGCAAGGTGCGCGACTCCGCGGAGCGCGAGATGGCGCAGCTGCGCAAGCGTGCCGACGCGGAGCTCGACCGCCTGACCCAGGTGTGGGACCGCTTCAAGAACCTCAAGGTCGCGGACCTCGAGGGTGACGAGATGCTGTACCGCCAGCTGACGGACCGCTACGGCACCTACTTCGAGGGCTCGATGGGCGCCGCGGCGATCCAGAAGCGTCTCGAGAGCTTCGACCTGGACGCCGAGGCCGAGTCGCTGCGCGAGACCATCCGCACCGGCAAGGGCCAGCGCAAGACCCGCGCCCTGAAGCGGCTCAAGGTCGTCAACGCGTTCCTCACGACGACGAACTCGCCGACCGCCATGGTCCTCGACGCCGTCCCGGTCATCCCGCCGGACCTGCGTCCGATGGTCCAGCTCGACGGTGGCCGCTTCGCCACGTCCGACCTGAACGACCTGTACCGCCGCGTCATCAACCGCAACAACCGGCTGAAGCGTCTGCTCGACCTCGGTGCCCCCGAGATCATCGTGAACAACGAGAAGCGCATGCTCCAGGAGGCCGTCGACTCGCTGTTCGACAACGGTCGTCGTGGTCGTCCGGTGACGGGTCCGGGCAACCGCCCGCTCAAGTCGATCTCCGACATGCTCAAGGGCAAGCAGGGGCGCTTCCGCCAGAACCTGCTCGGCAAGCGCGTCGACTACTCGGGCCGTTCGGTCATCGTCGTCGGCCCGCAGCTCAAGCTGCACCAGTGCGGCCTGCCGAAGCAGATGGCGCTCGAGCTCTTCAAGCCGTTCGTGATGAAGCGCCTGGTCGACCTGAACCACGCGCAGAACATCAAGTCGGCGAAGCGCATGGTCGAGCGTGCCCGCCCGGTCGTGTGGGACGTGCTCGAAGAGGTCATCACCGAGCACCCCGTCCTGCTGAACCGTGCACCCACGCTGCACCGCCTCGGCATCCAGGCCTTCGAGCCGCAGCTCGTCGAGGGCAAGGCGATCCACCTGCACCCGCTCGTGTGTGCCGCGTTCAACGCGGACTTCGACGGTGACCAGATGGCCGTCCACCTGCCGCTCTCGTCCGAGGCGCAGGCCGAGGCCCGCATCCTGATGCTGTCGTCGAACAACATCCTCAAGCCGTCGGACGGTCGTCCGGTGACCATGCCTTCTCAGGACATGATCATCGGTCTTTACCACCTGACCAACGAGAAGAAGGACGCGGAGGGTGCGGGTCGTGCGTTCGCGTCCGTCGCCGAGGCGATCATGGCGTTCGACCAGGGCAGCCTGGACCTGAACGCCGAGGTCACGCTCCGCATCCCGGACCTCGTGCTGGCCGAGACGGACGCTCCCGAGGGCTACGTCGCCGGTGCGTCCTTCGACTACACGACGACGCTGGGCCGCGCGCTGTTCAACGACACGCTGCCCGTCGACTACCCGTACGTGAACGAGATCGTCGACAAGAAGCGTCTGTCGTCGATCGTCAACGAGCTGGCGGAGCGCTACCCGAAGGTCGAGGTCGCCGCCTCGCTCGACGCGCTCAAGGAGGCCGGGTTCCGGTGGGCCACCCGTTCGGGTGTCACCATCGCGATCTCCGACGTCGCCACGCCGTCGGCCAAGGCCGCGATCCTCGCCGAGCACGAGGCTCGTGCCCTCAAGGTGCAGCAGCAGTACGACAAGGGTCTGATCACCGACGACGAGCGCCGTCAGGAGCTCATCGAGATCTGGACGCAGGCCACCGACAAGGTCGCGACCGCGATGCGGGAGAACTTCCCGGAGCGCAACACGGTCTACACGATGGTCGGCTCCGGTGCGCGCGGTAACTGGATGCAGGTCCGCCAGATCGCCGGTATGCGTGGTCTCGTCGCGAACCCGAAGGGCGAGATCATCCCGCGCCCGATCAAGTCGAACTACCGCGAGGGCCTCTCGGTCCTCGAGTACTTCATCGCGACGCACGGTGCCCGTAAGGGTCTGGCCGACACCGCTCTGCGTACGGCCGACTCGGGCTACCTGACCCGCCGTCTCGTGGACGTGTCGCAGGACGTCATCATCCGCGAGGAGGACTGCGGCACCGAGCGTGGTCTGGCGTACCCGGTCGCCGAGCAGATCGGCGACGCACTGGTCCGCCACTCCAAGGTGGAGACCAGCGTGTACGCCCGGACGCTCGCGTCGGCCGTCGAGGATGCTGACGGCACCGTCGTGGCGGAGGCCGGCGAGGACGTCGGCGACGTCCTCATCGACCGCCTGCTGGAGGCCGGGGTCTCGGAGATCAAGGTCCGTTCGGTCCTGACCTGCGAGTCCCGCGTGGGCACGTGCGCGAAGTGCTACGGCCGTTCGCTCGCGACCGGCAAGCTCGTCGACATCGGCGAGGCCGTCGGCATCATCGCGGCCCAGTCGATCGGTGAGCCGGGCACGCAGCTCACGATGCGTACCTTCCACACCGGTGGTGTCGCCTCGGCAGAGGACATCACGCAGGGTCTGCCGCGTGTCACCGAGCTCTTCGAGGCCCGCACCCCCAAGGGTGAGAGCCCCATCGCGGAGTACTCGGGACGCGTCGCGATCGACGACTCGGAGCGCACGCGCCGCCTGGTGCTCACGCCCGACGACGGCGGCGAGGAGATCGCGTACCCCGTCTCGAAGCGTGCGCGCCTGCTGGTCGACGACGGCGCGCACGTCGAGGTCGGCACGCAGCTCGTGCTGGGTGCCGTGGACCCGAAGAAGGTCCTGCGCATCCTCGGGCCGCGCGAGACGCAGAAGCACCTCGTGGCGGAGGTCCAGGAGGTCTACCGCTCGCAGGGTGTCGACATCCACGACAAGCACATCGAGGTCATCGTGCGGCAGATGCTGCGTCGCGTGACCGTGCTCGACTCGGGCGACTCGCACCTGCTCCCCGGTGAGCTGGCCGAGCGTGGCCGCTTCGAGGACGCGAACCGTCGCGCGGTCGCGGAGGGCGGTCAGCCGGCCTCGGGTCGTCCGGAGCTCATGGGCATCACGAAGGCGTCGCTCGCGACCGACTCGTGGCTGTCCGCGGCGTCCTTCCAGGAGACCACGCGCGTGCTCACGGAGGCCGCGATGAGCGGTCGTCGTGACCCGCTGCTGGGCCTCAAGGAGAACGTCATCCTCGGTAAGCTCATCCCCGCCGGGACGGGCCTGCCGCGGTACCGCGACGTCGACGTGGAGCCGACCGACGAGGCGCGCTCCGAGCTGTTCCCGACGTTCGGGTACGACGAGATCGACTTCGGGCCGCTGGGCATGGGCACCGGCGAGGCGATCCCGCTCGACGACCTGGACTTCGGCGACTACCGCTGATCGTCCACGGGCTCCGGCTCGTCAGATCCCAGGACGGCCGGTCCTGCACGCCCCGTGCGTGCGGGGCCGGCCGTCGGCGTCTTTGACGGCGCTTGATGCGCCGAGTACGATAGACAACTGTTGCCCGCGCCGTCGGGCCGTTCTGATGCACCGATCTCCCTGCCCTTGCGGTGGAGCGTGTGCCACTGTCAGTTCTGGTCCTGATGTGAGCGCGCGGGCGATCCGCACCGAGACCTCCGGGTCATCGGAGAGCGGACCATCGGGCCGGTGGGAAGTGGCTGTAGCAGTGCCTCGTGCACTGCTGGCGCCTCTTGCTGCCGGTGCCCAAAGACATGTACCTACTGTCGAGGCGGCTCGCGTCTCGTGCAGCTCGAGAAGACACGGAGACGTAGTGCCTACGATCCAGCAGCTCGTCCGCAAGGGGCGGACGTCGAAGGCGTCGAAGTCCAAGACGCCGGCCCTCAAGGGCTCCCCTCAGCGCCGCGGCGTGTGCACCCGCGTGTACACCACCACCCCGAAGAAGCCGAACTCCGCGCTCCGCAAGGTCGCGCGCGTCAAGCTCTCGTCGGGCCTCGAGGTCACCGCGTACATCCCCGGTGTCGGCCACAACCTGCAGGAGCACTCGATCGTGCTCGTGCGCGGCGGTCGTGTGAAGGACCTCCCCGGTGTGCGTTACAAGATCGTCCGTGGCGCGCTGGACACCCAGGGCGTCAAGAACCGCAAGCAGGCGCGTAGCCGCTACGGCGCGAAGAAGGAGAAGGCCTGATGCCTCGTAAGGGTCCCGCTCCGAAGCGGCCGCTCGTCGTCGACCCCGTCTACGGGTCGCCGATCGTCACCCAGCTCGTCAACAAGGTCCTCCGCGACGGCAAGAAGTCGACCGCCGAGGCGATCGTCTACGGCGCCCTCGAGGGCGTCCGCGCCAAGACCGAGGGCGACCCCGTCGTCGTCCTCAAGCGCGCGCTCGACAACGTGCGCCCCGCGCTCGAGGTCAAGTCCCGCCGCGTCGGTGGTGCCACGTACCAGGTCCCGATCGAGGTCCGTCCGGCCCGTGCGACCACCCTCGCGCTGCGCTGGCTGACCGACTACTCGCGCGCCCGCCGCGAGAAGACGATGACCGAGCGTCTCACCAACGAGATCCTCGACGCCTCGAACGGCCTCGGTGCCGCGGTCAAGCGCCGCGAGGACATGCACAAGATGGCCGAGTCCAACAAGGCCTTCGCGCACTACCGCTGGTGATGTCGTCGCCGTCGGCCGGGTGACCCCCGGTCGACGGCGCCACACCTGCGCGCGCTCGACCTCCCTCCCACCGACAAGGGGATACCAACGTGGCACTGGACGTGCTGACCGACCTGAACAAGGTCCGCAACATCGGCATCATGGCGCACATCGATGCCGGTAAGACGACGACGACCGAGCGCATCCTGTTCTACACGGGCGTCAACTACAAGATCGGTGAGACGCACGACGGCGCCTCCACGATGGACTGGATGGAGCAGGAGCAGGAGCGCGGCATCACCATCACGTCGGCCGCGACGACCTGTTACTGGAAGAACAACCAGATCAACATCATCGACACGCCCGGCCACGTGGACTTCACGGTCGAGGTCGAGCGTTCGCTGCGCGTCCTCGACGGCGCGGTCGCCGTCTTCGACGGCAAGGAGGGTGTCGAGCCCCAGTCCGAGACGGTGTGGCGCCAGGCGGACAAGTACAACGTCCCCCGCATCTGCTTCGTCAACAAGATGGACAAGCTCGGCGCGGACTTCTACTTCACCATCGACACGATCGTCAACCGCCTCAAGGCGAAGCCGCTGGTCATCCAGCTGCCGATCGGCTCCGAGAACGACTTCACCGGCGTCGTCGACCTGATCGAGATGAAGGCGCTCGTCTGGCACGGCGAGACCAAGCTCGGCGAGGCGTACGACACCGAGGAGATCCCGGCCGACCTCCAGGAGAAGGCCGAGGAGTACCGCGCGGCCCTCGTCGAGGCTGTCGCCGAGACCGACGACGAGCTGCTCGAGAAGTTCCTCGGTGGCGAGGAGCTGTCGATCGCCGAGATCAAGTCCGGCATCCGCAAGCTCACGATCGCCGGCGAGGCCTTCCCGGTCCTCTGCGGCTCCGCGTTCAAGAACAAGGGCGTCCAGCCCATGCTCGACGCGGTCATCGACTACCTCCCGACCCCGCTCGACGTGCCCTCTGTCGAGGGCCACTCGGTGCGCAACGTCGAGGAGATCATCGAGCGCCACCCCGACGCGAACGAGCCCTTCTCGGCTCTCGCGTTCAAGGTCGCGTCGCACCCGTTCTTCGGCAAGCTGACGTACGTCCGGGTCTACTCGGGCCACGTCGCGCAGGGCGCCCAGGTGCTCAACTCGACGAAGGACAAGAAGGAGCGCATCGGGAAGCTCTTCCAGATGCACTCCAACAAGGAGAACCCGGTCGAGGACGCCACGGCCGGCCACATCTACGCGTTCATCGGACTCAAGGACGTCACCACGGGTGACACGCTCTGCGACATCGCCAACCCGGTGGTCCTCGAGTCGATGACGTTCCCCGAGCCGGTCATCGACGTCGCCATCGAGCCGAAGACGAAGGCCGACCAGGAGAAGCTCTCCACCGCCATCCAGAAGCTGGCGGAAGAGGACCCGACCTTCCGGGTGAAGCTCGACCAGGAGACCGGCCAGACCGTCATCGGCGGCATGGGCGAGCTCCACCTCGACATCCTCGTCGACCGCATGCGTCGCGAGTTCAAGGTCGAGGCCAACGTCGGCAAGCCTCAGGTGGCGTACCGCGAGACGATCCGTCGGAAGACCGACAAGGTCGACTACACGCACAAGAAGCAGACCGGTGGTTCGGGTCAGTTCGCGAAGGTCCAGGTGACCTTCGAGCCGCTCGACACGGCCGAGGGCGACCTCTACGAGTTCGTCAACGCCGTCACCGGTGGCCGCATCCCGCGTGAGTACATCCCGTCGGTCGACGCCGGTATCCAGTCGGCGATGGAGCAGGGCGTGCTCGCGGGCTTCCCGCTCGTGGGCGTCAAGGCCACGCTCATCGACGGCGCGTACCACGACGTCGACTCCTCGGAGATGGCGTTCAAGATCGCGGGCTCGATGGTCCTCAAGGAGGGCGTCAAGCGCGCAGACCCCGTGCTCCTGGAGCCGGTCATGGCCGTCGAGGTCCGGACCCCCGAGGAGTACATGGGCGACGTCATCGGCGACATCAACTCGCGTCGCGGGATGATCCAGTCGATGGAGGACGCGACCGGCGTCAAGGTCGTCCGGGCCCAGGTACCGTTGTCGGAGATGTTCGGCTACATCGGCGACCTGCGGTCCAAGACCCAGGGTCGTGCCGTGTACTCGATGTCGTTCGACAGCTACGCCGAGGTTCCTCGCAACGTGGCTGACGAGATCATCAAGAAGACCCGGGGCGAGTAAGTCCCCACAGGTCGACCCCTTAGAATCACCCCAACCTGTAGCGACGCGCGCCAGCGCAACTACCCCGAGTCCCAGGAGGACCCCAGTGGCTAAGGCCAAGTTCGAGCGGACCAAGCCGCACGTCAACGTCGGCACCATCGGTCACGTCGACCACGGTAAGACGACGCTGACGGCTGCGATCTCGAAGACGCTCGCCGACACGTACCCCGACCTGCCGGCGAACGTCCAGCGCAACTTCGACGAGATCGACGCCGCGCCGGAGGAGAAGCAGCGCGGTATCACGATCAACATCGCGCACATCGAGTACGAGACGCCGGCGCGCCACTACGCGCACGTCGACGCCCCGGGTCACGCCGACTACATCAAGAACATGATCACGGGTGCCGCCCAGATGGACGGCGCGATCCTCGTGGTCGCCGCGACCGACGGCCCGATGGCCCAGACGCGTGAGCACGTCCTGCTCGCCCGTCAGGTCGGCGTGCCCTACCTGCTCGTGGCGCTCAACAAGTCCGACATGGTCGACGACGAGGAGATCCTCGAGCTCGTCGAGATGGAGGTCCGTGAGCTCCTCTCCTCGCAGGGCTTCGACGGTGACGAGGCTCCGGTCGTCCGCGTCTCGGGCCTCAAGGCTCTCGAGGGCGACCCCGAGTGGACCGCGAAGATCCTCGAGCTCATGACCGCCGTGGACGAGAACGTCCCCGACCCGGTCCGTGACCTCGACAAGCCGTTCCTCATGCCGATCGAGGACGTCTTCACGATCACCGGTCGTGGCACCGTCGTCACCGGCAAGGTGGACCGCGGTACCCTCCAGGTCAACTCCGAGGTCGAGATCGTCGGTATCCGTCCGGCGCAGAAGACCACGGTCACCGGCATCGAGACGTTCCACAAGCAGATGGACGAGGCACAGGCGGGCGACAACACCGGCCTCCTGCTCCGCGGCATCAAGCGCGAGGACGTCGAGCGTGGCCAGGTCGTCGTGAAGCCGGGTTCGATCACCCCGCACACCAACTTCGAGGCTCAGGTCTACATCCTGGCCAAGGACGAGGGCGGCCGTCACAACCCGTTCTACTCGAACTACCGTCCGCAGTTCTACTTCCGGACCACGGACGTCACCGGTGTCATCACGCTGCCCGAGGGCACCGAGATGGTCATGCCCGGCGACAACACCGAGATGACGGTCGAGCTCATCCAGCCGATCGCCATGGAGGAGGGCCTCGGCTTCGCCATCCGTGAGGGTGGCCGCACCGTCGGCTCGGGCCGTGTCACGAAGATCATCAAGTGATCTGACCTGACCCAGGTCTGACCGCGGGAGCTCCCGCTGGTTCACGAGGGCCCCGGCACCGCAAGGTGCCGGGGCCCTTGGCGTCCCCACCCCCCGCCCCGGCGTCCGTCGCCTACGCAAGGTCGCTTCGCGTCCGGTGCGGCGCACGCGAAGCGCCGCAACGCACGCGAGCACGTCGTGCACGGGCCGGCGCCGCTCGGCCGGTTGCCACAGCCGGCGGCCGCGACCCCCACCCGCTCGGCAGCGCACCGTGGCAACCGGGCAGGGTCGTCCCATGACGCACAGCCGCCCGACGCGACCGTCCGACGCACGACCCACGCGGTACGACGCGACCCGCCGCCCGCCGCCTGCACCAGGGCATCCGTCGGTCGACGCCCCCGCTGACGCGCTCGAGCGCGTGGAACGCCTCGCACGCGAGCTCGTCCTGACCCGCGACGCCGGAACGACGGGAGGGGCACCGCGCACCCTCGTCCGCGCGCACGCCGCTGGCGAGCTGGTCCGTGTGCGCCGAGGTGCCTACGTCGGGACCACGGTCTGGGAGGCGGCGACGGCGGAGGAGCGGCACGCGCTGCGGGCGTGTGCGGCGACCGCACTGTTCCCGGGCGTGGTGCTCTCGCACCAGTCGGCCGCGGTGGCATGGGGAGTCCCCCGGACCGACGGCTGGGACGAGGTGGCGCACGTCTGCGCAGGGGCCGCGAGCGGCGGGCGGTCGACGTCTCAGCTGGTGCAGCACACGTTCGGCGGCGAGCTCGAGGTCGTCGCGCGCGGGAGCGCCGGCCGCTGCGTCGGGGCTGAGCGCACGGTGGTGGACCTCGCGCTCACGGACTCGTTCGCGTCTGCCCTGGCGTCGGCGGACTGGGCGTTGCGGGTCGGCCTCGCCGGTCACGACGGTCTCGCGCGGGTGCTGAGCGGTCATGCGGCTGTCCTGGGACGCGCGCGGGCTGAGCGCGTCCTGGCGCACGCGGACGGACGCTCCGGGTCGGTCGGTGAGTCGGTCAGCCGGGCGCGGATGCTCGAGCTGGGTCTCCCGCGGCCGCAGCTCCAGGTGGAGGTCAGGGACGCGGACGGGCTGGCCGGCCGGGTCGACTTCGCCTGGGAGGACCTCGCGCTGGTGGGGGAGTTCGACGGACGGGCGAAGTACCTGCGCGAGGAGTACCTCGGCGGCTGGGATCCCGGCGAGGTCGTCTGGGCGGAGAAGCGACGTGAGGATCGGCTGCGCGGAGCGGGGTGGCGGGTGGTGCGCTGGGGGTGGGACGACCTTGCCGACCGGACGCGTCTGGCGCGATTGCTGGCGGCGGCCGGGCTTCGTGGGGCGCGCGCGGTCCCGACGGAGGCGAGCGGCCGCCGAGAGGTGCGCCGGGGGCCCGCGGGGCGCCGGCGTGGTGGCGTGGCCTGAGGCCCGCTCAGGCTTCGCCGGCGGACGGGCCCGGCTTCGCGTGCGCTTCGGCTCCTCGCGCGCGCCGGAGCGCACGCGAAGCGACCTTGCGTAGGCGACGGGCCGCGGAGAGGCGGGCGGTGGGGGAGATCACGTCGACCCGAACTTGGTCCCTGGCGCCATCTGTGGCAGACTAGACGGGTTGCCTGTTATAGGTGCGCTCCTTCATGTGTCGAACAGTGTGTTGAACTGACCGAGTCTCTCGGCGTCAGCCTTCTGTGCGACGCGGATCGAGCCCCGGTGGAACACACGTTCCAGACGCAGGCGAGCGTACGTTGCGGGTCGACGTCGCAGCCCACGGCTTCACAGCCTGTGGGGGCGAGTCAGATCCACACATCACGGCCCCGGATCGCCGGGTGTTGCGTGCCACGGCACGCCGCACTACGCGACACGCCCGAGCGCGGGGGTCGGACAGACATAGCGGTTCGAGAGAGAGAGTCAGACGACGCCATGGCGGGACAGAAGATCCGCATCCGGCTCAAGTCCTACGACCACGAGGTGATTGACAGCTCGGCGCGCAAGATCGTCGACACTGTCACCCGCGCTGGTGCAACGGTCGTGGGTCCGGTGCCGCTGCCGACCGAGAAGAACGTTTTCGTCGTGATCCGTTCGCCTCACAAGTACAAGGACAGCCGCGAGCACTTCGAGATGCGCACCCACAAGCGCCTCATCGACATCATCGACCCCACGCCGAAGGCGGTGGACTCGCTCATGCGACTCGACCTGCCTGCCGACGTGAACATCGAGATCAAGCTCTGAGGCTGGGGAGGAGACGAGAATGACCACCCAGCAGAACGAGCGCCTCGTGAAGGCCGTCCTCGGCACCAAGCTCGGCATGACCCAGACCTGGGACGAGAACGGCCGACTGGTTCCTGTGACCGTCGTCGCGATCGGCACCAACGTGGTGACCCAGGTCCGGACCGCCGAGGCCGACGGCTACGCCGCCGTCCAGCTTGCCGCAGGCCAGATCGACCCGCGCAAGGTGACGCAGCCCCTCAAGGGCCACTTCGAGAAGGCCGGCGTCACGCCGCGCCGCCACGTGACCGAGATCCGCACGCCGGACGCCTCGGACTACGCCCTGGGCCAGGAGCTCACGGCCGAGGTCTTCGAGGCCGGCCAGAAGGTCGACGTCATCGGCACGACCAAGGGCAAGGGCACCGCCGGTGTCATGAAGCGTCACGGCTTCAAGGGCGTCAGCGCTTCCCACGGTTCGCACCGTAACCACCGCAAGCCCGGCTCGATCGGTGGGGCTTCGACCCCGTCGCGCGTCTTCAAGGGTCTGCGCATGGCCGGTCGCATGGGCAACGCCCGCCAGACCACCCAGAACCTGACCGTGCACGCGGTCGACGCCGAGAAGGGCCTGGTGCTCGTCAAGGGCGCCGTTCCTGGCCCCAAGGGCGGCGTCGTCGTCGTGCGCACCGCTGCGAAGGGAGCCTGATCACGATGGCAGCTCTCACGATCGACGTCCTGGACCCGCAGGGCAAGAAGGCCGGCACCGCCGACCTTCCCGCCGAGGTCTTCGACGTGCAGACGAACGTCCCGCTGATCCACCAGGTCGTCGTCGCCCAGCTCGCCGCTGCGCGCCAGGGCACGCACGACACCAAGAGCCGTGGTGAGGTCTCCGGTGGCGGTCGCAAGCCCTACAAGCAGAAGGGCACCGGCCGCGCCCGTCAGGGCTCGACCCGTGCGCCGCAGTTCGCCGGCGGTGGCGTGGTCCACGGACCGACGCCGCGCGACTACTCGCAGCGCACCCCCAAGAAGATGAAGGCCGCCGCTCTTCGCGGTGCCCTCTCCGACCGCGCCCGTGCCGGCCGCGTCCACGTCGTGACGGGTTTCGTCACCGGCGAGGCGCCGTCGACGCAGGCGGCTCTCACGGCCCTCGCCAACCTCTCGTCGCGCAAGCACGTGCTGGTTGTCCACGAGCGCGGTGACGAGCTGGCGATCAAGTCGCTGCGCAACGCGGAGACGGTGCACCTCCTGAGCGCCGACCAGCTCAACACCTACGACGTCCTCGTCTCCGACGACGTGGTCTTCACGCAGGGCGCGCTCGACGCGTTCCTCGCGGGCCCGACCACGGGTCACGCCGCGAAGGCCGTCGCCACCGAGTCCGAGGCTGCGGTGGACACCGAGGAGGACGCGAAGTGACCACCGTGCAGAAGGACCCGCGCGACATCCTGCTCGCGCCGGTCGTCTCTGAGAAGAGCTACGGGCTGCTGGACGAGGGCAAGTACACGTTCCTCGTCGACCCGCGGGCCAACAAGACCGAGATCAAGATCGCCGTCGAGCAGGTCTTCTCGGTCAAGGTCGAGTCCGTGAACACGATCAACCGCAAGGGCAAGGCCCGTCGGACGCGGAACGGCATCGGCAAGCGCAAGGACACGAAGCGTGCGATCGTCACCCTCCGCGAGGGTTCGATCGACATCTTCGGCGGTCCGGTCGGCTGAGCCGGTCGAGAGCAGATAGAGGACTGACCTTCCATGGGAATCCGTAAGTACAAGCCGACTACGCCGGGCCGTCGTGGCTCGAGCGTTGCCGACTTCGCCGAGATCACTCGCTCGACGCCGGAGAAGTCGCTCGTCCGCCCGCTGTCCAAGAGCGGTGGACGCAACAGCTCGGGGCGTATCACGACCCGTCACAAGGGTGGTGGCCACAAGCGCCAGTACCGTGTGATCGACTTCCGTCGGCACGACAAGGACGGGGTGCCGGCCAAGGTCGCGCACATCGAGTACGACCCCAACCGCACGGCGCGCATCGCGCTCCTGCACTACGCGGACGGCGAGAAGCGCTACATCATCGCGCCGAACAAGCTCCGTCAGGGCGACGTCATCGAGAACGGCGCCGGCGCGGACATCAAGCCCGGCAACAACCTGCCGCTGCGCAACATCCCGACCGGTACGGTCATCCACGCGATCGAGCTTCGGCCCGGTGGCGGCGCGAAGATCGCTCGCTCGGCCGGGACGTCCGTGCAGCTCGTCGCGAAGGACGGCCCCTATGCGCAGCTGCGCATGCCGTCCGGCGAGATCCGCAACGTCGACCTGCGCTGCCGCGCGACGGTCGGCGAGGTCGGCAACGCCGAGCAGTCGAACATCAACTGGGGCAAGGCCGGCCGCATGCGCTGGAAGGGCAAGCGCCCGACCGTCCGTGGTGTCGCCATGAACCCGGTCGACCACCCGCACGGTGGTGGTGAGGGCAAGACGTCCGGTGGACGTCACCCGGTGAGCCCCTGGGGCCAGCCGGAGGGCCGCACCCGCCGTCCGAACAAGCCGAGCGACAAGCTGATCGTGCGGCGCCGTCGTACTGGCAAGAAGCGCTGATAGGAGCCTGGAACATGCCTCGTAGCCTGAAGAAGGGCCCCTTCGTCGACGGCCACCTGCAGAAGAAGGTGGACGTACAGAACGAGAAGGGGACCAAGAACGTCATCAAGACCTGGTCCCGTCGGTCGGTCATCACGCCCGACTTCCTCGGTCACACGTTTGCCGTGCACGACGGTCGCAAGCACGTCCCGGTCTTCGTGACCGAGTCGATGGTCGGCCACAAGCTCGGCGAGTTCGCGCCCACGCGGACGTTCCGCGGCCACGTGAAGGACGACAAGAAGGGTCGTCGCCGCTGAGCGCAGCGCGAAGGGCTCCGGCCCCTCGACGCAGCGACAGCGCAGCGACGGACCTGACGGTCGTCAAGAGACAAGAAGGTAGGACAGCAATGGAAGCCAAGGCGCAGGCGCGGTTCGTCCGTGTCACGCCCCAGAAGGCCCGGCGCGTCGTGGACCTCATCCGTGGCAAGCAGGCCGCTGAGGCCGTCGCGGTGCTCAAGTTCGCCCCGCAGGCGGCGAGCGAGCCGGTCCTGAAGGTCGTGGAGTCCGCGATCGCGAACGCCCGGGTGAAGGCCGATCGCGCGAGCGTCGCGTTCGACGAGCAGCAGCTCGTCGTCAGCGCGGCCTTCGTGGACGAGGGGCCGACGCTCAAGCGGTTCCGTCCGCGGGCGCAGGGTCGTGCGAGCCAGATCCTCAAGCGGACCAGCCACATCACCGTGGTCGTGGCCCCGCGTGACGACGAGAAGGGAAGGGCCCGATAGTGGGACAGAAGGTTCACCCGCTGGGGTACCGACTCGGCATCACCACCGACCACCGGTCGCGTTGGTTCGCCGACAGCACGAAGCCCGGCCAGCGGTACCGTGACTACGTCCAGGAGGACGTCAAGATCCGGAAGCTCATGAGCACCGGTCTTGAGCGCGCGGGCATCGCGAAGGTCGAGATCGAGCGCACCCGTGACCGCGTCCGCGTGGACATCCACACGGCACGTCCGGGCATCGTCATCGGCCGCCGCGGCGCCGAGGCCGACCGCCTGCGCGGCGAGCTGGAGAAGCTCACGGGCAAGCAGGTGCAGCTCAACATCCTCGAGGTCAAGAACCCGGAGATCGACGCTCAGCTCGTCGCTCAGGGGATCGCCGAGCAGCTCGCGAGCCGTGTCTCGTTCCGTCGTGCGATGCGCAAGGGCATGCAGTCCGCGCAGCGCGCCGGCGCGAAGGGCATCCGCGTGCAGTGCGCGGGTCGTCTCGGCGGCGCCGAGATGAGCCGGTCGGAGTTCTACCGCGAGGGTCGTGTGCCGCTGCACACGCTCCGCGCGAACATCGACTACGGCTTCTTCGAGGCCCGCACGACCTTCGGCCGCATCGGCGTGAAGGTGTGGATCTACAAGGGCGACATGACCGAGAAGGAGTTCGCTGCTCAGCAGGCGACCTCCGCCGGCCGTCCCCCGCGTGGTCCTCGTGCGGACCGCGGCGACCGTGGTCCCCGTGGTGGCGACCGTGGTGGCCGTCGCAACGAGCGCCAGGCCCCCGCGGCTGAGGCTCCCGCTGCGGCCGCGCCGGCTGAGTCCGCTCAGCCGGAGTCGGCCCCCGAGACCGGAACGGAGGCCTGAGTCATGCTGATCCCGCGCAGGCTCAAGCACCGCAAGCAGCACCACCCGAGCCGCTCCGGCGCCTCGAAGGGTGGCAACCAGATCGCGTTCGGCGACTTCGGCATCCAGGCTCTCGAGCCCGCCTACGTCACGAACCGTCAGATCGAGGCTGCTCGTATCGCCATGACCCGCCACATCAAGCGTGGTGGCAAGGTCTGGATCAACATCTACCCGGACCGTCCGCTGACCAAGAAGCCGGCGGAGACCCGAATGGGTTCTGGTAAGGGTTCGCCCGAGTGGTGGGTCGCCAACGTCAAGCCCGGTCGCATCGTGTTCGAGCTGGCCGGCGTGGACGAGGAGCTGGCCCGTGAGGCCATGCGCCGCGCGATCCACAAGCTCCCGATGAAGTGCCGTTTCGTGGTGCGCGAGGGTGGTGCTAGCTGATGGCTGTCGGTACCAAGGAGCTCGTGTCGAGCGAGCTGGACACGTTCGACGACGACAAGCTCGTCGCCGAGCTGAAGAAGGCCAAGGAAGAGCTGTTCAACCTCCGCTTCCAGGCGGCCACGGGTCAGCTCGACTCGAACGGCCGGCTCAAGGCCGTCCGCCGGGACATCGCGCGGATCTACACGATCCTGCGTGAGCGTGAGCTCGGCATCCGGACCGCCCCGAGCGTGAGTGAGTGAGGCTGGAATGACCGAGAAGACCGAGAACGTTGAGACCACGGTGGCCGAGGCCGCCGAGACCCGCGCGAACCGCAAGACGCGCCGGGGCTACGTCGTCAGCGACAAGATGGACAAGACTGTCGTGATCGCCGTCGAGGACCGGGTCAAGCACCCCCTCTACGGCAAGGTCATGCGTCGCACGAGCAAGGTCAAGGCGCACGACGAGCAGAACGCTGCCGGTGTCGGTGACCTCGTCCTCATCATGGAGACCCGGCCGCTGTCCGCCACCAAGCGGTGGCGCGTGGTCGAGATCCTCGAGAAGGCCAAGTAAGCCGATCTCGTCCCGGGCCGGGTGACCGGTCCGGGCTGGTCGGCTGGGAGGTCGGCCGCGCGACACGTCGCGCGGCCGCCCGCCCGGCGGCCGAAGACAACTATCCGTTCGGCAAGGCTCGCGCACAGCGCGAGAACCGGCTCGACAACAGGAGTTCACTGACATGATCCAGCAGGAGTCGCGACTTCGGGTCGCCGACAACACGGGTGCCAAGGAGATTCTCTGCATCCGTGTTCTCGGTGGTTCCGGTCGTCGCTACGCCGGAATCGGCGACGTGATCGTCGCTACCGTCAAGGACGCGATCCCCGGTGGCAACGTGAAGAAGGGCGACGTGGTCAAGGCCGTCGTCGTCCGCACCACCAAGGAGCGCCGGCGCGCTGACGGCTCGTACATCAAGTTCGACGAGAACGCCGCCGTGATCCTCCGTAACGACAACGAGCCGCGTGGCACGCGCATCTTCGGCCCGGTGGGCCGCGAGCTGCGCGACAAGCGCTTCATGAAGATCATCTCGCTGGCTCCGGAGGTGCTCTGAACATGGCGAAGATCAAGAAGGGCGACCAGGTCCTCGTGATCTCGGGTCGCGACAAGGGCAAGACCGGGCGCGTGCTCGAGGTCCTCAAGGACTCCGACCGCCTGATCGTCGAGGGCGTCCAGCGCGTCACGAAGCACACGAAGGTCGGCCAGAACGACCGTGGCACCCGCACGGGTGGCATCGAGGTCGTCGAGGCGCCGATCCACGTGTCCAACGTGATGCTGGTCGACCCGGAGACGAAGAAGGGCACCCGCGTCGGGTACCGCATCGAAGAGGTCGAGCGCGACGGTCGCAAGCGCCAGGTGCGCGTCCGCGTCGCCAAGCGCTCCGGTAAGGACATCTGATGACCGACACCACCGAGATCACCACGATCCCGCGTCTCAAGGAGCGCTACCGCTCCGAGATCGTCGCCGGCCTCCTCGAGGAGTTCGGCCACGACAACGTCAACCAGGTCGCACGCGTGACCAAGGTCGTCGTGAACATGGGCGTCGGCGACGCCGCGAAGGACTCCAAGCTCATCGAGGGCGCGATCCGCGACCTGTCCCTGATCACGGGACAGAAGCCGCAGGTCACCAAGGCCCGCAAGTCGATCGCGCAGTTCAAGCTGCGCGAGGGCATGCCGATCGGCGCGCACACCACGCTGCGCGGCGACCGCATGTGGGAGTTCCTGGACCGTCTGCTGTCGCTCGCGCTGCCGCGCATCCGCGACTTCCGCGGCCTGTCGGACAAGCAGTTCGACGGTCACGGCAACTACACCTTCGGTCTCACGGAGCAGTCGATGTTCCACGAGATCGACCAGGACAAGATCGACCGCGTCCGGGGCATGGACATCACGATCGTGACGACGGCCACGACGGACGACGAGGGTCGATCCCTGCTTCGTCGCCTCGGCTTCCCGTTCAAGCAGGAGAACTGACATGGCGAAGAAGGCCCTGATCAACAAGGCCGCTGCGAAGCCCAAGTTCGCGGTCCGTGCCTACACCCGGTGCCAGAAGTGCGGTCGTCCGCACTCGGTGTACCGCAAGTTCGGCCTCTGCCGTGTGTGCCTTCGTGAGATGGCGCACCGCGGCGAGCTCCCCGGCGTCACCAAGAGCAGCTGGTAACCACTACACCGTAGGTCCGGCGTGCGCGGGCGGTTCGCCCGCAGCGCACGCCCGGATACCCCGGTGAGGAAGGGCTGAAGCCCGATGACAATGACCGACCCGATCGCAGACATGCTGACGCGTCTGCGGAACGCGAACTCGGCGCACCACGACACGGTCACGATGCCGTTCTCGAAGCTCAAGTCTCACATCGCTGAGATCCTTGAGGCCGAGGGCTACATCACCGGCTGGACCGTCGAGGACGCGCCCGTGGGCAAGAACCTCACGATCACGCTGAAGTACGGCAACAGCCGCGAGCGTGCCCTCTCGGGCATCCGCCGCGTCTCGAAGCCGGGCCTGCGCAAGTACGCGAAGTCCACCAACCTCCCCACGGTCCTCGGCGGCCTCGGCGTGGCGATCCTGTCCACGTCGAGCGGCCTCCTGACCGACCGCCAGGCACACGAGAAGGGCGTCGGCGGGGAAGTCCTCGCCTACGTCTGGTAATCCGGAAAGGAGTCACGCCAATGTCTCGTATCGGCAAGATCCCCGTTCCGGTTCCCGCCGGCGTGGATGTCACCATCAGCGGAGCGCTCGTCACGGTCAAGGGGCCCAAGGGCACCCTTGAGCACACGATCCCCGCGCCCATCCAGGTCTCGCAGGAGGACGGCACCCTCGTGGTGAAGCGTCCTGACGACGAGCGCGCCTCGCGCGCCCTGCACGGCCTCACCCGCACGCTGCTCGCGAACATCGTCACCGGTGTGACCGACGGCTACGAGAAGAAGCTCGAGATCGTCGGCACGGGTTACCGCGTCGCCGCGAAGGGCACGGACCTCGAGTTCGCGCTCGGCTTCAGCCACCCCGTCGTCGTCTCGGCGCCGACCGGCATCTCGTTCGCCGTCGAGAGCCCGACGAAGTTCTCGGTGAGCGGCATCGACAAGCAGCAGGTCGGCGAGGTCGCTGCGAACATCCGCAAGATCCGCAAGCCCGAGCCGTACAAGGGCAAGGGCGTGCGCTACGCCGGCGAGGTCGTCCGCCGCAAGGTCGGAAAGGCTGGTAAGTGATCATGGCTGTCACGATCAAGGGCAAGGGCAAGTCGATCTCGCGTACGCGACGTCACCTGCGCCTGCGCAAGAAGATCTCCGGCTCTCCGGCCCGTCCGCGTCTCGTCGTCACGCGTTCCGCGCGTCACATGGTGGCGCAGGTCGTCGACGACACCGTCGGTCGGACCCTCGCGTCCGCGTCGACCCTCGAGGCCGACCTCCGCGCCCTGGACGGCGACAAGACGGCCAAGGCCCGTCGCGTCGGCGAGCTGGTCGCGGAGCGTGCGAAGGCTGCCGGCGTCGACGCGGTCGTCTTCGACCGCGGCGGCAACAAGTACCACGGCCGGGTCGCGGCAGTTGCTGACGGCGCCCGCGAGGGCGGTCTGTCGCTGTGACCACGAACGCACGGAAGCAGAGGATTTTCTGATGGCTGCAGGGCAGCGCAACACCGGCGCCCCGGGCGCCGCAACCGAGGAGCGGTCGAACGACCGTTCGAACGACCGGGGTGGCCGCCGTGGCGGCGGTGACCGCCGGGACAACCGTCGTCAGGACAACGCCGAGAAGAACGCGTTCGTCGAGCGTGTCGTGACGATCAACCGCGTCTCCAAGGTCGTCAAGGGCGGTCGTCGCTTCAGCTTCACCGCGCTCGTCGTGGTGGGTGACGGCGACGGTACCGTCGGCGTCGGCTACGGCAAGGCCAAGGAGGTGCCCGCGGCGATCGCCAAGGGTGTCGAGGAGGCGAAGAAGAGCTTCTTCCGCGTCCCCCGCATCCAGGGCACCATCCCGCACCCCGTCCAGGGTGAGGCGGCGGCCGGCGTGGTCTTCCTGCGTCCGGCTGCTCCGGGTACCGGTGTGATCGCCGGTGGTCCGGTCCGCGCCGTGCTCGAGTGCGCGGGTATCCACGACGTGCTCAGCAAGTCGCTCGGGTCCTCGAACTCGATCAACATCGTCCACGCGACGGTCGCGGCGCTGCGCGCTCTCGAGGAGCCCGCCTCCGTGGCCGCCCGTCGTGGCCTGCCGCTCGAGCACGTGGCTCCGGCCGCGCTGCTGCGTGCTCAGGCCGCCGGTCGCGCGGACACCGCGAAGGCAGGTGCGTGATGGCACGTCTCAAGGTCACCCAGACCAAGTCCGCCATCGGCGGCAAGCAGAACCAGCGTGACACGCTGCGGACCCTGGGCCTCAAGCGGATCGGCGACACCGCCGTGAAGGAGGACCGTCCGGAGATCCGTGGCATGGTCAAGACGGTGTCGCACCTCGTCACCGTCGAGGAGGTCGAGTGAGCATGGCCGAGAAGAAGAACGAGGACGTCGTGACCGACGCCGCGGCTCCGGCCGAGAAGAAGCCGGCCCGCAAGGCCCCGGCCAAGAAGACTGCCGCGAAGGCCGACGCTCCGGCGAAGGCTGAGGCCCCGGCGAAGGCCGAGGCCAAGGCGGCTGCGGAGCCTGCTGAGAAGAAGGCTCCCGCGAAGAAGGCTCCGGCCAAGAAGGCTGCCCCCGCGAAGGCGGAGAAGGCCCCGCAGGCCGACCTCGGTGCCGGTGGCACCCTCAAGGTGCACCACCTGCGTCCGGCCCCCGGCGCCAAGACCGCCAAGACCCGTGTGGGTCGTGGTGAGGCGTCGAAGGGTAAGACGGCAGGCCGTGGTACCAAGGGTCAGAAGGCGCGTTACCAGATTCCGGAGCGCTTCGAGGGTGGGCAGATGCCCCTCCACATGCGTCTCCCGAAGCTGCGCGGCTTCAAGAACCCGTTCCGCGTCGAGTACCAGGTCGTGAACCTGGACAAGCTCGCGGCGCTCTACCCCGAGGGCGGCTCCGTCACGGTCGCCGACCTCGTCGACAAGGGTGCGGTCCGCAAGGGCCAGCTCGTCAAGGTGCTCGGCACCGGTGAGCTCAGCGTCAAGCTCGACGTCCAGGTGGACAAGCTGTCCGGTTCGGCGAAGGACAAGATCCTCGCCGCCGGTGGCTCGGTCTCCGAGGACTGATTCATCATGTCGGCAGGGCCGGCGGCGTGCAGACGCCGTCGGCCCTGCCGTCGTCCGTATCAGGGTGCGGACAGGGGCACCCGCTCCGGTGACGTGGCGGGTTAGGCTCGAGACCTGCCCTGACCTGCGGATTGCAGGATCTGGCGCCGTAGCGGCTATGGTGCCTGCGGTGCGCGAGGCGTGCCAGACACGCGTCGAAGACGACCGGCGACCGCGCCGGCCGCACGAACTACCGCCTCGGCGGACCAGGAGGACTTGGTGCTAGGCGCATTCGGCCGGGCTTTCCGGACACCTGATCTGCGGCGCAAGCTGCTGTTCACGATCGGGATCATGGTGATCTTCCGGATCGGCTCGTTCATCCCCACGCCCGGGGTCAGCTACACGAACGTGCAGACCTGTATCGACGAGACCGCGGGCAGCAGCGACCTCCTGGGGCTCGTGAACCTGTTCAGCGGTGGCGCGATGCTCAAGCTGTCCGTGTTCGCGCTGGGGATCATGCCGTACATCACGGCGAGCATCATCATCCAGCTGCTCCGTGTGGTGATCCCTCGTTTCGAGGCGCTCCACAAGGAGGGCCAGTCGGGTACGGCGAAGCTCACGCAGTACACCCGCTACCTGACCATCGCCCTCGCGATCCTGCAGTCGACGACGATCATCACGACCGCGCGCTCCGGCCTGCTGTTCCAGAACTGCTCGGTGCCGGTCATCCCGGACGAGTCGTTCGTGAACCTGTCGATCATGGTCGTCACGATGACCGCGGGCACCGGCCTGATCATGTGGCTGGGCGAGCTCATCACCGAGCGCGGCGTCGGCAACGGCATGTCGCTCCTCATCTTCACGTCGATCGCGGCGAGCTTCCCGACGGCCCTGTGGTCGATCGCGGGCGGCAACGGCGGCGTCGGCAAGTTCATCGTCGTGATCGCGGTCTGCATCCTGGTCATCGGGCTCGTCGTGTTCGTCGAGCAGTCGCAGCGCCGCGTGCCGGTGCAGTACGCCAAGCGCATGGTCGGTCGGCGCATGTACGGGGGCTCGTCCACGTACATCCCGATCAAGATCAACATGGCCGGCGTGATCCCGATCATCTTCGCCTCGTCGCTGCTCGCGATCCCGGGCCTGATCGCCCAGTTCGCCGACCAGTCGAAGGGCTGGGTGCAGTGGATCAGCCAGAACCTCGCGAGCCAGGAGTCGTCCTGGCACATCGCGCTGTACGCGCTGCTGATCCTGTTCTTCTGCTTCTTCTACACGGCCATCACGTTCAACCCGGACGAGGTCGCCGACAACATGAAGACGTACGGCGGGTTCATCCCGGGTATCCGGGCGGGCCGGCCGACGGCCGAGTACCTCGACTACGTGATCACGCGCATCACGTCGGCGGGCTCGCTCTACCTGATGCTGGTCGCGCTCATCCCGACGTTCGCGTTCCTGGCCCTGAACGTGTCGACGAACATCCCGTTCGGCGGCTCCTCGATCCTCATCGTCGTCGGTGTGGGCCTCGAGACCGTCAAGCAGATCGACTCGCAGCTCCAGCAGCGGCACTACGAAGGGTTCCTCCGGTGACGAATCGTCTCGTGATCATGGGTCCGCAGGGCGCGGGCAAGGGCACGCAGGCTGCCCGCCTCGCCGACCGGCTGGGCGTCCCGGCGATCTCGACCGGGGACATCTTCCGGTCGAACATCAAGGGCGGCACCGAGCTGGGCAGGCTCGCCCAGTCGTACAGCGCCAAGGGCGAGCTCGTGCCCGACTCGGTGACGAACGACATGGTGCGGGCGCGCCTCGCCGAGGCGGACGCCGCGGACGGCTTCATCCTCGACGGCTACCCGCGCAACGCGGCCCAGGTCGTCGAGCTCGACGCGATCCTCGCTGCCGCCGGCACCGAGCTGGACGGCGTCATCGAGCTCGTCGCCGAGCGTGACGAGCTGCTGACCCGCATCCGTCGCCGCGCGGAGATCGAGGGCCGCGAGGACGACAACGAGGAGGCCATCGCGCGCCGCCTCGACATCTACGCGGAGCAGACGGCGCCGCTGACCGACGCGTACGCCGAGCGTGGCCTGCTGGTCCGCGTCGACGGCCTGGGCGACATCGACGAGGTCACCGCGCGGCTCGTGTCCGCACTGGAGTCCTCGGCGGTCTGACCCGCCCGAGGGCCGCGCACGCAGACGTAGGGGGACGCGATGTTCGGGATGGACCGTATCGAGTACAAGTCCCCGGACCAGGTCCTGGTGATGCGCCGGGCCGGTCTGGTCGTCGCGGACGCGCTCGACGCGGTCCGTGCGGCGGCCGTCGTGGGCGCGTCGACCGCCGACCTGGACGCCGTCGCGGCCGAGGTGATCGCCCGCGCGGGTGCCACGCCGTCGTTCCTCGGGTACGAGGGCTATCCCGCCACGATCTGCGTGTCGGTGAACGACGAGGTCGTGCACGGCATCCCGGGTGACCGTGTGCTCGAGCCGGGCGACGTGGTGTCCGTGGACTGCGGGGCGGTCGTGGACGGCTGGCACGGTGACGCCGCGTTCACGACGGTGCTGCCTGCCGCGGACGCCGCCGACGTCGCGCTGGCGGCGACGACCGAGCGGGCGATGTGGGCGGGGATCGCCGCGCTGGCCGCGTGCTCGCACCTCGACGGGGTGGGCGAGGCGGTCGAGACCGTCGTCGCGGCCGCTGCGCACGGCGGGCCCGGTTACGGGATCGTCGAGGAGTACGTGGGCCACGGCATCGGCACCGAGATGCACCAGGACCCCGACGTCCTGAACTACCGAGCACGTGGCCGGGGCGCGAAGGTGCGCCCGGGCCTGTGCGTCGCCGTGGAGCCGATGCTGACGGCCGGCGAGGCGGGCACGCGCGTGCTGGACGACGACTGGACGGTCGTGACGGAGGACGGCTCACGTGCCGCGCACTGGGAGCACACGGTCGCCGTCCTCGACGGCGGGATCTGGGTGCTGACGGCGCGGGACGGGGGAGCGGCGGGCCTCGCCGCTCACGGCGTCACGCCGACGCCTCTCGACTGAGCCGGCCGCGTTTCCTTCATCTCGCCCGATGGCGTAGGATGGTCTGTCGGGTGTGGAGACTGTGCGTTCAGCTCCTTGCCGGCCGATCGGTCAGCAAGGCGGACGCCGCCCACGGACCTCGCTCTCACTGCTCACGGGCACGGGCGCGCGGTCGGGGGCAACACCACTTCGCACCTCGTCCACGGGGCCATCCCTCCCTGCACCACGGTGCACGGCATGTCCTCGTGGTCGACCGGACGAGAGTTAGCGGAGGACATGGCGAAGAAGGACGGCGTCATCGAGATCGAGGGCAGCGTGGTCGAGGCCCTGCCGAACGCGATGTTCCGCGTGGAGCTGGCCAACGGGCACAAGGTCCTCGCGCACATCTCGGGCAAGATGCGGCAGCACTACATCCGGATCCTTCCGGAGGACCGTGTGGTCGTCGAGCTGAGCCCGTACGACCTGTCCCGCGGTCGCATCGTCTACCGCTACAAGTAACCACCACTCGAGCGCGCCGTCGGGCGCTGCCCCGGAGCCCCGGGGTGCGCGCGCGGCAGCGAAGGGACTTCACCATGAAGGTCAACCCGAGCGTCAAGAAGATCTGCGACAAGTGCAAGGTGATCCGCCGGCACGGTCGCGTCATGGTCATCTGCGAGAACGCACGGCACAAGCAGCGCCAGGGCTGAGGCCCCGGCACACCGAGCGACCTGCTCACACGCACCATCACGAACCTGCGCTCGCGCAGGGGAACCCCCGGTCGGAGGCCGGGGCCCGCAGGATCAGCGGGAGGGTGGTGCGGAAGACCTCCGACCAGCAGTACAAGGAGCCGTCAGGCACATGGCACGTCTCGTCGGCGTAGACCTCCCTCGCGACAAGCGACTCGAGGTTGCGCTCACCTACATCTACGGCGTCGGCCGTACCCGCGCCCAGGCGACCCTGGCCGCTACCGGGATCAGCCCGGACGTTCGCGTGAAGGACCTCGGCGACGCCGAGCTCGTCGCGCTGCGTGACTACCTCGAGGGCAACTACAAGCTCGAGGGTGACCTCCGCCGTGAGGTGGCCGCCGACATCCGCCGCAAGGTCGAGATCGGCTGCTACGAGGGTCTTCGCCACCGTCGTGGTCTGCCCGTCCGCGGTCAGCGCACCAAGACCAACGCGCGCACCCGCAAGGGTCCGAAGCGCACCGTGGCCGGCAAGAAGAAGGCCCGCTAACCAGCAGTCCGCGCCGGGCCGCACCGAGCGCCGACCTCCCCACCCACCGCTCTCGCGGTGCGTCCGGGTCGTCCGAGCGCCGGGGCAGCCCGCCCGGTCCGAAGACCTCACCCAGGAGAAACCCAGGACATGCCTCCCAAGACCCGCGCGGCCGCCGGCCGCAAGCCCCGCCGCAAGGACAAGAAGAACGTCCCGCTCGGCCAGGCGCACATCAAGAGCACCTTCAACAACACGATCGTCTCGATCACCGACCCGTCGGGCGCCGTGATCTCGTGGGCCTCCGGCGGCGACGTCGGCTTCAAGGGCTCGCGCAAGTCGACCCCGTACGCCGCCGGCATGGCCGCCGAGGCCGCTGCCCGCAAGGCCGCCGAGCACGGCGTCAAGAAGGTCGACGTCTTCGTCAAGGGCCCGGGCTCGGGCCGCGAGACCGCGATCCGTTCGCTCCAGTCGGCCGGCCTCGAGGTCGGTTCGATCCAGGACGTGACGCCCCAGGCGCACAACGGCTGCCGCCCGCCCAAGCGTCGCCGCGTCTGACCACCTTCGCTGCGGGACGTGCCCAGCACGTCCCGCAGCGCTCGTGCGTCAGGCAGACCGATACCTGCCGCACGGCCACCCTCCCCCCGTGATGCGTCATATGGCGGACGCACACCGAAAGGAACCCACCAGTGCTCATCGCACAGCGCCCCACCCTGACCGAAGAGGTCATCTCCGAGTACCGCTCGCGCTTCTCCATTGAGCCGCTCGAGCCGGGCTTCGGCTACACGCTCGGTAACTCGCTGCGCCGCACGCTGCTGTCGTCCATCCCGGGCGCGGCGGTGACGTCGGTCCGCATCGAGGGCGTCCTGCACGAGTTCTCGACGATCCCCGGCGTGAAGGAGGATGTCACCGAGATCATCCTCAACCTCAAGAACCTTGTCGTGTCCTCGGACAACGACGAGCCGGTGGTCATGTACCTGCGCAAGCAGGGTGGAGTCGTCACGGCGGCCGACATCATCCCGCCGGCGGGCATCGAGGTGCACAACCCCGACCTGCACGTCGCGACGCTCGACGACTCGGCCAAGCTCGAGATCGAGCTGACGGTCGAGCGCGGCCGCGGCTACGTGTCGGCCAACCAGAACAAGTCCTACGACGCCGAGATCGGTCGCATCCCGGTCGACTCGATCTACTCGCCGGTCCTCAAGGTGACCTACAAGGTCGAGGCGACGCGTGTCGAGCAGCGCACGGACTTCGACAAGCTGATCGTGGACGTCGAGACGAAGCCGGCGATCTCGCCGCGCGACGCCCTCGCGTCGGCCGGTCGCACGCTGACCGAGCTGTTCGGCCTGGCCCGTGAGCTCAACGTCGAGGCCGAGGGCATCGAGATCGGCCCGTCGCCGACCGACGCCGCGCTCGCCGCTGACCTCGCGCTGCCGATCGAGGAGCTCAACCTCTCGATCCGTTCGTACAACTGCCTCAAGCGTGAGGGCATCCACACCGTGGGTGAGCTTGTCGCGCGCAGCGAGGCGGACCTGCTCGACATCCGCAACTTCGGTGCGAAGTCGATCGGCGAGGTCACCGAGAAGCTCCAGAAGCTGGGCCTCTCGCTCAAGGACTCGCCGCTGGACTTCGACCCCTCGACCGCCTACTACGGCGACGAGGACTATTCGGACGACGAGCAGAGCTACTGACGCGCTAGAGCACTGAACGGGCGGGCGGCCCAGGTCGCCCGCCGTCATCCCACGCACTGAGGAACGGGTCCGGCCCGGGCCTCAGCCCACGAAGGAGCAAGATCCATGCCTACCCCCACCAAGGGTCCGCGTCTCGGCGGTGGCCCGGCTCACGAGCGCCTCATCCTCGCGAACCTCGCGACGGCCCTCTTCGAGCACGGCCGCATCACCACGACCGAGACGAAGGCGAAGCGCCTGCGTCCCCTCGCGGAGCGTCTCATCACGTTCGCGAAGCGCGGCGACCTCGCGGCACGCCGTCGCGTCCTGACCGTCGTGCGCGACAAGAGCGTCGTCCACACGCTCTTCACGGAGATCGCCCCCACGATGGCCGAGCGCCAGGGCGGCTACACGCGCATCACGAAGGTCGGCAACCGCAAGGGTGACAACGCGCCCATGGCGGTCATCGAGCTCGTGCTCGAGCCGGTGAGCCCGAAGCAGGCCGTCGTCAAGGAGGCCGAGAAGGCCACCGCGCGGTCGGCGAAGAAGTCCGCTCCGGCCAAGAAGGCGGAGAAGGCCGAGGAGACCCCGGCCGCCGAGGCGACCGAGGCTCCGGCCGAGGAGACCGCCACCGAGGCTGCCGCCGAGGAGAAGTCCGAGGCCTGAGCCTCTGCACCGCCTGGAGGGGCCCGGTCCGCGTCGTGCGGGCCGGGCCCTTCCGCGTCAGCGCAGGTGCTCGCGCACGAGGTGCTGGGCGATGGCCATCGACGACGTCGCCGCGGGCGAGGGCGCGTTGCGCACCAGAGTGACGGGCCCCACGGTGTCGACGGCGAAGTCGTCGAGGAGGGCGCCGTCGCGTCCCCACGCCTGGGCGCGGACCCCCGCACCCGCGCGGGCCACGAGGTCGTCGGGCCGGAGCTCGGGGACGAAGCGGCGCGCCTTGCGGTAGTAGCGGGACTTCACGAGCGAGGCGGAGATCTCGTCGAGGCCCATCCTCCAGTGCTGGCGCGCGAGCGGCAGGGCGCCCGGCCAGGTGAGAGACCCCCACGTGTCCCGCAGCGACACCGCAGACCAGCCGTAGCCCTCCCGCGCGAGGGCGGGGACCGCGTTGGGTCCCACGTGCACGAGGTCGTCGACGCCGCGCGTGAAGTGGACGCCGAGGAACGGGAAGCGCGGATCGGGGACGGGGTAGATCATGCCGTGCACCAGGTCCGACCGGTCGGGCGCGAGGCTCCAGTACTCGCCGCGGAACGGCAGGATGCGCGGCGACGGGTCCGCCCCGACGAGGCGCGCGACGACGTCGGACTGGAGCCCGGCGCAGACCACGACCCGGTCGTACACGTCGTCGGTGCCCGCCGTGGTGACACGGACCCTCGGCCCCACGATCCGGAGACCAGTGACCTCCTCACGGAGAACGATGCGACCGCCTGCACGGCGCACGTCGTCGGCCATGGCCTCGGTCACGGCCGGGTAGTCGACCGCAGCGGTGCGCGGGGAGTGCACGGCGGCGACGCCCGCCGCGTGCGGCTCGATCTCGCGCAGCCGGCCCACGTCGTCGATCCGCTCCAGGTCCGGGACGCCGTTCGCGCGCGACCGTCGCTCGATCTCCGCGAGCGCCCGCAGCTCGGACTCGTCGACGGCGACGACGAGCTTGCCGAGCTCGCGGAACGGCAGCCCCTTCTCGGCGCAGAAGTCCTGCAGGAGGGCCCGGCCGGTGGCGCAGAGCCGTGCTTTGAGCGACCCGGGGGCGTAGTAGAGCCCGGCGTGCACGACACCGGAGTTGTGGCCCGTCTGGTGGGCGGCGAGGCGGTCCTCCTTCTCGAGGACGGTGACGTCCCCGAGGTCGCGGCGGACGAGCTCGCGGGCGAGGGCGGTGCCGACGATGCCGCCGCCCACGACGGCGATCTTCCTGGTCATGCGAGCAGTCTCACACCTCGGGGTGCGTGCGGGGGGCCGGCGCTGCGGGGGCGCCGGCCGGGGGTCGTCACTCGTGCCGGGGGAGGGACCAGGCGCGCGCCCCGCCGACGAGGGCGGCCGAGTTCGGGACGACGACGACGTCGTCACCGAGGCGCGTGAGCGCGTTCGGAGTGATCCGCCGGGAGTTCCCGCCGCCCAGGTAGAGCCGGTCCCACCACACGACGGGTCGGAGCCCGTCGACGACCCGCACGACGCGGCGGGACCACAGGGCGCTGCCGAGGCGTCGGCGCTCCGGCTCGCCGATGTACTCGTCGTAGGTGGAGCGCCCGCGCGGGAGGTGCGACCACTCGAGGTGCGGGGACAGGCTGCCGCCGAGGAACAGGGACGACCCGAGCCCGGTCCCGAGCGTGAGGACGAGCTCGAGGCCGGACGCGGCGATGACGCCCGCCCCGTGGACCTCGGCATCGTTGAGGACGAGCGCGGGGAGCCCGAGGCGGGCCGCGACGGCGCCCTGCATGTCGAAGCTGCGCCACTGCGCGACGAGGTCCGCGGACACCGGGGTGCGCGGCCCGCGCGGGCACACGTAGTGGGGGGTGTGGACGACGACGCCGCGGCGGATCATGCCGGGCATGCCGACGGTGACGCGGTCGGCGTCGGGGAGGCTCCCGGCGATCCCGGCGATCGTCTCGACGAGCTTCTCGGGCGGCAGCGGGTAGGGCGTCGGGACGCGGACGGGCTCGGCCCGCTGGGTGCCGGAGACGTCGAGCACGGCGGCCTTGAGGTGGCCGCCGCCGCAGTCGACGGACAGGGTCGTCGTGGCGTCGTCGCTGCGCATGCCGTCCAGCGTAGGCGTGGGTGCGCGGGTTTCGGGGGACGATGGACCTGTGACCGAACGAACCGACGGGACGACACCCGTGCGCGTGCGCCTCGACATCGCCTATGACGGCACCGACTTCGCCGGCTGGGCGCGCCAGCCTGCGCTCCGGACCGTGCAGGGCAGCCTCGAGGACGCGCTCACCACGGTGCTGCGGTCCGCGCAGCGCGACGAGCCGACGCCCCGGGTCCAGGTGGCCGGTCGCACGGACTCGGGGGTGCACGCCCGGGGTCAGGTGGCCCACGTCGACCTCACGCCGCGGCAGTGGGCCGCGCTGCCGGACCGTGCGGGTCGGCCGGCGGGGGAGTGCCTCGTGACGCGGCTGGGCGGCGTCCTGCCGCGTGACGTGGTCGTCCGGGCGGCGTCCGTCGCACCCGCGGGTTTCGACGCGCGGTTCTCGGCGTTGCAGCGTCGCTACGCGTACCGCGTCGCGGACCGACCGGACCTCCGCGACCCGCTGCGGCGGGCCGAGGTGCTGTGGACGCGCCGGCCGCTGGACGTCGACGCGATGCACGAGGCGGCGCTGCCGCTGCTCGGCGTGCGGGACTTCGCGGCGTTCTGCAAGCCCCGCCCGGGGGCGACGACGATCCGTGAGCTCGTCGAGCTCACGTGGGCGCGCCCGACGGGTGGCCCGGACGCGGGTCTCGTCGTGGCGACGGTCCGTGCCGACGCGTTCTGCCACAACATGGTGCGGGCCCTCGTCGGGACGAGCCTCGCGGTCGGCGAGGGGCGACGGAGCACGGCCTGGCCGGCTCAGGTGCTGGCGTCTCGCGAGCGCAGCGCCGCGGGCGGCGTGGTGCCCCCGCACGGCCTCACCCTGGAGGAGGTCGTGTACCCGCCCGACGCCGAGCTCGCGGCGCGGGCCGAGCGGGTGCGGGCGGTCCGCATGGACGAGGACGTGTGGGAGGACGCCCCCGGGGGCGGTGCCGTCGCCCGGGGCTGATCCCCTCGGCGCCCGAGGGGATCAGGTCTCGTCGTCGACGACGTGGACGGCGGCCTCCTCGGCGCTCGCGGCGGCACCGGAGATGCCTTCGTCCGTCGCGAAGACGTCGTTGCCGCGTCCGATGGCGTCGGGGTCCTCCGCCAGGCGGCCGGCGCGGGTGGTGTCGACACCCTCCTCCTCGTCCTCCTCGTCGTCGTCCTCGAGGGTGGTGTCCGGCTCCTCCTCGGAGAGGCGCAGGTCGAGCGGCTCGCCGCTCGCCTCCTCGTAGGCGGTCTCGCCCCAGTGGTTCTTCCGGTCGCGCTCGGGCACGACGTAGCCCTCGTCGAGCGGGTCGTCGACCCCTCGGTCGACGAGCGTGTCCTGCGCGTCGAGCTGGTCGTTGTCGCCCTCGGCGGTGTACTCGGGCTCCGGGCTGGTGCCGGTGGTGTCCTGGCTCATCCCTCCACACTCGCACCGGCTCGGGGCGCATGCACGCGCTTCGTATCCTGGAGGCATGGCCGTCCACAAGATCGTGCTCTTCTACGCCTTCACGCCGCTGCCCGACCCCGAGGCGGTCCGGCTGTGGCAGCGTGCCCTGGGCGAGCGGTGGTCGCTGACGGGTCGGGTGATCGTGGCGCCCCACGGCATGAACGTCACGCTCGGTGGGACGGTCGAGGACCTCAAGCAGTACCTCAAGTCGACGCGCGAGCACCCGGGTCTGCGCGACCTCGACGTCAAGTGGTCGGCGGGCACGGGCGCCGACTTCCCCCGCCTCTCGGTCAAGGTGCGGCCGGAGCTCGTCGCGTTCGGTGTGCCCGAGCGGGTGCGGGTCGACGCGGACGGGGTGGTCGGCGGCGGCGCGCGGCTGACACCCCAGGCGCTGCACGACCTCGTGGCGGCGCGCGGCGACGACGTCGTGATGCTCGACGGCCGCAACGCGATGGAGGCCGAGATCGGCCGGTTCCGCGGCGCCGTCGTCCCGCCGGTGGCGACGACCCGGGACTTCGTGGACCTGTTGGACAGCGGGGGTCTGGACGGCCTGCGCGACCGGCCCGTCGTGACCTACTGCACGGGTGGTGTGCGCTGCGAGGTCCTGTCGGCGCTGCTGGTGGACCGCGGCTTCACCGAGGTGTACCAGCTGGACGGCGGGGTGGTGCGCTACGGCGAGCAGTTCGGCGACGACGGCCTGTGGGACGGCTCGCTGTACGTCTTCGACGAGCGCCGGCACGTGGAGTTCTCGCACGCGGCCCGGTCGCTCGGCCGGTGCACCGTGTGCGGCGGCGAGGCGGCCCGCTACGAGAACTGTGCGGACCCGTCGTGCCGCACGCTGCGGCTGTTCTGCGCGGGCTGCGAGCCGCTCGCCCGTGTGGGCCGGTGCGCCGCGTGCGTCGCGGAGCGACCCGGGCATGAGGCACGTCACGGGGCCCGGCTTTGACCTCGCTCGGTGTCCCGGGCTACCCTGGATAGTCGTTGTGCTTCCTTGCCCGACCCCCTGCTCGAACCGCTGACGGAACCGTGCGCCCACTCGCTGGCCCGTCACGTCCGGGAAACGGTCGGAGGCAGGCTTCTGGAGCGCTCAGACGAACACTCGTCGGACGCAGTTCTCTGCGCCGAAGAAGACCGAACCGAAACGAAGGCTACGACAGTGCGTACGTACACCCCGAAGCCCGGCGACGTCCAGCGCGACTGGTACGTCATCGACGCGACCGACGTCGTCCTGGGCCGTCTCGCGAGCCACGTCGCCACGCTGCTGCGTGGCAAGCACAAGGCCACCTTCGCGCCGCACGTCGACGGCGGCGACTTCGTCATCGTGATCAACGCTGACAAGGTCGCCCTCAGCGGCAACAAGCGCGAGCAGAAGATGGCCTACAGCCACTCGGGTTACCCGGGTGGCCTGCGGGCGACCAGCTACGCCGACCTCCTCGACAAGCACCCCGAGCGGGCCGTCGAGAAGGCCGTCAAGGGCATGCTCCCCAAGACCAGCCTCGGCCGCGCTCAGTTCGGCAAGCTGAAGGTGTACGCGGGTGCCACGCACCCGCACACCGCTCAGCAGCCGAAGCCGTTCGAGATCACTCAGGTCGCCCAGTGAGCTCCGGCTCCTGAGCTGACGAACCGAAGGACGCGAGGACATCCCAGTGGCTGAGACCACCGTCGAGAACGACCAGCTGGACGAGACCCCCAGCACTTACACCACCGAGACTGCCGCCCCCCAGCAGGGTCGCGGCCAGTCCGTCACGGCACCCGGGCAGGCCCTGGGTCGCCGCAAGGAGGCGATCGCTCGCGTTCGCCTCGTCCCCGGCACCGGCCAGTGGAAGATCAACGGCCGCACGCTCGAGGACTACTTCCCGAACAAGGTGAACCAGCAGCTCGTGGGCTCGCCGTTCACCCTCCTCGACCTCGAGGGCCGCTTCGACGTCATCGCCCGCATCACGGGTGGCGGCATCACGGGCCAGGCCGGCGCGCTGCGTCTCGGCATCGCCCGCGCGCTCAACGAGATCGACGAGGAGAGCAACCGCCCGGCGCTCAAGAAGGCCGGCTTCCTCACCCGCGACGCCCGCGTCGTGGAGCGCAAGAAGGCCGGTCTCAAGAAGGCCCGCAAGGCTCCGCAGTACTCCAAGCGCTGATCCAGCGCGCACGTTCGAAGGCCCCGACGGATGCTTCCGTCGGGGCCTTCGGCGTACCCGGGGGTTTGTGAGCACCACTTCCAGCGCCGCGGGTACGACCCCAGCACCTCAGTGACACCTCACTGACCTTGACGAGGAGAGACATGACGCGGTTGTTCGGCACGGACGGTGTGCGAGGTCTCGCCAACAGGGACGTGACGGCCGAGCTCGCGCTCGACCTGGGGGTAGCGGCCGCGCACGTGCTCGGCTCCGCCGGCGAGTTCGCGGGGCACCGCCCGCGCGCCGTCGTGGCCCGTGACCCGCGCGCCTCCGGCGAGTTCCTCGGTGCGGCCGTGTCGGCCGGGCTCGCGTCCGCGGGCGTGGACGTCCTCGACGTCGGCGTGCTGACCACCCCCGGGCTGGCACACCTGACGGCCGCCCTCGGCACCGACATCGGCGTCATGATCTCCGCGTCGCACAACCCCATGCCGGACAACGGCATCAAGTTCTTCACCCGGGGTGGCCACAAGCTCGACGACTCCGTCGAGGACGCCATCGAGGAGCGTCTCGAGGAGGTGTGGGACCGCCCCACCGGGGCGGGCGTCGGCCGGATCTCCGCCGACCGGGGCAGCGCCGGCAAGCTCTACGTCGAGCACCTCGTGACGTCGATCGACGTGCCCCTCGACGGGCTGCGCGTCGCGGTGGACTGCGCCAACGGCGCGGCGAGCGAGATCGGACCCGCCGCGCTGCGGGAGGCCGGCGCCGACGTCGTGGCGATCAACGCCAGCCCCGACGGCCGGAACATCAACGAGAAGTGCGGCTCGACCCACCCGGAGCAGCTCCAGGCCGTCGTCGTGGCGTCCGGGGCGGACTTCGGGGTGGCGTTCGACGGCGACGCAGACCGGTGCCTCGCCGTGGACGCGGACGGGAACGTCGTGGACGGGGACCAGATCCTCGGGATGCTCGCGCTCGCGCGCGACGCCGACGGACGGCTCGCGGACCACACGCTCGTCGTCACCGTCATGAGCAACCTGGGCCTGGTCCTCGCGATGCAGGCGGCGGGCATCCGGACGGTGCAGACCGGGGTGGGCGACCGGTACGTCCTCGAGGCGATGCGCGAGCACGCCTACGACCTGGGCGGCGAGCAGTCCGGCCACATCATCATCGCCGAGCACGCCACGACGGGCGACGGGGTGCTCACGGCGCTGCACCTCGCGGCGCTCGTGCGGCGCAGCGGCAAGACCCTCGCCGAGCTCGCCGCGCAGGTGCCGCGCCTGCCCCAGGCCCTCGTGAACGTGCGCGGCGTCGACAAGTCGGCCGTGGACCACGACCCCGCCGTCCAGGCGGCGGTGGCCGAGGCCGAGGAGCTGCTGGGGGAGACCGGTCGCGTGCTGCTGCGGCCGTCCGGTACCGAGCCCGTCGTGCGCGTCATGGTGGAGGCCGCCACCCAGGGGGAGGCCGACGGGGTCGCCGAGCGGCTCGCCGGTGTCGTCCTGGAACGCACGGCCCTGTGACCCGCGGTCCCGGCGGCCGTCGCTAGGCTGGCCCGATGAGCGAGCCAGCCCCCCGCCCGACCGCCTGGGAGACCGTCGACCCCCGCGTGCGCGACCACGTCGCGGCGCTGCTCGCGACGGCGCAGGACGGCGTCCTGCCCGTCGTCCAGGCGGGCCACCCCGTCCTGCGCCGGCCCGCCCAGCCGTACACCGGCCAGCTCGGCGACCTCCTGCCCGAGCTGCTCGACGTGATGCGGGCGACGATGCTCGCGGCCCCCGGGGTCGGGCTCGCCGCGCCGCAGGTCGGGATCGGTCTGCGGATCGCCGTCCTCCACGACCCCGGGTTCCCGCCCGGGTACGAGGACGCCGCCGCGGAGCGTGAGCGGCTGCCGCTGGCGCACCGCACGATCGTCAACCCGCGCTACGAGGCCGTCCCCACCCCGGGCGAGGGACCGGACGTCGAACGGCGCTCCTTCTACGAGGGCTGCCTGTCCGTCGCCGGGTACCAGGCCGTCACCGCGCGCCACCGGTCCGTGCGGCTCGTCGCGCAGGACGAGCACGGCCGGCCCGTCGACGAGGTGCTCACGGGCTGGACCGCACGGATCGTGCAGCACGAGACCGACCACCTCGACGGGACGCTGTACGTCGACCGGGCCGAGCTGCGGTCGCTCGCGTCGAACAGCACGTTCGCGAGCCTCTGGGGCGGCGTCGCCACGGCCGACGTCGGGCGCGTCCTCGGCTTCGACGTCGCCTGACGGACGGGCGCGCACCGTCCGGGTGTCCCGCGGGTGAACCTTCGGCGACCGGGGTCGGGTGGGGGGAACACCCCATGGCGGACGTCCCGGCCGCCCCACAGGCTGGGAGCAGGACGTCGCGCACCGACCGCCGGCGTCCGAGCCGCGGCCCGTCGGTCGCGCGGACGGGGGACCACGTGCTCGACACGCTCGGCGCGCTGCTGCACGGCCTCGAAGCATGGACGCTCGCGCTCGCGGGCTCGCCCTGGGTCTACGTGGTCGTCGGGGTCCTGTGCCTCGTCGACGGCTTCTTCCCCCCGCTCCCGTCGGAGTCCGTCGTCATCGCGCTCGCGGTCACCGCGTGGACCGGTGGCGATCCGGGCCTCGCGGCGCTGGGGGCCGCAGCGGCCGTCGGCGCGTGGTCGGGCGACCAGGTCGCCTACCGGGTCGGCGGGGTGGTCGGGACGGAGCGCTTCCGCGTCCTGCGCAGTGCCGCCGGCCGACGCGCCGTCGACCTCGCACGGCGCGGCCTGGCCCGCCGCGGCGCCACGCTCGTCGTCGCGGCGCGGTACGTCCCGGTGGGACGGGTCGCCGTGAACATGAGCGCCGGCGCCGTCGGCTACCCGCGCCGCCGGTTCCTGCTGTTCTCCGGCGTGGCAGCCGTCGCGTGGTCCGGCTGCGCGCTCGCGATCGGCGTGCTCAGCGCGGCGTGGCTCGGCGACCGGCCGCTCGTCGCCGTGGCCGCCGGGGTCGTCGTCGGGCTGCTCCTCGGTCTCGTCGTCGACCGCGTCGCGGGCCGCACGGCGGGCCCGCGCGGCCAGCGCGACGCGGGCCACGCGCCCCGCGTCCCCGTCGGTGACAGACTCGCCGGATGATCCCTCCCCGCACGCTGACGCGGCACGCGCTCGCCGTGCGCCGCGCCGCCGTCGTGCGCCGTGTGCGTCTCGCCCCGACCGTCGTCCGGCTCACCCTCGGTGGCGCCGGCCTCGCCGGGTTCGACGCCCCCGGCCCCGACGACCACGTGAAGCTGTTCCTTCCCGACCCCGCCACCGGCGTCCTGCACGCGCCGACGCTCGTCGGAGGTGCCCTGCAGCGGTCGCCCGACGGGGTCAGCATCTCGCGGGACTACACGGCCCGGGCGCGTCGCGGAGACGGTCCGACCACCGAGGTCGACGTCGACGTCGTCCTGCACGGGACCGGTACCGACCCTGCCACCGGTGGACCCGCTTCGGTCTTCGCCGCGACCGCCGCCGAGGGGACGGAGGTCGTCGTCGCCGGACCGCGCGGATCCCGGGACGTCCCCGCCGGCGTCTCGCGGGTCGTGCTCGTCGCCGACGAGACGGCGCTGCCCGCTGCGGCGCGCTGGTGCGAGCAGCTCCCCGCAGGCGTCGTCGTGACCGCGATCCTCGACCTGGAGGACGAGTCCGTCGACGCGTACGTCGACACCCCCGGGCCCGACGGCGGACCGTCGGCGTTCGCGCGCGCGTCCGTCGAACGGCTCTACCGGGTCGACGGGCCCGGGCAGGTCCTCGAGGCGGTGCGCTCGCTCGGCCGGCCCGATGACGACGAGATCGTGTGGGCGGCGGGCGAGGCCACGGCGCTCGTCCCCGTGCGGCGGTACCTGCGGCGCGAGCTCGGGCTGCCCGCGGAGCAGGCGATCGTCGACGGCTACTGGAAGCGCGGCGTCGTCAACCGCGACCACCACGAGCCGCTCGACCCGAGCGACCCGGACTGAGACGGACTGCCCCTGTCGTGGTCGGAGCGGACCGTCAGAGCTTGCGGAGACGTGCGCGCTGGACGGAGTGGTCCGAGCCCTTCGTCAGCACCAGCGTCGCGCGGCTGCGCGTCGGCAGGATGTTCTCCTCGAGGTTCGGGGCGTTGATCGCGTCCCAGATCTGCCGTGCGCGCTCCACCGCCTGGTCGTCCGTGAGGTCCGCGTACCGGCGGAAGTACGACTCCGGCTGGGCGAACGCCGTCCGACGCAGCTTGAGGAACCGTTCGACGTACCACTGCCGGATGTTGCGCGTCCGGGCGTCGACGTAGATCGAGAAGTCGAAGAAGTCGCTCACCGCGACCGTGCTGCCGCTCGCCTCCGTCGCGTCCGTCGTCGGTGACGGGCGCGCCGGCTGCAGCACGTTGAGCCCCTCGACGATCAGGACGTCGGGGCGCCGCACGACCTTCTCGGCCCCGGGCACGATGTCGTATGTCAGGTGGTCGTACACGGGCGCCGAGACCTCGTCCCAGCCCGCCTTCACGCGCGTCAGGAAGCGGATCAGCGCCCGCCGGTCGTACGACTCCGGGAAGCCCTTGCGCTCCATGAGCCCGCGGCGTGCCAGCTCGGCGTTCGGGTACAGGAAGCCGTCCGTCGTGACGAGCTCGACGCGCGGCGTCTCGGGCCAGCGGGCCATCATCTCGCGCAGCACGCGCGCCGTCGTGGACTTGCCGACCGCCACCGACCCCGCGACGCCGACGACGAACGGCGTCGACCCCGTGTCCTCGCGCAGGAACGTGCTCGACGCCTCGTGCAGCTGCGCCGTCGCCGCGATGTGCAGGTTCAGCAGCCGCGACAACGGCCGGTAGACCACGTCGACCTCCGCGAGGTCGATCGGGTCGCCCAGACCGCGCAGCCGGGCCACGTCCGCGTCCGTCAGGGGGAGCGGTGTCGACTCCGACAGGCGCGCCCAGGACGCACGGTCCAGGTCGACGTACAGGGACGCCGCACGCGGGTCGCCGCCGAGGACGCCGCGCGCGAGCTCCGGGGTGTCGGTCACCCCGGCGATTGTGCCAGGTGTCGCCGGTCTCAGCGGCTCCGTCGCCGGCGCCCGTCCGGCGTGCGCCACCGGGAAACGGGCGCGTCCCTCACAAACTCCCGCCACCGTCGAGAGGTCCGGAACCGCGGAATCTCGCGCTTACACTCGATCGCATGTGCGGAATCGTCGGCTACGCAGGCCCCCTCCAGTCCCCCTCCGAGCGACCCCTCGAGGTGGTGCTCGAAGGGCTGCGCCGCCTGGAGTACCGCGGGTACGACTCGGCCGGCGTCGCCCTCGTGGCGCCCGGTCTCGACACCGTGGCGCTCGCGAAGAAGGCCGGCAAGCTCGCCAACCTCGTCGAGGAGACCCAGTCGCGCCGGCTCCCCGACGCGACCGCCGGCATCGGTCACACCCGGTGGGCCACGCACGGCGGTCCGACCGACGTCAACGCCCACCCCCACGTCTCCGACGAGGGACGCCTCGCCGTCATCCACAACGGCATCGTCGAGAACTTCGCGGCGCTGCGCGACGAGCTCCTCGCCGACGGCGTCGCCTTCCTCTCCGAGACGGACACCGAAGTCGCGGGCCAGCTCCTCGCGAAGGAGTACCGGCGCGCGGAGGGCGACCTCGCCGCCGCCGTCCGCGCCACCGCCCAGCGCCTCGAGGGCACGTTCACGCTGCTCGCCGTGCACGCCGACCACCCGGGCGTCGTCGTGGGCGCCCGGCACGACTCGCCCCTCGTCGTCGGCCTGGGCGACGGCGAGAACTTCCTCGGCTCCGACGTCGCCGCGTTCGTCTCGCACACCCGGTCCGCGCTCGAGCTCGGGCAGGACGAGGTCGTCGTCATCACCCCCGACACCGTCACCGTGACCGACTTCGCGGGCACCGTCGTCGAGCCGCGCGCCTTCACCGTCGACTGGGACGCGTCGTCCGCCGAGAAGGGCGGCTTCAAGACCTTCATGGACAAGGAGATCCACGACCAGCCGCAGGCCGTCGCGGACACCCTCCTCGGACGGACCGACGCCGCGGGACGCCTGCAGCTCGACGAGCTGCGCATCGACGAGTCCGTGCTGCGCACCATCGACAAGATCGTGGTCATCGCGTGCGGCACTGCCGCCTACGCCGGGCACGTGGCCAAGTACGCCATCGAGCACTGGTGCCGCATCCCCGTCGAGGTCGAGCTCGCCCACGAGTTCCGCTACCGCGACCCCGTCGTCACCGAGAAGACCCTCGTCGTCGCCATCACCCAGTCCGGCGAGACCATGGACACCCTCATGGCGGTCCGGCACGCCCGCGAGCAGGGCGCCAAGGTCCTGTCGATCGTCAACACGCACGGGTCGACGATCCCGCGCGAGTCCGACGCCGTGCTCTACACGCACGCCGGGCCCGAGATCGCGGTCGCGTCCACCAAGGCGTTCCTCGCCCAGATCACGGCGACCTACCTGCTCGGGCTCTACCTCGCGCAGGTCCGCGGCAACAAGTTCCCCGACGAGATCGCCGAGGTCCTCACGGACCTGCGGGCCATGCCGGCAAAGATCCAGACCGTGATCGACCGCGGTGACCGGGTGCGCATGATCGCGCGCTGGATGGACTCCAAGTCGGTGCTGTTCCTCGGTCGGCACGTCGGGTTCCCCGTCGCGCTCGAGGGTGCCCTCAAGCTCAAGGAGCTCGCCTACATCCACGCGGAGGGCTTCGCGGCCGGCGAGCTCAAGCACGGACCGATCGCGCTCGTCGAGGCAGGGCAGCCGGTGTTCGTCATCGTGCCGTCGCCGCGCGGACGCCACTCCCTGCACTCCAAGGTCATCTCCAACATCCAGGAGATCCGCGCGCGCGGCGCCCGCACGCTCGTCATCGCCGAGGACGGGGACGACGCCGTCACCCCGTACGCCGACGAGGTGTTCCGCGTCCCCGAGGCGCCCACCCTGCTGTCGCCGCTGCTCAGCGTCGTCCCGCTGCAGATCTTCGCGTGCGAGCTCGCGACCGCGCGTGGCCTCGACGTCGACCAGCCGCGCAACCTCGCGAAGTCCGTCACCGTGGAGTGAGGCCTGTCGCGCCCGGCGGGTTCGGCGCGAGGTCCGGGCGGGCCTAGGCTCGTGCCGTGATCATCGGCGTGGGCATCGACGTGGTGGACGTGGCGCGGTTCATGGCCACGCTGGAACGGACCCCCGGCCTCCGCGAACGCCTCTTCACCCCGGACGAGCGGGACCTCCCGCCCGCGTCCATCGCGGCACGGTTCGCCGCGAAGGAGGCCATCGCGAAGGCGCTCGGCGCCCCCGGCGGCATGAGCTGGCAGGACGCGACCGTGCACCGCGTGCCCGGGGGTGCGCCCCAGGTCGAGATCCGGGGGACCGTCGCCGCACGCGCCGAGGAGCTGGGTGTGGCGACCTTCCACCTGTCGATCTCGCACGACGCCGGGATCGCGTCGGCGGTGTGCGTCGCGGAGTCCTGACTCCGGCGGTCCTCGCCCCGCCCCGCCCGCCCCGCCCCAGGGTGGGGCGGGACGAGCCGAGGGCGGGTGAGTCGGGGCGGGTGCGACGTCGCCGTCAGAGGAACGCCGGGACGACCTCGCGCTCGAAGAGCTCCACGCCGCTGCGGTCGTAGGCGATGCCGGGGAAGTACGCGATGAGGTACTCGAGCCCCAGGCCCCTGAGCTCGGCGATGCGCTCCGAGACCTGCTCGACCGTGCCGGTCAGAGGTGCGCCGCGCAGGTCCGCGACCTCGCGCTCGGCGGCGTCCTCGGAGACCGTCTTGCGGTAGTGCTCGCCGACCCACCGCAGCCGGTCCTCGACGTCGGCCTGCGTCTCGCCGATCACGACGTTGAAGTTCCCGGACCGGGTGATGGTGCCGAAGTCGCGGCCGAGGTCGGTGCAGTGCCGTGCCAGCACCTCGGACTTGTGCTTGAAGGTCTCCGCGTCGCCGCCGAAGTTCGTGTACTGGGCCCACTGCGCGGCGATCCGCAGGGTCTTCTTCTCGCCACCGCCCGCGATCCACAGGGGGATGCTCGGCCCGGTGTCGTCCCCGGCCGCGTGCTGGAGCGGCTGCGGGTAACAGAGCGCTCCGTCGACCTGATAGACGGAGCCGTCGAGCGTCGCGGCGCCCGTGCGCCACATCTGCGCCATGATGTCGACGCCCTCCTCGAGGGCCTTCAGGCGCTCGCCCGCGGACGGGAACCCGTAGCCGTAGGCGCGCCACTCGTGCTCGTACCAGCCGGCGCCGATCCCCATCTCCACGCGCCCGCCGGACACGATGTCGGCGGTCGTGGCGACCTTCGCGAGGTAGGCGGGGTTGCGGTAGGCCATGCAGGTGCACATCTGGCCGAGACGGACCCGGTCCGTCGAGGCGGCGAACGCGTTGACGAGCGACCACGCCTCGTGGGTGGCCTCGTGGACGGGCTCCGGCACGGTGTGGAAGTGGTCGTAGACCCAGATCGACTCCCACGCGTGCGCCGCACCGGGCAGGCCCTCGCCCGCGAACGCCGTGTCGGCATGGCGCGCGATCGACCGCATCACCTCCCACTGGTCCGCGGGATCGATCCCGGTGAGGTCCTGCCGCCAGCCCTGAGGTACGAAGAGTCCGAATCGCATGCTCCCGACGGTACCGCCGTCCCCGTGCACGTGCCGTCCGCGTGCTGGTCGAGGGGGTGCCTCCGGGCACGGTCGGTGCATAGACTGCCGGCGCCGCGGACCCTCCGCGGCACGGGGGGAGCAGCATGAAGAGGTTCGTTCGTCGCACGGTCGCCGCAGTGGCGGCCTTCTCGGCGCTCGCCGCCGTCGTCCCGGCAGCGGCCCAGGCCGCACCGAGCCGGTACGACGAGTACTACCACTACATGGACACGGGGAAGGCTGCGATCCCGTACCACGACACCCGCTGGGTGCCGCAAGGGATGACGAAGTGGGGCGAGAACGACCTCGTCATCGCCTACTACGACCGCTATCACACGCAGAAGAGCATCATCTCGATCATCGACCGGGCCTCCGGCAGGTACGTCAAGATGTTCCACCTCGACACGACGGCGCACGTCGGCGGCCTCGCCATGACGTCGAAGTACCTGTGGGTCAGCGAGGACGGCCACCTGCGCCGGTACCTGCGTTCGGCCCTGTCGGGCACGAGCGGCAGGACGCTGACCACGCAGGCCCGCATCGCGGTCGCCGGCAAGGCGTCGTACGCGTTCGCGGAGGGCGAGTACGTGTGGGTGGGGACGTTCAACGCCGAGCACCGCGACTGGATGTACGAGTACCGGGTCGGCAGCACGGGCGGCCTGACGTACGTGCAGAAGAAGTACACGCCGTCGCAGGTCCAGGGCGTCGTCGTGACGAGCAGCCGGATCGTGTGGGCGACGTCGTACGGCCGTGACAACGACAGCCACCTCGTCGCGTGGCCGCGCTCGACGACGTACAACGGGTCGTCGAAGATCGGCAACTGGGTGACCGCCCCGAACATGGCCGAGGGCATGGTCATCGCGGGCGGGCAGCTCCAGGTCGTGTACGAGTCGTCGTCGGACGCGTACAACGGGACGGCCGACGGCAACGCGGCCGACTACATCATCCGGAGCGTGCACCACGGGTCGATTCCTTCGCTGCCGTAGTGCGGGACGCGGCCGGCTGCGGTGAGGTTGACGTCATGACCGAGTCGTTCGCCGCCGCAGATGTCCGTGCCGCCGAGGAGCCGCTGCTGGCCGAAGGCCGCCCGCTCATGGAGCGGGCGGCCTTCGCGCTCGCGCTCCGGGTCGTGTCGCTCGTGCGCGCGCGACGCGGGAGTCTCGGCGGCGCGCGGGTGCTGCTGCTCGTCGGCTCCGGGAGCAACGGTGGTGACGCCCTGTTCGCGGGCGCCGCGCTGCGTCGACGCGGGGTGGCGGTCGACGCGCTCGCGCTCGCCGCACGGGTGCACGAGCCGGGCCGCACGGCGTTCGAGCGCGCGGGCGGGCGCCTGGACGGCGCCACCGGTGCGGACCTCCGTGACGGCACGGCGCCGACCGACGCCACCGACGGCGCGGCACGGGCGGCGGAGCACGCGGTGACCTACGACGTGGTGGTCGACGCGCTCGTCGGGACCGGTGCGCGCGGGGGGCTGCGCGAGCCCGCTGCGGGGTTCGTGGCCCGGCTCGACGACCTGCTGCACGCTCGGTCGGCTCGGGAGCGGCCCGTGGTGGTCGCAGTCGACGTGCCGTCCGGCGTGGGGGTCGACGACGGCACGCTCCCCGGCCCGTCGCTCGCCGCGGACGTCACCGTGACGTTCGGCGTCGCGAAGCACTGCCTGCTGCTGCCGCCCGCGGCGTCGCGGGCGGGTGAGGTCCACGTCGCCGACATCGGGCTCGGGCGCGTCCGCGGGCACGGGAGGGCGGTCCGTCGTCTCGACGGCGAGGACGTCGCCGCGTCGTGGCCGTCTCCGACGGCGAGCGACCAGAAGTACTCGCGTGGCGTCCTGGGGATCGTGGCGGGGTCGACGCGGTTCCCGGGCGCGGCGGTGCTCGCGTCGTCGGGCGCGGTGCGTGCGGGCGTCGGGATGGTCCGGTACGTGGGCCCCGAGCCGGTGGCCCGTGAGGTGCTCGCCGCACGCCCCGAGGTGGTCCCGGCGGAGGGACGCGTGCAGGCGTGGGCCGTCGGCCCCGGACTCCCCGGTGCGGGGGACGACGACCTGCCGGACGACGTCGTCGAGCAGCACCGGCACGTGCGCGCGGTCCTCGCCGCCGCGGCCGGTCGGCTCGGGGCGGACGTCGGCGGGCGGCGGGTGCCGGTGGTGGTCGACGCCGGTGCGCTGACGCTGCTCCCGGAGCGCGTGCCGCCGACCGTGGTGCTCACCCCGCACGCCGGCGAGCTGGCGGCGCTGCTGCGCGCCCGGGGCGAGGACGTCGACCGGACGGCCGTCGAGGCGGAGCCGCTGCGCCACGCGGCGCGTGCGCACGAGCTCACGGGCGCGACCGTGCTGCTCAAGGGCGCGGTGACGATCGTCGTGGGGCGAGGCGTCGTGTGGTCGCAGGCGGACGGCCCGGCGTGGCTCGCGACCGCCGGTGCCGGGGACGTCCTGACGGGCGTGCTCGGCGCGCTGCTCGCCGCGCGCTCCGCGGAGGCGCTCGCGGACGACACGCTGCCCGCGCGGCTCGCGGCCGTCGCGGCGAGCGTCCACGGCCGGGCGGCGCACGCCGCGAACCCGGGCGGCCCGGTGGCCGCGCTCGACGTCGCGCACGCCGTCCCGGGCGTCGTCGCGGGGCTGCTGCGCGGCTGACGCGCGGTGCTGCCGCGCTACGGTGTGGTGTGCCCCGCAGCAAGACCCCCGCCCCGCTGCCCGTGCGCGACGGGCTGAACCCCACCCGGCTGCGGCTCCCCGACAACGTGCCCGGCGCGCCGACGTGGGCGACCGTCCTCGACTACCTGATCGGGCGCTTCCCCGACGACGCGGCGCGGCTGCGCGAGAAGGTCGACGGTGGCGAGGTCGTCCTCGGCGACGGGTCGGCCGTCACGCCGGAGACGCCGTTCCGGCACCAGGAGCTCGTGTACCTGTACCGCGACCCGCCGGTCGAGCCCGCGCTGGACCTGCGGTGCGAGGTGCTGCACCACGACGACGACCTGCTCGTCGTCGACAAGCCGCACTTCCTCGCGACGATCCCGCGGGGGTCGTACATCGCGCGGTCGGCGCTCGTGCAGCTGCGCCGTGAGCTCGACCTGCCCGAGCTCACCCCGATCCACCGGCTCGACCGCGTCACCGCCGGGGTCGTGATCTTCACGACCCGGGCGGAGGTCCGCCGCCCGTACCACCGGCTGCTCGACGACCGGGCCCTGCACAAGGAGTACGCGGCCGTCGCGTCCGTCCGGGACGACCTGGACCTCCCGGCGACGGTCCGTTCTCGCATCGTCAAGGAGCGCGGCGTGGTGCGGGCGCAGGAGGTCGCCGGGGAGCCCAACGCGGAGTCCCGGGTCGAGCTCCTCGACGTCGCGGACGACCCCCGGCGCGGCCCGCTCGGGCTCTACCGCCTCACGCCGCGGACGGGCAAGACGCACCAGCTCCGGCTCCACATGCAGCGCCTCGGGGTGCCGATCGTCGACGACCCCTTCTACCCCGAGCTCCGGGGCGTCGACCCGGACGACCACTCCGCACCGCTGCAGCTCCTCGCACGGGCCGTCGAGCTCACGGACCCGCTGTCGGGGGAGCGGCGACGCTTCGTGTCGCGGCGCACCCTCGCGGCGTGGCCGGGCCGCTGGCCGGACGGTTGGGACCGGGACGCGTCCGAGGCCGCCGCCGCCGAACCCGGTGCGGTCCTCCACGAGCCCGCCGCCGGGAGCGGCCGCACCGGGGCGGGGTGGGAGGATGGTCCGTCGTGAGCGACTTCGAGCGGGCAGCGACCGCCGCGGGAACCCTCGCCGGGCCTCCCGCCGGCGACGGGTACCCGTCCCGGGCCGTCGTGGACCTCGCCGCGATCCGCGCCAACGTCGTCGAGCTCGCGCGCCGTGCAGGGTCGGCGGAGGTCATGGCGGTCGTCAAGGCTGACGCGTACGGGCACGGTCTCGTCCCGTCGGCGCGGGCGGCGCTCGCGGGCGGTGCGACGTGGCTCGGGGTCGCGCAGGCGTCGGAGGCCCTGGCGCTGCGCGCCGCCGGCGTCGGCCCGGACGACGCCCGGGTGCTGGCCTGGCTGCTCGTCCCCGGGTCCCCCTTCGCGGACCTCGTGGCGGCCGACGTGGACGTGTCGCTCGCCGCGTCGTGGGCTGTCGACGAGGTCGTCGCGGCCGCGCGGACGACGGGTCGCACGGCGCGGGTGCACGTCGAGGTCGAGACGGGGCTGGGCCGGGGCGGCGTCGTGCCCGCGGACCTGGACGGGCTCCTGGCGGCGCTGCGGAGCGCGGAGGCCGAGGGTGCGCTGCGGGTCGTCGGCGTGTGGTCGCACCTCGCGCTGGCGGACGTCCCCGGGGATCCGGTGAACGACCTGCAGCGCCGCAGCTTCGACGAGGCCGTCGCGCGTGTGGAGCGCGCCGGGTGCGTGCTCGAGGTCCGGCACCTCGCGAACTCGGCCGCCACGGTCACCGCTCCCGGCCTGCACTACGACCTGGTCCGTCCGGGCATCGCGGTCTACGGGCTCTCGCCCGTGCCCGAGCTCGCGTCCGCCCACGACCTCGGTCTCGTCCCCGCGATGACCCTCGAGGCGCGGCTCGCCCTCGTGAAGCCCGTCGCGGCGGGCCAGGGCGTGTCCTACGGCCACCTGTACACGACGGAGCGCGCCACCCGGCTCGGCGTCGTGCCGCTCGGGTACGGCGACGGGATCCCGCGGCACGCGTCGGGCGGGTCGGCGGGCCCGGGCGGGCCGTTGCTCGTCGGCACCGGCGACGGGGCGCGCCTGCTGCGGGTCGCGGGACGGGTGTGCATGGACCAGGTCGTCGTCGACCTCGGCCCGGACGCGAGCGAGCGTGCGGGCGACGTCGTGCGGCTCTTCGGGCCCGACGCCGCTGGCCCGACCGCGCAGGACTGGGCCGACGCCGCCGGAACCATCAGCTATGAGATCACCACGCGCCTCGGCGCCCGCGTCCCGCGGGTCCACGTGGGCGCACCGACCGGAGGGACCGACCCGGCATGACCGCCACCCGCAGCTTCACCGTCGACCTGACCGACGCCGACGCCACCCGGGCGTTCGGGCGCGCCCTCGCGGGCGTCCTGCGGGCGGGCGACCTCGTCGTCCTGACCGGCGACCTCGGGGCGGGCAAGACGACGCTCACCCAGGGCCTGGGCGCCGGGCTCGGCGTCCGGGGGCAGGTGGCGTCGCCGACGTTCATCATCGCGCGGGAGCACCCGTCCGAGGTGGACGGCCCGCACCTCGTCCACGTGGACGCCTACCGCCTCGGGTCGCTCGACGAGGTCGACGCGCTCGACCTCGACACGAGCCTCGACGAGGCCGTCACCGTGGTCGAGTGGGGCGAGGGGCTCGTCGAACAGCTCGCGGACGACCGCCTCGAGGTGCGCCTGGAGCGCCCGCACGGCGGGCTGCCTGCGGTGGACGGTGACAGCGCAGGGGCGGACGAGGACGCGCCGGGCGCGGAGGTCGGCGTCCGGCACGTGACGGTCGTCGCAGTCGGCGAACGCTGGGACGGCGTCGCGCTGCCCGGCGACGGCCTAGGCTGGTGACCGTGGCAGTCCTGGCAGTCGACACGTCCGCGGCGGTGACCGTCGCCCTGGTGGGCGAGGGTGGTGAGCGGCTCGCGGCGCGCAGCGTCGACGAGCAGCGCCGGCACGCCGAGCTCCTCGCACCGATGATCGAGGAGGTGCTCGCCGAGTCCGGGACCGACCGGTCGGACCTCACCGCGGTCGTCGCCGGGACCGGCCCCGCGCCCTTCACCGGCCTGCGGGTCGGGCTCGTCACGGCCCGGACGTTCGCACTCGCGCTCGGCGTCCCGGTGCTGGGCGTGCCGAGCCTCGACGCGATCGCCGCGGAGGCGGTGTCGGCGCTGGGTCTCGCACCCGACGCCGAGGTGCTCGTCACCGCGGACGCGCGCCGCCGCGAGGTGTACTGGGCGCGCTACCGCGTCGTCGCGCACGAGGGCCCGCACGCGGTGCCCGTGCTCGAGACGGTCGCCGGGCCGGAGGTGGGCGCCGCCGCGGCGGTCGTCGAGGCGGGCCACGCGGCCGGAGCGGTCGTCGTCGGCAGGGGCGCGGCGCTGTACCCGGAGCTGGCCGCCGCCGGCCTGCCCGTCGGTGACGACGGGTCGGGTGACGCGCCCGTCGTCCCCGACGCTGTCGTCCTCGCCCGCCTCGCGCTCGCGCGCCGTGCCGCGGGAGTCGACCAGCCGGGCGAGCCGCTGTACCTGCGCCGTCCGGACGCCCAGGTGCCCGCGGGCGCCAAGCGCGTGACGGCCTGAGGACCGGCCGTGGTGAGCACCGGGATCCGACCGCTGCGGGCGGCCGACCTCCCGCGGGTCGTCGAGCTCGAGGTCGAGCTGTTCGGCCGGGGTGCGTGGACCTACGGCATGGTCGCCGAGGAGCTCGGTGCGCTCGGTCGTTGGTACGTGGCCGCGGAGCCGAAGGTGCTGGGCGCTGCGGGGCCGCAGCCCCTCGTGGGTTACGCGGGGCTCTGGTTCGACGGGGACGTCACGCAGATCATGACGATCGGGGTCGACCCGGCCGTCCAGCACCAGGGTGTCGGCTCGCAGCTCCTCGAGGCGCTGGTCGAGAGGTCGCGGGCGCTGCGGGCGTCGGCCGTGCTGCTCGAGGTGCGCGTGGACAACGACCCGGCGTTGCGGCTGTACGCGAAGTACGGCTTCGAGCAGCTCGGGATCCGCAAGCGGTACTACCAGCCCGAGAACGTCGACGCGTACACGATGCGCCTCGACCTCGGGGCCCCGGTCGCCGGCGGAGGCACCACCACGGCGAGGCCATGAGCCGCTGAGCCACGGCGGAGGGCCCCGTCCCGACGGTTGACGTCGGGGCGGGGCCCTCCGAGGTCCGGGTGTGTGACCCGGGAGCGCTGCTGGTCGGGATCAGACCGTGGCGCTCACGACGTCGTAGCCGAGGCGCGCCTGGCGGGGGCGGTGCGCACCCTCGGCGGCGGGGACGCCGACGTTGACGACGACGAGCGACTTCCAGCCGCTCTCGTCGAAGAACTCGCCGTCGACACCTGCGGCGTCGAAGCCGGTCATCGGGCCGACACCGAGCCCGGCGGCGCGCAGACCGACGAGGAGGTAGCCGATCTGGATGAGGCCCGAGGTGCGGGCCATGCCGTCACGCATCTCGGTGAGCGGCTCGAAGTTGGCCTCCGCGTCGGCGACGAACGGTGCGAGCGTGCCGAGGTGGCGGTGGAAGCCGGGGTCGGCCGCCGCGACGATCGTGACGGGTGCCGCGAGCACGCGGTCGCGGTTGCCCTCGGCCATGTGCGCGGCGAGGCGCTGCTTGGCCTCGGGCGTGCGCACCACCAGCAGGCGCAGCGGCAGCGAGTTCATCGCGGTGGGGGCCCAGCGGACGAGGTCCCAGACGGCACGGAGCTGCTCGTCGCTGACGGGCTGGTCGGCGAAGGCGTTGGTGGTGTGCGCCTCGCGGAACAGGAGGTCCGCGGCGGCAGGGTCGATCGCGAGCGCGCTCTCCAGCTCGATCTCGTCGAGGGTGGCGTCGATGTCGGGGGTCTCAAGGCTCATACCTCGGTCAACAGTCACATCGTCAATCATCCTTCCCGGCGCGACCGTGACGTCCACCACACGGCGCGAGCGGTCGCGTAGGGTCCGGCCATGCCGCCCGACGCCCCGCCCCACGCCCCGGCGCCCCTTCCCGGTGAGGCCGACGACACGTGGCGCGCGCTGTCCGCCCGGCTGACCGTCATCCCCGGAGTCGTCGGGGTGGTGCTGGGCGGCAGCCGCGCCCGGGGCGACGCCCTGCCGTCGTCGGACGTCGACCTGGGTCTGTACGTCGACGAGTCCCTGGACCTGCGGCGGCTCGAAGACCTGGCTCGCGACGTCGCCGGTCCCGACGCGGTGGTCGGCGCGCGCGGCGGCTGGGGGCCGTGGGTCGACGGCGGTGCCTGGCTGTCCGTGGACGGTGTCGCCGTCGACTGGATCTACCGGGACGTCGGACGCGTGCGGCAGGCCGTGTCGGACGCCGTCGACGGCCGCGCGGCCTGGCACGTGCAGCCCGGGCACCCGCTGGGGTTCCTCGACGTCGCCTACGCGGGCGAGCTGGCGTCCGGGGGGGTGCTCGCGGACCCGTCCGGGGTGCTCGGCGCCCTGCGATCCGCACTCGACCCCTTCCCCGCGGCGCTGGCGGAGACGCTCGCCGACGGGACGTGGGAGGCGTCCTTCCTCGTCGAGGGAGCGCTCAAGGGGGCGCGACGTGGCGACAGCGCGTACGTCGCAGGCTGCCTCTTCCGCGCCTTCGGCGTCTGCGCGCACGCGCTGCTCGGCCGTGCCGGCCAGTGGGCGACGAACGACAAGGGCCTGGTCGCCCGCGCGGGCTCGGCCGCGACCGCGCCCGACGGCTGGGCCGCCGAGGTCCACACGCTCCTCGCACGGCCCGGGTCGACGCCGGACGACCTGGCCGCCACGCTCACACGAGCGCGTGCGCTCGTCGACGCCGCGCGCGAGGCCGTCGGTCGGGGTTGACGGGCGCCCGCCGCCGCTACCCTGGACACCATGCCTGACGCGTCCACCGCCCCCCTTGTCCTCGGCATCGAGACGTCCTGCGACGAGACGGGCGTCGCGCTGGTGCGCGGCGACCAGCTCCTCGTCGACGCGGTCGCGAGCTCGATGGACGAGCACGCACGCTTCGGCGGCATCATCCCCGAGGTCGCGAGCCGCGCCCACCTGGAGGCCATGGTCCCCACGATCGAGCGGGCGCTCGGCACGGCCGACGTGGACCTGTCCGAGGTCGACGCGATCGCCGTCACGGCGGGTCCCGGCCTGGTCGGTCCGCTGACCATCGGCGCGTCCGCAGCCAAGTCGCTCGCCCTCGCGCTGAACAAGCCGCTGTACGGGGTGAACCACGTGGTGGGCCACGCGGCCGTCGACGCTCTCGTCGACGGTCCCTTCCCGGAGCGCTTCATGGCGCTCGTGGTCTCGGGCGGGCACAGCTCGCTCCTGCTCGTCGACGACATCGCGACCGACGTCACCGAGCTGGGCTCGACGCTCGACGACGCGGCGGGCGAGGCGTTCGACAAGGTCGGCCGGCTGCTCGGCCTGCCGTACCCGGGCGGTCCGCACATCGACCGGCTCGCCCGCGAGGGCGACCCGAGAGCCATCCGCTTCCCCCGCGGACTGACGGCCGCGAAGGACCAGGAGAAGCACGCGTACGACTTCTCGTTCTCGGGCCTCAAGACGGCGGTCGCGCGGTGGGTCGAGACGCGTCGTGACGCCGGCGAGGAGATCCCGCTGAACGACGTCGCGGCGTCGTTCGCCGAGGCGGTCGCGGACGTCCTGACCGCCAAGACGATCGCGGCGTGCCACCGCCACGGCGTGGACACCCTCGTCGTCGGGGGCGGGTTCTCCGCGAACTCCCAGCTGCGCGAGATGGCTGCGGCGCGCTGCGCGGCCGAGGGCATCACCGTCCGCATCCCCCCGATCCGCTACTGCACGGACAACGGCGCCATGATCGCGGCGCTCGGGTCGGCGGTCGTGGCGGCCGGTGTCGCACCGTCGCGCCTCGACATCGGCGTCGACTCGTCGATGCCGCTCACGACCGTCACGGTCTGACCGGACGGACTCCTCGACGCTGCGGTCACGAGTCGCCGAGCGACCCGACGACCTTGCCGATCCGCCGCTCCCGGGTCGCGGCGGCCTTCGCCTCGGTGACGGACCGGACGTGCTCCTTGCGGGCGGAGAAGGAGAGGGCGTCGAAGGCGTCGCGCACGCCCCCGGTCGCGAGCGCCGCCGCGAGGTCGTCCGGCACCTCGACCGTGCGGGGCTGCGCGTCGAGCTCGACCGTGACGTCGTGCTCCTCGCCGCCCTCGACGTGCGCCTCGGCACGGATCGCCGCCGAGACCGGCACCAGGTAGCGGCCCTTCATCCGGGCGACCGTGGAGCGGTACGTGAACCCGTTGAGGGTGACGGAGACCGGTGGCCGTCCGCCGGCGCCGAGCGCCTGGACTACCTCGTCGGGTACCTCGATGCCGACGTTGCGACCGTCGAGCAGCAGGGTGGTGCGGAACGTCGGCATGCCGTCACGGTAACCACGACCGGAGGCTCGCGCGCGGCCTCGCGGGCGTCCGGCGGCGCCTCAGAGCGGGCGACCCTCCCGCATCTCGGCGACGAGCGACGCGACGACGGCGTCGAGCTCGCCGCCCGCCCGCCGCGCCACGGCCCGCTGCCGCTGGTAGGACGCGCCCTTGCGCAGGATCGTCCGGACGCCGTCGAGGTCGTCGGAGCAGCCGAGACGCTCGGCCGTGGGCTCGAGGTCGCGCAGCAGCCTCGCGACCGAGTCGGTCACGAGCTCCTCGTTGCCCTGCTCGTCGAGGATGATGATCGCGTCCATGCCGTAGCGGGCCGACCGCCACTTGTTCTCCTGGACGAACCAGGTGGGCAGGACGGGCAGGTCGCGGCCCTCGTCGAGCATCGTCGAGAAGTGCTCGACGAGGCAGTGGGTGAGCGCGGCGATCGAGCGCAGCTCGGTGATGTTCGTGATGCCGTCGCAGATGCGCGACTCGAGGGTGCCGAAGCGCGGTGACGGGCGCAGGTCCCACCGGACCTCGTCGAAGGCGTCGATCACGCCGGTGTGGATCATGTCGGCGACGTACTGCTCGAGCTGGGACCACTCGTCGAACTGGTAGGGCAGGCCGGCCGTGGGGAGCTGCTGGAACATCAGCGCGCGGTTGGACGCGTACGCGGTGTCCTTGCCGCCCCAGAACGGCGACGACGCAGACAGCGACTGCAGGTGCGCGAACCGCGTGAGCATGGCGCGCTGGATCGGCAGCACCTTGGCGCGGTCCTCGATCCCGACGTGCACGTGCACGCCGTAGATGAGCATCTGGCGTCCCCACCACTGCGTGCGGTCGATGAGGGTGTTGTACCGCTCCTTGTCGGTGACCTTCTGGTGGTCCCAGCGTGCGAAGGGGTGCGTGCCGGCGCACATCAGCTCGACGCGCAGCGGGTCGGTGACCTCGCGGATCTCGGCGACGGCTCGCTCGAGGTCGTCCGCCGCCTCGCCGACGGTCCGCCCGACGCCGGAGACCACCTCGACCGTGTTGAGCAGCAGCTCCTGGACGATGCTGGGGTGCTTCTCGGCACCGTCGGGGCGCACGGCGTCGAGCACGGTCTGGGCGACCTGGCGCAGGTCGCCGGAGTCCTTGTCGACGAGCGCGAGCTCCCACTCGATGCCGACCGTCGAGCGGTCCGACCGGGCGAACGGCAGTTCCATGGCGCACATGCTTCCACGGACGCGGCCCCTGACGCGCAGCCAAGGCCCTTCCCGGTGCCCGCCGGGCGCGGCTCAGCCGGCGTCGGGCGTCGCCGGCTCGACGACGACGACGCTCTGCCTCCCGGCGACCCGGGTGAGCACGACGGTGGCCTCGGCGTCGCCGCGCAGGTCGAGGCGGCGCCGCAGCTCCTCGGGGACGACGGCGGTGCCGCGCTTCTTGATGGTGAGCCGGCCGACCCCGCGGGCGCGGAGGTATGCCTTGAGGGGCTTGAGGCCGAACGGCATCACGTCGAGGACGCGGTACGAGGTCGCGACGGGTGCCCCCGCGGGCAGCTCCCCGGCCGGGGTCCAGGCGGGTGGCACCGCGAGGCCGGGCGGCGCGGGGGAGTCGGCGGTGACGTACGCGATCGTCGGGTCGAGCAGGCGCCCGCCCAGGGCGTGCGCGACGGGGGCGACCAGGCCCGCGCGGATCACGGCACCGTCCGGCTCGTGGAGGTATGCGCCGAGCGGCCCGACCTCCGCGGGGTCGTCGCCGGGATCGGCGCGGACGTCCCGCGCGAGGACCCGCCCGTCGCCCGTCGACCGGAGTACGAGCGCGGTCCGGCCGGGGCCGTCGGGCGCGAGCGGCCCGAACCAGAGCGCGGCCTCCACGACGTCGCCGTCGACGGACACCCACTGCGTCTCGGCGTCGTCGGGCAGGCCGGCGTGCGCGATCCCCGGACCGACCTTGATCCCGACGGCGGGGACGGTCCCGCGGACGTCCCACACGGCGTCCAGGGGCGGCGCGTAGGCGCGGGGGTCGAGCACGCGGCTGCCGCCGCGGCGGCGCGCGGGGTCCGCGTAGACGCCGTCGACACCTTCGGCCACGAGGTCGAGGGAGAGGCCGTCGGCGCACCGCACCTGCGCCTCGGGGAAGGCCCGCAGGTTGGCGGTGGCGAGCCGCGCGGTGACGGGGTCGAGGTCGGTGGCGAGCACGCGCAGCCCGACGCCGGCGAACGCGAGGGAGTCGGCGCCGATGCCGCAGGTGAGGTCGGCGACCCGTTCGACCCCGGCGGCGAGGTAGCGGCGGGCGTGCCGCACCGCGACGACGAGCCGGGTGGCCTGCTCGAGGCCGTCGACGGTGAGATAGAGGTCGTCGGCGAAGGGCCCGAGCTTGCCGCGCGCCCGAGCGCGGAGCCGCGACTGGGTGAGCGCTGCGGCGGCGAGCGCGGGGTCGACGCCGTCGTCGCGCAGCCGCTGGGCGAGCGCCATGGCACGGTCCTCGTCGTACGGGGGGAGGCTCGCGAGGAGCGCCTCTCCGGCCGGGGTGAGGAGGGCGTCGGCCGTCGCGAGGTCCATGACTCGATCCTCGCACGGCGCCGCACCGGGTGGCTGGCACTCGATCATGCCGAGTGCTAACTTGGGCGTGTCCCCGTCCTCGTGGCGGGGGCACGCGCGCCAGGCTGTTCCGGCACCCGCGACGACGGTCGGCCGCAGCGCGCACCCCGAACATCCGCAGCAGTTCACAGCGAAAGGGGAGGTCCGCCGTGTCGGTCCCCATCAAGCCGCTCGAGGACCGGATCGTCGTCAAGGCCATCGAGGCCGAGACCACGACCGCTTCCGGCCTCGTCATCCCGGACACCGCCAAGGAGAAGCCCCAGGAGGGCGAGGTCCTGGCCGTGGGCCCGGGCCGCATCGACGACAACGGGAACCGCGTGCCGCTGGACGTGGCCGTGGGTGACAAGGTCATCTACAGCAAGTACGGCGGCACCGAGGTCAAGTACGCGGGCGGGGAGTACCTCGTGCTCTCGGCGCGCGACGTCCTCGCCGTCGTCGTCGCCTGACGACACCCGGTACGACGAAGGTCCCGCACCCCTCGGGGTGCGGGACCTTTGTCGTCTCTGCGCCGCGTCCGGACCGCCGTGCCCGGTCCGCCGTGCTCAGACCGCGTTACTGAGGCCGCCGGCCTCCTGCGCGGTGAGGATCGCGGTGCGCTCGTCCTCGGTGAGGCCGCCCCAGACGCCGTAGGGCTCGCGGACCCGGAGGGCGTGCTCGCGGCACTGCTGGATGACGGGGCAGCTCTGGCAGACCGTCTTGGCGGCCTGGTCGCGGCGGCGGCGGTTGGAGCCGCGCTCGCCCTCGGGGTGGAAGAAGACCTCGTCCCCCGTCTGGCGGCAGGAGCCCTGGTACTGCCACTCCCAGAGGTCCATCACGGGGCCGGGGAGGCGAGAGATCTCGGTCATCGTGGTTCCTTTCGCGGTGCCGGGACGTTCTTCCGTGGCCCGGAGGGCTCGGTGGTGCTGCGGGTGGTCCGTCGATCGTCGGTGACTTCGGCTGGTTTGACCCGCGATGTCGTGAGCAACTGGTGAACAACCTAGCAACCGTTTCACAAGTTGTTCAAGTCCCCGCTGAATCGGTTCTGAATCGGTTCTGGATCGGTCCTGGCGCGATCCGGCGGTGGCGGCGGGGTCCGCGTCTCGCGACAATCAAGGGGTGGCACACCAAGGCACCGACCATGACGACGTGACGGGAGACCAGCAGGGCATGACACCCCCCGACACGGCCGACGACGATCAGCGCGCAGCGCTCCTGGGCGAGGACGGTCGCCTCCACGGCTACACGGTCGCGAGCGTCGCCCGGCGCCTCGGGGTCGCCACCCCCACGCTGCGCACCTGGGACCGCCGCTACGGCCTCGGACCCTCCTCGCACGTCGCCGGACGGCACCGTCGCTACACGGTCGAGGACGTCGACCGGCTCCTGCTGATGCGCGAGCTCACGCTCGACGGCGTGGCTCCCGGCGACGCGGCGCGCGCGGCGCTCGAGGCGCCCGCCGAGGACGTCCGTGAGCGGGCCCGGCAGTCCGGGTTCACGGAGGCGGCGCTGCGCGAGGCCGACGACACGGACGACGACCCCGACACCGACGACGCGGCCGACCGGGACGATGCCGGGACGGACGCGCCGCAGCGTCCCGTCCTGCGCGCGATCGACGGCGGTCGCGACGAGCGCCCGACCGGTGACCGCGACCGGCGTGCGGCGGCCGTGCGCGACCCGGGGACGCTCGTGACCGACGTCGTGGACGCGGCCATCGCCTACGACGAGCAGCGGTGCGACGACCTCCTGCGCATCGACGCGGAGCAGGACCCGGCGGCGTGGTGGACCGGCATCGTCGAGCCCGCCCGTCAGCGCCTCCAGTCGCGCGTCGTGCTCGCGGGCCCCGGTGAGGCGCCCGAGGTGGTGCTGAACAACGCGACCCTCCACGCCATCCGGCTCTACCTCCAGGAGCGGAGCGACATCGAGGGCCACGCCGGCAACCCGCCCGTCTCGCACCCGAGCCGCCTGCGCCGGATCGTGCTCGTGTTCTCCGCGATCGGGGAGCCTGTGCCCGTGGTCGCGCACGTGCTCGCCGCCGCGCTCGTCGCGCACGGGGTCACGGCGCGCGTCGTCATGGGCCCGGCCGGTGCGCACCGGTCCATCGAGCTCGTCACGATGGTGCGGCCGGTGGCCGTCGTGACGGTCTCGTCGCTCACGCAGCCGCCGTGGCAGCTCGTCGACGCGATCCACGACGCCTTCCCGGAGCTGTCGGTCTTCGTCGGCCTGGGGCGCGACCAGGACGACGCCCAGGTGCCGGTGGCGCGCGAGGTGCACCGCGTGCGGAGCTTCACCGGTCTCCTGCACGAGGTGCTCGCGGTCGCGGGGGAGTGACGCGCGGGAGCCGTAGACTGGGGTGGTGACGGACGCGCCCTCCCCCCTCGTTTCGGACACCACCCCCGACCTCGTCGGCGACCCCCCGGACCCGTTCCAGCGGGTCGGGCTGACGTACGACGACGTCCTGCTGCTGCCCGGCGAGACGGACGTCGTGCCGGACGAGGTCGACACGACCTCGCGCCTCACGCGTGAGATCAGCCTGTCGATCCCGCTGGTGAGCGCCGCGATGGACACCGTGACGGAGTCGCGCATGGCGATCGCCATGGCCCGCCAGGGCGGCATCGGCGTGCTGCACCGCAACCTGTCGATCGCCGACCAGGCGCACCAGGTCGACGTCGTGAAGCGCTCCGAGTCGGGCATGATCACCGACCCGGTCACCGTGAGCCCCGACGTCACGCTCGCCGAGCTCGACGCCCTGTGCGGGCAGTACCGCGTCTCCGGCCTGCCCGTCGTCGACGCTGCGGGCGTCCTCGTCGGGATCATCACCAACCGCGACCTGCGGTTCGTCCCGTCGGCCGACTACGAGACGCGGCGCGTGCGCGAGGTCATGACCCCGATGCCGCTGATCACCGCGCCCGTGGGCATCGAGCGCGACGAGGCCGCCGCGCTCCTCGCGAAGCACAAGATCGAGAAGCTGCCGCTCGTCGACGGCGCGGGGCACCTGCAGGGTCTCATCACGGTCAAGGACTTCGTGAAGTCCGAGCAGTACCCGAACGCCACGAAGGACGACGAGGGTCGCCTCCGCGTGGGCGCCGCGATCGGTTACTTCGGCGACTCGTGGGAGCGCGCCACGACGCTCGTCGAGGCCGGCGTGGACGTGCTGGTCGCGGACACCGCGCACGGTCACGTGCGCCTCCTGCTCGACATGGTCGCGCGGCTCAAGTCCGACCCGGCGACCCGCCACGTCCAGGTCATCGGCGGCAACGTCGCGACGCGGGACGGCGCGCAGGCGTTCGTCGACGCGGGCGCGGACGCGATCAAGGTCGGGGTCGGCCCGGGCTCGATCTGCACGACCCGCATCGTCACGGGTGTCGGGGCCCCGCAGATCACGGCCGTGTGGGAGGCGTCGCTGGCCGCCCGCCGCGCCGGCGTGCCGGTCATCGCGGACGGCGGCCTGCAGTACTCGGGCGAGATCGCGAAGGCGATCGTCGCGGGCGCCGAGACCGTGATGCTCGGCTCGCTGCTCGCGGGCTGCGACGAGGCGCCCGGCGACCTGATCTTCGTCAACGGCAAGCAGTTCAAGGCGTACCGCGGCATGGGGTCGCTCGGTGCGATGAGCTCGCGCGGCAAGAAGTCGTACTCGAAGGACCGCTACTTCCAGGCCGAGGTCACGAGCGACGACAAGCTGATCCCCGAGGGCATCGAGGGCCGGGTCGCCTACCGCGGTCCGCTGTCCGCCGTGGCGCACCAGCTCGTCGGCGGCCTGCGGCAGTCGATGTTCTACGTCGGCGCCCGGAACGTGCCGGAGCTCCAGCGGCGCGGACAGTTCGTGCGGATCACGCAGGCGAGCCTCAAGGAGTCGCACCCGCACGACATCCAGATGACGGTCGAGGCGCCGAACTACCAGTCGCGCTGACCCGACCGCTCCGCCCCGCGAGCGTCGCCCCGCCGGTTCAGACCGTCGGGTCGGCGCTCGCGGACGTTCCGCCGCTCGTCCGAGCGGCTTGGGCGCGCTCGGCGGCTGCCTCGGCCCGGCGCTGCGCCCAGGCCCGCCGGGTCTCGTCCTGGAGGCGCTCGAGCGCCGGCACGTCCAGTGCGGCCAGGTGCGGGAAGCGCGCCGCCATCGCCGCGAGCAGGTCGAGCGTCGCGATGACGTCGACGTCGGCCGCGTGCAGCGACGCCGCGCGCTCGCCGTCCGGGTCGAGCACGCCGTAGACCGCGCACGTCGCGCCGAGGGTGCGCGGGCCGGGCCGCTCGGGGTCGAGCGCACGGTCGAGCACGAACGGGTCGATCACCGGGCCGACGTCGTGCCCGAGGCGCTCGCGCAGCGTCCTCAGACCGTTCCGCGCGAGCTCCGCCTCGAGGATGTCGAGGTCGTACGACGCGTTGAAGGCCACCACCGGGACGCCCTCCGCGGACGCCTCGTGGAGCTGGGCGGCGACCTGCTCGAGAGCGGTCACCGGATCCTGCCCGCGCTCGCGCGCGTGCGCCGTGGTGATGCCGTGGACCGCGGTCGCCGCCTCGGGGATCTCGACGCCCGGGTCGACCAGCCAGGTGCGTACCTCGGTGACGACGCCGTCGCGGTGCACGAGCGCCGCGCTGACGACGCGGTCCGTGCGCGGGTCGACGCCCGTGGTCTCGGTGTCGACGCCGAGCAGCGGGGAGGTCGTCCAGCTCGGACCGGGTACGTGCGCGTGCGGCGTGCTCATGGGGCAAGCGTCGCAGCCGCCTCCCACACGACGGACGTGCCGGGCGACCCATCGCGTGGCACCGATACCCTGGGCACGTGAGCAACGAGATCGAGATCGGCCGCGGCAAGCGGGGCAGGCGCGCGTACTCCTTCGACGACATCGCGGTCGTGCCCTCGCGGCGCACCCGTGACCCCGAGGACGTGTCGACCGGCTGGCAGATCGACGCCTACCACTTCGACCTGCCGATCGTGGCCGCGCCGATGGACTCGGTGATGAGCCCGGAGACCGCGGTGCAGCTCGGGCGCCACGGCGGCCTCGGGGTGCTCGACCTCGAGGGCCTGTGGACGCGCTACGAGGACCCGCGCCCCCTGCTCGAGGAGATCGCGACGCTCGAGCCGGAGCGCGCGACGTCCCGCATGCAGGAGATCTACGACGCGCCGATCGTGCCGGGCCTGATCACCGAGCGCATCAAGGAGGTCCGCGCGGCCGGTGTCACCGTCGCCGGCGCGCTGTCGCCGCAGCGCACGCAGGAGTTCTACAAGACGGTCGTGGACGCGGGCGTCGACCTGTTCGTCATCCGTGGGACGACGGTCTCGGCCGAGCACGTGTCGTCCAACGCCGAGCCGCTGAACCTCAAGCGGTTCATCTACGAGCTCGACGTGCCGGTCATCGTCGGCGGCGCCTCGACCTACACCGCGGCGCTGCACCTCATGCGCACGGGTGCCGCGGGCGTCCTCGTCGGGTTCGGCGGCGGCGCGGCGCACACGACGCGGGTCTCGCTCGGCATCCACGCGCCCATGGCGAGCGCGGTCGCGGACGTCGCGGCGGCGCGTCGCGACTACCTCGACGAGTCGGGCGGCCGGTACGTGCACGTCATCGCCGACGGCGGCGTGGGCCGGTCCGGCGACCTCGTGAAGGCCGTCGCGTGCGGCGCCGACGCGGTGATGATCGGTGCCGCGCTCGCGCGGGCGTCCGAGGCGCCCGGCCAGGGCTGGCACTGGGGTCCGGAGGCGCACCACCGGCAGCTCCCGCGCGGGGAGCGCGTGCGCGTCGGTACGTCGGGCTCGCTCGAGGAGATCCTGTTCGGCCCGGGCCGCCAGGCCGACGGCACGCTCAACCTCGTGGGCGCCCTGCGCCGCGCGATGGCCACCACGGGGTACTCGGACCTCAAGGAGTTCCAGCGCGTCGAGGTCGTCGTGTCGCCCTACCAGCCGCGCTGACCTCCGGCGCCGCACGGGTCGACCGAAGGCCGCTCGGCGCTCGGCCGAACCCGTGGGCGGGGGCACGTAGGGTGTCGGGCATGGCAGACAGCACCGACGACGTCACCATCGACCTGCTGGACCCGGACCGCCCCGACTCCACCTACGCGCTCGAGCCGGAGGTGGTCGCTCCGCTGCTCGCACGGCTCGCGACCTCGCAGGCCGTGGGGTCGCACCGGACGGTCGCGCCCTTCACGGGCGCGCCGCTCGTCGCCGTACCGCTCTCCAGCGAGGACGACGTCCAGGCCGCCGTGACGCGTGCGCGCGACGCCCAGGAGGGGTGGGCCGCCCGCCCGCTCGCGGCGCGGGCCGACGTCCTGCTGCGGTTCCACGACATCGTGCTCGCCCGGCAGAGCGAGGTCCTCGACCTCGTCCAGCTCGAGAACGGCAAGGCGCGCGCGAGCGCGTTCGAAGAGGTCATGGACGTCGCGCAGACGGCCCGGCACTACGCGGTCCGCGGGGAGCGTTACCTCCGCGAGCGCCGCGTGCCCGGCATGCTGCCGCTCCTGACGAGCACGCGCGTGGTCCGGCACCCGGTCGGCGTGGTCGGCGTCATCGCGCCGTGGAACTACCCGCTGACGCTCACGGCATCCGACCTCGTGCCGTCGCTGCTCGCCGGGAACGCGGTCGTGGTCAAGCCCGACCTGCAGACCCCGCTGACGATGCTGTGGGTCGCGGAGGCGCTCGAGGAGGCCGGCCTGCCGGCCGGCGTCGTGGAGGTCGTGTACGGGGGGCCGGAGATCGGGCGGACGCTCACCGGCTCGGTCGACCACGTGCTGTTCACGGGCTCGACGTCGGTCGGCCGTCAGGTCGCGGCGCAGGCAGGGGAGCGGCTCATCGGCGCGACCCTGGAGCTGGGCGGCAAGAACCCGCTGTACGTGGCGGCGGACGCGGACGTCCGGTCCGCCGCGGTGGGCGTCGCGCGGGCGTGCTTCGCGAACACCGGGCAGCTCTGCATGTCGATCGAGCGGCTCGTCCTGCACGAGGACGTCGCCGACGCGTTCCTCGACGAGTTCGTGCCGCTGGTGCGCGAGCTGACGATCGGGGCGGGACTGGACTACCGGCACCAGGTCGGCACGCTGACCTCGGCGGCGCAGCTCGCGCGCGTGCAGGCGCACGTCGACGACGCGATCGCGCGCGGCGCGGTCGTGCTGGCGGGTGGCGTCCACCGGGCCGACCTCGGCCCGTTCTTCTACGCGCCGACGGTCCTGGACGGCGTCCCGGACGACGCGCTGTGCGCCCGCGAGGAGACCTTCGGTCCCGTCGTGTCGGTGCGGCGGGTCGCGTCGGACGACGAGGCCGTCGACGTCATGAACGACACCGAGTTCGGCCTCAACGCGAGCGTGTGGTCGACGGACCTCGTGCGGGCGCGCGGGATCGCGCGGCGCGTGCGGGCGGGAACGGTGAACGTCAACGACGGGTACACGGCGGCGTGGGGCTCGGTCGGCGCCCCGCTGGGCGGGTTCAAGGCGTCAGGGCTGGGGCGCCGGCACGGCCGCGAGGGCATCGAGGCGGTGACCGAGGTCCAGACGGTCGCGGTGCAGCGGGGTGTGGACCGCGGTGTGAGCCTGGACGTGCTGTACGAGCGTCCGGGGGAGCAGTGGACCGCGCTGATGACGCGGACGTTCCAGCTGATGCGGCGGTTGCGGCTGCCCTGATCCCGTGCCTCGAGAACGGAACCCCTTCGCCCTGACGGGCGAGGGGGTTTCGTCGTTTCCGGGGTGTTTGTCCTTCCGTTTCGATTTGAATATCTGCTCTACTGCCCACTTTCTGCGACTGAACCCTTGCGGACGGACTCAAACGGGTCTATACAAAGAGAAGCAAAGATGCACCGAGGTCGAGACGCACCGTCGACCGACCCCGATGCCCACGCCGAAGACGACGAGGGAGCCGCCGCCGTGTATGCGCCGGAGAGACACCAGGAGATCCTCGACCGCGCCCGCGCCGACGGACGCGTCGAGGTCGCAGGGCTCGCCACCGACCTCCAGGTCACCCCCGAGACCGTGCGCCGAGACCTCTCGGTCCTCGAGCGTCAGGGTCTCGTGCGCCGCGTCCACGGTGGCGCGATCCCCGTCGAGCGGCTCGGCCTCGAGCCCGGGGTGGCCGTCCGCGAGGGCCTGCTGTCGGCCGAGAAGGCGCGCATCGCCAAGCTCGCCCTCGAGGAGGTCCCCGAGGACGGCTCGATCCTCCTCGACGCGGGCACGACCACCGTCCGGCTCGCCGAGATGCTCCCCGCCGACCGGCCGCTGTCGGTCGTCACGCACTCGCTCCCTGTCGCGTCCCTGCTCGCCGCACGGCCCGCCACCACCGTCCACCTCGTCGGCGGCACCGTCCGCGGACGCACCCTCGCGGCCGTCGGCCCGTGGGCGCTGCGCGAGCTGCACGACGTGCAGGTCGACGTCGCGTTCGTCGGGACCAACGGGCTCAGCGTCGAGCGCGGCCTGACCACGCCCGACCTCGCCGAGGCCGCCGTCAAGCGCGCGCTGGTGCACGCCGGCCGCAAGGTCGTCGTCCTCGCCGACCACACCAAGGTCGGGCGCGACGACTTCGCTCGCGTCGTCGGCCTCGACGAGGTCGACGTCGTCATCACGGACTCGGGCGTCGACCCCGAGCTCGCCGACCGACTCGGCGAGGCCGGCCCGCTGGTGGTGCGCGCATGATCGTCACCGTCACCCCCAACCCGAGCGTCGACCGCACCTACGAGCTCGCGGACCTCGCGCGCGGCGAGGTCAACCGCGCGACCGGGACCCGCGTCGACGCGGGCGGCAAGGGCATCAACGTGAGCCGCGCGCTCGTCGCCGGTGGCATCGCCTCGACCGCGGTCTTCCCTGCCGGGGGCGCCGACGGCGGCCGGATCGTCACGGCGCTGTCGGAGCTGGGCGTCCCCGCGCAGGCGGTGCCCGTCCTCGGGGAGACCCGGAGCAACATCACCCTCGCCGAGGTGGACGGGACCACCACCAAGATCAACGCGGTCGGCCCGACCCTCGACACCCGGGACGCCGAGCACCTGCTCGGCGCCGTCGCCGCGACGCTCGACGCGAGCCGCGCGTCGTCCGCGGTCCCGCACGTCGTCGTCGGGGCGGGCAGCCTGCCCGCCGGCCTCGCGGACGACTTCTACCAGCGGCTCGCCGACGTCGCACGACGGCACGGCGCCGAGATGGTCGTCGACACCTCGGGCGAGCCGTTCGCCCGGGTCGCCGCGTCCGGCTGCGCCGCCGTCCTCAAGCCGAACGACGACGAGCTCGCCGAGCTCGTCGGGGCCGAGCTGCGCACGGTCGGCGACGTCGTCGACGCCGCCCGCGGACTCGTCCGGGCCGGCACCCACGAGGTGCTCGTCTCGCTCGGCGCCCACGGCGCGCTGCTCGTCACCGCGGACGCCGTGCACTGGGCCGGCGGCCCTGCCCTCGTCCCGCTGTCGACCGTCGGCGCGGGCGACACGACGCTCGCCGGGTACCTCTCCGGCGGGCGGCCCGCCGGGCGGCGCGGCGCCGACGACGTCGCGACGGCCGTCGCGTGGGGGCGCGCCGCCGTGCGCCTGCCCGGCTCGGCCGTCCCCGCACCCCACCAGATCTCGCTCGACGACGTCCGTGTCGTCGAGGAGCCCGACCGGACCCTCGCACTGAAGGAGCTGTGACATGTCCGACCCGCTGATCACCCCCGACCTCGTGGCGCTCGACCTGGCCACGACCGACCGCGAGACCGCCACGCGAGCGCTCGTGGACCTGCTCGCCGCCGCCGGGCGCGTGACCGACGCCGAGGGCTTCCTCGCGGACGTCAAGGCGCGCGAGGCCCAGATGGCGACCGGCATGCCCGGCCAGGTGGGCCTGCCGCACGCCCGGTCCGAGCACGTGACCGTCCCGAGCCTGGCCGTCGGCCGGATCGCGGGCGACGGTGCCGACTGGGGCGGTCCCGACGGGCCCGCCACCCTCGTGTTCCTCATCGCAGCCCCGGCCGGCGGCGACGCCGACCACCTGAAGATCCTCGCGGCGCTCGCGCGTCGCATCATCCGCCCGGCGTTCCGCGAATCGCTCCGCGAGGCGCCGGACGCCGCGTCCGTCGCCGACATCGTCACCCGAGAGGTGGTCGTCTCATGAAGTTCGTCGCTGTCACCTCGTGCCCCACGGGCATCGCCCACACGTACATGGCCGCGGAGGCCCTCGAGCAGGCCGGCGCCGACGCCGGGCACGAGGTCACCGTCGAGACACAGGGGTCGATCGGTACCGACCCGCTCGACCCGCAGCTCATCGCCGACGCCGACGGCGTGATCTTCGCCGCCGACCTCGAGGTCAAGGACAAGGCCCGGTTCGCGGGCAAGCCGTTCGTCGACGTCGGAGTGAAGGCCGCGGTGCACGACGCGCCGACGGTCATCGCACAGGCGGTCGCCGCCGTCGAGGCGGGTCCGGTGGCGGGCGGCGCAGGTACCGTGGCCGGACCGGGCCAGCCGCTCACGACCGGCCCCGCGACGCCCGCGCCGCGCCAGGTGGGTGTCGGGGCGCGCATCCGCCAGTACCTCATGACGGGCGTGTCGCACATGCTGCCGTTCGTCTCCGCGGGCGGCATCCTCATCGCCATCGGCTTCCTCATCTCGACCGTGGCGTGGAAGACCAACGGCGCCATCGAGGTCACCAAGGTCGTCGACGGCAACGACCCGACCGCGTTCCTCGACTGGATCACGCACAGCTTCTCGTGGGTGTCCGGCCAGGACTGGGCGGTGCTGCTGTTCTGGATCGGCAAGTGGGCGTTCGCGTTCCTCGTCCCGGCACTGTCCGGGTACATCGCGTACGGCATCGCGGACCGCCCCGGCATCGCCCCCGGCTTCGTGGGCGGTTTCGCGGCCGTCCTCGTGGGCGCCGGGTTCCTCGGCGGCATCCTCACCGGCTTCCTCGCGGGCTTCACGGCACTGTGGATCTCGCGGTGGAAGGTCCCGAAGGGGGTCCGAGGCATCATGCCGGTGGTCGTGATCCCGCTGTTGTCGGTGGGCGTCGTGGGCGTCGTGACGACGTTGATCATCGGCCCGCCGATGCGGTGGATCAACGACGGGCTCACGGACTGGCTGAACTCGCTGAACGGTGGCAGCGCGATCCTCCTGGGCGCCGTCCTGGGTCTGATGATGTGCTTCGACCTCGGCGGCCCGGTCAACAAGGTCGCGTACGTGTTCGCGACGACGGGCCTGGTCAACGCGACGTCCAACGCCGACGGACCGGCGAAGATCATGACGGCCGTGATGGTCGCCGGGATGGTCCCGCCGCTCGCGATCGCGCTGTCGACCGTCATGCGCCGCCACCTGTGGACGCCGCAGGAGCGCGACGCCGGCAAGTCGTGCTGGCTGCTCGGTGCGTCGTTCATCTCGGAGGGCGCCATCCCGTTCGCCGCCGCCGACCCGCTGCGCATGATCCCGTCGTTCATGGCGGGCGGCGCGGTCGCCGGCGCACTGTCGATGGCGTTCGGGTCGGGCCAGCTCGCCCCGCACGGCGGCATCTGGGTCATCGCGCTCATCGGCAAGCCGCTGCTGTTCCTCGTGGCGCTCGCCGCCGGGACGGTCGTGTCGGCGGTCGTCCTGACCGCGCTCAAGACGGTGCGGGAGCGCCGGTTCGAGACGCAGGACGACACGCCGGTCGACGCCCCGGCGGCACCGGCCGCGACGGCTGCAGCCTGACGGACGGACGGGGTCCCCGGTGCGGCGCCTGACGCCGGACCGGGGACCCCGAGGGCCGTCCGGCCGGGGTGCCGACGTCCCCGTGGACGACTAGAGTCGGACCAGGCACGCCTGGTCTAGACCACCAGCGGTTGACCTTCGACGACACACCTTCGACGACGAGGACGCAGAACCATGACCCAGGACGCAGCCGTCAGCCCGAGCACCCCGGAGCCCACCCGCGACGGCACGCGTGTGCTGCACGGGGTCGGCGTCGGGCGGGCCGGGGTCGTCGGCCCCGTGGCCACCGTCGCAGCTCCCCCCGCCGCGCCGTCCGACGAGCCCGGGACCGCACCCGAGGACGTCGACGCCGTCCAGGCGCGCGTCACCGAGGCGTTCGGCGCCGTCGCCGAGGGCCTGCGCGCGCAGTCCGCCGCGGCGTCCGGCCCGGCCGTCGAGGTGCTCGCCGCCACCGCCCAGATGGCCGACGACAAGGCGCTGCGCAAGCAGACCCTCGCCAAGATCGCCGCCGGCGAAGGCCCGGTGACCGCGCTCGACGCCGTCGTCGACCAGTTCGCCACGATGTTCGAGCAGGCGGGCGGCTACCTCGCCGAGCGTGTCACCGACCTGCGCAGCGTCCGTCACCGCGTCGTCGCGCGGGTCCTCGGGGTGCCCGAGCCGGGCGTGCCAGCGCTCACCGTGCCGTCGGTCGTCGTCGCCGGAGACCTCGCGCCCGCCGACACCGCCGCGCTCGACATCGCGCACGTCCTCGCGATCGTCACCGAGCTCGGTGGCCCCACCTCCCACACCGCGATCATCGCCGGCCAGCTCGGCATCCCGTGCGTCGTGCGGACCGCGGGGGCGGTCGACCTCACGGACGGCACGGTCGTCGCCGTCGACGCCGCCGCCGGGACCGTCGAGATCGACCCCGCGCCCGAGGTCGCCGCCGCGTTCGCGCTCCGCGCCGAGGGCGCCGCCCGGCTCGCCGAGGACACCAGCCCCGGCGCGACCGCCGACGGCCACCCCGTCCAGCTCCTCGCCAACATCGGCACGCCCGAGGACGCCGAGCGGGCCGCCGCACAGGCCGTCGAGGGCTCCGGGCTGTTCCGTACCGAGGTGCTGTTCCTCGAGGCGCAGACCGCCCCGACGCGCGAGGACCAGGCCGCGGTGTACGCGCGCACGCTGCGCGCGTTCGAGGGCCGCAAGGTCGTCGTCCGCACGCTCGACGCCGGCGCCGACAAGCCCCTGAAGTTCGCCACGCAGCCCGACGAGGAGAACCCGGCGCTGGGCGTGCGCGGCTACCGGCTCGTGCGCACCGTGCCCGACGTCGTCACCACGCAGCTCGAGGCGCTCGGCGACGCCCAGCGGGAGACCGGCATCGCGCCGTGGGTCATGGCGCCCATGATCGCGACGCCGTCCGAGGCGCGCGACTTCGCCGCCGCCGCCCGGGCGCAGGGCGTCGAGAAGGTCGGGGTCATGGTCGAGGTGCCGTCCGCGGCCCTGCGCGCCCCCGCGATCCTCGCCGAGGTCGACTTCGTGTCCATCGGCTCGAACGACCTCGCGCAGTACACGATGGCGACCGACCGGCTGCGCGGCGAGCTCGCCGACCTCATCTCGATGTGGCAGCCCGCGGTGCTCGATCTCGTCGCCGCCACGGCCCGGGCCGGCCAGGACGTCGGCAAGCCCGTCGGGGTGTGCGGCGAGTCGGCGTCCGACCCCGTCATGGCGGTCGTGCTCACCGGGCTCGGCATCACGAGCCTGTCGATGGCGGCGTCCGCCGTGCCCGCCGTCCGGTTCGCCGTGAAGTCCCACACGCTCGAGCAGGCCCAGGCCGTCGCGGCTGCCGCCCTCGCGTGCGACGAGGCGCCGGACGCCCGCGCCGCGGCCGTCGCCGCGCTCGTCCCCGGCGTCGCGGACACCCTCGGGCTGTGACCTCGCCCGGCCCGGCCGTCGTTCAGGCGGTCGGGTCGAGCCCGTCCACGACCTCGATGCACTGCCGCGCGATGGCCAGCTCCTCCATCGTCGGCACGACCATGACCAGCGTCTGCGCCCATGCGGGCGACACGATCCGGGGCTCGGACACGCGGCCGGCGTTGCGCTCCGGGTCGATCGCGATCCCGAGGCCCGTCATGCCCTCGCACACGAGAGCACGGACCACGTCGTCGTTCTCGCCCACGCCCGCCGTGAAGGCGATGACGTCGACCCGGCCGAGCACCGCCGCGTACGAGCCGACGTACTTCTTGAGCCGGTGGATGTAGACGTCGAGCGCGAGCTGGGCGTCCTCGTCGCCGCGCGCGATCATCGCGTGCAGCTCGCGGAAGTCGTTCTCGCCCGACAGCCCCTTGATGCCTGAGCGCTTGTTGAACAGGTCGTCGACGTCGTCGACGCTCATGCCCGCGTTGCGCACGAGGTGGAACACGACGGCGGGGTCGATGTCGCCCGTCCGGGTGCCCATGACGAGACCCTCGAGCGGCGTGAGGCCCATCGACGTCTCGACCGGCGTCCCGCCCTCGATCGCGGACGCCGACGCGCCGTTGCCCAGGTGCAGCACGATCGTGTTGAGGTCCTGCACGCGCCGGCCCAGGACGCGTGCCGCCTTGCCCGACACGTACTGGTGGCTCGTCCCGTGGAATCCGTAGCGGCGCACGCCGTGCGCGCGCGCCACCTCGCGGTCGAGCGCGTACGTGTGCGCGTGCGCGGGCAGCGACTGGAAGAACGCCGTGTCGAACACCGCGACGTGCGGGACGTCGCCCATGAGCCGGCGCGCGACCTCGATGCCTGTGGCGTTCGCCGGGTTGTGCAGCGGCGCGAGGGGGGACAGGTCGCGGATCTTCGCGAGCACGTCGTCGTCCACGAGGACCGGGTCGGAGAACAGCTCGCCGCCGTGCACCACGCGGTGGCCCACCGCGTGCACCCCCGCGTGCGCGAGGTCGGGCCCGAGCTCGCCGAACAGGCCGAGCGCGAGCTCGAGCGCGGCGGCGTGGTCCGCGACCTGCTCCTCGCGCTGCGTCGTGTTGCCCGCGAACGTGTGCTTGACCGGGCTCGACGACTCGCCGATCCGCTCGACGATCCCCGACGCGATCGCCTCGCCGCCCACCGGGTTCACGAGCTGGTACTTCAGGGAGCTCGACCCCGAGTTCAGGACGAGGACCGAGCCGTGCGCCCCGTACGCCGAGTACGGGTTCGGGCGGTCGGACTCGGGCAGGATGCTCATGCGTTCCCTCCGGGGGCTGACTGCGACTGCGACTGCGCCTGGATCGCCGTGATCGCGACGGTGTTGACGATGTCCTGGACGAGCGCGCCGCGCGACAGGTCGTTGACGGGCTTCGCGAGGCCCTGCAGGACCGGCCCGATCGCGACGGCGCCCGCGGACCGCTGCACGGCCTTGTACGTGTTGTTGCCGGTGTTGAGGTCCGGGAAGACGAACACGGTCGCCTTGCCCGCGACGTCCGAGCCCGGCATCTTCGACGCCGCGACCGACGCGTCCACGGCCGCGTCGTACTGGATCGGGCCGGCCACCGAGAGGTCGGGACGGCGCTCGCGCACGAGCGCGGTCGCCGCGCGGACCTTGTCGACGTCGGCGCCCGAGCCCGACTCGCCCGTCGAGTACGACAGCATCGCGATCCGCGGGTCCACGCCGAACTGCCGGGCCGTCGCCGCGGACGAGATCGCGATGTCGGCGAGCTGCTCGGACGTCGGGTCCGGGATGACCGCGCAGTCCCCGTAGACCAGCACGCGGTCCTGCAGGCACATGAGGAACACGGACGACACGACCGACACCCCGGGCGCGGTCTTCACGATCTCGAACGACGGCTTGATGGTGTGCGCGGTCGTGTGGGCGGCGCCGGAGACCATCCCGTCCGCGAGCCCGAGGTGGACCATCATCGTGCCGAAGTACGACGCCCCCGTGACGATCTCGCGGGCCCGGTCCACCGTCATGCCCTTGTGTGCGCGGATCGTCGTGTACTCCTCGGCGAACCGGTCGACCAGCTCGGGGTCGTGCGTGCTCAGCACGTGCGCGTCGTCCAGCCGCAGGCCCAGCTCGGCCGCGCGGGCTCGGATCGGCACCTCGTCGCCCAGGATCGTCAGCTCGGCGACGCCGCGCTGCAGCAGCGTCGATGCGGCGCGCAGGATGCGGTCGTCGCCGCCTTCCGGCAGCACGACGTGCCGCCGGTCCGCGCGGGCCCGGGACAGCAGGTCGTACTCGAACATCAGGGGCGTCACCACGTCCGAGCGCCGCACGTCCAGGCTGGCCTCGAAGGTCCCGGTGCCCGCGGCGCGCTCGAACAGGGCCAGGGCCGTGTCGACCTTCGTCGACGAGTCGAGCGTGATCCGCCCCCGGGTCCGCGACGCGCGACGTGCCGCCTCGAACGTGTCGAGCCCGGTCGTGATCACCGGGAGCTTGGGGGACAGGGCGTCGATGAGCGACGCCACCGGTTCCGGCGGGTACTGGCCGCCCGTGAGGATCAGCCCGGCCAGCGACGGGAAGCCCACGGCCGCGTGCGCGGCGAGCAGGCCCACGACGACGTCCGAGCGGTCGCCCGGCGTGATGACGACCGCGCCGTCCGACAGGTGGTCAAGGACGTGCTCGAACGTCATCGCGCCCACCAGCACGGTGAGCGCCTCGCGCGCGAGGAGGTCGTCCTCGCCGACGGCCAGGGTGCCCTGCACCGCGGCCGTCAGCGCCTGCACCGTCGGCGCCGACAGGGACGCGTCCTCGGCGATCGCCCACGCCGGCAGCGGGTCGGACGCCGGCGCGGGGACGATCCCCGCGACGGCGTCGCGCAGCGCGTCGACGTCGTCGGGCGCGCACCGGTTCACCACGATCCCGAACGGGCGAGCGTGGTTGGCGCGCAGCTCCGCGAGGCAGACCTCCGCGAGCGAACGGACCTCGGCGGGCTCGCGGTCCAGCCCGCGGAGCACCAGCATCACCGGGGTGCCGAGGTTGGCTGCGATCCGTGCGTTGAACGCCAGCTCCGTCGGCCCCGCGACGTCCGTGTAGTCGCTGCCCAGCACGACCACGGCGTCGCACTGCGCCGCGACCTCGTGGTACCGCTGGACGATGCGAGCCAGCGCCGCCTCGGGGTCGCGGTGCACCTCGTCGTACGTGACGCCGAGGCACTGCTCGTACTCCAGCCCCGCGGTCGTGCGGGACAGCAGCACGTCCAGCACGTAGTCGCCCCGGCCCGTCGCCGGGTCGGCGTCCGCGGAGCGCGCGATCGGTCGGAACACCCCGACCCGCTGCGTGCGGACCGACAGGACCGACAGCACGCCCAGCGCGACCGTCGACTTGCCCGTGTCGCCCTCGGCCGACGCGACGAAGACGCTGCGGGCCGCGGTCGGGCTCATCGGGAGACCCCGTGAGCCCGACCCGTCACCCGGGGACGTGCGTTCACTCGTTGTCGCCGCCCGTGCCGATCGTCGCCTCGACCTGGTCGCTGTCCGCGAGGTCCTGCGCGTCCGGCCACACCCAGTCGCGCACCTCCGGCAGGTCGTCGCCGTGCTCGCGCGTGAACTGGCGCGCCTCGAGCCGCTTGTCCTGCATCTCCTGGCGCAGGCCCGCGTAGCGCTGCGACACACCAGGGACGCGGTCGACCACGTCGATGACCAGTGAGAACCGGTCGATGTCGTTCAGCATCGCCATGTCGAACGGCGTCGTCGTGGTGCCCTCCTCCTTGTACCCGCGCACGTGGATGTTCGCGTGCCCCGTGCGGCGGTACGTGAGGCGGTGGATGAGCCACGGGTACCCGTGGTACGCGAAGATCACCGGCTTGTCGCGGGTGAACAGCGTGTCGAAGTCCTTGTCCGACAGGCCGTGCGGGTGCTCCTTCTCGTCCTGCAGGCGCATGAGGTCCACGACGTTGACGACGCGCACCTTGAGGCCCGGGACGCGCCGGCGCAGGATGTCCGCCGCCGCGAGGATCTCGAGCGTGGGGACGTCGCCCGCGCACCCGAGGACCACGTCCGGCTCCTCACCCTCCGTCTCCGTGCCCGCCCAGTCCCAGATGCCCAGGCCGCGCGTGCAGTGCGCCACCGCCTGGTCCATCGTGAGGAACTGCGGCGCGGGCTGCTTGCCCGAGACCACCACGTTGACGTACTGCCGGCTGCGCAGGCAGTGGTCGTACGTCGACAGCAGCGTGTTGGCGTCCGGCGGCAGGTAGACGCGGACGACCTCGGCCTTCTTGTTCACGACGTGGTCGATGAACCCCGGGTCCTGGTGGCTGAACCCGTTGTGGTCCTGGCGCCACACGTGGCTCGACAGCAGGTAGTTGAGGCTCGCGACCGGCCGCCGCCACGGGATGTGGTTCGTGACCTTGAGCCACTTCGCGTGCTGGTTGAACATCGAGTCGATGATGTGGATGAAGGCTTCGTAGCTCGTGAACAGGCCGTGGCGCCCCGTGAGCAGGTACCCCTCGAGCCAGCCCTGGCACTGGTGCTCCGAGAGCTGCTCCATCACGCGACCGACGCGCACCAGGTGCTCGTCCACCGCGGGGGAGAAGTACTCCGCGTTCCACTGCTTGCCCGTGACCTCGAAGGTCGCCTGCAGGCGGTTGGACGCCGTCTCGTCCGGCCCGAAGATCCGGAAGTTGTCCGGGTTGCGCCGGATGATCTCCGTGAGGAACGTCCCGAGGACACGCGGCGCCTCGACCGCACCGCTGCCCGGCTGCGGCACGTCCACCGCGAAGTCACGGAAGTCGGGCATCCGCAGGTCGCGCAGCAGCAGCCCGCCGTTGGCGTGCGGGTTCGCGCTCATGCGCAGGTCGCCCGCCGGGGCCAGCGCGCGGACGTCGTCCAGTACCCGGCCCCGGTCGTCGAACAGCTCCTCGGCCCGGTACGACTTCAGCCAGTCCTCGAGCACCTTCAGGTGCTCGGGCGTGTCCCGGGCGCTCGCGAGCGGCACCTGGTGCGCCCGCCACGACCCGACCGTCTTCTTGCCGTCGATGTACTCCGGACCCGTCCAGCCCTTCGGCGTGCGGAACACGATCATCGGCCACGCCGGACGCGGCATGTCCGGCCCCTCTTCTGCCGCGCGCGCCTTGATCGCCGCGATCTCGTTGAGCACCTCGTCGAGCAGCGCGGCGAAGCGGTGGTGGATGCTGTCGAACGACTCGCCCTCCGGGTCGTCGGCGACCTCGAACCAGTACGGCTTGTGGCCGTAGCCCACCATCAGCGACTCGAGCTCCTCGCGACCGATGCGGTCGAGGATCGTCGGGTTCGCGATCTTGTACCCGTTGAGGTGCAGGATCGGCAGGACCACCCCGTCGTGCGACGCGTTGAGCAGCTTGTTCGAGTGCCAGCTCGTCGCCAGCGGACCCGTCTCCGCCTCGCCGTCGCCGACCACCGCAGCGACCAGCAGGTCCGGGTTGTCGAACGCCGCACCGTACGCGTGCGAGAGCGCGTACCCGAGCTCGCCGCCCTCGTGGATCGAGCCCGGCGTCTCCGGCGCCACGTGCGACGGGATGCCGCCCGGGAACGAGAACTGGCGGAACAGGCGCCGCAGGCCGTCCTCGTCCTCGGTGATGTCCGAGTAGTAGTCCGAGTACGTGCCGTCCAGGTATGTGCTCGCCACCAGGCCCGGGCCGCCGTGACCCGGCCCGGCGACGTAGATCGTCGACTGCTCGCGCTCCGCGATCGCGCGGTTCAGGTGCGCGTACAGGAAGTTCAGGCCGGGCGTCGTCCCCCAGTGGCCCAGCAGGCGCGGCTTCACGTCGTCCCGCGAGAGCGGCCGCCGCAGCAGCGGGTTGTCCAGCAGGTAGATCTGGCCGACGGACATGTAGTTCGCCGCACGCCACCACCGGTGGATGCGCTCTGCGGTCTCGGCGTCGAGCGAGGCGTCGGGCACGGACTTCCAGGGGGACATCTTCCACACGCTCCTTGAGGTGCTCGGGTTGACGTCCTCATTCCATCGCAGGGGGCTCCGCGGCGCGCGGCGGGCGCGCGGGGGTCGCGGGCGGACCACTGCGAGGTACGTCACGCCTCTGCGAGGTACGTCACGCTCGGGCCGGAGCGGGCCGTCATGGTCCGGAGGGCGCGGCCTGCGCCGCTACGGTGGGACGGTGACCTCCGCAGGACCGCGCGCGACGCCCGCGCGCCCGACGTGGGGCGAGGTCGCTCGCCGACCCGCCATGATCGGCCTGCTCGTCGCCCTCCTCGCCCTCGCCGCCGTGTTCGGCGCGCTCGGCAAGTGGCAGCTCGACCGCGCCTACGAGCGCGGGCACACCGCGCAGCAGCACACCCTCGACCAGCGGCTCGCCGACGAGGAGGCCGCCGGTCCCCAGGGCCTCGGCACGGTCCTCCCGCCGCAGTCCACGTTCACCAACGCGATGGTCGGCGAGCTCGTCGAGGTCAGCGGCGCCTACGAGCCCGACGGGCAGGTGCTCGTCCCCGGGCGCGCCCTCGACGGCCGCACCGGGTACCTCGTCGTCACCCCCCTGCGGGTCACCGACGACGGGACCGGCGGTGCGTCCTGGGCCGACCTCTCGGGGGCCCCCGTGCTGCCCGTCGTCCGCGGGTGGGTCGCGGGAACCGACACACCCACCCCGCCCGTGCCGCCGGCAGGGACCGTCCACCTCACGGGCTACCTCCAGGCGTCCGAGGCGACGACGGCCGACGACGGGCTGCCCGCCGGGCAGACACGGTCCGTGTCGTCCGGGGCGCTCGCGAACCGCTGGGGCGGACCCATCTACGCCGGGTACCTCGTCGTGCGGCCGGCCGCGGACGGCGGTGGGACCGGCGCCCCCACCGTCACCGACGCGGCCGACGCGCCCGTGGGCGTCCTCGTGGCCCTGCCGCGGCCGGTGGCCGAGGGCGCGGGCGGCGTCAACTTCCAGAGCCTGTCCTACGCGTTCCAGTGGTGGCTGTTCGCGTGCTTCGCCGTGTTCGTATGGTGGCGGATCGTGCGCGACCACCGCGACAGCGAGCGCGCCGCGGTCGGGCTGACCGGCGGGGCGACCGGCGAGCCCGCAGAGCCCGGACGGCGGACGGCCGCGGACGAAGGGATCGCCGGGCTCCCCGCTCGCCGTCCGTGATCGCCCCCGACGACCCGCCGTCAGCGACCTGACAGCGGGGCCAGCGACGTGTCAGCGGGGCGACAGCGCGCCCGAGCAGAGTGGACGTCATGACCACATCAACCCTGTCGCCGCAGCCTGCGACCACGCGGACCTACTCGTCGCTGCGCGCGGCGTGGATCCCGATGGCTGCCCTGTGCCTCGCCTTCTTCGTCGAGATGGTCGACAACACCCTCATGTCCGTCGCGCTGCCCACCATCGGCCGCGACCTCGGCAGCAGCACCACGGCCCTCCAGTGGGTCAGCGGTGCCTACTCCCTGACCTTCGGCGGCCTCCTGCTGACCGCCGGCTCGGTCGCCGACCGGTTCGGCCGCCGTCGCGTCCTGCTCGTCGGGCTGGCCGCGTTCGGCACCATCAGCCTCGGTGCGCTGCTCGTCTCCACGAGCGGCGAGCTCATCGTCCTGCGCGCCGCGCTCGGCCTCGCCGCCGCCTGCATGGCGCCCGTGACCAACTCGCTCGTCTTCCGCCTGTTCGACGACAAGGCGCTCCGCATGCGCGCCATCACCGTGATGATGGTCGTCGGCATGTCCGGCTTCATCCTCGGCCCGCTGCTCGGCGGCACCGCGCTCGCGCACGTCAGCTGGCAGTGGCTGCTCCTCATCAACGCGCCGATCGCCCTGATCGCGTGGATCGGCGTGCGCCTCGGTGTCGCCGCCGACACGAAGGACGGCCTCACGGACGACGCCCTCGACCTCCCCGGCGCCGGCCTCAGCATCGTCACCATCGGCCTCGCCTGCTACTCCCTGACCAGCGGCGTCGACCACGGCTGGCTCTCGCTGCCCACCCTCGCCTCGGTCGTCGGGGCCGTGCTCGCGGCGCTGCTGTTCGTCCGGCACGAGCGCCGCAGCGCGGCGCCGATGCTCGACCTGGACCTGTTCAAGAACGGGACCGTGCGCGGCGCCTCGATCGCCCAGATCGGGACGGCCGTGGCGATGGCCGGCATCATGTTCGGCCTGGTCCTGCACTTCCAGTACGCGTGGGGCTGGAGCCCGGTGAAGGCCGGCCTGGCGAACCTGCCCATGATCGTCACGATGCTCGGCGCCACCCCGTTCTCCGAGTGGCTCGTGAGCCGGTTCGGGCACCGCGTCGCGTGCCTCGTCGGGGCGGGCTTCCTGGCCGTCGGCGTGGGCGGGATGGCCTGGGGCGTCGAGCACGGCTACCTCGCCATCGCGGCCGCGATGGTCGTCATGACCGTCGGCCTGCGCACCGTCATGACGGTCGGTGCCGTCGCGCTCGTCGACGAGATGCCCGCGAACCGCACCACGATGGGCACCGCCCTGAACGACACCGCCCAGGAGGTCGGCACGAGCGTCGGCACCGCGGTCGTCGGGACGCTCATCGCGACCCTCGTGGCGAGCACCCTCCCGGCCGGCACCTGGTCCGACGAGCTCGTGGAGTCGTTCCTCCACGGCGAGCGGATCACGTACGCACTGCTGGCCGTCGTCGTCGGTGTGGTCGCGGCCTTCGGGGCCTGGACGCTCAGCGACTCCCGCTCGACCGAGGAGCACGCCGACGCCGAGGCGTGACCGCCCGCCTGCCGACCCCGACGACGGGGTCGGCAGCGGCGTCAGGGCTTGCGGGCGACGACGAGGTCCCGCTGGATCGACTGGTCGACCCGGTGCGCGAACCCGCGGTGCGTGGCGTCGTCCGCGGGCTCGAGCCCGGCGTCGGCCAAGAGGCTCACCAGGGCGTCCCGGGGCGCGACGCGCGTGTTCCACGAGATGCCGACCGCACCACCCCGCCGCAGCAGCCGCGACCACACGGGCACGGCCTGCTCGAGCAGCGCGAGGGGGCTCCGGTCGAGGACGTCCCGGCCACCCCGGCCCGTCCCCGTGCCGCGCGACCGCGTGCCGTGCTGGACCCCGTACGGCGCGTCCGTCACGACGACGTCGACGCTCCCCGGCTTGACCAGCTCGGCCGTCCGGAGGGTGTCGGCCGCGTGGACAGTGACCTCGAGCGAGCGCCCGGCGGCCCACTCCTCCCGGGTCAGGCCGAACGCCGCGTGGAACCGGCGCCCGAGGCTCTTGCCGTCGCGGCGCTGCGTCGACAGGTCCGCGGCGTGCTTGTAGCGGTGGGTCTTGAGCCACGTCCGTAGGAAGGTCGCGTACGCCTCGACGTCCTGCGTGTCGAGGTCGACGCCGATCGCGTCCCACCCTGACGCGAGCGCCAGGTTGAGCGTCGTGCCGCGACCGCACATCGGGTCGAGGACCCGCAGCCGGCGTTCGCCGCGCGGGCCACCCGTGAGGACGTCCGCGGGGGCGCCGAGGGCGTCGGGCCGGTCGGTCGCCAGGACGGTGGTGTTGAGGAGCAGGCGCGTGAAGTCCTCGTTGGTCTTGCCGGCGTACTTCTGGATCGTGAGCAGGTCGGACGGCAGGACGTCGCGCCGGGGCGCGAGGACGGGACGCAGCAGTCGTGTGGCGGTCGCGGCGTCGCCGTCGGTGTCGCCGGGGACCGTCTCGAACAGGGCGTAGAGCGACGAGAGGTTCGCGATCGCGCGGGTGTCGGCGTCGCTGAGCGCACCGTCGAGCGTGAACCCGACGTACGGCACCCCCGCGACGGTCTGCTCGGCGACGTCGCTGACACGACCGTCGAGGGCGCGGTCGCCGAGGACGCGCAGCTCGGCCGCGGCGAGCCGTGGCGCGTCGGCGGCGTAGACGCGGTTGTGGGAGGGGGAGACGAGGAACGCGAGACGGGTCACGGGACCATTCTCCCGCGCCCGCCTCTCGCGATCGTCCTGCCGTCGTCCCCGTCGCCGACCGGGCGTCTAGCCCGCTCGGAGCTCGGGAGGGCTACTCGTGCTGCCAGGAGTGCCACAGCTTGGCGTAGTCGCCGCCCGCCGCGACGAGCTCGTCGTGCGGGCCGATCTCGGTGATCCGGCCGCCGTCGACGACGGCGACACGGTCGGCGTCGTGCGCGGTGTGCAGGCGGTGCGCGATCGCGACGACGGTCCGCCCCTCGAGGACGCCGTTGAGCGACTTCTCGAGGTGCCGGGCGGCGCGCGGGTCGAGCAGCGACGTCGCCTCGTCGAGCACGAGCGTGTGCGGGTCGAGCAGCACGAGCCGTGCGAGCGCGACCTGCTGCGCCTGGGCAGCGGTCAGGACGTGGCCGCCGGACCCGACCTTCGTCGCGAGACCGTCGGGCAGCGCCTCCGCCCAGCCGCGGGCGTCGACCGCGTCGAGGGCCTCGGCGAGCCGCTCGTCCGACGCGCCGGTGTCGGCGAGCCGGAGGTTGTCGGCGAGGGTCCCCACGAACACGTGGTGCTCCTGGGTGACGAGTGCGACGTGCCCGCGCAGGTCCTCGAGCGGCAGGTCGACGAGGGGCACGCCACCGACCGTCACCGAGCCGCCGGTGGGCGGGTGGATGCCGGCGAGCATGCGCCCGAGCGTCGACTTGCCGGCGCCGGACGGCCCCACGATCGCGAGCCGCTCACCGACGCGCAGGTCGAGGTCGATGCCGTGCAGGACGTCGTGCCCCTCGCGGTACGCGTAGCGCACGCCGGTCCCGACCACGTGCTCGTCGGACGGCACCGCCGTCCCGGCCTCGCGGTCCTGCGGGACCTGACCGACACCGACGACCCGCGCGAGCGACACGGCGGCCACCTGGAGCTCGTCGAGCCAGAAGATGAGGTCGAACACGGGCCCGCCGAGCTGGAACCCGAAGGCGACGACGGTCGTGACCTCACCGACGGACGCGTGCCCCTGCGAGACGAGCCAGCCGCCCCACAGCATCGCGATCACCGGCGCGGCGGAGAACGCCGCGTCGACGGTCGGGATGAGCACGAGCCGCAGGCCGAGCGTGAACCGTTCGGCCTCGAACGCCTCGCGCAGGTCGCGGCGGACGCGGCGGCGCAGGGGGGCGCCGAGGTGCAGCGCGTCGGTGGTGCGGGCGCCTTCGACGGCCTCGGTGATCGTGCCGTTCAGCGTCGCGTACGCGGCGGACTCCCGCAGGTACCCGGGAGTGGCGCGGCGCAGGTACCAGCGCGTCGCGAGCACGACGAACGGGATGCCGACGAACAGGCCGAGCGCGACGAGCGGGGCGACGACCAGCGCGGCCGCGAAGGTCAGCAGGATCGTCACCACGCACACGAGGATGCGGGGGACACCGAACCGGACGGCGTGCTGCAGCTTGTTGACGTCGTTCGTGGTGCGCGCGACGAGGTCGCCCGTCCCGGCCCGCTCGACGGTCGACAGCGGCAGCCGGGTGACGGTGTCCATGAAGCTCTCGCGGAGCTCCGCGAAGACCTTCTCGCCGAGGATCATCGACGCCTTCTGGGCGAACCGGATGACGACGGCCTGGACGAGGACCGCGGCGACGAGGACGCCGACGAGCCGGTCGACCGCGCTCGTCGTCGTGCCGTCGGTGACCATGTCGACGAGCCGGCCGAGCAGCCAGGGCCCGGTGAGGCCGGCGACAGCGGCGACGGTGTGCAGGGCGAGGACCTTGCCGAGCTCGGTCCGGTGGGCGCGGAGCAGCGTCGCCGTCTCGCGGCGGACGGTCGACGGGTCCGCGATGGGGAGCGTGGCGCTCATCGGGTCCTCCCTGCGGTCGCGTTCTCGGTCTCGGTCTCGGTCTCGTTCTCGTTCTCGGCCGCGCCCTCGACCTCGTCCATCGACCGGCCCACGACCGCGCGGTAGCGGGCGGCGGCGGCGTCGGCACGGGTGAGCAGCTCGGCATGGGTGCCGTGCGTCACCACGCGGCCGTCCTCGAGCAGCAGCACGTCGTCGAGGTGGTCGAGGACGAGGGGGCTGGCGGTCACGACGAGCGTGGTGCGGCCGCGCCGGACCTGGGCCACGCGCTCGGCGATGCGCGCCTCGGTGTGGGCGTCGACCGCGCTGGTCGGCTCGACGAGCACGAGGATCTCCGGCTCGGTGAGCAGGGCGCGCGCCAGGGCGACGCGCTGCCGCTGCCCGCCGGACAGCGAACGGCCCTTCTCCGGCAGCTCGCCGGCGAGGCCGCCGGGCACGGAGTCGAGGACGTCGTGCGCGTCGGCGACGGTGATCGCGTCCAGGAGCTCGCGCTCGACGGCGCGGCCCCGGGCGTCGAGGGCCTCGCCGAGGATGCCGGAGAACAGGTGGCCCGTGGCCTCGGACACGACGACGCGGTGGCGCAGGTGCTCCTTGTCGAGGTCGGCGAGGAGCGTGCCGCCGAGGCGGACGGGCGTCGTGGCCTCGGCGTCGTCGTCGAACCGGCCCAGGCGGGTGGCGACGGCGGCGGACGCGTCCGGGTCGGCGCACACGAGCCCGACGACGCGGCCGGGCGCGAGCACCAGCCCGGAGGTCTCGTCCTCGAGGGCGGCGCCGGGTGCGGGCGCCGTGGCCGGGGTCGCGGGCGAGGGGGTCGCGCTCTCGGTCCGCAGCACGTTCTGGATCTTGCCGGTCGCGACGAGGCCGCGGGTGACGATCTGGAGCGTCTGCGTCGCGATCTGCAGGGGCCAGGACAGGAACGCCGCGTAGGCGTAGAAGGTGACGAGCTGGCCCGCGGTGATGTCGCCGGCGATCGCCTCGCGGGCGCCGAGCCAGATGACGAGCGCGACGAGAAGACCGGGCAGGAGGGCCTGGAGGCCGTCGAGCCACGACTGGATGCCAGCGACGCGGACGCCCTCGCGCCGCACGACCTGGGACTGCTCGGCGTACCGGGCCGCGAAGACGCCCTCGCCGCCGATGCCGCGCAGGATGCGCAGACCCGAGACGGTGTCGGCGCCGAGCGCGGTGAGGTGCCCCTGCTCCTCGCGCTGGGCCGCCTGCCGGGCCTGGAGCGGCTTGACGAGCAGAGCCAGGATGCCGGCGACCACGGGCAGCCCGAGGACGACGACGAGCCCGAGCGGGAGCGACATCACGCACATCACGACGGCCACGCCGACGTACGCGACGAGCGACCCGACGAACCGCCCGGCGATGGCGTAGACCTCGCCGGTGCGCAGTGCGTCGTTGGCGACGGCGGAGACGACCTCGCCGGTGGGCAGCTCGCGGGTGATGCGGTGGCCCGTGCGGGTGGCGTGGTCGCCGATGCGCTGCGACGACGCGAACGACGCGCGCAGCCAGTTGAGGACGTCGTACTTGTGGCTCAGCGCCCCGGCGGTGACCATGACGACGCCGTTGGCGAACATGATCCCGACCCACAGCAGGAGCTCGGGGCCGAACCCGTTGCTGAGCCCGTCGTCGATGGCGTGGCCGAGGAGCAGCGCGGTGAGCGACTGCGACACCATCGTCACGGAGCCCGCGACGAGGGAGGCGGTGAGGATGCCGCGCTGGCGCCACCCCTGCCAGAGGAGGGCGCGCGCGGGCGAGTCGAGCGGCGGCGTGCCGACGTCGGGCTGGGGGAGGGGAAGCACCGCATAACATTAGGTCGGCCCTCGGACATCGATCACCCGAATAACGGGCCGACCCGGCACACCGGACTGTGACGCACGCCATGCGCGCGGCGTGGGACCGGTGTGCACGACCTGTGCTGAACCGTGGGACCGGGCTCCCGGCCCCGGCCGCGTGGTTCAGCCGCACCGACCTGCGAGGCGAGCATGACGTCCCCGACCACCGGCAAGTCCGTCGACACCGCGGCCGCCCAGACGGCCATCCGCAAGGCGCGCGGCGCGCTCGCGCGCTACCGCGTGATGGCGATCGTCACCGGCGTGATGCTGCTCCTGCTCTGCGTCGAGCTCCTGCTCAAGTACGTGGTGGACGTGTCGTGGATCGGTGCCGTCGAGTGGATCCCGTACGCGCACGGGTGGATCTACGTCGTCTACCTCGTGACGGTCGTCGACCTGTGGTCCAAGATGCGGTGGCGGTTCCCGCGCCTCGTGACCCAGGTGCTCGCGGGCGTCGTCCCGGTCATGAGCTTCGTGGTCGAGCGCAACGTCCACCGCGACGCGGAGGCGAAGCTCGACGGGCTGGCCTCGCAGTACGGCGTGTGACGTGGACGCCTGACGCCGACGCCTGACGCGGAGGACCGGCTGTCGCTTTTCCCACGGTTCGTGCCGACAGGCAACCGGTAGCGCGTCCGCGGCGACGAGGACGCGTTCCGCGTGCGTGCCTCCCGCGCGGACGGCACCTTAGGGGAACGTTCATACCAGAACGGTACGAAGCCCCCCAAGGAGACATTCCATGACTCTCACGGTCACCTCCATCGTCACGGCCATCATCGTCGGGCTCGTCATCGGCGCCCTCGGTCGCCTCTTCGTCCGCGGCCACCAGAACATCTCGATCCTCGCGACGATCCTCATCGGCATCGTGGCCGCCTTCATCGGCACGATCATCGCCGGGTTCCTCGGCGTGCGGCACACCGACGGCATCGACTGGATCCAGCTGTTCATCCAGGTGATCCTCGCCGCGCTGTTCGTCTCGCTGTACGCGGGCCGCACCGCCGGTCGTGGTCGTCGTCGCGGCATCCTCTGACCTTCGCTCTTCGGCCGGCGTCCCGCCGGAGCCCGCGCCGAAGCAGCGCCTGAAGGCGCCACGGGTGGCGCATGATGGGTCGCATGGGCACCGACCGCACCGCAGCACCTGTCGCCGAGGGCGGCGGACCCCGGTCCGCCGCCCTCGGGCCGTCCCCGGACACGCTCACCCGGGGCACGCTCGCCCCGGCCGAGCTCGCCCGGTACGCGCGGCACCTGCCGCTCCCCGGCGTCGGGCTGGACGGGCAGCGTCGGCTCCGCGACGCGCGGGTGCTCGTCGTCGGCGCGGGCGGGCTCGGCAGCCCGGTCGTCCAGTACCTCGCGGCCGCGGGCGTCGGCACGCTCGGCATCGTCGACGACGACGTGGTCGACGCCTCCAACCTGCAGCGCCAGGTGCTGCACCGCGACGCCGACGTCGGCCGCCGGAAGGTCGACTCGGCCCGCGACGCGGTGGCACGCACCAACCCGCACGTCGTCGTCGAGGCGCACCCGTTCCGCCTGGACGCGTCCAACGCGGTCGACCTCGTGTCCACGTACGACGTCGTGGTCGACGGGACCGACAGCTTCGGGGCCCGCTACCTCGTGTCGGACGCCGCGGAGGTCGCCGGGCGCCCCGTCGTGTGGGGTGCCGTGCACCAGTTCGACGGCCAGGTGGCCGTGTTCTCCGCCCGACCGCTCGGTGACCTGCCGGGCGTGACGTACCGCGACGTGTTCCCCGACCCGCCTCCCCCCGGCACCGTGCCCGACTGCGCGACGGGCGGCGTCCTCGGGGTCACGTGCGGGACCGTGGGCACCGCGATGGCCACCGAGGTCGTCAAGCTCGTCACCGGGGTCGGCACACCGCTGCTCGGACGCCTCGCGGTGCACGACGCCCTCGACGGGACGTGGCGCTACCTCACCGTCCGCGCCGACCCGGCGCGCGAGCCCGTCACCGCGGTCGCCGAGCCCGCGCCGGTCGCGTGCGCCGTCCCTGCCCGTGCCGACCAGGGCGCCGCGGGCGACACGTCAGCACCGGCCGCCCCTCCCACGGACGTCAGCGCCCGCGAGCTCGCCGACCTCCTCGAGTCCGGGGCCGACGTCGTCGTGGTCGACGTGCGCGAGGACTGGGAGCTCGCCGCCGAGCCGTTCGTGCACGCCCACGACCCGCGCGTACGCCACGTGCCGTCCGGCACCCTGCTCGGGGGTGGCGACGCGGCGCGACGGGCGCTCGCAGACCTGCCGGACGACCGGCCCGTCGCGGTGCTCTGCAAGGCGGGCCCCCGGTCGGCCCGGGTCGCGGAGGTCGCGCGGGAGGCGGGGGTCGACGCGCGCAACGTCGTCGGCGGGCTGGTCGCCTGGCGCACCGAGGTCTCCGTCTGACGGACCGCCCTGGCGACTGCGGTCGCGGGCGGATCGGACGCCGGCGGACCGGACCGGCTACAGGGCCAGGTCGAGGTTCCCGATGCGGCCGTCGACGGGCGACGACGCCAGGGCCTCCTCGCGCCGCGGGATGCGCCCCGCGCCCACCGCGAGCCGCCCCGCCTCGACCGCGTGCCGCATCGCGAGCGCCATCCGGACCGGGTCGTCGGCGCGTGTCACGGCCGTCGCGAGCAGCACGCCGTCGCAGCCGAGCTCCATCGCGAGCGCCGCGTCGGACGCCGTGCCGATGCCCGCGTCGAGGATCACCGGGACGCCCGCACGGGCTGCGATCGCGGCGATGTTGCGCGGGTTCGCGATGCCGAGACCCGAGCCGATGGGGGAGCCGAGCGGCATGACGGCCGCGCACCCCACGTCCTCGAGCCGCCGCGCGAGCACGGGGTCGTCGTTCGTGTAGGGCAGGACGACGAACCCGTCGCGCACCAGGACGGCCGCCGCGTCGACGAGGGCGAGCGGGTCGGGCAGGAGCGTGACGTCGTCCGCGACGACCTCGAGCTTGACCCAGTCGGTCCCGCAGGCCTCGCGTCCGAGCTGGGCGGTGAGCACCGCGTCGCGCACGGTGAAGCATCCCGCGGTGTTGGGCAGCGCGCGGATGCCGAGGCGTGCCAGCAGGTCCCAGACGCCGCCCTCACCGGACGACCCACCGGACGACCCGCCCGCAGGACCGGCCGGTCGGGCGCCCGGGACCACGCGGCGCAGCGCGACCGTCGTCAGCTCGGTGCCGGACGCCACGAGCGCGTCCTCGAGGGTCAGGAGGTTCGCGGCACCGCCCGTGCCCAGGACGAGGCGTGACCCGAACGTGTGCCCCGCGACCACGAGACCGTCGGCGAGCGCGTCAGCCACCCTGCACCGCCCCGACCACCTCGACGACGTCGCCCGGTCGGACGAGCGTCGTCGACCACGCGCTGCGCGGGACGACGGCGTCGCCCACGGCGACCGCGACGCCCCGCGCGACGCCGTCGCGGACCGCACCCGGCGCGAACCGGCGCACCACGTCGTCGACGGGCAGCGGTGCCGGCAGCGCGAAGGGAGCGCCGTTGACCAGGGCCGTGCCGGCCGGACCGCTCATCGCTGCGCGGGGGCGCCGTCGCGCGACGCCCACAGGCCGGCCGCGGCGAGCGGCGCGGGGCGGCGGCGCGGGCGGGGGGCGGGGGCGAAGCGGCGCGGGTCGGCGGGCACCAGCACGGCGGGCAGCGTGCCGCCCGTGAGCAGCGCGACGACCGCGTCGGCGGTCAGCGGCGCGTGCAGGACGCCGTTGCGGTGGTGCCCCGCGGCGACGAGCAGCCCCGGCACGCCGGACTCTCCGACGAGCGGGAGCAGGTCGGGCGTCGTGGGCCGCGCGCGCTGCGTGACGTCGAGCAGGACGCACTCGTCGAGCGCCGGCACGAGGACGCGCGCGTCGCGCAGCAGCGCGAACGTGCCGCCTGCCCGGGGGCGACGGTCGTCGGGGGTCTCCTCGGTGGTCGCGCCGACGACGATCTCGTAGCGGCCGTCCTCCGCGGGCTCGCGCGGCACGACGTACACCTCGCGGCCCTGGACGAGACCGCGCAGCACGGTCGGGAGCCGGAGCCACGGGTCGGCCTGCAGGCGCAGGGTCTGGCCGACCACCCCGCGCAGCGGCAGGAGGGGAGCCGTGGCCGCGCCGAGGCTCGCGGCGAGCGCCGTGGTGGCGACGCCCGCCGCGAGCACGGTCCGGTGCGCCCGGTGGGCGCGACCGGCGTCGTCGACGACCCCCACGACGGCCCCCTGCACCGTCGTGACCCGGTCTGCCGACGCCCGGACGAGGGTCGCCCGTCCGGTGGCATCGAGGGCGGCGAGCAGCGCCCGGTGCGTGGCGCGCGGGTCGACCTGGTGGTCGCTCCCCACGTGCGCGGCGGCCGTCACGAGCGGGCCGACGAACGGCGCGAGCCCGGCCGCCTCCTCGAGGTCGAGGTCGACCGTGGGCAGCCCCGCTGCGCGGTGCCGGGCGACGTCGTCGTGCAGCGTGCGCCGGTCGCCCGAGTCGTGCGCCAGCAGGACCGTGCCCGACGTGCGCAGGCCGACGTCGACGCCGGACGCCGCGGTGAGCTCGGCCGCGAAGGCGGGCCAGGCGTCCGCGGCGGCGCGGTGGAGCGCGGCGGCGGCGTCCTCGCCGGGCGTCGACTCGGCGGCCGGGGCGAGCATCCCGGCGGCCGCGTGGGTCGCACCGTCCCCGGGCTCCGGGTCGAGCAGCGTGACGGTGAGGCCCGCGGCGGCAGCACGCCACGCGATCGCGGCCCCGACGATCCCTGCGCCGACGACCAGGACGTCGGCGGGCTCGGCAGCGCGCGGGGGGCGCGGCGCGGGCGGCTTCGCGGGCGCGGTGGCGCGCGTCGGGCGAGTGTTCCGTGACGCGCCGGGGACGGCGCGCGGGGTGGTCGACAACGTTCGGCTCCCTATCGCTGGCATGACCCAGATCAGGTTCGACGGTCGACGCGCGCCCCGCGTCCTCTCAGCCCCGGAACGGGGACTCCCGTGCGCCGGTCACACTACACTCGCGGCTCATGACGAACCCGCCCGACGCGCCCGGTGCGTCCCGTCCCGGAAGCCTCCACGCGGTGCGTCTCGGCGCCGCCCGCCTGTACCTGTGCACGGACGCCCGGGAGGCGTCCGGCGACCTGGAGGACTTCCTCGACGCGGCGCTGCGCGGCGGTGTCGACGTCGTCCAGCTCCGCGACCGCGGCATCAGCACCCGCCGCGAGCTCGAGCTGCTCGAGCTCGTCGCGGACGTCGCCGCGCGGCACGGTGCGCTCTGGGCGGTGAACGACCGGGCAGACCTCGCGGCGCTCGCGGGCGCGCCCGTCCTGCACACCGGGCAGGACGACCTGCCGGTCGCCGTGGCCCGGCGGCTCGTCGGGCCCGACGTCCTGCTCGGTCGCTCGACGCACGCGGACGCCGAGGCGTCGGCGGCGGACGCCGACCCGGACGTCGACTACTTCTGCGTCGGCCCGGTGTGGCCCACGCCGACGAAGGCGGGGAGGCCGGCGGTCGGCCTGGACCTCGTGCGCCGGGTCGCGGCGTCCGGACCGACGACGCCGTGGTTCGCGATCGGCGGCATCGACGAGGAGACCGTCCACGAGGTCGTGGCGGCGGGGGCCCGACGCGTGGTCGTCGTCCGCGCGGTCACAGCCGCCGACGACCCCGAGGCCGCGGCGCGGCACCTGCGCGCCGTCGTGACGGGCGCGGACCGGTGACCGCCGACCTCCTGATCCCCGGGGGGACGTCCGTGCGACGCCTCCTGGGCCACCGGGAGACCCCCGTAGAATGGCCGCCGTGACCTCCACCTCGCCCGAACACGTCGCCCGTCCCGTGCTCGTCGTCGACTTCGGCGCCCAGTACGCCCAGCTCATCGCCCGCCGCGTGCGTGAGGCGAAGGTCTACTCCGAGATCGTGCCGCACACGTGGTCCGTGGAGAAGATGCTCGCGAAGGACCCCGCTGCGATCATCCTGTCCGGCGGCCCGTCGTCGGTCTACGCGGCCGGTGCGCCGTTCGTCGACCCGGCGCTGTTCGAGGCAGGCGTGCCCGTCCTGGGCATCTGCTACGGCTTCCAGGCCATGGCGAAGGCGCTCGGCGGCGACGTCGCCCAGACGGGGCAGCGCGAGTACGGCGGTACCGAGGTCGAGGTGTGCGCGGCCGGCGTGCTGCTCGCCGGCACCCCCGAGAACCAGACCACGTGGATGAGCCACGGCGACTCCGTGCACCGCGCCCCCGACGGCTTCGAGGTCCTCGCGACGTCCGCGGGCTCGCCCGTCGCCGCGTTCGAGGACAGCGCCCGCCGTCTCTTCGGCGTGCAGTGGCACCCCGAGGTCAAGCACTCCGCGCACGGCCAGGCCGTCCTGGAGAAGTTCCTCTACGAGGGCGCCGGGCTCGCCCCCGACTGGACGCCCGGCAACGTCATCGCCGACCAGGTCGACGCGATCCGCGCCCAGGTGGGCGACGCGCGCGTCATCTGCGGCCTGTCCGGCGGCGTGGACTCGTCCGTCGCGGCCGCGCTGGTGCAGAAGGCCGTGGGCGACCAGCTCACCTGCGTGTTCGTCGACCACGGGCTGCTGCGCCAGGGCGAGGTCGAGCAGGTCGAGCGCGACTTCGTCGCCGCGACCGGCGTGCGGCTCGTCGTCCTCGACGAGAAGGAGCGGTTCCTCACCGCCCTCGCCGGGCACACCGACCCCGAGACGAAGCGCAAGATCATCGGCCGCGAGTTCATCCGCGCGTTCGAGGACGCGGCGCGTCGCGTCGTCGAGGACGCCGGCGAGTCCGGTGGTGAGGTGAAGTACCTCGTCCAGGGCACCCTGTACCCCGACGTCGTCGAGTCCGGCGGCGGCGAGGGCGCGGCCAACATCAAGTCGCACCACAACGTCGGCGGCCTGCCCGACGACCTCCAGTTCGACCTCGTCGAGCCGCTGCGCACCCTGTTCAAGGACGAGGTGCGGGCCGTCGGGCGCGAGCTCGGCGTCCCTGAGGTCATCGTGGCCCGCCAGCCGTTCCCGGGCCCCGGCCTCGGCATCCGCATCATCGGCGAGGTCACCGCGGAGCGCCTCGAGATCCTGCGCGCCGCCGACGCCATCGCGCGCGACGAGCTCACCCGGGCCGGTCTCGACGACGACATCTGGCAGTGCCCCGTCGTGCTCCTCGCCGACGTGCGCTCCGTGGGCGTGCAGGGCGACGGCCGCACCTACGGCCACCCGATCGTGCTGCGTCCCGTGTCGTCCGAGGACGCCATGACCGCCGACTGGACCCGCCTGCCCTACGACGTCCTCCAGGTCATCTCCACGCGCATCACCAACGAGGTCCGCGACGTCAACCGCGTCGTCCTCGACGTCACCAGCAAGCCGCCGGCGACGATCGAGTGGGAGTGAGGGTGGTGTTGTCGGAGTCGGGGGCTGCCGTGCGGGTCTTCCATCCGGCCGCTCGTACCTCGCGGCCTCCCGCCAGACCCGCCACGACCCGCACGGCAGCCCCCGACTCCGACACCGTGGGCGTTTCGCGGTGGCCGTAGGCTCGACGGCGCTCCCCGCGCCGCGAGTCGTGGCGAGCGACCTCGACGGGACGCTGCTCGGGCCCGACGGTCGGGTGTCGCCGCGGACGGCCCGGGCGCTCCTCGCGGCCGCGGACGCCGGGGTCGAGGTCGTCTTCGTGACGGCCCGGCCGCCGCGGTGGCTCGTCGAGCTCGCGCCCTACGTCGCGAGGCACGGCGCGGCGATCTGCGCCAACGGCGCTGCGGTCGTCGAGGTGGCGTCGCTGCGCGTCGTCGAGCAGCACGGCATGGACGCGCCCCTGGTCGCCGAGCTGGCCCGCCGCGCCCGTGCCGCCCTCGGGCAGGACGAGGTGCAGCTCGCCGTCGAGAGCGTCCGCGGGTTCGCGACCGAGGACCACTACCGCGGCCCGCACGACGTCCCGCCGGGGACACCCACCGCCGAACGCATCGAGGATGTCCTCGATGACGCGACCCTCAAGCTGCTCGTGCGGACCACGACGCCGCGGCCCGACCTGCACGCCGCGCTGGCCGTGGCCTTCGAGGACCTCGCCACCGTGGCCCACTCGGGCGTCGACGACCTCGGCGAGGTCTCGCGGCCCGACGTCAGCAAGGCGACGACGCTCGCGACCTGGCTCGCCGCCCGCGGGGTCGAGGCTGAGGACGTCTGGGCGCTGGGCGACGCCGCCAACGACCTGCCGATGCTCACGTGGGCGGGGCGGTCCTTCGCGATGGGTAACGCGGCCGAGCACGTCCGCGCCACGGCCGACGAGGTCGTCGCCACCAACGCGGACGACGGTGCCGCGCAGGTGCTCGAGCGCGCGGTGGCGCTCACCCGGGCTTCCGGGTCCGGCGGAGGAAGTTAGGAAGTCCGCGACGCCGTTGTCCCGGACTTTGCCGCCCACGCACCACGACGTTGTGTCGTGGATCACACGAGCAGGCGTCCGCAACGCTAGGCCGTCGTGCTCGGCAGGGTCAAACTCCTGAGGTCACGATTCTGTTGCGCTCGTCATCGATGCGGGGACGTCTACGGCGAATCGGGCATCCCGCGTCTCGGGATGCGCGACCGAGCCCGGAACGGCCGCGTGAGCGCTCACCGCCGGCGCCGGACGGCGGACAGCACCGAGCCGAGGACGAGCGCGACGCCCGCTCCGCCGAGCAGCCCGATCGTGAGGACCTCGCCGTCGACCGACGCGCCTCCCGCGACCGCCAGCGCCACCACGCCGCACGCCACGACGACGAACCCCCAGACGATCGACCCGACCCGCACGGTCCGCCGTGGTGCGGGGACGGGCTTCTCGGGCAGGGCCGGCTTCTCGGTCGCGGCCGGGGCCGGGGCCGGGGCAGGGACAGAGGCAGGGGCAGAGGGAGGCGTCGGCGAGGCGGCGTCGAGCGGTCGGGTCGCGGCGAGCGACTCGGGGCCCTCGGGGGGAAGCGGGTTCGGCAGCGTGCTCATCACTTCTCCTCGATGGTGATCTGGCCTGCGGCCACGGTGACGTCGAGCCGGATCTGCGGGGTCCCGCCCGCCGCGACGCCGGACGTCTGGTAGTGCTGGTCGCCCGAGTGGACGCCGGTCTGCGCCTGGTGGTCCCCGCCGACGTCCCAGGTGACGTCCCCGGCCCACAGGTCGACGTCCGCCTGGACCTCGGCGCCCGGCGGCAGCTCGATGACGGTGTTGCCCGCCCCGAGCCGCACGGGGACGGTGACGGGTCCGTCGCCCGTCGCGGGCAGCGGCAGCTCGGACAGGTCGAGCGTCAGGTCGCCGACCGAGTATGTGTAGCCCTGCTCGGCGGTGGTGACGTCGCTCACGACGACGGGGTCGCTCGGGGCGATCGACCGGACGTCCCCGTCGAACGCGCCGCTCCGGTCGAGCGCCGCGGCGGGCAGCAGGGTGACGCCGAGGACGATCGCGATCGTCGTCAGCCAGCCGCTGCGCCGGTCGAGCACGCCGGCGACCGCGATGCCGAGACCGAGCAGCACCATCGCCGCGCCGCCCCACACGAGCCACGGCGAGGTCACGGAGCCGCGATGGTCGGCGGTGAGCACGACCGCTCCGGCGACGAGGACCAGCCCGAGGACGATCCCCTGGACGCCGCCGCGCCGGCGCGGTCGCGGGGTGACCGGCGTCTTCGTCGCGGCGGGTGGCCAGGTGTCGCGCGGGGCGGGGGCCCCCGTGGTGGGGTAGGGCGCCGTCGCAGCGGGCGGGGGAGCGCTCAGTGCCGGCGCCGGGGCCGTCCAGCCCGGAGCCCCCTGTGGACGCGGTGCACCGCCCTGCTGGCGGCGCGACGACCCGACGAGCGCCACGACGAGGACCGCCGTCGCCCCGAGTGCGCCGAGCCAGAACACCACGGAGAAGAACGTCGGGACGTGCGACCAGCCCCACCAGTTCCCGTTGATCCCGACGAGGAAGGCGATGATCGCGCCCACGAGCCCGGCCCGGAACCGGCCGTGGACGGCGTCCTGCACGAGGCTGGTGCCCTCCCGGTCGTCGGGGAGGAACGCCCAGGCGAGCGCGTAGACGACCAGCCCGACGCCCGCCACGAGGCACGCGACGAGCCAGATGCCGCGCACGAGGACCGGGTCGATGCCGTACCGGCGCGCGACGCCCCCGGCGACGCCGGCGACCCACCGGTCGTCCGACCGTCGTAGCCCGGCACGCTCGATCGACGCGAAGAACGCGTCGGTGCTGCCGGTGCCGGGCGGCGTGTCTCCGCGCGCGGCGTCCGGGCGGGGGGTCTCGGGCGGGGCACCGGTGGTGCGGTCGCTGGCTCCGTGGGGGTCGTTCATGGTCACCATCGTGGTGCGTCACGCCTGTCCCCGACCATGCGGTGCCGCCCTGAGCCGACCCTGAACGGCCGCGCCCGGCACCCTGAACCTGCGCCGGGGAGCACCCTGGGTGCGTCCGTCCGTGCCACGATCGACGCATGTCTTCCGCGTCCGCGCCCCCGGTGCGCCCGCCCCTGCTGCGCCCGGAGCAGGGCCGGCGCCTCGGCGGCGTGTGCGCGGGGGTCGCGACGCACCTCGACCTGCCCGTGCGCACCGTGCGGCTCGCGATGGTCCTGCTGGGCGTGTGCGGCGTCGGCGTCGTCCTCTACGTCTTCTGGTGGATCACCGTGCCCGTGGGCGACGCGGCCCGCGAGGCGCACCCGGCCGGGCTGTCGCGGCTCGCCCGCCGCCTGCACACCGAGCGGACGGTGCTGCCGGTGCGGGACGTCCTCGCCGGCCTGGTGCTCCTGGCCGTCGCCGGCCTGCTCGTGGCCGAGCGCGCGGGGGCGCACGTCGCGACCGGGTGGGTGCTGCCGCTGCTGGTCCTCCTGGCAGGGCTGGCGCTCGCCTGGGGGCAGCTCGACACGGCCCAGCGCGGACGCATGCTCTCCCATGCGGGCGGCCGCACCCCCGCGGGGCTCCTGCGGCTCGGCGGCGGGCTGCTGCTCGTCCTCGTGGGCGCGCTCCTGCTCGTCGGACGCTCGTCGTCCGCGTCGGACATGGCGCGCGCGTGGGTCGCCGCCGTCGCGGTGCTCGCCGGCGCTGCGGTCGTCCTCGCGCCCTGGTGGCTTCGGCTCGTCCGGGCGCTGGGCGACGAGCGGGCGGCCCGCGCCCGCGAGGCGGAGCGGGCCGACATCGCGGCGCACCTGCACGACTCCGTGCTCCAGACCCTCGCGCTGATCCGGGCCTCGGCGACCGACCCCGACCAGGTCGCGCGCCTCGCCCGCGCGCAGGAGCGCGAGCTGCGCGAGTGGCTCTACACGGACCGCGCCGAGAGCGGGACGTCGCTCGCGCAGGCGCTGCGCGAGCTCGTCGGCGAGGTCGAGGACGCGCACGCCACGCCCGTCGAGGTGGTCGTCGTGGGAGACTGCGTGCCCGACGACGACGCGTGGGCGCTCCTGCGGGCGACCCGCGAGGCGCTGCTCAACGCCGTCCGGCACGGCAGCCCGCCCGTCTCGGTGTACCTCGAGGTGCGGGCCGACGCGGTCGAGGTGTTCGTCCGCGACCGCGGCGACGGGTTCGACGTCGACGCCGTGCCCACGGACCGGTTCGGCGTGCGCGAGTCGATCCGCGGTCGCGTGCAGCGCCGCGGCGGCACGGCCGTCGTCGAGTCGTCCACCGGGTTCGGCACCGAGGTCCGCCTCGAGATGCCTCGACGCTCGTCCGAGAGCCACAACCAGACCACGGAGGCGACGCCATGAGCGACCCGAAGCCCACGACCACCCCGCGGCCGCCCGTCAGCGTCCTCCTCGTGGACGACCACCTCATGTTTCGCGCCGGGGTGCGGGCGTCGCTCGACGACCGCGTCGACGTGGTCGGCGAGGCTGCGGACGTCGACGGCGCGGTCGAGTCCGCGCACGCGCTGCGCCCTGCCGTCGTGCTGCTGGACGTCCACCTGCCGGGGGGTCTCGGCGGTGGGGGCGCCGAGGTGGCCCGGCGCTGCGCGGACCTCGCCCCGGGCACCCGGTTCCTGGCGCTGTCGGTGTCGGACGCGGCGGAGGACGTCGTCGCCGTGATCCGTGCGGGTGCTCGCGGGTACGTGACAAAGAACATCACGGGGCCGGAGCTGTCCGGCGCGGTGCTGCGCGTGGCAGCGGGCGACGCGGTCTTCTCGCCCCGGCTCGCGGGCTTCGTGCTCGACGCGTTCGGCACCGGCATGGGCGACGTGGCGCTCGCCGACGACGAGATGGACCGGCTCTCGGCACGCGAGCAGGAGGTCATGCGGCTCATCGCCCGCGGCTACACCTACCGCGAGGTCGGGTCGAAGCTGTTCATCTCCGTCAAGACGGTGGAGACCCACGTGTCGGCCGTCCTGCGCAAGCTCCAGCTCTCCTCGCGGCACGAGCTGACCCGCTGGGCGGCGGCCCGTCGTCTGCTGTGACGCGAGGAGGGTGCCCGGCTCGCGTCGGTCAGGGGCAGCGACCACAATGTGGGGGGTCCACGACCCCGAGCAGGCACCCGCGCGCTCGTTCACCGACGCCGACCAGGAGACACACCATGACCAGCACCACGCCGACCCCGTCGACCATCGAGGCGTCGGAGTCGGCGACCGGGCTGCGGGTCCGGCTCTCCGGCGAGATCGACGCGAGCCTGCGCCCGCAGGCCAGCGCCGTGGTGTCCCAGGTGCTGGCACGTCACGACGGGATCGTCGTGGACGCGTCGGCGGTGACGTTCGTCGACTCGTCCGGCATGGGGTTCGTGCTCCAGCTCTTCGGCATCGGTGAGCAGGAGGGGCGCGACGTGGTCCTCCTCGACCCGCCGACCGTGGTGCTCGACCTGCTCGAGCTCGTCGGCGTGCGCGACCGCGTCGCCGTCGCCTACTCGGCCGGTGCGCGCTGACCCGACACGCCTGGCGCGCTGACGTGCGACGACACCCCGTTCGGGATACTTTGGGCTGAGGATGACCTGCCTGTGACGCAGGCGGGCAATGGAGCAGTTCCGTCCCTGCCGGAGGTTGTGCCATGGCAAGCAGCGTCACCGCGAGGCCCGTACGGGGCGTCCGCGGCATCGGTTTGTTCACGATCATCGTCGGCATCGTCTTCATGGCCGCGGGCGCGGTGACCTACGGGATGGTGACGTCGCAGCTCCGTGACGAGAACATCACGGTGTCGGACGACGCCGACTTCCTCGCCGGCCACCGCGTCCAGGACCCGCTCACCGCGTACTCCCAGGCCGAGGTGATCAACAAGCACGCGCTCGAGATCTCGGGCGGCAAGACCTACGCGGAGCTCGCCCAGGACGACCCCAAACGCGACACCGTCATGAATGCGTCCTTCCTGCGGGCCTCCCTGTTCACCTCGGTGGTGGCGTTCGGCGTGGCCGCGTTCGTGTTCGCGATGGGGTTCTTCTTCATCCTGTTCGGCATCGCGTTCCGGCGGCTCGGCCGCGGTGACGTCACGGTCCTCGGCGTCGTGCCGGCGGACCAGGTCCCGACGCAGACGGACCCCGCCCCCGTGGCGCCGGCAGCGGTCGCCCCCGTCGCGACGCCGGTCGCGCCGCCCGTCCGCGAGAGCTATCAGTCGGTGCCCGGCACGACCGCGGGCGCCGCGGCGCGGGCCGAGGCGACGCCCGTCGTCGCGGCGTCCGAGCCCGTCGCCCCGACCGCGGTCTCCCCGGCGGTCCCGGCAGCCGACACCCCGTCCGCGGCGCCGGTCCAGGCGAACCCGGTGGTCGACCGCGCCGTTCCGGTCGACGACCAGGTCCGGCCGGTCGACGACCCGCCGGTCGCCGACGATCTCCCGGCCGACGAGGAGGTGCGCGGTCTCCAGAACCGTGCCGACGGCACCACGGACGACGGCACCACGGACGACGGCGGCACGGCCCCCGGCCGGCACACCTCCCTCTGAGAGCACGCTCGCGAGGCCCGGGACGGTGACGTCCCGGGCCTCGCGCGCACTAGGGTGACCGGGTGACCACGCCCGCCGTCCCCGTCCTCGTCGGCTGCTCGCACGGGACCGCCAACCTCGCCGGCCAGCAGGCGATCCGCAGCATCCTGGGAGACGTGCGGGCAGCCCGGCCGACCCTGGACGTCCGCGAGACGTACGTCGACGTGCAGCACCCCCAGGTCGGCGAGGTGGTCGACGGGGTCGACGCGGGCTGGCCCGTCGTCGTCGTGCCTCTGCTGCTGTCGGCCGGGTTCCACGTTCACGTCGACATCGCTGAGGCGGTCGCGGACCGCTCCGACACCGTCGCGAGCGACGCGCTCGGGCCGGACCGGCGTCTCGTCGACCTGCTGCTGGCCCGTGTCGAGGAGGCCGGCGCAGCGCCCGGCGACGCGGTGGTCGTCGCCGCCGCCGGGTCGAGCGACCGGCGCGCGGTCGCCGACGTCGAGCAGGTGGCGCGGGACGTCGCCGCGGCGTGGGACGGGCCGGTGAGCGTCGGGTACGGCTCCATCGCGACGCCGTCGGTGCCCGACGCCGTCGCCGCCGCGCGGGCCGCAGGCGCGTCGCGCGTGGTGGTCGCGTCGTACCTGCTCGCGCCGGGCTTCTTCCACGACCAGCTCGCCACGTCCGGCGCCGACGTCGTGACCGCGCCGCTGGCGCCGTCGCCCGTCCTCGCCGACGTCGTGCTGGACCGGTTCGACGAGGCTGCCCGGCTCTGACGGCCTCACCGGTCGAGCGCCGCGAGCAGGTCGCGCTCGTCGGCGTCGGTGAGACCCGCGCCGTGCGGGTGCCCGGGGAGGCCGAGCTCCCACGCGAGCGTGTCGTGCAGCGTCTGCGCGAGGGGACGACGCCGGAGCCCGGCCGCGAGCGCCCGCGCGCCCGAGCGAGCGCTCATGCCGTAAAGGTCCCGGCCCGGCAGCCAGAGGGGGAGCGAACGGAGACCTGCCCAGGCAGCGACGCCGTGCTCCGTGAGCCACTCCTGCGGTGCGGCCGCGGCGTGCGCGGCAGGTCCGCCGGCGGCGCGGGCGGCGTCGCGGGCGGCCGCGAGGTGCTGGGGGAGGGGGAGCGTCTGGCCGGCGGCGTCGAAGACGCCCGTGGTGCCCGCGCCGAGGAGGTGCAGGAGCCACGCGGCGAGGTCGCGGACGTCCAGCACGGCGGTCGGCAGGTCCGGTGCGTCGGGCACGAGCACACGGTTGTCGCCGGTTGCACGCCCCGCGGGCCGGGCGAAGCGCCACGGCCACCACCCCGTCCGCCCGGTGGTGTCGCCGGGGCCGCCGATCAGGCCGGGCCGGACCACGACGGACCGGGTGCCGAGTGCGTCCAGAACGGCGTCCTCGCACGCGACCTTGGCGGCGCCGTAGTCCTCGGGCCGTGCCACGGAGCCGCTGGGGAGCGGGTCGAGGCGGGGGGCGTCCTCGTCGGCGCCGAGCTCGGACTGGGACGCGTAGACGCTCGCGGTGGAGACGAGCAGGTACCGGTCGCTGCGGGGGCCGAGGTCGCGGACCGCGCGCCGGACGTGCTCGGGGTCGCGGGCGACGTCGACCACCGCGTCCCAGCGCTCGCGCGCGAGCCCGGTGAGTGCGGTGTCGTCGTCCCGGTCGACGCGCGCGTGCCGGGCGCCCGCGGCGACGCCGCTCCCGCGCGCGGCGCACGTCACGTCGTGCCCGGCGGCCACCGCCTGGTCGGCCGCCTCACCGCCGAGCCAGCCGGTCCCACCGAGCACGAGGATCCTCATGGTCCGCCAGCGTGCCACGCGTCGACGGGCGCGACACCCCGGCGCACTGGCTGGTTGCTCATCTCAAGGCGCGGAGGGCCGAGGCGCCGCGCCTTCACCGAGCATCAGCAACGCCGACGACGTCAGCGTGGCCGACACAGTCATCTCCGGCCTGCAGCTCGAGGCCGCGTCGGCCTTCAGCGTGAAGCGCGCGGTCGGTCTCGGCGGTGAAGACGACCAGTCCTCCACGACCTACAGCTACGACGCTGCCGGGAACACGATCAAGCAGGTCACCACGATCGGCGCGAGGTCGTTCACGTATGGGGCGTCGTATGACACGGTGGGGGACATGGTCACCCAGACCCTGCCCGGCGGTGTCACGCAGACGAACGCGTACTCGCCGCGTGATGGTCGCCAGACCTCGCTCGCCTACGACGGGACCGCCGCAGACGGCTCCAGTGTCGCGATGCTGGCGTGGACCCTGGTCTCGGACTCCCAGGGTCGCACCACCCGGGTCGACACGAACGCCGCCGTGGGGACCGATGGGACCACGGGGTACGCCTCGATCGGTCGGACCCTGGGGTACACGTATGACACTGCGGGCCGGTTGACGGATGTCGTCGATGCGCGGGGTGGCGCGTGTCAGGACCGTTCCTACGGGTTCGACGACAACGGGAACCGCACGAGCCAGACCACGACCACGGTCACCGGAACGGACTGCACGGTCGCGGCGAACACCACGACCACGGTCACCAAGACCTGGGGCTATGACGGGGCGGACCGCATCGCGCGGGACGCCGCGGTGCACGCGGTCGTGGCCGGCACGGACGACAACGGCAACCCGACCTCGACCACCACCGACACCGGTAGCACCACCAGCTACACCTACGACGGACTGGGTCGGGTCACCACGTTGCCCGCGGGGGACACCCCCGCAGCACAGTCAGCTGAAGCCACGGGGCAGCCGGTCACCGCGGGTGACGTCACGCTCGGGTACTACGACACCGACGCCGCCCACACCACCACCACCGGTGGGACCACCACGACGTACACGCTCGACCCCGCCGGTCGCCGGGGCACCTCCACCGTCACCAAGCCTGGTGCGGACACCGTGTCCACGGTCATGGACTTCGGCGACGGCTCCGACAACCCGTCCTACGCCACCCAGACCACCGGCACGGGCGCGCCTGTGGTCAGCGTGTATGGATCCAGCATTGGTGGTGACCTCGGGTTCAACACCACCGGGACCACCGCCACCCTGGACCTCGCCGACCCGCACGGCGACACCATCACCACCCTCACCATCCCCACCGACGGTTCCGTGGCGCTGCTCGCGTCCCCCATCCAGGCGTTCGACGAGTACGGCAACACCTGCACCAACCTCACCGCCACCGGCGACGACGGCAACCTCACCGACGGGGACACCACCACCAGCTCGGCCACCGGCGCCATCCACTACGGCGCCCTCGGCGCCAAACAACGCGCCACCGACACCACCGGCCTGGCCCTCATGGGCGCACGCCTCTACAACCCCGCCGCCGGCCAATTCACCTCCACCGACCCCGTCGCTGGCGGCAACACCACCGCGTACGCCTACCCCCAAGACCCCATCAACAGCTTCGACCTCAACGGCCAGTTCGGTTGGCGAAAGTGGATCAAGCGTGGCGTGGCGACTCTTGGGGTCGCCGCTGCTGTCGCGTGCATTGCTGCTACGGCGGGCATCTGCGGCGTTGCCGCTATTGCTGCTGGATCGGCAAGCATCCTGAGCAATGGATGGGGCTGGCGCCATCACGAGATGAGCGGACGCAGCTTTGCATTGAACACGGCATTCGATTTCGGCAGCATGTTTGTCCCTGGTGTGCGTGCTGTTCGGCGCTTCCCCGGTGCGCACACGCGATTCGGTGCGAGCATGCTCAATGGCCGAGGTGGGCGAGCGTTGCGAACAGCGCGGCGAATGCCGCGACCATCTGTCCGGCAATCTTTCCGTCACCATCCGTGGCGCTCGGCCGGTCGCACCGGATTCAACGTCTACTCGGGCTATCGCTCAGTCAGGGGAAGCTGGTACTAGATGATCACCTTCCTCGCGATCCTTCTGTTTACAGTCGGAATGGTCACATGGGCCGTCTCCGGGCTCGGGTGGCGGCGAGCCATCTTCAAGTCTGACAACCGGCCATCTGACCCATTGCTGTGGGGGGGCATTTTCATTGGTGGTGCAACGGCCCTCGCGAGTTCACTCTGGTTGTTTGCGCCCCCATCGGAGCCGTCACCCGCTGCGCCATGGATGTTTTTTGCTACCGCGGTCGGAAATTTCGGTTTGGCCACCGTTGTGTGGCGTGCAAGTAGCAAGCGAGACGGGGGACCAAAGGACGTTCCAAATAGGAGGCAAATGCGTCTCTTCGCTGGAGCGCTTTGGCTGGCTGCGCTGGCTGCCGTCCTGGTTGCCGCCATTCGCGCGACATAAGCCTACCGGGGAGTTAATTCGGGCATCAAGAGTGTCCGTGCGGCCGTATATGTCACTCGCAACGCGCGACGAATTAATGCCGTTCGTCACACCTTCTCGAGGGGTTCATTCGGGTCGTCTGAAAGCTCCTTCGTCTATCACTATGCCAAGCATGGAACAAGTTACGGGTCACACGCTCGCTATCTCGGGAGCGCGCGATACCGGCTGCGACAGGTCGCTGGCTCGTCGAGGAGGAGCATCAGGGGAAGCCGGGGAGGAATCCTGAACTCGGCCCGGAATCAGTGGCACTCTTTTTGGTAGAGAATGGAGGTATAGGCGGCCGTGAATCTCCGATGCCGCGGACACCGTACATTTAGTCAGGCCTCAAAGAGATTGAATTCGGTATTTCAATCTCCTCGGGATGTTCCTGAGAGCGACTTGGAGTTATCGGCGTTCGTAGATCTGATCCTTGGCTATGCCGCTGGCGGAGTTCGTCGCGGGAGGATCACGATCGAGGCGCGAAGGTTGATCAGCGAGGAATACGGCCGTGCAGCGGCGCAGCGGTTGTTCGACACAGCATCGTCAGAGCAAGCGGAGGCGATTCGCGAATTTGAGCACGCTTTGGCCCGTCTTGAAGTGCTTCAGGTTTGACGTCGCTCCTGCTTTCCGGCGGTCCGCATTGCTGGGTATGTGGTGGGCTATCCGGGTGGGCGGTGCCGACGGATCGCAATAAGGGCGGCGTCTCCATACGGGCGCAATATCGCCATGGCCGCGGGCGATCCCCACGGAGTCATCTCGGACTTGATGGGATGCCGGTCTCGTAGTCGGTGGCGAGCTTCGATGAAGGCCGAAAAGTTCGCCACGGGCCGACTGCGTGTTGTTGGGGGAAAATAGCTCGGCCTCTGGTCGTGTCGATGCCGCGTGAAGACTGACCCCCGGGTGCCGAGGTGGTTTCTACTTGGTGTCGCAACACTCCTCGATCATGGAGGTCGTGTTGTCGTCGGTGAGGCGTGTGAAGAAAGGTCCTGGTCGGCGGCCGTTGTCGGCGAAGCGTGCGAGGTTCATGGAGTTGCGCGCGCGGGGGTGGAGCATCGCGGGCGCGGCCCGAGAAACGGGCGTCTCGCGGTCGACGGGGAAGAACTGGTCGCGTGGGCACAAGGTCTACCGCAAGGGCAAGGTCGTGGGCTTCGTGCCGCCGCTGGACCCGCTCGTGGTCCGGGAGATCAGCGGCCGTTTCCTGACGCAGGACGAGCGGATCGAGATCGCGGACCTGCGACGTGCGGGCTTGAGCATCCGGGCGGTGGGTGCCCGGATCGGGCGGTCGCCCTCGACGGTCTCGCGTGAGTTGCGCCGCAACGTTCACATTCGCGGCGGCTACCGGCCGTTCGACGCCCATCGCCGGGCTGCCGCTCGCCGGGCTCGTGGTCGGCTGCGACGGGTGGAGACCGTGCCACGCCTGCGCGAGGTCGTCGGTGAGCTCCTCGCGCAGCGGTGGAGCCCGCAGCAGATCTCCAGGTATCTGCGCGCCAAGCACCACGACGATCCGTCGATGTGGTTGTGCCACGAGTCCATCTATCAGGCGATCTATAAGCACGGCTCAACGCTGGTGCGCCCCTCGATGGTCGCCGCACCTCGGCGTTCACCGCTGCGCACTGGTCGTGAGCACCGCCGCGCGCACCGCACCGGGCAGGAGCGTCGTCCCCGGTTCGCCCAGCCGATGCTCTCGGTCCATGACCGCGGCTTCGAACCCACCGATAGGTCCCAGGCCGGGCACTGGGAAGGGGATCTCATCATCGGCAAGGGCCAGGGGTCCGCGATCGCGACTCTCGTCGAACGACAGACGCGCACGGTCCGGCTCGTGCACCTGAGCGCACGCGACGCCGAGACCGTCGCCACGGCGATCACGGCCCGCATGGCCGATCTGCCGGCCGATCTGATGCGCTCGATCACCTGGGATCAGGGCACCGAGATGGCCCAGCACCCGACGATCACCGCGACGCTGGGTGCGCCCGTCTACTTCTGCGACTCCCACTCCCCGTGGCAGCGCGGCAGCAACGAAAACATGAACGGAGTCCTGCGCCAGTACTTCCCGAAAGGAACCGACCTGTCCATCCACTCGCCCGAGCACCTGCTCGCCGTCGAGAACGAGATCAACACCCGCCCTCGACTCGTCCTCGAGGACCACACCCCGGCCGAGCTCTTCGCCGCGCTGCTAGCCTCGTCCGACCAGTCCGTGTTGCGACGTTGACTAGAACCCACCCCGGCGTTGACAGGTCGCATGCGCCTGGTGTGATGTAACCGCCTTCGGTGTCGCGTCAGCAGCCTGTAGCCCGCTGGCAGGTTGGGCCAGCGACTGCTTGCAGTTGGCGCGCACGGGGCGAGCGGCTGGTCAGCACGCGAGGGGGTGCGAGAGCTGAGCCGCTCCCACGGGGCGTGCAGAATCGACCGTTTCTGACGGACCTGCCGGGGCGGCGACACGCCGGACGGCGCGCCGGTCAAAAACCTCTCCCAAAACGTCCCGTCGGTCACAAGGCCAGCTGGACGTTTTCGCGGGGCTACACCCGCGACATGGCATCGAGCCCACCAGGGCGAGTGACGCTCGAGCCCCGTACGACGCAGAAGGCAACGCTTTGCTCGACTGTCGAGCATCGACGACGAGGCTTCCGCGCAACCGCGCGCGGCGTGGTCAGTCGGCTGTCCGTTCCTTCGCCGTCCGGGCCACCCATTCGGGGCAGCGGGTCACGACGTCGCCGACGACCGTGACGGCCGGCGGACGCACGCCGGTGCGCGCTGCATCGGCGGCGATGGTGGCGAGCGTGCCGACCGTCGTGCGCTGGCGCGGCCCGAAGCCGTCCTCGACGACGGCGACGGGCGTCGCAGGATCACGACCGCTCGCGACCAGCGCCTCGGCGGTCGCCGCGAGCCGCGAGACGCCCATGAGCAGGATCACCGTGTGGTCCGGCGCCGCGGGCACCTTGCCGACGTCCTCGTGGCCGGTGAGCACGGTGAAGCCGCGCGACAGCCCACGGTGCGTCACGGGGATCCCGGCGGCGGCCGGGACGGCGATCGCGGACGTCACCCCGGGGACGACCTCGGCGGGCACGCCCGCGGCGCGGCACGCGTCCGCCTCCTCGCCCCCGCGCCCGAACACGTAGGGGTCGCCGCCCTTGAGCCGCACCACGCGACGCCCGGCGAGGCCGTGCTCGACGAGCAGCGCGTTGATCTCGTCCTGCGGGACGGGGTGGTGCCCGCTCGTCTTGCCGACGTCGACCACGAGGACGTCGTCAGCCAGGTCACCGAGGACGGCGCGCGGGGCGAGCCGGTCGACGACGACGACGTCCGCCTCCGCGAGGAGCCTGCGGCCCCGCGACGTCAGCAGGCCCGGGTCGCCCGGGCCCCCGCCCACGAGGGCGACGTGCCCGACCGCCGCACGCGCGGGCGCGGCGGAGCGGTGCGTACGGTACCGCCGCAGCGGGAGCGTGCCGGCGTCGAGCGCGGCGCGGACGGCGTCGCGCAGCGCGACGGCACGGCGCGGGTCGCCCCCGGCCTGCACCGCGACGGTGACGGTGGCGCCGTCCTCGGTGGTGGTGCGGGCCACCGCGGGCACCCAGGCGGTCCCGAGCCCGGCGTCGCCGGCAGTGACGCACAGCACGCGGTCGGCCTCGGCGTCTGCCGCGACCTGCTCGTCGACAGCAGGGTCGCCCGTCGCCGCGTGCACGAGCCAGGCACCGTGGAGGTCACCGGACGCGTACGGGCGGGGCTCCCAGGTGACGGTGCCGGCCGCGGCGAGGCGCGCCACGGCGTCGTCCGCCGTCGGGGCGATCACCAGCACGTCCGCGTGCGCGTCGACCAGGGCGGTCAGGCGTCGCGCCGCGACCGGTCCGGCTCCCACGACGACGACCCGTCGTCCGGCGAGCCGCAGCCCGAGGGGGTAGGTCGGGTCGTCCACGCTCACGACTGCAGCAGACCACGGCGGCGCAGCAGCCGCTTCTCGACCGGCGCGAAGAACGCCATCTCGATGAGGATGCCGACGAGCAGGATCGCCACGATCGCGACGAACACCACGGTCATGTCGGCCAGGTCGCGGCCCTGGGACAGCAGCGAACCGAGCCCGAACCCGAGCGAGCCGCCCACGGCGATGATCTCTGCGGCCATGAGGGAGCGCCACGAGAACGCCCAGCCCTGCTTGAGCCCGGCGACGTACCCGGGGAGGGCGGCGGGCAGGATGACGTGCCGCACGAGCTGGACGGGCCCGGCGCCCAGCACGAGACCGGCGCGGCGCAGCAGCGGCGGCACCTGGTCGACCCCGCCGACGATCCCGTTGATGATCGACGGCGTCGCGCCCATGAGGACCACGAAGTAGACCGTGGCGTCCGACAGGCCGAACCAGATGATCGCGGCCGGCACCCAGGCGACGGACGGCAGCACCTGGAGGCCCGAGATGATCGGGCCGAACGCCACGCGCACCCACCGCACGCGCGCCACGACGATGCCGAGCGGGGTGCCGATGATCACGGACGCGACGAAGCCGATCACGCCGCGCGACAGGCTCGTCCACACGGCGCGCTGCAGCGATCCGTCGTCCCACAGGCGGGACGCGGTGTCCCACGCCTGTGCAGGACCGGGAATGACGTAGTCGGGCTTGATGTGCAGCGCGTACACGACCTGCCAGATCGCGAGCAGGATCACGACGGCCAGCACCGGCGGCAGCACGGAACGGCCGAGGCGCCGGGGCCACGGGTCGCGGTCGCGAGCGTCGGTCTGGAGCGCGTCGAGGCCGGCCTCGAGCGCACCCAGGGTGTCGCGCGGGGTGTCGCGCGAGGTCTCGGCGGAGAGGTCAGTGGGCATGGCGGCGGATCTCCTCGCGCAGGTGGGTCGTGATCTCCGCGGCGAGCGCGGCGACCTCGGGCGCTTCGATGCGCCGCTCGCCGGTCACGACGACGGGCCACTCGCGCACGATGCGGCCCGGGCGGGACGACATGAGCAGGACGCGCTGCCCGAGCCGCACCGCCTCCCGGACGTTGTGGGTGATGAAGACGATGGTGCGGCCGGTCTCGCGCCAGATGCGCTCGAGCTCGTCGTGGAGCAGGTCGCGGGTGATGGCGTCGAGCGCCGCGAAGGGCTCGTCCATGAGCAGGACGGGGGAGTCCTGCGCGAGCGCGCGGGCCAGGGCGACGCGCTGGCGCATGCCGCCGGACAGCTCGTGCACGAGCTTGTCGCCCGCGCTGGAGAGCCGCACGAGGTCGAGCAGCTCGGTGGCCCGCTCGGCACGGGTCGCGCGGCCCACGCCGTTCAGCTTGAGCGCGAGCTCGATGTTCCGGCGCGCGGTGAGCCAGGGGAACAGCGCCGACTCCTGGAACATGAGCGACGCCCGACCGGCCTTGGCCGGGGCGCCCCCGACCTCGACCGTCCCGGAGGTGGGACGGTCGAGGCCAGCGACGATGCCCAGGAGCGTCGACTTCCCGCAGCCCGATGCCCCCAGGAGGCACACGAACTCACCGGGGCGGATGTCGATGCTGACCCCGTCGAGGACGGCGGGGCCCGACGACGAGAACCGCTTGGTGACGTCGGAGACCCGGACGGCCGGTGCGGGCCCGTCGGCGGGCACCGCCCCGGGGGCGGCCTCGGCGGGCTCGGTGGTGGCGTCGGTGGTGGTCATGCGTGCTCCTGGGTGCTGCGAAGGTGCTGCGGGCGCGGTGCGGGCGGGTGCCTACTCCTCGCCGAGCCCGCCGGCGGACACGGTGGGCTGGCCGTCGGCCGTGAGGATCGAATTCAGGATCCGCAGGTCGTAGATGCCCTTGAGGTCGGCCTTCTGGGTGGTCCCCGCGGTCACGCCGTGGTCCTGGACCTCCTGCAGCGTGCTCGCGAGCGGGTCCACGGACGTCGTGATGTTCGCCCACGCGCGCGTGATCACGTCGTCGGACAGCGACTTGCCGCTGAGCTTCTCGATCTGCTCGTTGACGACCTTCGGCGCCTCGTCGGGGTTGTCCTGGATCCACTTCACGGCGTCGACCTCGCCCTGGACGAGGCCCTTGACCGTCTCGGGGTGCTCGTCGAGGAACTTCTTCGACACGATGAGGTTGGTCGTGAGGAACTTGCCCTCGGGCCACAGCGTCTTCTCGTCGACGAGGACCTTGCCGCCCCCGTCGAGCACGAGGCGCGACGCCCACGGCTCGGGCACCCAGGCGCCGTCGATCTTCTTGTCCTGGAAGAGCTGGAGGGTCTGCGCGTTGTCCGTGGGCGTGATGGTGACGTCCCCGCCGCCGCTCACCGAGTTCTTGAGGCCCTGGTCGGTGAGCCAGCTGCGGAGCGCGACGTCCTGCGTGCCGCCGAGCTGCGGGGTCGCGAGGTCCTTGCCCTTGAGGTCGGCGGCGCTGGTGATGTCGGGCTGGACGACGAGCTGCGCGCCGCCGTAGACCGCACCGGCGACGATGCGGATCGCGTCGCCGTGCGACTTCACGTACGCGTTGATCGCCGGGTTCGGGCCGACGAACGCGGCGTCGATAGCCCCGGCGTTGAGCGCCTCGATCGCGGCCGGGCCGGCGTTGAAGATCTGCGTCGAGAGCTTCGTGGAGCCGAGGTCCTTCTGGAAGGTGCCCTCGGCGACCCCGACGACGGCGGGGGCGTGCGTGACGTTCGCGAAGTAGCCGAGGCGGAGTGCGGACGCCGGGCCCTGGTCGGACGCCTTGCCCGACGCGTCGTCCGACGAGCACGCGCCGAGCGACGCGGCGAGGACGGCCGCGAGCGGGAGGGCGAGCGCCGCGCTGAGCCGGCGCCGGCGTCGCGGCGCGCGTGCGGTGGCGGAGGAGGAACTGGGCGGGTGGGGGTGACGGACGGTCATGGTGTGTTCCTTGTCGGTGAGTTCTCGGGTCTGGCAGGGCGGTGCGCGGTCTTGCGGGCCGCAGCGCCGGCCAGCCCGTCATCGACACGGGCCGCGTCCGGGACGGACGCCGGGATGCCTGAGTCAGATGACGTACTGGACCGGGCGCTGCGCAGGACATCGCGCAGCAGCCAGTGCGTCACCGACCATCCCGGCGGCGAGGGTGCCGCCGTCCTGGCCGTCGATCAGGAGGAAGGCGCCCGTGCGCCGGGAGACGAGGTACTCCTCGGCCGCGACCGGCTGCGCGAGGCGCAGCGTGACGTGACCGATGTCGTTGAGCTCGAGCTGGTCCGCGGGGTCCAGCTCGGCGGTGTCGAGGTTGAGGCGCCCGGCCACGTCCTTGACGACGGCCTGGACCGTGCGGGTCGTGTGCTTGAGCAGGACGCGCGCGCCCGGCCGCAGCGGCGACCCGGACAGCCACGCCACGGTGCCCTCGACGTCCTGCGTGGTCTCGGGGACGTCGGACGCGGCGGCGATGAGGTCGCCGCGGGCGATGTCGACGTCGTCCGCGAGGCGCAGCGTGACCGACTGCGGGGCGAACGCCTCGGGCAGCCCGGCGAACGGGTCGTCGCCGTCGGCGAGCGTGTCGGCCGTGTCGATGCCGACGACCGTGGTGCGGCGCCCGCTGGGGAGCACGACGACCTCGTCGCCGACCTTGACCACGCCGGACGCGACCTGGCCGGCGTACCCGCGGTAGTCGCGGAACAGGTCGTGGTCGTGGCCGGGCGCGGGAGCGCCCTGGGGCCGCAGGACGACCTGGACGGGCAGGCGGAACGCCTCGACCTCGGGGTCGTCGCCGGTCGGCAGCACCTCGAGGAGGTCGAGCAGCGTCGGGCCGTCGTACCAGGGCGTGTGCTCGCCCCGGTCGACGACGTTGTCGCCGAGCAGCGCGGACACGGGGACGGTGTGGACGTCCGCGACCCCGAGGGACGCCGCGACCGTCCGGATCTCGGCAGCGAGCTCGTCGTAGCGCGCCTGCGACCAGTCGACCAGGTCGATCTTGTTCACGGCGACGACCACGTGCGGGACGCGCAGCAGGCTCGCGACGGCCAGGTGGCGGCGCGTCTGCTCGAGCAGGCCCTTGCGGGCGTCGATGAGCAGGACGACGACGTCGGCCGTGGACGCGCCGGTGACCGTGTTGCGCGTGTACTGCACGTGCCCGGGGCAGTCGGCGAGGATGAACGACCGCTTCGCGGTGGCGAAGTAGCGGTAGGCCACGTCGATCGTGATGCCCTGCTCGCGCTCGGCGCGCAGGCCGTCGGTGAGCAGCGCGAGGTCGGCCGACTCGAGGCCGCGGTCACGGCTGACCCGCTCGACGGCGTCGAGCTGGTCGGCGAGGACGGACTTGGAGTCGAACAGCAGGCGGCCGACGAGCGTGGACTTGCCGTCGTCGACGGAGCCGGCGGTGGCGAGGCGCAGCAGCGTGCTGGTGCCACGGTCGCTCGTGGCGGGCGTGCTGACGGAGCGGGTGGGGGTACCCATCAGAAGTAGCCCTCCTTCTTGCGGTCTTCCATGGCGGCTTCGGACAGGCGGTCGTCGGCGCGGGTCGCGCCACGCTCCGTGATGCGGGTGGTCGCCACCTCGGCGATGACCGCGGCGACGTCGTACGCGTCGGACGCGACGGCGCCCGTGCAGGACATGTCGCCGACCGTCCGGTAGCGGACCGTCTCGGTGCGGACGCTCGCGGCCTCGGCGTCGGTGCGCGGCAGCGACACGGGGCTCACGGCGAGGAGCATGCCGTCCCGGTCGAACACCTCGCGCTCGTGGGCGTAGTACAGCTCGGGCAGGGCGATGCCCTCCGCCGCGATGTACTCCCAGATGTCGAGCTCGGTCCAGTTCGACAGCGGGAAGACGCGCACGTGCTCGCCCGGGCGGTGGCGACCGTTGTACAGGTTCCACAGCTCGGGGCGCTGGTTGCGCGGGTCCCACTGGCCGAACTCGTCGCGCAGCGAGTAGACGCGCTCCTTGGCGCGCGCCTTCTCCTCGTCGCGGCGACCGCCGCCGAAGACCGCGTCGAACTTGTGGCCGGTGATGGCGTCGAGCAGCGGCTGCGTCTGCAGCGGGTTGCGGGTGCCGTCGGCGCGCTCGCGGAGGCGACCGTCGTCGATGTAGTCCTGGACGCTCGCGACCTCGAGCCGCAGGCGCAGGCGCTCGGCGGTCGCGTCGCGGTACGCGAGCACCTCGGGGAAGTTGTGCCCGGTGTCGACGTGCAGGACGGGGAACGGCACGGGCGACGGCGCGAACGCCTTGGTCGCGAGATGCAGCATGACCACGGAGTCCTTGCCGCCGGAGAACAGCAGCACGGGCCGCTCGAACTCGGCGACGACCTCGCGGAAGATGTGGATCGACTCGGACTCCAGGGCCTGGAGCTGGCTGAGCCGGCGGGCCTCGGACGTGGTGTCCGTGGGCGCGAGGGCTGTGGTGGGCACGGCGGTGGTCTCCGTCGGGTCGGCGAGCGGGATGTCGGTGGCGGTCATACGTGCAGCCCGCACTCGGTCTTGTCGAGACCGGCCCAGCGGCCGGCCCGGGGGTCTTCGCCGGGCGCGACGCGCCGGGTGCAGGGCGCGCACCCGATGGACGGGTAGCCGTCGTTGAGCAGCGGGTTGAGGACGACCTGGTGCGCGGTCGCGTAGGCGAGCAGCTCGTCGAACGACCACGCGGCGAGCGGGTTGATCTTCACCAGCCCGTTCTTCTCGTCCCACGTGACGAGCGGCGTCGTGGTGCGGGTGGGCGCCTCGTCGCGGCGCACGCCCGTGACCCACACCTCGTACCCGGCGAGCCGGTCGTGCAGGGGCTCGACCTTGCGCAGCGCGCAGCACAGGCCGGGGTCGCGCGACCAGAGGTCCTTGCCGTGCGCGGCGTCCTGCTCGGCGACGGTCTGCTTCGGGGTGACGTCGACGATGGTGACGTCCATCGACGTCTCGACGGCGTCACGTGTCCCGTACGTCTCGGCGAAGTGGTAGCCGGTGTCGAGGAACAGGACGTCGACCCACGGCTTGGTCGCGGCGACGACGTGCGGGAGCACGGCGTCGGCCATCGAGCACGCCACGGCGATCGAGTCGCCGAACTCGCGGACGGCCCAGGCGACGACCTCCTCGGCGGTGGCCTCGCGGGTCGCGTCGGGCGCGGCGCCCGGCCAGCCCGGACCGTGCAGCTCGGCCTGGCCGCGCCGCACGATCTCTCGGAGCTCGGCGGCCGAGCGCTTCGGGCGCGCCTGCGCGGCCCGTCGCTCCGCATCGGCGGCCTTCGCCGTGGCGCGCGCCTGCGTGCGCGCCTGTGCGGCGGCCCGCAGGGCGGCCAGCGGGTTGTCGGCCGGTGTCGGGGTCTGCTCGGTCGTCTGCTCGGTGGTCACTGGAGCGCCTCCTCGTCCGCGCGGTGGGCCCACTGGGCGAACGTCTCGCCCTCGGCCCCTTCGGCGTCGAACCGTCGCACGACCCGCTCGACGTAGTCGGGCAGCTCGGACGCGGCGACCTTGAGGCCGCGGACGGTCCGGCCGAGGCCGGCCTCGTCACGGTCCTCGGACGCGAGCCCGCCGCCCAGGTGCACCTGGAACCCGGGGACCTGCTCGCCGTCGACGGTGATGATCTGGCCCTTGAGGCCGATGTCGGCCGTCTGGATGCGGGCGCACGAGTTGGGGCAGCCGTTGATGTTGAGGCTCACGGGCTTGAGGTGCGACAGGTCGCCCAGCCGCTTCTCGAGCTCGTCGACCGCCGCCGACGCCGTGGCCTTGGTCTCGACGATCGCGAGCTTGCAGTACTCGATGCCGGTGCACGCGATGGTGCTGCGGCGCCACGGGCTGGGGTTCGCGTCGAGGCCGAGCTCCTTGAGGCGGCCGACGACGTGCTCGACATGCGCGTCGGGGACGTCGAGCACGAGGAGCTTCTGGTGGGGGGTGAGCCGCACGCGACCCGAGCCGACGGACTCCGCGAGGTCCGCGACGTCGGCGAGGATCTGGCCGGACACGCGGCCGACGTAGGGCGCGGCGCCGACGTAGTTGCGGCCGTCCTTCTGCTTGTGGACGCCGATGTGGTCGCCCGGCGTCGTGGGACGCGGTGCGGGCGGGCCGTCCGGCAGGGCGTAGCCGAGGTACTCCGTCTCGAGGACCTCGCGGAACTTCGCGGGCCCCCAGTCGGCGAGCAGGAACTTCAGGCGGGCCTTGTTGCGCAGCCGGCGGTAGCCGTAGTCGCGGAAGATCTGTGCGACTCCGTGCCACACGTCGGGCACCTGCTCCTCGGTGACGAACACGCCCAGGCGCTCGCCGAGCCGCGGGTTGGTGGACAGGCCGCCACCGACCCACAGGTCGAACCCGACGCCGAGCACCGGGTGGCGGTGCGCGACGAACGCGACGTCGTTGATCTCGTGCACGACGTCCTGGCTGGGGTGCCCGGTGATCGCGGTCTTGAACTTGCGCGGCAGGTTCGCGAGCTCGGGCACGCCGAGGTACTTCTCGGTGATGCCGTCGACGACGGGGCCGATGTCGAGCAGCTCGTCCGCGGCGACGCCCGCGACGGGGCTGCCGAGGACGACGCGCGGCACGTCGCCGCAGGCCTCGGTGGTACCCAGACCGACGGCCTCGAGGCGGCGCCAGATCTCGGGGACGCTCTCCACCTCGACCCAGTGGAGCTGGATGTTCTGCCGGTCCGTGATGTCGGCGGTGTCACGCCCGAAGTCGCGCGAGATCCCCGCGATCACGCGGAGCTGGTCGGTGGTCAGGGCGCCGGCGTCGATCCGCACCCGGAGCATGAAGTACTCGTCCTCGAGCTCGTGCGGCTCGAGCGTGGCGGTCTTGCCGCCGTCGATGCCCGGCTTGCGCTGGGTGTAGAGGCCCCACCAGCGGAAACGCCCGTGGAGGTCGTCGTCCGTGATCGAGCCGAAGCCCTGCTTGGAGTACGTCTCCTCGATCCGTGCGCGCACGGAGAGGCCGCCGTCCTCCTGCTTCCACTTCTCGTTGCCGTTGAGCGGGGTGGTGCCGTCGACCTTCCACTGCCCGTGGGGACGGGCCGCGGGACGCGCGGGACGCTCGCCGGCGGGGCGTGCGGCGCGGTCCGCGCGGGCGGGGGGTGCGGGCGTGGTCATCGTGCTCCTTGTGGCCGCGAGCACGCGCGGGTGGTGGAGCCTCAGCGATTCCCGGGGGGAGACGAGGTCCGCACTCGCGCGCCCTCGCTCGGGGGGATGGTGCCGCGGTGCGGCAGGTCCGAGGTAGGGCTGGTCAACAACAACACGTTGCGACCGGGCACAGGCACATGAGGGTGCCGTGGCACGCCGCGGACGTCGGCCGTGCCGGCTGGGCAGCCGGTGCCGTCGTACGGGGTGCGAGTGCGGTCATGGTGACGACGGTACCTGGCGATCCCGAGAGGTGGAACCACGCGTCCAGATCATGGACAGGTGTCTTGGATCGCGGACGCGGCTGCGCGGTTCGTGGGCCGTGTGCTGCGCGTCCCGGAAGATCTCGGGGCGAATCGGCCCCCTGGTTTTACGACACAGGTGTCAGCAAACTACGATCGGCCACCATGAAGATCCTCGTTGAAGTCTTTGCCGTCCTCCACTTCATCGGCTGGGCGATCGTCCTCGGTGGGTACCTCGTGAGCATCCGCAAGCCCGGGCTCCCGAAGGGCGTCTTCCACGGCGCGGCGACCGCCCTCGTCTCGGGGATCGTGATGATGGGCGTGATCGAGTCGAACCCGGACGTCCTCGGGCACCCGTTCCCGGACGGCAAGCTCGCCGTCAAGCTCGTCGTCGCGCTCGTCATCACCGTCCTGGCCTTCCTCGTGCAGCGCAAGGGCGACCGCGCGCCCGCCTGGATGAAGCACGCCGTCGGCGGCCTCACGATCGCGAACATCGTCATCGCCGTCTTCTGGTGAGCCGCAACGCCCGGGCGGCCAGGGCGGGGAGGCCGTGAGCTCCGGCGGCGAGGTCGTCGTCGGGATCGTGATCCTGCTCGGGCTGGTCGGCGTGGTCGTCCAGGTGCTGCCCGGGAACCTGCTCGTGCTGGGCGCGATCCTCGTCTGGGCGATCCTCACCGGCGGGACGACGGCCTGGGTCTGCTTCGGCGTGGCGCTCGCGTGCGTCGCCGTCGCGGAGGTCGCGCAGCTCGTCCTCGGGGCACGGCACCTGCGCCGCGCCGAGGTCCCCTGGATCACGCTCGCGATCGGCGGCGTCGTCGGCGTCGTCGGGTTCTTCGTCGTCCCGGTCGTCGGGCTGCCGCTCGGGTTCGTGCTCGGGGTGCTCGTCGTCGAGCTGCTGCGACGGCGGGACCTGCGGGCCGCGTGGGCGGCTACCGTCGCCGCGATGGTCGCGACCGGCATCACGATCGTCGTCCAGCTCGCCGGGGCGCTGCTCGCGACGTCCGCGTGGCTCGTCGGCGTCGCGCTGACCTGACCTTCACGCCTCGGAGGGGCGCCCGGTGGGCGCGAAGTACAGCACGACCGTCGGCAGTCGCAGGAGCCCGTCGTGGTAGCCCCCGAGGATCCGGTTGACCACCGCGTTCATCGTCAGTCCCTCCCCGGCCGCCCGCGCCTTCGCGGCGGCCCAGACGGTGTCGGCCACCCGCAGCGAGCTCACCGAGCTCCGCGTCCCCCCGGTGACCGCAGGGTCATCGGTCGGCGGAGGGAGCTCGAGGCGCACCGCGTCGGACGCGTACCCCTCCAGGAGCACCCCGACCGCGTAGTTGATCGTCACGCCGTCCGCCTCGGCCCGGGCCTTCACGGCGGCCCACAGGCCGTCGTCGCACCGCACGGACCGTGGGCTGGACGCCTCCGTCCCCCGGTGCTCCCGGACCAGGGACCGCGTGCCTTCCTCGACGTGTTGGCTCATGGCCCCATTCAAGTGCCCGCGACGCCGACCTGCCGGGCGGCGTCGTCTGTCGGCCCGGACGCCTAGGCTGGTGCCGCGATGAACTCTCTCTTCGACGACCTCCCCCTGCCCGGTGTCACGCGCCCCGCCGCGCGCCCCGGGACCCGTGCCGCCGCGGTCGACGGACCGTCGCCCGTCCCTGGCCCGACGGTGCCTGCGGGCCCGTCCGTGCACGAGCCCGACTCGCTGCTCGAAGGGCTCAACCCGCAGCAGCGCGAGGCCGTCCTGCACGAGGGCGGGCAGCTCCTCATCGTCGCCGGTGCCGGGTCGGGCAAGACGCGCGTCCTGACCCACCGCATCGCCTACGCCCTCGCCACCCGCCGCGCCCGCCCGGGCGAGGTCCTCGCGATCACGTTCACCAACAAGGCTGCCGCCGAGATGCGCGAGCGCGTCGAGGCGCTCGTCGGCCCCGTGGCACGGCGCATGTGGGTCTCCACGTTCCACTCCGCGTGCGTCCGGATCCTGCGTGCCGAGCACGACCAGCTCGGCCTGCGCTCCACGTTCTCGATCTACGACGCCGCCGACTCGCTGCGGCTCGTCACGCTCGTGTGCCGCGAGCTCGACCTCGACGCGAAGAAGTACCCGCCGCGTTCGCTCGCGAACAAGATCTCCGACCTCAAGAACGAGCTCGTCGACCCCGACACGTACCGGTCGACGTCGGGCGCGGCGACCGCAGACGGTGTCGCCGGGGTACCCCGCAGCAACGAGTTCGACGGCGTCCTCGCCGACGTCTACACGCGCTACCAGGCGCGGCTCGCGCAGGCGCACGCGCTCGACTTCGACGACCTCATCATGACGACCGTCAACCTGCTGCAGGCGTTCCCCGCGGTCGCGGAGCACTACCGGCGCCGGTTCCGGCACATCCTCGTCGACGAGTACCAGGACACCAACCACGCCCAGTACGTCCTCGTGCGCGAGCTCGCGGGCGTCGGCACCACCAGGACCGTGGGGGGCGAGGTCGACGAGACCGTCGAGGGGGACCTCCGGGAAGGGCGCCACGCGGGCGTCGTGCCGCCCGCCGAGCTCACCGTCGTCGGTGACGCCGACCAGTCCATCTACGCGTTCCGCGGCGCCACCATCCGCAACATCCTCGAGTTCGAGGCCGACTACCCGGCCGCGCGGACCCTGCTCCTCGAGCAGAACTACCGGTCCACGCAGACCATCCTGTCCGCCGCCAACGCCGTCATCGCCCGCAACCCCGACCGCAAGCCCAAGCGCCTCTGGACCGACTCCGGCGCCGGCCCGCAGATCGTCGGGTACGTCGCCGACAACGAGCACGAAGAAGCCCGGTTCGTCGCCGAGGAGATCGACCGCCTCGGCGACAGCGACGGCGTCCGGCCCGGCGACGTCGCGATCTTCTACCGCACCAACGCGCAGTCCCGCGCGCTCGAAGAAGTCCTCATCCGCGTCGGCCTCCCGTACAAGGTCGTCGGCGGCACCCGCTTCTACGAGCGGCGCGAGGTCAAGGACGCCGTGGCGTACCTGCACGCCGTCACCAACCCCGACGACGACGTGAACCTGCGCCGCGTCCTGTCCGTCCCCCGCCGCGGCATCGGCGACCGCACGGAGGCGCTCGTCGCCGTCTTCGCCGAGCGCGAGCGCATCTCGTTCGGTGCGGCGCTCGACCGCCTCGACGAGATCCCCGGCATGACGACGCGGTCGCTGCGCCCCCTCGAAGGGTTCCGCGACCTCATGTCCGGGCTGCGCGAGCTCGCCGCGAGCGGAGTCGGCCCCGCCGAGGTGCTCGGCGCGGTGCTCGACCGGTCCGGGTACCTCGCCGAGCTGCGCGCGTCGGAAGACCCGCAGGACGCCGGTCGCGTCGAGAACCTCGCCGAGCTGCACGCCGTCGCCGCCGAGTTCGAGGAGGCCGAGCCCGAGGGCACCCTCGCGGACTTCCTCGAGCGCGTCTCGCTCGTCGCCGACTCCGACCAGATCCCCGCGGACGACGGCGGTGACCCGAACGACGGCGACGGGGAGGGCGACGGGCTCGGTGCGGCACGCCGCGACCCCGGCGTCGTCACCCTCATGACCCTGCACACCGCCAAGGGCCTCGAGTTCCCCGTCGTGTTCCTCACCGGGCTCGAGGACGGCACCTTCCCGCACATGCGGTCCCTGCACGACGACACCGAGCTCGCCGAAGAGCGCCGCCTCGCGTACGTCGGCATCACGCGCGCCCGCCAGCGCCTCTACATGTCGCGGTCCGCCGTGCGCTCCGCCTGGGGCATGGCCAACGAGTTCCCCGCGTCCCGGTTCCTCGACGAGATCCCTGAGGAGCTCGTCGACTGGAGGCGGCGCGAGTCGTCGATGCAGACGCTGCGCGGTGGCGGTTCCCTGGGGTGGGGCGGCGGCTGGGGGTCGTCGGCCGCACCCCGCTCCGGGTTCCGCCGCTCCGGGGCGGCCGCGCGCAGCGGCGGCGTCGGCGGGCGGGGCGGGCAGGAGGGCGGGCCGTCGTTCGGGTCCGCGACGCCCCGGGACGACGCGAGCATCCCGAACCTCGACGTGGGCGACAAGGTCACGCACGACGCCTACGGGCTCGGGACGGTCGTCGCGCTCGAGGGCGTCGGGCGCAACGCCGTCGTGAAGGTCGACTTCGGGGGCGACGGCACCAAGCGTCTGCTGCTGCGCTTCTCACCCGTCACCAAGCTCTGACGGGGCAGCCCGGGCAACCTCCTGCTCCTCGATCGGGGCGCCCTGAGGTCGTTCTCGGGACGCGCCGTGCGGGGGCTGTGCAGAGCACCTGACGCGTCCTACCGTGGGAGCGGACGCCCGCCTGCCCACGAAGGAGGTGCCCGTGGCCGGCCCCCCGCCGCCCCCGCCCCCACCGTCGCTGCGACAGCCGCCGCCGCCGGCACCACCGCAGTCGCCGCCGCGCGCCGCAGCCCCGTCGACCGGGACAGGGCGGTCGGGGCGGCGCAGCGGCAGGGTGCCCGGGCTCGACGGGCTGCGTGCCGTCGCCGTCATCGCCGTGATCGTCTACCACGTCCAGCCCACCTGGCTTCCCGGCGGATTCCTCGGCGTGGACGTGTTCTTCGCGGTCAGCGGCTTCCTCATCACGACGCTCCTACTGCGCGAGCTGCAGACGCGCCACCGCCTGAACCTGCCCGCGTTCTGGATGCGGCGCGTGCGACGGCTCGTGCCCGCGCTCGTGGTCGTCGTCGTCACGAGCATCGTCGCTGCACGCCTCGTCGAGCCCGACCTGCTCGTCCACATCGGCCGGCAGACGTTCGGCGCCGCGACGTTCACGAGCAACTGGGTGGAGGTCGTCGCCGGGTCCAGCTACTTCGACCAGACGTCGCCGCTGATCTTCCAGACCTTCTGGTCGCTCGCGATCGAGGAGCAGTTCTACCTCGTGTGGCCCGTCGTGCTCGCCGTGCTCATCGCCCTCGTGCGGGGCGGCCGGGCGTGCACCGCCGTCGTGCTCGCCGCGGCGCTGGGGTCGGCCGTCCTCATGGCGGCGCTGTACTCGCCGGGGGCCGACCCGACCCGCGTCTACTACGGCACCGACACCCACGTGTTCGGCCTGCTGATCGGCGTCGCCGCGGCGCTGTGGTGGGGGAGCGGGCGCGAGCTCCTGCCGCGCGCCGTCGCGTCCTGGGTCCCCGCGCTCGCGCTCGTGGCGCTCGTCGTCGAGATGCGGTTCCTGCGCACCGACATGACGTTCGCGTACCGCGGCGGGATCCTGCTCGGCTCCGCCCTCGCGATGCTCGCGGTCGCGGGCTGCACCGGCCGCGCCGGCGGCTACCTGCGACTCCTCGGCTGGTCGCCGCTGACCTGGGTCGGCGTCCGCTCGTACGGGCTGTACCTGTGGCACTGGCCCGTTCTGCTCGTCGTCTGGGGCGCCTTCGACGCGTTCCCCGGGACGTCGACCTGGTGGCTCGCGACCGCGATCGGCGTCGCCGTGACGCTCCTCGTGGCCGCCGCCTCCTACCGGTGGGTGGAGACGCCGATCCGTCGCGACGGGTTCCGCGCCGTGTGGCACCGCGCGACCGGGGCGGTGCGCCGACCCGGCGCGCGGCTCGCGCCCGTCGCCGTCGCCGGCGTCGTCGGGCTCGTGGTGGTCGCCGGGTGCGCGGTCGCGACGGCGCCGGCCGAGACCAGCGCGCAGCGGTCCGTCGAAGCGGGCATGGCCGCCATCGACACGACGGGTGTGGAGACGGACGGCGTCGACCCCGCGACCGCCCCGACGCCCCACCCGACGCCCGACCCGACGGCGAGCCCGACGACGGGCGGGAGGGCGTCGCGCGGGAACGCGCAGAAGAGCCCGTCCTCCGACCCGTCGCGGATCCCGACCGCGCCGGGCACCGGCGCGGGAGACGACGCGGCGAGCCCGCTCGTCGTCCACGGCGCGGTCGACGGCAAGCAGGTCATCGGTTTCGGCGACTCGGTGATGTCGGGCGCCGCGCCCGCGTTGCTTCAGGCGTTCCCGGGCATCGCGCTCGACGCCGTGCCCATCCGCAAGTGGGTCGACGCGCCCGCGATCGTCCAGAAGGCGGCCGACGCGGGCAAGCTCCGCCCCTACGTCGTCCTCAACTTCGGGACGAACGGCGGCTTCCAGTTCGCGGGCTCGGACAAGGCGCTCGAGAAGGTCCTCGCGATCCTCGGCCCGGACCGCAAGGTCGTCCTGGTCAACACCGTCGGGGTGTCCTACTGGGTGCCGGACGCCAACAAGGAGCTCGCGAAGATCGCGGGCCGCTACCCCAACGTCGTGGTCGCGGACTGGTGCTCTGCGGCGAAGAGCGAGCCCGGCCTCCTGCACCCGGACCGGACGCACCCGAACATGAAGGGCATCCCCGTGTACGCAGGCGTCGTCGAGGACGCTCTCAAGACGGTCTCCGGGCGGTAGCCGGGCCGCCGCCCACAGGCGTCAGGCAGCGCGTCCCGTCCGGCGGTCGCGGGCGCGCTCGGCGGCCGCCCGCAGCGCGGGGACGTCGGCCGAGGCCGCCGCGAGCGTGCGGGACGCGGGGGAGTCCGCGTCCCGCAGGAGGCCGAGCAGCAGGTGCGCGCTCGTGAGCTGCTTGTCGTGCAGCCGTCCCGCCTCGCGCAGCGCGAGCTCGAGCGCACGCTTCGCGTCGGAGGTCAGACGTCCCCGGGGCCGCCGGCCCCGACGGGCCTCCGAGGGCGCCGGGGCGTCGAGCGCCCCGGCGCCGAACACGGCGTCCGCGTGCGCGCGCACGGCGTCCAGGTCGATGCCGAGCGAGGCCAGCGCGTCGGCGTCGAGTTCCGCGTCGAGGACGTCGGCCGACGCCGTGCCGGCGGTCGTCCCGTCGGCGGTCGTGCCGTCAGCCGTCGTCGGGGCGCCGGCACGGGCCGCCGTGGCGAGACGGGCACGGTCGAGCCCGGCGTCGCGCAGCACGACGCTGCCCGGTCCGGTGTCGCCCTCGTCGGCGAGCGCCGCCAGCGCGAGCAGCAGTGCGGTGCTGTCGACGGGGGAGGTCGGGGTGGCGTCGTCGACGGCGCGACTGACGGCCGCGCGGGCGTCGTGGGTGAATCGGGCGAACATGGTCGGCTCCTGTCTGCGGTGGTGACGGGCTGTGGTGGTGTCGGGTGCGGTGCGTGGTGACCGGGGTGGGTTCACCCGGTCCGGTCCTGTCGGCCGAACCGTTGGTGCACTGCTTGTCGGGTGACGCCGAGCTGGTCCGCGATCTCCTGCCACGACCACCCGAGCGCACGGGCCCGACGTACCTGGAGGGCCTCGAGCCGGTCCGCGAGGACGCGCAGCGCCCTGACGGCCCGGAGCCCGGCTGCGGGGTCGTCGCCGGCGGCGGCGTGCGTGAGGTCGGCCGGGGCGCGGGAGGGATCGTCGGACATGGTGTCAAGTTACGTTGACGAGCCATCGATGTCAAGACATGTTGACGTCGAGTGTCCGCCGGGTGTCCGCACGGCGACGAGAGCGCGCGAGCATGTGGCGCTCGTCACTCGGCGGCGTCCAGGCGGCGTCGAGAGGGCGCCTGCGGCCGGTCGCGCCGCGCGGCAGGTCTAACCTGGAACACGGCTGTCTCGACGTCGAGACACTGTTGAATCTCCGTCGATGGAAGGACGCACCAGGGTGGACCTGTTCGAATACCAGGCGCGCGACCTCTTCGAGAAGCACGGCGTGCCCGTGCTGGGCGGCGTCGTCGCGACGACCCCCGAAGAGGCCCGCGAAGGCGCAACGAAGCTGACCGGTGGTCAGGACGGCGTGGTGGTCGTCAAGGCGCAGGTCAAGGTCGGCGGTCGCGGCAAGGCCGGCGGCGTCAAGCTCGCCAAGACCGCGGACGAGGCAGCCGAGAAGGCGTCCGAGATCCTCGGCATGGACATCAAGGGCCACACGGTCCACCGCGTGATGATCGCCCAGGGCGCGCAGATCGCGGAGGAGTACTACTTCTCCGTGCTGCTCGACCGGTCCAACCGCTCGCTGCTCGCCATGGCGAGCAAGGAGGGCGGCATGGAGATCGAGCAGCTCGCGGTCGAGCGCCCCGAGGCGCTCGCGCGCATCGAGGTCAACGCCCTCACCGGCATCGACGCGGCCAAGGCGCAGGAGATCGTCGAGGCCGCGGGCTTCGACGCCGACGTCGCCCCGCAGATCGCCGACGTCATCCAGAAGCTCTGGACCGTCTACAAGGAGGAGGACGCGACGCTCGTCGAGGTCAACCCCCTCGTCAAGACGGCGGACGGCTCGATCGTCGCGCTCGACGGCAAGGTCTCGCTCGACGAGAACGCCGGCTTCCGTCACCCGGAGCACGAGGAGCTCGAGGACAAGGCCGCGGCCGACCCGCTCGAGGCCAAGGCGAAGGCCAGCGACCTCAACTACGTCAAGCTAGACGGCGAGGTCGGCATCATCGGCAACGGCGCGGGTCTCGTCATGAGCACCCTCGACGTCGTCGCGTACGCCGGTGAGAACCACGGCGGCGTGAAGCCCGCCAACTTCCTCGACATCGGCGGCGGCGCCTCGGCGTCCGTCATGGCTGCCGGGCTCGACGTGATCCTCAACGACCCGCAGGTCAAGTCGGTGTTCGTGAACGTCTTCGGCGGCATCACCGCGTGCGACGCCGTCGCGAACGGCATCGTCAAGGCGCTCGAGATCCTCGGCGACGAGGCGAACAAGCCGCTCGTCGTGCGTCTCGACGGCAACAACGTCGAGGAGGGCCGCCGCATCCTCGCGGAGGCCGCCCACCCGCTCGTCACGCTGGCGAGCACCATGGACGAGGGCGCCGACAAGGCCGCCGCGCTGGCTGCGAAGTAAGGGAACCGAGCAACGATGTCTGTCTTCCTCAACAAGGACTCCAAGGTCATCGTCCAGGGCATCACGGGCGGTGAGGGCACCAAGCACACCGCCCTCATGCTCAAGGCCGGGACGCAGGTCGTCGGCGGCGTGAACGCCCGCAAGGCCGGCACCACCGTGAACCACACCGACAAGGACGGCAACGCCGTCGAGCTCCCCGTCTTCGGCTCGGTGGCCGAGGCGATGGAGAAGACGGGCGCGGACGTGTCGATCGCGTTCGTCCCCGCCGCCTTCACGAAGGCCGCGATGATCGAGGCCATCGACGCCGAGATCCCGCTGCTCGTCGTCATCACCGAGGGCGTGCCCGTCGAGGACTCCGCCGAGGCGTGGGCCTACGCGACCGAGAAGGGCAACACGACCCGGATCATCGGCCCGAACTGCCCCGGCATCATCACCCCGGGCGAGTCGCTCGTCGGCATCACCCCGGCGACGATCACGGGCTCCGGCCCGATCGGTCTCGTGTCGAAGTCCGGCACGCTGACCTACCAGATGATGTACGAGCTGCGGGACTTCGGGTTCTCGACCGCCATCGGCATCGGCGGCGACCCGATCATCGGCACCACGCACATCGACGCGCTCGCCGCGTTCGAGGCCGACCCCGACACGAAGGCGATCGTCATGATCGGCGAGATCGGCGGCGACGCCGAGGAGCGTGCCGCGGCCTTCATCAAGGAGAACGTCACGAAGCCGGTCGTCGGCTACGTCGCGGGCTTCACCGCCCCCGAGGGCAAGACGATGGGCCACGCGGGCGCCATCGTGTCCGGCTCGTCCGGCACCGCGGCTGCGAAGAAGGAGGCCCTCGAGGCCGCCGGCGTGAAGGTCGGCAAGACGCCGTCCGAGACCGCCGCGCTCATGCGGGAGATCCTCACCCAGGCGTGAGTCGCAGCACGATCCCGGCGTGACGCACGCCGGGCAGCACCACCCGACGGGCCGTCGGGGCCGAGCACCGCTCGCCCCGGCGGCCCGTCGTCGTGCCGACCCGCCGCGCCGACCCGCCGCGGCTCCTGCACCACCACGACCCCGCCGTGCGCGACGATTGCCCCGTGAGCTCCACCACCCCCACCCGGTCGCCCCGGGCACGCACGATCGACGCGGAGCCGGACGCCCCGCGACGCGGACTGCGGGGGCTGCGACGTCGCACCGGCCGCACGGACGACGGCTCGGGCCGCGGTGCCCGGACCCAGCAGGTCGTGGCGGCGGTCGGCGTGGTCGTCCAGACGGTCGTCCTGCCGCTCGTGGTCGTCGCGGTCGTCGTGGGCGCCGTCCTCGTCGCGAGCCCGCCGTCGAGCGGGTCGGGCTGGGGACGCACGGCCCAGGTGACGGGTGCGGTATGGCTCGCCGCGCAGGGCGTCCCCCTCGTGACCGGTGGCGTGACGCTCACGATCGTCCCCCTGGGCGTCACCGCGCTCAGCCTGCTCGTCGGGTACCGCGCCGCCCGGCGCACCCTGCGCCCGTCGGCCCTGCCGCTCCTGCTCGCCGTCGTGCTCTACACCGGGGTGGTCGCCGGCGCGTCGCTGCTCACGACGGCCGTGGCACCCGGTGCGGTCTGGCGCGGTGCCGTGGGCGCGGCGCTCCTCGCAGCGACCGCGTTCACGCTCGGGTCCAGCGCGTCCGGGCGCGGCCCGACCGTCGGCGAGCGGGCGCTGGCGGCGCAGGACGCCGTCCTCCGTCGCGTGCGGTGGATCGGCGCCCCCTGGTTCGACGGCCTGCGCCGCGGGTTCGTGGCCGGGCTCGTCGCCGTGCTGCTGCTCGTCGCGGTCGCCGGGCTGCTGGTGGTCGTGTGGGCCGTGTCGGGGCGTTCCACGGTCGCCGACGTGCTGCGCCTGCTCGACCCCGGCGTGGTCGGCGGCGGGGTGCTCGCGGTCGCGCAGCTCGCGCTCGTGCCGAACCTCGTGGCGTGGGCCGCGGCCTGGGTCGTGGGCCCGGGGTTCGGGATCGGGACCGACTCGCTGTACGCGACGACGGCCCACGTCGAGGGTGCGCTCCCGGCGCTGCCGGTCGTCGGGGTGCTGCCCGGGGCGGGCTGGACGAACGACGTGTCCGTCCTCGCGCCGCTCGTGGTCGTCGTCCTCGGGGTGGTCGCCGGTGGGTTCCTGTGGCGGTCGCACGCGTACGCCGGCGGGACCTCGTGGTCGGGACTGGTGGTCTCGGTGGTCGTGGCGGCCGCGACGGCGGGACTGCTCGTGGTCGGGCTGGAAGGGCTGGCGAACGGTGCGGCCGGCCCGGGCGTCCTCGTCCAGGTCGGTGCGGACGCGTGGCGCACGGGCGCCTGGGCGGCGGCCGAGGTTGGCGTCGGGGTCGTCCTCGCGGTGGGCTGGCGGCTGCTCGGGATCGGTCCGTGGCTGCGCCGCACCCTGGGGAGGCAGCCCGCGTAGGGTGTCGGCGTGCAGACACCCTCGGGCCACGCCGTGCCGACCGCCTCGTCCACCCGCATCGTCGTCCTCGCGTCGGGCGGCGGGTCGAACCTCGCCGCGCTGCTCGCGGTGCACGACGACCCGGCGTACGGCGGCCGCGTCGTCGGTGTGGTGACGGACCGCCCGGGCGTCGGTGCGCTGGACCTCGCGCAGGACGCGGGGGTCCCGACGGCCGTGGTCCGGCTGGGCGACTTCGCCGACCGGTCCGCGTGGGACGCCGCGCTGACGCAGGCCGTCGACGTGTTCGCCCCGGACCTCGTGGTCGCGGCCGGTTTCATGAAGCTGGTCGGTGAGCCGTTCCTGGCACGGTTCGGCGGACGGATCCTCAACACCCACCCCGCGCTGCTGCCCTCGTTCCCGGGGGCGCACGGGGTGCGTGACGCCCTCGCCTACGGGGTCAAGGTGTCGGGCTGCTCGGTGATCGTCGTCGACGCCGGTGTCGACAGCGGCCCGATCGTCGCGCAGGTCGCCGTGCCCGTCGAGGACGGCGACGACGAGGAGAGCCTGCACGAGCGCATCAAGGTCGCCGAGCGGAGCCTGCTCGTCGACGTCGTGGGCCGCGTCGCACGCGACGGGCTGACGGTCGAGGGGCGCACGGCGACGATCGGCTGACGCCGGTCGCCGGACGCCGCGGGCTCAGCCGACCTCGCGCAGGCCGACCCGCGCGAGACCGAGGGCCACGGCGTCCTCCGCGAGCGCGGCGGGCCAGTCGGGCAGCCCGCGCTCGGCGACGAACCGTCGCCACGTCGCGCCCCCGTAGGTCCCGGCGAGGGACGCGGCGGCACCGAGCGCGGCAGCGAATGCCACGTGCCCGGCGCCCAGCGCGTCGTCGGCACGACGCGCCGCGACGGCGACGGTCGCGCCGCCCACGGCGCCGGCGACGGCCCGGACGACCGGTCCGCCGCGGTCGAGCCGGCTGGGCGCCATGGGCAGCTTGTCGCCGACGAGCTCGCCGACGACACCGAGCGCGTGCACGGCGGCGAGGGCGGGGCGCCCGGTGAGGCGCAGGGGTGCGGTGAAGCCGAGCGAGGCACGGCTGCCGGCTGCTGCGCCGACCGCGAGGGCGCGGGTCCAGGGGGAGAGCATGCGGCCACTGTCGTCCGCCGGTCGGGTCGAGGCAATCGGGGGCGTGCTCCTCGTCGTCGGCGTGCCCTCGGGAGGCGGGTCGGCCGGTAGACTGGCGGCGGCCGCGACTGGCGTGAACGGGTGGGATCGACCACCGGGGAGCGGCCGCACCTCGCGACACCGTGCACCGCCCGGTCTCGCGCCTGATCCGACGTCGTCCGCCTGGGCGTCGGGCCGTACGCACGAAGGGTCATGCCGACCCCGGCACCGGCCCGTCCACGTCGCATCAGGAGGAACCATGTCCGCCGCTCCCAGCCTGCCGCCCGTCGCGCTCGCCGACGACGCGCAGCACCCCGTCCGCCGCGCCCTGCTGTCCGTGTACGACAAGTCCGGGCTGGTCGACCTCGCCCAGGGTCTGCACGACGCGGGCGTCGAGCTCGTCTCGACCGGCTCGACGGCGTCCACGGTCGCCGCCGCGGGCATCCCCGTCACGAAGGTCGAGGACCTCACGGGCTTCCCCGAGTGCCTCGAGGGCCGCGTCAAGACCCTGCACCCGCGCGTGCACGCGGGCGTCCTGGCCGACACCCGCAAGCCGGAGCACCTCGCGCAGATCGCCGACCTCGGCATCGAGCCGTTCGAGCTCGTCGTCGTGAACCTGTACCCGTTCCGGGCGACGGTGGCCTCGGGCGCGACGCCCGACGAGTGCGTCGAGCAGATCGACATCGGCGGCCCGTCGATGGTGCGGGCGGCCGCGAAGAACCACCCGAGCGTGGCCGTGGTCGTCGACCCCGCGGCCTACGACGACGTGCTGGCCGCGGTCCGCGGCGGCGGCTTCACGTTCGCGGCGCGCAAGCGGCTCGCGGCGCAGGCCTTCGCGCACACGGCGGCGTACGACGTCGCGGTCGCGTCGTGGTTCGCGGGCACGTACGCGCCCGACGGCGCCGGCTTCCCGGACTTCACGGGTGCCACGTGGGAGCGCGGCGCGGTGCTGCGCTACGGCGAGAACCCGCACCAGCAGGCCGCGCTGTACACGCACTGGCGCGGCGGCCTGGCGACGGCGACGCAGCTCCAGGGCAAGGAGATGTCGTACAACAACTACGTGGACGCGGACGCGGCCCGCCGTGCGGCGTTCGACCACGCCGGCCCGGCGGTCGCCGTCGTCAAGCACAACAACCCGTGCGGCATCGCGGTCGGCGAGGACGTCGCGGACGCGTACCGCAAGGCGCACGCGACCGACCCGGTCTCGGCGTACGGGGGCGTCGTCGCGGCGAACCGCGTGGTGACGGCCGAGATGGCCGAGGCGCTCGCGCCGGTGTTCACCGAGGTCGTCGTGGCGCCCGGGTTCGAGGACGGCGCGCTCGAGGTCTTCGCGAAGAAGAAGAACCTGCGCGTGCTGACGCTCCCCGCGGACGTCGCCGAGGACGCGGTCGAGTTCCGCCCCATCTCGGGCGGCGTGCTCGTCCAGACGGTCGACGCGATCGACGCCGTGGTGCGCGACGAGGACGGCGCCGTCACCGGCGGCGACGCGGCGGAGCACTGGCGCCTGGTGGCCGGGGACGCGGCCGACGACGCGACGCTCGCGGACCTGTCCTTCGCGTGGCGCGCGATCCGCGCCGCGAAGTCGAACGCGATCCTGCTCGCCGACGCGGGCGCCGCGGTCGGCGTCGGCATGGGGCAGGTCAACCGGGTCGACTCGTGCCGTCTCGCGGTCGAGCGGGCGAACGCGCTCGCGCAGGACGCCGACGGTGCCGTGGTCGAGCGTGCGCGCGGCTCCGTCGCCGCCTCGGACGCGTTCTTCCCGTTCGCGGACGGCCTGCAGGTGCTCCTGGACGCCGGAGTGCGCGCCGTGGTCGCACCCGGCGGGTCGATCCGTGACGCCGAGGTGATCGAGGCCGCGCAGGCCGCGGGCGTCTCGCTCTACTTCACGCGCACGCGGCACTTCGCGCACTGACGCGTCCCGACGCGCACCTGACGTGTCGAGGCCGGACGGGGCGGGAGCGCACGCTCCCGCCCCGTCCGTGCGTCCCGCTCGTCAGGGCGTCGTGAGCCCGAGGCGCGCGAAGCCGTGCGCGATGCCGTCGTCCTCGGGGCGGTCCGTCACGAGGTCGGCGGCGGCGACGGCGGACGCCCCCGACCCGCCCATCGCGACGCCGGTGCCGACGAGCTCGAGCATCTCGACGTCGTTCGCGCCGTCGCCGAACGCGACCGCGTCCGCGGGGTCCAGGCCGAGGTGGTCGAGGACGGCGGTGACCCCGGCGCCCTTGTGCACGGCACGCAGCTGGATCTCGCCGCTGTGCGGCCCCATGAGGGCGACCGACGCGGGCACGATGACGAACGTGTCGCCGAGCTCGGCACGCAGGGTGTCGAGCGGCACGGGCGAGTCGAGCACGATGACCTTGTTGACGTCGGTGCGGTCGTGGGGCTCGTCGGTGCGGATGGCCTCGACGATCGCCTCGAACGCCTCGCGGTGCGAGTCGCCCTCGGAGGCGTCGATGAGCCCGCGCAGCACGCGCGGCGCGCCCGGGGTGCCGACGAGGACGGTGTTCGTCTCGAGCAGGTGCTCGACACCGTGCCGTTCCAGGACCCCGGCCGCGTGGTGCAGCTCGTCGGGCGCGTACGTGACGTGGCGCAGGACGGTCCCGTCCGCGAGCTCGGCGTACGCACCCGCGCCGGCGACGATGCCGTCGAAGCCCGGTTCGCGGACGTCGGCGGTGATCTGCGGCAGCGAGCGGCCGGTGCACAGGAACACGAGATGGCCGGCCGCGCGGGCCTGGGCGACGGCGTCGCGCGCGCTCGGCGGCACGACCCCGTGCACGGACAGGTAGGTGCCGTCGACGTCGAGGAACACGGCGCGTCGGCGGGACGGTGCGAGGGAGGTCATGCCTCGATCATCTCGCACGGTCGCGAGGGGACCGTGCCCGTAGGCTGGGCGCATGGACTCCGAAGAGCGCCTTGCCGTCTTCATCGACTACGAGAACCTGGCGCTCGGCGCCCGGGACCACCTGGGCATCCCGTTCGACTTCGGTCCGATCGCGGACGCGCTCGCGGTCCGCGGGCGGGTGGTGCTGCGGCGGGCGTACGCCGACTGGTCGTACTTCGACGAGGACCGGCGCGCCCTGACGCGGCACCAGGTCGAGCTGATCGAGATGACGCAGCGCATGGGCGCGTCGCGCAAGAACGCGGCCGACATCAAGATGGTCGTGGACGCGATCGAGATGGCGTTCGAGCGCGAGTACATCTCGACGTTCGTGATCTGTACAGGTGACTCCGACTTCTCGCCGCTCGTCCACAAGCTGCGCGAGCTCAACCGCCAGGTGATCGGCGTCGGGGTCGAGCTGTCGACGTCCCGCCTGCTGCCGCCCGCGTGCGACGAGTTCCTCTTCTACGACCGCCTCGAGGGCGTCGACGTCCCCGACGACCACGAGCCGCCGCGCCCGAAGAAGCGGGGGCGTGGTGGGCGCCCGGTCGGCAAGGCCGCGCCGAAGTCGGTCTCGAGCAGCGGGACCGCGGACGCGCCGGCGGAGGCCGCTCCCGACGCCGCACCGGCGGCCACCGAGAGTGACGCGGACGGCGCCGAGGCGGCCGCGTCCGCCGAGTCGTCGACGGGCGCCAAGGCCGGCGCACGTGGCGGGCGGCGCCGGTCGACGGCGAGCGAAGGAGCCGACGCGGGCGCCGACACGGGTGCAGGCGCCCGGTCGTCGTCGCGCCGGCCGGGCCGTGGGTCGAAGGCGGCACCGGACGTCCAGGACACGGACGAGCCGGACGACGCCGTCGACGAGCCGCTGGACGTCGACGAGACCGACGACGCCGTCGAGCCGCCCAGCATGGAGGTGCGCGTCGCGCAGACGCTGTCGGACCTCGAGGCGTCCTCGAGCGGGCCGGTCGTCGCGTCGGCCCTCAAGCGGGCGCTGCTGCGCAAGGACCCCACGTTCTCGGAGTCGGCGTACGGCTTCCGGTCGTTCGGCGAGTTCGTGCGCTACCTCGCCGAGCGCGGCGTCGTGGAGCTCGGGGAGGGCCCGTCGACGGGTGACCCGACGGTGTCGCTGCCCGCGCAGGGCGACACGGCTGTCGCGTTCGCGCTCCTGCGCGACGTGGTGGCCCAGGACGGTGGCTCGGCCGCGCTGTCCGGCCTCAAGGACCACCTGCGCAAGGTCAACCCGGCGTTCAGCGAGAAGGCGCTCGGGTTCCGGGGCTTCCTGCAGTTCTGCCGCGCCGCGCAGGAGGCCGGCGTCGTGACCCTGCGCTGGGACGACGACGAGGACGGCTACCTCGTCACGACCTGACGGCGTCCCGCAGCCGGCGCGACGGGTCGCTCGCGACGGCGACGTCGACGAGCACCGGCCCGTCGCGCAGCACCTTGCGGGCGACGGGGACCTCGCGGTGCGCGTCGGCGACGAGCACCGCGGCCAGCCGGGCCGAGTCCCGCTCCAGGTACAGGGCCGACCAGGGCCCGCCCGACGTGGGCGACCCGCGCAGCACCACCTCGTGGTCGGGGGACGGCACCCCGAGCACGGCGAGGTCGTGGCCGAGCTGGGTGCTGAACACGTAGGGCGCGTGCTGGCTCGGCACCGCGGACGCGGCGACGTCCTCGAGCAGCGCGCCGACCACGCGGTCGGGATCCTGCAACGCCGCGGACCAGTGCCCGCCGACCACGTCGCCGAACGGCGTGCCGTGCCGGGTGACGCAGTCACCGACCGCCCACACGCCTGGGGCGACGCGTCCGTCCGCGTCGCCGCGCAGCGACCCGCGCGCGTCGGCGGTCAGCGTCCCGCGCAGCCAGTCGGTCGCGGGTCGCGCCCCGACGGCGGCGAGCACGACGTCGCCCGCGAGCAGCCGCCCGTCGGCGAGCGCGACCTGGTGCCGCCCGACGCGTACGGCAGGCGCCTCGAGCTCGAGCGCGACGCCCGCATCCCCGTACCACGGCGTGAGGTGGCGCCCTACCTCGGCGCCGAGCTGGCGCTCCAGCGGTGTCGCACCCGCTTCGACGACGACGACGTCGACCCCCCGCGCCGCGGCAGCGCCGGCGACCTCCGCGCCGATCCAGCCCGCGCCGACGACGACGAGGCGGGCGTCCTCGACGAGCTCCCGCCGCAGCGCCACCGCGTCGTCCCACGTGTGCAGGAGCAGCGCGTCGTCCCAGCCCGGCGGCACGACGGGTCGCGACCCGACCGCGAGCACGACGGCGTCGGCGGCGACGTCGTCACCGGTGTCGGTGACGATCCGCGGGGCGTCGGCCCCGCCGAGGACGAGTCCTGTCGCCCGGGTGCCGAGGCGCACGTCGTCCGCGAGGGCCGCCAGGTCGACACCGAGCTCGGCGGACAGGTCGGCGGGTGCGTCGCGCGTGAACAGCTCCTTGGACAGCGGTGGCCGGTCGTACGGGGCGCGGTCCTCGGCGCCGAGCACCGTGACGCGGCCGTCGAAGCCGCGGGAGCGCAGGGCCGCGACGGTCTGGGCGCCCGCCAGCCCGGCGCCCACGACGACGACGGAACGGACGTCCGGGCGGTCCGCAGGGGGCGCGGGGGCAGGGGAGGCGGTCACCGGTCCACCGTATGCGACCGCGTGCGGCACTATGCTCGCGCCCGTGACCACACCGAGCAGCGACGACCCGCCCGTCCGGCCCCTCCACACGGGCGTGGTGGTCTGGCTCGTCGTCGCGGCCGTCGTCGTCGCCGCCGTGTCGGCACGGGTCTGGGGGCCGCGGGGTGGCTGCACGATCCTGTGCCTGACGCTCGTCGCGCTCGGCGTCGCGCGGGCGCTCGGCCCGGAGCCCGGGCTGCCGGGCGTGGCGGTGCGGTCGCGGACGTTCGACGTCGCGGGCTACCTCGTGCTCGCCGCGCTGCTCGGCGGGCTCGCGTGGACGACCGGGAACTTGGCGGGCTGACCGTTCGGTCGGCGCTGCTCGGCAGCACGGAGGCGCTGCCGGGCAGCAGGAGGGCCCGTCCGCTCGACGCGGACGGGCCCTCCTGATCGTGCGGGCGGTGCGGGGACGATCAGCGGGTGGTGCCGTCCGCCGGACCGTCGGTGCGCGCGTCCGGGAGCTCGTCACCGGTCGCGGGCTCGTCGAGCGGGACCTCGGGCGCGTCCGCGGTGGTGGACCGCGTCCGGGTGACGTCATCGACGTCCGGCGCCTCGACCGGAGCGGCCTCGACGGGGGCGGCCTCGACGGGGGCGGCAGCCTCCGGGGCGGCCACGAGCTCCTCGGCGGGGACGTCGTCGGTGGTCGGCGCCGCGACGATCACGGCGTCGACCTCGGTGACGACGGTCTCCTCGACGACGACGACGCCGTCACCGTTGGCGAGCGCCTCGGCCACGACGTCCTCGACGGTCGGCTCGGGCTTCGGGGCCGCGAACGCGAGGTAGAACAGCCCGGCGATGGCGGCACCGAGGAGCGGGCCCACCCAGAAGACCCAGAGCTGACCGGCGACGCCGTGCCCGGTGAAGATGTCGCCGAGGCTGTCGGCCGCGAACACGGCGGACGCGGTCGAGCGGGCCGGGTTGAGCGACGCGTTGGTGAGCGGCGCGGAGACGGCGATGCCGACGAACAGCGCGAGACCGATCGAGACGGGCGCCAGGATGCTGTTGGTGCGCTTGTCCGTGACGGCGATGATGATGCCCACGAACACGGCCGTGACGATGGCCTCGACGAGGATCGCCTGGATCAGGGTGCTTCCGGGCGCCGTGCCGCCGCTCTGCGCGACGAACGAGGCGAACGACGCGTGGATCGGCGAGTGGGTGCCGAAGCCGTTGGCCGTGCCGGCGAAGATCGCGTGCGAGCTGTCGTCCGGGATGAGGTTCGCGGCCTTCATGGTCGACGCGAGGTGCTCGGGCAGCGTGATGAACAGGGCGCCTGCGGCGACGATGCCACCGACGAGCTGAGCGACCCAGTAGGGGAGCACGTCGGCCCAGCGTGCGCGGCCGGCGAGCGTCACGCCGAGCGTGACCGCGGGGTTGTAGTGGCCACCCGACACGTGCCCGATGGCCGCGGCGAGGGACGCGACGATGAGGCCGCCGGCGAGGGCGACGGGGAGCACGATGCCTGCGTTGGTGAACTGCAGGTAGAGCGCGACGCCCACGATGGCGAGGACGAGCGCGAAGGTGCCGAACGCCTCGGCGCCCAGCCGTGCGGCGAGCGACGCCTGTGTGGTTGCCGGCGGTGCCGGCTCGGCGGGAGCCGGAACTACGGTCTGCGTCTCGGACGTCATGACGTTCCTGTTCTGCTCGGTGGATCGATGATGGGGTTTGCGGTGGTGCACACGCATTCGCGCGCCATGATGCCACGCCGGAAGGTCCGGATCGGGGAGATTCCGCCCCTCGGAGGCTATGGATCTGCTGGCACCGCGCGGGGGCGGCGACCGGCAGAAGGGTGGGTCTCTTGATATCGAGTAATCTTGAGGACGGCGCCCGCGCTCGCGGGCAGGCTCGCGACGGGCCGGGCAGCACCAGGCGGGGACCTCTTCGCCGGTGTGCGTCCTGGCCGTGCCGACGGGCCCCGTTCAGACCGCTGACACACCGGGAGTGACCCGCGCATGGCGAAGATCAAGGTCGAAGGTCCGGTCGTCGAGCTCGACGGCGACGAGATGACCCGCATCATCTGGCAGTTCATCAAGGACCGCCTCATCCACCCGTACCTCGACGTGGACCTCAAGTACTACGACCTGTCGATCGAGAACCGCGACGCGACCGACGACCAGGTCACGGTCGACGCCGCGAACGCGATCAAGAAGTACAACGTCGGCGTGAAGTGCGCGACGATCACGCCCGACGAGGCGCGCGTCGAGGAGTTCGGCCTCAAGAAGATGTGGGTCTCGCCGAACGGCACGATCCGCAACATCCTCGGTGGCGTCGTCTTCCGCGAGCCGATCATCATCTCCAACATCCCGCGCCTCGTGCCGGGCTGGAACAAGCCGATCATCATCGGCCGTCACGCCCACGGCGACCAGTACAAGGCGACCAACTTCAAGGTCCCCGGCGCGGGCACGCTGACGCTCACCTACACCCCTGCTGACGGCTCCGAGGAGATCAAGCAGACGGTCGTGACGTACGGCGACGACGGTGGCGTCGCGATGGGCATGTACAACTTCAACGAGTCGATCCGCGACTTCGCGCGCGCGTCGTTCGCGTACGGCCTGCAGCGCGACTACCCGGTGTACCTGTCGACCAAGAACACGATCCTCAAGGCGTACGACGGCCAGTTCAAGGACCTGTTCCAGGAGGTCTTCGACGCCGAGTTCGCCGAGCAGTTCGCCGCGAAGGGTCTCACGTACGAGCACCGCCTCATCGACGACATGGTCGCCTCGGCCATGAAGTGGGAGGGCGGCTACGTCTGGGCCTGCAAGAACTACGACGGTGACGTGCAGTCCGACACGGTCGCGCAGGGCTTCGGCTCGCTGGGCCTCATGACGTCGGTCCTCATGACCCCGGACGGCAAGACCGTCGAGGCCGAGGCGGCGCACGGCACGGTGACGCGTCACTACCGCCAGCACCAGCAGGGCAAGCCGACGTCGACGAACCCGATCGCGTCGATCTTCGCCTGGACCCGTGGCCTCATGCACCGCGGCAAGATCGACGGCACGCCTGCGGTCGTCGAGTTCGCGGAGACGCTCGAGGACGTCGTCGTCAAGACGGTCGAGTCCGGCAAGATGACGAAGGACCTCGCGCTGCTCGTCGGCCCGGACCAGGAGTGGCTGACCACCGAGGACTTCCTCGCGGCGCTCGACGAGAACCTCTCGGCGCGTCTCGCGGCCTGAGACCCGCAGCACCTCGCACCACCTCGCACCACCTCACAGCACGGTGGTGCGCGACGGGGCGGTCACCCGGACCTCACGGTCCGGGTGACCGCCCCTTCGGCGTCCGGTCGCGTCGACGTCTGGCTCCGTCGGCCCGCGGGTCGTCAGCCCTGCGTGGCCTCGCGCCGGAAGCTGGTCGTCGACCACCGGTAGCCGAGCGCGGTGAGCGCGACGCACCACGCCAGCGCGAGCCACCCCTGGTAGCCGATCTCCGTGCCGAGGAGGAGCCCGCGCAGGGTCTCGATCGCGGGGGTGAAGGGCTGGTACTGCGCGATCGGCTGGAACCACCCGGGCATCGCGTCGACAGGGACGAACGCGCTCGAGATCAGGGGGAGCAGGATGAGCGGCATCGCGGTGTTGCTCGCGGCCTCGGCGTTCGGGCTGTTCAGCCCCATCCCCACGGCGATCCAGGTCAGCCCCGTCGCGAAGAGGACGAGGAGCCCGAGCGCGGCGAGCCATTCGAGGGCCGTCGCGTCCGTCGAGCGGAAGCCGACGGCGACGGCGACCAGCCCGACGACGACCACGCTCGCGACGCACTGCAGGACGCTGCCGACGGCGTGCCCGACGAGGATCGAGGGCCGGTGGATCGCGAGCGTGCGGAACCGCGCGACGATCCCCTCGGACATGTCGGTGGCGACCGACACCGCGGTACCGATGGCGGTGCTCCCGATGGTCATGAGCAGCAGCCCCGGCACGAGGAACGCGACGTACGCCGAGCGGTCGGGTGTCCCGCCCGTGAGGCCGGCGCTGAGGGTGTCGCCGAAGACGAACACGAAGAGCAGCAGGAGCATGACGGGCGTGAGCAGGAGGTTGAGCGTCATCGACGGGTAGCGGCGGGCGTGCAGCAGGTTGCGGCGCAGCATCGTGGAGGAGTCGCGGGCGGCGAGGGACAGGCGGGACGGGGTGCTCATCGGACGACCTCTTCGGTGTCGGCGGTGTCGGCGGTGTCGGTGCGGGCGGGACGGTCGGCGGTGGGCCGGACGGTCCCGTCCGTCGTGAGGGCGAAGAAGACGTCGTCCAGGTCGGGCGTGTGGACGGTGAGCTCGTCCGCCTCGACGCGGGCGTCGTCGAGGCGGTCGAGCACGGCGCGGAGCGCACCCTGTGAGCCGTCGCCCGGCACCCGCAGGACGAGCGCCTCGTCGTCGGCCGACGCCGCCGTGCCGAACGACCGCGCGGCGGCCCGGTAGGCGTCGGGATCCGTGAACCGGAGCCGGACGTGGCCACCGGGGATCAGGTGCTTGAGGTCGTCGGGGGTTCCCTCGGCGACGATGCGGCCCCGGTCGAGCACGGCGATGCGGTCGGCGAGCTCGTCGGCCTCGTCGAGGTACTGCGTCGTGAGGAAGACGGTGGTGCCGCCCGCGACGAGCTCGCGCACGATCTGCCACACGGTGTGGCGGCTGCGCGGGTCCAGCCCGGTGGTGGGCTCGTCGAGGAAGAGGACCTGCGGCGCCCCGACGAGCGTCATGGCGATGTCGAGCCGGCGCCGCATGCCGCCCGAGTAGGTGGACGCAGGCTTGCCGGCCGCGTCGACGAGGTCGAAGCGGGCCAGCAGCTCGGCGGTGACACGGCGACCTTCCCCACGCTCCATGTGGTGCAGGTCTGCCATGAGGAGCATGTTCTCCTCGCCGGTGATCAGGCCGTCGACTGCGGAGAACTGCCCGGTGACGCCGAGCGACGCGCGGGCCGCGTGACCGTCGGTGGCGAGGTCGTGCCCGCCCACGCTGACCTCGCCGGAGCCGGCGTCCGGCGTGACGAGCGTGGTGAGGATGCGCACGGCGGTCGTCTTGCCCGCGCCGTTGGGTCCGAGCAGTGCGAAGACGGTACCTGCCGGGACGGTGAGGTCGATACCGTCGAGCACCACCTTGTCGCCGTACGACTTGCGCAGCCCGCTCGCTGCGACGGCCATGTCGGTCATGGTGGGTCCTCTCGTGCTGAGCGGCCCGCACGCTACGAGCCTGTTTCCGTTGATGGAAACGCTACGTTGCGTTCGACATCAGGGCAATCACGAATTCGTGAAGCCAGACCATAATGGCATGTCAGGGCGCCTATTTCGTTGCAACGACAATGCACCGAACGCAACCTGACGCCCTACCGCGCGTTGCAATGAAGTGCGCGGAACGCTACGGTCGGGCGCTGAGGATCGCATTCCGAGGAGCGGAGGACCGCAATGCCTGGTGGCAGGCTCGGCGCGCAGGAGCGCCGGCAGATCGAGGCTGGTCTCGCGGACGGGCTCACCTACGCGGCGATCGCCCGGCGGATCGACCGCCCGACGTCGACGGTCACGCGCGAGGTGACGCGCAACGGCGGAGCGACCGCGTACCGCGCGGATCGTGCGCAGCGCGCCACGGGTCGGCGTGCGCAGCGACAGGCGCGCGCGGCGGGTGCGGGCACGCCCGGGACGGCCGGGTGGCGGGACGCCGAGGCCGTGCGGGCCTACGAGGAGTCGTTCACGGCGATGATGGAGCGCTCGGGCCTGGCGCGGATGCCGTCGCGGGTGCTGACCAGCCTGTACCTCGTCGACGACGGCAGTGCGACCGCCGCCGAGCTCGTGCAGCACCTCGGCGTCAGTGCGGCGTCGGTGTCGAAGGCGGTCGCGCTGCTCGAGAGCATCGGGATGATCCGCCGCGAGAAGGGCGAGGGCCGCCGCGAGCGCTACGTGGTGGACGACGACGTCTGGTACCAGTCGATGGTCGCGAGCGCGCGTGTCAACGCGGAGCTGGCGGCGGCCTCGCGACAGGGGGCCCAGGTGCTGGGTGCCGGGACGCCGGCGGCGGACCGGCTCGAACGCGTGGCCCGGTACATGGAGTTCGTGTCGGACATCGAGATGCGGGCCGCCGACGAGGCGCGGGAGATGCTGTCGGGGCCCTCATAGTTCAGCCATTGACATCAAACAGGGTCCTCCGTAGTGTCGAAAGCGGACGAATCGTCGAAGCGCTTCGACGATCTCCGTCCTCACAGGTCTGTCGGGACAGTCCGGCGGGGACCGGCGCGAGGCTGCGCCGGGCGTGTCGTCACCGCGGTCGACACGCACCCCGGCGCCCTCCCCGACGGCCGACGACGAGGTCGACCAGCGACGGTCGGCCCGGACCGAGGGGAACCATGAGAACCACCACCATCAGCCGCGTGCTGCTCGGCGGCATCGTCGGGGCGACGTCGTTCGCACTCGTCGGCGTCACGCCGGCCGTCGGCACCGCTCAGCGCGTCACGACGCCCGGGAGCGCTTCCGCGAGCGTGGCCGGCAGCCTGGTCGACACCGTCGCCGGCACCGGAACGCCCACGCAGGCAGAGCTCGACGCCCTGCCCTTCCGCAACCCCGACCTCCCGCTCGCCGCACGCATCAAGGACCTCCTCTCACGGCTCACGCCCGACGAGGAGATCTCGCTGCTGCACCAGTTCCCGCTGCCGGTCCCACGCCTCGGCATCGGGCAGTTCCGTGCCGGCACCGAGGCCGTCCACGGCCTCGCCTGGACGACGTCACCCGTCGACGGGGCCGTGCACACCGCCACTGCCACCACGTTCCCGCAGGCCGTCGGCCTCGCGAGCACGTGGGACACCGGCCTCATCCAGCAGGTCGGCGGCGTCGTCGGAGACGAGGCCCGCGGCTACAACGCCCAGGACCCGAGCCTGTGGGGCCTCAACCTCTGGGCACCCGTCGTCAACCTGCTGCGCGACCCCCGCTGGGGCCGCAACGAGGAGGGCTACTCCGAGGACCCGACCCTCACCGGCGCGATCTCGACCGCGTACGGGAAGGGCATGGAGGGCGACGACCCCTTCTACCTCAAGACCGCACCCACGCTGAAGCACTACCTCGCGTACAACAACGAGACGAACCGCGACACGTCGTCGTCCGTCGTGCCGCCGCGCGTCCTGCACGAGTACGACGAGCAGGCGTTCGAGCCGGCCATCAGCGCCGACGCCGCCACCGGCGTGATGGCGTCCTACAACCTCGTCAACGGTCGCCCGGCGACCGTCGACCCGACGCTCGACTCGACCGTCCGGTCGTGGACCGACAAGACGCTCTTCAACGTGTCCGACGCTGCCGCGCCCACCAACCTCACCGGGTCGGAGCAGTACTACGCGACCCAGGCCGAGGCCGACGCCGCGCTCGTCAAGGCCGGGCTCGACTCCATGACCGTCAACGACAACAACCCGCAGCCCACCATCGCCGCCGTCAAGGAGGCTCTCGCCAAGGGCCTGCTCACGCAGGCGGACGTCGACAAGGCCGCGTCCGACGAGCTGTCCATCCGGTTCCGGCTCGGCGAGTTCGACCCCGACGGAGGCCCGTACGCGAGCATCGGCGCCGACGCCGTCGACAACGCGGCGAGCCGTGCGCTCGCCCGCAAGACCGCCGACGAGTCGCAGGTGCTGCTCAAGAACGCCAAGCAGACCCTGCCGCTCGACGCGAAGAAGACGACGTCCGTCGCCGTCGTCGGGCCGCTCGAGGACACCCTCTACACCGACTGGTACGGCGGCAAGCAGCCGTACTCCGTCACGCCGCTCGACGGCATCACCGAGCGGCTCGGCAAGGGCGCGACGGTCCGCAGCACCGAGGGCGTCGACCGCATCACCCTGCGCGACGCCGCCACCGGCAAGTACGTCGTCGGCGGCTCCGGCGCCGCCGGCGCGAACCTCGCCGCGACGTCCAGCACCGCCGGTGCCACCGCCCAGTTCGACGTCTTCGACTGGGGCGACGGCGTCGTCACCCTGCGCAGCGCCGCCAACGCCAAGACCGTCGGGTTCAACTGGACGGGCTTCGCGAACGACCAGGACCAGCCCAACGGCTGGTACGTGCAGCAGCAGTTCACGATCGAGGACCGGCCCGACGGCAACGTCGTGCTCAAGTACGCGGGCTACGAGTCGTCCGAGAGCTGGGCGCCCTCGCACACCACCCCGTACGTCACCGTGAACGCCGACGGGATGCTCGTCCTCGGGGCCGCGACCGCCGACCAGGCGACCGAGCTCTCCCGCGACGTCGTCACCAGCGGCACCGCCGAGGCCGTCAAGGCGGCCAAGAAGTCCGACGCCGCCGTCGTCGTCGTCGGCACCATGCCGTTCATCAACGGCCGCGAGGCCCACGACCGCACCGACATGAACCTCGCCGAGGGCCAGGAAGCGCTCGTCGACGCCGTCCTGAAGGCCAACCCGAACACCGTCGTCGTGCTCGAGTCCAGCTACCCGCAGACCATCGACCGCCTCCAGAAGAAGGCGCCCGCGATCCTGTGGACCACCCACGCCGGGCAGGAGACCGGGCACGCCGTCGCCGACGTCCTCTTCGGTGACGTCAACCCCGCGGGCCGCGTCACCCAGACCTGGCCCACGTCCACGGCGAAGCTGCCCGCCGACCTGAACGACTACGACATCATCACGTCCGGCCAGACCTACCTGTACGACAAGACCACCCCGCTCTACGCGTTCGGGCACGGCCTGTCCTACACGTCGTTCCGGTACTCGAACCTCAAGGTCGCCGACCGCAAGATCACCGCGAAGGGCACCATCAAGGTCACCGTCGACGTCACCAACACGGGACGCCGCGACGGCGACGAGGTCGTCCAGCTCTACACGCACCAGCGGTCGTCCCGCGACGCCACCGCGATCCAGGCCCTGCGCACCTTCGAGCGCGTGAGCATCAAGGCCGGGCACACCAAGAAGGTCACCCTCGAGGTCCCCGCGAAGGACCTGCGCCACTGGGACGTCACCCGCGACAAGTGGGTCGTCGAGACCAGCGTCTACGACGTCCAGGTCGGCGGGGCGTCGGACGACATCCGTGCCCGGTCCACCGTGACCGTCCTCGGCGAGGCCATCCCCGCCCGCAACCTCGCGCGGAGCACGCAGGCGCAGGACTACGATGCGCAGCACGGCACCACGCTCGTCGACACGACCAAGGAGTCCGGCACCTCGGTCGAGTCCACCGGCGCCGGGTCGTGGGTCGCCTACCGCGACGTCGACCTGAACAAGGGCGCCGGGACGTTCACCGCGTCCGTCGCGCGCGCCGCCGCCGGCACCGGGCACGTCGAGATCCGGCTCGGCTCCCCGCACGGCAAGCTGCTCGGGACCGCGAGCGTCGCGAGCACCGGCGACAAGTACACGTCCGAGACCGTCCGCGCGACCCTCAAGAAGGCGACCGGACGGCAGGACGTGTACCTGGTGTTCGACAGCCCGGTCCGGGTGTCGACGTTCCGGATCACGCGGTAAGGGGGCGCCCGTGTGAGCAACCTCGGCTGAGGTTGTTCGGGCCGGAGGGACGGGCGGGCGAGATCTTCCATCCGCCCGCTCGTCCCTCGCGGGCTCCCGCCAGACCCGTCACGATCTCGCCCGTCCGTCCCTCCGGCCCGCTGCCGGCGCGCGCGCTCGGGCGGGGGGTCGCCGGTAGGGTCGTCCGCATGAGCGTGCATCTCGTCGGGGGCGGCTGGGCGGACGGGCCCGCGCCCGAGGTCTACGGACGGTTCCGCGCCGAGGCGGCGGCCGCCACGGAGCGCCGCAGCGGGAAGGGCGCGCCGCGCGTCCTCGTCGTCGCGATCCGCGACGGCGACCAGGACGATCACGCGGCCAAGCTCGTCGCGGCGCTGTCCCGCGCTGGCGACGTCGAGCCCGTCGTCGTGGCGCTCGCCGAGGGCGACGACGTACCCGTGGAGACGTTCGCCGGAACCGGTGCGGACGACCTCGACGGTGTCGTCGTCGGCGGCGGGCTCACCCCCGCGTACCGGGACGCGCTCGTCCCGCACGCCGACGCGATCCGCGCCCTCGTGTCCCGCGGCCTCCCGTACCTCGGGTTCTCCGCAGGCTCCGCGATCGCCGCCGACCACGCCCTCGTCGGCGGCTGGAGGATCGGCGACGTCGAGGTGTGCCCCGAGGACTCGTCCGAGGACCTCGACGACGTCACCGTCCTGCCCGGGCTCGGCCTCGTGGACGTCGCCGTCGACGTGCACGCCGCCCAGTGGGGCACCCTCACCCGGCTCGTCGCCGCCACCGAGGCGGGGCTCGTGCCGGGCGGTGTCGCGATCGACGAGTCGACCGTGCTCGTCGTCGGCACCGGGAGCCTGGTGGTCGCGGGCGCCGGGAGCGTCTGGCGCGTCATCCCCGGCGCGGACGGCGACGCGGTGCAGGTCTCCTCGCTGCGCGCCTGACCCACCTCTGCCAGAGTGACGGCATGACCACCCCCGTCCGCATCACCGTGACCGGCGCCGCCGGTCAGATCGGCTACGCCCTGCTGTTCCGGCTCGCGTCGGGGGAGGTGCTCGGGCCGGACGTGCCCGTGCGGCTCGGCCTGCTCGAGATTCCCGCCGCGACCCGCGCCGCGGAGGGCGTCGCGATGGAGCTCGACGACTGCGCCTTCCCGCTCCTCGACGGCGTCGACGTGTTCGACGACCCGCGCGCCGCGTTCGACGGCACCAACCTGGCGCTGCTCGTCGGCGCCCGGCCCCGCGGACCGGGCATGGAGCGCGGCGACCTCCTCGCGGCGAACGGCGCGATCTTCGGACCCCAGGGCGAGGCGATCGGTGCCGGCGCCGCGGACGACGTCCGCGTCCTCGTCGTCGGGAACCCCGCGAACACCAACGCGCTCATCACCGCCGCGCACGCCCCCGACGTGCCCCGCGACCGCTTCACCGCCATGACGCGGCTCGACCACAACCGCGCGCTCACGCAGGTGGCGCGCCGCGCCGACGTCCCGGTGGGCGACGTCCGCCGCGTGACGATCTGGGGGAACCACTCCGCGACGCAGTACCCCGACGTCTTCCACGCCGAGATCGCGGGACGGCCCGCGGCGGACGTGCTGCACGTCCCCGAGGACGGCGCCGGCTGGCTCACCGACGACTTCGTGCCCACGGTCGCGAAGCGTGGGGCCGCGATCATCGAGGTGCGCGGCGGGTCGTCGGTCGCGTCGGCGGCCAACGCGGCCCTCGACCACGTGCACGACTGGTACCGCGGCACGCCCGAGGGCGACTGGACGAGCGCGGGCGTGGTGTCCGACGGGTCGTACGGCGTGCCCGAGGGGCTGGTGTCGTCGTTCCCCGTCACGGCGCGCGACGGGCGGTTCGAGATCGTCCAGGGGTTGGAGCTGAACGCGTTCTCGCGGGCACGGCTCGACGCGTCGGTCGCCGAGCTCGCCGCCGAGCGCGACACCGCCGCCTCCCTCGCCCTCCTCTGACCCCCGGTCCGTCGCCTACGCAAGGTCGCTTCGCGTGCGGTGAAGCGCACGCGAAGAGCCGTTGCCTACGCGACGGACAGGGCCGGGCGGGCGCGACGGACGCCCCCGGGCGGGCGCGTCGCCGGGCCCGGGCGGCCCCGGGAGTGATGTCGGATTCTCGCCGGTCCACGCAGCGTGCAGGGCGCATGATGGACGGGTGATCCCGTCCTCCGACCTCTGCGTCCGCGCCGTGCAGAGCCGCGACCGTCGTTTCGACGGCCAGTTCTTCACCGCCGTGCGCACCACGGGGATCTACTGCCGGCCGTCGTGCCCGGCCCCGTCGCCGAAGCCCGCGAACATGACCTTCTACGTGAGTGCGGCCGCGGCGCAGCGGGCCGGGTTCCGAGCGTGCAAGCGGTGCCGCCCGGACGCCACACCCGGCTCGCCCGACTGGGACGCCCGCGCCGACGTCGTCGGCCGCGCCGTCCGGCTCATCGACGACGGGGTGGTGGACCGCGAGGGCGTGCCCGGGCTCGCACGCCGGCTCGGGTACTCGGAGCGGCAGGTCGAGCGGCAGCTCGTGGCGGAGCTCGGCGCCGGCCCGCTGCAGCTCGCGCGGGCGCGGCGCGCCCAGACGGCCCGCACCCTGGCGGAGTCGACCGAGCTGCCCCTGTCGGACGTCGCGTTCGCGGCGGGGTTCGCGAGCCTGCGGACGTTCAACGAGACGGTCCAGGAGGTCTACGCCCTGACCCCGACGCAGCTGCGGGAGCGGGCGGAGCCGCGGGTGCCGCGCGGTCCGACGCCGACGACCGCTGTGCCGACGACCGCTGTGCCGACGACCGTGTGGCATACCATCACGGTCCGGCTCCCGTACCGCGCCCCCCTGACCCCGGACAACCTCTTCGGACATCTCGTCGCGACGGCCGTCCCGGGTGTCGAGGAGTGGCACGACGGCGCCTACCGCTCGACCGTCGGGCTGCCGCACGGTCCCGCGATCGTGGCGCTCGCGCCCCGGGACGGGTTCGTCTCCGCGACGCTGCGGCTCGCCGACCTGCGTGACCTGTCGGCGGCGATCTCGCGCTGTCGTCGGGCGCTCGACCTGGACGCCGACCCGGAGGCGGTGGACGCGCTGCTGGCCCGCGACCCGGCCCTCGCGCCGCTCGTCGCGTCCGCGCCGGGGCGCCGGGTGCCGCGGACGCTCGACCCGGAGGCGTTCGTCGTGCGGGCCGTGCTCGGGCAGCAGGTCTCGACCGCGGCGGCACGCACGCACGCGGGGCGGCTCGTCGCAGCTCTCGGCACCCCGGTGGACGACCCCGCAGGGGGCTTGACGCACCTGTTCCCGAGCGCGGCGGCGCTCGCGGACGCGGACGACGCGCACCTGGCGATGCCGGCGGGGCGCCGCGCGGCGGTCCGGGCGGTCGCCGCCCTGGTCGCGTCGGGCGAGCTGGACCTGCGCGCGGGCGCGGATCGTGTGCGGTCGTCCGGGGTGCTCGGTGCGGTGCCGGGTGTGGGTCCGTGGACGGTGGGGACGGTCGCGATGCGGGCGCTCGGCGACCCGGACGCGTTCGTCCCGGGCGACCTGGGCGTCCGGGCGGGCGCGGCGTCGCTCGGGCTGCCGTCCACGCCGGGCGCGCTGACCCGGCACGCCGCGGCGTGGCAGCCGTGGCGCGCCTATGCCGTGCAGCACCTGTGGGCGACGGGCGACCACCCGGTCAACCGGATGCCCGCGACGACGTCATCAGACCCATCGACAGCACCCGAGGGGGAGCAGCAGTGACCGACCCGAAGGCCATCCAGAGGACCGCACCTCAGACCCGCACGGTCCACGCCGTCGTCGACAGCCCGGTCGGGCCGCTGACGCTGGTCGCGGACGACGACGCGCTGGCGGGCGTCTTCATGACGGACCAGCGTCACCTTCCGGCGGACGACCGCTTCGGGGAGCGGGTCGCGGCGTCGGACGAGCCGGTGCTCGCGGCGGCGGCCAGTGAGCTGGCCGAGTACTTCGCGGGCGAGCGGGAGGAGTTCGACGTGCCGCTCGCGCCGCGCGGCACGGACTTCCAGCAGCGGGTGTGGGCGCGCCTGCGCGAGATCCCGGCGGGTGCGACGACGACGTACGGGACGATCGCCGCCGACCTGGGCCTGCCCCCGGGGGCGTCCCGCGCGGTCGGTGCGGCGGTGGGGCGCAACCCGATCGGGATCGTCGTGCCGTGCCACCGCGTGGTGGGCGCGTCGGGTGCCTTGACGGGCTACGCGGGCGGCCTCGAGCGGAAGGTGTGGCTGCTGGAGCACGAGGGCGTTCTCGCGTCGGCACCCTGAACCGGTGAGGATGGCCGGATGAGCAGCCTCGTCGCGCACACGACCATCGACGCCCACGACGCGTACGCGCTGTCGGAGTTCTGGAAGCGGGTGCTGGGGTACGTCGACCTCGACGGCGACCCGAACCTGCCCGGGCACGAGGAGTGCATGATCCGCGACCCGGAGACAGGTCACCGCTTGCTCTTCATCGAGGTCCCGGACGACAAGGTGGTGAAGAACCGCCTGCACCTCGACCTGAGGCCCCGGGACGTCGGACGTGAGGCGGAGGTCGAACGGTTGCTGGCGCTCGGCGCGATGGTCGTCGCGGACCGGCGGGTCGACGGCGGGGCGGGCTGGTTCACGCTCGCGGACCCGGAGGGCAACGAGTTCTGCGTGCTGCGCAGCCAGGACGAGCTCGACGCCGCGGGGGTCGCGCAGCCCTGACACGACCGGTGACGCCGCCGGTGCCGAGGCGCTGAGGGCGCCGCGCGGGCGGTCAGCGGTGCTGCGGCGTGAAGGACGTCGAGCAGGTCCAGGTGCTCCGCCCGCTCGTCGCGGTGACGCTGACGGGCACCTTCCGACCGACGGTGGCGCCGGAGATGCTGTAGGTGACGGTCGCGCGGCCCGTCGACGTCGCGGTCGCGTGCTTCGTGTTCGTGGTGGTCTTGTACTTCGCCTGGACGGTGACCTTGGCGCGGGCGCCGACGTGCGAGACGCGGACGGTCGTCGAGGAGTACTGCTTCGGCTTCGTCGTGCTGAGCGTGACGGTGCAGCGGTGCGCGGTGCTCGCCTGGGCCGGCCCGGCGACGAGCGCGGGGACGACGGCGACGGACGCGAGGAGGGCGGTCGCGAGAGCGAGGGAGGCGGGACGGCGCACGGTGGCTCCTGGGCGGTGACGAGGCGGTGACGATCGGGTCCGGGGCGTCGGCCGGAGCCGACGGGAGATCGTAGGCCGACCCGCGGCGGAACGGATGCGGGCGAAGCGGTCGTTGCCCGTCACACCGGGCGGGTGAATCGCGTCAGCGGAAGACGACCGTGCGCTTCCCGTCGAGCAGCACGCGGTGCTCGGCGTGCCAGCGCACGGCGCGGGCGAGGGTGCGGGCCTCGACGTCCTGGCCGATGCCGACGAGGTCGGACGGGTGCCGGGTGTGGTCGACGCGCTCGACCTCCTGCTCGATGATCGGCCCTTCGTCGAGGTCACCGGTCACGTAGTGCGAGGTCGCGCCGATGAGCTTGACGCCGCGGTCGTGCGCCTGGTGGTAGGGGCGGGCGCCCTTGAAGCTCGGCAGGAACGAGTGGTGGATGTTGATGACACGTCCGGACAGGGCGGTGCACAGCTCGTCGGACAGGATCTGCATGTACCGGGCGAGGACGACGAGCTCGGCGCCGCTCTCCTCGACGATGCCGAGCAGGCGGGCCTCGGCGTCGGCCTTGGTCGCCGTGGTCACGGGCACGTGGTGGAACGGCACGCCGTAGAACTCTGCGAGGGGGCGCAGCGCCTCGTGGTTGCCGACGACGGCGACGACGTCGATCGGCAGCGCGCCGGAGCGCTGCCGGAACAGCAGGTCGTTGAGGCAGTGCGCGGCGGTCGACACCATGATGACCGTCGGCACGGCGCGGCCGACGACGTCGAGCGACCACGTCATGTCGAACTGCTCGGCGACGGGTGCGAGCGCGCTCTCGAGCTCGGCGCGGTCTGCGCCGGACGCGACCTGCACGCGCAGGAAGAAGCGCCCGGACGTGGGGCTGCCGAACTGCTGAGACTCGGTGATGTTCCCGTCGTGCGCGGCGAGGACCCCGGTCACCGCGTGCACGATGCCGGGGCGGTCGGGGCAGGACAGCGTGAGGACCCAGTGCGTCGGGTGCTCAGGGCTGGTGGCGGTGACGGGCTGCTCGGGCACCCGCCCAGGGTAGTCGCCGGGGGCTGGTGGGCGGTGCCGGTCTGCGTCAGTCCCGGCGCCAGCGCCGGGCGACGACGGCAAACCCGGCGACGTACGCGCCGGCGAGCGCGACCTCGTACGGTCCGAAGAAGCGCTTGAGGAACGGTCGGGCCCTCGTGGCGGCGACCCCGACGGCGGCGCCGACGACGACGGCCCGAGCCCCGCGGGCGCCGATCGCGTGGAGCGCGAGCGGCACGCGGGGCACGCCTTCGTCGGCGGCGGCCTGGGCGTAGAGCTTCACGGGGACGCCGTTGAGCGCCTGCCGCCAGATGCCGCGCGCGCCGACGGCCATGTGCTCGCGCGCGGTGGCGCGCATGGACGGCGTGGTGAGCGGCGCGGGGGGACGCGCGCCCCGGGCGGTGAGCGTGGTGGTCACGAGGACGCCCGCGACGGACCCGGCGGTGAGGGCCGCGACGGTCGCGGGGACCCGTCGTGGGTGCGCGGCGGCGAAGATCGCGAGGAACATCTCGTTGGTGACGGGCCAGGAGACGGCTTCGGCGAAGCCCCACCCGAACGCGCCCGCCAGCCCGGCGCGGCCCGCCATGAACCGGTGGGTGCGCCGCCACAGCGCGGACGTCGTGGGCCGCGCCGGGCCGCGGGCGAGGAGCTCGCGGATCTGGTCGCGCACGACGTCCATGCCGCGCTCGTCCCACTCCTCGGGGGCGACGGGCGTGCCGAGGCGCACCTCGACGGGCGCGGGGGCGAGGCGTCCGCCCTTGGGCAGGAGGTCGTGGGTGCCGACGATGGCGACGGGCAGCAGCGGCACGTCGTACTCGCGGGCGAGGTGCATGGCGCCGGAGCGGAAGTCGCCCAGGTCGCCGTCGACGCTGCGGGTGCCCTCGGAGTACAGCAGGAGGGAGCGGCCGTGGCCGAGCACGTGCGCGGCCTCCTCCGAGAGGGCGGCGTACCCGCCGCCGCCGGAGCGGTCGAGCGGCACGGCTCCGACGAAGGTGCGGGCGAGCCAGGACCGCAGCGGGTCGGCGAACCAGTAGTCGCCCGCGGCCGCGGCGACGGGCCGGTACGGCGCGGGGAACGCGGCGAGCACGGCGGGGGTGTCGGCGTGCGACGAGTGGTTGGCGACGAGGACCATCGCCTCGACGGGCGCGCGGCCGACGACGCGGAACCCGCCCGCGGCCTGGAACGCGCCGCGCCACAGGCGGTGCCGCAGCAGGGCGGGCAGTGAGGTGCCGGCCGGGAGCCCGACGCGTCGGCGGCCGGTCACGAGAGCACCACTGCGAGGGGCAGGACGAGCAGGAGCGAGTCCACCCGGTCGAGCAGTCCGCCGAACCCGGGCAGCCAGCTCCCGGCGTCCTTGACGCCCGCCTGACGCTTGACCATCGACTCCACGAGATCCCCTCCGACCGCCCCGACGACGACGGCGACGAGGAGGCCGGCGGTGAAGCCCCCCAGCAGCAGAAGCACGAGCGCGGCGCCGACGGCGGCGCCCACGAGGCCGCCCACGGTCTTGCTCGGGCTGAGCGGCGACAGCGGCCGGCGCGCCCACCGCAGGCGGCGCAGCCCGTTGCCGCCGCACCAGGCGGCGACGTCGGTCGCGGCGGCGGCGAAGCACACGAGGAACGCCTGGTTGCCGAGCAGCACGAGGTTGGCGAGCGACCAGCAGATCCAGATCGAGCCGAACGCGGTCGACGCGGAGCGCCGGAGCCCGTGCTCGACGTCCCCGGCGGCGAGCGAGGGCGCGGCGCACGCGAGCGCGAGGACGGGCACGAGGGCGAGGGCGCGCGGCTCGAGCCACGCCGCGAGCGGGTAGGCGACGGCGAGCACGAGCAGAACGACGACGTCGGGCCGCGGCAGGTCGGCGAGCCGCGCGAACTCGAGGACGCACACCACGGCGACGGCGGCCGCGAAGAGCGCCGTGGACCACGACCCGAGCCACAGCGGGATCCCGAGCACAGGCAGCACGAACGCCCACGTGGTCCAGCGGGCGCGCAGCTCGGGCCGTCCGCTGACGAGCACGGGCACGGCGGCGACGGCGAGGACGACGACCGAGACGAGCAGGAAGAAGACGGCGCGTCCTTCGAGGTCGACGTGCAGCGACCCGACGTCGAAGCGCAGGGAGAAGGCGTCGCGGTCGAGGCCGAGCGCACCGAGCGGGTCGACGGCGCGCCTCACGCGACGTCCGCCGCGGTCGCGTCGGCAGACGGACGCAGGGCCTCGTGCGCGCGGCGGGCGCGCAGCGCGGCTGTCAGCAGCGACCCGGCGACGAGCACGCCGCACCACACGGGCAGCAGACCGGGGAGCGCGCACGCCACGACGAGCAGGAGGCAGCGTTCGGTCTTGCCGAGCGGGCCGCCGTTCTGCCGCAGGGCGCCGGCCCCCGCCGCGGCGAGCGACACGAACGTCGGGAGGGTCGCGGCGACGCACGCGACGAGCACCCACACCAGGTCGGCGTCGTCGCCGACGCGCGCCGCGAGGACGGCGAGCCCCGCGAACGCGAGCAGGTCGCCCGACCGGTCGCCGAGCTCGTTGAGCACGAAGCCCCAGGGGCGGGACACCCCGCGGGCACGCGCGACGGCACCGTCGAGGTTGGCGCCCGCGAGACGCCCGACGAGCAGGACGAGGGCGAGCGGCCACCAGCCGAGGGCGAGCGCCACCCCGGCGAGCGCGGCGGAGACGACACCGAGCGCCGTGAAGACGTCGGGGGAGGTGCCGCGCGCGACGGCGAGGCGCACCCCGGCGTCGAGCCTCCCGGTGAACCACGGCTTGAGTCGGTAGAGCCCCTGCATGGCGCGGAGTCTAGGGGGACGGGCGGACGCGCGGCCCGCGTCGTCCACGGAGGCCGGTTGGCCCGGCGCGCGACCGGTCGCACGGCCGGCGGCGGGTCGGGCAGCGCGCCGGGCAGCGCGAGCCCGGCCGCCTCTGCCACGATGGGGGTATGAGCGAGACGCAGACCCGGATCGACCGTGTGGGCGACGAGACCGCGGGGGAGCTGCTCACGCTGCGGCGCGCGGCGTTCGTCACCGAGGCCCAGCAGTACGGTGACCCCCACATCCCGCCGCTGACGCAGACGCTGCACGAGCTCCGCGCCGACCTGGCCCGCGAGGACGTGGTGACCATCGGCGCGTGGGACGGGCACCGCCTCGTCGGCTCGGTGCGCGTCGAGATCGACGGCCAGAAGGCGACGCTCGGTCGGCTGGCCGTGGCGCCCGACCAGCAGGGCCACGGCATCGGCACCCAGCTGATGTGGGCGGTGCTGCCCTACCTGCCGGAGCAGACGACCGAGATCTGGGTGTTCACCGGCAAGGACTCGCGGCAGAACCTCGCGATGTACCAGCAGCAGGGCTACGAGGAGCAGTTCGACAAGTCGGCCGGCGACCTCACGTACACCTACCTGCGTCGCATCCTCGGCGAGGCGCAGGCGCGCGCGGCGTCCGCCGACACGACGGACGACTGACTCTGGCCCGCTGCTCGCCGGCCGCTCGCACGCAGCGACCACCGGGCGCCCGGCGCACACGGCGAAGGCCGGCCACCCTCGCGGGGTGGCCGGCCTTCGCCGTCGTGCGGAGCTGCTGGCGGGTCAGCCGCGACCCGCGGACTTGCGCGACCGGCGCGAGACCGAGTCGATGATCACGGCGAGCAGCAGCACCGCGCCCGTGATCATGTAGCGGACGGACGAGTCCAGGTTGAGCAGGTTGAGGCCGCTCGAGATGGACTGGATCACGAGGATGCCGAGCAGGGCCGAGTAGGCCGAGCCGCGGCCGCCGAAGAGGCTCGTGCCACCGATGACGGCGGCTGCGATCGCGTTGAGGTTGGTGTCGCCGGTGCCGCTCGACTGGTTGGCGTTGGCGATGCGGCCCGCGGCGAGCAGGCCGCCGACGGCGGCGAGCGACGAGCAGAGCACGAACACGCTGATGAAGACGCGGTTCACCTTGATGCCGGCACGACGCGCGGCCTCGACGTTGCCACCGACGGCGAACACCGAGCGGCCCCAGCGGGTGCGGCGCAGCACGAGGTTCATGAGCACGACGATCGCGACGAACAGCACGACCATGTAGCCGATGCCACGGCCCTGCGTGCGGCCCTCACCGCTGTTGAGGTAGGCGATCGCGACGCAGGCGACGACGAGCGCGAGCCCAGCGCGGACGCCGATCTCGACGAACGACTGTGCCGACAGGCCGGCCTTCGCCCGCTGGTTGCGCCGTGCGAGCGACGCGAGGACGTACACGACGGTCGCTGCGGCCGCGATGATGTACGACGCGACGGGCGTGAGGAACATCTGCTGGCAGAACCGCACGAACCACGAGTCGAACGGGATGTTGATCGAGCCGTCGGCGCCGAGGATCCAGAGCTGGAGGCCGAGGAACCCGAGGAGGCCGGCGAGCGTGATGACGAAGCTCGGGACGCCGAACCGGGTGTAGAGCAGGCCGTAGAACAGGCCGATGACCGCACCGGCGGCGATGGCGGCCACGATGGCGACGGCGATGGGCCAGCCGTGGTTGACGAAACCGACGGCGAGCATCGCCGCGGACACGCCGCTCACGGACCCGACGGACAGGTCGATCTCGCCGAGCAGCAGCACGAGCACGATGCCGACCGAGATGGTCCCGACCGCCGCGGACTGGAGCAGCAGGTTGACCAGGTTGCCGGGCGACAGGAAGTTCGAGTTGAGCGACTGGAAGACGATCCAGATCACGATGAGGCCGACGACGACGGGCAGGGAGCCGAGGTCACCTCCGCGGAGACGTCCCAGCTCGGCCTTGACGCGGCCTCCGAACCCCTGGGACTGGAGCAGACGCTCGTCCTGCAGGTCGGCGGCCACGGCCCCGATGTTCTCCTTCTGGGGGGTGGTGGTGCTCATCGGGTCTCTCCCTCGGGGGCGTCGGTCTTCGCGACGGAGACGTGCCCGGGCAGGGCGGACGCCTCGGGCTGGCTGGCGCGCGCGGTGGCACGCTTCGTCACGGCGTTGTCCGTGGCGCCGGTGATCGCGGCGATGATGTCCTCGTACGAGGTGTCGGCGACGGCGAAGTCCCCGTTGTTGCGCCCCAGGCGGAGCACGACGACACGGTCTGCGACGGCCTGCACGTCGGCCATGTTGTGGCTGATGAGGATCACGCCGTGCCCGCGGTCGCGCAGGCGTTCCACGAGGTTGAGCACCTCTGCGGTCTGCGCGACGCCGAGCGCTGCGGTCGGCTCGTCGAGGATGACGACCTTCGGGTCACCGAGCAGCGACCGGGCGATCGCGACGGTCTGGCGCTGACCGCCGGACAGCGACGCGATCGGGATGCGCACGGACGGGATCTTGGCGGAGAGCTGTCGCAGGAGGTCCCAGGAGCGCTTCTCCATCGCGACCTCGTCGAGGGTGCCCGCGCTGGTCTTCTCGTGACCGAGGAACAGGTTCGCGACGACGTCGAGGTTGTCGCACAGCGCCAGGTCCTGGAACACGGTCGCGATGCCGAGGTCGCGGGACTCGGCGGGCGTGCCGATGCGGGCCGGCTTGCCGTCGAACGTGATCGTGCCCTCGTCCTGAGGGTGGACTCCGGCCATGACCTTGACGAGAGTGGACTTTCCGGCGCCGTTGTCGCCGACGAGGGCCACGACCTCGCCCTCGTGGACGTCCAGGTCGACGTCGGTCAGCGCCTGCACGGCGCCGAACCGCTTGGTGATGCCGCGCAGCGAGAGCACGAGGTTCTGCTTCGAGGCGCTGGGGGCCGGTGCGGCGGTCGTCTGAGTCACCGGAGCTCCTTCCGGGGTGGGGTGCGTCGTAGCGCCGCGGCGGGGGGCGCGCGGCGGAGCCGGGCGGCCGTCCTCCCGGTGGGGAGGTCGGCCGCCCGGCCGGGGGTGTTACTTCAGGCCGGCCTTGGTGCAGGCGGCGGCGTAGTCGGCCGTGCAGATCTGGTCGACCGTGTAGACGCCGTCCTTGACGACGGTGTCCTTGATGTTGTCGACCGTGACCGTCTGGACCGGGAGGAGCGACGTGATGACGCCGTCCGTGTCGGGGGACGTTCCGGTCGGCTGCTTGTCGTTGAGCAGGTCGACCGCGGCCTGGGCGGCGTTCTCGGCCTCCTGCTTCACCGACTTGTAGATCGTCATGTACTGCTGGCCGGCGACGATGCGCTGGATGCCGGGGAGCTCGGCGTCCTGGCCGGTCACGGCGGGCCACGGCGAGACGTTGGCGGCCTGCATGGCGGCGACGGCGCCGCCGGCGGTGCCGTCGTTGGCGGCGTACACGCCCGTGAACTTGCCGGAGAACTTGGTGACCTGGCTCTCCATGAAGGCCTGGGCCTTGTCAGGGCTCCAGTCGGGGGTGTCGTACTCGGCGAGGATCTTGTACCCGCTCGAGTCCAGGACGGAGTGCGCGCCCTTCTTGAACAGGGTCGCGTTGTTGTCGGTGGGCGACCCGTTGATCATGATGATGCCGCCCTTCTTGTCCGGGTCGGACTTCTGGAGGGCCGCGACGAGGGCCTTGCCCTGCTCCACGCCGACCTGCTCGTTGTCGAAGGTGACGTAGTACGCCAGCTTGCCACCCGTGATGAGGCGGTCGTACGAGATGACCGGGACGTTCTTCTGGTTGGCCTCGTTGACGATGCTCGCCGCAGCGGCGCCGTCGACCGGGTCGAGCACGAGGACGTCGGCACCCTGCGTGAGCGCGGTCTCCGCCTGCTGCAGCTGCTTGTCCTTGTCCTGGTCGGCGTTGTAGTAGAGCGTCTCCGTGTCAGGCGAGAGCTCCTTGAGCTTGGCCGTGAACAGCGGCTTGTCCAGGGCCTCGTAGCGCGCGGTCTTCGACTCCGGGAGAAGCAGGGCGACCTTGCCGCCCTTGCTGCCGCCGTCGGTCGAGCCGCCGGACGAGTCGTTGTTGTCCGAGCTGCAGGCCGCGAGGGCGCCCATTCCGAGCGCGAGCATGGCGGCCATCGAGACAGCCCTGGTGGTGGACTTCTTCATTGAGGCACCTCCGAGTAGGTGTCCGCCTGCGTTGGCGGTCGGTACGAGTCAACTCGTCAGCGCACCTTGTCGTCAAGTCTTGAACGCAACGGTTTGGTTACGGACCTGTCAGTGGAGCAGTTCGAGTGTCTCGCAGGGGAGCCCTGGTGTCCTGCGGACACTCCGTGCGCCGGGCGGGCCGGGGCGCGCCGGTCCGGGTCAGGAGGGGACGTTCGCCATGACGTTGACGGTCGCGTGCTCGATCGCGAGCGCGATCGCACCGAGGATCTCGGCCTCGCCCTGGAGCTCGGCAGGCACGATCTCGAGCGCCCCGGACGCCGCCGGCAGCGCGGAGCGCCCCACCGTCTCGCGGATCGGGTCGAGGAGGATGTCACCCGCCCGCGCGAGCTCCCCGCCGACGACGACGCGCGACGGGTTGAGCAGGTTGCACAGGTTCGCGAGCGCGATCCCGACGGCCCGCCCTGCGTCCGCGACCACCCGTCGGCAGCCGGCGTCGCCCTCGAGCGCGAGCCGGATGACGTCGCGCAGCGTCAGGGCGCCGTGGCTCACCCGGAGGAGCTCGAGCAGGTGCTGCGCGCCTGCGAACGTCTCGAGGCAGCCGCGGTTGCCGCAGCGGCAGATCGGTCCGTCCTCGTCGATGGTCACGTGACCGAGCTCGCCCGCGGTCCCGATGGACCCGCGGTACACCTCGCCGTTGATGATGAGCCCTGATCCGATCCGGTGCGAGACCGAGACGTAGGCGGCCTGCGCGACGTCCTTGGCGGCGCCCTGTCGCAGCTCGGCGAGCGCGCCCAGGTTGGCGTCGTTGTCGACGAAGACGGGCGCGCCGAGGCGTTTGGAGGTCACGCGTGCGATCTCGACGCCGCCCCATCCGCGGAGCATCGACGAGGACGAGACGTGCCCCGTCGACGTGTCGAACGGAGCAGGGACGCCGAGCCCGACGGCGAGCAGCTCGGGCAGCGTGGCGTCGAGCGACTCGACCATGTCGGCGAGCAGCAGCGCGACGCGGTCGAGCCCGGCGTCGGCGCGGTGGTCGGTGCCGAGCGGCATGCGCTGGTCGGCCAGCACCTGCCCGGTCGCGTCGGCGACGGCCACGCGCAGGTGGCGCGCACCGAAGTGGACGCCGGCGACGAGCCCGACGTTCCGGGCGAGGGTGACGTACTGCGAGCGCCGTCCGCTGCGGGTGCTGGGTGTCGTCTGGAGGATGCCTGCGGCGACGAGCTCCTTGACGATGTTGGAGACGGTCGCCGGCGAGAGGCCCGTGGAGCCGGCGAGCTCGACCTGCGCGAGTCCTCCGTGGTGCTTGACGGCTTCGATGATGCGCGCACGGTTGGATTCACGAAGCGATGTCTGCGACCCCGGCGTCGCCCGCTTTGCGTTCACATCTTTAACTCTAGCGGTCGTCGCCGCGTCCGTGGGGTGCAGGAGCGAGAAGCCACTCGGGCGGGGCGCCACGGTGCGTTAGCATAATCGCGTCGCGACTGGCGCAAGGTGGATGACCACCGGGGAGCGACACAGCAGTTCAGGACTTCGGGTCGTTCGCCTGGGCCCCGGTCACCACCTGAGAGGTGCGTGCCCGCACCCGCGAACCCACGGGCCTCTCGGGACACGTTCCAGCACGATGTCACCGATCGACGCCGCCCCGAGGAGAACGATGAGCGCCCAGTCCCCGAACCCCAGCGACGCCCTCAACCTGCCCCTGTCCGAGCTCGACCCCGAGATCCAGGCCGTCCTCGACGGCGAGCTCGCCCGCCAGCGCGGCACGCTCGAGATGATCGCGTCCGAGAACTTCGTCCCGCGTGCCGTCCTCGAGGCCCAGGGCTCCGTCCTCACGAACAAGTACGCCGAGGGCTACCCCGGACGCCGCTACTACGGCGGCTGCGAGCAGGTCGACATCGCCGAGAACCTCGCGATCGCCCGCGCCAAGTCGCTGTTCGGCGCCGAGCACGCGAACGTCCAGCCGCACTCGGGCGCCACGGCCAACGCGGCCGTCCTGCACGCGCTCATCAACAAGGGCGACAAGATCCTCGGCCTCGAGCTCGCGCACGGCGGCCACCTCACGCACGGCATGAAGATCAACTTCTCGGGCCGGCTCTACGACGTCGCCGCGTACGGCGTCGACGCCGAGACGTACCGGATCGACATGGACCAGGTGCGCGAGAAGGCGCTCGCCGAGCGCCCCGACGTCATCATCGGCGGCTGGTCCGCGTACCCGCGCCACCTCGACTTCGCGGCGTTCCGCTCGATCGCCGACGAGGTCGGCGCGAAGCTCTGGGTCGACATGGCCCACTTCGCCGGTCTCGTCGCCGCGGGCCTGCACCCGTCGCCCGTCCCGTACGCCGACGTCGTGTCGTCCACCGTGCACAAGACGATCGGCGGCCCGCGGTCGGGCTTCATCCTCTCCAAGGAGGAGTACGCCAAGAAGATCGACTCCGCGGTCTTCCCCGGCCAGCAGGGCGGCCCGCTCATGCACGTCATCGCCGCGAAGGCGGTGTCGTTCAAGGTCGCCGCATCCGAGGGCTTCCGGGACCGTCAGGAGCGCACGCTGCGCGGTGCGCAGATCATCGCGGACCGCCTGGCCCAGCCCGACGTCTCGGCTGCCGGCGTCTCCGTGCTCACCGGCGGCACCGACGTCCACCTCGTGCTCGTCGACCTGCGCCACTCCGACCTCGACGGCCAGCAGGCCGAGGACCTCCTGCACACCGTCGGCATCACGGTGAACCGCAACGCCGTGCCGTTCGACCCGCGCCCCCCGCGCGTCACGTCCGGCCTGCGCATCGGCACGCCGGCGCTCGCCACGCGCGGCTTCGGCGACGCCGAGTTCACCGAGGTCGCCGAGATCATCGCGACCGCGCTGCGCGAGGGCACCGGCACGGACGCCGAGGCGCTGCGCGCCCGCGTCGACACGCTCACCGAGGCCTTCCCGCTCTACCCGGGCCTGCAGCAGTGACCGCTCAGGTGCTGGACGGCCTCGCGGCCGCGGCCGCGATCAAGGCCGAGCTGCGCGAGCGGGTCACGGCGCTGCGCGAGCGCGGCGTCGTGCCCGGCCTCGGCACGCTGCTCGTCGGCGAGGACCCGGGCTCGGTGAGCTACGTCGGCGGCAAGCACCGCGACTCCGCGGAGATCGGCGTCGAGTCGATCCGCGCCGACCTGCCCGCGGACGCGACCGAGGCCGAGGTCCACGAGACCATCGCGCGCCTCAACGCCGACCCCGCCGTGACGGGCTACATCGTCCAGCTGCCGCTCCCGCGGGGCATGGACGAGCACGCCGCGCTCGTCGCGGTCGACCCCGCCAAGGACGTCGACGGCCTGCACCCGGCGAACCTCGGCGAGCTCGTGCTCGGGGTCGACGGCGAGATCTCCACGCCGCTGCCGTGCACGCCCGCCGGGTGCCTGGAGCTGCTGCGCCGCAACGACGTGTCGGTGTCGGGCAAGCACGTCGTCGTGATCGGGCGCGGGCTCACCGTCGGTCGCCCGCTCGGGCTGCTGCTGACCCGCAAGGGCGTGGACGCGACCGTCACGCTCACGCACTCGCGCACCACGGACCTCGCGGCCGAGGTGCGCCGGGCCGACGTCGTCGTGGCCGCCGTGGGTGTGCCTCACCTGGTCAAGCCCGAGTGGGTCAAGCCGGGCGCGGCCGTCCTCGACGTGGGCGTCACGCGGGTCGGGACCACGGCGACGGGCCGGGCGAAGCTCGCGGGCGACGTCGACCCCGGCGTGGCCGAGGTCGCCGGCTGGCTCTCGCCGAACCCCGGCGGGGTCGGACCGATGACCCGGGCGATGCTGCTCGCCAACGTGGTGGCCGCCGCGGAGCGCACCGTCGGTCGGGCAGGATGAGCGCATGAGCGAGAACACCGGCAGGCCCGTCGTCGCCGACCTCGACGCCGCCGCCCTGACCACCCTCCACGCCACGCTGCTCGACGAGTACGCCGCCCTCCAGGCGCGCGGGCTGCGTCTCGACATCACGCGCGGCAAGCCGTCGCCGGAACAGCTCGACCTGGCACAGCCCCTGCTGGGGCTGCCCGGCGAGGACGACTTCCGCGCGGCGGACGGCACCGACACCCGCAACTACGGTGGGCTCGCGGGCCTGCCCGAGCTGCGGGCGATCTACGCCGACCTGCTCGGCATCCCGGTCGAGCAGCTCCTCGCGAGCGGCACCTCGAGCCTCACCGTGATGTTCGACGTGCTCGCGTACGCCTTCCTGTTCGGGCGCGACGGCTCACCGCAGCCGTGGGGTCGGGAAGAGAAGGTCCGCTGGATCTGCCCGGTGCCCGGGTACGACCGGCACTTCGCGATGCTCGAGCACCTCGGTATCGAGATGGTCACGGTCGACCAGACGCCCGACGGTCCCGACGTCGAGGCGATCGCGCGGCTCGTCGCCGACGACCCGACGATCAAGGGCCTGTGGCTCGTGCCGACGTACTCGAACCCGGGCGGCGAGACGACGTCCGCGGAGGTCGCGGCGCGGCTCGCCGCGATGCCGGCGGCCGCACCGGACTTCACCGTCCTGTGGGACAACGCCTACGCGGTGCACCACCTCACCGACGACGAGTCGAAGGCCGTCGACGTGCTCGGCCTGGCTGCGGCGTCGGGGCACCCGGACCGCTTCGTGGTCTTCGCGTCGACGTCCAAGGTGACGTTCGCGGGCGCCGGCGTGGCGTTCCTCGCGGGGTCGCCGAGCACGGTCGCGTGGTACCTGCGGCACCTCGCGTTCGGGTCCATCGGTCCCGACAAGGTGAACCACCTGCGGCACGTGCGGTTCCTGCGGGACGCCGACGGGGTGCGGGCGCACATGCACCGGCACCGCGAGATCCTCGAGCCGAAGTTCGGGGCCGTGCTCGACACGCTCGACGCCCGCCTGGGCGGCACGGGCACGGCCACGTGGAACACGCCGCGCGGCGGGTACTTCGTGAGCCTCGACGTCGTCGACGGGACCGCGCGTCGCGTGGTCGAGCTGGCGAGGGAGGCGGGGATCGCGCTCACGCCCGCCGGGGCGTCGTTCCCCTACGGGCACGACCCGCGCGACCGCAACATCCGCATCGCGCCGACGTTCCCGCCGGTCGACGAGATCCGCGTGGCGATCGACGGCCTCGCGACCTGCGTGCTGCTCGCCGCGGTGGAGCAGCGGCTGTCCTGACGACGGGGTCGGCCGGGAGGACGTCCTCCCGGCCGACCGCGCGACGCAGCACCTCCGCCCCGCTCGCGCCGTCCGCGCCGGACGGACGGCTGGGCAGGGTCGTCAGGACGCGGCGAAGACAGGCTCCGGGACCCACGGGCCGAACGGGTCGACACCCGGCTTCTCGCCGAGCGTCCACCAGCGCGCGCGGTATGCCGCGCCGCCGTACGTCACCCGCTCGCCGCCCCGGTACACGGTCGTGGCGGACCACGGCGCCGTCGCGGGCACGGTGGTGGTCGGCACCGTGGTGGTGGGAACCGTGGTGGTGGGCACGGGCGTCGTGCTCGTCGGCGTGGGGTCGAGCCGGTCCGGGCAGCTCTGCGTGGCGCTCCAGGACGACCCCGTCCCGGGCACCTCGCCGCGGGTGGTCGTGCGCGCCGTGTAGATGATGTTGCGGTAGGCGGCGGTCTGCCCCGGCGTGTAGGTGACGTCGGGGTACCACGCCGAGTAGGGGCAGCCGGGCCCGGCGTCCCCGCCGACCACGGCCGTCGGGGTGGGGTCGGCGGCGAGCGCCGGGCCGGCGAGCGCGAGGCCGGTGGCCCCCAGGCCGAGCCCGAGCGTGAGCGTGAACCCGATCGTGAGGCGGGACGTGCGTGGTCGTGGTGCGGGATGCATGGGGCGGTCCTCCACGGTCGTGGCCGGACACCGTCGTCCGGCCGGCACGTCGAGCCTAGGGGCGGGCGGCGCTCGGGCGGCATGGGGGAGACCACGCAAACCTGCAGTTCAGGGTCACGAGCACCGCGACGGGACGAGGCCCCGGGGCAGGTGCCCCGGGGCCTCGTCCGTCGTGCGGTACCGGCGGTGGGCCGGCGTCAGGCGTGCGTCAGCAGGTGCCCTGCAGCGCCCAGGCGCCCCACTGGCTCGCGCCGGGCGTCTCGCCCTGCGTCCACCACTGCGCCTTGTAGGTCTTGCCCTGGTAGGACACGACCGAGCCGCCCGTGTAGACCGCGGTCGAGGACCACGCGGTGGCCGTGCAGGTGCCGCCCGTGGCGGTCGGCGTGGCCGTGGCCGTCTTCGTCGGGGTGGCGGTCTTGGTCGGCGTGGCCGTCGCCGTCGGGGTGGCGGTCTTGGTCGGCGTGGCGGTCGCGGTCGGGGTGGCCGTCGCCGTCGGCGTCGTGGTCGGCGTGGACGTGCCGCCGCCGGTCAGCGGGCCCTTGGCGCCGGTGCCGAGCTTGGCGAGGACGGCCGCGGGCAGGACGCCGGCACGGTCACCGTCGAGCTCCCACCACATGGCGCCGCCGAGGCCCTTGGCGCGGATGTAGTCCGCCTTCTGGCCCACGGTGTCCGGGGTGTCGAGGCTCCACCAGCTGGTGCCGTCGTAGCGCCAGGCCGAGCCGGTCTTGGCGTCGTAGTAGCCGGTGCCGAGCGACTTGATCTTGTCGTAGTCCTCGATGCCCTTCTCGTACGTGCCGGCGGCACCGTCGGTCGCCGCCGACCACGGGGTGGAGGACTTCACGCCGGTCCAGCCACGGCCGTAGAGCGCCATGCCGAGCGTGAGCTGCGAGGCCGGCACGCCGGCGTCGGTGTACGTGCGGATCGCCTTGTCGGCGCTGTACTGCTGGTTCGCGGCGCGCGGGTCGGCCGGGTCGTCGTACAGGTTGATCTGGTGACCGGCGAGCGTCGGGTTCCACGCCCCCCACAGGTCGTAGCCCTGCACGTTCACGTAGTCCATGTACTTGAACAGCTCGGGGTCGTTCCAGTGCCCGACCTTGATGTTGACCGGGTCGGCGGGGGCGAACGCCGAGAGGATGTACTTCTGGCCGCTCGTGGCCGAGTAGGCGTCGAGCTGCGTGCGGAACTCCTTGGCGAGCAGGACGAGGTTCGGTCCGTCGTTCGCCGGGTCCACGATGTTGCCGGTGAGGCCGGCGTCCGTGCCGGGCCACTCCCAGTCGATGTCGAAGCCGTCGAACACGCCCGCCGCGGCACCCGCGCCGCCGCGACCGTCGTAGGACGGCAGGTTGCCCTTGATGAACATGTCGATGCAGGACGACACGAACGCCTTGCGCGACGCGTCCGTCTTGGCGGCCGTCGACCAGTGCTTCGAGTAGGTCCAGCCACCGATCGACAGGACGACCTTGAGGTTCGGGTACTTCGCCTTCAGCTCCTTGAGCTGGTTGAAGTTGCCCGCGAGCGGCTGGTCCCACTTGTCGGCGACGCCGCTGACGGAGTCGGCCGCGCTGTACGACTTGTCGTAGTCGGCGAACTGGTCGCCCGCGCCCACGCCGTCGTTGGCCGTGCCGGAGTTGCCGACGGCCTTGTTGGCCTCGAAGCACTTGCCGTCCGCGCTGATGTTCGCGAACGCGTAGTTGATGACGTTGAGGCTCTTGACGTCACCGGCCTTCTCGATGTCCTTGACCTGGAAGTTGCGGCCGTAGATGCCCCACTGGGCGAAGTAGCCGACGCTCCGGAAGCCGTTGATCGGCGTGTCCGGCGTCGTGGTGGCGGGCGTCGCCGCGGCGAGCGGCTGGGCCTGGGACGGGGCGGCAGCGACCAGCAGCGAGCCGGCGACGGCTGCTGCCGCGAGCGCGCCGAGGGCGCGCCGGCTGCGGCGGGGGTTGAGGTGCATGTCCGGGGTTCCTCCACGGTGTGGGTGGTCCGACGGCGACGTCGGACACGATGTGAACAAAAGATTAATAAGGGAACAAATACCTGGGCCATACGGGGAATCTCGGAGATTCCGCTCGCACGCCGCGCGGCTCCATCAGGGATTGCCACAGACTGCGCGGGCGGGCCGGGCAGGGGGAAGGGCCCCGGGCGCGTGCCCGAGGCCCTTCCTCGTCGTGCGGCCGCTCCTGCTCGTGCAGCGGGATGCGGCGTGCGTGTCGCTGGTGTGACCGGCTCCTGCGTCAGCAGGTGCCCTGCAGGACCCACGCGCTCCACTGGCTGGCGCCGGGGGTCTCGCCCTGGCTCCACCACTGGGCCTTGTAGGTCTTGCCCTGGTAGGAGACGACCGAGCCGCCCGGGTACGCGGCCGACGCGGACCAGGCCGCCGCCGAGCAGGTGCCCGTGCCGCCCGTCGACGTGGCCGTCGACGTGGGGCTGATCGTGGTGGTCGGGCTCGACGTCGTGGTCGAGGTGCCCGAGCACGTGCCCGTCGCCTTCCACGCGGCGGACGTGCCCGGGGTCTCGCCCTGGGTCCACCACTGCGCCGTGTAGACCGTGCCGTTGTACGACGCCTGCTTGCCGCCCGTGTAGACCGTCGCCGCAGACCAGGCCGCGACCGAGCACGTGCCCGACGTCGGGGTGGCCGTCTGCGTCGGTGTCGTGGTCGGGGTGGACGTCTGCGTCGGTGTCGTGGTCTGGGTGGGCGTGGCCGTCTCGGTCGGCGTCGTGGTCGGCGTCGTGGTCGGCGTCGAGGTGCCGCCACCCGTGACCGGGCCGGCCGTGCCGGTGCCCAGCTTCGCGATCGCGGCGGCCGTCAGGACGCCCCCGCGGTCACCGTCGAGCTCCCACCACATGGCCCCGCCGAGGCCCTTGGACCGGATGTAGTCCGACTTGGCGGCCACGGTCTGCGGGGTGTCGAGGCTCCACCAGTTGTTGCCGTCGTAGCGCCACGCGGCGACGACCTTGGAGTCGTAGTACCCGGTGCCGACGCTCTTGAGCTTGTCGTAGTCGTCGATGCCGGTCTCGTACGTGCCCGGGGCGCCCGCGGTCGCGGCCGACCACGGCGTCGACGACTTCACGCCGGTCCAGCCGCGCCCGTAGAGCGCCATGCCGAGGCCGAGCTGCGACGCCGGGACGCCTGCGTTGAGATACGTGCGGATCGCCTTGTCTGCGCTGTACTGCTTCGCCGGCTCGCGCGGGTCGGCGGGGTCGTCGTACAGGTTGATCTGGTGACCGGTCTGTCCCGGCTCCCACGCGCCCGCCAGGTCGTAGCCCTGGACATTGACGAAGTTGAGGTACTTGTAGAGCTCCGGGTCGTTCCAGTGGCCCACCGTGATGTTGTTCGGGTCCGCCGGGCCGAACGCCGACATGAGGTACTTCTTGCCGCTCGTGGCCGTGTACGCGTCGAGCTCGGTGCGGAACTCCTTGGCGAGCAGGACGAGGTTCTTCCCGTCGTTGACGGGGTCGACCACGTTGCCGGTGAGGCCGGCGGTGGTGCCGGGCCACTCCCAGTCGATGTCGAAGCCGTCGAAGATGTTCGCGGCCGAGCCCGTGCCGCCGCGGCCGTCCACCACGGGCAGGTTTCCCTTGATGAACATGTCGATGCAGGACGACACGAACTTCTTGCGCGACGCGTCGGTCGCGGCGATCGTCGAGAAGTTGCGCGAGTAGGTCCAGCCGCCGATCGACATCATGACCTTGACGTTCGGGTACTTCGCCTTGAGCTGCTTGAGCTGGTTGAACGAGCCGGCGAGCGGCTGGTCCCAGGTGTCCGCGACGCCGCCGACCGAGTTCCCGGCCGTGTACGTCATGCCATAGTCGGCCCACGAGTCGCCCGCGCCGACGCCGTCGGCCGCGGTGCCCGAGTTGCCGACGGCCTTGTTCGCCTCGAAGCAGGTGCCGCTCGTCGAGATGTTCGCGAACGCGTAGTTGATGTGCGTGAGGTTCTTGATGGCGCCCGAGGTGACGATGTCGTTCACCTTGTAGTTGCGGCCGTACACGCCCCACTGGGCGAAGTAGCCGACGTTGCGGAAGCCGTTGATGGCACTGTCGCCCGACGACGTCGCGGAGGCGTCGGTGGCGAGCGGAGCGGCGGCCTGGGAGGGCGCCGCGGCGAAGAAGAGCGAACCGGTGACGGCGGCCGCTGCGGCCGCGCCGATCAAGCGCGATGTGCGCCGGGGGAGCGAGGGGTGCATCCGGGATCCTCCACGGTGTCCGGTGGCCCGACATCGTCGTCGAGCCAGTTAGGAATGTAAACAAACCGTAGGTCCGGGTGAACTTCTCGGGCATGAGGGCGGCCCTCAGAGTCTGTGCGGGACCCTACGCGGGACTACGTACTGGACGCTCTCGCCATGCCCGTTGTGTCGTTTCCGGCCGTTCTCGGGGGTCTCGGCGGGCGCGCCCGCGGGGTCACCGGGCCGTCGGTCGCGCCTGCCCGGGGCTGAGAGGATGGGGCGGTGCTGACGATCGCCACCGTGAACGTGAACGGGATCCGCGCCGCCGTGAAGCGCGGGATGCTCGACTGGGTCGCCGAGCGTGGGCCCGACGTCCTGCTGCTCCAGGAGGTGCGCGCCACCGACGAGATCCTCGACGGGTTCTTCCCCGAGGGGTGGCACGTGGCGCACCAGGCGAGCGACATCAAGGGGCGTGCGGGGGTGGCCGTCCTGACACGGCGGCCCGTGACGGCCGTCCGCGTGGGGCTCGGGCACGTGCACCCCGAGGGCGTGGAGGAGCCGCCCGTGGACACCGGCCGCTGGGTCGAGGTGGACGTCGAGCTCGACGCCGCGCCGCGCACGGTGACCGTCGTGTCGACGTACATCCACTCGGGTACCGCGGGCACGCCGAAGATGGACGAGAAGTACGCCTACCTCGAGAAGGTGACGGCCCGACTCGCGGAGCTCGCGGCGTCCGGGCGTGACGTCGTCGTCGGGGGAGACGTCAACATCGCGCACCGCGAGGTCGACATCAAGAACTGGAAGGGCAACCTCAAGGCGGCGGGTTTCCTGCCCGAGGAGCGCGCGTACCTGGACCGGTGGTTCGACGACCTCGGCTGGGTCGACCTCGGACGCCGGTTCGGCGGCCCCGGCCCCGGCCCGTACACGTGGTGGTCGTGGCGCGGTCAGGCGTTCGTCAACGACGCGGGCTGGCGCATCGACTACCAGCTCGCGACGCCCGGGCTCGCGTCGCTCGCGAAGTCCGTCGAGGTGGATCGCGCGGAGACGTACGAGGCGCGGTTCTCCGACCACGCGCCCGTCGTGGTCGTCTACGACGTCTGACCGGCGTGCACGAGGAGCACGCGCACGGCCCCGGCGACCGTCTCGGGCGGCGGGGTGACGTCGACGACGTAGCCGTCCTCGTCGGGGTCGAGCGGTTCGAGGGTCGCGAGCTGCGACGCGAGGAGCGCGGGGGGCATGAAGTGCCCGGTCCGTGCGGCGATGCGTGCGGCGAGGAGCTCCGGGTCGCCGTCGAGGTGGACGAAGACCACCCGTCCGGTGGCTGTGGCCAGCACGTCCCGGTACGGCCGGCGCAGCGCCGAGCACGTCAGGACGGTGCGCCGCCCGGCGCGAGCCTCGGCGTCCATCCGGTCGCGGATCGCCGCGAGCCACGGCGCGCGGTCGTCGTCGTCGAGGGCGTGGCCCGCGGACATCTTGACGACGTTCGCGGCGGGGTGCAGGTCGTCCGCCTCGACGAACGCGGCGCCGGTGGTGTCGGCGAGCAGCTGGGCGACGGTCGTCTTGCCGGACCCGGCGACTCCCATGACGACGACGTGGTCGGGCAGCCCGGGCAGAGCGGGTGGGTCGGGTTCGGAGGTCTCGGGACGGGTCACGTCCTCCGTGATATCACGACCCGGTGCGGATGCCGGGGTGCTCGGCGGGCTCCGGGAGCGTCGTCATGGTGAGCAGCGGCGACGCGAGGACGGGCAGGGCGGCGAGGACGCCCGTCGTGACCCCGACCCAGATCGCGGGGACCACGCCGACGGTCGTGCCGAGCCACCCGCCGAGCAGGCCGCCGACGGGCATCGTGCCCCAGACGACGAACCGGACGGACGCGTTCATGCGGCCGAGCAGCCGCGGCGGGCACAGTCGCTGCCGGAAGCTCACGGCGGCGATGTTGAAGACCACGAGCGCGAAGTAGGCGACGGCCAGGCCCGCGGCGAGCGTGACCTCGGGGTTCCACGGCAGGACGCCGGCGAGCGGGACGCACGCCATCGGCAGGGCGAGCGCGACCGCAGCGAGCGGGATGACGCGGGCCTCGCCGACGCGTCGGGCGACGCGCTCGCCGAGGAGGGCGCCGAGCAGGCCGCCGACGGACGCCGCGGAGAGCGCGACGCCGAGCCCGGCGGCGGTGAGGCCGAGGTCGCGCAGCGCGTAGAGCGTGAGGAGGGCGCTGACGACCGACCAGCCCAGGTTGCCGATCGACGTGCAGACGACGATCCGGACGAGCAGCGGCTGGTGCGCGACGAACGCGAGGCCCTCGCGGATCTCGTGGACGAGCGGCCCGCGCTCCTCGCGGGGCGGGAGGCGCTCGTCGGCGCGGATCCGGGCGACGAAGACGACGGACAGGAGGTAGGTGGCCGCGTTGACCACGAGCAGCGCGGGTGCGGTGACGACGCGGAGCAGGACGCCGCCGAGCGCCGGCCCGGCGACCTGCGCGACGGACGCGGTGGCCTGCAGCTTGGCGTTCCCCTCGACGACGTGGTCGAGCCCGATGAGACCGGGGACGTAGCTCTGGTGGGCGACGTCGAAGAAGACCGTCGCGCAGCTCATGACGAGCGCGGCGGCGTAGAGGACCGGCATGGACAGGACGCCCGCGGCGGCGCACGCGACGACGCCGCCGAGCGCGGCGGCGCGCACGAGGTCGGCGCCGATGAGGACGCGTCGTTTGCGCATCCGGTCGACCCACGCGCCGGCGGGCAGCCCGATGACGAGGAACGCGGCGGTCTCGGCGGCGGTGAGGGCGCCCATCTGCCAGGCGTCCGCGTGCAGCGTCTGGACGGCGAGGACGGGGACGGCGAGCGTCGCGAGCTGGGCGCCGAGCTGCCCGAGGGCGTCGCCGGTCCACAGGGCGCGGAAGTCGCGGTGGTGGACGAGCGAGCGCCGTGGCGGCGCGACGGCGGGATCGGTCACACGTCGATCGTCCGCCGACTGATTGGGAAAAGTCAATCGGTAGGATGGCCGCATGACGCCGCGCTGGCAGGAAGAGCTCCTCGGTCCGCTGCCCGATCCGCCCGTCGACCCCGACGCCGACGCCCGGGCGCTCGCGTCCACGCTGCGGCTGCGCATCCTGCGTCTCTGCCTCGACGAGCCGCGCAGCAACCGCGAGATCGCCGCCGCCCTCGGTCGCAACCCCGGCAGCACGCTCCACCACGTGCGCACGCTCGTGGACCGCGGGTTTCTCGCACCGCTGCCGGTCCGCCGCGGGGTCCGGGGGTCGCGCGAGGTGCCGTACCTCGCCACCGGCCGGTCGTGGCGCACGCCCGTCGCCCCCGGCGACCCGTCGCTCGTGCGGACCTTCGTCGACGAGATCGGGGAGGCCCGGCCCGACGACGTCGCGGTCGTCCGCCTCGGCCTCACGCTGACGCCGGCTGCTCGCGCCGAGCTCGACCAGCGCGTCAGCGCGCTGCTCCAGGAGTACGCCGACCGTGCCCCCGACCCGGGAGGGGAACCGGTCGCGGTGTTCTACGCGTCGTACGACGACGCGCAGCGCCGCCGGTTGGCCTAGTGCCGACCGGCAGCCGCGCCGGACGTCGGGTCAGACGTCCCGGTCGGCCGGCCCGGACGGCGGGGCGAGGAGGAACGCGGGCGCGCCGTGCCCGCGGTCGACGAACGCCTGCGCCACGGCGTCCGCGACGGCCTGCTCGGTGCCGCGGGGGACGAGCGCGATCGCCGACCCGCCGAACCCGCCGCCCGTCATCCGGGCACCCACGGCACCCGCGGCGGTCGCCGCCTCGACGGCCGTGTCGAGCTCGGCGCACGACACCTCGTAGTCGTCGCGCAGCGACGCGTGGGACGCGGCCATGAGCGCGCCCAGGCGCGCGCCGACCGTGGCCCGCTCGTCGGACGTCCGGGCCTGGTCGGAGCCCGCGAGGTCCGCCGCCGCGACGAACTCCTCGACGCGCGCCACCTCGGTCACGACGTGCCGGACGCGGCGGCGTGCGACGTCGGCCAGCGCCTCGAGCGCGTCGTCGAGCCCCTCGGGCGTGATCTCCCGCAGCGTCCGGACCCCGAGGCGTCGTGCGGCGTCCTCGCAGGTGCGCCGCCGCTCGGCGTACTGCCCGTCGGCGAGGCTGTGCTCGGCGCGCGTGTCGATCACGAGGAGCGTGAGCCCGAGGGCCTCGGGCTCGAACGTGCGCGGCCTCGCGAACGCGTCGTCGGGGGTGTCGGGGGCGAAGTCGAGCAGCAGGGCGTGCCCGGGCGTGCAGAGCAGCGACGCGGACTGGTCGAGACCGCCGGTGGGGGCGCCGACGACCTCGTTCTCGGCGCGCATGCACGCGCGCGTCAGCTCGGGACGCCGGTCGGCGGCGAGCCCGAGACCCCACGCGTCGTCGAGCGCGACGGCGACAGCGCACTCGAGCGCCGCGGACGACGACAGCCCGGCACCGAACGGGACGCACGAGTCGACGGCGGCGTCGAAGCCGGACGGCGTGCCGTCGCGGGTGCGGTCGCGGTCGCCGTCGCCGTCGCGGTCGGCGAGCGCCCACGCGACGCCGGCCGGGTAGGCGCCCCAGCCGTCGACCGTGCCGGGGCCGATCTCGCCGAGGGACGCGGTCCACAGGTCGCCGGGACGCTGCGCGGACGCGAGGCGCACGGCGTCGTCGTCGCGGCGCGCGAACGCGACGTACGTCCGGTGGGGCAGCGCGGTGGGCAGGCACAGGCCACCGTTGTAGTCGGTGTGCTCGCCGATGAGGTTGACGCGTCCGGGGGCCGACCACACGCCGTCGGGCTCGCGCCCGAACGCGGCGACGAACGCCCGGGTCGCCCGCTCGGCGCCCTCCTGACGGGTCCACGCGTCGAGCCACGTGGTGGTCGCCGGGTCTGTTCCCTGCGTGGCGGCGGTCATGCGAGGAGCTCCTGGAGTCGGGTGGCGACGGTCTCGGGCGTCGTGTCGGAGACCCAGGCCCCGGCACCGGACTCGGAGCCGGCGAGGTACTTGAGCTTGCCGGGCGCGCGCAGCACCGAGAACAGCTTGAGGTGCAGCCGGGCGTGCTCGCGGCGCGGGTCGTGGGCGGGGGCCTGCGACCAGCCGGCGATGTACGGCAGGGGGATCGGCTCGTCCGACTCCGGGTCGACGAAGAACCGGTCCAGCCCGCGCAGCAGCCGCAGGTAGGTGCGGGCGAGGTCGTCGCGCTCGGCGTCCGTCAGGGACGGCAGGTCGAGCACGTCGCGCCGCGGTGCCAGGTGCACCTCGACGGGCCAGCGGGCCGCGAACGGCACGTAGGCGACCCAGTGCTCGCTGGTGAGCACGACGCGGCGCCCGTGCGCGAGCTCGCCGTCGAGGACGTCGCGCAGCAGCGAGCGACCGGTGCGACGGTGGTAGGCGGTCGCCTGGGTGAGGAGCTGCTCGGTGCGCGGCGTGACGTACGGGTAGGCGTAGATCTGGCCGTGCGGGTGGGGGAGCGTGACGCCGATCTCGCGCCCGCGGTTCTCGAAGGCGAACACCTCCTGGGTGGTCTCGAGCGCGGCGAGCGCCTCGGTGCGGTCGGCCCATGCGTCCACGATGGTGCGGACGCGGCGCGTGTCGAGCTGGGCGAACGACGTGTCGTGGTCGCTCGAGAAGCAGATGACCTCGCACCGGCCCGCAGCGGGGGCGTCGAGCCAGAGGCCCTCCCCGACGACGGTGTCGTCCTGCACGGACTCGTCCTCGCCGGGGACGGCGAGCAGCGAGGGGAACCGGTTCTCGAACACGGCGACGTCGTACGCGGTGTCGGGGATCTCGCCGTCCGCGTACTCGGCGTCCGGGTCGGCGGGGCACAGCGGGCACGCGGACGCGGGCGGCAGGAACGTGCGGTTCATGCGGTGCGTCGCCATCGGGACCCACTCGCCGGTCAGCGGGTCGCGGCGCATGCGCGGACCGGCGGCGTATCCGTCGGGGCCGAACCGGTCGGGCAGGGGTCGCGGGTCGTGCGTCGTGTGGACGTAGCCGCTGTCGCCGAGGACGTCGTCGTAGTAGACGAGCTCGCGCCCGTCGGCGAGCACCGTCGCGGTCCGGGCGGGGCCGGTGGGCCGGTCGGTCGTGGGCTGCGTGCTCACCGGGCCACCTCCGCGACGACGACGCGTCCGGCGTGCTCGGCGGCGGCGTCGCGGTCGGCGGGTTCGAGGCCGTCGTCGGTGACCAGGACGTCGACGTCGTCGAGGCGAGCCCACCGGGCGAGGCCGGTGACCTGCCACTTGCTGTGGTCGGCGAGCACGACGGTTGCTGCGGCGGCGGCGCGCAGCGCCCGGTCGGTGGACGCCTCGGCGAGGTTCGGGGTGGTGAGGCCGTGGTCGACGCTCACGCCGTGCGCGCCGAGGAACGCGACGTCGACGCGCAGGTCGGCGAGCGCCGCCTCGGCGAGCGGACCGACGAGCGCGTCGGAGGGGGTGCGCTCGCCGCCCGTGAGGACGGTGGTCACGCCGTCGGCCCGGTAGAGCGTGTCGGCGACGGGGAGCGAGTTGGTCACGACGGTGAGCGGGCGCAGGTCGGTGCGGCGCACGAGCTCGTGGGCGAGCGCGTGAGTGGTCGTGCCGGCGGAGATCGCGACGGACGCGCCGGGCTCGACGAGGCACGCCGCCGCACGGGCGATGCCGGCCTTCTCGGCGGCCATGAGGTCCGACTTGGCGGCGAACGCGGGTTCGTCACCGGGGCGCGGTGCGTCGGGGGCGACCGCGCCGCCGTGCACCTTGCGCACGAGGCCGCGCTCGGCGAGCTCGGCGAGGTCGCGGCGGACGGTCATCTCCGAGACGTCGAGGTCGGCGGCGAGGTCGGCGATGCGCACCGCCCCCGTGGCACGCAGGGCGGTCAGGATGCGGTCGTGCCGCACGGTCGCAAGCATGTCCACAGGTTCTCACACGATCGCACAAAATAAAACATCTCTCCGGCGGGCCGGCCGCCCCCGCCGGGGTGAAGTCCGGGCGGCAGCGCGTCGGGTCAGACGGGGGACAGGCCCAGGTTGCGGCCGGCCAGGCCGCGCGGCTTCGCCGCGAGACTGCGCGCGACCGCCCGCAGCGCCTCGGCGGCCGGGGACGACGGGTCCGCGACGACGACCGGCGTGCCCTCGTCCCCGCCCTCGCGCAGCGCGACGTCGAGCGGGACCTGGCCCAGCAGCGGGACGTCGTGCCCCACCTGCTCGGTGAGGCTCCGCGCGACGCGCGCGCCGCCGCCCGCGCCGAACAGCTCGAGCCGCGACCCGTCGGGCTGCGTCAGCCACGCCATGTTCTCGACCACGCCGACGACGTCCTGGTCCGTCTGCGTCGCGACGAGCCCGGCGCGCTCGGCGACCTCCGCGGCGGCGAGCTGCGGCGTCGTCACGACGACGATCTCGCTGCCTGGCAGGAGCTGCGCGACCGAGATCGCGATGTCGCCCGTCCCAGGCGGCAGGTCGAGGAGCAGCACGTCGAGGTCGCCCCAGAACACGTCGGCGAGGAACTGCTCGAGCGCCCGGTGCAGCATCGGGCCGCGCCACACGACCGGCTTGCCCGCGGGCACGAACATGCCGATCGACACCACCTTCACGTCGTGCGCGATCGGAGGGAGCAGCATGTTGTCGACGCGCGTCGGCTGGCCCGTGACGCCCAGCATGCGGGGGATCGAGAACCCGTGGATGTCGGCGTCGAGGACGCCCACGCGCAGTCCGTCGGCGGCCATCGCGGCCGCGAGGTTGGCCGTGACGGACGACTTGCCCACCCCGCCCTTGCCCGACGCGACCGCGTACACCTTGGTGAGGTTGCCCGGCTGGGAGAACGGGACGACCGGGTCGCCCGTCCCGCCGCGCAGCTGCGCGCGTAGCGCCTGCCGCTGCTCGGCGTCCATGGCGCCCAGCTCGACCTGCACGTCGTCGATCCCGTCGACGGTCAGCGCGGCCGCCGTGACGTCCCGGACGAGGGTGCTGCGCATCGGGCACGCCGGCGTCGTGAGGTCGACGCCCACGACGGCGCGCGCGCCGCCCGTCGGCGCCCCGCCGGGCTGCACCTCGACCGAGCGCACCATGCCGAGGTCGACGATCGGGCGGCGGATCTCGGGGTCCTGGACCGCCCCGAGGGCGACGCGGACGGCGTCGACGAGCGCGTCGGGACCAGCGGCGGGGTCGGTGGGCATGGGTCCATCGTAGGAGGGGCCGTCGAACGGGCTGTAGCGTCCTCGACGTGCCCCGCACGGACGGGCGACGGCGGCGAGGAGATCGTGGTGACGACGGATCGGGCGCCCGGGTGGGCCAGGCGTGCTGCCGCGTCGCTCGGGCGCACGCGGTGGTGGGTCGTCATCGCCTGCGCGGCGGTCGGCCTCTCCCTCCGGCTGATCTTGCACGATGTCGCCAGGATCGACCCGGTGGCCGCCGTCATGGGCGCCGCGTGCATCGGCGCGGGCTTCGGGGGTGAACGGTGGGTCAGCTCCCGGCACACGGCCAGGGACGTGATCCCGTTCACCGGAAGAGGTCTGCACGCGGCAGCGCCGCTGCTGGTCCTCGGACTGCTCCTGATCGCCGTCGCGGTCGTGCCGACCTGGTTCTGACCACGCCCCACCGCGCGATCGGGTCCGGACTACCGCCGCCCCGGGTCGCGGCGGCCCGCGCCGCGGTCGGGACGCCGGTCGTCCTTGTCGTCGTCGTCCGACAGCTCGTCGAGCAGGTTGCGGATCTCGCCGCGCACGAAGTCACGCGTCGCGACCTCGTTGAGGGCGAGCCGCAGGGCCGCCATCTCGCGCGCCAGGTACTCGGTGTCCGCGAGGTTGCGCTCGGCGCGCTGCCGGTCCTGCTCCGTGGTCACGCGGTCGCGGTCGGCCTGCCGGTTCTGCGCGAGCAGGATGAGGGGAGCGGCGTACGACGCCTGGAGCGACAGCACGAGCGTCAGGGCCGTGAAGCCGTTGGCGGCCGAGTCGAAGCGCAGCGCCTGGGGCCCCCACGAGTTCCAGGCCAGCCAGGCCATGCAGAACACCGTGAGGTAGATGAGGAAGCGGGGCGTGCCCAGGAACCGTGCGATGCCCTCCGAGATGCGGCCCACCGCGTCGTCCTCGACCTGGACGCGCGGCAGGATCGTGCGCTTCTGCTCCTTGGGGAGGTCGAGCCGGTCAGCCACGGCGACCTCCAGCCGCAGCCCGGTCCTCGGAGTCGTCCCCGGAGTCGTCCCCGGAGTCGTCCTCGGAGTCGTCCTCGAAGTCGTCGGTCTCGCGCCAGTCCTCGGGCAGCAGGTGGTCGAGCACGTCGTCGACGCTCACCGCGCCGAGCAGACGCTTCTCCGCGTCCACGACCGGCACGGCGAGCATGTTGTACGTCGCGAGGACGCGCGTCACGCGGGCGAGGGACGCGTGCGGCGGTACCGGGTCGACGTCCGGGTCGAGGATCGAGCCGATCGCCTGGTGCGGCGGCTCGCGGAGCATCCGCTGGATGTGGACGACCCCGAGGAACCGACCCGTCGGCGTCTCGACGGGCGAACGCGTCACGAAGACCATCGACGCGAGCGCCGGCGGCACGTCCTTGCGGCGGACGTGCGCGAGCGCGAGCGCGATCGGCGTCTCCGGCCCGAGCACCACCGGCTCGGTCGTCATGAGGCCGCCGGCCGTGTCGTCCTCGTACGCGAGCAGCCGCCGGACGTCCTTCGCCTCGTCGGGCTCCATGAGCTCGAGGAGCGCCGCGGCCTGGTCGTCGGGCAGCTCGCCGAGCAGGTCGGCGGCGTCGTCGGGCTGCATCGCCTCGAGGACGTCCGCGGCGCGGTCCGTCTCCAGGCTCTGCAGGATCTCGACCTGGTCGTCCTCCGGCAGCTCCTCGAGGACGTCGGCGAGCCGCTCGTTGTCGAGCGCGGTCGCGACCTCGAGCCGCCGTCGGTCGCCCATGTCGTGCAGGACGTCCGCGAGGTCGGCCGCCTTCAGCTCGTCGTAGGCGGCCAGCAGCAGGCTGGCCGCCTGGCCGGGCCCGCCACCGGCGAGCCCGGTGACGTCGCCGACGTCGACCACCCGGCTGTCGCCCCGACGGCGGATCCCCAGCGGGCCCTTGTGGGCCACGCGGTGCCGCACGAACAGCTTGTCGACGAACCAGTCGCCCGTGCGCGTCTGCGCGATCGACAGGTCCTCGACCGTCGCGTCACCCGTCCCGTCGCGCAGCGTCACCGTGCGCTCCAGCAGCTCGCCCACCGCGAGCGTCTCGTGCGGCCGCTGCTCGAACCGGCGCATGTTGAGCAGCCCCGTCGAGATGACCTGCCCTGCGTCGACGCTCGTCACGCGCGTCAACGGGAGGAAGACGCGGCGCCGGGCCGCGACCTCGACCACGAGCCCCACGGCACGCGGCGCGCCCTGCGGCCGCAGCAGCACGACCACGTCGCGGACACGTCCGACCTGATCACCGTTGGGGTCGAAGACGGCCGTCCCGGCGAGCCGGGCGACGTAGACCCGGGTTCCAGCGCTCACAGCCCGAGCCTAAGGTGCCGGGCGTCTCGCGGCCCGCTGCCCGCGCGGGCTACCCTGTGCGAGCGGTTCGCAGCGTCGGGACCCGCGGCCCCCGGCGCGCGCCCGGGCACCCAACCGACCGCCGTCACCGGCCACCGCAGGACGGAACACCCGTGAGCACCCCCGCAGCCCGACCGACCACGTCGCCCACCGTCCTGGCGCTCGACGTCGGCGGGACGGACATCAAGGCCGCCGTCGTCGGGGAGCACGGCATGGTCGTGCGCACCACCGTCCCGACGCGCACCGCCGACCGTGAGCCGCTCGACTCGGTATTGCTCGCTGCGCACCGCCTCTGGGAGTCCGTGCCGGCCGGGTACCACGTCACCGGTCTGGGCATCGCGACGCCCGGCATCGTCGACGACGAGGACGGGGTCGTGCGCGGCGCCGAGAACCTCGGCTGGCGCGAGGTCCCGCTGCGGTCCCTCCTCGAGGAGGAGCTCGGCGTCCCCGTCGGCATCGGGCACGACGTCCGCGCCGGCGGCCTCGCCGAGTGGCGTCTCGGCGCGGGGCGCGGGGCGGGGGACCACGCGTTCGTCGCGGTCGGCACCGGCATCGCCGCGTCCGTCGTCCTGCACGGTGCCGTCTACGCGGGCGGCGGCTGGGCCGGCGAGGTGGGTCACGGCGGACGCACCACGGGCGAGCCGTGCGCCTGCGGGGGCCGGGGCTGCATCGAGACCTACGCGTCGGCCGCGGGCATCGCCCGCCGCTACACCGCCCGCACGGGTGTGCACGTCCCCGGCGCCCGCGAGGTCCTGGAGCGCGCGCAGGCCGGCGACGTCGTCGCCGCGGACGTCTGGGCGCACGGCGTCGACGGCCTCGGCGAGCTCGTCGCCGGGCTCGTCCGCACGCTCGGGCTGCGGCTCGTCGTCGTCGGCGGCGGGCTCGTCCGCGCCGGCGACGCCCTGCTCGACCCGCTCGACGCCGCCGTCCGCCGCTACCTCACCGTCCACCCCGTGCCCGAGCTGCGCCCCGCGGGGCTCGGCTCCGACGCGGGGACCTACGGCGCCGCCCTGCTCGGCTGGGGCGCGTCGGGGCGCGGCACCCTGACGGACCTCGTCGTCCCCGTGTGACGTCTCCGCGCGCGGCCGGGCGGCCCCGGGGTGCGCGGGCATGGCCTCGGACGTGCGAGTACGGGAGGATGGGGGCATGTCGATGCCGCGTTCCGCACCCGTCCCCAAGGTCCCCACACCGCCCACCGGGACGGAGATCGCGCGCTACGGGACGTACATGGAGGCGCAGAAGGCCGTCGACCTGCTCTCCGACAAGCACTTCCCGATCGAGAACGTCACGATCGTCGGCGAGGACCTGCGCGCCGTCGAGCGCATCACCGGCCGGCTCACGTACGCGCGCGTCGCGATCGCGGGGCTCGCGTCCGGTGCCTGGTTCGGCCTGTTCGTCGGGGTGCTCCTCACCCTGTTCGGGGGCGAGGACGAGTCCGCGAGCACCATCGTCGCCGCCATCGGCATCGGCGCCGCGTTCGGCGTGCTGTTCGGCGTGATCTCGTACGCCGTCGCGGGGAACCGGCGCGACTTCACCTCGCAGTCGCAGCTCGTCGCGATGTCCTACGCGATCCTGTGCCGCACCGAGCTCGCCCCGCAGGCCACGCAGGTGCTGCGGGAGATCGGTGTGGGCAACCCGCGCGTCCGGCGTGCACCGGTGCCGCCGACCGCACCCGCGCAGCCCGGTGGGGCCGCCGGGCCGACAGGGTCGGCGGCACCGCCGGTGCCGCAGCACGGCGCCACCCCGCCGGCGTACGGGGCACGCGGGCCCGTCGGGGCACCCCCTGCGGGCGCGCCGGCGCAGGCTCCTGCGGCGCCCGCAGCGCGTCCGACGGCCGCACCCGGCATGACCAACCCCGACGGCACGCCCCGCTACGGCCGCCGCCTCGAGGACGTCCCGACGGCGCAGCCTGCGGCTCCCGCGACCCCGGCTCCTGCCGCGCCCGCGCCGACGCCCGCTGCGCCGGCTTCCGCTGTGCCCACCGCTGCTGCGCCGGCTCCCGTGCGGCCGCAGGACGCGCCGCCCGCCCAGGACGCGCCGCAGACCAGCGCACCCGACCCGAAGGACCGTCCCTCCGACGGCGGCACCGCGGACCGCTGACGGTCAGCCGCGCAGGCCGGCCATCCACGCCTCGACGTCCTCGGGCCGGCGCGGCAGGCGCGCGGACAGGTTCTCGTTGCCGTCGGCGGTCACGAGGACGTCGTCCTCGATGCGCACGCCGATGCCGCGGTACTCCTCGGGGACGGCCAGGTCGTCGCTCTTGAAGTACAGCCCCGGCTCGATCGTGAACACCATGCCGGGTTCCAGCACGCCGTCGAGGTAGAGCTCGGCGCGGGCCTGGGCGCAGTCGTGCACGTCGAGCCCCAGGTGGTGGCTCGTCCCGTGGACCATCCAGCGGCGGTGCTGCTGACCCTCGGGGGAGAGCGACTCCTCCGCGGTGCCGGGCAGCAGGCCCCACTCCTCGAGCCGGGCGGCGACGACCTTCATCGCGGCCGCGTGGACGTCCCGGAACCTCGCACCGGGCACCGCGACCTCGAACGCCGCGTCGGCCGCGTCGAGCACCGCCTGGTAGACGCGGCGCTGCACCTCGGTGAACGTGCCGTCGACGGGCAGGGTGCGCGTGACGTCGGCGGTGTACAGGCTCTCGACCTCGACGCCGGCGTCCACCAGGATCAGGTCGCCCGACGCCACCGACCCGTCGTTGCGGATCCAGTGCAGGGTCGTCGCGTGGTCGCCCGACGCCGCGATCGTCTCGTAGCCCACCGCGTTGCCCTGCAGGCGAGCGTTCGCGTCGAACGTCGTCTCGACGACCCGCTCGCCGCGCGGGTGGGCGACGGCCCGCGACAGCTCGCGCACGACCTGCTCGAACCCGTCCGCGGTCGCGTCGACGGCGTCGCGGAGCTGCTGGACCTCCCACGCGTCCTTGACGAGCCGCAGCTCCGAGACGGCCTCCGCGAGGGTCGCGTCCCCGACCTCCTCGACGGCCTCGGCCTCCGCCGCGACCGCCTCGGCGCGCAGCTCCTCGACCAGCTCGGCGACCGCGTCGTCCGCCTCGGGCACCATGAGCAGGCGCACGCCGCCCGTGCCGACGTCCTTCGCGAGCGCGTCACGCAGCGAGTCGACGTGCTCCGTGCGGATGCCGGTGAGGGTCGCGACGTCGTCGAGCGCCGGGCGCGGCCCGACCCAGAACTCGCCGTAGCGGGCGTCCGAGTAGAACTCCTCGGTGTCGCGGGCCGCGAGCGGCCGGACGTACAGCACCGCCTCGTGGCCCGCGGGCGTGCCGTCGTCGTCGGTCAGCGGGTGCAGCACCAGCACGGAGTCCGGCTCGAGGTCGACGCCCGTGCCCGTCAGGTGCGCGAACGCGGAGTGCGCGCGGAACCGGTAGTCGGTGTCGTTCGAGCGCGGTCGCAGGCCGCCGGCCGGCACGACCAGTCGCGCGCCCGGGAATCGTTCCGAGAGGCGCTCGCGGCGTGCGGCTGCGAAGTCCGCCGCCTCGGTGCGCTGCACATCCAGGTCGCGGCGCGGCGCCCACGAGCTCGTCATGAAGCTGCGGAACGCCTCCGACGTGGGCCGCTGCGAGCGGTTCGAGCCGCGCTCGCCGACCGGCTGCTCGGTCTCTTCGGCGGTCTCTTCGGCGGACGGGGTGCTCTCGGTCGTCATGCTCCCAGTGTCGCACCGGGCCGCGGCACGCCGAGGTCGGCCGCACGCTCGAACACGTCCAGCGCTTCGAGGACCGTCCGGGAGAACGCCTCCGGGGCCTCGACGCTCACGTCGTGCCCGGCGTGCGGGACCACGACGAGCCGCGTCCCCGGCACCCGGCGGTGGCGCCACTCGTGCAGGCGCAGCCGGTCGCGGGCCCCGTTGACGAGCCACACCGGGACGTCGGCGCGGCGCAGGTTCTCGACCGACGACTCGGCTGAGAGGTCGCGCAACGCGTCGGCGACGAGGTCCCAGCCGGGAGCGGCCGTGTCCGTCGCGTCGGCGGTCGAGTCGGGGGTAGTGCGCCGAGCCGTGCCGCGGCCGGTCGCCAGGGCGCCCCGGAGCCCCGCCTGGAACATGCGTAGCGGGACGCCACGCGTCTCCGTCGTGCACGCCGCGGCGACCACGCCCGCGAGCACGCCCGCGCCGGGGCGCGCCGCGCGTGCACGGCCGGCTCCCGCACGGCTGCCGGCACGCCGCGCCGCGTACGCGAGGGCCGCGTACCCGCCGAGCGACAAGCCCACGAGCACCCACGGCGCCCCCGGGGACGACGCCGTGACCTCGGCCGCGGCGTCGTCCACGACGTCGAGCGCGGCGTCCAGGGTGAACCGGTCGGCCCGTCGCGCGCCGTGCCCCGGCAGGTCGATCGCGACCGCCCCTCGGCCCGTGGCCCGGACCGCGTCGAGCTGGGGGGTCCAGATCGCGCCGGACGTGCGCATCCCGTGCACGAACACGACACCGGCACGGACGGGGCCGGCGGGGTCGGGGCCGGTGTCCGCGGAGGGCAGGTCGTGGTGCACGGGGGTCTCACGTTCGGTGGTGGCGGTGGTGCGTGCGGGGTGACGTCCATCGTGCCACCGGGCGCGGCCCCGACGCCGGGCAGGAGCGGCGGGTGCGGGGGCGGGCTCGTGGACGTCTGGTGTTCGCCCGCCTCGTACCCTGGTGGGGTGCGCATCGACCTCCACACCCACTCCACGGCGTCGGACGGCACGGACGACCCGGGACAGGTGGTGGCGTACGCGGCCGCGGCGGGGCTCGACGTCGTCGCGCTGACCGACCACGACACCGCGCAGGGCTGGCCCCAGGCGTCGTCCGCCGCACGCGAGCACGGCGTGACGTTCGTGCCCGGTGCGGAGCTGTCCGGGCACGTGATGGTCCGCGGCGAGGACGACCGCGACCACCGCGTCCCCGTGCACCTGCTCAGCTACCTGCACGACGGCGACGACCCGGCGCTCGTCGCCGAGCTCGAGCGCGTCCGCGTCGACCGCCGCGAGCGGGCTCGCACGATCATCGGCCGGCTCGCCGCCGACTACCCGCTGACCTGGGACGACGTCGTCGCCCGGACCGCGCCCGGCACGACCGTCGGGCGCCCGCACCTGGCCGACGCGCTCGTGCACACGGGGATCGTGGCCAACCGCGAGGAGGCGTTCGCGACGCTGCTGCACCCGTCGTCGCCGTACTACGTCGGGCACTACTCCCCGCACGTCACGGACCTGCTGGCGCTCGTGCGTGCGGCGGGCGGTGTGCCGGTGATCGCGCACCCGCTCGCGTCCGTCCGGGGGCGCGTCGTCGACGACGCCGCGATCGCCGCCATGACCGAGGCGGGGCTCGCGGGCGTCGAGGTCGACCACCGCGAGCACACCAGCTCGCAGCGTGCGCACCTGCACGGCCTCGCCGCGCGCCTGGGCCTGCTCACCACCGGCTCGAGCGACTACCACGGCGACGGCAAGCCCAACCGTCTCGGCGAGAACACCACGTCGCCCGAGGTGCTCGACGCGATCGTCGCGGCGGGGCGCGGGACGGTGGTCGCGCCGTGAACCTCGCCGACGTGTTCGACCCGCAGCTGTTCGTCACGGTGTTCGTGACGCTGTTCGTCATCATGGACCCGCCGGGTACCGTGCCGATCTTCCTCGCGCTCACGAGCGCGATGGGCGCCAAGCAGCGCAAGGCCGCGGCGCGCACGGCGGTGCTCGTGGCGTTCGGTGTCATCGTGGGGTTCGCGGTCTTCGGGCAGAAGCTGCTCGCGTACCTGCACGTGTCGTTGCCTGCGCTGCAGGGGTCCGGCGGGCTCCTGCTCCTGCTCGTCGCGATGGAGCTGCTGACCGGCAAGGCGGAGACCCCGTCGCCGTCGGCCCGTGGCGCGAACGTCGCGATGGTGCCGCTCGGCACGCCGCTGCTCGCCGGCCCCGGCGCCATCGTGTCGATGATGGTGTTCGTGCAGGGCAGCGACGGGGGAGCGGGGGACTGGATCACGATCCTGCTCGGCCTGGTCGCCGTGTGCCTGTGCCTGTTCGCGGCGATGCGGTTCGCGAACGTGATCCACCGGGTCCTCGGGGAGTCGGGTACCACCCTCGTGACGCGCATCGCCGGCCTGCTCCTCGCCGCGATCGCGGTCCAGATGATCGCGAACTCCGTCACGGCGTTCGTCCAGGCGGCGTGAGGCGACCATGACCGACGCGACGCACGACGGGAAGGGCACGCTGCCGGGCGGCCTCGACCCCGAGCGGTTCGACGAGCTCCAGCGGATGCTGCTGATCTACAAGTTCGGCATCGACGAGGTCGTCACCAAGGTCGAGGTGCTGCGCGAGGAGATGCGCGAGCTGCACGCCGACAACCCCATCGAGCACCTCGGGTCGCGGCTCAAGTCGCCGCGGTCGATCGTCGCGAAGGCCCGGCGCAAGGGCATCCCCCTGACGCGCGCCGCCCTCAACGAGCAGATGTTCGACATCGCGGGCGTCCGGATCACGTGCGCGTTCGGGTCGGACATCTACCGCGTGCGCGACATGCTGCTCGCGCAGCCCGACCTCACGCTCGTCGACGAGCGCGACTACATCACGCACCCCAAGTCGAACGGGTACAAGAGCCTGCACCTCATCCTGCGGGTGCCGGTGTTCCTGTCCGACCGGGTGGAGTCCGTGGTCGTCGAGGTGCAGCTGCGCACCATCGCCATGGACTTCTGGGCGAGCCTCGAGCACAAGATCTACTACAAGTACGACAAGGAGGTCCCGCAGCACATCACGGACGCGCTGAAGCTCGCCGCGGAGGTCGCCTCCACGCTCGACGTCACGATGGAGCGGATCCGGGACGAGGTGGCGCAGACCCCGGACGACGCTCCGGGCTGACGTCGGGCACCGACGCCGGGCTCGCGGGCTCCTGACCCGTGCCACGGACGCGCTCGACCCAGCGCAGCAGGTGGAACACGACGAGCGCGGCCGCCGTGCCCAGCGCGATCCCCGTGAAGACGAGGTCGCCGACCTTCCAGGTGAAGTCCGCGATGCCGATCACGAGGGGCACGGCAGCGGTCGCGAGGTTCACGGGGTCGCCGAAGTCGACCCGGTTCTGCACCCAGATGCGCGCACCGAGGATGCCGATCATGCCGTAGAGCATCGTCGTCGCGCCGCCGAGGACGCCCGCGGGGATGGTCGCGACGAGCACCCCGAACTTCGGGCACAGCGACAGGAACAGCGCGGCCACCGCCGCGACCCAGTACGCCGCCGTGGAGTAGATCCGCGTCGCGGCCATGACGCCGATGTTCTCGGCGTACGTCGTGGTCCCCGAGCCGCCGCCCGTCCCCGCGAGCGTGGTGGCGAGGCCGTCCGCGAGCAGCGCCCGCCCGATCAGCGGGTCGAGGTCGCGGCCCGTCATCGTGGACACCGACTTCACGTGGCCGACGTTCTCGGCGATGAGCACCAGCACCACCGGGACGAACAGGCCGACCACGGACCACGAGAACGAGGGGCTCGTGAACGTCGGGAAGCCCACCCACGCTGCGGCGTCGACGCTGCGGGTCGGGTCGTCCGGGGCGGCCGGGTCGTTGAACACCACGGTGCCGAACGTCGACCAGCCGAGCACGTTCCCGCACAGCCACGTCGCCGCGTACCCGACGAGCACCCCCACGAGGATCGACAACCGCCCCAGGATGCCGCGGAAGAACACGCTCGTGAGCAGGATCGCGGCGAGCGTCACGACGGCCGCCGACGGAGCCAACCGGAAGTTGTTCCACGCCGCGGGCGCGAGGTTGAGACCGATGAGCGCGACGATGGTGCCCGTGATCACCGGTGGCATGAGCCGGTTGATCCACCCGGCGCCGGCCACCTGCACCACCACGCCGACCGCCGTGAGCACCAGGCCCGTCAGCAGGATCCCGCCGACCGCCACGCTCTTCCCGTCCGAGCCCGTCGCGGCGAGGATCGGCGCGATGAACGCGAAGCTCGAGCCCAGGTAGCTCGGCAGCCGGTTCCCCGTCACCACCAGGAACAGGGCCGTCCCCACGGCCGAGAAGAACAGCGTCGTCGCGGGCGAGAAGCCCGTGAGGATCGGGACGATGAACGTCGACCCGAACATCGCGACGACGTGCTGGAGCCCGATCCCGACGGTCCGCGGCCAGGTCAGCCGCTCGTCCGGTGCGACGACACCCCCCGGGGAGGGGCTGCGTCCGTCGCCGTGGACGGTCCACCGTGCGAGGCGGGCGTGCTGGTCGGGGGTGGTCGTGGGCATGCACGTCTCCCGCGGGTCGTCCGGGGCTCAGGTCACGGGGATTCTCGCACCGTCGGCGGCGGGCCGCCCGACGTCCCCGGGGGTCGCGCCCCGGCAGGTCTCGTCCTGCGCTCCGGTCAGGAGCAGCGGCCCGCGTGGATCGCGCGCGCCTTCGCCGCGTCGGACGCCGTGTACCCGTAGTAGGCCTCGGGCGCGTTGGCGTAGAGCCGCGAGTAGGCGTCCGCGACGTGCTCGATCCGGGACCCGGCCACCCGCGGCAGCGCGGTGCCGCACCGGCGCCGGATCATGTCGTGCGCGACCTCGTGGCGCGCCGTGACGTCGGTGCGCGACCGGCCCAGGCTCGGGGGCGACATCGTGCTGTAGTGACGCATCCACGCGGCGACCCGGATCCGTCCCGGGTGCGCGAGCTCGTAGCACCCGAGGACGCCGCCCTGCGCGGGGCTCGTGGTCAGGCGACCGCAGGCGGACGTCGTCGAGTAGAGGACCGTCGCCACGCCGTACGCGTGCGCCACCCGGTCCGCCAGGCGGGGCGCGGGCGGCGGGGCGTGCACCGCGAGGTGGGCGGTGGGCAGCCACCCGTACCCCGTCCCGCGCTGGATCCGGGACCAGCCGTGCGTCGAACCGACGACCTTCACCCGCGTGCCGCGGGTGAAGGTCCCCACCACGCGCGCGGTGCTCGACGGGCTGCTCCGGACCCAGAGCCGCAGCGGGAGGACGTACCGGTAGGTCGTGACGGCCACGACGGCCGACGCACGCAGCTCCGGTCCGTGGACGACGCTCGGCGGGCCCACCGCGTCCGTCGGCGGCGCGGGCGCCTGGCACGCGCCGAACAGCCCTGCGACCACCACCGCCCCTGCCGCGAGCACGGACCGGCGCGGTCGTCGTCGACCTGGCATCGTCGATGTCATCGTCGTCACCCCCGCGGTCGATTCGACCACCGGTGCGGGGTGAACGCCCGCCGAGCGTGACGAGAGGGGCGCACCCCGCGGGGTGCGCCCCTCTCGTCACGGGTCGGTGTGCTCAGGCCTCCGAGGTGCCCTGGGCGCCGTCGGTGGCGCCGCCACCGGCACCGCCGCTGCGACGGCGACGGCGACGCCGGCGCGCCGGTGCCTGCTCGCCCGCGGCCGACGTGGTGGGTGCCGCGCCGGCGTCCTGCGTGGTCCCGCTGTGGCCGTCTCCTCCGGTCGCGGGGCGCGTCTGCGGGTGCTGGTGCGACCCGTCGCGGTCACCGCCGGAGCGGGTGCCGCTCGAGCGACCGCCGCCGGACCGGGTGCCGCCCGACCGACCGCCGCCGGAAGGACCGCCGTCGTGACCGCTGCGGGACCCGGACGGACGTCCCGACGTGCGCTTGCCCGTCTCGCCGAGGTCCTCCAGGCGCTCCGCGTCGAGCCCGGCGCGGACCTGCTGCGCCTTCGGCAGGCGGCCCTTCGTGCCGGCGGGGATGTCGAGGTCCGTGTACAGGTGCTCGGACGACGAGTACGTCTCGACCGGGGCGGGGACGCCGAGCCCGAGCGCCTTGTCGATGAGGCTCCAGCGCGGGACGTCGTCCCAGTCGACGAACGTGACCGCGGTGCCGCGGTTGCCGGCACGGCCGGTGCGGCCCGTGCGGTGCAGGTACGTCTTCTCGTCCTCGGGGCACTGGTAGTTGACGACGTGGGTCACGTCGTCGACGTCGATGCCGCGCGCCGCGACGTCCGTCGCGACGAGCACGTCGACCTTGCCCGAGCGGAACGCGCGCAGCGCCTGCTCGCGCGATCCCTGACCGAGGTCGCCGTGGATGGCCGCCGCGGCGAACCCGCGCTCGACCAGCTCGTCCGAGACCTTCGCCGCCGTGCGCTTGGTGCGCGTGAACACGATCGTCAGACCGCGCTGGTCGGCCTGCAGGATGCGGGCGAGCATCTCGACCTTGTCGAGTGCGTGCGCGCGGTAGACGACCTGCTTGATGTTCTTGACGGTGGCGCCGGCGTCGTCGGGGTCGTTGGCCCGGATGTGCGTCGGCTGCGTCATGTAGCGGCGGGCCATCGCGACGACCGCGCCCGGCATCGTCGCCGAGAAGAGCATGGTGTGCCGGTTGGCGGGCGTCGCCGAGATGATGCGCTCCACGTCCGGGAGGAACCCGAGGTCGAGCATCTCGTCAGCCTCGTCGAGCACCACGGTGGTGGCGCGCGACAGGTCGAGGTGCCGCTGCTTGATGAGGTCGACGACGCGTCCGGGCGTGCCGACGACGACCTCGACGCCGCGCTGGAGCGCCTCGATCTGCGGCTCGTACGCGCGGCCGCCGTAGAGCTGGAGGACGCGGACGCTGCGGCGGGTCGACGCCTTCTGGAGGTCGCCGGCGACCTGCACCGCCAGCTCGCGCGTCGGGACGACGACGATGGCCTGCGGCTTGCCGGCGTCGGGCTTCGTGTCCCAGCCGGGCTCGCCGGGGGACACGACGTGCTCGAGCAGCGGCACGCCGAACCCGAAGGTCTTGCCGGTACCGGTCTTCGCCTGGCCGATGATGTCGTGCCGCGCCATCGCGACGGGCAGCGTCATCGCCTGGATCGGGAAGGGGTGGACGATGCCCGCGTCGGCGAGCGAGCCCGCGATCTCGGGGCGGACGCCGAAGTCGGCGAACGTCTGGGTGGGGGCCTCGTCCGTCGCGGGGACGTCGAGCGTCTCGGCCGCGTCGACGGTCACGTCGGCGGCGCTGTCGACGGTCACGTCGGCGGGCTCGGGGGTGGTCTGGGGAGTCTCGGTCGTCACGTCGGTCGTCACGGTTCCTCGTCGGGTCGGGCTCGCGCCGCGGACGCGTCCGCCGGCACCGAGATGTCCTCGGCCGGGCGGCAGGCTCCGGGGGCGCACGAGCGCCACGGGCGGCAGCCGATCGCGCGATGCGGGGACGGGACGTCGGCCACGTGCGACGTGGTCGACCCGTCGGGGTCGAAGCTGGTCGAGCGGGAAGCAGGACGACCGGGCAACCGTTGTACGCCCCCAGTCTACCCGCGGCGTCCCTATGCTGGGGGGATGTCGTCCGCCGCGCCCCCCGACAGGTCGACCGGCGAGCACGCCGACGCGTGCGAGCTGCTCGCACTCGTCGCGGTGTTCGAGCTCGACGACGTCGGCCGTTTCGGGCGGGACGCCGCGGAGGCGTTCGACGCCGTCCCGCGCCTCGCGCTCGCGCGGCGCGCCGCAGCGGCGATGGCGCGCTGCGAGGCGACGCTCGCCCACCTCGTCGAGCTGGGCGGCGACCCCGCCCCCGCGATGCGCGACTACGAGGGCGTGTTCGACGTCTTCGACGCGCGCACCGAGCCCGGCGGCTGGGAGGAGGACGTCCTGCGCGAGCACCTGGGCCGGTCGATCGCCGAGGACTTCTGCGCGCTGTGCTCCGCGTCGCTCGACGACGGGACGCGGTCCGTCGTGGGGGCCGTCCGGCACGACCCGGCGTCCGCCGACGCGGTGCGCGACGCCGCGGCGCGGGACACCGTCCTCGCCGCGCGGCTGTCGCTGTGGGGGCGGCGCGTCGCCGGTGAGGCGCTCGTCCTCGTGCAGGAGCTCCTCGCGGACCACCCCGCGCTCGGCCGCCTGGCCGGTGACCGGGCCGAGGTGTCGCGAGTGCTCACCGAGAACCACGCGTCGCGCATGCGGGACCTCGGGCTCACGCCGTAGCGGCGCTCGCGCGTCCGGCCGTCGGCGTGCGACGGCCGGACGCGCGACGTCAGAGCGTGCCGAAGCCGACCCGGCGCGTCTCCTCGGTGCCGATCTCGACGTAGCCGACGGACTCCGCCGGCACGACGTAGCGGCGTCCCCGGGAGTCCTGGAGCTCGAGCGTGGACCCGCCCTGGAGCGCCTTCGACACCGTCTTGGCGACCTCTTCCGCCGTCTGCTCGGTCTCGATGACCAGCTCGCGCGGCAGGTGCTTCACACCGATCGTGACTTCCACCTCAGCTCCCTCCGGCGGCACCGCCGCCTGCCGCGGGTGCGACGCGATCGGTGCCTCTCCTGCCGGAATCCTAGAGCGCCGCACGGTCCGGCAGGCCTCTTGGCGGCGGTGATCCGCTGAGCGCTGAAACGACGCGCGGGCGGTGGACGCCGTGTCAGGCCGAGGCGGTCTGCGGCGGGTCGGCCGTCACGACGAGGTCGCGCAGGCCGCCCCACGTGAAGCTCGCGAGCAGGTCGGCGACCTCGTCGGCCGCGCGCCGGCCGAGCTCGTCGTCCGCGGCCTCGGCGAGCGTGCGGACGATCTCGGCGGCTGCCGTCCGGGCGACGCCCGTGAAGGTCCGACCCAGCACCTCGGCCTGCTGCCGGCTCATGCCCGACAGGTGGACCAGGACGTCGGCGAACGAGCACGCGATCGTCACGTCGGGCCGCATGACGCGGGCGCGGACGGTGTCGTCGCGCGTGACGTCCGACTCGAACAGCAGCGACGCGGCACGGCCGGACGTGAGCGCGAACGTCGCGTAGGCGTCGACCACCGCACGCACGACCGTCTGCCCGGGGACGTCCTCGAGCGCACGGGCCGGCGCGAGCGCCTCCTCGACCTCGCGGACCAGGTGGTCGGCGCACGCGTCGACCACGGCGAGGTAGAGGTCCAGCTTGGACGGGAAGTGGCGGTAGAGGACCGGCTTCGACACGCCGGCGCGGTCGGCGATGTCGTCCATCGAGATGTGGTGGTAACCGTGCTCCGCGAAGAGCTCGGTGGCGATGCCGAGGAGCTGGGCGCGCCGCGAGGCACGCGGGAGCCGGCGCCGCGGCGCCGTCAGGGTGTCGGCCATCAGGACCTCCGATCGTTCGCTGCGATCGTAGGGTCGCGTCCATCTGGTGACCAGGGTGATATCGGCAGCCGAGACGACTGGTCTCGACCTGTTCACCGCGCGGCCGGTTGTCGGACCCGTCTGGTGGGATCTTCCCGTGACCCCCGCCGTCCGCCTCCTGGCCCCCGTCGCGCACGCCGCGCGCGACCTCGTCCTCGACCCCTCGCAGGCGGACGTCGTGGATGCCGCCGCGCGCCTCTCGCCCGGCGCCGCCCTCCTCGTCACCGGCGCCCCGGGCACCGGTCGCACCACCGTGGCCGTCGAGGTCGCCGCCGACGCGCTCGTCCGGGGCGTCGCACCGCACCGCGTCCTGCTCCTGTCCGCCACCCGTCGTGGCGCGGCGACGGTCCGCGACGTCCTCACGGCGCGCGCCGGACGCACCCTGTCCGCCCCGCTCGTGCGGACCGTCGCGTCCGTCGCGTTCGCGGTGCTCGCTGCCCGTGCGGACGCGCTCGACGAGCCCGCGCCCATGCTCGTGTCCGGGCCCGAGCAGGACCTCCTGCTCGCCGAGCTGCTCGCCGGGCACGTCGCCGGCGAGGGCGCACCGCTCGACCTGCCCGAGGGGCTCCCGCCGGAGGTGCTGGGGCTGCGCGGGTTCCGTCAGGAGCTTCGCGACCTGCTCATGCGCGCCGCCGAGCACGACCTCGGACCGGCGCGGCTCGCCGCCCTCGGCGCGGCCAAGGACCGCCCGGAGTGGGTGCTCGCCGCACAGCTCTACGACGAGTACCAGGCCGTGACCGCGCTCGGTGCGGGCACGCCCGACCGCGGCGCCCGGTTCGACCCCGCCGTCGTGGTCGCCGAGGCCGCCGAGACGCTGCGCGCCTGGGACGACGAGCTGCCCGGCACCCCGCGCCCCCGGTGGGACCTCGTGGTGGTCGACGACTACCAGGAGGCCACCGCCGCGACGGCGACGCTCCTCGGGGTGCTGCGCGACGACGGCGCCCGCCTCGTCCTGCTCGGCGACCCCGACGTCGCCGTCCAGGGCTTCCGCGGCGCCGACCCGTCGCTCGTCGGCCGGGCGTCCGCGCCGCTGTCCGCCGAGCCCGGAGCCCTCGGCGCCGAGACCCTCGTGCTCGGGACCGTCCACCGCGGCGGCCCGGCGCTGCGGGACGTCGTGCGGCGCGTCACCTCCGCCGTGCCCACGCTCGGGGCGGCCGCTCATCGGCGAGCGGCCGTCGCGAGCTCGTCCGGCGACGACCCCGCCGGCGACGACCCCGCCGCCGACGACCCCGCCGCCGACGACCCTGCGCGCGGCCCGTCTGCCGACAGCTCGGGCGCTGAGAGCGTCGAGGTCGCCACGTTCGTGTCCGGGGCCGACGAGGTCGCCTACGTGGCGCGCGCCCTGCGCGAGGAGCACCTGCTGCGTGGCACGTCGTGGGACCGCATGGCGGTCGTCGCGCGGGCCGGCGGACAGCTCGCCGCGCTGCGCCGCGGGCTGCTCGCCGCGTCCGTGCCGGTCGCGCTGCTCGGCTCGGACGTCCCGCTGCGCGACGAGCCCGCCGTGCGTCCCCTGCTCGCCGCCGTGGGCCTCGCGCTCACGGGCGACGCCGCGCCGGACACGCCCGACGAGCTGGGCGTCGACGCGGTCGAGGACCGGCCGGAGGACGCGGCAGGGGACGCGGACAGCGCCGCGGACGAGCGCGCCCTCGTCGTCGCGGAGCTCTTCACGTCGCCGGTCGGTGGCCTCGACGTCGTCGGGCTGCGGCGCCTGCGCCGCGCGCTGCGCGCCGAGGAACGGGCCGGCGGCGGCGGACGAGCGTCGGACGCGCTCCTCGTGGAGGTCGCGCTCGACCCCGCCCGGACGGCCACGCTGCCGCCCACCGTCCGCGCGCAGGCGGCTGCGGTGGCCCGCGTGGTCGCCGCCGCCCGCACGGCGCTGCACGCCCCGGGCGCCGACCCGCAGACCGTGCTCTGGGCCGCGTGGGCCGCGTCGGGGCTCGCCGCCCGGTGGCAGCGGACCGCGCTCGAGGGCGGCGCCGCGGGCGCCCGCGCCGACCGTGACCTCGACGCCGTGCTCGCCCTGTTCCGCGCCGCCGAGACGTTCGTGGACCGGCTGCCGCAGGCGTCCGTCGCGAGCTTCCTCGAGCACCTCGCGTCGCAGGACCTGCCGGCCGACACCCTCGCCGCCCAGGGATCGGGCGCCGGGTCGGTCTCGGCGCTCACGCCCGCCGGCGCCGCCGGCGGGGAGTGGGACGTCGTCGTCGTGACCGGCGTCCAGGACGGCGTGTGGCCCGACCTGCGGCTGCGCGACTCGCTGCTCGGCTCGCAGGCGCTCGTGGAGGTCCTGGCCCGGCGCGACGTCAGCGGGTCGCCCGACGGCGCCCAGGCACGCCGCGCCGTGCTCGCGGACGAGCTGCGGGCGTTCGCCGTCGCGGTCTCGCGGGCGCGGCGGCGGCTCCTCGTGACCGCCGTCGACGACCCCGACGAGCGTCCCTCGGTGTTCTGCGACCTGGTCGTCCCGCCGCCGCCGGTCCCGGACGGCGACGGCGCGGACCCCGCACCTGCGCGCGTGCCCGTCCGGCCCGGGGCGCCGCTCGACCTGCGGGGTCTCGTCGCGACGGCGCGCCGCCGTGCCGTCGCCGACCCTGACTCGCCGGAGGGAGCCGCCGCGGTGCGTCTCGTCGCGGACCTCGCCCGCGAGGGGGTCCGCGGCGCGGGGCCGCAGGACTGGTACGGCGCGTCGGACGTGTCGTCGCAGGCGCCCCTCGTCGAGGGCGACGAGCGCGTCCGGGTCTCGCCGTCGAAGGTCGAGACCGTGCGTGCGTGCGCGCTGCGGTGGGCGCTCGAGAGCGTGGGCGGCACCGCCCCGGACGCCACCCACCAGACCCTCGGCACCCTCGTCCACGCGATCGCGGAGGCGCTCCCGTCGGGCCGGCACCACGAGCTCGCCGACGAGCTGCGCCGCCGGTTCCCCGAGCTCGGGCTGCGGCCCGGCTGGCCGACCACCCAGACGCGCCGCCGCGCGGACGAGATGGTGCGCCGGCTCGCCGAGTACGTGGCGGGCCGCGAGGTCCTCGCGGTCGAGACGTCGTTCGAGGTCGAGGTGGGGGAGCGCGCGGTGCTGCGCGGCACGGTCGACCGGGTCGAGGCGGGTCCCCGCCCCGGGACGGTCGAGGTGGTCGACCTCAAGACCGGGGCGAGCGCCCCGCCCCAGAAGGACATGCCCGAGCACCCGCAGCTGGGGGCCTACCAGGTCGCCGTCGACCTGGGCGCTCTCGACGGCGCGGCCGGCGTCCCGGACGGCGCGGTGTCCTCCGCAGCCCGGCTGGTCTACGTGGGCGGGGCCACGAAGGGCGCGGCGGAGCGCACCCAGGCCGGCCTCGACGAGGACGGTCGCGCCGAGTGGGTGGCCGTGGTCGACGAGGTCGCGCGCACGATGTCCGGGTCGGCGTTCGAGGCCCGTGAGAACAAGCTCTGCCGGACGTGCGCCTCGGTGCGCTCGTGCCCGGTCCAGCCCGAGGGACGACAGGTGGTCGCGTGACGCAGGAGGCAACCCGGCCGCCCGGGACGACGGCGCGCGACGGCGTGGCACGGGCCGAGCCCGCCGAGTACGGCGCGCTGCGCATCGCCGAGATCCTCCGCAAGCCGCCGCCCACCCCGGAGCAGGTGGAGGTCATCGAGGCGGAGCCCGACCAGCCGCTCCTCGTCGTGGCGGGCGCGGGGTCGGGCAAGACCGAGACCATGGCGTCGCGCGTCGTGTGGCTCGTCGCCAACGGTCACGTCCGCCCCGAGGAGGTCCTGGGCCTGACGTTCACGCGCAAGGCCGCGGGCGAGCTCGCGGAGCGGGTGCAGCAGCGCCTCACGGTGTTCGCCGCGCGCACGGACGCCGGGTCGGGGGCGCTGACGGTGCTCGACCGGCCCGTCGTGTCCACGTACAACGCGTACGCGGCCGGGCTGGTGGCCGACCACGGGCTGCGGCTCGGGGTCGAACCGGGTTCCCGGCTGCTCAGCGAGGCGAGCCAGTGGCAGGTCGCCGCCGAGGTCGTCGAGGCGTGGGCCGGCGACCTCGATACGGACGCCGCGTTCGCGACGGTCGTCGACGCGGTGCGCAGCCTGGCCGGCAACCTGGCGGAGCACCTGCTGGCCCCCGCCGATGCCCGCGAGCGTCTCGAGACGCTCGCCCGGCGGATCGCGGCGGTGCCGCTGGGGCGCCGGCCCGCGCACTACGCGGACGTCGAGCGGATCCTCGCGAGCCTCGGGGAGCGTGCGCGCCTGCTCGACCTGGTCGCCGCGTACGGGGAGCGCAAGCGTGCCCTGGAGGCGATGGACTTCGGTGACCAGGTCGCGGTGGCGGCGCGCCTCGCTCGCGACGTCCCCGTGGTGGGCCGGCTCGAGCGGAGCAAGTACCGGGCGGTCCTCCTGGACGAGTACCAGGACACGTCCCACGCCCAGGTCGAGCTCCTCGCCGCGTTGTTCGGGGACGGGCACCCGGTCACGGCGGTCGGCGACCCGCACCAGTCGATCTACGGCTGGCGCGGCGCGAGCGCCGGCGGCATCGGGCGGTTCCCGGACCGCTTCCGGCGCGCGCTCGACCACGGCGCGGCGGGCGGCCGCGCGAGGGTGCTGAGCCTGCGCACGTCCTGGCGCAACGACGACGCGATCCTCGGAGCGGCCAACCGCACCGCGGCGCCCCTGCGGGTGACGTCGACGGTGGACGTGGAGGCGCTCGTCGCCCGGCCCGGCGCCGGTCGGGGTGTCGTCACGGCCTGGTTCGCCGCGACGGAGGCCGAGGAGGCCGAGCACGTCGCGACGGTGATCGAGGCCGCCCGCGCCGCCCACGGACCGGGCGAACGGCCCCCGTCGACTGCGGTGCTGTGCCGGGCGAGGCGGCAGTTCGCCGTGGTCGAGGCGGCGCTGCGCCGACGCGGGCTGCCGGTCGAGGTCGTGGGGCTGGGGGGTCTGCTCACGACGCCCGAGGTCGTCGACCTCGTCGCGTTCCTGCAGGTCGTGCACGACCCGTCGCGGGGTGACGCGCTGGTCCGTCTGCTCACGGGACCGCGCGTGAACCTCGGCGCGGCAGACCTCGCCGCCCTCGCGGGCCGTGCCCGCGACCTCGCGGCCGCGGACGAGCGGCGTGCGCACCTCCATGCCGGGGAGACCATGCCCGACAGCATGCCCGACACCGCGCCCGACACCGCGCACGACGACTCGGTCGTCGTCGAGGGTGACGTCGTCGACCACCGGTCGATCGTCGACGCGCTCGACGACCTGCCGGCCCCCGGCGCTGCGTCACGCGACGGCCGGGTCCTCACCGCGGCGGCGCACACGCGGCTCACCGCGCTCGCCGCCGACCTGCGGGCCGTGCGCGCGCACACGTACCTCTCGCTGCCCGAGCTCGTGACCTTCGCGGAGCGGTCGCTCGGCCTGGACGTCGAGGTCGACGTGGCGGCGGCCTTGTTCGCCGCGGGCGCGCTCGGCGCGACGGAGCTGGGCCGCGAGCACCTCGACGCGTTCCGCGACGTCGCCGTCGGTTTCGCGCAGTCGGCGGACGCGCCGACCCTCGGTGGCTTCCTCGCGTGGCTCAAGGCCGCGCACGACGAGGAGCGCGGGCTCGAGCTGCCGCTGCGCGAGGTCGACCGGGACGCCGTCCAGGTCATCACGGTGCACGGCTCGAAGGGCCTGGAGTGGGACGTGGTGGCGGTTCCGGGGCTCGTCCAGGGAACGTTCCCGTCCGTCCGCACCGACGCCGACGGAGACCCCGTCGACAACGGCTGGCTCTGGGACCGCGGCGCACTGCCGTACCCGCTGCGGGGCGACGCGCACGACCTGCCCCACCTCGCGCACGAGGACGCCGAGAACCCGCAGGAGCTCCGTGACGCCGTGAAGGCGTTCCAGCGCGACGCGGGCGCCCACCAGCTCGCGGAGGAGCGGCGGCTCGCGTACGTCGCGTTCACCCGCGCGCGCCGCGAGCTGCACCTGTCGGGTTCGTGGTGGCGCGGCGAGCGGGCGCAGCCGACGCAGCCGTCGGTGTTCCTCGAGGAGCTCGCGGCCGACGGGCTCGTGGACCGGTCCGCCTGGTCGGACCAGCCGGAGGACAACCCGCTCGCCGACCGGACGGCCACCTCTGTGTGGCCCGCCGAGGCGTCGGCGTCGGTGTCTCCCGCGCGGGCCGCGGTGCAGGCGGCGGCCGACGCGGTGCGCGACGCGCTGGAGTCGGGGGCGACGGTCCTCGGCGTTCCCGGTACCGACGGACCGACCGACGACGCGGCTGGTGCCGACGCCCCGGTCGACGACCTCGTGGCCCTCGCCCGCCTGCTGCTCGCGGAGCGGGCCGACCAGGACGGTGCACGGGCGGAGGTCGCGTTCCCGGCGCACGTCTCCGCGTCCGGTCTCGTCGCGCTCGCGGCCGACCGCGACGCGTTCGCGCTGGCGCGCCGCCGCCCCGTCCCGAAGGAGCCGTCGCGTCACGCCCGGCGAGGCACACGGTTCCACGCCTGGGTCGAGCGCTACTACGGCGAGCCGGCGCTCCTGGACGTCGAGGAGCTGTGGAGCGCGGACGACCTGCTGGTCGGACCGGAGGCGCCGGACCCGGAGGACGGCGGCCCGTGGTCGGGCGCGCGCGGCGCGGTCGTCGACGACGAGCTCGAGGCGCTCCGGGCGACGTTCCTCGCGTCGCCGTGGGCGGAGCGGGTGCCGCTCGCGATCGAGGCGGACGTCGAGACACCGGTCGCCGGGGTGGTGGTGCGGTGCCGTATCGACGCCGTGTTCCCGCAGACCGGCCCGGACGGCGAGCCAGGGGCCGTGGTCGTCGACTGGAAGACGGGCCGCGCGCCCCGCGACGCGGAGGCGCGGCAGGCGCGGGAGGTGCAGCTCGCCGCGTACCGGCTCGCGTGGTCGCGCTGGTCGGGGCTGCCGGTGGAGCGGGTCTCGGCGGCGTTCTACTACGTCGCGGACGGCACGGAGGAACGCCCGGCCGACATGCTCGACCTCGCAGGGCTGGAGGCGCTCGTCCGCGGCGCGTGACCGGCGGCGCGTGACGGAGGCGGGTGTCAGCCCGCCGCGACGGCCACGGCGAGCTCGTGCAGCATCTCGACGGCGTCGTCCACGACGTCGTCCTGGCCGGTCCGCACGCCGTGCAGGAGCCACCGCGCCAGCTCGAGCTCGCCGACGAGCAGCGCCCGGTCCTCGAGGTGCGGGTCGGCGAGGTCGGTCCGGCGCAGGCGGTACGCCTCGAGGATGGACTCGGCGGCGTCGGCGGGCGCGGCGACGAGCAGCCACGCGAGGTCGTCCGCGGGGTCGGCGACGGACACGTCGGACCAGCCGGTGACGGCGCGCACCCGGGTGCCGCGGGTGAGCACCTGCTCGGGGCCGAGGTCGCCGTGCACGACGACGGGCTGGAACCGCCACAGGGTCACGTCCTCCAGCGCCGCCTCCCACCGTTCGAGCAGGACGGTGGGGACGTGCCCGGTGCGGGCTGCCTCGTCGACCTCGGAGAGGCGGCGCAGCCGGTAGTCCTCGGCGCTGTACACGGGAAGGCCGACGTCCGCGGCGACGGTCAGGGGGAGCTCGTGCACGGCCGCGACGACCCGTCCGAGGTCGGCGGCGAGACCGGGCCCGGCGGAGAGCAGGGACAGGTCGACGGGTTCGCCGTCGAGGGGCGCGTGCACGACGGCGCGGCCCCCCTCGGGCAGCGGTGCGAAGCCTTCGGGCACGGGGATCGTGAACGGGAGGACGCCGGCGTCGACGTAGGGCGCGAGGAGTCGGAGCACCGCGACCTCGGCCTCGAGGGCGGCGCCTGCGGCGGCGCTGCGCGGTGCGCGCACGACCCACCGGCCGCCGTCCGCGTCGGTGACGAGGGCGGCGTCGACGTCGCCGCGCTCACGCACGGCCTCGACGCCGACCGCCGCGAGCCCGTGGAGGGCCTGCGTCGACAGGGCGGCGAGCACGAGCGGCGAGCGGGTCACGGCCCCACCGTAGACGGGGCACGTGCACCGCCGCCACGACCGGTCGCGGGCCGGTCATCGCGGGCCGTCCCGCTGGCGTCGGCGCCGTGGTGTGCCCGGTGGCCTAGGTTGGGCGGGTGACGACTGCCTGGGACGCCCTCCCGCTCGCCGGGGCGATCGACCGCGCGGCGGAGCGCCGCGGCGAGCCGGGTGCCCTGGCCGACGCGCTCGCGGACGACGCGACACGGGTCGTGCTCGTGCACCGGGGACGGCTGGCCGGCGACCCGACGACCGGGCTGGTCCGGGTGCCCGCGGCGGACGTGCGGGACGCGGCCCCCGCCCCGGACGAGCAGCCGGCGCTGCGCTGGGTCCTGCTCGGGGTGCTCGACGGATCCCAGGTGCTCGCGCTGGTCCTGCCGGACGACGCGGACGCGACGCCGCCGGGGCTCGAGGGCATCTCCGAGAGCGGCCGGTGGGCCGACCTGGTGCGCGGCCGTCCCTGGTCGTCGCTGCGCGACCTCGCGGCGACGGTGCCCGCGGACGACGCGGCGCTGGCCGCCGCGTCGGTGGCGCTCGCGGCGTGGCACGCGAGCCATCCGCGGTGCGGGCGCTGCGGTGAGCCGACGGTCGTGACGCAGTCGGGGTGGGTGCGTCGTTGCCTCGCGGAGGGTGTCGACCACTTCCCGCGCACGGACCCCGCCGTGATCATGACGGTCGTCGACGACGACGACCGCCTGCTGCTGGGCCACAACACGGCATGGGCGCCCGACCGCTGGTCCACGCTCGCGGGCTACGTGGAGCCGGGCGAGTCGGTCGAGCAGGCGGTGCGCCGCGAGGTGCACGAGGAGGTCGGTCTGACCGTCGGCGAGGTGGTGTACCGCGCGAGCCAGCCGTGGCCGTTCCCGGCGTCGTTGATGCTCGGGTTCCGGGCTGCGGCGCGGGACACCGTGGTGCGGTGCGACGGCGTGGAGGTCGACGACGCCCGCTGGTTCACCCGGCCGGAGCTGCTCGCGGCGGCACGGTCGGGGCAGGTGCGTCTGCCGGGCCGGACGTCGATCGCCCGGGCGCTCGTCGAGGAGTGGTTCGGGGACGAGCTGCCGGGCGCGTGAGCGCAGTCGCACACCCCCGACGCCCGGACCCCCGACGCCGGCGGCGCGCTCAGAGGCGCGACTTGACCTCGGCGAGGCTCGGGTTGGTCGCTGCCGTGCCGTCGGGGAAGACGATCGTGGGGACCGTCTGGTTGCCGCCGTTGACGCTCTCGACGTACGCGGCCGTCTCGGGCTGCTCCTCGATGTCGACGACCGTGTAGCCGATGCCCGCGGAGTCGAGCTGGGTGCGGAGCCGACGGCAGTACCCGCACCAGGTGGTGGAGTACATGACGACGGTGCCTGCGGCGGGGACGACGGGGGTGACGGTGTCGGTCACGGGAGCTGCTCCTGCGGGTGGGACGGACGAGACGGTCACTGCGTGAACGCGGCGGCCCGCGCCGTTCTTCCCGGCACGTCGTCCGGCGACGCCTGGGGACGCGCGCAGCACGGTGTCACCGTGTGCTGCGAGAATCGCTGACGATGTCGTCCTCCGCCCAGCACCCCGCCCGGCCCGTCGCCGCACCCGCCGCCCCACCGTCCGCCGACGCGCTCCTCGAGGCCCTCGACCCGGAGCAGCGTGAGGTCGCGCTCGCGCTCACGGGTCCGGTGTGCGTCCTGGCCGGTGCCGGCACGGGCAAGACGCGCGCGATCACGCACCGCATCGCGTACGGGGTACGCACGGGCGTCTACGTCCCGACGAGCGTGCTCGCGGTGACGTTCACGGCGCGCGCCGCGGGCGAGATGCGCACCCGGCTGCGCGGCCTCGGCGTCGCGGGGGTGCAGGCGCGGACGTTCCACGCGGCGGCGCTGCGGCAGCTCGGGTACTTCTGGCCGCGTGTGGTCGGCGGCGCCCCGCCGCAGATCCTCGAGCACAAGGCGCCCGCGATCGGTGAGGCGGCCCGCCGGCTCGGGCTGAGCGTCGACCGGCTCGCCGTGCGCGACCTGTCGTCCGAGGTCGAGTGGGCCAAGGTGTCGCTCGTCACCGCGGACGAGTACGAGACGGCTTGCGCCGCGATCGACCGCGACCCGCCGGCGGGCTTCGAGCCGCGCACGGTGTCCCGTCTGATCGAGGCGTACGAGGACGTCAAGACGGAGCGCGGAGTCATCGACTTCGAGGACGTCCTGCTCCTGCTGGGCGAGATGCTCCGGTCGACGCCGCACGTCGCGGACGAGGTGCGGCGCCAGTACCGCCGCTTCGTCGTCGACGAGTACCAGGACGTCTCGCCGCTGCAGCAGTTCCTCCTGGACCAGTGGCTCGGTGGCCGGAACGAGCTGTGCGTGGTGGGCGACCCGAGCCAGACGATCTACTCGTTCACGGGGGCGACCCCGCACCACCTCCTGACGTTCTCCCGCACGCACCCGGGCGCGCGGGTGGTCCGCCTGGTGCGGGACTACCGGTCGACCCCTCAGGTCGTGACGCTCGCCAACCGGCTGCTGGGCAGCACGGGCCGGCGGCGTGGGCCGGACGCCCCGCTCGAGCTCGTCGCGCAGCGTCCTGACGGACCGCCGGTGCGGTACACGGCCTACGACGACGACGCCGCCGAGGCCGCGGGGATCGCGGCACGGGTCGCCCGCCTGGTCGCCGACGGGGTCCCGGCGTCCGAGATCGCGGTGCTCTACCGGACGAACGCCCAGTCGGAGTCGTTCGAGCAGGCGCTCGCGGCCGCGGGCGTCGCGTACCTCGTGCGTGGTGGGGAGCGCTTCTTCCAGCGCAAGGACGTGCGGGACGCGTTGGTGCTGCTGCGTGGGGCGGCGCGGTCCGCGGACGCCGACCAGACGGTCGGCGAGCTGACCCGGGACGTCCTCATCACGGTCGGCTGGGCGCCGCAGCCCCCGGCGGCGCGCGGCGCGGTGCGCGAGCGTTGGGACGCCATGCAGGCGCTCGTCTCGCTCGCCGACGACCTGCCCGAGGGGGCGACCATGCCGGATCTCGTCGCGGAGCTCGACGAGCGCGCCGCCGCGCAGCACGCGCCGACGGTCGAGGGCGTGACGCTCGCGTCGCTGCACGCGGCGAAGGGCCTCGAGTGGGACGCGGTGTTCCTCGCGGGCATGAGCGAGGGGCTCATGCCGATCTCGTTCGCGGAGACCGACGAGGCCGTCGCGGAGGAGCGCCGCCTGCTGTACGTGGGGATCACGCGGGCCCGCGAGCACCTCGAGGTGTCGTTCGGGCGGTCGCGGCACCCGGGCGGTCGCGCGTCGCGCAAGCGCACCCGGTTCCTCGACGGTCTGTGGCCCGACGAGCCGGCCCGTGACCGGCGGCGTGCGCCCTCCGCCGGTGGTGGGCGCAGCGCGCAGGCCGACGCGCTCGACGACGACGACCGTCGTGTCTTCGAGGTCCTGCGTGAGTGGCGCGCCGGCGTCGCGAAAGAGACGAGCAAGCCCGCGTACACGATCCTCGTGGACTCGACGCTGGTCGAGATCGCGCAGTCGCGCCCGTCGTCCGTGCCGGAGCTGGCACGGGTCAACGGCATCGGTCCGGCCAAGATCGACCGCTACGGCGACGTGCTCCTGGACCTCGTCCAGGGCGTCTGAGAAGTTTCTTCGTTTATTCGGTTGTCCCGTTTCGTGAGCGCGGCGTACTGTCGTGGAGTCCGATACCCGTGAGGTAGGCGGTCCGCGGCCCGAGGCCGGTGGGCGGCCCACCAGACACCGAGAGGAGGTGGCAGCACCGATGAACGCAACGTCGATCAAGTTCGTGACGATCAAGCACATGACCATCGATCGTCCGACGACGCATGTCTCCCGCCACCTCGCGTGGCCCGGGGGCGAGCGCGGGTACTCCCGCCCCATCGGTTCCTCCACCTGGTGTCAACCGGTCTGACAAGACCGTCCTCCAGGCCGCGGAACCCTACCGGGATCCGCGGCCTTTCCTGTCGGTCGGTGCACCGCACCACCGCCGGAGGCCCAGGGTCCCTGTCGCAAGAATGACACCACGACAGGACGAAACTGGAGGACATCGTGCGGCTCACGACGCTGCTCGACACGATCCCGCAGGGTGGATCCGGCGCCTGGACCACGGCACCCCTCGCTGCACCCCCTTCGACAGACCCCCAGGCCGGCATCTCGGCCGGCACGGCCGTCGCTCCGACGGCCTTCCCTGCGCGCACGGACGGGGGCGACGCGCGCGAGTTCGACCGCATCGTCTCGGGGCTCATCCCGTGCCGGGTGCACGACGCGGAGCTGTGGTTCGCGGAGCGTCAGGTCGACGTCGAGCTGGCCAAGTCGCTCTGCGCGGACTGCCCGCTGGTCTCGGGCTGCCTGGCCGGTGCCATCGAGCGCCGCGAGCCCTGGGGGGTGTGGGGCGGCCAGGTGTTCGTGGACGGCGTGGTCGTCGCCACGAAGCGCGGTCGGGGTCGGCCGCGCAAGGTCGCGTGACGCGCCCCGGTCTCGCCGCGACCGGGCCGACCGCACGACCGGATGCTCGGCCGACTCACGGGACGCAGTGGCAGCCGCACGACGCGTGCGGCTGCCACTGCCGTATCCGGGGCACCGCGTCGGGCCACAGCACCTCGAGGCTCGCACCCGCGGTGCGCACGGGGAGCCCGTCGAGCCGGGCCAGTACCTGCGCGGTGGCGAGCCCCGCGCCGACGCTCGCGGTCGCGGACTCCTCGGCCCCTGAGGTGCCCTGACGGAGCTGGACGGCCATGGTCGGCCACCGGGGGTCGTCGTCGCGGCGGTGCAGGTCGACGCAGCGCAGGCACGGCGTGCGGCCGGGGTCGACGAACGGCCCGACGGTGACGCCGGCCTCGTGGAGGACCACGGACAGGTGCGCGACGTCGGCGCCGACGAGGCGGCCGGCCCGCGCGGTGTCCGCGGCGCGGTGCTCGACGAGGACGACGACGTCCGCCTGCCGGAGCCGTTCCGCGGACGAGGTGCGCACGTGGGTCGCGGGGGAGAGCTGCGCGACCGTCTCCGCGACGGCGTCCTGGCGGGCGACGCCGACGTCGCGCAGGCGGTGTCCGGTAGCGCCCACGTCGGTCGCCTGCACGGGTCGCGCGTCGCCCAGGACGAGCCGGCCCACGCCGGCGGAGGCGAGGCCGGCGGCGATTCCGGCGCCCGTCCGTCCGAGCCCGAGGACCGCGACGGTCCGTGCGGCCCGGCGCCGCAGCACCCGGGAGCCCCAGCCGTCGGCGTCGACCGACGACAGGGCGGCGAGGTCGCCCCCGCCGCCGCCCGGAGCCGTGATCTCGGGGTCGTCGGCCACGGGCGGCGGGTCCACGACGGCGCCCGCCCGGTGCAGCACCTCCAGGAGCTCGAGGGCACGGTCCGGGGTGACGCCGTGCCGCCGGGCGGTCGCGGCGAGCGGTCGCGAGCCGGCTGCGCCGAGCCAGCGCGTCTCGGCGGGGGCGAGGCCGTCGACGCGGACCGCCGAGCGGGGGTCCGATCCGAGCTGGAGCTCGCCGGTGCCGCGCCACAGCACCTCGATGCCCGGCCGCAGGTGGGCACGGGCGAGCGGCCCGGTGAGCAGGGCGCCCGCCGGGTGCGCCACCGGGGTGCCGTCCCGGTCGGGTGTGGGCGGGACGTCAGGAGGACGGGTCGACGGGCGTGCGGACACGGTGGGCCTCCCGGTGCGTGGCCCCGGGTCGGGGCGGGTGCGCTCACCGTGGCACGGTCGCGCGCCGGCCGTCGCTCGTCGTCCACAGGGCGTGCCGCGAGGGGGCGGGCCACGGCTCCGAAGCCGTCCGGGTCGCGGCAGGACGTGCTCCGGCCCGCGCGCCTGCTTTTCGTGGACGGTCGGCGCCGCTACGGTCGGGGCGTGGCCCAGGGCACATCGACCAGCGCCGCCGCGGCGCCGGTCGTCGAGGTGCGCCGCAGCCGTCGGCGCGTCAGCACGGTGAGCGCCTACCGCGACGGCGACCGGACGATCGTCGCGATCCCGGCGCGCTTCTCGCGCGCCCAGGAGCGGGAGTGGGTCGAGCGGATGCTCGCGCGCCTGGCCGAGAAGGAGCAGCGGCGACGCCCGTCGGACGCTCAGCTCGCGGCGCGTGCGGCGGAGCTGTCCGCGCGCTACCTGGGCGACCGGGCGCACCCGTCCAGCGTGCGGTGGTCGTCGAACCAGGGTCGGCGGTGGGGCTCGTGCACGCTGCTCGACGGGTCGATCCGGATCTCCGACCGCGTCCAGGGCATGCCGGGGTGGGTGCTCGACTACGTGATCCTGCACGAGCTCGCGCACCTGCTGCACGCGGGCCACGGGCCGGACTTCTGGGCGCTGCTGGACGACTACCCGCGCACGGAGCGAGCGCGCGGCTACCTCGAGGGCGTGTCGTTCGGGCGTCAGGCGGGGTCGTCCGGACCGGGGGCCGGCCCCGACGCCCCTGCCTGACTCCGGGCGTCAGGGCTCGCGGGGGCTCTCCGGGTCGTCCGCCGCATCGTCGGGTGCGTCGGCCTCGCCGAGGATCTCGGCGAGCGCGGCGTCGAGGTCGGCGGACGCCTCCTGCGCGGCCTCGCGCCGGCTGCGGTAGCCCGCGGGGTCGTCGAGGTCCTCGGCCGTGGGGAGCAGGTCGGGGTGGTCCCAGACGTGGTCGCGCGCGTCCTCGCCCTCCTGGGCGGCGATGAGCGCCCACAGCGCGGCGGCGTCTCGCGACCTGCGGGGGCGCAGCTCGAGCCCGACCAGCGACGCGAACGTCTGCTCGGCGGGACCGCCCGCGGCCCGGCGCCGACGCACCATCTCGCGCAGCGCCATGACGTGGGGCAGGTGGGGTGCTGCGGCACGGGCCGTGACCTCGTCGACCCAGCCCTCGACGAGGGCGAGCGTCGTCTCGAGACGCTCGAGGGTGGCCGTCTGCTCGGGCGTGGGCTCGAGCCCGAACACCCCGCTGGACAGGGCGCCGCGCAGCGAGTCCATGTCGGACAGGTCGACGTCGGCCACCTTGTCCTCGAGCGCGTGCAGGTCGATCGTGATGCCGCGGGCGTACGCCTCGACGAGCCCGAGCAGGTGGGCGCGGAGCCACGCGACGTGCGTGAACAGCCGGGCGTGGGCGTCCTCCCGCAGCGCGAGGAACAACCGCACCTCCTCGACGGGCACGTCGAGCCCCTCGGCGAACGCGTCGACGTTCGACGGGACGAGGACGGTCGCGGGTCCGGGCAGGAGCGGGACGCCGACGTCGGTCGCGCCGAAGACCTCGCGCGAGAGCGTGCCCGCGGCCTGACCGAGCTGCATGCCGAACACGGCAGAGCCCAGGGAGCGGAACATCGCCGCCGGGTCGATGCCGCCGAGCGCGCCGGCCGGCAGCCCGGGCAGCGCCGGGAGTCCCGGGACCGACCCCTCGATGCCGCCGAGCTGCTCGCCGAGCACGCCGGACAGGGCGTCCGACATGGACGACGCGACCGGTGCGGCGAGCGTGTTCCAGGCGGGCAGGGTCCGCTCGACCCACTCGGACCGGCTCCACGCGAGGCGCTCCCCGCCCGACGGCGGCAGCTCGGTCGCGGCGTCGAGCCAGAGGTCGGCCACGGCGAGCGCGTCCGTCGCGGCGCGCTGCTGGCCGAGGGTCACCGACGGGTCGCCGCCGGTGACGGCGACCTGACGGGCGAGGTCGTGCGCGACGTCCGCGTTGAGCGGCCCGGCGCCGGGCTGCGTGAGGATGCTCTGGACCCGGTCGAGGATCGGGCCGAGGAGCTGCGGGTTGGCGGCCAGGTCGCTCGTCGCGCCCAGCGCCTCCGGGTCGAAGCCGCGGGCTCGCAGCTCGCGCAGCGCCTCGTCGGCGTCGGCGCCGAACACCGAGCGCAGCATGTCCTCCCAGGACGACGGGCGGTTCGCGTCGTCGGGCTGGTGGGGCTGGTCGGGTCCTGCGGTCATGGGTGAACCTCCGGCTGGGCTGGTGCTCGACGCGGTCGCTCGGCGCGGCCTCGCGGCGCAAGGGACCGGTGCGGTCTATCTTGGCCACAGGATCGCCGCGGGACGCGCCTCCGGTCGTTCGTTCACCGTAGCGTCTCGGCCTGGTCGTGGGCCGGGCGGGAGAAGGGTGGAAGGTGTGCAGGAGGGGCGGCTTCGCTCAGAGCGCAGCGCGGCGGCCGCGGGGGGCGCCGAGGAGTCCCGACTGGTCGTCGTCGGTGCCGGTGGCATCACGGGCGGCCTCGCAGTGCGGTTGCGTGCCCGTCACCTCACCGACGTACCGGCCGGTGCGTCCGGCCCGACGCGGCTGGCGGACGCGCGGACGGTCGTGGTGGTGGCGCACACCGCGGACTTCGACCGTGAGGCGTACGGGCGTCCGGCTCGCCGCGAGGCGTTGTCCGGCCTGGTCCGGCGCGTGGTCGCGGCCGCGCCCGCGGACGCGCACCTGGTGCTGGTCGGCTCGGCGATGGTGTGCGGCGCCAGGCCGGGCGCCGCGCCCGTGGACGACGACGCCCCGGTCGCTCCGGAGGTCGCGGGCGGGCACGGTGTGGGTCATCTCCTCGCCCAGGTCGAGCAGGCGTTCCGGGACGCCGTGGGGGTCCGGCGCGCGACGGTGCTCCGCGCGGCGCCGGTCGTCGGGCCGGGCGCCGACACCCTGGTCACCCGGCACTTCGAGGCGCCGCGGCTCCTCGCGGTGAGCGACGCGGCGCGCGAGTGGCAGTTCCTGCACCTGGACGACCTCGCGACGGCCGTCGAGGCGGTGGTCGAGCACGGGCTCGTGGGAACGGTGACCGCCGGGACCGTCCACGACGACGGGTCGCCCGACGTGCTCACGTCCGCGCAGGTCGCCGAGCTCGCGGACCGCCGGCTGCTCACGCTCAGCCGGGCGACGGCCCTCGGGATCGCGGAGCAGCTGCACCGCGTCGGCGCCGTCCCCTCGCCCCCCGACGAGCTGTTCTACGCCGTGTACTCGTGGACGGTGACCGCACGCCGGCTCCACGCGGCGGGTTGGCGTCCGCAGGTCGGTGCGGCGGCGTGCGTGCGCGAGGCGGCGGCGTCCGGGCGCGGCACCCTCACGGTCGCCGGCCGACGCCTGGGCGGCCGCGACGCCGCCGCCCTCGGCGCTGCAGGCGCTGCGGTCGCGCTGCTCGGGACCGCAGCGGCGTGGCGCCAGGCGCGCGGGCGGCGATGAGGTCAGGGCTCGCGTGCTCCCAGGTTGTTCGGCGAGGATGGCGCGCGTGAGCGCACCGGGCAGCACGCCAGACGACGAGCGGGACCAGCCCGTGGACGCACCCGCCACCGGGGGAGCCGCCGGGACGCCCGTCCCGGCGTCCTGGACGGCGTCCGCGCCGGAGACCTTCCACGAGGCGCACGGGGCGGCTGCTGACCCGTGGACGTCGACCGTCCCGGCGATGTCGGCTCGCTCGCGCACGTTGTCGTACGCGGCGCTCGCGACCGCGGTGCTCGTGGCGGTCCTGGGGTTCCTCCCGGCGCCGTTCGTGGTCCGCAGCCCCGGCCCGACCGTCGACACGCTCGGCACCGACAACGGCAAGCCCGTGGTCGCGATCAGCGGGGCCAAGACCTACCCGACGACGGGGCAGCTGCGTCTGCTCACCGTGCTGGAGGTCGGTGGCCCCGGCTACTCCACGACGCTGCAGCGGGTCCTCGAGGGCTGGTGGCGGCGTGACACGGCCGTCCTGCCGCGCGACGCCGTGTACCCGACGACCGTGACGCGCGAGCAGGAGCAGCAGGTCTCGCAGGCGCAGATGACGACGTCGCAGGAGAACGCCGAGGCCGCCGCCCTGACCGAGCTGGGCTACAGGGTCCCCGTGGTGCTGTCGGTGGCGGGCGTCGTGAAGGGCAGCGGCGCCGTCGGCGTGCTGCAGAAGGGCGACGTCATCACGTCGGTCGACGGGTCGTCGTTCGACACGTACGACGCGTTCCTGCACGAGCTCTACGCGGTCGCGCCGGGGGGCACGGTGACGCTGGGCATCACGCGGGACGGCAAGGCCCAGGACGTGAAGGTCGTGACGGGCAAGAACGCGGACGGCAAGCCGACGGTGGGCTTCTACCCGGCCGTGAGCTACGACATGCCGGTCGACATCACGATCAACCTCGGCGAGGACATCGGCGGACCGAGCGCGGGGACGATGTTCGCGCTCGCGATCATCGACAAGATGACGTCGGAGGACCTCACGGGCGGCAAGGTCGTCGCCGGCACGGGCACCATGGACGTCGACGGGACCGTCGGCGCGATCGGCGGCATCCGGCAGAAGCTCGCGGGGGCGAAGCGCGACGGCGCGACATGGTTCCTGGCGCCGGCGTCGAACTGCGACGAGGTCGTCGGGTACGTGCCGGACGGGCTGCACGTCGTGTCGATGAGCACGCTGCACCAGGCGCGGCAGGAGCTCGCGGCGATCGGCGCGGGTGACACGGCCGACCTGCCGACCTGCTCCTGACCTGTACGGCGGACGTCCGGGTTCCTCCCTGGCGGTGCACAGCCTCTGACGTGGGGCGTCGCATGTGGGAGATTGGGACCACGCGTCCGTCCGTGCCCCGGAACAAGCCCCGGAACTACCCCCGGAACTGAGGTCTCCTTGAGCTTCGCGCCACCGTCCCGTCCCTCGCGCAGCGGTGCGTCCGCGGCGAGGCGCCGCAGCCCGCTGCTGGTCACGCTCGTCGTGCTCGTCCTGGTGGTGATCGCGGTCGTCGTGGTGTCCCGGCTGGGCACCGAGGTCCTCTGGTTCGACCAGGTGGGCTACTCGAACGTCCTGTGGACGCAGTGGCTGACCCGTGGCGTTCTGTTCCTGCTGGGCTTCCTGCTCATGGCGGGCTGCGTCTGGCTGTCGATCACGCTCGCGTACCGCAACCGGCCGATCTACGCGCCGTCGACACCGGAGCAGGCCACGCTCGACCAGTACCGGGAGGCGATCGAGCCGCTCCGCCGCGTCGTGACGTGGGGCCTGCCGGTCCTCCTCGGCCTGTTCGCGGGCGCGGCGACGTCGGGTGCCTGGAAGACCGTCCAGCTCGCGATGCACTCGGTCTCGTTCGGCGTCGACGACCCGCAGTTCCACAAGGACGTGTCGTTCTACGTCTTCACGCTGCCGTTCCTGCGGTTCGTGGTCGGCTTCCTCGTGGCCGTGGCGATCCTCTCGGTGATCGTGGCCGTCGCGACGCACTACCTGTACGGCGGGCTGCGGGTCGGCGGTGCGGGCGGCAAGGGTCTGCACACGACGAGCGCCGCGCGCGTCCAGCTCGCGGTGACCGGTGCCGTCCTGCTGCTGCTCGTCGCGGCGAACTACTGGCTCGACCGGTACTCGCTGATGTCGTCGAACGGCGACAAGTTCGCGGGTGCGGGGTACACCGACGTCAACGCCGTGCTCCCTGCGAAGGCGATCCTCGCGGGGATCGCGGTGATCGTCGCGCTCCTGTTCGTGCTCACCGCGGTCCGGGGGGACTGGCGCCTGCCCGGCATCGGACTCGGGCTCATGGTGGTCGCCGCGATCGCCATCGGCGGGATCTACCCGGCCGTGGTGCAGCGGTTCCAGGTGAACCCGAACGAGCAGTCCAAGGAGACGCCGTACATCCAGCGCAACATCGACGCGACGAAGGCGGCCTACGGCCTCACGGACGTCGACGACTCGCTGTACTCGGCCACCACGGAGGCCAAGTCGGGCGCGCTCAGCGCGGACGCCCGCACGACGACGCAGATCCGCCTGCTCGATCCGCAGGTGGTCAGCCCGTCGTTCCGTCAGATCCAGCAGATCAAGCAGTACTACAACTTCCCGGACACGCTGGCGGTCGACCGGTACACGATCGACGGCAAGAGCCAGGACACGGTGATCGCTGCGCGTGAGCTCGACCTGTCGGGCCTCGGCGCGGGCCTGCAGAACTGGGTCAACGACCACACCGTCTACACGCACGGGTACGGGCTGGTCGCCGCGTACGGGAACACGACGACGTCGGACGGCAAGCCGTCGTTCTTCGAGAAGGACATCCCGACGAAGGGCAGCCTGGGCGACTACGAGCCGCGAATCTACTTCGGCCAGGGATTGCCGGACTACTCGATCGTCGGGGCGCCGCAGGGCACCGATCCGTGGGAGCTCGACTACCCGGACGACGAGGGCGGTCAGGTCAACTCCACGTTCTCGGGCGACGGTGGCCCCGACGTCGGGAGCCTCGCGCGGAAGGTCATGTACGCCATCCGGTTCGGGTCCGAGCAGATCCTGTTCTCCGACCGGGTGACGAGCGACTCGCAGATCCTGTACGACCGTGACCCGCGCGAGCGGGTCCACAAGGTCGCCCCGTACCTGACGCTCGACGGCCGGAGCTACCCCGCCGTGGTGGACGGCCGGGTGCAGTGGATCGTCGACGGATACACCACGACGGACGGCTACCCGTACGCTGCGCGGACCGCGCTCGACGCGGCGACGTCCGACGCGGTGACCGCACGGTCGCAGTCGATCGAGGCGCTCGCGCCGCAGCAGGTCGACTACATCCGCAACTCCGTGAAGGCGACGGTCGACGCGTACGACGGCCATGTGACGCTCTACGCCTTCGACCCGGACGACCCGGTGCTCAAGGCGTGGTCGAAGGTCTTCCCGAGCACCATCGAGCCGCTCTCGAAGATGTCGGGCGACCTCATGAGCCACGTCCGCTACCCGGAGGACCTCTTCAAGGTGCAGCGCACGCTGCTCACCCGCTACCACGTGGACGACGCGGCGAAGTTCTTCGGCGGGCAGGACTTCTGGAAGGTCCCGGACGACCCGTCGACGACCGGCGAGGCGACCCAGCAGCTCCAGCCGCCGTACTACCTCACGCTGCAGATGCCCGACCAGGACTCCCCATCGTTCTCGCTGACGTCGACCTTCGTTCCCGGCGGTACGACCGACAGGCAGATCCTCACGGGGTTCCTGTCGGCGGACGCCGACGCGGGCTCCACGGCCGGCAAGGTCTCGCCCGACTACGGGAAGCTGCGGCTCCTCGAGCTGCCCCGCAACTCGTCGGTGCCGGGACCTGGTCAGGCGCAGAACAACTTCAACTCGGACCCCGCGGTCGCCAACGACGTCTCGCTGCTCAAGCAGGGCAACTCCGACGTGATCCTCGGGAACCTCCTGACGCTGCCGGTGGGCGGGGGTCTCGTCTACGTGCAGCCCGTGTACGTCCAGTCGAAGTCCGGGACCGCGTACCCGTTGCTGCGCAACGTGCTGGTCGGCTTCGGCGACAAGGTGGGCTACGCCGGCACGCTCGACGAGGCGCTCGACCAGGTGTTCGGCGGTAACTCGGGCGCGACCGCCGGCGACGCCGACAACGCCGGCAAGGGTGGGACGGCGGGGGGTTCGGACACGGGCGGCCCCGACACCGGCGGTGGCGGGACGTCGGACGGCTCGGACGCGACCGCGTCGGCGCAGGCGCAGCTCGACGCCGCGCTGTCCGAGGCCAACCAGGCGCTGAAGGAGGGGCAGGCGGCGCTCGCGAAGAGCGACTTCACGGCGTACGGCGAGGCGCAGCAGCGCCTGCAGCAGGCGGTCGAGGACGCGACGGCGGCGTCCGACGCGCTCGACAAGGCCGCGGCCGGCAGCGCGGCGACGAGCACGCCGACCCCGACCCCGACGCCCACGGGCGGGTAGCCGGACCGCCCGGGTCGGCGCCGCCGCAGCCCTGCGACGGCGCCGATTTGGTCGCGGGGCCACTCGTCACGTAGTCTTACGGAGTCGACGCGGGGTGGAGCAGTTCGGTAGCTCGCTGGGCTCATAACCCAGAGGTCGCGGGTTCAAATCCCGCCCCCGCCACAAAGGCTCAGGCCCGGAGATCTTCGGATCTCCGGGCCTGAGTGCTTTCTCGGCTCGGGTGGCACTCCACGCCGACTACCGGGACGGTAGGGCGTGACGGTGGCGACCGAACGGTGCCCCCGCGCGGACGGGAGGGTCGCGATGGCCGAGCAGGAGCATCATGTCGACCCGACCGGCCTGGTCCGCGGCGGCGAGGGCGCGATCACGGGGACGGTCGTGTGCGCCGCCGCCATCGCGTACGGCGCCGGGCACCTCGACACGGTCGGCCAGCTGTGCGTGGCGATCGTGGGCACCGTCCTCGTGTACTGGCTCGCGCACCTCCATGCCGTGACCATCGGCGCGGCCCTCAGCCACCGGACGCACCCCTTCGCGGCGTTCCGGTTCGCGCTCGTCGAGACGCTCCCGATCCTCTTCGTCTCGTTCGTCCCGCTGGTCGTGCTGCTCCTGGCCGAGGTGCTGGGGGCCGACCTCTCCGGTGCCGGGTGGGCGGCGCTCGGCGCCACCATCGCGCTGCTCGCCGTGTACAGCTGGGTCGCGTGCGCACGCGGTGGGCTCGACCTGCGCGGACGGCTGCTCGGGGCGACGGCCGGCGCGCTGCTCGGCGTGCTCGTGGCGCTGCTCAAGGTCGCGCTGCACTGACCCCGACGACCGCCCGACGACGAGGAGGCGACGATGACCGCTCGCACGACGCCGGCAGGCAGCGCGACAGCAGCGGCGTCCGTGCTGCTCACGCTCGCCGCCGGACAGTTCCTCATGACGCTCGACAGCGCGGTCATGAACGTGTCGATCGCGCAGGTCGCCGAGGACGTCGGGACGACCGTGACCGGCGTGCAGACGGCCATCACGCTGTACACCCTGGTCATGGCGACGGCGATGATCACGGGCGGCAGGATCGGCACGATGATCGGGCACCGGCTCGCGTTCGCCGTCGGCTGCGTGGTCTACGGCGTCGGCTCGGCGACGACCGCGCTCGCACCGAACCTCACCGTCCTCATCGTCGGCTGGTCGGTGCTCGAGGGCCTGGGGGCGGCGCTCATCATGCCCGCGATCGTCGCGCTCGTGGCCGCCAACGTCGCCGCGCCCGGCCGGCCCCGGGCGTACGGCCTGGTGGCCGCCGCGGGGGCCGTCGCGGTCGCCGCCGGGCCGCTCGTCGGGGGTGCTGTCACGACCTTCTGGACCTGGCGGCTGGTGTTCGTCGGCGAGGTCGGCGTGGTCCTCGTCATCCTGCTGCTGACCCGACGCCTCCGTGGGGTCCCCGCGGAGGGCTGGACCGGACTGGACGGCGGCGGTGTCGTCCTGTCCGCGCTGGGCCTCGGTGCGGCCGTGCTCGGCGTCCTGCGCTCGGGCACGTGGGGATGGGTGCGACCGAAGCCCTCGGCGCCCGAGCTGCTCGGTCTGTCGCCGACCGTGTGGCTCGTGCTGGGCGGTGTGGTCGTCCTGTGGCTGTTCGCCGTGTGGGAACGTCGCGTGGTGGCGCGCGGCGCCGAGCCGCTCGTCGACCTCGGGATGCTGCGCAACGCGCGGCTCGTCGGCGGGCTCACCATGTTCTTCTTCCAGTTCCTGCTGCAGGCCGGTCTGTTCTTCACCATCCCTCTGTTCCTGTCCGTCGCCCTGGGGCTCAGCGCGCTCGACACCGGCGTGCGGCTGCTTCCGCTGTCCGTCACGCTGCTCGTCGCGGCCCTCGGGATCCCGCGGTGGTGGCCGCGCGCCTCGCCGCGCACCGTCGTCACCGCGGGCATCGGCCTGCTGCTGGCCGGGATCGTCGCGCTCGTCGCGGCGCTCGAGGCCGGTGCGGGGGCCGGCGTCGTCACCGTGCCGCTCCTGCTCGCGGGTCTCGGCGTGGGGGCGCTGTCGTCCCAGCTGGGTGCGGTCACCGTGTCCGCTGTCCCGGACGAGCGCAGCGGCGAGGTCGGCGGTCTGCAGAACACGGCGACCAACCTCGGTGCGTCGCTCGGGACCGCGCTCGCCGGCTCGGTCCTCGTCGGTGCCCTGTCTGCCACGTTCTTCATCGGGCTGGGGGACAACGCGGACCTCGGCGCCGAGGTCGCCCAGCACGCCACCGTGGAGCTCGACAGCGGTGTGCCGTTCGTGTCCGACGCCCAGCTCGCCGCGGCGCTGGACGAGCAGGCCGACCTCTCGCCCACGCAGGTGGACGCGGTGCTCGACGAGAACACCTCGGCCCGGCTCGTCGGGCTGCGGGCGAGCCTCGCCGTGCTGGCGCTGATCGCGGGCGTCGCCCTGTTCTTCGCGCGGCTCCTGCCCGGCGGTCCGGACGAGGGTGCCGCTGCGGCGAGCCCGGGGGAGGACGGGACCTTGCGTCAGGCGGCGTGAGGCCCGGAGGCGTCCGGCTCGTCGATCGGCTCCGCACGCAGCTCGGGGCGGTTCGCGACGACGAGCCACGCCGCGAGCGTCGCGAAGAGCAGCGGGACGAGCAGGTTCATCTGCGGCACCACGGCGAGCGCGAGGAACAGGCTCACCCAGCCGTTGCGCGTCGCGGCGACGACGATGCCGACGACGGCGGCCGTCACGGCCAGCGTCAGCGGCACCTCGGTCCACAGTGCGTGCACCCCGAACCCGAGCGCCGCGCCGATGAAGACGGCCGGGAAGATGCGTCCGCCGCGGAACCCGGCCGTGCTCGCGACGAGGAGGGCGACGAGCTTGACGCCCGCCATCGCGACGAATCCCGCCGCCGTGGTCGACGGGAGCTCGCCGGGGAGCTCCTTGAGCTCGTCGAGGCCCTTGAAGAGGGTGATCGGACCGCCGAGCACGCCGAGCAGGCCGAGGACGACGCCCGCGACCGTGAGGAGCACGACCGGGTTCCGCAGCCGGTGCACGAAGCGGTGGAGGGGGTCGAACACGAGGGAGGCGGCGACCCCGACGGCTGCGACCACGACCGCGACGGCGACGGCCAGGAGGACGTCGACGACGCCGCCGACGTCCTCCGCGGGCAGTCCGATGGACAGGTCGAGGTCGGTGAAGCGCAGCATGACGAAGGAACCGGTGGCGGCCGCGACCAGCGGGAGGTAGAGACGGTTCCACAGGGGGATCCGGCGGTCCCCGTCGGCCGACTCGGTGAGGAGCAGCGCTGCCGAGACCGGCGTGCCGAACATCGCGCCGATGGTCGCGGACGTCGACAGGCCGACCCATTCGGGCACGGCCGTGCGCGGGAGGTACTTCACCCCCGCGGCGACGACGAGTGCTGCGTTGATCGCCATGATGGGGTTCTCGGGGCCGAGGCTGACGCCACCGGCGAGCATGAGGACGAGCGCGACCGCCAGCCCGGGCACGGTTCCGGGCGGCTCGGGCGCCGCGACCAGCTCGGTCGTGGCGGGGTCGGGGCCGGCGTGACCGGGGGCGTAGCGGACGACGAGCCCCACGAGGAGGCCCGTCACCGTCAGCACGAGGAGGATCCACCAGCTGCTGTCCGCCGACAGGCCGACGGCCTGTGACAGGTCGTCCCAGACGAGCCGTTGGAGCACGCCCGCGAGCGCGGAGAGCGCCCACAGGCTGACGGCGCAGAACGCACCGACGACGATGCCCACCGGGGTCATGGCGAGCAGCCTCGCGACCGGTACCCGGAACTCGTCGTCGGTGATGGCATTCACGGGTGCATCGGGCGCGGTCACATCGCGCACGCTACCGACGGTGGGTGTGGAGCGCGCGATCAGCGCAGGTCGTCGAGGTAACGCAGGATCAGACCCTCGCGCAGCGCCCAGGGCGACACGTCGAGCTCGTCCACCCGCAGCGCGCGCATCGTCTCCGACAGGACGATCCCGCCGGCGACGACCTGGTAGGCGCGGTCCGCGGTGATGCCGGGCAGGGCGTCGCGCGCGCCGACGGGGATCCGGGCGATCCGGGGGAGCCAGTCGTCGAGCGCCGCGCGGGTCAGGACGTTGCGGTCCCGTGCGCCGACGCCGTCGGTCGCCGACCCGGCGAGGCGGGCGAGCGACCGGATCGTCTTGGACGAGCCGACGACGTGCGCCGGGCCGGGGAGCTTGGTGAAGAGCTCGACGGGCTCGGCGAGGACCTCTTGCGCGTGCCGGCGCAGGGCGGCGACCTGCTCGTCGGTGGGCGGGTCGTCCGGCAGGAACGTCGCGGTGGAGCGCCCCGCACCGAGCGGGAGGGAGACGGCGAGCTCGGGGTGGTCGGTGTCTCCGGACGCGACCTCGAGCGACCCGCCGCCGATGTCGAGCAGCAGGATGCGTCCGGCCGACCACCCGTACCAGCGCCGGACGGCGAGGTACGTGATGCGGGCCTCGTCCTCGCCCGACAGCACCCGGAGCTCGACACCGGTGCGCTCGGCCACGAGGTCGAGCACCTCCGGGCCGTTCACGGCCTCGCGGATCGCCGACGTCGCGAACGGGAGCAGCTCGTCGACACCTGCCTCGCGGGCCTGTTCGGCGGCATCGCCCACCGCGGTGAGGATGGCGTCGACGCCGGCAGCGCTGATCGCGCCGGACGGCTCGAGGAACCGCATGAGCCGCAGCGTCGAACGGTGCGACGCCTGGGGGAGCGGCGGGCCGCCCCGGTAGGCGTCGACGACGAGCAGGTGGACCGTGTTCGAGCCGACGTCGAGGACCCCGAGGCGCATGGCCGCGACGCTAGCAGTCACGGGCGTCCGCGACGGGTGCCAGACCGCCCGTCGGACAGGCCGACGCGTGGACGGGCGGGAAGGTCGCCTCAGGGCTCGACGGGCTCGGTGACGGACCGGTCGCGGCTCCACCCGTCGTGCTGCAGGACGAGCCGCTCGAACGCGGTCGCGGCGAGACCGGCGTCGAGCTCGGGCAGGGGGAGGTACTCGGACGGCCACGCGGCGTGCAGGACGTAGCGGACCACGAGCTGTCCGGCCTCGTTGAGCAGGTCGATGAGGACGTCCTTGCGGAACGACTGGAGCTTGACCTCGGCACCGGCCGCGGCGTCGAACGACCACACCCGCTCGGCCCAGTCCTCGAACGCCTTGTCGTGGGTCACGCCCCGGGCCAGGGTCACGGGCTCGTAGGTGGTGCGGCCCGGGCTGTGCCGGACGAGCGACGGGTCGCCGCCCGCGCGCAGCTCGACCACCTCGGTGCGGCGGGCGAGACCCGACACGCTGACGATGCCGGGCACGACCTGGTTGTCCCAGGTGACCCGGAACTTGAACTGCTTGTACGGGTCGGTGCGGCGCGGGTTCACGACGAACTGCGGCATGCTCGCAGTGTCCCGCGCGGACCGGTCGTCCGCGCGGCGATCCCCAGGGCGACCCTCAGGTGCGGTTCGTCGTCTTCTCGCGGACGACCTTCGTGACGCCCGTGCACGCCACCGCTCCGGCGATCAGCACCGCCTGGAACGGCAGGCGGGCGATCCGCTTGGCGTCCGTGTCGAGGCCGAACGCGTCGCGGTGCTCGGTGAGCTGGGCGATGTTTCCCGGGAACACCGCCGCGAAGAACGCTGCGGCGGTCGCCCCGACGACCGCGCGCGCGGGCTGTCGCCACGTGGCGAGCAGTGCCGCCCCGAGGCCGATCTCGACGACGCCCGACGCGAGCACCACGGCGTCCGGGTCCGCCGGGAACCACGACGGCACCTGGGCCTGGAACTCCTCCCGGGCCGTCGTCAGGTGCGTCGTGCCCGCGAACGCGAGCGCCGCGCCGAGCCCGACCTGTCCTGCTGCGCGCAGCGTCCGACCGATCTCCGCCATCTGTTCCTCCTGTGGCTGGTGCGTGTGCGCCCGACGCTAGGCGGTCGAGCAGGTCGACGCCGGTCGGGGCAGCATGAGGGCATGGGTGAGCACGAGGGCGGCGCCGACGGGCCGCTCGTGGCCGTCGTCCACGGTCACGTGCAGGGCGTCGGGTTCCGGTGGACGACAGGTCGCGAGATGGAGCGGCTGGGGGTCGACGGCACGGCCGAGAACCTGCCGGACGGTACGGTCCGCGTCACCGCCCGTGGGCCGGCGGACGCGCTCGACCGGCTGGTCGCCTGGCTGCGCGGTGACGGGACGCCCGGGGACGTCGACCGCGTCGACGTCGAGCGGCCGGGTATCACCGGCGGTTGAGCCGCCCTCCTCCTGCACAAGGATCTCCGCACAGGGATCTGCGTACAGGTCCGGCACCGGCGCCGGACGGCCCGGGGAGGGACGCATGAAACGGCTCGTGGTGTGCTGCGACGGCACGTGGGGCTCGGCGGTCAACCGTCACGTCACCAACGTGGAGAAGATCGCCCGTGCGGTCCGGACCGACGCCCCCGTGGACGGCGTGCAGCAGATGGTCTACTCGATCGGCGGCGTGGGCGCGCGCGGCTACCTCGCGGACCGCGTCCTGGGCGGGGCGTGGGGGTATGGCTTCACAGCCAACGTGATCGACTGCTACCGGTTCCTCGCCATGAACTACGACCCGGGCGACGAGATCTTCGTCATCGGGTTCTCGCGCGGTGCGTACACCGCGCGGTCCGTCGCGGGCATGGTGGCGTCCGTCGGGCTGCTGCGCGGCGACGAGGTCGTGCACGACGGCCTCGCGGGCGCCGAGCAGGCCTACCGCGACTACACGCCGGACGGTCGTGCGCGCCGGGCAGCCTTCAAGGCCGCTCACTGCTACCGGGAGACCGCCATCACGTTCCTCGGCGTGTTCGACACCGTGGGGGCGCTCGGTGTGCCGGCGCCGTTCCTCAAGCGGGCGCGGTTCCACGACGTGTCGCTGTCGGCGTCGGTCCGGTGCGCCCGCCAGGCGCTGTCGATCGACGACCGGCGCATCAAGTTCGAGCCGTGCCTGTGGTCGGTCGCGCCGGACGACCCGCCCGGACGGGTCAAGCAGGTGTGGTTCCCCGGCTCGCACTCGGAGGTCGGGGGAGGCGGCGCGCACCGCGGCCTCGCGGACGTCGCGCTGCGGTGGATGCTCGGCGAGGCGCGGGCCGCGGGGCTCGTCGTCGACGAGCAGCGGGTCGCCGCGCAGGTCGACGACGACGCACCCTACGTGTCGACGCCCGGACCGGGCCCGCTGTTCACCGTGGTCAACGCCGTGGACTCGTTGCGCCGGCACCCGCGCTTCCGGCGGTCCGGCGGGCCGGGCGGGGGCTGGCGCCGGCGGCTCGGCGGGGTCCCGGCCCCCGACCCGACGCAGGTGTACGTCGCGTCGATCGCCGCGCACGCCGACCGCATGAGCCGCGTCGACGGCTCCGTGTACGCGCGTGAGGCCGTCAACATCGGTTGGTGGCGAGACGCCGCGGACGGCGCTCTTCCTGTCGAGCCGCTCCCGTTCCTCGACGGCGACACGCGGACGCTCACGTTCCGCTAGGACGTGTCTCCCAGAGCTCGGGTGATGCGCGGCAGGATCAGCCCGGTGAGCTCGTCGCGGTTCGATCCGGTCCGTCACGCCCCGACTGCCGACGCGATGGCGTCGACGGCGGCCTCGATCTCCTGCATGCTGCGCCGGTACGCGGCGCTCCGCTGCCCGTACGGGTCGGCGACGTCGTCGTCCTCCGGTCTGGCCGGCGCCCGGCGTCCCGAGCGGGCCGCGTCGCGCAGAGCCATCAGCCGCTCACCGACCGAGGGCGTGGACCCACCGCTGTGCGGCGTCGGCGTCGCGCCAGCGCCGAGCGCGGCGAAGCGTGCCAGCTGGCGCAGGGTGAACGTGCGGGCCAGCGCGCTGGGGTCGAGTCCCACCACGACAGACCGGTGTTCGCGCGACAGGGCGAGGACGAGGTCGGCCTCCTCGACCATCTCGTGCGTGAGCGCGCGCGCCCGGAAACCTGTCGGGTCGGCGCCGTGGTCCGCGAGGAGCCGCGCCATCGGTGGCGCGATCGGCGCGCCGACGAGCGCGCCCGTCCCGGCGGAGCGGACGAGGACGCCGTCGCCGGCCGCGCCGGCCCGACCGAGCCGCGCGGCCGTGAGCCGCTCGGCGGCAGGCGACCGGCACACGTTCCCGGTGCACACGAACAGCACGCGACGGAGCGGCGCCCCCTGAGCGCCAGGGGCGGCGGGCGGCAGTGTCACGCTCCCATGCTCGCGCACGGACGGTCGTCGGGCCAGGGTGCGCTGCAGCACACGGCACGACACCATGGGCTGCGTGACGCATCCGGGCTGGGGCGACGAGTGGAGCACGGCAACAGTGGCCAGCCGTCCTCCTGTGCGTCCGGGGCGCCCGGGACGTGTGCGGCGCCGCGACCGCCCCCGACGCCAGACCGGTCCCCGCCGGCGAGCCGTCCTCTTGGCCCTCGTCCTGGCGGTGCTGCTGCTCGGCGCGGTGACATGGTTGGCCATCGGGGCAGTCCGCACCCAGCATGCGCTCACCGCCGCCCGAGCCGACATCGTCGTGCTCGAGTCCCAGGTGAGATCCGGCGACGACGAGGGGGCGCGGCGCACGCTCGCCAGCCTCGCATCCCGCACGACGACGGCGCGCGAGGCGTCGCACGGACCGCTGTGGTCCGTCGCACGGTCGTTGCCGGTGCTGGGCGACGACGTGCGCGCCACGCAGCTCGTCACGACGACTGCGGACGACCTGTCGCACCACGCGCTGCCAGGGCTCGTGGACGCCAGCACGGTGCTCGACCCTGCGGTGCTCGCGCCGAGCTCGGGTGGCGTCTCGACGGCACCGGTCGCGCGCGTCGCGCCCCGCGTGATCGCCTCGGACGAGGCGGTCAAGGCCGCTGTGGTCCAGCTCGACGCGGTCGACACGGGAGGGCTCGTGGGGTCCGTCGCGCGACCCTTCGACGCGTTCCGGGACCAGGTGGTGGGCATCTCCCGGACGACCGCGACCGCGTCCAAGGTCGCACGGCTGTTCCCCGCCATGCTCGGCGCGGACGGCCCCCGTGACTATCTCGTGCTCGTCCAGAACAACGCCGAGCAGCGTGCGACGGGCGGGATCCCCGGGTCGGTGCTCCTGCTGCGAGCGGACCACGGGCGGATCGACGTCGTCGACCAGCGCGCCGGCAGCACGCTCACCACGAAGGAGCCGGTCCTGCCGCTCGCCACGGCGGAGAGCGCGCTGTTCGGGACCCACCTCGTCACGGACATGCGGGACGTCACCTTCACGCCCGACTTCCCGAGGTCCGCGCAGCTCGCGGCGGCGCTGTGGGAGAAGGTCGTCGGCGGAAAGGTCGACGGGGTCGTCTCGGTGGACCCGGTGGCGCTCGGGACGCTCCTCGGAGCGACGGGCCCCGTGCGGGTGGACGGCACCACGCTGACCGCGTCCACCGCCGGCCCCCTGCTGCTCAACGGCGTCTACCAGGACCGTGCGACGGCTGCCGCGCAGGACGCGTACTTCGCCGACGCCTCGCACGCGGTCCTCACGGCGCTGCTCGGTGGTGCGACGAGCACGCGCGCGGTCGTCGACGCCCTGGCGCGCGCCGCGGGCGACGGTCGCATCATGCTGTGGTCGGCCGAAGAGGACGAGCAGGCCGAGGTGTACGGCACCGTCCTGGCGGGCGAGCTGCAGGGTCTGCGCACCTCGCGCGCCGGGACCTCGCCCGTGGTCGGGATCTACCTGGAGGACGGGACTCAGGCGAAGCTCGGCTACTACGTGGACCTCGACGTCTCCGGCCGTGCCACACAGTGCCGTGCCGACGGGTCCCAGCGGCTGGACGTCACGGTCACGCTGTCGTCGCGGGCGCCCTCGGGCGCAGCCGACCTGCCGCGCTACCTGGTCGGCTTCTCCGGCGTCGTGCCGCGGGGAGAGACCCGGACGAACGTCCTCGTCTACGCGCCGACCGGGGGCGGCATCGTGTCCGCCCGGGCGACGCCCGGGCCCCAGGGGCTCTTTGCGCAGGTCCACGACGGGCTCTCGGTGGGGGCCCGGACGTTCACCCTCGCGCCGGGCGGGCGCGCCACCCTCCACCTCGTCGTGGACACGGGTACCGGCCAGGCGGGCGACGTCCTGGTCCGCAGCACGCCGACCGCGCGTCAGGCCGGCCGGGCGACGATCGCGTCGGCCTGCCGCTGACTCGTGGGGTTCCACGTGCGCATCTGGCCCGGTACGGTAAGACTGAGCAAGGTCAGCCGGTCACGCCGCTCCGACGGCGCACATTCCCGTAGCCCGCCTAGCCCTCTGGGGGACGGCCATGACGGCTCGTCGCACCATCGCCCTCGCTGTCAGCGCCTCAGCACTCGTCATGCTTCCGTCCGCGGCGTTCGCGGACGACTACGGCGCCGGGGACTTCAGCAGCACGTGCCCTCTCTCCGACACGACACCCGTCGTCGGGCAGACCATCACGTGCACCCTCCACGGTCCGGCCAACACGGAGGTCACTGGAACCGTGACCTCTGCAGACCCGGCCGTGCCGTCGGCATCGATCACGGTCGCCGGCGCGAAAGCGGTCACCAAGACGACGGACGCGTCGGGGACGGCAGGCTACTCCCTGACGTTCGCGGACCCGGGCACGTACACGTTCACCCTGACGGCGACGAGCGGTGGTGCCGAGCTCTCGACGCAGCAGGTCGTCGTCTCGTCCGGTGACGCCGGTGTCGTCGCCGGTTCCAGCCAGACGACGCTCGGGGCCACCGGAGCCGAGGTGCTCCCGTACGCCGTCGGGGCGCTCGGCCTGATCGTCGTGGGCGCGGGCGTCGTCATGACGGTCCGCAGCCGACGCGCCTGAGGGCGCTCAGGGCATCCCGTCCGGGCTGGCGTCGATCCCCCAGCGGCGTTCGGTGCGGCCGTACGCGAGGTAGACGACGCCGATGCACGCGGCCAGCCGCGCCACGCCGTACCAGAAGGCGAACTCCCCCTGGGCGCGGAGGGGCAGCGAGCCCACGACGCGACCCCCGACGGCGGCGATCCCGCCGAGTGCGAGCGCGCCGAGCCCGATCGCCGCGCCACGCGCTGTGACGCGCGCTCGTTCCGCGGTGCCGCGCGACCGGAGCCAGGCCACGCGCTGGAGTCCGTTGCCGCGCTGCCGGGCGCGGTGCAGCACCCACGTCCGCGTATAGCGCTCGGCAGGCACTGTCCCGACGACGACGGCGTCCCTGGCCTCCGCGAGCCGGCCGCCGGATCGGGTCACCTGGCTCGTCAGGAGGAGGTCGGAACCACCCCCGAGACCGATCCGCTCGTCGAAACGGTGACCCGAACGCCGGAGGAACGCCAGGTCGAGCAGCAGGTTCTCGGTCGGCGCGGACGGCAGCGTCCAGGCTGCCCGCGTGACGGACCGACGCACGCGAGCAAGGACCGGGACGAAGGTGTCGTCGAAGTGGTGGGAGGCGTCGACCCACGGATCGTGCGTCGTGTGCACCGTCCGGCGCGAGCTGCCGGCAACGAGCTGGGCACCCGAGTCGCGCCAGGCCTGGACAAGGTTGACCAGCCAGTGCGCCTCGGGTCGCGTGTCGTCGTCGATGAAGACCAGCGCGTCCGCGCCCCGCGCGGCCGCCCGGTCCAGGGCAGTGTTTCGGGCGACCGGGATACCGGGCCTGGGCTGGTGTGCATAGTCGAACGTCAGGCCGTCGTCCGCGTGTGCGATGCGGGCCACCTCGACGACCGGTCGGGCGGACGGGGCCGGGTTGTTGTCGACCGTCAGGACCACGACCGTCGTCTCAGGCGGGACGTCTTGGCACGCGAGCGCGTCCAGGATGCCGCGCAGGCCGTCGTCGCGGCCGAAGGTGAGCACGGCGACCACCACCTGGGCGGGACTCATGCTGCGTCCCGTCGACGCAACGGCGCCTGCACTAGTCCGCGCCCCGTTCGGCGGCACGCGCGGCGTGACGGGTGCGCATCTCGTCGATCCGGGACTCCGTCAAGGTCTGGCCGGGCCACGTGCCGTCCTCCAGGTCGTCGTCCCCGCCATCGGGTGCTGCTCCCGGCTCCTGCGGGGTCGGCGGCCGGGGGACAGGGCGGCTCGAGCGGGGCGGGGGCGCGGCCGCGCCTTTCCGTCCGTTTGCGTCCTCGGTCGCGTACCCGTAGCCGCCGTAGTAGTGGGAGTCCTCGGACGCCTTGCGCCGGTTGAGCACGATGCCGAGGGCACGTGCGCCGACCGCGTCCAGCGCGCCGAGCGCGTCGCGCAGCTGGTGCTTGCGGGTGATGCCGGCGCCGGCGACGACGATCGCCCCGCCCGCCATGCGCGCGAGGACGGCCGCGTCCGTCACAGGCAGGATCGGCGGGGCGTCGAGGATCACCATCTCGTGCCGGCGAGCGAGCTCTTGAAGGAGGTCGCTCATGGCCTGGGAGCCCAGGAGCTCGCTGGGGTTGGGGGGGACCTGCCCTGCTGCGAGGACGCGGAGGTTCGCGTTGCCCCACGGCTGGAGCGCGTCGTCGAGGTCCGCCTGCCCGATGAGGACGGTGGTCAGACCCACGGCGCCCTCCAGCCCCGAGTAGGTCGCGATGGTGGGTCGCCGGAGGTCGGCATCGACGAGCGCCACCCGCGTCCCCGCCGCCGCGAGCGTGATCGCGAGGTTCAGGGCGGTGGTCGACTTGCCCTCGCCGGGCAGCGACGACGTCACGACGACCGTGCGCGGCCCGCCGCCCACGTCGATGAACTGCAGGTTGGTCCGGAGCCTGCGGAACGCCTCTGCGCGCGGGCTGTGCGGGCTGGACTCGAGCACGAGCGGGTGCGCGGCCGCCTGCTTGTCGAACGCGATCCCTCCGATCACCGGGACGTCCGTGACCTGTGACACGGCCTCCACGTCACGGACGCCAGTGTCGAGCGCGCGACGCAGCATCACCCAGCCGACGCCCACGACGAGGCCGAGCAGGACGCCGAGCGTCGCGTCGACCCGGATGTTCGGGGACGACGGCGACATCGGTGGGTCCGCCTCGCGGACGACCGTGACCTTCACCTTGGACGCGCCGCCGTCGGTCGGGGTTTCGAGCGCGGAGATCTCCTCGCGAAGCTGCTCTGCGGTCGCGTTGGCGACGAGGGCTGCGGTCGAGGCGCTCGGATCCTCGACCTGCACGACGATGAGCGAGGTGCTCTTCGGCGACGTGGCGGAGACGTGGTCAGCGAGCGCCGCGGCGCTCATGTCGAGCCCGAGGTCGTCGATCACCGGCGCCAGGACCTTCGGGCTCGACACCAGCTGGACGTACGACGTGACCTGCTGCTGGGAGTAGTTCGCCCCCTGCACGAGGGCACCGGCGGACGAGTCGCCCTGGACGGAGACGTAGAGCTGGGTCGACGCCGTGTACATCGGTGTCTGGAACGCGGCCAGCGTGAACGCCAGCAGACCGCCGGCAAGCGTGCAGACGACCACCGTCAGCCAACGCTTGCGGAGTGTCGCCACGAAGTCCTGAAGCTCCACGAAGTCCCCTCGTCGATCTCCGTCCGTACTGCATTGTGTCGGTCGGGCCACGATCGCGCCTGCGCTGCGGGCTCCGGTGGGGGCTCCGACGCGCTCGGGACGTCGCGCGGTGTCGAGGAGTGCAGGGTACTTTCCAAGAGAACGTCGGCACCGCGGAGCGAGCGAGCAACGAGCATCACGGGGGCGAGATGTCGAGCCAGGACGTACGCAGCAGGCAGGTGGGGACCGCCTCGGGCGCGCTCGCCGCAGCCGGCGCGTCCCGCCCCCTCCCGGCCAGTCACTGGTGGCGCAGGTACGCCGTCCAGGTCGCGTCCACCGACGCGCTCGCGGTCGCCGTCGCCGTGGCCATCGCCTACGTCGTCCGGTTCGACGCGAACGGTGCCGCGCGCGTGGACGGCACGTTCTCACCCACCTACCTCAGCCTCTCGCTGGTCCTCGCGCTGGTGTGGTTGGCCGTCCTCAGCGTCGGGCGCACGCGGGACCGACGACTGGTGGGCAGCGGCCCCCGCGAGTACGCCCGGGTGCTCGGCGTCACGTGGCGGCTGTTCGCCGCCGTCGCCGTCGTGGCGTACCTCCTGCACATGCAGATCGGCAGGGGCTACCTCGCCATGACCGCCCCGGTCGGCGTGGTCTTCCTGCTGCTGACGCGCCTGGCCTGGCGGCGTTGGCTGCGCCGTCGCCGTCGGCGGGGAGAGCTGACCTCGGCGGTCCTGATCGTCGGCTCGCGCGGGCAGGCCGCGCGGATGATCGACGAGCTGGAGCATCTGCCGGAGGCCGGCTACGGCGTCGTCGGGGTGTGCGTGCCCGAGGAGCGCGAGCCGAGCGGCGACGTCGCCGGCGTCCCCGTGCTGGGCGGCGTGGACGACGCCGCGCGTCTTGCCACCGAGCTCGGCGCGTCGGCCGTCGCGGTCGCGGGCTCCGACGCGGTCGACTCCGAGACGGTCCGATCGCTCGGTTGGGACCTCGAGGGCACGGGGATCGACCTTGCGCTGAGCCTGGGGCTCGTCGACGTCGCCGGGCCGCGCGTCGTGGTGAGCCCGGTCGACGGGCTCCCGCTGGTGTTCGTGGACGAGCCGCAGTTCACGGGACGGCGCTACGTCGCGAAGACCGCTCTCGACGTCGTCGGCGCAGCCGTCCTCCTTATCCTGCTCACGCCCTTGCTCGTCGGACTGCTCGTCGCACTGGTCGTCGCCGATCGCGGACCCGTCCTGTACCGCCAGGAGCGGGTCGGCAAGGACGGGCACCCGTTCCACATGCTGAAGTTCCGCACCATGGTGGTCGATGCCGAGAGCCACCTCGAGGAGGTCCTCGCGCTGGAGGGGGCCGCGGAGGTCGGCCTGTTCTACAAGCCCCACCAGGACCCGCGGGTCACGCGTGTCGGACGCGTCCTGAGGCGCTACTCGCTCGATGAGCTCCCGCAGCTCGTCAACGTCCTGCGCGGGCACATGAGCCTCGTGGGTCCCCGCCCGCAGGTGGCCGCGGAGGTCGCTCTCTACGACGACCTCGCCTCGCGCCGACTCCTCGTGAAGCCGGGGATGACCGGGCTCTGGCAGGTCTCGGGCCGATCCGAGCTGACGGTCGACGAGAGCATCAGGATGGACGTGCGGTACGTCGAGAACTGGAGCGTCGTCGGGGACCTCCTGATCCTGTCGCGGACGGCGCGGGCGGTCATGGTGGGCGCCGGTGCCTACTGACGGTCGGGCTGCTGCCGTCAGGGCCAGTCCGGGGCTCACGGTCGTGTTCCTCCTCGCGTGCCTCGCCGCGGTGTCGCGCGGGGTCTTCGAGGTGACGGTCGGCAAGACCGCGGGGTACGCGATCCAGCTCGGTGCCTTCGTCGTGCTCACGCTCGTGCTGCTCGCCGCTGGCGCGCGGCCCGGCCCGCGAGCACGCGTGCAGTGCGCGCTCGGTTACGGGTTCGTCGTCGTGGTGGTCGCGTCGTGCCTCCTCACCTCGCTCGTCCAGAACGTCGGCTACTTCTGGTACTACGCCGGCGTCATGGTGTTCTTCGCGGCCATGTTCGTGGTGTACGGCGGGCTCGAGCTGCCCGCGGCGTCGCGCATCGCGGTGGGCCCGACTCTCTCCCTGGTGACGACGGCGCTCGTGGGCACCGCCCTGCTGCAGCAGTTCCGCGGCTGGAGCGTCCTGCCGTCGTCCGACGAGGCCAGCCTCGGGGGCACCGTCCGGCCGGCATCCCTCACGGGGTCGTACCTGCACTACCCGCTCGCCGCGGCCCTGCTCACGTTCCTCCTGCTGGAGGTCTACCGTCGCGGGCGCCGGACGTACGTGCTCGCCGCGGCGGCCCTGGCGCTCGCCGGCGTCGTCCTGTCGTACTCCCGCTCCGGCTACCTCGTGCTCGCTGCCGGTGGTCTGTTCTACCTCCTCTCGGCGCGCGACCTCGGGGCACGGCTGCGCCTCGTCGGTGCCGGGGTGCTCGCGTTCGTCGCGCTGGTGTCGCTCGGGCTCGGGCGCGCCTACTTCGACCGCGGCCTGAGCTCGTTCGACCTCGCGGGCTCGGGCAACGACGTCCGCATCGGGCTCTGGCACCGCTCGGTCGAGCAGTGGCTCGGCTCCGGGCTGCTGGTCGGCCAGTACACGGGCATGGCGTCGAACGTGACCCGCAACCTCGGGGACACCACCGTCGGGGTCGTCGAGTCCGGCTTCTTCCAGCAGCTCCTGAGCTTCGGGCTGCTCGGCGTCGTGCTGTTCTACGCCCTCATGCTCGGTGTGCGTGCCGGCGTGCCGCGCGAGGCCGCGTGGCTGCGCGCAGGGATGCTCGGCGCGCTGCTGGAGAGTGTCGTCTACCAGTCGATCGAGGTCCTTCCCTATGTCTTCTTCTTCTGCGTCGCCGGCGTCGTCGGCCAGTCCGCGCTGGAGTCTCGTGACGGTGACGTACGAGAGCGCCGGCGACCTGGCCGCCTACTGGTCGCGGCACCTGCCGCCGGACGTCGAGTGGGTGGTGGTGGACAACGCGTCCCGTGACGGGTCGGCAGAGCTTGCGGAGTCGCTCGGTGCCCGTGTGGTCCGCCAGCCGCGGAACGCGGGGTTCGGGGCGGCCAACAACGTGGGGCTCGCCGCCGCTCGTGGCCGCTACGTGGCCTTCGTCAACCCCGACGTCGCCGTCGACCCCGGTTCGCTCGACGCCCTCGCCCGTGAGATCGACCGCGAGCGGGGGCTGGTCGCGCCGCAGCTGCTCCACGACGACGGGACGGTGCAGCCGAACGGTCGCGGGTTCCCGACCTTGTCGGCGAAGGTGCTCAACCGCCTGCGCCCCACGGGCGGCTCGCGCTACCGGATCGTCGCGGAGCCGGGGGAGGCCGTCTACGTCTGCTGGGCGATCGGTGCCGCGGTGGCCTCTCGGCGCGAGTGGTTCGTGGAGCTTGGCGCCTGGGACGAGCGCTTCTTCGTCTACTACGAGGACTCCGACCAGGGGATGCGGGCCTGGTCGGACGGCATGACCGTCCGGCTCGTGGGCGACGTGCGCTGGGTGCACGGCTGGGCCCGCGCAACCACCGGGCTGCGCATCCGGCCTTGGTGGCACGAGCTCCGCTCGATGGCTGCCTTCTACACGCGCTACCCCGCACTGGTGGTGGACGGACGCCACCTGCGGCACCGCTACCCGGCGGTCGACGCAGCGGCGGGCCGAGCCGTCGCCGACCGTACGGCAGGAGTGGACCATGTCGAGTGAGCCGAGCGAGACGGTCCGGGACGCGGCCTCCGTGTCGCTCGTCCTGACGGTCCTCGACGAGGCGCCGTCCGTGCCGGCGTTCCTCGAGACGCTCGCTCGGCAGACGGTCGCGCCCGCCGAGCTGGTCGTCGTCGACGGCGGCTCGACGGACGGGACGGCCGAGCTGTTCGCGACCTGGCGCCCGCCGGGCCGCACCGCGGTGCGCGTCGAGGTCGTGCCCGGGCTCAACATCGCGCAGGGCCGCAACCGCGCGATCGAGCTGGCACGGCACGACCACGTGCTGGTCACCGACGGCGGCACCACTCTGCACCCGCGGTGGGTCGAGGCGCTCGCTGCCGCGCTGCGAGATGGCGCCGACGTCGCAGCCGGCTTCTTCGAGCCGGCAGGCGGAACGCCGTTCGCGCAGGCCCTGGCGGCGGTCATCACGCCGTTGCGGGACGAGATCGATCCGGCGACGTTCCTGCCCTCCAGCCGTTCTCTCGGCGTCACCCGGGCAGCATGGCGTGAAGCGGGGGGATACCCCGAGTGGCTCGACTACTGCGAGGACCTCGTCCTGGACCTCGAGCTGAAGCGGCTCGGAGCGACCTTCGCGTTCGTCCCGGAGGCCGTGGTGACCTGGGACGCCCGCCCGAGCCTGGCGGCCTTCGCGCGCCAGTACTACCGGTACGCGCGCGGAGACGGCCGGGCCGACCTGTGGCGCCGACGCCACGCCGCGCGGTATGCCGCGTACGCGCTGGGCGTCGCGGTGCTGGCGTCGCGACGTCCGGCAGCCGTCCCGGTGCTCCTCGTCGGGGGCTGGCTCTATCTCGCGAAGTTCGTCCGACGGGTCCTGTGCCACGAACGAGGCGGTGCCACGACCGCCGGCCTCGCACTGGTGCCGGTCGTCGTCGTCACCGGTGACTTCGCCAAGATGGCCGGGTACCCGGTGGGCGTCGCGCGACGGGTGCGCGCTCGCGTGCAGCCGTCGAACCACGCGGGTGCGACAGCATGACGAAGATCCTTCGGCTCCTGCCACAGCTGCGTGAGAACCATCTCGACGGCGCTGGTGCCTTCGGCGACGGTCGCGTGAACCTCTATCTGCGCCTGAGCTATGAGACCACCGGCGCACCCGGCCCGGAGTTCGTCAAGGTCGACGCCCGAGGACTGATCCGGGCTGTCTGGGCGAGCGACGCACGGCTCCTGGAGACGTGGGAGCCGCTGTGGATGCGCTACCTCCCGCTCCATGTCGCGGTCGTGGCGACGTGGCGGGCTGCGGGTGTGGTGCGCCGCGGCAGAGGAAGACCGATCGTGGCGCACGCCATGGAGAACGCTCGGCTCGTCGACCTGATCGGGGCGGGGCGGCGGGTGCCAGCCCTGGTCGAGCGGACGGCGTCCGTGCTTCTCGGTGCCTACGTGCACGTGTCTCTCAGCCGGATCGCGTACGCGACGCCGGACGCGGAGGCGCTCTACCGGGGGCTGCCGGGCGCGGAGCGCGTCGAGGCACGCCTCGTGCTGGACCTGCCGAGCCCTTGCGTGACGGCGTCGGGCTCCGGCACAGGCGTCGTGTTCCTGGGGCAGCTGGCGGAGCACAAGGGTGTCCGCGACCTGATGGCCGCGTGGACGACGGTGGAGGCCGCAGACCCGAAGGCCCGTCTGGTCCTGGTCGGCGGGGGACCCCTCGCGGACGAGGTCGCGGCGTGGTGCGCCCTGCGGCCCCTGAGCCGCAAGCTCAGTGGGCCCCTCCGCCGGGACGACGCGCTGGTGGTCGTCCGCGACGGCGCGGTGCTCGTGCTGCCGTCCCGCCGACGTCGACGGTGGCGGGAGCAGGTCGGGCTGCCCATCCGCGAAGGGCTGCGCCAAGGGCGCACCATCGTCGCGAGCGACGGCACGGGCCTCGCTCCGTGGCTGCGCGCGCAGGGGCACCATGTGGTCCGGGAGGGAGACGTCCGCGCGCTCGCGGACGCCTTGCTCGCGGCGACCGCTCGACCGCTTGCCCCGCGGGCCGTGCTGGCGACGCTCCCCGATCTCGACTCGCGGGAGTCAGCGGCGCTCTATCTCTACGGCGCGCTCGGCGCGTCGGTGGAGGCGTGACCGGTGGGTCAGCGGAAGGGCCGTCCTGCTGGGGTGGTCCTCCTGATCGTCGGGACAGCACTCGTCGGTGGAGGGGCGCTGCTCGTCGTGAGAGACGCCTCCGGCCCGCGTCCCGCGGACACGACCGGTACCTGGGCGTCGCCAGGAGGGGGTGAGCGGAGGGCGGGCAGTCCGATCGACCCGCGCGCCTATGCCGACGCCCTCGTCGCCGCGACCAACGACCGTCGAGAAGCCGTCGGCCGGCCTGCCCTCACCCGGTCGGGCTGTGCCGATGCCGCTGCCGGCGAGCGTGCGGCCGACCTTCCGTCCTCCGGTGCCCTCGAACACGCTCCGCTCGGCCCGGTGACCGAGCGCTGTCCTCCGTACGGGACCGCAGCCGAGAACCTGTCGCGCGCACCGGCCGACGAACCCTCCTCGGACGTCGTGTCGGCGTGGATGGCGTCCGCCGGTCACCGGCAGAACCTCCTGGACCCGTCGCTGACCCGCGTCGGGACCGCCTGCACCCTCTCCGGCGGCCAGATGGCGTGCTCGGAGGTCTTTCTCGGGCCGTAGGCCCGCGAGCGCACAGCGCTGCAACGTCGTACGCTCACGAATTGAAAGAAGGGGATGGATGACGCTTCAGAGCAAGGTCCGCACGGCGACACAGTTGGCGGGCGAGCTGGCGCGGCGCCCGCAGGAGGTGGTCAACCTGCCTCGCACGCTGCGGAGCCGTCGCATGCCGCTCGACGTCGGGCTGCCGTGGCTCGCGTTCGCGGTGATCCGACGCCTCGACGAGATCGTCGGACCGCAGACGACGGTGTTCGAGTTCGGCGGTGGTGGCTCGACCGTCTGGTTCGCGCAGCGAGCCGGAAAGGTCGTGACGGTCGAGCACGACACGGAGTGGGCGTCCCTGCTCACCGAGCGCTTCGCCGACGTGCCGAACGTCGAGATCCGTCACGTCGCCGCGCCAGGCGGGGACTACGACGCGTACGTCGCCGCGGTGGACGACCTGCCCGACGAATCCGTCGATCTCGTCGTGGTCGACGGGCGTTCACGCGTCCGGTGCGCCACCGCGGCGATGTCGAAGGTCCGCCCGGGTGGCCATCTGGCGCTCGACGACTCGCAACGGCCCTACTATCGGGCGGCGCACGAACGGTTGTCCTCATGGCCCCACGAGACGATCGAGGGCTTGGCACCCTACAAGTTCGACTTCGGGCACACGACGATCTGGCAGCGCCCGTCGTGACCGTTGGGTTCAGAGCGTCTGAGCGCGCGTGATCTCCGAGACCTCCCCGAAGAAGGAGTTCTGGAGCTGCAACCGGTCGACGGTGTCGAAGTCCTGGACGCGGCCGTCGACCACGACCATGACCCGGTCGCACACCGACAGGGTCGACAGCCGGTGAGCGACGAGGAACACGATGACACCTGGGCGGAGGCTGGCGATCGTCTCCTGGACGAGCACCTCGGCTCTCACGTCGAGCGAGCTGGTCGGTTCGTCGAGCACGAGCACGTCAGGGTCGGCGGCCAGCGCGCGGGCCAGGCACAACCGTTGCCTCTGGCCCCCCGACAGCCCTGAGGAACGCTGGCCGAGCCGGGTGGCGTAGCCGTCGGGCAGCCCGACGATCTCGTCGTGCAGGCCTGCGCGTCGGGCAGCGTCGCGCAGAGCCTCGTCGGTGATGTCGTCTCTGAAGAAGCGGATGTTCTCCGCGACCGAGCCCCACACGAGCTGGGGTGTCTGCGGGACGTAGGCGACGCGGCGGCGCCAGTCCGCGCGTCGGAACTGTGCTGCGTCGCGACCGTCGACGGTGACGAGCCCGGCGTCCGGTCGGCGGAGGCGCAGCAGCATCTGGGTGATGGTCGACTTCCCTGCTCCGGAGGGACCGACGATCCCGACGACCTCGCCCGAACCGACCTCGAACGTGACCTCGTCGAGGACCTGCCGCTCGGGGGTGTAGGCGAACTGGACCGACTCGAGCCCGATCCGGCCGATACCGTGGAGCGGCTCGGAGCCGTCCTGCTCGTGGTGGGCCTCGTAGTGGTCGATCGCCGTCTCCAGCTGGGTCAGGTACGGAAGCTGCTGGTCGACCATGTTGAGGGAGGTCTGGAGCTGCTGTCCGTAGCTGAGCGAGCGCACGAGGATGAGCACGACGGCCGCCAGGGACGCGAGGTCGCCGACGTCCAGGGCCCAGACGACGGCCAGGGCGGCCACGAGCAGGAGCAGCGCGACGCTCTGGAAGACCGTCCCCACGCCGTTCCCGAGGAAGCGCGCCACGAGCAGGTGGTGGCGCAGGGCGTCGGTCCGCTGGTCGAGGCCGTCGCGGAACGACGGGCTCGGGCCGAACGCCTCGAGCTCTTCCGCCAGGACCGCGACCTCCTGGATGCTGCCGGCGTAGTCGACGTTCTTGGCGCTCACGGCCTCCGAGTTGCGACGGATGATCTTCCCGAGCGGCAGCAGGGCCAGGAGCAGGACCACTGCCGCGATGGCGAGCACGAGCGCGGCCACCGCACTGATGACGATCGCGGTCGCGAGGAGCGAGACGAACAGCAGGCCCCACGCGATAGCGCGGCCCAGACCGACGACGGCGAGGGACGCGGCCTCGGCGTTGGCCGTCATGAGCGTCTGGAATCCGCCTTCGCGCTCACGCGACTTGATCTCCCAGGAGGCGTCGGAGAACGCCGCGAAGAGCCGGTGGCGCAATGTCGTGACGGCGTCGGCGCTCAGTCGCGCAGGGAGGTAGGACAGCCAGAGCTGCATCCCCGCGCGGACCAGCGTGAGCGCCAGCGCGACGACGAAGGCCGGCCCCAGTGCGATCTCGGCGTCGGACGCGCCCCAGGTCAGGGACGCCACGCCCGAGCCCTGCGACAGGCTGACGGAGATCGCCGCGACGAGGGCGAACAGGGCCGCCTCGGCGATCCCGGCGACGACGGACACGGCGGAGAGGAGGGCCAGCCTGCGACCCACCCCGGAGAACGAGCGGGAGACCCGGTGGAAGGCCGCCCGGGCTCGGGCCGCTCGCGCCACGAAGGAGCGGCGCGTCGGGATCTCGTCCACGGCGCCCGGTCCGCTCGCGTCCCCCGGCAGGCCCACGGCCCTACGGTAGTGGCGGGTCCGCGGCGCGGCGCGGCGGGCCGTCACGTCCTGCCGAGACGACGACGGCGCCCTCCCCGGGGAGGGCGCCGTCGTCGTCGGTGCGGGGACCGTCAGCCGGTGTTCTGCAGGCCGGCGGCCACGCCGTTGAGCGTGAGCAGCAGGAGCCGCTGGTTCGTCGCCTTCTCGTCCTCGGGCAGGTCCCCCGTGCGCAGCGCGCGCAGCGCACGCAGCTGGATGAGGGACAGCGCGTCGACGTACGGGCTACGGAGCTGCACGGCCCGGCCGAGCACGCGCAGGTTCGCGAGCACGCGCTCCTTGTCCGTGATCTTGAGGATCCACTCACGCGTCAGCTCGAGCTCGGTGAGCACGAGCTCCGCGAGGTCGTCGCGGTCCCCGAGGTCGAGGTAGCGGCGGGCGAGGCGCTCGTCCGTCTTCGCGAGCGACATCTCGACGTTGTCGATCATCGTCGAGAACAGCGGCCACGACGCGTAGGCGTCGCGCAGCAGCTCCAGGTCGCCCACCCCGGCGAGCGCGGAGCCGAGCCCGAACCAGCCGGTGAGGTTGATGCGCGCCTGCGTCCACGCGAACACCCACGGGATCGCCCGGAGGTCGTCGAGCGAGCTCACGGACAGGCCGCGCTTCGCGGGGCGCGAGCCCAGCGGGAGCAGCCCGACCTCCTCCTGCGGGGTGACGTGCGCGAACCACTGCGGGAAGCCGTCGGCCTTGACCAGGGCGAAGAACCGGGCGCGGGACACCTCGTCGAGGCGGCCGGCGAGGTCCGTGAAGCGCTCCGCCGCGCCGGCGTTGCGCGCCTCGACGGACGGCGCGCCGTGCAGCAGCGTCGCCGCGGCGACCTGCTCGATGTGGCGCACCGCGATGGTCGAGTTGCCGTACCGGGCCGCGATCGTCTCGCCCTGCTCGGTGAGCTTGAAGCGCCCGTCGACGGAGTGCGGCGGCTGCGCGAGGATCGCGCGGTTCGCCGGGCCGCCGCCGCGGCCGAGCGCACCGCCGCGGCCGTGGAAGAGCGTCAGCTCGATGTCGTTGTCGTCGGCCCACTGCGCGATGCGGCTCTGTGCCGAGTAGAGCGCGAGGGTCGCCGAGACGGGACCGACGTCCTTGGACGAGTCGGAGTAGCCGAGCATGACCTCGAGGCGCCGGTCGGTCTCCGCGAGGCGCGCGACCACGCGCGGGTGGTGCACGTACTCCTCGAGGATGTCGGTGCTGGCCTCGAGGTCCTCGAAGGTCTCGAAGAGCGGGATGACGTCGAGGACGGGCAGCGTGCCGTCCGGGCCGGCAGCCCACTCGGCGAGCCGGTACACGTTCGCGAGGTCCTCGGCGCTCTTGGTGAACGACACGATGTACCGCCGGGCGGCAGGGACCCCGTACCGGTCCTGGATCTCCGAGATCGCGTGGTAGACGTCGAGGACCTCGCGCGAGCGGTCGCCGAGCGCGGCCGGGTCGAGCGGGCTGCCGTCGGCGGTGGCCTCGGCGATCTCGGCGAGGGTCTCGCGGTGCACCTGCGAGTGCTGGCGGACCTCGAACTCCGCGAGGTGGAAGCCGAAGGTCTCGACCTGCCACACGAAGTCCTGGAGGTCGCCGAACGCGACCCGGCGGGCGCCGGCCGCGACCAGCGAGGCCTGGATCGTGAGGAGGTCGGCGTGCAGCTCGTCCGCGCTCCGGTACGCGAGCGGCGCACCCTCGTCGAGCGTGACGTCGAGGCGGCGGGCCACGAGCGCCAGCGCGAGCCGGTGCGTCTCCGTGCCGGCGCGCGCCGCGAGGGCGTCGACGAGCTCCGGGTCGACCGTCCGCACGCGTGCGACGAGCGCGAGCACGTCGTCCGACGCGGGCGTGCTGGCCTCCGCGACCGTGACCGTCCGGCTGACGCGGGCCGCGACCTTCTGGTACGCGCTCACGACGTGCTCGTGCGCGATGCCCGTCGCGGTCCGCGTGATGTCCGCGGTGACGTTCGGGTTGCCGTCACGGTCGCCGCCGATCCAGCAGCCCAGGTGCAGGAACGGGCGGATGGCGGGCGCCTCGGTGCCCGCGTCCTCGCCGCTGACCCAGCCGTCGAGCCGGCGGTAGACGTCCGGGAACGCGCTGAACAGCGTCTCGTCGAAGACGCCCATCGCGGAGCGGACCTCGTCGAGCGGCGACGGCTTGGTCGTCCGGATGGGAGCGGTGCGCCACAGGTCGTCGATCTCGGCGAGCAGGCGGCGCGTGTTGTCCGCGAGGGCCACCCCGCCGAGCTGCTCGAGCTCGCGGCGCTCCAGGAGCGTCGTGATGCGGCGGATGCACCCGGCGACCGCGCGGCGGCGCGCCTCGGTGGGGTGCGCGGTGAGCACGGGACGGAACTCGAGCCGGCGCACCCGCTCGAGGGTCTCCTCCGTGCCGATCTCGCCCGCGAGCTGCGCGACCGCGGCCGGCAGGGAGTCCTCGGCGCGCGACTGCGTCGGGGAGAGACCGGCCTCGCGGGCGCGCAGCACCCGGACCCGGTGGTTCTCCTCCGCGAGGTTCACGAGGTGGAAGTAGCAGGTGAACGCCTGGGCGACGTCCTCCGCACGTTCCGGGGTGAAGCCGGCGATGAGCTCCTCCGCGTGCGCGATCGAGGTCGCGGCACCGTTCTCGGAGGCTGCGGCGATCGTGAGGGCGCGCAGGCGCTCCACGTCGTCCAGCAGGTCCTGGCCGCCGGACTCGCGCAGCACGGTGCCGAGCAGCTCGCCCAGCAGTCGTACGTCGTTGCGCAGCGGCTCGGGCATCTCGTCGCGGGCGTTGCCACGTTCTACGTCGTTCGAGAGCACGTGACTGAGGGTAACCGGCGACCGTCACCGACGTGTTACCGGGTCGGATCGTGGGCATGATGGGTGGCATGGGTCATCGCGACGCGCTCGTCCCCGGTCGTCCGCACGTCCGGGGGGACGTCGACGCCCCCGTCACGGTCGTGATGTTCGGGGACTTCGAGTGTCCGTACTGCCAGGACGCGGCGCCGCTCGTCGACGACCTGGTGGCGTCGTCGCACGGCAAGGTGCGCCTCGTGTGGCGGCACTTCCCTCTGTTCGAGGTGCACCCGCACGCCCTCGCGGCGGCGCTCGCGTCCGAGGCGGCGGCCGACCAGGGCCGCTTCTGGGAGATGCACGACGCGCTGCTCGCGCACGGCGCCGACCTGTCCGCCGCGGGCCTCGTGGCCGCAGCGCGGGAGGCCGGGGTGGGCGAGGAGTGCGTGGTGGGCGACACGGCGCAGCGGTTCCGCGGACCGGTCGAGGAGGACTACGCGGAAGGCCTCGCGCACGGTGTCGAGGGCACGCCCGTCCTGTTCCTCAACGGACACCGCTACCGGGGCAGGGTGACCGCGGACGGGCTGCGTGCGGCCGTCGAGTCGCTGAAGCTCAGCAAGCCGCTCGAGCCACGCTGACCCTTCCCTGCGGGCGCCTGTCGACGACGGGCCTCACGCCGGGGGCAGCCACGAGCCCGTGGGGAGCGACGCGGGCAGCGCCTCGACCCCGGGGGAGCACAGCGGCGAGCGTTCGCCGAAGAACCGCAGCACCAGCGTCCCGAGCACCGCAGCGACGAGCGACCCGGCGAGGATGCCGATCTTCGCCTGCTCCTTGACGGCTTCGTCGGTGAACGCGAGCTCGGTGACGAACAGCGAGATCGTGAAGCCGATCCCGCAGAGCATCGCGCCGCCGAGCAGGTGGCTCTCGCGCACGCGACCCGGCAGGACGCCGAGACCCGTCCGCAGGGCGATCCACGACGCGCCGAACACGCCGATCGTGTTGCCGACGACGAGCGCCACCGCGACCCCGATCGCGACGCGCGACGTCAGGGCGGACGACAACGTCTCCCCGTCGAGCCGGACGCCGGCGTTGGCCAGCGCGAACAGCGGCACGATCACGAACCCCGACCACGGGTGCAGGACCCGCTGGATCCGCTCGTTGACCGGGACGGCGGCCCGGGCGGCGAGCTCGGCCTGGTGCTCGCGCTCGGCGGTCGTCTCGAGCTCGAGCAGCCGGACGAACCGCGACAGGTCCTGCAGCTGGCGCGGGCGCGCGGCCGCGGTCGGGACGAGCAGTCCGAGGAGGACACCCGCGAGGGTGGCGTGCACGCCCGACGCGTGCACGCAGAACCACAGGGCGACGCCGGCGAGCGCGTACGGCGTGATGCGCCAGACGCCCAGCCAGCGCATCACGAGGACGCCGACCGCGACGACGCCCGCGAGGACGAGCGGCAGCACGACGAGGTCCGGCGTGTAGAAGACCGCCATGACGGTGATGGCGCCGATGTCGTCGACGACCGCGAGGGTGAGCAGGAACAGGCGGAGCTGGTCGGGGCAGCGAGGCCCGAACAGCCCGAGGATCCCGATGAGGAACGCGGTGTCGGTCGACATCACGACGCCCCAGCCGTGCACGTCGGGCGTGCCGGCGGTGAACGCCACGAACACGAGGGCCGGGACGGCGAGGCCGGCCAGCGCGCCGAGCGCCGGGACGGCCACCGTCCGACGGTCGCGCAGCTCCCCGCTCGCCACCTCGCGGCTGATCTCGAGCGCGATGATGAGGAAGAACGCGACCATGCCGACGTCGTTGACCCACTCCGCGAGCGTCATGTCGAGCCCCCAGCGCCCGACGTGCACGCCCGCGTCGGTGCCCCAGAAGGTCCCGTACGACGCGGACCACGGCGAGTTCGCCCACACGAGGGCGGCGACCGTCGCGACGAGCAGGAGCATCGCGCCCCCGGCCTCGGTCGCGAGGAACCGCCGCAGGCTCGGTGCCACGGGCCGGATCTGGACGCGCAGCGGCGGCCCGGGCCGGGGTGCCGACAGGGTCAGGGGGATGCCGGGGGAGTCGCGCTCGCTCACGGGGGCAACGCTGCCCACCTGCGGCGCGTCGCGCAACGGCTCCGGTGCGTCGAGGGGCGGTCGCCGCGCCCGGACGCGCTGTCCTGGCGCACAATGGGCGTCGTGACGGTCCTCCTCGCGTACAACGACACCCCGCAGGGCAACGCCGCGCTGGAGGTCGCCGTCGACGAGGCGACCCGCCGCGGTACGACGCTCGCGCTGCTGTGCCTCACCGCGCAGGCCGACGACGGTCGCGCCGACTCCGAGGCTGCGCACGCCGCGTCCCAGCTGCCCGACGCGCTGGCGCACCCGCCCGTCGTGTTCCGCACGCACGACCAGGTCCCCGCGGACGCGATCCTCGACGCGGCGGAGCGGATCGAGCCCGAGCTCGTGGTGCTGGGCGCCCGGCGGCGCCCCGACGTGGGCATGTTCCTGCTGGGGACGACGACGCAGCGCGTGCTGCTGGACTCACCCGTGCCGGTGCTCGTCGTCAAGGGCACGCCGGACGCCTGACGGGCCCGTCCGGCGCGGTCAGCGGGCGGCCGGTGCCAGCGCGTACCCGGGCGGCAGCGTCGCCGCGGCGACCTCGCGGGCGGTGCGGGCGAGCTCCGCGGCCCGTCGCGCCGGCAGCCGCTCGACGGGCACCGTCACGCTGACCGCGGCGACGGCCGCGCCGTCCCGGAGCACGGCGAGCCCGACGCACGCGATGCCCGCCTCGTTCTCCTCGCGCTCCTGGGACCACCCGCGGGCGCGGGCGTCCGCGATCTCGGAGGCGTCGTGCGCGGGGTCGCACGCGAGCAGCGCGCGTCCGAGGGCCGTGGTGGCGGCGGGACGGCTCAGCCCGACGGACGACCGCACGCGCACCGCGCGCTCGGGCTCGACCTTGTCGAGGTAGACGACGTCGGGCCCTGCGAGCACGCCGAGATGGACGAGCTCGCCGGTGGCGGCGCACAGGGCCGAGAGGGTCGGCCGGAGCAGGGCGGGCAGGTTGTCGTCGTGCGTCCAGAGGCTGCCGAGCGCGATCGCGGCGGGGCCCAGCCGGTACGAGCCGTCCGGCGCCTGCTCGGCGAACCCGCGGTGGCGCAGCGCGGCGAGCGTGCGGTGCAGGGACGGCTTGAGGTGCCCGAGCCGGGTCGCGAGGTCGCCGAGCGGGACGCCGTCCGGGCCGACGGCGGCGAGCGCCGAGAGGGTGAGAAGAGCCTTGTCCACCGATCCGACAGGGGATCCGACGGGGGGGTCGCTGGACGGTGCCACGGGTCCTCCTGCTATGGTCGATCATCACTGCGGAACGTTCGTTCACGATGACGGAATGAGACGACCGTAGCACAGACGAAGCCGTCGACCAAGGAGTCCAGATGACAACCGCCCCCGCGACCGGTGCACCGGTCGACCTCTCCGACCTCGGGACGGCGGGCGTCGTGCCCGTCCTCGTGGTCGACGACGCCGCCACCGGGCTCCGGGCCGCCGCGGCGCTCGCGGACGGCGGCCTGCCCGTCGTCGAGGTGACCTTCCGCACCGCCGCCGCCCGCGACGCCCTCGCGGCCGTCGCCGCCGAGCGTCCCGACGTCCTCGTCGGCGCCGGCACCGTGATCACCGCGGCCCAGGTCGACGCCGCCGTCGACGCAGGCGCGCGGTTCGTCGTCTCGCCCGGGCTGTCTGTCGCGGTCGTGGAGCGCTGCCGCGAGCGGGGCGTGCCCGTGCTCCCCGGCGTCGCCACGGCCACCGACGTCATCACGGCCCTCGACCTCGGGCTCCACGCCGTCAAGCTGTTCCCGGCGTCCGTCGTCGGCGGCCCTTCCGCCGTGAAGGCGCTGTCCGCGCCGTTCCCGGGCCTGCGGTTCGTGCCCACGGGCGGCATCGACGCGTCCTCGGCGGGCGACTACCTCGCGCTGCCGTCGGTGCTCGCGGTCGGCGGGTCGTGGATGGTCGAGAAGTCGCTCCTCGCCGCGGGTGACTTCGACGAGGTGGCGCGCCGGGCGCGCGCCGCGGTGGAGGCCGCCGCGGCCGCCCGGCCGACGACGGGCGCCGGGACGAGCGCCGGTGCCGGGGCGGTGGCACGATGAGCGCCCTCGACCTGCGTCCCGCCGAGGACTGCGCGTACGACGTCGTGTCGCTCGGCGAGGTCATGCTGCGGCTCGACCCGGGGGAGCGCCGCATCCGCACCGCCCGCTCGTTCGAGGCGTGGGAGGGCGGCGGCGAGTACAACGTCGCCCGCGGGCTGGCGCGCGTCTTCGGCCTGCGGGCCGCGGTGGTGACCGCGCTCGTGGACAACGAGGTCGGTCGCCTCGTCGAGGGCCTCGTGCTGGCCGGCGGCGTCGACACGTCGTGGATCCGCTGGGCGTCGGACGACGGCGTGGGCCGCCGCGTGCGCAACGGTCTCAACTTCACCGAGCGCGGCTACGGGGCGCGCGGCGCGGTCGGCGTCTCCGACCGCGGCCACACGGCCGTCGCCGCGATGACGCCCGACGACGTCGACTGGGACGACCTGTTCGGGCGGCGCGGGGTGCGCTGGCTGCACACCGGCGGGATCTTCGCGGCGCTCTCGGACGCGTCGGCCGACGTCGCCGAGGCCGCCATGGCCGCGGCCCGCACGCACGGCACGGTCGTGTCGTACGACCTCAACTTCCGGCCGTCGCTCTGGGCCGGGATCGGCGGCACCGAGCGGGCGCAGGAGGTCAACCAGCGCCTCGCGAAGCACGTCGACGTCATGATCGGCAACGAGGAGGACTTCACCGCGTCCCTCGGGCTCGAGGTCGAGGGGGTGGACGTCGAGGACAGCTCGGCCGACCTCAGCGACACGCGCGCCTTCCGCGCCATGATCGAGCGCGCCGCCGCCTCGTACCCCGACTTCCGGGTCGTCGCGACGACGCTGCGCGGGGTCCGCTCCGCGAGCCGCAACGACTGGGGTGCCGTCGCGTGGTCGCGCGCCGAGGGCTTCGCCGAGGCGACCCACCGGCCCGGGCTCGAGATCCTCGACCGCGTCGGCGGTGGCGACTCGTTCGCGTCCGGCCTCGCGTACGGGTTCCTGTCCGGCGGCACGGTCGCCGAGGCCGTCGAGCTCGGCGCGGCGCACGGTGCGCTCGCCATGACGACGCCTGGTGACACGTCGATGGCGACGCTTGCCGAGGTGCGCCGGCTCGCCGGCGGCGGGAGCGCGCGCGTCCGGCGGTGACGGGTCGCGGATCGTGATTCCGTAACGAGTTTGGTTCGGAATCTGGTCGACGGAGGTCAGGTGAGGCTACGCTGACCTCCGTCGACCGACCCGTCGGCCCCTGGAGGGCCCTCGTCGGCGATCCACACACCACCGGCGGAACTGCGGGGAAGAACTGTGCTCGGGACGTTCGTGATCGGCCTGCGTGAAGGCCTGGAGGCGGCCCTCGTCGTCGGCATCCTCGCGACGTTCCTCAAGCGCAACGGCGCGTCGCTCGTGCCCATGTGGTGCGGCGTCGTCGCGGCGGTGCTGCTCAGCGTCGGGGTGGGCGTGACGCTCGACCTGGTCTCGCGCAGCCTGCCGCAGGCCGCGCAAGAAGGCATGGAGTCGATCATCTCGCTGGTCGCGATCCTGTTCGTCACCAGCATGGTCGTGTGGATGAACAGCCACTCACGCGGCATGAAGAAGGAGCTCGAGGCCGCTGCCGGTGACGCCCTCGCGCAGGGCACGACATGGGCACTGGTCGCCATGGCGTTCCTCGCGATCCTCAAGGAGGGCTTCGAGACGTCGGTCTTCCTGCTGGCGACCTTTCAGGCATCGACCAGCACCGTCGCCGCCGTCACCGGCGCGGTCCTGGGGATCGTCGTCGCGGTCGCCCTCGGCGTGGGGATCTACCAGGGAGGGGTCCGGTTCAACCTGGGGCGCTTCTTCCAGATCACGAGCGTGTTCCTGATCCTCGTGGCCGGAGGCCTCGTCGTCAGCATGCTGCACACGGCGCACGGCGCCGGGTGGATCACCGTGGGGCAGGGCCGCACCGTCGACCTGGCGTGGCTCACCCCGCCCGGCAGCGTCCGCGCGGCGCTCATCACCGGTGTCCTCGGCATCCCGGCCGACCCGCGCGTCGTCGAGGTGCTGGGCTGGTTCCTCTACGTCGTCCCCATGCTCGCGCTCGCGCTGTGGCCGCAGAAGCACCGGCTCTCGGCGGCGGGCGCGGTGCGGTTCAAGCTCACCGTCGCGGGTGGCCTCGCGGTCGCGGCCGTCGCCCTGGCCGTCCTCGTGCCCGCCGTCGGCACGTACGACGACCGCTCGGCCGCGCCCGCCGTGGCGTCGGCCGACGACCCCACCCAGGTCGGGAGCGCCACGTTGACCGGAGGCCAGCGCATCCTGGCCCTCACCGGCACCGACGGCCGGCCGGCGAGCACCGTCTCGCTCGCCGGGCACCCGGGCGTCGCGACCGTCGTCGACGGTGTCGCAGCGCAGGAGGCGCGTTTCACGACCGACGCGCCGGGCGCGTCGCTGCCTGCGACCGTCACGCTCGCCGACCTGACGACGTACGGCGGCGGACGGCTGCCCGTCGGGGTGAACCCGCAGACCGCGCCCGGGCCGTTCGAGGCAGCGTGGACGCAGCAGGTCACGACCGACGCCACCACGACCGGCGACGACGTGCTGCTCGACGCGTCGCAGGCCACGAAGACCGTCCTGACCCTGTCCGGCGGCGGCCTGGCTGCCAGCCGCACGGTGACCGTCGACGCCGCCGACCTGCCCGGCGCCGCCCCCGACTGGACCGTCGACCCCGCTCACGTGAGCCAGGTGGTCTCCGCCGTGGCCGCGCACCGGCACGACGCCCAGGACCGGCTGCTGTGGAAGCTCTACCTACCGGCCGTGCTGCTCGCGGCCGCGCTCGGGTTCGCCGTCGCCGGCCTGCGTGGTCGTCGCCGCCTCGCGGCCGCCACCGTCGCCGTCCAGAGCGTGGCGCCGCCCCAGACGACTCGTCCTGCGAAGGCGGTTCCCACCGCGTCCGCCGTCCCCGACGCCGCCTCGGCGTCCACCCCGTGACGCGCGCGTCCACGATCCAGGAGCACACACGCATGACACACCACCCCTCCCGTCGCGCCCGCACGACGCTCGGCGCCGTCGGCCTGGCCGGCGTCCTCGTGGCGTCGCTCGCCGCCTGCTCGTCCGACTCGTCGTCCGGCGACCCGGCACCGGCCGCGAGCGGCGGTGTCTCGAAGGTCGACGTCACCCTGACGTCGGCGTCCGGCTCGGACGCGTGCGACCTGTCGACGGCGTCGGTCCCTGCGGGTCCGGTGACCTTCACGGTGACGAACAAGGACTCGGCCGCGATCTCCGAGTTCGAGCTGCTCAGCGACGACCGGATCGTCGGCGAGAAGGAGAACCTGGCGCCGGGCCTGGCACCCGTCAGCTTCACGGTCACGCTCGGCGGCGGCCAGTACCAGGTGTACTGCCCGGGGGCGCAGAACGACACGGTCGCGTTCACCGTGACCGGCAAGGCGGCGACCCCCACCGGGTCGACGCAGGCCCTCCTCCAGGACGGCACCCAGGGCTACGGCGACTACGTGGACGGGCAGGTCGCCGGGATGGTGACCGCCGTCGGCGCCCTCAAGACCGCGGTCGACTCGGGCGACGTCGCCGCCGCGCAGCAGGCCTACGGCCAGGCGCGCCCGTTCTACGAGAAGGTCGAGTCCGACGTCGAGGGCTTCACGCTGCCCGGCACCGACCCGACCGACAACTCCGGCAACCTCGACTACCTCATCGACATGCGCGCCTCGAACCTCGACCCCGCGGTCGGGTGGCACGGGTTCCACGCCGTCGAGCGCGACCTGTTCCAGAAGAAGGCGATCACCACCGGCACGAAGAAGCTCGCGGCCGAGCTCGACACCAACGTCGGCAAGCTCGCCGAGCTCTCGAAGGGCCTGACCTACAAGCCCGAGGACCTGGCCAACGGTGCCGCGGGCCTGCTCGAGGAGGTCCAGGCCAACAAGATCAAGGGCGAGGAGGAGCTCTACTCGCACATCGACCTCGTCGACTTCGCCAGCAACGTCGAGGGTGCCGAGCAGGCGTTCGCCTACCTCAAGCCGGGCCTCGAGAAGATCGACCCCGACCTGACCGACACCGTGAGCACCCGCTTCGACGACGTCAAGACGCTCCTGGCCGGCTACGAGGACCCGGACGCTGTCGGCGGCTACACGACCTACACGGCGGCGCTCAAGGCGTCCGACTCGGCGAAGCTCAGCCAGGCCGTCCAGGCGCTGCAGGAGCCGCTGTCGAAGATCGCCGAGAAGGTGGCGACCGCCCAGTGACCACGCTGCGCGACCGCCGGGACGACCCGGCGGACCCGGACGAGCGGCGGCGCCTGAGCCGCCGCTCGTTCCTCGGCGGCGGCGTCGCCGGCCTCGCGGCGGGTGCGCTCGCCGGAGGTCTGGGCGGCGCCGCGATCGCGCACGCCCGCGCCGACGAGGACGCCCCGGCCGACGTGTCCGAGACCGCGGTCCCGTTCTACGACCAGACCCACCAGGGCGGCATCGCCACCCCGCCGCAGCGGTACGTCGTCTTCGCGTCCTACGACCTCACGACGACCGACGCCGGCGACCTGCAGGTCCTGCTGGCGCGCTGGTCGGCGTCGATCGCGCAGCTCCAGGCAGGGCGGAACCTCGGCACCGTCGAGCCGTCACGCCCGTCCGGAGTGCCGACCGACACGGGTGAGGCGGCCGACCTCGGGCCGAACGCGCTGACAGTGACCCTCGGGTTGGGTCCGGGCGTGTTCGACGACCGCTTCGGGCTCGCACGCCACCGCCCGGCGCGGTTCGACCACCTCCCCGAGCTGCCGAGCGACCGGCTCGACCCGAAGCTGACCGGCGGCGACCTGTCGCTCCAGGCCTGCGCCGAGGACCCTCAGGTCGCGTACCACGCCATCCGGGACCTCTCGCGGCTCGCACGGGGGACCGCGGTCGTCCGGTGGACCGTCATGGGGTTCGGTCGCGCGTCGGCCGGCAAGGGGCAGACGACCCCCCGCAACCTCATGGGCTTCAAGGACGGCACCCGCAACATCAAGACCGACGCGGACCTCGACCAGTTCGTCTGGCACGACGGCACCGACCAGGCGTGGATGCAGGGCGGCACCTACCAGGTGGCCCGCAAGATCCAGATGAACATCGAGAACTGGGACGCCGACCAGATCGGGGACCAGCACGCCGTCTTCGGCCGCACCAAGCAGGAGGGTGCGCCGCTGTCCGGGACGCAGGAGTTCGACACCCCGGACTTCGCGCGCAAGGACGCGTCGGGCGAGCTCGTGATCCCGGCGACCTCGCACGTCGCGCTCGCCGCCCACGAGAACAACGGCGGCCTGAAGATCCTGCGGCGCTCGTACAACTTCACCGACGGCATGGACGAGTACGGCCAGATCAACGCCGGGCTGCTCTTCATCGCGTACATGAACGACCCCGCGGCGTTCGTGACGATGCAGACGAAGCTGGGCCGGTCGGACCGCCTCAACGAGTACATCTCGCACGTCGGGTCCGGGGTGTTCGCGGTGCCGCCCGCACCGGCGACCGGGCACTACGTGGCGGAGCCGCTCTTCGGGTGACGGGCCTCAGGCGCCCGACGACCTGCCCACGAGCGAGCGCAGGTCGTCGGGTACCAGACGTCCTCGCCGCACGAGCTGGAACGCGACGGTGACGGTCAGCGACTGCGCGGCGAGGAGCCCGACGAGGACGAGCACCTGGGCCGCGGCCGCCTGGGCGGGCGTCCCCCCGCCGAGGATCACGCCGACGAACGCACCGGGGAGGGTCACGAGCCCGACCGTGCGCGTCTGGTCCATGCCGGGCACGAGCGCCTCGGGGACGACGTCGGCGGCCACGACGTCGACGGCGTCGCGCGGCAGCAGCCCGAGCGCCAGGGCGGCCTCGTAGGCGCCGCGCTCGTCGCGCAGGGCGGCGAAGACCCGGCGGCCCATGAGCGAGTGCGCGGTCATCGTCCCGCCGGTCACGATCCCCGCGAACGGGACGAGAGACGGCCCGTCGAGCGGGACGGCACCCGTCCCGAAGATCACGAGGAGCACCGGGACGATCCCGCTCGCCATCGCGACCGCGGCCCAGGGCCAGGCGCGCGGCGCCCCGACGCGGCGCGCCGTGGTGTGGACGGCGATGCCCAGCATCGCCGCCGTGAACAGCAACGACCAGGCCAGCGAGCCGAGCACGGCCGTGATCACCAGGGCGACCACGCAGAGCTGCACGACGGCGCGCACGGCGGCGGTCGCCGTCTGGCGGGCCGTGCCCAGGTGTCCGGCTGCGGCGACGCCGACCGCGAGCAGGGTCAGGACGACGAGCGCGACGACGACGGCGACGCTCGGCGTGGTGGGCACGCGCCGAGCCTACGGAGCGCCGACCCCTGTTCGCACGACGCGGGGCGCGGGGCGCGTCTCGGGCGACCGGCGCGCGTGCACCGCGACGCCGACGACGATCGCGGCGAGCAGCACCAGCGTGACGAGCCCCTGGCCGATCCCGACGCCGCCGTCGGGACGCGGCTTCCCGGCCCAGTCGGCCACGGAGGCGCCGAGCGGACGGGTCAGGACGTACGCCGTCCAGAACGCCGCGACGGCGTTCCAGCTCAGGTACCGGTACCCGATCGCCGGGACGACGAGCAGGACGGCGAACAGCACGATCGCGCCGCCGTAGCCGACGCCGGTCGACGCGACCAGGTCGCCGACCGCGGTCCCGGTCGCGAACGTCGCGACGACGGTGGCCCAGTAGAACAGCTCCCGGCGCAGGGTCGTGACGTCGTGCACGTCGAGCGTTCCTTCGACGCGGTGCCACGCCACCAGGACGCCTGCGAGCACCAGGAGGTACGCGGTCGAGGACACGGCGTACGGGACGCCGAGGCCGACGTGCACGACGTCCGCGCACATGGTCCCGAACACGCCGACCGCGGCGACGGCAGCCCAGTACACGACCGGTCGGTACCGGCCCGTGCGCAGCTGGACGCCCAGCGCGACCACGAACACGACGAAGCCGGCGAGCACGGCCGGTACGGGTCCGAGCGTCTGCACCGCCCAGTCGGACGTCGACTCGCCGAGCGCGGTCGACAGCGCCTTGAGGACCCAGAAGGCGAGGGTCACCTCGGGGACCCGTCGCAGGGCGCGCGGGGATCGTGCCGAAGCGTCATAGGGGTGCACCGAGACCATGCGCCGACCCTCTCGCGGCGGACCTGCCGGAAACCTGATCAGGTGCGTGCCGAGGCGTCGGCCACGTCGGCCACGTCGGCCGTCGGCGCTGCCGGCCGCTTCCGGGCACGCCGGCGGGCGTGCCAGACGAGGGGAAGCACCGAGAGCAGGACCGGCGCGGTGGCGATGAGGTCGACGTGCGCGGCCACGAACGGGACGTGCCCCAACCAGTGGCCGGCCAGCGCGCACCCGGTCGCCCATGCGGCGGCCCCGAGGACGTTCCAGCGCAGGAAGGTCCGATAGGGCATCGACGACATCCCGACGGCGGGTGGGACGAACGTCCGCGCGAACGGGACGAACCGAGCCAGCACGACAGCGCGGCCGCCGTACCGGCCGAGCAGGGCGTCCGCCCGCTCGAGCCGCTCGGGCCGCAGGACCTTGGCGCCGGGCCGGAACCGGTCGCGGCCCCACCGACGACCGATCGCGTAGCCGACGGTGTCGCCGGCGGCGGCCGCCGCGGTCACCACGACGACCAACCACCACAGAGGCAGCCCGATCACGGGACCGAGCAGTGCTGCGGTGAAGATCAGGCTGTCCCCCGGGAGGAACGGGAACAGCAGGCCGGTCTCGACCAGGATCAGAACGGCGATCACCAGGGCGACCCAGGCACCGGCGTGCGTCAGGAGCACGGCGGGGTCGAGGAGGCCGCTCACGAGGTCGCGCCGTGGGTCGCCGATCGGGACGACCCGGCGGGACCGCCCGGTGGCGGCTGCCGTCGCACCGGACGGAAGGGCCAGACGCTCCAGGTCGTGAGCGCGGGCGCGCACGCGAGCACGACGGCGACGCCCAGCGACGCGCCCGCCACCGTGTCGGAGAGCCAGTGCTCGCCCAGGTAGGTGCGGCTCAGCGCCATCACGGTGGTCCACGACACCGCGAGGACGACCAGCCAGCGGCGTCGGAGCAGCACCACGAGGAGCGCGGTCATCGTCGCGGCGTGCGCGGTGTGGCCGGAGGGGAACGACGAGAACAGGTCGGCGACCGTGGCGGTCGGTGGTCGGGGACGGGCGACCGCGTGCTTGACGACCTGCACGGCGACCAGCGAGAGCAGCTCGACCGCGACGAACCCTGCCGCTGCGCGCGCCGAGGCGACCCCCCACACCACCAGGGCGACGAGCGCGGGAACGACCACACCGCCGAACAGCCCACCGCCGGCCGCGCTGACCCAGCTCATGAGCGTCGTGAGCCAGGGCGTACGGAGCGCACCCACGACGTCGACCCACCAGCGGTCCACGGCGAGGGGCCCCTTCGAGGCGGCGAGCACCGCCACGAGGAGCGCGACGAACGGGAGTGCTGTCAGCAGGGCGGGGAGCGCGGGACGACGGGGGAGCATCGGACGACGCTAGGCCGCCGGACCTGACGCGCACCTGACCGGTCGCACGGTGCAGTCAGGTCGTGGTCAGGGACGGTCCGACAGGCTCCGTGCATGACTTCCGACACCCGCGCCGTCCCGGGCAGAGCCCTGATCAACAAGGTCCCCGAGGTCACGGTCTTCTTCTGGATCATCAAGGTGCTCGCCACGACGGTCGGCGAGACGTTCGCCGACTGGCTCACCGGCACGCTCGGCCTGAGCCTCGTGGCCGCTGCGGTGCTGGTGGGCGCCGTCCTCGTGGCGGTGCTCGTCGTCCAGCTCCGTCTGCGTGCCTACCGTGCACCGGTGTACTGGGTCGCGGTCGTGCTGATCAGCGTCGTGGGGACGCTGGTCACGGACCACCTCGTGGATGACCTCGGGGTCCCTCTGTGGGTCACGACAGTGGTGTTCGCCGTCGCTCTCGCGGCGACGTTCATGATCTGGTACCTGCAGGAGCGCACGCTCTCGATCCACAGCATCGTCACGACCCGCCGCGAGGCGTTCTACTGGACGGCGATCCTGTTCACGTTCGCGCTGGGCACGGCGGCTGGCGACCTGATCGCCGAGAGCCTCGGGCTCGGCTACCTCTGGTCCGTGGTGCTGTTCGCCGGCGCGATCGCCGCCGTCGCCCTCAGCTTCCGGCTGCACGTGCTGGGTGCGGTCGCGGCGTTCTGGGCGGCATACGTCCTGACCCGACCGCTCGGCGCATCGATCGGTGACCTGCTGTCCCAGCCCCGCGCCGACGGCGGCCTGGGCCTCGGGACCACGGTCACGAGCGGCGTGTTCCTGGTCCTCATCGCGCTCCTCGTCGCCTACCTCACGGTGAGTCGGCGTGACGTCGAGCAGGCTCCCCGTGACGCCGTGCGCGGCACCTCGCGCGATGCGGCGGCGGACGGCGCGCCCGTCGCCACGACCGACCACGCATGACCACGTCGACCTACGATGCGAACGTGGTCGTGGTCGGGGTGTGCGAGGACGACGCGCGGATCCGCGGGGTGGTCCGCGAGGCGCTCACCCGCGCCGGCCACGACGTGCGGCTCGCGCACCGCGGTGACGAGGCCGTCCGGTCGTTCGGGCCACGTTCCGGGGTGGAGGTGCTGGTCCTCGACATCGGCCTGCCCGACGCCGACGGGCGAGACGTGTGCCAGGCGTTGCGTGCCGCCGGCCAGCACGCCCCCGTCCTGTTCCTGACGGCCCGCGACGCCCTGACGGACGTGGTGTCGGGGTTCAGCGCGGGCGGCGACGACTACCTGACCAAGCCGTTCGCGCTCGCCGAGCTGCAGGTGCGCGTCGCGGCCCTGGCCCACCGCGGCAGGCCGGCCGCGGGCGCGACAGGGCTCCGGCTCGACCCCGCGCGCTACGCGGTGGCGTGGGGGGAGCGCGAGGAACGTCTCACCCCGACCGAGTTCCGGATCCTCGCCGCGCTCGCCGGTCGTCCCGGTGACGTCCTGCGGCGCCACGAGCTCGTCGCCGCCGGGTGGCCGCTCGGTGCCCAGGTCGCCGACAACACGTTGGACTCGTTCGTCCGGCGCGTCCGCGTCAAGCTGGCGGGGGTCGGTGCGCAGGTCGAGGTCGAGACCGTCCGGGGCGTCGGGTACACGCTCCGATGAGGACTCGGTGGCCCACGGGCCTGCGCGCGCGCATCGTCCTGTCGACCGCGGTCGTCGCGCTCGCCGGGATCGGGCTGCTCGTGGGCGCCGTCTGGCTGGTGCTCGACCGGGCCGTCGCGGCGAACGCCCAGTCCGCCCTGCAGGACCGCGTCGACGCCGTCCTCGACGACCTCACCGTCGACGACCGGGGCACGGTGGCCGTCGACACGTCGGGCGCGCGCGACGCGACGGTGTGGGTGTTCGCCCCCGACGGCACCGCCGTCGTGGGGCCCACGGGCGGCGCGATCGACCAGGTCGCACACGAGGTGTCGGCAGGTCCTGCCGGGGTCGATGTCGAGCGTGACGACTGGCTGCTCCAGGCGCGTCCCGTGCCCGGCACCACGGGTGACGTGGTCGTGGTCGGGCTCCCCATCGGCGGGTACGAGTCGACCAAGCACCTCGCCGCGCTCGTCACCGGGCTCGTCGGCCTCGTGGTCGTCGCGGCGATCGCGGCGCTGGTCGCGTGGACGACGCGGCGTGCCCTGGCCCCCGTCGCCGGCATGGCGCGCGACGCCGCCGACTGGAGCGCGGCAGACCTCGACCGCCGGTTCGCGCTCGGCCCGGTCCACGACGAGATCTCCGAGCTCGGCGCCGTCCTCGACGGTCTGCTCGAGCGCGCTGCGCAGGCGATCCGGTCTGAACAACGCCTCACCGCCGAGCTCGCCCACGAGATCCGCACCCCGTTGACCGTCATCCGGGCCGAGGCCGAGCTCGTCGCGATGGACGTCCCCGCGGACGGCGAGCCCGGGCTGCGGCTCCGGACGATCGTCGCCGCGACCGACTCGCTCACCGGGGTGGTCGAGACGCTGCTCGCGATCAGCCGCGGCGAGCACGCGCGGGACGCGGTGAGCGACGTCCGTGCCGTCGTGTCGAGCGCGGTCGCGACGGTCGGCGGACGTCCCGGCGTGCTGGTGCGCGTCCACGGGGTCGACGGGGTGCAGGTCGGCGCCCCGCGCGCGGTGGCCGCGCAGGCCCTGGCCCCGGTCCTCGCCAACGCGGTCCGGCACGCGACCTCGCGCGTCGACATCCGGACCGAGCTCGTCGGCCGTCAGGTGCGCGTCGTGGTCGAGGACGACGGCACCGGCGTCGAGACGGCGGATCTCGAGGTCGTCTTCGAGCCGGGATGGCAGGCGGCGGGGTCGGGGTCCGGGCTGGGGCTGCCGCTGGCCCGGCGGGTCGCGCGGCTGGCCGGCGGCGACGTCACGCTCGAGCAGGTCCGCCCGCCCCGGTTCGTCGTGTCGCTGCCGCTCGCGGGCCCTCCGGCCGACGACCTCGACCGGCCCGTCCCCTGATCCTCGCGGAGTCGTCAGGCGCCGGCGAGCTGCTCGCGCACCTGGCGCTTGGCGCGGCCGAGGATGCCGGACATGCCGCGCAGGCGCAGCGGGCTGACGGCGTGGGTCAGGCCGAGGCTGGTGGGGTAGTCGTCGGGCACGTCGAGCACCTGCTGCGGCGTCAGCCCGTCGAGGCCCTGGGCGAGGATCGACGCGAAGCCCCGGGTGGTCGGCGCCTCGGCGGGAGCCGTCGCGTACAGGTGCACGAGGCCGGCGTCGTCGACCTCGGCGAACGCGCGGACGGGCGACTGGCACTCCTCGACGCGCTCCAGGAGCCCGGGGGCGTTCTCGTACCGTGCGGGCAGCTCGGGGAGCTCGCGGGAGAACTCGAGGAGGAGCTGGAGACGGTCCTTCTCGCCGAGCGCGAGGAAGTCGTCGCGGATCTCGGCCAGGACCTCAGGCAGGTCGGGCAGGTTCTCGGTCGCGGGGCTCTCGGTCACGGTCCCATCCTTCCACCAGAGACCCTTCCGTGTGCCGACGTCTCGGCAGACGTGCCGAGAAGCGTGCGGACGCAGCGACGGCGCCGCCCAGGGATGGGCGGCGCCGTCGTCCTGCTGCGCTCTGGGGAGAGGGGTGGCGTCAGGCCGCGGCCTCGCCCGGCTCCTCGCCCTTGGCGATCGGGACGCGCACGGCGTTGCCCCACTCGGTCCACGAGCCGTCGTAGTTGCGGACGTCGGGCAGACCGAGCAGGAAGTGCAGGGCGAACCACGTGTGGCTGGAGCGCTCGCCGATGCGGCAGTACGTCACGACCGCGTCGGACTCGGTGAGGCCGAGGCCGCCCTCCTGGTAGATGGCCTCGAGCTCGGCGCGGGGCTTGTAGGTGCCGTCGGCCGCGACCGCGGTCGCCCACGGGACGTTGCGCGCCGTCGGGACGTGGCCGCCGCGCAGGACGCCCTCCTCCGGGTAGTCCGGGATGTGCAGGCGCTCGCCGGTGTACTCCTGCGGGGAGCGGATGTCGACGAGGGGACCGTTGCCGATGTGCGCGAGGACGTCCTCCTTGAAGGCGCGGAACGTCACGTCGTCACGCTCGACGATCGGGTAGTCGACGGCCTCGGGCGCCGGCGCGTCGGTCGTGAGCTCGCGGCCCTCGGCGACCCAGAGGTTGCGGCCGCCGTCGAGGAGGCGGACGTCCTGGTGGCCGTAGATGGTGAAGACCCACGCGGCGTACGCGGCCCACCAGTTGTTCTTGTCGCCGTACACGACGATGGTCGTGTCGCGGCCGATGCCCTTCGAGCCGAGGAGGCGGGCGAACTGCTCGCCGCTGATGTACTCGCGGACGTCGGGGTCGTTGAGGTCGGTGTGCCAGTCGATCTTGACGGCACCGGGGACGTGGCCGGTCTCGTAGAGCAGGACGTCCTCGTCGGACTCCACGACGACGAGGTCGGGGTCGTCGAGGTGCTCGGCGAGCCAGGCGGTCGAGACGAGGCGCTCCGGGTGCGCGTACTCGTTGATCTTGGCGGACGTGGTGTCGAGGGCAGCAGGCATGGTGCCAGCCTAGGCCCGCAGGGCGGTGATTCCCATCCCGTGGACTGTGTGATCCCACGATGCGGGACGACGTGTCCGACGGGCGACATACCGGCCGACGGTGCACGGTGGAGTCATGGGCGACGAGGCGGACACGTGGTCGGGCGACGTCACCGCGCACTCCGACGCGCTCGACCTCGACGACGGCGTGTTCACGTGGGACGACCCCGCGCGCATCGCGCGGTCCCTGCGTGACTCGGCCGAGGCGAGCACCCGCCGCAAGACCACGCCGTACGCGTCGGCGATGTCGATGCTGACGTTCTACGTCAACCGGGCCGGCGACAACCTCCCCGCCGGGCGGCGCGCGGTCCTCGAGGACGCCAAGCACGAGCTCCGGGTGCTCTACGGGCGGGAGGACTGACGAACGGCCCCGCCGACGCGGGGCAGGTCGCCGACTCGGTAGCGTGGGGGGAGTGATCGACCAGCCCGCGGAGCCCGACGACCGCACCGTCCGCGACGCGTGGCTCGGGCTCGTCGCCCTCGCGATCGCGACCCTCGTCGCGATCACCACCGAGATGGCCCCCATCGGCCTGCTGCCTGACATCAGCGACTCCTTGGGCCTCGACGAGTCGACCACCGGCCTGCTCGTGACGGTCTACGCCGGGGTGGTCGCCGTCCTCGCGGTGCCGCTCACGCTCGGCACGCGGCGTCTGCCGCGGCGGCCGCTGCTGCTCGGGACCCTGCTCGCGTACGCGGTGAGCAACGTCGCCGTGTGCTTCGCCCCCACCTTCGCGGTGCTCGCCGCTGCGCGGGCCGTCGGCGGGGTGTCGCACGCGCTGTTCTTCTCGCTGAGCATCGCGTACACCGCGCGGCTCGTCGGGCCCCTGCACGTGGGGCGCGCGATGACCGTCGTCACGCTCGGCGGCACGGGCGGCTTCATGATCGGGGTGCCGCTCGTGACGTCGCTCGGGAACGCGGCCGGGTGGCGCTGGTCGTTCGCCGTGCTCGCCGTCGCGTGCGTGCTCACCGCGGCGCTCGTCCTCGCGACGCTGCCTCCGGTCGGCCCGGCCCCCGCGCCCCGGGGTGACGACGTGCTCCGGACGCGGCGCACGCGGCTGGGCGTCGTCGTGGGCACGAACGCGCTGACCTTCCTGGGCCACTACACGCTCTACACGTACATCGCGGTGGTCCTGCTGGGCGCCGGGCTGTCGTCGGGCGCCGTCGGGCCCGTGCTGTTCGTGCTGTCCGGGATGGGGCTGATCGGGCTCTGGCTCGCCGGACCGCGCCTCGACCGCAGCCCCCGCACCGCGACGCTCGCCGTGCTGGGCTCGGTCGCGGTCGGCATGGTCGTCGTCGGGCTCGGGTACCCCACGCTCGGCGTGGTCCTCGCCGGTGCGGCCGTGTGGTGCGGTGCGTTCGGTGGCCCGGTGCCGACGGTCTTCCAGACCGCGGCGATCCGCGCCCACGGTGCCACCGCCGACGTCGCCGGTGCGCTCGTCAACACCACGTCGAACGCCGGCATCGCCGGGGGAGCGGCGCTCGGGTCGTGGGTGCTGGGCGCGCACGGCGAGGGCGCGCTGCCGTGGGTGGGCGTCGTGATCGTCGCGGGTGCGGTCGCCAGCGTCGTGGCGTCGCGCTCGGCGTTCCCGGCACGCGCCTGACGGCGCACCGAGCTCTCGTGGATGACGCACGCTGGCCGGTGTTCGTCGGCCCTCTAACGCGTCTTGAAGTATCGGAATACCAATAATAGTATCGGTCTTCCGATAGTTCTTGCGAGGGGATGAAGCGATGGACTGGGTGTACCCGGAACGCGCCTGGGCGGGCCAGCTCGAAGCCCCGGTGGTCAGGACTCTGTGGCGCGCGGGGCGCCCGCTGTCGGGCCGCCGGGTCCACGAGATCGCTGGGGTTGGCGCGTACAGCAGCGTGCGGACGATCCTGCACAAGCTTGTCCTGCACGGGATCGTCCACGGTGAGCGGGCCGGCGCGGCCGTCATGTACAGCATGAACACTGAGCACCTCGCCTACCCGGCGCTCGACGCAGCACTGCGCAGCCCGGACGCGATCTCCCTGTTGCGGGAGCGTGTCGACGCGCTCGCGGTGCAGTGGACCGCGAGCGACAGGACGAGCCCGCCGACGATCGCCCTGTTCGGGTCGGTGGCGCGCGGCGAGGCGAGCCTCGAGTCCGATGTCGACCTCCTTGTCGTCGTCGATGACCGGACGTCGTTGGAGGCCGACTCGTTGGTCGGCGATCTGTCGGTTCGGGTTGCCGCCTGGACGGGCCAGCCCGCGCAGATCTACCTGGCAGACCTGGATCTCCTACGGCAGGCCGTGAGCCAGGACGACCCGATCGTCGCGTCGTTCCAGGACGGGTTGCGGTACCTGACCGGTGTGCCGATCGACTGGTCGGCGCTCGCCGCATGAACCCGAAGCCTCCGCCGCGGATGCGTGCCATGACGAAGGCCGACGTTCGCATGCGTGCCGAGATGGCGCGGAAGTACCTCGAGGTCGCGCAGCTCGTCATGGGCGAGGAGCCCGCGGATCGACAGGTGGCCGCAGGGGTTGCAGTCCTCGCGGCCATCGCAGCCTCTGACGCCATGTGCGGCGTATCCCTCGGCGGGGCGCCACAGGGGCAGTCGCATGACGAAGCCGTGCGAGTCCTCGCGGGGATCCGGCCGCTCGGTGAGCAGCTCGCGAAGAACCTCCGGCGTGTTCTCGCCGACAAAGCATCCAGTCAGTACGGGACGACGTATCTGTCCCCCGCTGTCGTGGGGGCGATGCTCAAGAATGCTCAGGCTCTCGTCGACGGACTCGCGGCCCACGGACTCTGAGGGGACGCGGAGCCCCCTTCACTCCGCACTGCTCGCGGGTGGGCCAACCAGGAATTCGCGTATGGCTGCGATGCTCACGCGCCACTCCGAAATTCGGTCTCCGTCTTCGTCGGTGACACGTCGAGGTCGCACGGATTTCCACGGTTGTTCGGCGTCGAACGGCGAGTCGAGTTCATCGAGGAACAAGATGGAGTTTCGAACCGCGACGTCCTCTGTCAGACGATACAGGGGCCACGTGAAGACAAAGTTGCTGGTCGACGGCTCTGTGATCGATGACACCAGGCAGGAGATGCTGCCATCTCCGCTCAGCAAATGCCGCAGTGCGGAACGCCAACTGCGTTCGTACTGGTCGACCCCCCAGTACGAGAGGTCCATGAAGAAGATCTCGCTGAAGTCTCCGATCGTGATGCGTCCCGTTGCCCCGACGGCGTCACGCATGCGTGGGGGTGGATCGAGTGATGCGACTTCGATCGCGAAGCGATCAGTGCTTGATGTAGTTGAGTTCGGAGTCAAAGGTTCCAATTCTTTCCCCTTGCTTGTTGAAGACCTTCCAGCAATTTGATGTGTTATGGCCGTCGATGTCGCGCGTGATGTACCGCTTTCCGTTCGAGAACACGTCCTGGCCGTGCGAATCAAAAGGGGCTCGCTGCGGAGGGATCCTCTGGGCGTATCCGAGCGTCGTCCGGCGCTCTGGCCGCCCGCCGCGGGGCTGCGTCCAGCCAGACGTAGAACGACGATCTCGCGATCTTGATGACCTCACACAACCGCTTCACGCGGTACCTGTCCTTGTCCCCAACGAACTGGAAGCGGTTCACCAGTTCGTCTCCCCGGCGAAATACTTCGCCGCCCGACGGAGAATGTCCCGCTCCGTCTCGAGCTTCAGCTTCTCCGCTTCCAGCCTCGCGTTCTCGGCCTCGAGCCGGAGGACCTTCGCCGCCTGCGACTCCGCCCGACCCGCCGCGAGCGGCGACGCCATGCCAGCGGTCGTCGTCCCGGAGCCGTGCTTGTCGACCCACTCTTTCAGCGCACCGCGGGAGATCCCGAGGTCCGCAGCGATGCCTTTCAACGTCGCCCTCGGCGTGGACTCGTACAAGTCCACCGCCCGCTGCCGGAAATCGTCCGTGTAACTCTTCCTAGCCATCCCTTGGATTCTCGCTTCCCCAGCGCCGTGCCGGAATCAGCGTGTCCAAGATCAGGGTCAAGCGCCGTTGCCGGGAGTCCTCAAATAGACGGTCGAGTCATTGTCTATCGGCACTCCGTCGTGAACGTACAGGCGGACGGCTCATGCCCAAACCACTTCTGAGTCAGCGCGATCGCAACCTCCGGCGACGATGTTCTCGCCATTCGGTCACAGGGAAGGGGCCAGCCTATCGAGCTCCTGTCGAATCGGCCCTGAGCGCGGAATACGGAACCACCACCATTCGTCGGCCGACCTTGGGCCCGTGTCGTCCAGCAGCACGGCGATCCCTTGCTCGTCGTGTTCGGTGATATCCAGGAGCGTCGAGTCAGCTTCCGAGATAGCGCGGAACGCCCCTGGGAACTTTTCGGCGAGGTCTTGAAGCAGGCCACGCGCCACCATGCTCCGGAGCGACATCGCGGCGACGAGGTCGTAGGCGCCCCAGGCGTGCCGGTCGTCCTCGGTCAGGGGCAGGTCCTCAACGATCCTTCTCACGTGCGCACGCCAGGCAGTGACGAGGTCGACGAATTTCAAGGATGAGCCGTCGGGTGTCGCCACCACTGCATCTCGGAGGCTCTCAAACTCGGAATCGGGCACCAGGCGCGATGACCAGTCGTCAACGTGAGACTTGTTCATCTCGGGGGCCTGTCTGGTCGGTATGCGGTTGATTTCCACGGCATGTCCCAATTGATGATGACCCGTGTGTCGCCATAATCGAATCGTGACGAGTTCTGCCCAGGCAACAGTTTGGGGCTGGCGCGTCGGAGCGTCTCCTCGACGTCGCGTGGCGACGGTCGCCCAAGGGCGATGTTGCCGTCGTCAGTGTGTCCGTTGACGAAGCCCACCATCTCATCGAGGCTGTAATCGCTGCCGTGGAAATCTTCGGATCCGAGCGCATCGCCAAAGCGGCCGCCGATCGGTTCCCCGCAGTCTGGCCCAGAGTTGTGGACGAGGACCGACGTAAGGCCGGCGAGGACGTAGTAGGTGTGGTGGGTGTGGACGTGGATGTTGTAGACGGTCTCGTCGCTGTGCTCGATCTCGACGGCGTCGAGGGTGACGGTCCCGGTGGGTCCGCCGGTGTCGAGGGTGCCGGTGACGAGCAGGTCACCGGGGCGCAGGTCGCGGGCCGCGATCCAGCCCATCCCCGCGACCATGAAGGGGTGTTCGTCGGTCGTGGTGACCCGTTGGCCGGCGATGGTGAGGTGGTAGAGGGTGCTGGTGGTGCGGACGAAGGTCTCTTCGACGGTCTCAAGGACGTCGACCCCGGCGGTGAGGTCGTGGGTGAGCACCTTGTCGCCCGCGCGGAGGCTCTCGATCGGCTTGTGGCCGTCGGGGGTGCGCACGAGGGTCCCGGCGGTGAAGCAGGTCCCGAACCCGACCTTGCACGCGGCCTTCTTCCCGAAGCCCTTGATGCTGTTCTTGATCCCGCCCTTCGCGAGCCCCTTGAGCCCGGCCAACGATTCGCGCGCGCCGGCTTTGAGGGCGACCTTCGACAGGCCCGTGGCGGCCTTCGCCGCCGCACCGAGCCCGATGACGGACAGGGCGGCGCCGGCGATCGCGATCCCGGCCTCGGTCCAGGAGCGTTCCCCGGTGGCGGCGAGGGCGATGTTCGCTAACGCGGACACGATGGCCGCTACCGCGGCCACGACTAAGAGGACGCCGGCGAGAGCTGTGCCGACGACGGGGATGAACGCGACGACGATCGCCAAGATCCCCGCGATGGTCGAGATGACGTCGGCGATGTCGGCGATCGCGGCGACGACCTTGGACCCCCAGTTGTCCCACCAGGAGTCGTTGAGGTCGTCGTGACTGGTGATCTCCTCGATCTGGGAGATGGCGTTGTCCGCAGCCCGGTCCCGGTCCGCCACCGCGGTGTCGATGTCACCCTTGGCCGCGTTCACCACACCGTGCGCCGCGGACACCCGGTCCGACGCCGCGTCGGCCTTGTGCTGGTAGACCGTCTTCTCGTGCGGATCCTGGGCGTCGTCCGCGAGCTGCTGCCAGCGTGACTTCGTCCCGGTCGCGTCCGCCGACTCGTCCAAGGCGCCGATGGCCTTGTTCAACGCCGCCAGGGTGTCGGACTGGACCCGGTCCAGCACCCCCGCATACGACACCAACGCGTTCCCCGCGGCCTCGTACCGGCCGTGCGCCTTGCGGATATCAGCGATGACGTCCTCTTTGCGGTCCATCACCGCATCCACCGCTTGGGAGACCGTCCCGTCGACCGACAGGCGGTCCAGAGCCGACGCTGCGTCGTCGATCGCGCTGGCGACGTCCAGGTAGTCCCGGCCCCCCGCCAGCACCAGCACCGGATCACCCGGCGTCGGATCGATATCCAGACCCACCGGCGACCAGTCAGACGGACGAGTCACCGCGCACCACATCCGAGCATCTTGTCCCTCTGCGCCCCCATAGCCGGCGACCCTATCTGAACCGGGCGACCGTCCACGATGGGGAGTAGTCCCCTGTCGACGGCGCGCGCCTCACAGTGCCGATCGGTGCTGGCGGTCCGGCCACCGCTCGAAGACCGCGCGTCGAGAAGACGGTCGCCGTCCTCAACGCGGTGTACGGCGCCGATGTTCGAGCTCCTCGGCACGCCGGACCGGCCGCAGACCCCTGGCAAGGCCATGGTGGTGTGCGCGACGCGCGAGATCTGCGCCCGCCTCTACGACGAGATCGTCGCACTGCGTCCCGACTGGCACGCCGACGCCCTCGACGCGGGGCGCATCAAGGTCGTGTACTCGGGCGGCCCGGCCGACAAGGACCCGGTGGCCCGGCACGTGCGGCGCGACTCCGAGAACCACGTCGTCAAACAACGTCTCAAGGACCCCGACGACGAGCTCGAGCTCGTGATCGTCCAGGAGATGATGCTCACCGGGTACGACTCGCCGCCCCTCCACACGCTCTACCTGGACCGCCCGATGCGGGGTGCCCTGCTCATGCAGACGCTGGCGCGCGTCAACCGCACGTTCCGGGGCAAGAACGCCGGCCTGCTCGTCGCCTACGCGCCCGTGGCGGAGAACCTCGCCGCCGCGCTCCAGGAGTACACCCGGACGGACCAGGAGACCCGGCCCGTGGGCCGGCCCGTCGAGGCGGCCCGCGACGCCGTGCGCGAGATCGTGCGGTCGCTGGGCGACGTGCTCGCGCCGTTCGACTGGCGCGGACGGCTCCGCCGGCAGGACGCGAAGGCGTACGCCACCGCCGTCCTCGACACCGTGTCGTGGCTGCGCAGCCCCTCGACGCCGCCGCTCGAGACCGTCGACGCAGCCGGCACCGTCGGCAGCGAGAGCCGGGGGGACGCGTTCCGCAGGCTCGCTGCGAAGCTCGGACGCGCCTGGGCGATCGCGGGCGGCGCCGGCTCCCTGCCCGACGTCGAGGCGGACGTCCGCTTCTTCGAAGAGGTCCGCGTGTGGACCGGAAAGCTCGACGCCGAGGAACGGCAGGCGCGCGGCGAACCGATCCCCGACGACGTCGAGCGGCTGCTCGCTCAGATCATCGGCAGCACCCTCGTCGCCGACGGGGTCGTCGACATCTACGCCGCCGCCGGGCTCACCGTGCCGAGCCTCACCGAGCTCGACGCCGAATACGTCGCGCACGCCCAGGCCGTCCGTAACCCCCAGCTGGCGATCGAGGCCCTCCGCGCCGCCGTGCTCGAAGGGGCCCGCGCGCAGGCCGGTGGGAACCTTTCCCGACAGCGGGCGTTCGCCCAACGGCTCGCCGAGCTCATGAACCGGTACACGAACCAGCAGCTCACGTCGGCGGAGGTCATCGCCGCGCTCGTCGACATGGCCCGGGACATTCGCGACGAGGCGGCCCGCGGCGCCCGCTTCGATCCGCCGCTCGGGACCGACGAGCTCGCCCTGTACGACGCGGTCGCCGAGGGGGAGTCGGCGCTCGCCGACGCGACGCTCGCACAGATCGCGCGCGACCTCGTGGCGGTCGCGCGCCGCGACGCGAAGACCGACTGGACCGTTCGCGACGACGTGCGGGCCAAGATCCGTGCGTCCATCCGGCGTCTGCTGACGAAGTACGACTACCCGCCCGACGACCGCGACGCCGCCGTCGTGCTCGTCATGGAGCAGCTGGAGGCGATGACGCTCCGGGCCGCCTGAAGACGGGTGAACCTCCGGGCGCTGCGTATCACCGGGCGTCCCAGGCAGGTCGTTCCCCTCACAGGTCGCGCCACCGCGCCCTGGCCAGGTTTCAGGATCGGCAAGGGGGAGATCGACATGTACACCACGTCTGCTCGCACCGGCTCACCGCTGCGCCACCGGCTGGTCGTCGGCGCGCTCGCCGCGTCGCTCGTCGTCGCCGGGGGCGCGGCGGCGAGCTCCGGCGTCCTCGGAGCGCACCACGACGGCGGCGGCGGGTCCGTCGTCGCCATGAAGAAGGAGCAGTGCTGGTACAAGGGCTGGTTCAAGGAGGACGGCGTCTGGTACCAGGGCTGGTTCCTCGAGGCCTGCTGACCGTGCACCGCCCACGTGCCGGGTGATCTCATCCCTCGCACGGTGCTGCGGGGGACGAGATCACCCGGCACGACGCCCCCGGACGAACGGTGGGCCAGGAGGCCGGGGAAGGACCGCTCAGCCCAGGAACTGCGCGTACGCGGGGATCGTGAGGAACGTCGGGTACTCGTCGTCCAGCGCGACGTGCCGGAACAGCGCCACCGCGTCGTCGACCCGGTTGCCCTCGGGGCGGGGCAGGTCGTCGGCCACCTCGGCGAGGATCGCCTCGACCCGCTCGCGCGTGACCGGCACCCCCGTCTCGGTCGACGTCCCGTTGTGCACCCACTGCCACACCTGCGACCGGGAGATCTCGGCTGTGGCAGCGTCCTCCATGAGGTGGTCGATCGCCGCGGCGCCCACGCCCCGCAGCCACGACTCGACGTACCGGACGCCCACGGACACGTTCGCGCGCAGCCCGGCGGCGGTCACCCCGGACGTCCCGTCGGCGGGTCGCGCCGAGGCCACGTCGAGCAGGTCGTCGGCGGTGACGTGCACGTCGGGACGCTGCCGGTCGAGCTGGTGCGGTCGTCCGTCGAGCACGGACGTGAACTCGGCCATCGCCACCGGGATGAGGTCGGGGTGCGCCACCCACGACCCGTCGAACCCGTCACCGGCCTCGCGCCGCTTGTCGGCGGAGACCTGCGCGAACGCCCGCGCGTTCGCCTCGGGGTTGCGGCGGTCGGGGATGAAGGCGCTCATGCCGCCCATCGCGTGCGCGCCCCGCCGGTGGCAGGTCTGCACGAGCAGCTCGGTGTACGCGCGCAGGAACGGGACCGTCATGGACACCCGTCCGCGGTCGGGCAGCACGTACCGCGGCCCACGGGTCCGGAAGCACTTGATCACGGAGAACAGGTAGTCCCAGCGGCCGGCGTTGAGTCCCGCGCAGTGGTCGCGCAGCGCGTGCAGGATCTCGTCCATCTCGAACGCGGCCGGCAGCGTCTCGATCAGCACGGTCGCGCGGACGGTCCCGTGCGGCATCCCGATCCAGTCCTGGGCGCGCTCGAACACGTCGTTCCACAGCCGCGCCTCGCGGTACCCCTCGAGCTTCGGCAGGTAGAAGTACGGCCCGCGTCCCCGCTCGACGAGCTCGGTCGCGTTGTGGAAGAAGTACAGCCCGAAGTCGACGAGCGCCGCGGACGCCTGCTGCGGGCGCCCCGCCCGGTCCGTGTACCGGAGGTGCTTCTCGGTGAGGTGCCAGCCGCGCGGCCGGAAGATGATCGTCGGCAGGCCGGTGAGGTCCTGGCCCTCGTCGCCCGCGGTGACGCGGTAGACCTTGCCGAACGACCCGTCCGGCGCGGGCGGCGCGGTGTGGGTGAGACGGCCGCGGATCGCGTCGTGCAGCGCGAGCTGCCCGCCCACGACGTTCCCCCAGGTGGGGGAGGACGCGTCCTCGGCGTCGGCGAGCCAGCAGCTCGCCCCGGAGTTGAGGGCGTTGATCGTCATCTTCGGGTCGGTCGGGCCGGTGATCTCGACGCGCCGGTCCTCGAGCCCCGGTGCGCCGCGGTGCCCGGCGACCTGCCAGGTCGGGTCGTCGCGCACGGGGCGCGTCTCGGGGCGGAAGTCCGGGTCGATGCCGTCGGCGATCTGCCGGCGCCGCCGCTGCCGCTCGAGCAGCAGGTCGTGACGGCGGGCCAGGAACTCGTCGTGCAGCGCGGCGACGAACGCGAGCGCCTCGGGCGTGAGGATCTCGTCGTACCGGTGGGGGAGGCCGCGCGTGGTGCAGATCGTGAGCCTGCCCGCGCCGGCGGTGCCGGGACGGTCGGCGCGGCCGGTCGGCCCGTCCCCCCGGTCCTCGGTGGGGCAGGCGCCCGGTGTCGTCGAGCGGTGGTCGGTGTGGTCGGTCAGGGTGGTCATGGTCTCGTCCTTCGGCTCAGTGGAACTGGGCGGTCTCGGTGGACCCGGCGAGCGCGAGGGTGGCGCTGTCCGGGTTGAGGGCCGTGGCGACCCGGTCGAAGTAGCCGGTGCCGACCTCCCGCTGGTGGCGGGTGGCGGTGTACCCGTCGGCCTCGGAGGCGAGCTCGGCCTCCTGCAGCTCGACGTAGGCGCTCATGGCGCGCTCCTTGTAGCCGCGCGCGAGCTGGAACATGGAGTGGTTGAGGGCGTGGAAGCCCGCGAGGGTGATGAACTGGAACTTGTAGCCCATGGCGGACAGCTCGCGCTGGAAGCTCTCGATCTCCGCGTCGGACAGGTGGCGCTTCCAGTTGAACGACGGCGAGCAGTTGTACGCGAGCAGCTTGTCGGGGTACCGCTCGTGGACCGCCTCGGCGAACTTGCGGGCGAGCTGCAGGTCCGGCTCCCCGGACTCGACCCAGAGCAGGTCGGCGTACGGCGCGTACGCGAGGCCGCGGGAGATGACGGGCTCGATGCCGTTCCGCACCCGGTAGAACCCTTCGGCGGTGCGCTCGCCGGTGCAGAACTCCTGGTCGCGCTCGTCGACGTCGGACGTCAGCAGGTCGGCGGCGAGGGCGTCGGTGCGGGCCACGATGATCGACGGCACCCCCGCGACGTCGGCCGCGAGCCGGGCCGCGTTGAGCGTCCGCACGTGCTGCTGGGTCGGGATCAGCACCTTGCCGCCGAGGTGGCCGCACTTCTTCTCGGACGCGAGCTGGTCCTCCCAGTGCACGCCCGCCGCGCCGGCTTCGATCATCTGGTGCATCAGCTCGTAGGCGTTGAGCGGACCGCCGAACCCGGCCTCGGCGTCCGCGACGATCGGCGCGAGCCAGTCGCTCGGCTGGTCGACGCCGGGGCCGGACGCGTCCGTCGACTCGACCTGCGCGGCCCGCAGCAGCGCGTTGTTGATGCGCCGCACCACGGCGGGCACGGAGTTCGCCGGGTAGAGGGACTGGTCGGGGTAGGTCTGCCCGGACAGGTTGGCGTCGGCGGCCACCTGCCACCCGGACAGGTAGATGGCCTGCAGGCCGGCGCGCACCTGCTGGACGGCCTGGTTGCCGGTGAGCGCACCGAGCGCGGCGACCCATTCGTTGCGGCCCGACCGCTCGGACGCGTGCAGGAGCTCCCAGAGCCGCTCGGCGCCGCGGCGGGCGAGCGTGCGCTCCTCGCGGACCGGACCTCGCACGTCGACGACGTCCTGCGCCGAGTAGGTGCGCTCGACGCCGGCCCAGCGGGGGTCGTGGCGCCAGGCGCGCTCGATGTCGGCGGCGGTCTCGCGCTGGTCCCCGGGGCGGGTGGCGGGACGGGGCTCGGGGCGGCGGGTCACGATCGTCGGGGTGCTCACGGCGTCTCTCCTCTGCGTGCTGTGCCCGGGCGGGGCGCCCGGGACCGGCATGTACCGGCTACCGAGGGTCCGGCCTACCTTCTGCCGAACGGCCCGGTGGAACGACCTTCGACCCGCCGGCAACCGTCCGGGGACAGAAGAACGGCAGAAGTTCTTCGGTTCTTCTGTCCCGCGCAACCCTGTGGCGATGTCACCATGGGTCATGGCTACCTCGACAGGTCAGACGGTCCCCGCGGGCGGCACGTTCGACGAAGAGCCCGACGCGCTGACGATCGGGCGCCGCGTCCGGCACCTGCGCACCCGGCAGGGCATGACGCTCGAGGAGCTCGCCGCCGCGATCGACCGCGCCCCCTCGCAGGTGTCGATGATCGAGAACGGCCGCCGCGAGCCGAAGTTCTCGCAGCTCCAGCAGATCGCGAAGGCGCTCGGCGCGAGCCTGGACGACCTGTTCTCGACCGAGGCGCCGAGCCCCCGGGCCGCGCTCGAGATCGAGCTCGAACGGGCGCAGCGCGGCCCCCTGTTCGACGCGCTGGGCATCAAAGCGGTCCGGGTGGGCAAGGCGCTGCCCACGGACGCGCTCGAGGCGCTCGTCGGCCTGCAGCGCGCCATCGTCGAGCTGCACGGTGAGCGTCGCTCCACGCCCGAGCAGGCGCGGCGGGCCAACACCGAGCTCCGGGCGCAGATGCGCGCGCAGGACAACTACTTCCCGGACCTCGAACAGGCCGCGCGCGAGCTGCTCGACGCGGTCGGGCACACCGGCGGGCCGATCTCGCAGCGCGTCGCGTCCGACATCGCCGCCCATCTCGGCTTCTCGCTGCACTACGTGAGCGACCTGCCGCAGACGACGCGCTCGGTCATCGACCGCCGCCACCACCGGCTGTACCTGCCGGGCGGGTCGCGGGCCACGGGGTTCTCCCGCACGGCCGTGCTGCAGGCGCTCGCGAGCCACGTCCTGGGGCACACCGAACCCGCGGACTACGCCGAGTTCTTGCGCCAGCGCGTCGAGTCGAACTACCTGTCGGCGGCCGTCCTCATGCCCGAGGACGCGGCGGGCGAGCTGCTCGCCGGGCAGAAGGCACGGCGCGAGATCTCGATCGAGGACCTGCGCGACGCGTTCGCCGTCTCGTACGAGGCCGCGGCCCACCGCTTCACGAACCTCGCGACGTCACGCCTCGGGCTGCGCGTCCACTTCATGAAGGTCCACGAGTCGGGGGTCATCCACAAGGCGTACGAGAACGACGGCGTCCGGTTCCCGGCCGACCCGCTCGGGGCGGTCGAGGGGCAGCCGGTGTGCCGGCACTGGACGGCCCGGACGATCTTCGACGTCGAGGACCGGCTCAGCCCGTTCTCCCAGTACACCGACACCCCGGCGGGCACGTTCTGGTGCACGACGCGCACGCAGCGCACGGCTGACGGCGAGTTCTCCGTGAGCGTCGGCGTCCCGTTCGCGGAGGTGCGCTGGTTCCTGGGCCGGGACACGCCGCACCGTGACGTGTCGCGCTGCCCCGACGAGTCGTGCTGCCGACGTCCCGCCGGGGTGCTCGCGGACCGTTGGGAGGGGCAGGTGTGGCCCGCGCCCGCACCGCACGCGTCGATGCTCGCGGCGCTGCCCGTCGGGTCGTTCCCGGGCGTCGACACGACCGAGGTCTACATGTTCCTCGAGCGGCACCGGCCGCACGGCGCCGCCTGAACTGCGCTCCGCTCAGTAGCCCGGGTCGTCGGGGGCGCCGATGCGCGGGGACTCGCCGTCGTCGACGCCGTCCTCGTTGACGTCCGCGGGGCGGACGCCCTTCGCGTCGTGCCGCAGCAGGAACGCGGACAGCACCGCGGCGATCACGGTTCCCACGAGGACGGCCGCCTTGGCCGTCTCCGTGTGGAGCAGGTCGGCGGGCGTGCCGTCCGTGAACGACAGCTCGGAGATGAGCAGCGCCACGGTGAAGCCGATGCCGGCGAGCATCCCGACCGGCAGCAGGTCGCGGACCCCGACCCCGGGGGCGAGCCGCAGGGGCGTGAGCCGGACGGTGGCCCAGGTGACGAGCATGACGCCGACGGGCTTGCCGATCACGAGCCCCGCCATCACGGCGAGCGCGATGGGCTCGGTGAGGACGTGGACGACGCCCTCGCCGCCGACGAGCGTGACACCCGCCGCGAAGAACGCGAACAGCGGGAGCGCGAGCCCGGCCGACACGGGACGCCAGAGGTGGTCGTAGCGCTCGGCCCGTCCGACGAGCTCGCCGTGCACGGCGCGCACGGGCACGACGAAGCCGAGCAGGACGCCCGCGACGGTGGCGTGGACGCCCGACGCGTGCACGAGCGCCCAGACGGCGAGCCCGAGCGGCAGCAGGTACCACCAACGGGGGCGCCGCAACCGCACCAGCACCCCGAACAGGACGACGCCCGCGACCGCCGCGAGGAGCAGCGGGAGGCGGACCGTCTCGGTGTACACGGTCGCGATGACGGTGATGCCCAGCAGGTCGTCGACGACGGCGAGCGTGAGGAGGAACGTGCGGACCGGGGTGGGCAAGCCGCGTCCGAAGATCGCGAGGACGGCGAGCGCGAACGCGATGTCGGTCGCCGTGGGGATCGCCCAGCCGTGCGCGGCCGCAGGGTCGCCGGCAAGGTGCACCACGGCCACGAACACCACCGCGGGCGCGACCATCCCGCCCACGGCGGCGAGCACGGGGACCGCAGCCCGGCGCGGGTCGCGCAGGCTGCCCGCGACGATCTCCTCCTTGAGCTCCAGCCCGACCACGAAGAAGAAGATCGCGAGCAGCCCGTCGGCCGCCCACTCACCGAGGGTGAGCTGCAGGTGCCAAGACGCCGGACCGACCTCCGCGGCGACGAGGTCGTGGTACGCGTCGCGCCAGGGGGAGTTCGCCCAGGCGAGGGCGAGGACCGCGGCCACGACGAGCAGCAGACCTCCGGTGCGCTCGCCGGTGACCCAGCGCGCGGCCCGGTCGTAGCGTGCGCGCACGCTTCCCCGGTCGGGCGCAGCGGGGGCGCCGGGCGCGGCAGGCCCGTCAGCAGGGCGGTCGGCAGAGCCGTCGGCGGAGCCGTCTGCGGGGGAACCGCCGGGGGAATCACGGTGCGGGTCGGTGTGGTCCGTCATGGTGGCGGGTCGGTCCTCCGTCGGCTGGCACCCCGCAGGGCGCGATGGGTCACGAGAGCCGTCGGGACGCGCCAGCGCCCGACGTTGCCGACCAGACTTCCCGGCGCACCTCGGCGATCCTATCGGCCGGGCAGCGTCGGGGCCGGTCCGGTCCACGGGCGCGCCGCCTCGAGCTGCGCCGCGAGGGACAGCAGGCGTGCGTCGTCGGCCCATCGTCCGGTGAGCATCACGCCGACGGGCAGTTCGCCGCCGCCCTCGGCCGCGCCGGCGGCCCGGTGCAGGGGGAGGCTCACCGACGGTCGTCCGGTGAGGTTCGCGACGCTGGTCCACGGGGTGAAGCGGCACTGCGCGAGGAAGTCCGCGGCGGGGTCGTCGTCGTCCCGGATGCTGCCCACCGGCGCGGGGAGCTGGGCCAGCGTCGGGGTGAGCACGACGTCGAAGGACGCCCACGCGGCCGCGGCCTGGCGGGTGATCCGCTGCGCCCCCGACGCGGCCTGGGCGTAGGCGAGGCCGGACGTGGCCCGTCCGGTCTCGCGCAGCCAGCGGGTCAGGGGACGAAGCAGGTGCTCGCGCTCGGGCGGCACCGGCGCCGACAGCGCCCCCACGGCCCACAGCGCCTCGAACGACGACCACGCCTCCGCGGGGAAGGGCACGGGCGCGGCGTCCACGGTGTGTCCGAGGTCTGCGAGGAGGCGGGCCGTCTGCTCGGCGGCGGCCAGGCAGGCGTCCGCGACGGGTGCGTCGTCGACGATCACCGGCTGCGTCAGGACGCCGACGCGCAGCCGCCCGGGGTCGGCGTCGCAGGCCGCGAGGAACCGTCCGGGCGGCCCCGGCGGGGTGGAGAACCAGTCGCCGGGCCATGGCTGGGCCAGGACGTCGAGGAAGGCGGCCGTGTCCCGCACGGTCCGGGTCAGGACGCCGGCGACGCCGAGCCCGGGGCCGTCGACCCCGGCCGGCCCGGGGCTGACCCGGCCGCGGGACGGCTTGAGCCCGACGAGACCGCAGGCGCTCGCGGGGATCCGGATCGAGCCCCCGCCGTCCGACCCCTGCGCGACGGGGACGATGCGCGCGGCGACCGCTGCGGCGGCCCCGCCGCTCGACCCGCCGGCGGACCGCGTCAGGTCCCAGGGGGTGCGGGCGGTCGGCCCGACGTCGGGCTCGGTGTAGCAGGGGAGCCCGAGCTCGGGCGTGCTGGTCTTGCCGACCATCACGGTGCCGGCGGCCCGCAGCAGACTGACCACGCCGTCGTCGGTGTCGGGGACGAACCCGTCGAACGCCCGTGACCCGGCGGCCATGGGGACCCCAGCGACCTGGTCGAGATCCTTGACGGGGCACGGCACCCCGAGGAACGGCGGGAGGTCGGCGACGCCGTCGCGGCCCGACCGGCGTGCGGCGACGAGCCGCCGCTCGGCGTCGCGGGCCTGGGTGCGGGCGAGCTCCGGGGCGAGGGTCACGAAGGCGCCGACTCGCTCGCCGATGTCGGAGGCTCGGTCGAGAGTGGAGTCGAGGACCTCCGCGGGCGACAGGTCGCCGGACCGCAGCGCGGCGGCGAGGTCGAGCGCAGGGAGGTCGTGGTGGTCCTGCGGTGCCGTCGTGGTGGTCGGAGGGGTCGACAGGGGGGACACAGGGATCGACGGTAGGCCACCGTCGACGAATGGCGTACACTTCCGAGTGAACTATTCCGGTCGGAACACTCCAAGGGGAAGACGATGATGGCTCCGCGCGAGCTCAGCACGATGGCCCTCGTGGTCCTCGGCCTGCTCCGCGAGGGTCCGAAGCACCCCTACGAGCTGCTCCGGATCATGCGCAAGCACCACGACGACCTGCGCATGCCCGTGTCCGTCGGGTCCATCTACCACGCCGTCGAGCGGCTCGAACGGACCGCGCTCGCCGCCCCCGTCGCCACGGAGCGCGAGGGCGCCCGTCCCGAACGGACCACCTACGCCATCACCGACGCCGGACGCGCCGCCCACACGCAGCGCACCCGCCACCTGCTGAGCACCCTCGCCCGCGAGTACCCGGCGTTCGACGTCGGCCTCAGCCAGGCCGACGCGCTCGCAGCAGACGACGTCGCCGCGCTGCTGCGCGAGCGGCTCTCGACCGTCGAGGACGAGCGGGCCGGCATGGCCGCGGTGCTCGACAGCACCGTCGCCCGTGGGGTGCCACGCCGGTACCTCCTGGACGCGTTCTACGAGCTCGAGCTCCGCGGCGCGCAGATCGCGTGGCTGCGCCGCACCGTCGCCGAGATCGAGTCCGGCGACCTCGACTGGTCCGCCGTGCCACCCGGCACGACCGACCCCCACATCCATCCCGTCGCCCTCCCGGCGACCACCCCCACGAAGGACCACGCATGAGCGCCCCCGTCGTCGACCTCAAGGGTCGTAGCCCCTGGAGCGTGCTGCCGCCGCTCGTCCTGGGCTTCTTCATGATCATGGTCGACACGACCATCGTGAACATCGCCGTCCCGTCCATCCAGAAGGCCTTCGGCGCGTCCTACACCGACGTCGGCTGGGTCAACAGCGCCTACCTGCTGTCGTTCGCCGTGCTCATGCTGCCCGCCGGTCGCCTCGGTGACCGCTACGGCCCCCGCGGCATGTTCCTCGTCGGCCTCGTCGTGTTCACCGTCGCCTCCGCAGCGTGCGGGTTCGCCGGGTCCATCGGCGTCCTCATCGCAGCGCGAGTGATCCAGGGCGTCGGCGGCGCCGCGATGACGCCGCAGACCATGGCCGTCATCACGCGCGTCTTCCCGCCGAAGAGCCGCGGCGCCGCGCTCGGCGTCTGGGGCATGGTCGCGGGTGTCGCGACCATCGCCGGCCCGGTGCTCGGCGGCATCCTCGTCGAGAGCTGGGGCTGGGAGTGGATCTTCTGGGTCAACATCCCCGTCGGTGTCGTCGCCCTCGTCTGGACGGTCATGACCGTCCCCCACCTCGAGACCCACAAGCGGTACTTCGACGTCATCGGCACCGTGCTGGCCGTCGCCGGGCTTTTCCTCGTCGTGTTCGCCCTCCAGGAGGGTGAGACCTACGAGTGGGGGAAGATCTGGGGCCCGGTCACCATCTGGGAGCTCGTGGGCGTCGGCCTCGTCGTGCTCGCGGTGTTCGTCCTGCGGCAGCACCGGCTGGGCGAGAAGGCCCTCCTGCCGCTGCGCCTGTTCCACTACCGGAACTTCTCGCTCGCGAACGTCTCCGCGTTCATGATCTCGTTCGCGATGCTGGGGATCTTCTTCCCGCTCACGATCTTCCTGCAGACGATCCTCGGCCTCAGCCCGCTGCACGCCGCCTACGTCAACCTGCCTGCGTCGCTGCTGTCGGGCGTCGTCGCGCCGTTCGCCGGGCGCCTGTCCGACAAGGTCAACGGCAAGTGGGTCGTGGCCGCAGGATTCGCGTTCATCGGTGTGTCGCTCGCCCTCGTGTACGCGGTGCTCTCGCCCGAGGTCTCCGAGGCGACGCTGATCTTCTGCATGCTCCCGTTCGGCATCGGGACGGGCATGGTCTTCTCGCCCCTGGTCAACCTCGCGACCGCGGGCCTCGACCACCGCACCGCGGGAGCAGGAGCGGGCGCGTTCAACGCCATCCGCCAGGTCGGCAGCGTCGTCGGGTCCGCCGCGATCGTGGCGATGCTCACCGGTCGCCTCGCGACCACGATCCCCGACGCGGCCCGCTCGGTGGCGTCCACCCTGCCGAGCCAGCTGCAGGCGCCGTTCGAGAAGATCTTCGCGAGCAGCGAGCTCTCCGCGGACAGCCTGCAGCAGGGATTCCAGCCGCCCGCCGACGTGCCGGCCTCGGCCGCGAAGCAGATCGGCGCCGCGGCGCAGCAGGCCGTCGGCGACGGGTTCACCGTCGCGGTCAAGGACACGTTGCTCCTCGTCATCGCCGCGCTCGTCGTGGGTGGCGTCGCCGCGCTGTTCATGTCGTCGACCCGTCGAGGGCAGGACGCACCGGCGTCCGGCCCGGCCGCCGTCGACACCGAGGACGACGAGCAGCCCGCGACCGTCTGACCTGCGGACTCGTCCCGGCCCGGTCACGCGTGCGCGCGTGGCCGGGCCGCTGGCGCGTCCGGGCCCGGGTTAACTTCTCGTGACGTCTTCGCGGCGCGCGCACGGATCGCTCGCGCCAGGGAACCACACGGGCGTAGTTTGCCGACAAGGGCGACGCTCGTCGCCCGCCGGGAGGCCGATCCATGGAGTTGATGCTCCGCGGGGGAGGGCCGGCACCGGTCCTTCGTCGGGACCGGCCGACTGTCCCAACCCACCGCCGAGCGACGGCGGCTGTCGGGTGGGACCCGACGCCCGCCGTGCGCGGTACCGAGGCGCGTCACGCGCCGGAGGGAGCCGAGCCATGGACGAGACCCAGCAGGACCTGACCCAGACCGTGCCCGCACCGACGCGGGAGCCGGTGCGGGTCGCGGCACCGGACGGCACGGACGCCGACGGCGAACCGCGTCGGACGTTCGTGATCGACACGTCGGTGCTGCTGTCCGACCCGCGGGCGATCCTTCGCTTCGCGGAGCACGACGTCGTCCTGCCGGTCGTCGTGATCACGGAGCTCGAGGGCAAGCGGCACCACGCCGAGCTCGGCTACTTCGCCCGGTCCGCCCTGCGGATGCTGGACGACCTCCGGATCCAGCACGGTCGCCTCGACACCCCCATCCCGGTCGGCGACGCGGGCGGCACCCTGCGCGTCGAGCTCAACCACACCGACTCGTCCGTGCTGCCCGCCGGGTTCCGGCTGGGGGACAACGACACGCGGATCCTCTCGGTCGCGGCCAACCTCGCCGCCGAGGGGCACCTCGTGACGGTGGTGTCGAAGGACCTGCCCATGCGGGTCAAGGCGTCGGCCGTCGGCCTGCAGGCGGAGGAGTACCGCGCCGAGCTCGCCGTCGACTCCGGCTGGACGGGCATGACCGAGATCGACCTGTCCGACGAGCAGATGTCGCAGCTGTGGGAGAACGAGTCGCTCGAGCTCGCGCACCTCGACCCGACCACCGTCGAGACCGCCGGGCCGCTGCTGTGCCACACGGGTCTCGTGATCCACTCGCCGCGCGGGTCCGCGCTCGGCCGTGTCACCGCCGACAAGCACGTGCAGCTCGTGCGCGGCGACCAGGACGTCTTCGGGCTGCACGGACGGTCGGCCGAGCAGCGCGTCGCGATCGACCTGCTGCTCGACGAGGCCGTCGGCATCGTGTCGCTCGGCGGCCGCGCCGGGACGGGCAAGTCGGCGCTCGCCCTGTGCGCGGGGCTGGAGGCGGTGCTGGAACGCCGCCAGCACCGCAAGGTCATGGTGTTCCGCCCCCTGTACGCGGTGGGCGGCCAGGAGCTCGGGTACCTGCCGGGCTCCGAGGCCGAGAAGATGAACCCGTGGGCTCAGGCCGTCTTCGACACCCTGAGCGCGGTCGTCTCGAAGGAGGTCGTCGAGGAGATCATCGAGCGCGACCTGCTCGAGGTGCTCCCGCTGACCCACATCCGCGGACGCTCCCTGCACGACGCGTTCGTCATCGTGGACGAGGCGCAGTCGCTCGAGCGGAACGTCCTGCTCACGGTGCTGTCGCGCATCGGGCAGTCGTCCCGCGTGGTGCTCACCCATGACGTCGCGCAGCGCGACAACCTGCGCGTCGGGCGGCACGACGGCGTGGCGGCGGTCATCGAGTCGCTCAAGGGGCACCCGCTGTTCGCGCACGTCACCCTCACGCGGTCGGAGCGCTCGGCGGTCGCCGCGCTCGTCACCGACATGCTGGAGCAGATCGAGGTCTGAGAGTCCGCGACCCGTCCCACCAACCGCCTGTCCGGCATCTCCAGCACCGGACGCGGGCTCGCTCGTCAGCCGGCGAGCGAGCCCCACGTCGGCGCGAGCTCGGACCACGGTCCCGTCGCCGCGACGCGTCCGTCGACGAGCACCACGACCCGGTCGGCCTGCGCGAGCGCCGCCCGCTTCGAGGTCGAGCCGATGACCGTGGTCCGCCGGGCGCGCAGCGCACGCCACAGCTCGACCTCGGTAGTGGCGTCGAGGGCGCTCGAGACGTCGTCCGCGAGCAGCAGCTCGGTGTCGGCGGCGAGCGCTCGAGCGAGCGCGAGCCGCTGGACCTGACCGCCGGAGAGGCGCACGCCACGGTGACCGACCACGGCGTGCAGGCCGCCGGCGTCCTCGACGTCGCGGCCGAGGCGGGCGTCGTCGACCGGTCGCTCGAGCTCGCGCTCGTGACCGAGCCGCACGTTGTCGGCGAAGGTCCCCGAGAGCACGCGCGGCGCCTGCGCGATGTGCGCGACCTGGCCGGGGCGGAGGAACACCTCGGGCTCGGTGACGTCGCGGTCGTTCCACCGGATCGCGCCGGTGTGCGGCAGCAGACCGGCGAGCGCCGACAGCAGGCTCGACTTCCCGGAGCCCACCTGCCCGAGCAGCAGCACGAGCTCGCCACGCTGCACGACGAGGTCGACGCCGCTCACGCCCACGGTGCCGTCCTCGTGGACGACGTCGAGACCGCTCAGCTCGAGGCGTTGCAGCGGGGTGCGGGTCACGGGTGGGGGCGCGGGCGCGTCGCCCGTGACGAGGTCGACGCCGTCCGGCACGTCCATGAGGTCCCCGCCGCCGGCGAGGCGCGCGGTCGCCCGCTGCCAGGCGCGGGTGCCGGGCGCCTCGGTCACGACGGCGCCCGCGACCCGCCCGAACCAGTCGAACCCGTTGACGGCGTTCGCCACGAGGATCGCGACGGCCAGGTCCCACACGCCCGCGAGGTACGCGGCCCACGCGGCCACGACGCCGAGCTGGACCATGACCACGGGCACGCCGTCGAGCAGCGCCTGGACCCGGTGCTCGAAGACGGCGGCGCGCACGCGTCCGCTGTCGACGTCCTGGAGGTGGGCGTGCACCTGCGGGGTCCGGCCGGCGAGCTTCACGGTGCGGGCGGACTCGAGCGCCGAGACGAGCGACCGGCCGAAGCGGGCGCGCGCGGCCGACGAGCGGGCCGCAGACCGTCCGGCGACGGGCCGCCCGAGCGCGGAGGCGAGCGCGGACGCCACCATCACCGCGAGGAGCACGAGCCCGGCGATCGCGGTCCCCGCCGCCACGGCGGTCACGACGGCGATGACGAGCCCGGTGCTGAAGTCGACCCACCGGTCGGCATAGCGGGCGAACCGGTCGGCGTCCATGGCGCGCGCGACGACCTCGCCGGGCGGAGTCCGGGTGAGGCGACGGCGGCCGGTCTGACCGACGAGCACGCTCATCCGGACACGCAGCAGCACCTCGATCCACCAGCGGGGGTACCGGTGTACGGCCACGGCGAGGGTGACGGGCGCGATCAGGAGGCACAGGATGAGCAGGACGTCGAGCCGTCGGTCGACCGTGCCCGCCTGGAGGTCCTGCACGATGGTGCCCCAGACGAGCCCGGTGACGGCGCCGAGCGCGCCGAACAGCGACGTGATCGTGAACATGAGGACGGCGACGAGTCCCCACGCGGGGCGCACGACGAGCGCGTGGGCGATGCCGCGTGCCAGCGACGGCCCGTCGCCGGGGGCGGGGAGCACGGGGGCGGTCCCGGTGCGTCGGCGTCCACCGACGGCCCGCGCGTCGTCGGGCACGCTGCGAGGGGCGCCCGGGCGCCCCGACGCGGCACCGGGCGGGTGCTCGTCGCGCGACGGGGCGGCATCCTCGACGACGCCGTCGACGGGACTGTCGACCGAGCCGTCGACCGAGCCCGCGCGCAGGAGGTCGCGGAACGGTCCGGGCGCTGCGGCCAGCTCGGCGCGCGGGCCCGTCTGGACGACGCGTCCCCCGTCGAGCACGGCGACGAGGTCGGCGCGGGCCACGGTGGTGAGCCGGTGCGCGACGAGGATGCCGGTGCGTCCGGCCAGGAGGCGCTGCGACGCGGCGACCACGCGGGCCTCGGTGAGCGGGTCCATGCGGGCGGTCGCCTCGTCGAGCACGACGACCCGCACGTCGCTCACGAGCAGGCGGGCGAACGCGACGAGCTGTTCCTCGCCCGCGGAGAGCTTGGTGCCGCCCGGTCCGAGCGTCGTGTCGAGGCCGTCGGGCAGCCCGGCGACCCACTCGGCGAGCCCGAGCGTCGCCACGGCGTCCTGGATCTGTGCGCGCGGGACGTCGGCGAACAGCGTGATGTTCTCCGCGAGCGTCCCGGCGAGGATCTCGGTGCGCTGCGTGACGGTCCCGACGCTCGTGCGCAGGTCGTGCAGGTCGAGGTCGAGCACGTCCTCGCCGCCGAGCAGCACCGTGCCGGCCGGTGGCTCCACCGCGCGCGACACGAGGGACGCGAGCGTCGACTTGCCGGAGCCGGTCCGGCCGAGCAGCGCGACGGTCCGTCCTGCCGGGACCGTGAGGTTGACGTCGTGCAGGCGGAACGTGCCCTCCGCGTACGCGAAGTCGAGCGCGCGGAGCTCGAGGTCGAGGCCGGTGTCAGGGACCGGCCGCCCGCCGACGGGCTCGACGGGCGCGGCGAACATCTGTCGGATGCGCACGACGGCGCCGAGGCCGGCCTGGATGTCGGGGAGCTGTTCGGCCACGCGGGCGAACTGCCCCACGAACGTCGTCGTGACGAGGAAGAGGGTGACGAGCTGTGCGACCGAGAGGCTGCCCCGCGACACGAGCTCGACCCCGGCGATCCCCACGAGGGACAGCGCGGAGTACAGCAGGAGGCCGGCGCGACGGGTCAGGAGGCGCTCGAGGTCGACGACCCGCTCGAAGCGTTCGTGGACGACCGCGGACAGGCGCGCCAGGCGCCGGACCGCGAACGGCTGGCCGAGGCTGGTGCGCAGGTCGTCGGCGCCGGCCACGCCCTCCTCGAGGGCGGCGGCGTGGTCGGTCCAGGCCATCTCCTCGAGGACCTTGCGCTCCGCGATGCGGGGAAGCAGGCCGCGGATCAGCCACCACGTCGCCAGGGACATCAGGGGGAACACGAACCACGACGGCCACCACGTCAGGCCCGCGACGACCCACATGGGCACCAGCGCGAACGCGGTGCGCAGCACCATCCACACCTGGAGGCGGACGAGGGAGCCGATCTCGTGGGTGTCGTCGTCGACACGGTCGAGGACCTCGCCGACGGCCTGCTCGGTCAGCGTCTCGAGCGGTTGGTGCAGGGCCGCGGCGAGCAGGTCGGTGCGCAGGCGGCCCTCCGCACGGTCGGCCACGGTCGACCACACGAAGCTGCCGCCGGTGAAGAGCACGGCCGACCCGGCGGCACAGACCAGGAGCGCGACGACTCCGCGCCCGGTCGGCTGCTCGGCGAGCCGTCCGGCGACCACGGTGCCGAGGGTCTGCAGCACGGCCGCGACGACGAGCACCAGGAGGGCGGCGAGCGACGCGCGGGAGCGCAGGCGTCGCCAGTCGACCCGGCGGGCGGGGTCGTCGGACGCGGGACGAGCGGCGGCGGTACGGTCAGGGTCGGGCGCGTGCGTGTCCGCCGTGGGGGTGAGGGTCATCGTGTCCCGACGGTAGGCGATCGACCGGGTCCTGCGCTCGGACTTTGTCCGGTCGGTGTCGTCCGCGGGGCAGCGGGTCACTCGGCCAGGACGCGGCCGTCCGCGAGCCGGATCACACGGTCGGACAGCGACATCATCAGGGGGTCGTGCGTCGAGACGATCGCGGTCATGCCCTCGGCCTCCACGACGGCGCGCAGCAGCGCCATCACGGCCTGGCCGGTCGCGGTGTCGAGCTGACCGGTCGGCTCGTCGGCGATGAGGAGGCGCGGGGAGCTCGCGAGTGCGCGCGCGATCGCCACGCGCTGCTGCTGGCCGCCCGACATCTCGCCCGGGCGCTGCTCGGCGTGGTCGCCCAGCCCGACGAGGTCGAGCAGCAGCGCGACGCGCTCCTCGCGCACGGACGCGGGCAGCTTGCGCAGGCGCAGCGGGACGCCGACGTTCTCGGCGGCGGACAGGACCGGGACCAGCCCGAACGTCTGGAACACGTACGACACCACGTCGCGGCGCAGGTCGACGAGGCCGTCCTCGTCGAGCGACGACACCTCGCGGCCGGCGACGACCACGCGTCCGCCGTCCGGGCGGTCGAGGCCGCCGACGCAGTTCAGCAGCGTCGTCTTGCCCGACCCCGAGCGGCCGACCAGCGCCACCAGCTCGCCCGGGGCGATCGTGAACGACACGTCGCGCAGCGCGTGCACGGCGGTGTCGCCGGTGCCGTAGGTGCGGGCCAGCGACTCGACGCGGACCATCGCGTCGGTCGTGGCCGCGGAGGCGGGGGAGGTCACGGTCGTCGTCATCGGGTCGTCTCCTCGTCCGGCACGGTCGGGGTGGCCGCACGCGGCCGGTCGGGCCACAGGGAGATGTGCGAGTCCTCGAGCGCGAGCCGCACGCGGCCGACGAGGTCGAGCGTCTCGCGGTACTCCTGCGGGAGCTGGACCCGGCCCGCGCGGTCGAGCACCGCGAACTCCTCGGCCACGGTGTGCTCGGTGCCGTCCTCGTGCGTGCGCGTGGTGCGTACCACCTCGGACGACGTGCGACCGTCGCGGATCGCGACGGTGCGCTGCACGTGCTCGGACACGCCGGCGTCGTGCGTGACGACGACGACCGTCGTGCCCAGCTCGCGGTTGATGGTGCGCAGGCCGTCGAGCACGTCGGCCGACGTCGCGGTGTCGAGCTCGCCCGTCGGCTCGTCGGCGAACAGGACCTGCGGGCGGTTCGCGAGGCCGACGGCGATCGCGACGCGCTGCTGCTGGCCGCCCGAGAGCTGGCCCGGCCGGCGGTCGGCGCAGGACGCGACGCCCAGCATCGCGAGCAGGTCGGCGGTGCGCGTCGCGCGCTCCTTGCGCCGGACGCCGGCCAGCGCCATGGGGAGGTCGACGTTCTCGGCCGCCGTCAGGTACGGGACGAGGTTGCGCGCGGTCTGCTGCCAGACGAACCCGACCATCGAGCGGCGGTAGTCGACGCGCTGGCGCGCGCTCATGGCCATGAGGTCCCAGTCGCCCACGCGCACCCGGCCCGCGGTCGGGGCGTCGAGGCCCGACAGCACCGCCAGCAGGGTCGACTTGCCCGACCCGGACGCCCCGACGATCGCGACGAGCTCTCCCGCGTCCACCAGCAGGTCGAGGCCCTGCAGGGCCTGCACCTCGATGCCCTCCGACTGGTAGATCCGCACGAGCGAGTCGCACGCCACGAGGGCGTGCTCGCCGAACGTGCCGGGGCGTCGTAGGGCGCGCTCCTCGAGGGCGCCCAACGTGGGTTCGTCGAGCTTCGTCGTCATCGCCGCATCCGTTCGTCGATCCTGTCCACCGCGTCCGTCGCCGCCCGGGGCGCCGGCGGTCTCGTCCGTGTCGTCGGTCGCCCCGTCATCGTTCGCCCACCCGGAGCACGTCGCCGAGCCGGTCACGCCGCCGCGCCGCGGACTCCACGCGGACCGCGACGACGAGCGAGACGCCCACGACCACGACCGCGAGCGCGGGCGGGAGCCACGACACGGCGAGCGCGACCGTGCCGGGACGCCCGGTCGCGACGTCGAGCCCGAGGGACCGGGTGAGCAGCCCGGGCACGGCGATGCCGACGAGCGTCCCCGCGACCAGCGTCGCGACCGCGAGGGGGACGAGCTCGCCGAAGGTCATCGACCGGGCGGTGCGCGCGTCGAGACCGAGCGTGCGCAGCGCCGAGATGGTCCGTCCGCGCTCGCCCGACGTGGCGACGACCGTCAGCGCGAGGGCGAGCGCGGCGAGCAGCGCGAGCGCGAGCCCCGTGCCGACCAGCAGCGCGACGAGCGTCGCGTTGAGCGGTGCGGTGCGCGTCGCGTCGACCCAGCCGGCGTGCGTGGTGACGTGCAGGTCCGCTCGGTCGTCGAGGCCCGCGGCGTGCACGGCCGAGGCGGCGCCGGGGCCGTCGACCCAGACGGTCGTGATCGTCGTCGGGGCGGGCTCCTCGCCCTGGTCGGCGGCCTGCGTGCCGTCGGCCGCCCGGGCGGTGTCGAAGGCGTCGAGGGTCGTGCGGTCGACCAGGACGAGGCCGTCGGCGACCGTCGGGGTGGTGGAGGTCGTGGCGGTTCCCGGGACGATCGGTTCGACGTCCGGACCCTCGGGGACCTCGCCGACGACCCGGAGCCGCACCTCGCCCGAACGGGTGAGCACCTCGGGCTGGTAGGCCGAGGTCGCCGCCGCGAGGGACGGCGAGACGAGCACCGGGATCTCCCCGTCGGACGCCTGGTCGAGGTCGGTCATGCCCGGGGCGGGGTTCCAGCCGTGGGCGCGCAGGATCGTCGCGAACGCGTCGACGTCGACGGCCTCGACGTCGGCCGTGACCCCGCTGTCGCCGCCGAGCGACCGGGCGTGGCTGAGCGCGACGGCGGCCACCGCGGTGACGCCCGGCGCCTGGCGCAGCGCGGTGACGTCGGCCTCGGTCGCGGGCCCGTCGACGCGCACCGCGGCGCCTACCACGGACCGTGCCGCGTGCTCCTGGCCGTGCCGGACGGTCTCGACGGTCGTGCCGCAGAAGACGAGGAGCGCGACGGCCACCGTGAGCGTCAGCAGCGGGATCGCCGTCCCGGACGCCGCCCCGGCGCGTGCGGTCGCGACGACCGGGACGAGCCCGCGGCCCGCCTGCGCGCGTCGGGAGAGGGCGCGCAGCACGGGTGGCATCACGTGCAGCAGGACGATCGTGGCGGCGACGGCCAGCAGCAGCGGGGTCGCTGCGAGCAGCGGGTCGACGTGCGCCGTCCGGGTCTCGAGCAGTCCGCGGCGCTGGACGGACACGAGCGCAGCGAGCGCGACGACGACGAGCGTGAGCTCGGCCGTCACGCGCCGGGCGCGACGTCGGCCGAGGAGGCGCCGGCGGTCGGCGCGGTTCGCCGGAAGCCGCCGGCCCGACCATGCGCGGTGCACGAGCGCGGCCGCCGTGACGGGTGGTGCGAGTGCGGCGACCACGGCGACCGCTGCTGCGGCGGTCCACGAGCCCCGGGCGTCGGGCAGGATCAGCCAGGCGGCGAGCGCGCCGACGCCCGCGGCTCCGAGCGTGAGCGGGACGCTCTCGACCGCGGCGCGCAGGGCGACGGACGCGGTCGACGCGCCCCGGGCGCGTTCGGCCAGCAGGGACGTGCGCCGCCGTTCGACCAGCAGGCGGGCTGCGAGCACGAGGGCGAGCGCACCGACACCGGCCAGGCCCAGCACGAGCACCGAGCTCTGCGCGTCGGCCGCGGCTTGCCGGGCGTCGTACGCGACGAGGACGTCGAGGAGCGTCGTCCGGACCGTCGGGGCGGAGACGAGCCACTGCGTCAGGACGTGGGGCTGGGCGAAGACCCGCCGGAACGACCGTTCGAGGGACTGCGTCGAGCCCGCGTCGATCGTGTCCGGGGCGACGGGGAACCGGAGGCTCTCCGTGAAGCTCTGGTTCATGTACCAGCGCTCGGCGTCCTCGAGCGAGCCCGCCGTCAGGAGCAGCCCGACCGTGCCCTCGGTCGTCGCGTGCGGCGCTGGAGGGGTGGCGGCGAGCAGATCGGGGTGGTCGACCCAGACTGCGGCCGAGGGGTCGACCGGCGTGTACAGGCCGCTGACGACGACGTGGGTGGCGGCGCCGTGCGCCGGCAGGGTGAGGGCCAGCGAGGTCCCGACGTCGATCCCGAGGTGGTGCGCGGCGGTGCTCGACAGGCCGACCTGGACCTCGTGGACGACGGCGGCGTCGTCGTCCACGTCCTGGCCGGAGGTCTCGTGCACCGGGACCACGGCGGGCGCCGACCCCGCGACCCAGCGCACGGGCGGCGTGGTGGACGTGCCGTCGGTGACGTAGGCGAGACGGGTGGAGAGGTGGTGCGCGGCGCCCGAGGCGTCGGTCCGGGTCGCGGTCGCCGGCTGGCTGGTGATCGAGGAGACCGCGGGCGCGTACAGGTCGCCGACCGCGCCCGTGAGGTTGTCCCCGACGGCGTTCGCGTCGTCCTGGAGCCCGAGGGCGGCGTCGGTGCCGTCGGCGGAGCCGGGGTCGTCGTCGCTCGTGACCGGCCCTCCGGGTTCGACGACGACGTCGGCGTCGTGGCCGGCGGCGGCGACCATGCCGTGCGCCGCGTCGTCCGCCGAGCGCAGCAGCACCCGCGGCATCAGCAGGGCGAGCGCGACGGTCGCCGCGAGCAGCGTGGCGGCCAGCGCGAGCAGGCCGATGTCGGCGCCCGCGCGCCGACGCGGGACGAGCAGCGCGTCGGCGGTCGTCGCGCGCAGCCTGCGGCGCACGGAGGGCGCCGACGGGCGACGGCCCGAGCGGGGACGGGTGGTCGTCGTCATCGGTCGTCCCCCAGGCGGAGCAGCTCGCCGGAGGCACGGCGCAGCAGTGCGTTGGTCGTGGTCGCGACGGTGACGCCCACGAGCACGACGAGCACCACCAGCAGCCGGAGCTGCGTGGTCCAGGCCGCGTGCAGGAGCACCGACGGCACGGGAGGGCCGCCGGACGCCGACACGGTGACGAGCGGCACGATCACGCGCCCGAGCAGCGCGCCGAGCGCGAGCCCGGCGACGACGCCCAGGCTGCCGAGCACGGCGTACTCGGTCAGCACGGACCGCACCAGCCCGCGGCGCGAGGCGCCCACCGCCTGCAGCCGCGCGAGCTCGAGCCGTCGCGTCCGGACCGAGAAGGTCGCGCTCAGCGCGAGGCCGGCCACCGCGAGGCCGACGCCGGCCACCGTGACGATCCACAGTGCGGCCACGACGCCGACGTGGAGCGGCCCGACGGTGGCGTCCTCCCGCGCTGCGACGCGCGTCGTGGCCGCACCGACGTCGACGAGGTCCGCCGCGACGGCGTCCGCGTCGGCGTCCGGCACCTGCAGCCACCACTCGTCGGTGAGCGACGCGGTGCCGCCGGCGAGCAGGTACGCACGGGCCAGCGTGGTGGAGTCGGCCAGGATGCCGTCGGTCCCGGGCTCGCCCGGCAGGTGGTCGACCGTTCCGGCGACCGTCACGTCCACGGTCGCGTCACCGAGGTCGACCGTGAGCTGGTCGCCCACCTTGCTCCCGACGGACGACAGCAGACCGGGCGTCACGAGCACGGGGCCGCTCGACGTCGCCGCGGGCGTGGTGACGGCGAAGAGACCCATGCCGCTGGAGCGCGCACGCACCGCGTCGACCGACTCCGACAGGCGGAGCGCGTCGCCGTCGTGCGCGACGTGCGTGACGGAGGAGCCCGCGTCCGGGCCCGTGATCGGCCCGGTGAGGCCCCTCGCGGTCCAGTCCACGCTGTCGAGCGGCACCGGGGCGGCGTCGGTCGCGTCCCCGCCGGAGGGGACCACGCGCAGGTTGCTGACGGTCAGGTCGAGGCCGAGGCCGTCCGCCGTCCTGGCGAGGGTGATCTCGTCGGCCGCTGTCGGCATGACCGCCACCTTCACGCCGACGAGCGTCGACCCGGCGGCGGCCGACCCCAGCGGCACGACCACGTCGGACGCCGTGCCGTCGATCTCCTGGGTGCGCAGGTCGACAGAGGTCAGGCCGCCGTGCGCGTCCTGCACGACGAGCGAGACGAAGAGTCCGCCGGCCAGGGCCGGCGTGCTCGAGGAGGTGAGGTCGAGCACGAGGTCGGTCGGTGCGCCCGGCAGCGGCACGCCCTGGAGCGCGGTCGTCGGGTGCAGCGCGGCGGTCGAGCGCGACCAGCCGGCGGCGTCGGTGCGTCCCCGCAGGAGGTCGTCGGCGTGCGTCGTGTCCACCGCGACGAGCTGCTCCTGGACGAAGCTGCTGGTGGCCCACGGGGAGCCCACGGTGACCGACCGGTCCGTCACCGCGGCCGCGCGGCGCACGTGCGGCGCGGACGAGACGGTGGCCGATGCCGCGAGCGGCGTGCGGGCCGCCGAGACGACGCGGACGTCGGTGCCGACGGCGAGGTCGGACTGGTCGAGCTGCGAGCCGTGCCACGTCGCGAGGAACGACTGGGCGAACGTGCCGCCCCCCACGACGAGGGTCAGCAGCAGCATGGCGCCCGCGGCGCGCCCGGGGCGGCGGGCGACCTCCCACGCGGCCAGCGGCCCGACGAGCGCGCGGCTGCGTGCGGCGGCCCGCTCCCACAGGCGCGCGACGTGCGGCAGGAGCCGGAGCGCCAGGACGCCCCCCGCGAGCAGCACGAGCGCGGGCGTCACGACGAGCACGGGGTCGAGCGAGCCGATGCCGTCCACGCCGCCCGGAGCGGGCGTGCGGTAGGTCCGCAGCTGCACGAGGGCGATCGCGGCCAGCACCACGAGCGCGAGGTCGGCGCCCGTGCGCGCGAGCCCGCCGCCGCGGTTCCGGCGGACGACCTGTGGGTCCGCGTCCACGACGTCGGCGCGACGCGTCAGCACCGGTCCGAGCAGGACGCCGGCGAGCACGAGGGCCGTGGCGGCGCAGGTCACCCAGAGCGCCCGGGGGAGTCCAGGGTCGGTGTGCAGACCGGCGCGCTCGAACGGCCCCACGCCGGTGACGACCCGGTAGAGCAGCGACGACAGCCACGGCGCGATCGCGGTCGTGACGACCGCGACGGCGAGGGACTCGAGCGCGGCGAGCCGGAGGATCTGGCCGTTCGTCGCGCCGCGCGACGCCATGAGGGACTGTTCGGCGGCGCGACGCTCGGCGAGGAGGCGGGCCGCGAGCAGGAGGACCGTCACGGTCAGCACGACGAGGACGAGCCCGACGATCACGAGGCCCACCTGGGTGATGCCCAGCGCGGTCTCTGCAGCGTCGATGGTCTGGGGTAGCTGTGTCGTCAGCAGGAAGCTCGCGACGCCGTCGGGCGTCGCCGCTGACAGCGTCGCGCGGGCGGTCCCGAGGCGGTCGCGCAGCGAGGTCACCTCGGCGGCGGCCGTGTCCCCGAAGCGCGGCGCTGCGACGAGGTCGGCCTGGACGAGCGTCGCCCTGCCCGAGGTGAACGCGTCGGGCGTCACGAGGAACGGGCCCCACGCCTGGGTGCGGGCGGTGTGCGACGACCCGACCACGGGGTGCGACGGGTCGTGCGTGGCTCCGGCCAGCACGTCCCGCGACCACGGGGCGAGCGCGCCGGTCCGCTCGAACGTGCCGGTCACGACGAACGTCGCGGGTCCCGACCCGGCGGCGTCGCTCGCCCGCACCACCGAGCCGACGTGCCAGCCGTAGGCCTGGGCGGCCTCCTGGGGGATCGCGACCTGCAGGTGCCCCGCGGCGTCCGTCGCCGACGTCGGCAGGCTGCCGTCGACGAGCCGGGTGCCGTCCGCGACCACCGGGTAGGAGGCGACGTACACGTACGGGGCTCGCGCCTCCGCGGTGCCGTCGACCTCGTACATCTGCGAGGAGAGCCACGCGGTGCGGTCGACGGGCAGCGACCCGAGGAAGTCGTCGAGCGCGGCGTTCCCCGTGCTGAGGACCGAGGGCCCGGCCGTGTCGTCCTCGAGCATGTACCGGGCGTCGATCTCGCGCTGCGCGACGGGCTGGCGCTCCAGGCCGATCTCGAGCGCGCGGTGCTGGCCCGCGGAGAGGAGGAGTGCGAAGGTGCCGAGCAGCGTCGCGCTCACGACCGTCACCGCCAGCACGGGCAGGAACAGGGCACGCTGCGCGAGCGCGCGGTGCCGGAGCACGTTCCAGGTCCAGCGCACAGAGCCCCTCCGCCTCGTCGTCGACTGGGCCAAGGGTGGCGGCGCCGGGAGCAGGCTCCGACCGAAGTTCGTGGGAGCGCTCCCAAGCTTGTGACCTGCTACGCCCCTGCCTGCTGGGGCACATGATAGGCACAGGTCGGGGTGCGCCGGGTAACGCGGTGACGCGTGAAGACGGGCCGCGGGCGCGGCAGCTACGCGGCGCTCGCAGCCCGGTGCGGGAGGACGAGCAGCACAAGGACGCCGACCGCGACACCGAGGAGGGTGTCGAACGCCCGCTGCCCGGCGAGCTGGGCGGGGTCGACCGAACCGGCGAGGGACACCATGAGCAGGGCCATCGGCGTGATGGTCAGCATGGCGATGCCGTAGTGCCGCGCCACGATCAGCTCGGTCACGACCTGGAGCGACGCGATGACCAGCGCGAGGGCCCAGAAGGGCAGGTGGACGTCGAGGACCGCCCAGGCGAGCACCGCGCCGACGGCGGTCCCGGCTCCGCGGTGCAGGGCCCGCACGACGACCTGGGTGTGCGAGGTGCCCTGCAGGACGGCGGTCGCACCGACGGCGGCCCAGCCGGGGTGACCGAGGCCGACGGCCTGCGCGGCGACGGCACCGACGAGTGCGCCGAGCCCGGTCCGGGCGGCGGTGAGCTGCCAGTCGGCGACGGGCGGCAGCGCGGGGGCGAGGGGCATGCGGGCGCGGGCGCGTCCGGCGGCGGTGCGCGCGCCGACGGCGGCCACGACGAGGACGGCGACGAGCGCGCCCGCGACCGTCGCGACCGTGCGCTGGGCGACGACGGCGCCCGTGGGGTCGCCGAGCAGGCCGGCGGCGGCGGCGAACACCGGCAGGGTGGCTCCGGGCGGTCCGGTGCGCAGGGCGGCGGAGCCGGCGCAGGCGAGCCACGCGACGGCGCCGAGAACGACGGGCACGGCCCACGTCGCGAACGTCGCAGAACCGTGCGTGGCGAGGGCCCAGGCGACGGCGCTCGTGGTCGCGACGACGGCGACCTGGAGCAGCCCGGCGGCACCGACAAGACGGGCGCGGCCGACGGGGTCGGCGAGGCGGCCGTAGACCGCGGCGATCGCACCGAGGGCGGCGAACCCGGAGACGTCGCGGTGGCCAGCGAGCGCGGCGAGCGCGATGGCGACGAGCACGGTCAGCCCGGCGCGCAGGGCGACGAACAGGTCGGCGTGGTCGGCGTTCCCGGGGTGGACGACGAGGCTGGCGCGCCAGGTGGAGCGCCAGGCGGTGCGCGCGGGCGTCGAGGGTGCGTCGGGCAGGGTGGCGGAGGAGGTCATCGCCCCCCAGTCTACCGGTTGATTCAAAGATAGTTCACTAGTAAACGAACTGTTCCGTATCCTCGTGCCATGGACTACGTCGACCGGCTGCGCGCCGAGTGGGCCGAGCGCCTCCCGGACGTCGACACGTCGACCGTCCCGGTCATGGCACGGGTCACGCGCATCTCCGCGCTCTTCGACGAGCTCGCCGACCGGGCGTTCGCCGCGCACGGCACGACGCGGGCCGAGTTCGACGTCCTCGCGGTGCTGCGCAGGGCCGACCGGCTGCTGCGCGCCCGCGAGATCACGACCGTCACGCGGGCGCCCGCCGCGTCCGTGACCAAGCGGCTCGACCGCCTCGAGGGCGCCGGTCTCGTGAAGCGCACCGTCCCGGACCACGACCGCCGCGGCGTGCTCGTCGGGCTGACCGCTGCCGGGCGCGACCTCGTCGACACCCTGTTCCCGCAGCAGGTCGCCCGCGAGCGCTCGGTGCTCGCCGACCTCGACGACGACGAGGTGGACGTCCTCGCCGGCCTGCTCGCGCGCGTCCTGGGGCGGCTCGAGCTCCCGGACGGCGGCTGACTGCAGCCCCCCGCTACGGGCGGGGCGCCCAGGACCGCGCGAGCGCCGCGAGCCCGCGGGCGAGCGCGGCGCCGTCGGCGTCACCCACGACGTGCCTCTGGACGATCGTGCCGATCGGTGCGGCGAGCAGGGCGAGCGCGGCGTCGTCGGCGGCGTCGTCGGGGACGGGCGCCGACGGGTTCCAGGGTGCGGCGGTCACGAGCCCGCGCAACCGTCCGCGCAGCTCGACGAGGCGGGCGGCGACCTGGACGCGGAGCTCCTCGTCGGACATCGTCTCGGCCCAGGCGAACAGCGCGATGCGCGACGTGTCGATCCCGGCTCCCGAGAGCAGCTGCATGACGCGGTCCACGACGGCCCCGGCGACCTCGGCGCCGTCGAGGGGTTCGGCGCCAGGATCCCCGGCGGTCTGCGTGATCTCGGCGCTCGCGGCGTCGAACGCGCGGAGCACGCGGGCGAGGGCGTCGTCGACGACGGCGTGCACGAGCGCCGTCTTGCTCGGGAAGTAGCCGTAGACGGCGCCGGCGGAGAGCCCGGCCTCGCGGATGACGTCGTCCATGGACGTCTGGTGGAAGCCGTCGCGGGCGAAGCGGGCGCGCGCGGCGTCGAGGATCTCGGTGCGGCGTGCTTCGCGGTATTCCTCGGAGACGCGTGGTGACATGCTTCTCACTCTAAACCGAACGATCGTTCTTGACCGGGGACCACCGCGGTGCGATGCTGGATCAAGAAGAACGAACGTTCGTTTTAAAGGAAGGGTCGTCATGAGCACCACCACCTGGCGCAAGGCCATCGGGCTCGGGGGCGCGCTCGCCCTGCTCGTCACGCTGCTCGTCACCGCGTTCGCCTACCCGGCCGCGCGCGCGGGCGCGCACGACGTCCCGCTCGCGCTCGTCGCCCCCGACACGAGCGCCGCGCAGGTCGAGCGGGCCCTCGACACCCGTGCACCCGGCGCGTTCGACGTCACCCGGTACGCCGACGAGGACGCCGCGCGGGCCGCCGTCGCCGACCACGACGTCGACGGCGCGCTCGTCCTCGCGCAGGACGGCGTCCGGCTCGACGTGGCGTCCGCCGCGAGCCCCGCGGTCGCGCAGCTCCTCGAGCAGGCCGCGACCGGGACGGCGACCGCCGCCGCCCAGGCCGCGGGCCGGGACGTCCCCGCCCCGGTCGTCACCGTGACCGACGTCGTGCCGTCACCTGCCGACGACGCCCGCGGAGCCGTGCTCGCCGCGGGCGTGCTGCCCGCCGTCATGGGTTCGATGGCGACGGGGATCCTCGCCTCGCTCGTCGTGCGCGGTCGCACCCGACGGCTCGCCGCGATCGGTGTGGCTTCGGTCGCCGCCGGCCTGCTCGTCGGCGCGGTGCTCGGTCCGTGGCTCGGCGCTCTCCCCGGCTCCTACGCGGCCGTCGCAGGGATCGTCGCCCTCGGGACCGCCGCCGGCGCGCTCGTCGTCGCCGGGCTCGGGTCCGTCCTCGGCCGCGCGGGGCTCGTCGTCGGCGGCGTGCTCGTGATGCTCATGGGCAACCCGTCGTCCGCGGCGGCGTCGGCTCCCGAGCTGCTGCCCGGTGCGTGGGGTGCGGTGGGGCCCTGGCTCCCCGCCGGGGCGATGGTCTCGGCCCTGCGCGAGGTCACCTTCTTCGGTGGCGCGCACGCCGCGGCACCGCTGCTGACGCTCGCCGCATGGGTCGTCGTCCTCGGTGCGGCGCTGCTGCTCGGGCGCGCCGGGAGGGGGGCCACCGGGGCGTCCGACGCAGAGCGGGCGGAGGAGGAGGAGGCGTCCGGAGCGGGGGAGGCGCACGGTCACCGGCTCCTGCCGACGCCCGCCTGACCGGGATCACTCCCAGGCACGCACCCCCACCTGTCGAGAACGTGATCGTGGCCCCTCCAGCACGCTGGAGGGGCCACGATCACGTTCTCGAGGGGCACCTCGTGGGCACCGAGCGGGTCGGTCAGCCCTGCGGCGGACGCGTCATCGACAGCACGTCGAGCGCGGTGTCGAGCTGCGCCTCGGTCACCTCGCCTCGCTCCACGAACCCGAGGTCGATGACGGCCTGACGCACCGTCAGGCTGTTCGCGACGGCGTGCTTCGCGACCCTCGCGGCCGCCTCGTACCCGATGACCCGGTTGAGCGGTGTGACGATCGACGGCGACGACTCCGCGTACGCACGGGCGGCCTCGACGTTGGCGACGAGGCCGTCGACGGTCTTGTCGGCGAGCACGCGGGACGCGTTCGCGAGGAGGCGGATCGACTCGAGGACGCCCTGCGCGATCACGGGGATCTGCACGTTGAGCTCGAACGAGCCGCTCGCGCCCGCCCACGCCACCGTCGCGTCGTTGCCGACCACGCGCGCGGCGACCATGAGGACGGCCTCCGGGATGACGGGGTTGACCTTGCCCGGCATGATCGACGAGCCCGGCTGGAGGTCCGGGATCGAGATCTCGCCCAGGCCCGTGTTCGGGCCCGAGCCCATCCAGCGCAGGTCGTTGCAGATCTTCGTGAGCGACACCGCGACGGTGCGCAGCGCGCCCGACAGCTCGACGAGCCCGTCACGTGCGGACTGCGCCTCGAAGTGGTCGCGCGCCTCGGTGAGCGGCAGACCCGTGTCCTCGACGAGCAGGGCGATGACGCGCTGCGGGAAGCCGGCCGGCGTGTTGATGCCCGTGCCGACGGCCGTGCCGCCGAGGGGGACCTCGGCCGCGCGGGGGAGGGCGGACTGCAGGCGCTCGACGCCGTAGCGGATCGCGGCCGCGTAGCCGCCGAACTCCTGGCCCAGCGTGACGGGCGTCGCGTCCATGAGGTGGGTGCGGCCCGACTTCACGACCTCTGCCCACGCGGTCGCCTTGGCGCCCAGCGCGTCCGCGAGGTGCTCGAGAGCCGGCACGAGGTCGCCGACCACGCCGGCGGTCGCGGCGACGTGCACGGACGTCGGGAACACGTCGTTCGACGACTGCGACGCGTTGACGTGGTCGTTCGGGTGGACGTCACGGCCGAGGCTGCGCGTCGCGAGCGTCGCGAGGACCTCGTTGGTGTTCATGTTCGAGCTCGTGCCAGACCCGGTCTGGTAGACGTCGACCGGGAAGTGGCTGTCGTAGCGCCCGCTCGCGACCTCGTCCGCCGCGGCGACGATGGCGTCGGCGACGTCCTGGTCGAGCACGCCCAGCTCGGCGTTGGCGCGCGCCGCCGCCTTCTTGATGCGGGCGAGCGCCTCGATGTGCGACCGCTCGAGCGGGGTGCCGGAGATGGGGAAGTTCTCCACGGCGCGCTGCGTCTGCGCCCGGTAGAGGGCGTCCGCGGGGACCCGGACCTCGCCCATCGTGTCGTGCTCGATGCGGTACGCGGCGTCGTCGCCGGTCACTGGAAGAGTCATGCTCTCTATCGTGCCGCACCCGTCCGGGTGCTCCGGCGCCAGCACCCCGTGACGGGGGTCACACCGTCTGCCGGCACACCCTTCGCAGTCACACCCCGCGCTGACGCAGCGCCTCGTAGAGCACGACGGACGTCGCGGTCGCCATGTTGAGCGAGCTGGCCGCGCTGGCCCGCATCGGGATACGTGCCACCACGTCGCACGCCTCGCGCCACGGTGCGCTCAGCCCACGGGTCTCGTTGCCGGTCACCACGAGGGTCGGCATCGTGAGGTCGACGTCGCGCAGGTCGACGTCACCGTCCTCGTCGGTGCCGACCACCTGCACGCCGTCGCCGAGCGCGTCGATCCGGTCCGTGACGGCGGCGGCCGACGCCGCTCCGACCACCGGCACCGCGAACACGGAGCCCGTGCTCGCGCGCACCGCCTTCGGGTCGTAGGGGTCGGCTGCGTGACCCGTCACGATCACGCCGTGGCCGCCGAACGCGTCGACCGACCGGACGACCGTGCCCACGTTCCCCGGGCTGGTCGGCCGGTCGAGCGCGACGGCGAGCAACGCGTCGTCGCCGGCACGGGAGGCGATCCCGTCGAGGTCGTCGGACGGCAGCCCGACCACGGCGAGCAGCTCGGGGGTGTCGTCGTCCTTGCCGCCGAGCTCACGCAGCAGCTCCGGGGCGACCGCGAACCGCTCCGCGCGCACCCGGCTGGTGAGCTCGCTCGCCCAGGACGACAGGCTGCCCTCACCGTCGATCAGCCAGGCGCGCACCGGCAGGCCCGCCTCGACGGCGAGCGTGATGGGCCGCACGCCCTGCACGACGGTCGCCCCGGCGCGGTGACGCTTGTTCCGGTTCGTCAGCAGGGTCTGCCACTGCTGGAACGTGGCGTTGCGGACGGTGACGCGCTGCACGGCGGGCTCCTCGGGTCAGCGGCTGATCGGCTGCTCGGCGACGTCGCCGTCGACCTCGACGAGGTTCGCGACGCCCTCGGCGAGGTCGTACTGGACGCCCACGATGGCGAGTCGCCCCTCGGCCACCGCGCTCGCGAGCGCACCCGAGTACGAGTGCAGCATCTCGACGGTGTGCTTGACGTGCTCCGTCAGGAGGGTCGCCGGACTCATCGCGGCGACGGCCTCGGCCCCTCCCTTGGTGACGCCGACGATCGACGGGATGACCCGGTCGGTCACGGCGCGGACGAAGCCTGCAGGCTGCTCACCCGTCATGAGGGTGTGCACGGCGGCGCCGACCGCGCCGCACGAGTCGTGTCCGAGCACGACGATCAGGCTCGCCCCCAGCACCTCGACGCCGTACTCGATCGAGCCGAGCACGGTCGTGTCGATGACGTGCCCCGCCGTGCGCACGACGAACAGGTCGCCGAGACCCCGGTCGAAGATGATCTCGGCGGCGACCCGCGAGTCCGAGCAGCCGAACACCACGGCGAACGGCGCCTGCGACGCTGCGAGCTCGCGCCGGCGGTCCACCCCCTGCGACGGGTGCATGACGTCGCCCGAGACGAACCGGCGGTTTCCCTCGCGGAGCTGACCCCACGCCATGGCGGGCGAGCCGGGCGCGACGTCCGGGGTGGTCGAGGGGAGTGAGGCGTGGTTCTCGGGCATGGTGTCCGGTCCTGTCCTGGTCGAGGGTCGGTGGTGTGTTCGGGGTCGCGCGAGCGGCCTCAGAGCTCGGTCGCGGCGACCTCGTGGCGCCGGGGCGGGTTCGCGCCCGCGCGGGACACGGTGATCGCGGCGACGCGGACGCACTGGCCGAGGACCGCCTCGACCGTGCGGTCGTCGATCGCGGCGAGGGCGCCGCGTCGGCCGGCACCGAGCAGGTCGGCGTGCCACAGGCCGTCGACGAGCGCGCCCATGAACGAGTCGCCCGCGCCGACCGTGTCGACGACGTCGACCCGCACGGGATCGACCCGGACCGTGCCCGCCGCGGTCACCGCGACCGCGCCGTCGCCGCCGAGCGTGACGACGACGAGCGACGTCCCGAGGCCGAGCCACGTCTGCGCGACCTCGACGGGGTCGACGTCCGGGAACAGCCAGGCGAGGTCCTCGTCCGACGCCTTCACGACGTCCGACTGGGCGATGAACGCCTCGACCACCGGGCGCACGACGTCGGGCTCGGGCAGCAGGGACGGGCGCATGTTCGGGTCGAACGTGATCGTCGACGTCGCGCGCGCCGCGCGGACGAGCTCGAGCACGCCCGCGGCCCCCGGCTCGAGGAACGTCGCGATGGAGCCCGTGTGCACGACGAGGGGCGCGGTCGTGCTCCCGTCGGCGCTGCTGGGGGTGGCCGGCGCCTCGGGTGCCGGCCACGTGATGTCGAACTCGTACGACGCCGAGCCGGTCGCGTCGAGCGTCGCGGTCGCGGTGGACGTGCGCTCGGCGTCGTCCGAGCCGGGGACGAGCTCGACCGACGACTCGTCGAGCCACGCCCGGACCTGCTCGCCGTACGCGTCACGCCCGAACGACGTGAGCAGCCGGACGGGGCGGCCGAGCCGGCCGAGCGTGAGCGCGACGTTCGCGGGGCTGCCGCCCGGGTGCGCGTCGACGGTCCCGTCCGGGCGGTTCACGACGTCGATGAGCGCCTCGCCGACGACGAGCGCACTCCCGGTCCGTGCTTCGCCGTCAGTGGTGCCGTCCGCGGTGGCGGGGGTGGTGGCGGGGATGATGCCGGTCACTGGTCCTCCTGGTCGGACGGCACGCCGGTGTCGTCAGGAACGTCGTGGCTCCCACGGTCTCCGTCCCGGGCGCTCGCGAGTCGTTCGCGGGCACCGTCGAGCCACTGCTGGCAGCGGGCCGCGAGGGCCTCGCCGCGTTCCCAGAGGGCGAGCGACTCCTCGAGGGTCGACGCGCCGGCCTCGAGCCGTGCGACGACGGCCACGAGCTCGTCGCGCGCGTCCTCGTAGCCGAGGGCGGCGACGTCGTCGACGTTCTCGGTCGTCTCGGTGCTGCCGACGCTGCTGCCGGTCTCGGGGGTGGAGCGGGGGGTCACGGTCGCGTTCCCTTCGTCCTGGTCGTGCGGTCCTTGCTCTTCGGGGTGGGTGGAGGCGCCGTGCCGGGCGCGGGAGCGGTCACGGTGGCCGTGAGCTCCCCGTCGGCCAACCGTAGTCGCAGCCGGTCGTCCACGGACACCTCGTCCGGCCGGCGGACGACGTGGCCGTCCGGGCCGTGGACGACGGCGTACCCGCGTGCGAGCGTCGCGGCGGGGGACAGTGCACGGACCTGCGCGGCGAGCCGGTCGACCTGCGCCGACGCCGCGGTGACCCGGTCACCGAACGCCCGCCGCGCCATGCGCAGGTGGTGGGCGACCAGCTCCTCGTGCCGGTCGATCATGGTCACCGGGTCGGCGAGGACGGGCCGCGAGCGGAAGGCGTCGAGCCCGGCCTGCTCCCGGTCGACGCGCGTCCGGACGGCGGACCTCAACCTCTCGCGGGCGAGCGCGACCCCGCGACGCTCCTCGCGGACGTCGGGCACGATCCGGCGCGCGGCGTCGGTCGGGGTGGACGCGCGGTAGTCGGCGACGAGGTCGAGCAGGGGGGCGTCCGTCTCGTGCCCGATGGCCGACACCAGGGGGGTGCTGCAGGCGGCCGCCGCCCGGACGAGGGTCTCGTTGCTGAACGGCAGGAGGTCCTCGACGGCCCCGCCGCCACGCGCCACGACGATGACGTCGACGTCCGGGCGGGCGTCGAGCTCGGCGATCGCGGCGCTGACCTGCGGCACCGCGGACGGACCCTGGACCGCGACCTCACGGATCTCGAAGCGGACCTGGGGCCACCGTTCGCGCGCGTTCACGACGACGTCGTGCTCGGCCTTGGACTCGCGCCCGCAGACGAGGCCGACCGTGCCCGGCAGGAACGGGAGCGGCTTCTTGCGGTCGTGGTCGAACAGTCCCTCGGCAGCGAGCACGCGACGCAGGTGCTCGATGCGGGCGAGCAGCTCGCCGAGCCCGACCGCGCGGATCTCCCGCGCCTGGAGCTGGAGGGTGCCGCGGCGGGGCCAGAAGCCCGGCCTCGCGTGGACGACGACGTGTGCTCCCGGAGCGACGTCGTCCCCGTGCCCCGCGAGGACGTGGGTGCTCATCGCGACCGTCAACGACATGTCGGCGTCCGTGTCGCGCAGCGTCATGAACTGCAGGCCGGCGCCCGGTCGGCGGTTGAGCTCGACGACCTGTCCCTCGACCCAGAGCGGCGACATACGGCTCACGTAGTCCTCGATCTTGGAGGACAGGAGCCGCACGGGCCACGGGTTCTCGGGGGTGGTGTCGAGGGCGCGCGCAGGGAGGTCGGGTGCGGGGGTGGGCGCGGGTGTGGAGGGCGGCGGCACGGCCCCACTGTGCCCGACGGCACCGACATGTCGCACCCGAGACCGGCGCACCGGGCGGCTCGACGTGACCGTGCGCACAGCGGGCGCCCGGGAGCCTCGGGCGTGCTCACCTAGAATCGGGGTGTGACCACCACCTCTCCCGTGCCCTTCGTGCCGACCGCCGTGCGCGTCCCGTCCGACGCCACCGTGGCCGGCGCCCGTGACACGACCGCCGCCCGCCGCGTCCTGCTCGCGGCGCCGCGCGGCTACTGCGCGGGCGTGGACCGGGCCGTCGTGGCGGTCGAGAAGGCGCTCGAGCACTACGGCGCGCCGGTGTACGTGCGCAAGGAGATCGTCCACAACAAGCACGTCGTCGCGACGCTGAGCGAGCGTGGCGCGGTGTTCGTCGACGAGACGGACGAGGTGCCCGAGGGTGCGCGCGTGGTCTTCTCGGCGCACGGGGTGTCCCCGGCGGTCCGCGAGGCGGCGGAGGCACGGAACCTCGACACGATCGACGCGACGTGCCCGCTCGTCACGAAGGTGCACCGCGAGGCGGTGCGGTTCGCGCGCGACGACTTCGACATCCTGCTCATCGGCCACACCGGGCACGAAGAGGTGGAAGGCACGGCGGGCGAGGCGCCGGAGCACATCCAGATCGTGAACTCGCCCGACGACGTCGACTCGGTGACGGTCCGCGACCCCGACAAGGTCATCTGGATCTCGCAGACGACCCTCTCGGTCGACGAGACGATGGAGACGGTGCGCCGGCTGCGCGACAAGTTCCCGACGCTGCAGGACCCGCCCAGCGACGACATCTGCTACGCGACCCAGAACCGTCAGGTGGCGGTGAAGAAGCTGGCGCCCGAGTGCGACCTGGTGATCGTGGTCGGGTCGGCGAACTCGTCGAACTCGGTGCGGCTCGTCGAGGTCGCGCTCGAGGCGGGCGCCCGCACGTCGTACCGCATCGACCGGGCGGCGGAGATCGACCCGGCGTGGCTGGACGGCGTCACGACCGTCGGCGTGTCCTCCGGCGCGTCTGTGCCGGAGATCCTCGTCGAGGACGTCCTCAGGTACCTCGCGGAGCGCGGCTACGGCGACGTGCAGGAGGTCCGCACCGCGACCGAGGACCTCATGTTCTCGCTGCCGCGCGAGCTGCGTGCCTCGCTCGAGGGGTCGGAGACAGCAGGGCGCCCCGAGCGCGGCGGACGTCGGAACCTGGGCATCCAGCCCGGCTGACCGCGGCCTGCCTGCAGGTCAGCCGGCAGCGCGCGCGGTCCCGTCGACGGGCTCGGGCTTGTCGTCGATGGCGACGACGTCGCCGGCCTCGGCGGGCAGGAGCTCGGCCTTGGTGATGGGGCGCACGGCCTCGTCGATGCCGTCGAGCTCGCCGATGACCTGGCTGCGGTCGATGACGTCGAGCTCGGCGAAGCGGCGCGCGGACGTCAGGACGTTGCGCTCGAGCGAGCCGATGAACTTGTTGTAGCTGTCGGTCGCGCTGGTCAGCGACTTGCCGACGCGCGTCACGTGCCCGGTCATGGTGACGAGCCGGCTGTGGAACTCGCGCCCGAGCTTGAGCACCTGCTGGGCGTTCTCGGCGAGCGCGTCCTGGCGCCACGAGTAGGCGACGGTCCGCAGCAGCGCCAGGAGCGTCATGGGGGTGGCGAGGATGACGTTGCGCTCGAGCGCGTACTGCATCAGAGCCGGGTCCTGCTCGAGCGCGGCCGACAGGAACGACTCGGCGGGCACGAACATCGCGACGAACTCGGGCGTGGGGGAGAACTGCTCCCAGTACTCCTTACGGTGCAGGTCGTCGACGTGCGTGCGCATGTGCCGGGCGTGCGCGGCGAGGCGCTCGGCACGGGTCGCGTCGTCCTCGGCGGCCTGCGCCTCGAGGAAGGCGGCGAGCGAGACCTTGGCGTCCACGACGACGCTCTTGCCGCCGGACAGCCGCACGACCATGTCGGGGCGCAGGGACCCGCCGGCGGCCTGGACCTGCTCCTCGAAGTCGACGCGGTCGAGCATGCCCGCCGACTCGACGAGCCGCTTGAGCTGCATCTCGCCCCACGCCCCGCGCACCTGGGACTTGCTCAGCGCGTTCTTGAGCTGCGAGGTCTCGTTGCGGAGCTTCTCGGCCTCGGTGCGCATCTCGACGACCTGGTGCTTGAGGTCGAGCGTGCCGGTGAGGCGCTGCTTCTCGGACTCCTCGACCTGCTGCTGGATCTTCTGCAGGCTCTCGGCGAGCGGCCCGACGAGCGCCTGCACGGCCTCCTGGCGGGCGGTCAGGTCGGCCTTGCCGGCGACCTGCGCCTTGCCGAGGTGCTCGGTGGCGAGGGCGAGGAACTGCTCGTTGTTCACCGACAGGACCTTGTTCGCGACCTCCTGGAACTGCTCGGCGAGCCGTGCCTGGTCGGCCTCGACCGCGGCGACCCGCTGCGCCGCCGCACGTTCGGCGAGGGCGACCTGCTCCTTCGCTCCCCGGTCGGCCTGGGCGACCCGCTCGTCGGCCTGACGCTGGAGGGCTGCGACCTGCTCGGCGGTCTGTCGCCGGTGGTCCTCGAGCTGGTGCAGGGCGGTGGTGCGGGAGCTCTCGAGCTGCTGGCGGCCCGACTCCTGGACGGCGCTCAGGGCCTCTTCGGCGCGCGCGGCGCGGATCTCGAGGTCGCGCGAGCGGCCGCCCTGGCGGACCTGCGCGAGCAGCAGACCGAGGACGAGACCGACGAGGAGGGCACCGGCGGCGAGCAGCACTGTCGTCATGGGTCACAGGGTGTCAGGCGCTACTGACACCCGTGTCATTCGCCACGCGCTGCCGCCCCGGGCACCGCGTCCGAGCGCGCCTCGAACAGGGCGCACGTGACGTCGTAGTAGGCGTCGCTGAGGCCGAGCGAGCGCATCCCGAGGCGACGGCACACGGCCTGCGACGCGACGTTGTCCGGGTGCGTGACCGCCACGACGCGGTCCAGCCCGGACGCGAACCCGGCGGCGAGCACCGCCGACGCGGCCTCCGTCGCGTACCCGTGGCCCCACGCGTCCGGGTGGAGGTGCCACCCGATCTCGACGTCGCCCGACGGCTGCGGAGGGTCCGCGGTGCCGGACGCGGGGATCGGCTTGAGCAGCACTGAGCCGAGCCGCTGCCCGTCGCTCGCTCGGGTCACGGCACGGATGCCCAGGGGCTGCTGGTAAGCCGTGTCGGACCAGCGCCTGGCGAGCGTGACAGCTTCGGCCCGGTCCTCCATGACGCGCGGCACGCGCCCGATGTACCGCTGCACGTCCCAGCGTGAGTACGTGTCGAAGAGGAAGTCGACGTCGGCGGGGTCGGAGGGGTCCCAGGGGCGCAGGACGAGGCGGGGGGTGAGCAGGCCGGACATGGCCCGACGGTACCCCTGCCGTCGACGAGCCGGGCCGGGCGGACGGCGGCGCCGGTGCGTGGTTCGCGCCTGTACCATCCGCCCGAAGGGCCGCAAAACGGGCGACCCTGTTCGCCGAGCAAGGGGACAAGATGAAGATTCGAACCGTAGCGATTCGCGCCGCCGCGGCGGCGGTGGGCTTCGCACTGGTGGCCGCTCCTGTCGCGGCGTCGGCCGTGACCGTCACGGGTGACCAGGGCAAGTCCTGGGGTGCGCGGAGCTCCGCGGCCACCCACCGGCTCTCGACGCTCAAGTCGGTCTCGTCGAAGGGGGTGCCTGTCAGCTCCGGCAGCAGCGCGGGTGGTCTGGGTGCGCTCACCTCGCCGTGCGCCTCGGCCTCCGTCGCCGCCGGGCCGGGGAGCGTGGCGGCCGCGACGACCCGTGTGTGCTACCGCCCGATCCCGAGCCAGTACTCGCTGGTCGGCAGCAGCAGCAACCCGACGAAGAGCGCGGTCGCGCTCTGGCAGCAGCAGAAGACCGGCTACTGGTGCGGTCCGACGTCGGTCGCGATCGCGTCCAAGTACTTCCACACGAACAAGACGCAGGCCGAGGTCGCGGCGAAGATCAAGACGACGACGGCCGGGAGCGACCGCCTCCAGGTGCGCAACGGGATGCGGTGGGTCGCCGGGTCCCGCGGTTCCCAGTACGAGGCGATCTCCGCTCCGAGCGCGACGGAGCTCAAGGCCATCATCCGGGCGGACATCGGTGGCTACCACATCCCGGTCGTGATCAACACGCACGAGGTCAAGACGCACTACAACAACCACCCGAACCGCGACATCGGGCACTTCGTCATCGCGGTCGGGTACCGCAACGGCGGGAGCACCGTGACGATCGTCGACCCCGCGGCCGGCCTGGCCGGTGGGTACGAGAAGTCGGCGAAGACGTTCGACATCTCGGTGTCGGACCTGTCCCTGCGGGCCGACGACCGCGGCGTCGTCGGCTGACGCGACGGGCCGGTGGGGCAGGCTCGCCTGTGCCCACCGGCCCGGACGCCCCCGTAGACTTGGCTCCCGTGGCACTCACCATCGGGATCGTCGGCCTCCCCAACGTCGGCAAGTCCACCCTCTTCAACGCCCTGACGCGCAACCAGGTTCTCGCGGCGAACTACCCGTTCGCGACGATCGAGCCCAACGTCGGCGTCGTCCCGCTCCCGGACCCGCGGCTGGACAAGCTCGCCGAGGTGTTCACGAGCGAGCGCACGCTCCCGGCGACGGTGTCGTTCGTCGACATCGCGGGGATCGTCAAGGGCGCGAGCGAGGGCGAGGGGCTCGGCAACAAGTTCCTCGCGAACATCCGCGAGGCCGACGCCATCTGTCAGGTGACCCGCGTGTTCTCCGACCCGGACGTCGTCCGCGTCGAGGGCTCGTCGGACGCCGAGGGCGACATGGAGACGATCTCCACCGAGCTGATCCTTGCGGACCTCCAGACCCTCGAGAAGGCGTTGCCGCGTCTCGAGAAGGAGGTCAAGATCAAGAAGGGCGACGCCAAGCTCTACGAGGCGGCGAAGACCGCGCAGGCGATCCTCGAGGAGGGCACGACGCTCTACCAGGGCGCGGCCGGCGCCAAGCTCGACCTCGCAGATGTCGCGAGCCTGCAGCTCATGACCGCGAAGCCGTTCATCTTCGTCTTCAACACGGACGAGGACGGGCTGGCCGACACCGCGATGCAGGACCGCCTCCGCACGCTCGTCGCCCCCGCGGACGCCGTGTTCCTCGACGCGAAGTTCGAGTCCGAGCTCGTCGAGCTCGAGCCCGAGGACGCCGCCGAGATGCTCGCCGACTCCGGCCAGACCGAGCCCGGTCTCGCGCAGCTCGCCCGCGTGGGCTTCCACACCCTCGGCCTGCAGACGTACCTCACCGCGGGCCCCAAGGAGGCACGCGCCTGGACGATCAAGCGTGGGTGGACGGCGCCGCAGGCAGCGGGCGTCATCCACACCGACTTCGAGCGCGGGTTCATCAAGGCGGAGATCGTGTCGTTCGACGAGCTCGTCGAGGCGGGCTCCGTCGCGAACGCCCGGTCGGCGGGCAAGGCGCGCATCGAGGGCAAGGACTACGTGATGCAGGACGGCGACGTCGTGGAGTTCCGCTTCAACGTGTAAGCCGGCGCGTCGGCGCAGGCCCTAGGAGTTCTCTCGTCGTAGTCCGCGCACGGTCCGACAAGGCCTCAGCCATGAGCGTTGGTGGAGCCACGGCTACCGGCACGCGGAAAGCGTTCGGCACCGAGGTTCCGCATCGGCGAGACTGCGGACATGGAAACGGTCACGCTCTGGCGCCCCACAGGTCCCCACGAGCTCGCCCTGGTCGAGGCTTCGGGCTGGCGTGCATGGCCCCCAAGGCTTTCCGATCAACCGATCTTCTACCCGGTCCTGAATGAGGACTACACCGTCCGGATCGCCCGCGACTGGAACGTCAAGGCGAGCGGCGTCGGGTACGTGACGCGTTTCGAGGTCGACAAGGTGTTTCTCGACCAGTACCACGTCCAGCAAGCAGGTGGCCAGACGATCCTCGAGTACTGGATCCCTGCAGAGGAACTCGAGGAGTTCAACCGGCACATCGTCGGTCCGATCGAGGTCGTTCGCGAGTTCCGATGACGACGGTCAGCGTCACGCCCGCGCTTGTCCACGAAGTGGTCGATTTGCGTCAGCACCACAGCGGCCGGTCATGACGTCGTTTCGAGAGGGTCGGTATGTCCTGCCCGATCCCGAGCTGCGGGCGTACGACCATGGCGTGGGGACGCTACACGTGGGTGGCATCCTGATGGGCCACCTCGCGAGCGTCGTCGGTGAGATCACGTTCCCGGGGCGGTCTCCGTGGCCCTGGTTCGTCATCGTCTGGGCTGACGGGACGAAGGAGCCCGCGTTCGAGGACTACGGCCCCGCCTGGTACACGGTGCGAGAGCTCGATGCCGGTCATCTCGACCACCACGGCCCGAGCGTTCTCCTGGAGGAGCGCCGTGGCGTCTTCGGTGGGGTGAGTCAGCGGTGGGGCCCCGGCCCGCCGGTCGTGTTCGACTTCGCCTGGCTTCCTCGGGACGAGGCGGCGTCGATGTGGCAGGTCCTCGGCCTGAGGGACGCCGATTTCTGATGCCGATTTCTGGTGGAAGGAACACCAGCATCGCCGTGAAGCTGCCAGCTCCGGGGTACCCCGTGGACGTGCATAATTGCCGCACGATCCCCAAGACGGACAGGTGAAGACGAGTGAAGCTGGCTGAAGCGCTCGCGCAGCGGGCGGCCGCAGTGCGGCGGGTGGAGCAGCTGCGGGCGCGTGTCGTCGGCAGCGCCCGGTTCCAGGAGGGCGAGGAACCGGCCGAGAACGCGGCCGAGGTCCTGGCCCAGGCCGGTGAGGTGCTGGACGAGCTGGAGCGGTTGATCCGTCAGATCAACCGGACCAACTCCACCGTGGTGATCGACGGCGGTGGCACGCTGACCGACGCCCTCGCCCGCCGGGACGTCCTGCGGCTGCGCCACTCGGTGGTCACCGCGGCCGCCGACGCCGCGTCGGGGCGCGACCAGCGCGGAGCGGTCAGGCAGCTGCGGTCCGAGCTGCGGGTCCTCTCCGCCCTCCCGGTCGCCGAGCTCCGCGCCGAGGCGGATGCCCTCTCGAAGGAGATCCGCGAGGTGGACACCCTGATCCAGCGGACCAACTGGGAGATCGACCTGATCGAGGACTGACCCCACGAGCTGGGTGTGGGAAGCAGGTAGTCGTCACGGAGGCGTGCACACACCGAGGGCCGGCGGTCTTCCGGCTCCCTGGCGCGTGAAGAGCAACGCATGGGGTTCGATTCCCCGTCGACAGTGCAGCTCAGCACGGCGCACAGGTGACAGGGCACACCGCACAGCTCACCACCACGTGCAGATCCGGACGACGAGGGCGGGAACGGGGCGCCCCACACCCGGGGCGAGGGCCGTGCGTATCGACACGGCCGTCGCCTCTGTTCCACCGCGGAGACGCGCAGCGCCTGAAGGTTTCGCGGGCGGTTGCCGCGCGAGCCGTGATGTCGGAAGGACAGGTGCCCGTGGCACGGAACAGACGCAGGCCCGATGACCGGTGCTTCGTCCAGGTCGGCGAGTACCCGAGCATGGGCGTCGGGGTGACGTCGGGCCGTGCGTGGGTGGGCGTCGACCAGCAGGTCGGGCACGGTCCACGGACGTCCACGGACGCTCCGTCGCGCACGAGCGCGAACAGGTCGTCCTGGTTCTGCGCGACGAGGAAGTAGTTGATCGACCAGATGACCTCCTGCCCGACGACGGACCCGACCATCAGCCGGTCGGTGGTCGCTCGCAGCGTCCCGCCGGAGCCGGTGCTCGCGCTGGCCGACGCCCGTCGGATCACCCCGGTGCCGGCAGACGCCGTGCGCGCCGTGCTCGACAGGCCGCCGGCAGACAAGGCGGCGAGCGCCTTCGACGGGTTGCTCTTCGCTGCCGCCGTCGCCCGGGGTATCAGTCCGTGAGATCCGTGGAAGCGTTCCTCGATCACGGCGCAGGTTGGCCACCACGCCGTCGCAGGCGATCGAGCCAGCCCGGCGGTCGCGCCACGGTGGTTGCTGCCGGCGGGGATGGCTCGAGCCCGTCGAATCGTGTGACGGATCGACCTGCGAGAAAGTCTCGCGCGGCCTGGCGGGTGACCGTGTCGAGGGAGCAGAGGTCTTCGCCCGAGTACTCCCAGTCGTCGTAGACGTCGTCGAGCTCCACGAACGGCTGCAGGTCTTCCTCGCCGTCATGACCGATCGTCTGGTGCGCCCAGGTCGAGAGCTCACGGAGCGTGATCGTGCGGTCCAGGAAGAGACCAAGATGTGCTTCGAGTCCGGCACGGTCGGCACCTCGTCCGAGGAGGTCTGCTGCTCCCACCTGATCGAGGACGGTTGTGAGAACGGGGTCGACGTCGTAGAAAGACGCGCACGGCGACATGCCGGCGAGCTCGCCGAGCGCACTCGCGTCGTATCCCAGGACCAGGAGGTCGGTGGCCGCGTCGACGACATGGCTCGCCCTGCCGGGGGTGGCGCGCCATAGCCCGACGGGGTCCCTGAAGGACTCACGTGCGACCGCCGACGTGCCGGTGGTTCGGTCGGTCGGCGTCACGAAGTTCCACGGGATGCCGACCGCGGGAGGTCCGTCGAGGGCGACGTGGATCTGGCCGAGCAGGTGGAGCAGCTGCCCGGCGTCGTGTCGTCGAGCCCAGCGGAGGCTCGCTTGCAGACCGACGCGATCGACCGGAGCAGGACTCGAGGCGTGCGCGAGGGCACGCGCGACGTCGACAGCGCGCTGGGCCTCCGGGTCGTCCACGAAGCCCGGCGGCAGACGCTCCCGGAGCCACCACCTCAGCACGTGGATCGCACCCTCCCGCTCGTCGCCGTGCCACCGACGAGGTGAGCGCGGCGTGACGTCGTCGGGTCGCGGCGCCCTCGACCCTCGCCGCTTGAGGCGTCGCCTCAGAACCGCGTAGCGCTGGTCGACGTCGAGGTACGCGCTGCGCTCGCGGTCGAGCAGGTCGAGAGCCGGGACGAGGAACCGCACGTCCTCTCGTGAGGTGCCGAGCTTCGCCTCGAGGTAGTCCCACGAGGGCTGGAAGCCGACCGGGTGCACGCGTTCCAGGCAGCGGGTGAGCGCACGAAGCCGCTGGCCGTGGGTCAGGCTCTCGTCACGAACACGCTGTGCCTCGCCCCGGAATCCCATGGCGTGAACCTACCGGGACGCCCTGACGGTCAGGTGGCACGCAGGAGGCGGTTCAACTCCGCGACGCGGTGGATCGTGATGCCTTCGACACCTGGAGCGCGGGTGTGGACGTTGGTGGCGAGGTGAGTGGTGGACGGGTAGGGAGACAGCTCGTTGCAGAGCCAGCCGAACATCGGGGGCAGCGACTCGCGTCCGGGGTCGTACCACCGGTCGGCCAACGTCCTCATGTTCTGCTCGCTCAGCGACACCCAGACGGACCAGGCGAAGGCGCCTGTCGCCGCGTCGCGCACGGGGATCGGCAGCTCACCTCGGACGACGTAGGAGGTCGTGTCGTCGATCGTGATGACGCACGTGTCGCGGTTGATCCCTCCACGGTTCCGTTCTTCGTCGGTCGCGGATGCCCATGGATCCGGTGCTGGAGGGCCGAAGACCGTGGTGAGGCCCTGGTGCTCTTCTCCGCATGTCACGCAGCGCTGCGCCGGGGGCGCCGTTCGCCTCATGAGGCAGATCATCGCCGATGCCGGCGAGCCGTCGAGCTCGCGGGCGCTCGGTTCCCGGGAGGACCGTCGGGAACAATGGGTTCCATGACCTCCGCCGACGAGTACACGACCGTGGCCGGTCGCGTCGAGACGGAGATCGAGATCGAGCGGTCCCGGTTCCTCTGCGTGCTCGACCGGTCCGCCTCGGAGGACGCGGCCCGCGCCGTCGTCGCCGAGGCACGGGCCGCGCACCCGCGCGCTCGACACCACTGCAGCGCGTTCCGGATCGGCCCGCGCGGCGAGACGGCCCGGTCGAACGACGACGGGGAGCCGAGTGGCACCGCCGGGCTCCCGATGCTCGAGGCGCTGCGCGGCGAGGGGCTGACGGACGTCGTCGCGGTCGTCACCCGGTACTTCGGCGGGGTGCTGCTGGGCACCGGGGGGCTCGTGCGGGCGTACACGGCGGCGGTCCAGGAGTCCGCGGCAGCGGCCCGGCGTGTGGTCCGCGCGCCCCGGACGCGGCTGCACGTCGACGTCGGCTGGGATCGCGGGCCCGGCCTCGAGGCGGAGCTGCGGCGCACCGGCCTGGTGCCGGTGCACGTCGAGTACGGCGAGGCCCTGCGCATCGATCTCGCAGTGGCTCCGGGCGACGTCGGCGCGACCGTCGACCGCGTGGCGGAGCTGTCGTCCGGGGCCGCGGGTGTCGACGTCGGGTGCACCGCGTACGTCGACCTGCCCGGCTGAGACGACTCGTGGATGGGGCGCCTGGCGAGCCCGCAGACGGTAGCGTGGCCAGGTCGCAGGAGGTAGCGCAGGAGACCGGGGGACCAGGCATGTCGTACGTCGTCGACTTCGAGAACGTCTCCACCGTCGGCCTCGAGTCCTCACCGGTCGCGGACGCGCTCGCGGGACTCCGCGCCAACGAGGCCCGGTACTTCAAGAACAAGTACGACCACGTCTTCACGGTCGACCCGGCGTCCGAGGCCGGTGAGGCGGTCGCCTACGTCGAGCGCGTGCTGCGCGAGGAGCGCGGCCTGAGCATCGCGTCGCCGCCGCTCGAGGCCACGTCGTTCGAGGTCGACGGCATCCGGTGGACCCATGTCTTCTACGCGTCAGGGCTCGCGATCAACGTGCTGTACACGCTCGCGGCGGGGGGCAAGCGGGCCGTGGGGTTCAAGCTCTCGGACGGCATGGAGGTCCCCGACGAGCTCGGGGCCTTCAAGTTCGCGCGCCAGCGGTCCAAGCTCGCCGGCACGATCCGGGGCTCCTACTTCGTCGTCAAGGGCGAGCACTGATCTCCGGGACGGACGGCGGCTCGCGGTAGCAGGCCGCGCGCCCCGCGGCCGTGCGTGCCACGCTTGCGCGATGACGGACCGTGCGCTCCGGGCGACCGAACCGTTCGACGGCGCGAGCCGGTCCCGGCGATGACGGCGCCGGTCGTCCCCACGCCGCCTCGGAGCCGGCTGACGCGGTTCGTGCCGCTCACCGCGCAGCTGCGCACCTACCGCCGCGAGTGGCTGGGGCGGGACCTGGTGGCGGGCGTCGTGGTGGGCGCGCTGATCATCCCCAAGAACTTGGGATACGCCGGTGTGGCCGGCGTGCCGCTCGAGCGGGGGCTCTACGCGGCCGCGGTGGGCGCGATCGTCTACGCCGTGCTGGGCACCTGTCGGCAGATCTCGACGGGCCCGAGCTCGGGGATCGCCGCGGTCGCGGGCGGCGCCGTCCTGGCCACGGGCGTGACGGGACCGGACGTGGCGACGCTCGTCGCAGGCATCACGCTCGTGTCCGGGCTGATGTTCCTCGCCCTGGCGGTGTTCCGCCTCGGCTGGCTCTCGCAGTTCCTGTCCCGCGCCGTGGTGACGGGGTTCCTGTTCGGCGCGGCGATCGACGTCGTCGTCGGGGAGCTGCCGAAGCTGACGGGGACGGACGCCGAGGGCAAGACGTCGTTCCGGGAGCTGTGGTCGTGGCTGACGGGTCTCGGCGACGCCCACACGGCGACCGTGGTCGTGGGCGTGGTGTCCCTCGTCGTGGTGTTCGGTCTGCACCGCGCCGCCCCGCGTGTGCCGAACGCGCTCGTGCTCGTCGTGGGAGGTCTCCTCGCGTCGGCGCTGCTCGACCTGGGCGACCGGGGGGTCGCGCTCGTCGGCGACATCCCGAGCGGGCTCCCGTCGCTCGAGGTCCCCGACCTCGGACTCCTCACGGACCACGCGGGCAGCGTGCTGCTCGCGGCGTTCGCCCTGGTCATGATCGGCTTCTCGCAGACGGCCGGCGACGCCCGCGCGTTCGCTGCGAAGCACCGGTACGACGTCGACATCGACCAGGAGTCGGTCGCCCAGGCGGGGGCGAACGTCGGGGCCGGGCTGCTGCAGGGCATGCCGGTCTCGACGAGCCTGTCGGCGAGCTCGCTCAACGACCGGGCGGGAGCGCGCACGGGCGTCGCGTCGCTCACGTCGGGGGCGGTGGTCCTGCTCGCCCTGCTGGTGCTGGCGCCGCTCTTCTCGTCCCTGCCGAAGCCGGTCCTCGCGGCGCTCATCATCGAGGCGGTCGTCATGGGGATGATGGACGTCCCGGAGATGCGCCGCCTGCGTCGCGTCTCCCGGGTGGACTTCTGGGTGGCGGTCGCCGCCCTGGTCGCGACGCTCGTCGTGGGGGTCCTCGCCGGGGTGGTCGTCGGGATCGTGCTGTCGCTGCTGTGGCTGGTCCACGTCGTGACGCACCCGCGGGTGACGACGTTGGGGCGCGAGCGCGGGACGCAGGTCTTCCGTGACCTGGACGAGCACCCGGGCGACGAGACGGTGGCCGGCGTCGTGGTCCTGCGCCTGGACGGCGGGCTGTTCTTCGCGACGGCGGACGGCGTGGCCGACCGGGTGCGCCGCGCGTCGGGCGAGGCCGGGGTCCGCGCAGTCGTGCTGTACCTGGCGAGCGTGACGTTCGCGGACTCGCAGGGGACCGCCGCCCTGTCGGACGTGGTCCGCACCGCGACGGAGGCGGGGGTGGACGTCCGGCTGGCCGGGGTGCGGCCCGCGGTCCGTCGCGTCCTCGAACGGGACGGCCTCGTCGCCGCCCTCGGCAAGGACCACCTGCACGGCAACGTGCACCGCGCCCTCGCCGCGCTCGCGGGGCCGTCGCCGGACGACGACCCCGCGGTGCGCGTCACAGGGTCGTGACGAGCCCACCGTCGATCCGGACGTCGCTCCCCGTGATGTTCGCGGCCCGGTCGCTCGCCAGGAACAGCACGAGGTCGGCGACCTCGCGGGGGTCGGTGAACCGTCCGGTCGCCGCCTGCTCCTCCTGCTTGCGGACGACGTCGCCCGGGTCCGTCCCGTCCGACCCGCCGACCGTCGCCGCGACGCCACCGGAGCCGAGCCACAGGTCGGTCCGCACGGGCCCGGGGCTGATCGTGTTGACGCGGATCCCCGGGCCGAGCTCCTTCGAGAGCGACTTGCAGAGGTTCGTCAGCGCGCCCTTCGCGGCGGAGTAGTCGACGACCCCGGGGTCCGGGAGGTACGCGTTGACGGACCCGACGGTGACGATGCTCGCCCCCGGCCGGTCGGTCATGTGGGGGACCGCGGCCCGCATCGTCCGCACCGCGGCGAGGAAGTTGATGGTGAGCGACCACTCCCAGTCGTCGTCGGTGAGCGCGACGAACCCATCGAGCCTCGGCCGGACCGCGCCGACGTTGTTGACGAGCACATCGATCCCGCCGAACCGCTCGACGGCGGCCTCGACGAGCGCCGCCGGTCCGTCGGGCGTCGTGAGGTCGACGGGCACGGTGTGCACGTCGGCGGTCCGCGTGAGCTCGTCGAGCTCGGGCGTGCTGCTGCGGGACCCCGCGACCACCATCGCGCCCTCCGCCGCGAGGGCACGCACGATCGCGAGCCCGATGCCCTTGCTGGCCCCGGTGACGACGGCGGTCCGCCCACCCAGTCTCAGGTCCATGGCCATCGCCCCCGTCACAGTCCCTGCTCGCCGAGCCACGCGAGGCTCGCGTCGGCGACGTCGCCCCAGCCGTGGTCGATGGTCAGCGAGTGGGCACGGTCGGGAAAGTCGAGGAAGTCGGTCGTGGCGTCGCTGTGGCGGTACTGCTTGAGGGTCGCCCGCGTGACGACCTCGGGGACGGTGTTGTCCTGGCCGCCGGCGATCAGCAGCAGGGGGCCGCGGCCCGCGTTGGCGGTGTCGACCTTGGCGGCGGAGTGCGGGTTGAAGTTCGCGGCCGCGGCCTCGAAGAGCGGCTTGCCGGGCGCCGGGATCGCCCATCGTTCGAAGAGCGCGTCCGACTCCTCCTCGGGGATCGCGCTGCCGAACGCGAACCGGAACTGCTCGGCGGTCAGGGACACGGCGCGGTGCCGGTTCGCCGGGTTCTTGAACACGGGCAGGGTGGCCTTGAGCGCCGACAAGGGGAGGGGGAGGACGCCCTTGATCTGCGCCGCGTCGATCGCGACCGCCGCGACGGCCAGGTCCTCGCCGAGCAGGCGCTGCGCGATCATGCCGCCGAACGAGTGCCCGACGAGGATCGGGCGGACCGGGAGGTCGCGGATCACCCTCGCATAGTGCTCGACGACGTCGTCGATGCCGTGGTCGGCGATGTCGTCGGCGTGCTCGCGCGACGCTCCGACGGTGTCGTGGTCGCCCGGCCACCCGGGCGCGGACGCCTCGTACCCTGCGGCGGCGAAACGTTCGACCCAGGCGTCCCACGACGTCGCGTGGAGCCAGAGGCCGTGGATGAACAGGACGGGGGCGTGCGAGGCGGTCATCGGTCTTCCTCCGGGGCGTGGCGTCTGGGCGACTGGTATACCGATCGTTCTACCTACCGTGGCCTACACTAGGGCCACACCCCCAGCCCGGCAACGCCTGCGCCGGGTGACATCGAGGAGCAGCGCCACGACCGACGAACCTGCAGCAGCCGACGTCGCCTCGGAGACGTCCGTCGACCCGCGGGCGTCCGCGCCCGACCGCCCGTCCGCGGCCCGCGAACGCATCCTGCGCACCGCCGACCGGCTCTTCTACGACGAGGGCATCCACGCCGTCGGCATCCAGCGCGTCGTCGCGGAGGCGGGAGTCACGCGTGTGACGCTCTACCGGCACTTCCCGTCGAAGGACGACCTCGTCGCCGCCTACCTCGACCGTCGTGCCGAGCACGACCACGCCCAGGTCGACGCCATCGTCGAGGCGTACAGGGACGACCCGCGCGGCGCCCTGACCGAGCTCGCCGCCGTCCTCACACGCGACGACTTCGCCGGCACGAGCCGAGGCTGCCCGTTCATCAACGCGTCGGCGGAGTTCACCGGGTCGCACGCCGCGCGGGTCAAGGCGGGGGAGATCCGGGAGTGGGTCACCGGCCGCCTCGAAGAGCTGCTGCGACAGGTGGACCACCGCGACCCGCGCGCCGCCGCGCAACAGCTCATGATGCTGCGCACCGGTGCAGTCGTGTCCGGCGCGCTCGACGCGAACGGGCGCCTCGGCGAGGACTTCCTCGCGTCCTGGGACCTGCTGGTCGACGCGGGCCTGCCGCCCGCCCGACAGGACGACGACGTCCCAGACTCCGGATCGTGATGTCTTCGGGCAACGATCTGTGCAAGGGTCCCGGTCCGACGACCGGTCCGCGCCGCCGACGCGCCCGTCGTCGATCCCGTCCTCCTGACCCACCCGGGAGCTCTTCCGTGCCCACGACCGTCCGTCTCAGCAGCAGCACGCCCACGTCGCGAGTGGTGTCGATCGCCCTCCTCGCGGTGGGGCTGGTCGTGGCGGTCATCGGGACGATCTTCGTCGTGACGTCCCAGAAGGACTACTCGGCCTACACGGCACGCGCCACGGCGACCATCACGGACGTCCGCGTCACCACCAACGGCTCGGGGACGCAGCGCACCACCCAGCGGAACTACTGGGTGGACTTCGACGTCGACGGACGTGCCCTCACCCACCGCCCGCTCCAGGGGGTCACGTCGGGCAACCTCCACCAGGGCGCCTCGGTCGAGCTCGCCTTCCCACCGGGCCATCCCGAGAAGGCCGTGACGGTCACGACGACGGACCCCACGACCGAGCGGATCTTCCTGCTCATCGGGTCGGGCCTCCTCGTGCTGGCCACCGGGCTGCTCACGACGGCGCTCGTCGTGACCGTCCGGCGGCGCTCGCTGGCGGCGCGGCGCGCCTCGGCGAAGGCCGACCTCCCCGCGCCCGCACCGGCACCGACGGCGACACCGACAGCGGCGGCCGTGGACCCCGCCCTGCTGCCCGTGCCGTGGCCGTGGGAGCAGGTCGTCGCGCACCTGGCCCGGGCGGGTGCGGACGCGCCGTTCGCCGTGACGCCGCTGCCGGACGGCGGCGTCGACGTGACGTACGACGTCGCGGACGCCCGCTGGTTCACGCTGCTGCGCGCGCACGGTCTGACGGAGACGCTCGTGTGTCGTCTCGAGCCGAAGCACCCGGGCAGGTACGCCCGGCGGGACACGCTCCACGAGGTCGAGTGGGGCGCCGGCGTGGGTGCGCTGAGCGCGTCGGGCCGCGTGGTGCAGGGACGGGTGTGGTCCGCGCAGCGACGCGTCGACATCGGGGTGGGGTCGGACGGTACGGTCGGCCGCCAGGTGGACGTGACGTTCTCCTCGCGCGACGTGCCGCGCTGGGTCGACTCCGTGCTCGCCGGCTCGGGCTGGTCGAGCGCCCTCGACGCGAACGCCACGGGCGGCCTGATCGCGGCGGGGATCGGTCTCGGTGTCGCGTTCCTCGCGGTCGTCCTCGCGCTGGTGATCACGCTCGCGTCCCACTGAGGGACCGGGAGGGCTCGGGCGGGTTCGGCGTCAGGTCGCCGTCGGAACGTCGCGTGCCTCCCGCATCGTGAGCGCTGCCGCGACGAGGAAGCACCCGGCCCCGAGGAACGTCCCGCCGTTCGCCCACCCGACGGCGAGGGTCGCGCCGTCCGGGAGCACGTAGGCGCCGACGGCCGACACGGCGAAGAACACCGAGCCCCACAGGTTGAGCGCGGTGATGTGCCAGTCGCGGTGCCCGGGCCGCCACGAGAGCCACCGGTGCCCGGCCTCCGCGAACGCGACGTACGACGCGACGAGGAAGCACACCGAGCCGAGGGCGTCGGGACGCCACACCCAGCGCGCGGCGGCGTCGACGGGCAGGTCGAGCAGCGCCGCGAACGTCGTCACGTTGAAGCAGAGGGTCCCGACGAGCTGGACCGCGGTCGCCCAGAAGCCCATGACGCGGGGCTCCCAGCCGAGCAGCCTGTGCCCCTCGGGACGGATCACCTGCCAGTACGACAGGTACGCGGCCGTCGTGAAGAAGAGCGAGCCGACGAAGAACGTCACGCCGGTCGCGGTGACGCCGACGAGCCGGGCGTACCCCGGCGTGGGACCGACCACGAAGCACGCCGAGCCGACGACGAACAGCAGCCCGATCCACCACGTCAGGCCGCGTCCGCCGCCCTGGCCGCGGCGCCGCTCGCGGACGCCCCACTCGACGTGCTCGCCGTCCGCCGTGACGAACGTGCAGCGTGTGACGAACGGGCGCGGCCCGTGCCAGCGGACGTCCGTCGCGTCGGGGGGCACGACACCGCGCAGCACGAGCGGCAGGTGGCGGGTCACCTCGGGGCTCAGCGGCCGGAGCTCGCGCGCTCAGCAGCTGTCGCGCTCAGTGCGCGAACGAGCTCGTGTGCGACGGGTCGGGCGGGAGGGGGTGCGCGAGGTCCTCGAAGTACTCGGTCGCGCGGCGCAGGTCGTCGAGCAGCATGTCGGCGAGGTCGCGCCCGAACCCGTTCCGGACGACGACGCGCAGCCCGGCGACGTCGTCGAGCGGCGCGGGGAGCGTGTACGCGGGGACCTGCCAGCCGCGCTCGCGCAGCTTCGCCGACACGTCGAAGACGGTGTAGTTGGTGACGTCGGCGCGGAGCCGGAAGAAGAACACGGGCAGCGCGGACCCGTCCGACAGCAGCTCGTACGGCCCCGTCGCCGCGACCTCGTCGGCGAGGTACCGGGCGTTGTCCCGGCACGCCTGCTGGATCTCGCGGTACCCCTCGAACCCGAGGCGCAGGAAGTTGTAGTACTGGCCCACGACCTGCGAGCCCGGGCGCGAGAAGTTCAGGGCGAACGTCGGCATGTCGCCGCCCAGGTAGTTGACGTGGAAGACGAGGTCTTCCGGCAGGTCCTCGGGGGTGCGCCACAGGATCCACCCGACGCCCGGGTACACCAGGCCGTACTTGTGCCCGGACGCGTTGATCGAGCGGACGCGCGGCACGCGGAAGTCCCACTCGAGGTCGGGGTCGATGAACGGGGCGACGAAGCCGCCGGACGCCGCGTCGACGTGCACGGGGATGTCCGGGCCCCCGGACGCGGCGAGCTCGTCGAGCGCCGCCGCGATCTCCTGCACGGGCTCGTACGAGCCGTCGTACGTCGACCCGAGGATCGCGACGACGCCGATCGTGTTCTCGTCGACGAGCTTGAGCGTCTGCTCGGCGTCGAGGTCGAGCCGCCCCTCCTCGACCGGCGCGTACCGCGGCTCGACGTCCCAGTACCGGCAGAACTTCTCCCACACGACCTGCACGGTGCAGCTCATCACGAGGTTGGGCCGGTCGACGGGCTTGCCGGCGGCCTCCTGCCGCTGCCGCCACCGCCACTTGAGCGCGAGGCCTCCGAGCATCACGGCCTCGCTGGACCCCGTCGTCGAGGTCCCGGTCGCGGTCTCGTGGCCGGGCGAGTGCCACAGGTTCGACAGGATCGTGACGCAGCGACCCTCGATGGCGGCCGTCTGCGGGTACTCGTCCTTGTCGATCATGTTCTTGTCGAGCGTCTCCGCGAAGAGACGGTCCGCGTGCTCGTCCATGAACGTCGTGACGAACGTCGCGAGGTTCTGGCGGGCGTTGCCGTCGAGCATGAGCTCGTCGTGGATCAGCCGGTACACGACGTGCGGGTCGCGGCCGAGGTGCGGCAGCTCGTCCTTCGCGGTCGGGCTCGTCTCGCCGGGGCGGCTGAACACGGGGGAGACGAGCAGGCGCTCGATCTCGTCGAGGTCGGACCGGTGCAGGGCCATGGTCCGACTGTAGGTCGGGCCGCTCGAACGAGCGCGCCGTGGCGGAACCGGCTCGGCTTCCGGTTGTGCTCCCGGCAGCCTTTGGCATCGTGGGAGAGGGTCGGCACGGCTGCCGACAGCACCGTGCGGCGACGCTTGAGCCCGGGAGGCCCCGTGCAGGACGCGCAAGGAACCGCAGGCGAGGACGGGTCCGCCCCCGATCCGCACGCCGACGTCACGCCCGCACCGGCACCGGCACCGGCTCAGGACGAGGGCCTGACCCCGAACGCACGCCGCCGCATCTTCTGGCCAGCGGCGGCGGTGATCCTGCTGTTCGTGGTGGTCACGCTGGTGTTCACGGACGCGGTGAGCGATGCCATGGCGACGCTGCAGCGCGACGTGTCGGCGTGGTTCGGCTGGTACTACATCCTTCTCGTGGCCGTGTTCGTGGTCTTCGCGATCTGGATGGGCGTGAGCCGGTACGGCGACATCGTGCTGGGCCGGGACGACGACGAGCCGGAGTTCTCCGCGCCGGTCTGGTTCGCGATGCTGTTCGCGACGGGCATGGGCATCGGGCTCGTGTACTGGGGGGTCGCGGAGCCGCTCAGCCTGTACATCCACCCGGAGCCGGGGGTCGAGGGCAGCGACGCGACGCTCGCGAAGTACGCGATCGCGCAGAGCTACCTGCACTGGGGCATCCACGCGTGGGCGATCTACGTGGTCGTGGGGCTCGCGCTGACGTACGCGATCCACCGCAAGGGCCGGCCGGTATCCATCCGGTGGGCGCTCGAGCCGCTGCTGGGCGACCGGGTCAAGGGTCGGACCGGCGACGTCATCGACATCGTCGCGATCGTCGGGACGGTCTTCGGCGTCGCGACCTCCCTCGGATTCGGGGTGCTGCAGATCGGCGCCGGCCTGGACTACACGGGCGTCGCGCACAACAGCACCGGGCTGCAGATGGTCCTCATCGCATTCATCACGGGCATCGCGACGCTGTCGGTCGCGTCGGGGCTCGGCAAGGGCATCAAGTGGCTGTCGAACGGCAACATGGGGGCCGCGGCGATCCTCATGATCGTCGTGCTGATCCTCGGCCCGACACTCTTCCTGCTGCAGAACTTCGTCCAGTCCATCGGGTACTACCTGTCGAACGTGCTGCGCCTGACGTTCGACACGACGGCGTTCCAGGGCGAGGCGGGGGCCCAGTGGCAGGCGTCGTGGACGACGTTCTACTGGGGCTGGTGGATCTCGTGGGCGCCGTTCGTGGGCGTGTTCATCGCGCGCATCTCCAAGGGACGCACGGTCCGCGAGTTCGTCGCCGGCACGCTGCTCGTCCCGACCGTCGTGACGCTCCTGTGGTTCGCCGTGTTCGGGGGCAGCGCCCTGCACCGCCAGATCTTCTCGGGCGACCCGATCGTGGGCTCCGACGGGGTCGTCGACACCGACACGGCGCTGTTCGACGTCGTCGGCAAGCTTCCGGCCGGGTCCGTGTGGGTGGGCATGGCGATCCTGCTGGTCGCGACCTTCTTCGTGACGTCGTCCGACTCCGGGTCGCTCGTCGTCGACATGCTGGCGTCCGGCGGGGAGCCCGACCCGCCGCTGTGGAGCAGGGTCTTCTGGGCGATCCTGCAGGGCCTCGTCGCCGCCGCGCTGCTCCTCGCGGGCGGTCTGTCCGCGCTCCAGACCGCGGCGATCCTCATCGCCCTGCCCTTCTCGATCATCATGATCGGGATGCTCGTCGCGACCGTGCGCGCCTTCCGCGACGAGCACGCGGCCATCGTCCGGCTCGAGCGCGACCTGGTCCGGGAGCGGCTCGCCACCCACGTCACCGAGCGGGTCGCCGCCCAGATGGACCGCCGCTGGAACGAGTACTTCGGGGTCGGCGCCGCCATCGCGGCGCCGACGCGCTCGCGCAGGGTGCGGGGCCGCGCTCGGGGCGTCAAGCCGTCCGACACCGCGGGAGAGCCGCCGTCCGACGGCTGACACCCCGGTCGTGACGTCCGACCGGACCGCGAGACGACGGCGATTTCCCCACGACGTCCGCCGACCCCCGCACCTACCGTGGGGAGATGAGCGAGACGTCAGCCGACCTGCGCGCCGCCGTCTACGACGCGGTGAACGTCTGGGCGCCCGACGACGACTACTTCCTGGCGCGCGCCGCCGAGGGTCCCGGCATCCGTGTGCTCGACCTCGGCTGCGGCACCGGCCGCCTGACGACCGAGCTCGCGCGCACCGGGTTCGAGGTCACGGGCGTCGACCCGGACGGCGAGGCCCTCGAGGCCGCCCGCCGCAAGCCCGGCGGGGACCTCGTGCGATGGGTCGAGGGCACGTCGGAGGCGCTCGGACCGGACCTCCGGTTCGACGTCGTGATCATGACGGCGCACGTCGTGCAGGCCATCGCGGACGACGGCGAGTGGCGTGCCACGCTCGCCGACGTGCACCGCGCGCTCGTGTCGGGCGGGCTGCTGACGTTCGACTCGCGCGACCCCGCGGCGGGCGCGTGGGAGCGGTGGACCCCTGACGCGTCACGCTCGTCGCTCACGCTGCCCGACGGCACCGTCGTCGAGGGCTGGTACGAGGTCACCGGCACGGAGCCGGCGACGGACGGTGCGGACCACGTCGCGGTCGTGCACCTGACCGACCACACGCTGCTGCCTGACGGGACGCACACGGTCGAGACGGGAGACCTGGCGTTCCGGTCGGAGCAGCGGCTCCGGGACGACGTGACGGCGGCCGGGTTCGTCGTGCGCTCGGTGGTGGGCGGCTGGGCGGGGCAGCCGGTCGGCGCGGGCGACGGCGAGCTGATCGTGGTCGCGCTGCGTCCCTGACGGGAGAGGCGCAGGAGCTCAGCGGCGTCAGCGCTGCCCGGAGCGGTCCGCGTCGACGGGGACGTAGACGTGCAGCGCCCCTCGGCGCAGCGTCAGCGTCACCGGCACCTCCCCGTTCCCGCGTGCCTCCACGGTCTCGCCGTCGTGCGCGACCAGCGTCCCGTCGAGCACCGCCAGCCGCAGGCGCTCGACCTCACGCGCGTCCGTGGCGAGCCACGACCGGGCGCGCGGCACGCTCGCGGCGACACGCGACCCGACCGTGCCGAGCGCCGTCCGGACGAGCGTCCTGCTGCGGCTGTGCCGACGTTCCGCGAGCACGGACCGCACGTCGAGCACGCCGTCGTCGAGGCGCCGCCGCTCGACCGGAACCGGCCCGCGGGGCGCGTAGCGGCCGATCCCGGCGAACACCGACCACACGTCGTGCCGGGCCGACCCGCCCGTGCCGCCGGGGTCGTCGGGCAGCGTCCGCACGGGGAGCGTGTCCGCGCCGGGCAGCACGGAGCCGGCGGCGACGAGGGCGGCCGCCCACTTGCCGAGCCGGCCCTCGAGCTGCTCGCGGCGCGCGACGAGCGCCGGGTAGGCGCCGAGCGCGAACGTGTTGAGCACGGTCCGGCGCTCGCGGGCGTCCCCCTCGCCGACCTCGAGCTCGGCGACGTCGACCGCGACCCCGGTGCCGGCGCGCACGGCTGTCGCGACGGCCTCGACGGGGTCGGTCTCGTCGTCGTCGAGGTGGAGCGAGCGGGCGAAGTGGTTGAGGGTGCCCCCGGGCAGGACGACGAGCGGCACGTCGTGCGCGCGGGCGGCCGCGGCGACCGTTCCGACCGTCCCGTCGCCGCCCACGACGCCCACGGCCCGCGCCCCGGCGGCGACGGCGTCGGCGACGACGCGGGTGACGTCGTCGTGCGGCGCGAGCGTGCGGACCCGGACGCGGGGGAGCGCGGCGCGCAGTGCGTCGTCGAAACGGTCGCCGCCACCCTTCTGGGCTCCCGACGAGGGATTGACGACCACCACGAGACCGTCGCCGTCAGGCAGCGCGGGCAGGTGGACGGGAGGACCGGGCGGCGGCAGGTCGTGGCGCCGGGGCCGGGGTGGCACGACGACCCGTCCCAGGGCGGCCGCGCCGGCCCCGATCGCGATCCCGCCGATCACGTCGGAGAACCAGTGCACCCCGACGTGCAGGCGTGAGTACGCCACGGCGGCGGCCACGGGAGCGAGGGCCGCGCCCGCGAGCGGCCACTCGGTCGCGACGCCCAGCACGAACGCGGTGGCGGACGCGCTGTGGCCCGACGGGAACGACCCGGACGAGGGTGGCGACGACAGGCGCCGCAGGGTGTCGCGTCCCGACGACGCGGGGCGTGCGCCACCCAGGAGGGGTTTCGCGACGAGGTTCGAGACGGCGCTCGCGCCGAGGAGCGTGACGACGCCGCGGACGGCGGCCCGGCGGCCCCGGGCACCGGTGGCGGCGAGGGTCGTCGCGGCGCCCGCCCAGAGGACGGAGTGGTCGGCGGCCCGGCTCAGGCCGCGGAGGGCGGTGTCGGCGCCTCCGCCGAGCCGGAGGGCGTCGGTGCGGGCGGAGACGGCCGCGTCGAGCCGGCGGACGGCGGGGGAGAGGCGGTGGAGCGACCAGGGGGCGGTGCGCCCGCGGCGGTCCACGGTCTGGCTCAGGTGCCGGAGGCGGCGCTGGAGGTGCGACACGGCATCGACGCTACGGCCGTCGGGTGGAGGGCGCGCGGCAGCCCCTGTTATCACGAAAGCCCTGGTCCGTGCCGTGCACCTGCTGGGAGCTTGGAGGTGCGGACGGCCCGTCGGAGGGCCAGCATGGTGGCCGTCGGGCCGTACGGGACGCGACATAACCCCGAGATGTCGGGAATGCGTGCGGTGCGTGTCGGCAATGCTACTCACCAGTATCAATCGGGTAACGATCGATCCGAACGAGGGCGCCGGTCCGTTTTGTCCAGGACTGAGTGTCCTAACGTGGCCGCAATCTCTCGGCGACGCTCGTAGCTGCTCCGCGACCGGGGACCCGACCGGTCTCCTCGATGCACAGCGACATGGCGTCACCACTTCCCAGGAGGAACATTGAGGATCACACGCAAGGCTGCGGCAGCCGCAGCCGTCGTCGCCGCAGGCGCGCTCGCCCTGTCGGCCTGCTCGAGCTCGAGCGGCGACAACAAGAGTGACGACAGCGACAACGCCGGCATCAACACCAACGCGTCGGTGAACATCGCGTGGAACCAGCCGTTCTACTCGTACAACGGCAACTCGATCACCGGTAACGCGACGGCGAACAACGTCGTCCTGTACCTGACCGACTCGAGCTTCTACTACTACGACAAGGACCTGAAGATCGTGCACGACACGTCCTTCGGCTCCTACGAGAAGGTCTCTGACGACCCGCTCAAGGTCAAGTACACCTTCGCCGACGACAACCAGTGGTCGGACGGCGTGAAGGCCAGCCCCGCGGACCTCCTCCTCGAGTGGGCCGCGCAGAGCGGCAAGTACAACACCGTCGAGAAGAAGACCGACGAAGAGGGCAACACGACGAACCAGGGCGCGCTGAACAAGGGCGTCTACTTCGACGGTGCCGACCCGGGCAAGGCCCTCATCAAGGACGTCCCGGAGATCGACGGCAACTCGATCACGTTCACCTACTCCAAGCCGTTCGCGGACTGGGAGGTCAACTTCTCGACCTTCCTGCCGGCGCACGTGGTCGCGGAGCGCGCACTCGGCGTGACCGACCCGCAGCAGGCGACCGACCAGCTGGTCAAGGCCGTCCAGGACGACGACAAGGACGCGCTGTCCAAGATCGCCAAGTCGTGGAGCGACGACTTCAACTACACGTCGCTGCCGTCGGACGACAACCTCTACGTCGCCAACGGCGCGTACAAGATCTCGAAGTTCGTGAAGGACCAGTACGTCACCCTGGTCGCGAACGACAAGTACACGGGCGACCGCAAGGCCACGATCCCGACCGTGACGATCCGCTGGAACGGTGACCCGATGGGTCAGGTCCAGGCGCTCCAGAACGGCGAGGTCGACGTCATCAACCCGCAGTCGACCGCGGACGTGCTCGAGGCGCTCAAGAAGACCTCGAACCTCACCACCGAGACGGGTGACGAGGCCACGTACGAGCACGTCGACCTCCAGCAGGGCAACGGCGGTCCGTTCGACCCCAAGTCCTACGGTGGCGACGCCGACAAGGCGCTCAAGGTCCGCCAGGCCTTCCTCAAGTCGATCCCGCGCGAGCAGATCGTCGACCAGCTCATCAAGCCGCTCAACCCGCAGGCCGCGGTGCGCAACTCGTACACGGTCACCCCGGGCTCGCCGTCCTACGACCAGGTGTCGGGTGGCAACGGCATGGCCGACCAGCAGGCGCTCGACATCGACGGCGCGAAGTCGCTCCTCAAGGACGCCGGCGTGACCAAGGCCGTCAAGGTCCGCCTGCTGTTCGACCCGGAGAACACCCGCCGCGTCAACGAGTACCAGCTCATCGCCGCGTCGGCGAAGAAGGCCGGCTTCGACGTCGAGCCCTACAAGGTCCAGACGGACTGGGGCACCGACCTCTCCAACGCGACGACGTACTACGACGCGGCCCTCTTCGGCTGGCAGTCGCAGTCGACGGCCGTGACGGAGTCGGACGCCAACTACCGCACCGGTGGGGCGAACAACTACTACGGCTACTCGAACAAGCAGGTCGACACTCTGTTCGACCAGCTCCAGGTGGCCACCGACCCCGCCAAGCAGGCGGACATCCTCGCGCAGGTCGAGAAGCTGCTCGTCGACGACGCGTTCGGCACCACGATCTTCCAGTTCCCGGGCGTGTTCTCCTGGAACCCGGAGAAGATCTCGAACGTGCAGCACCTGACCATTGCTCCCACCGTCTTCTACGACTTCTGGGAGTGGAAGGGCGGCACGGCACCGGCCGCCAGCTGATCTGGCCGGCAGCCAGCTGACCTGAGAGCTCTCGCTCTCACCAGCGCTGCACCGGAGGGCGTCGGGCACTCGCCCGGCGCCCTCCGGTCAGGTCGTCTACTCTCGCACCGTCGGTTGCTCGGTTCGCCCAACGCCGTTCGTCCCGCGCAGCACCCCGGTGCTTCGGCTCACCTGTGAGGTCCACTCCCGTGCTCACGTTCCTCGTCCGCCGGCTCGTCGCCGGCGTCGTCACACTCTTCGTGTCGATGTTCTTGATGTACCTGCTCGTCAACAGGGCGATCGATCCGCTCGCCGACCTCCGTGAGTCCACGGCGGCCAACAAGCAGCAGCTCATCGCCCTGCGGATCCAGCAGCTGGACCTGCACACCAACGTCGTGATCCGGTTCTTCCGATGGTTCGGCGGCGTCCTCCACGGCGATCTCGGCATCGCCTGGCGCAGCAAGCAGCCTGTGTCCGACCTTCTCGCGCACGCCATCGGCTCCACGCTGCAGCTCGTGACCGCCGCGACCTTCCTGGCCCTCGTGCTCGGCGTCGCCGTCGGCATCGTGAGCGCGCTGCGCCAGTACTCGTCGTTCGACTACCTCATCATCTTCCTGTCGTTCCTCCTCTACTCGCTGCCGTCCTTCTGGATCGCGGTGCTGCTCAAGCAGTGGGGTGCGATCGGCTTCAACGACTTCCTCAAGGACCCCACGATCGCGTGGCCCACCATCGCGGTCATCTCGGTGATCTTCGGGGTGCTCTGGATGCTCGCGATCGGCGGGACCAGGCAGCGCCGGCTGCAGACGCTCGGGCTGGCCTTCGCTGCGACGTTCGCGTTGTTCGCCTACCTGCAGCTCTCGGACTGGTGGCTCGAGCCGCAGATCAGCCTGCTGCTCGTGGTGCTGCTCGGCGCCGGGTCGGCGTTCGCGATCGTCGCGATCTTCGCCGGCCTGCACAACCGCCGCGCGCTGTACGCCGCGCTGACCACCGTCGTCGTCGGGGCGGTCCTGTACTACCCGATGCACACGGTGTTCTCGAACCTCACCTCGTCGGGGTCCATGAACAACTGGGTCGCCGCCGGCTTCGGCCTGCTGGCGGTCGTGGTGGGCGTGGTGATCGGGCGGTTGTTCGGCGGCCCGGACTGGGGCCTCTCGGCCCGCTGTGCGGGCTTCACTGCGCTCATCGTGTCCGCCATGATCTACGTCAACGAGATCATGCGGGTGTGGCCCCCGTACTTCCGGGCGCTGGGCGGGCGACCCATCCCGACGTTCGGCGACAGCACGCCCGACCTCGGCGGCAACTACTGGGTGACGGTGCTGGACGCGCTGACGCACCTGGTGCTCCCGTCGATCACCCTGATCCTCGTGGCGTTCGCGGCGTACACGCGCTACTCGCGCTCGAGCATGCTCGAGGTGATGAGCCAGGACTACATCCGCACCGCGCGGGCCAAGGGGCTCCCGGAGCGCGTCGTCGTGGTCCGCCACGGCTTCCGCAACACGCTCATCCCGCTGGCGACGATCGTCCCGATCGACGTCATCACCCTCATCGGCGGTGCGGTCATCACCGAGGCGGTCTTCGCGCGGCCCGGCATGGGCCAGCTCTTCGTGCAGTCCCTCCAGGGCGCGGAGATCAACCCCGTGATGGCCTACCTGCTGGTCACCGCAGCCCTCGCCATCATCGCCAACATCGTCGCGGACCTCATCTACGCGGCGGTCGACCCCCGGATCCGGTTGGACGCATGAGCACCCCCACGAACCCCCAGAACCCCGAGAACCTGCCCGACGAGGCTTTCTCGGAGCACGCAGAGAACGAGATCGAGCTCAAGGACGTCGCGGGGCTCTCGCAGAGCCAGATCGTGCGCCGCCGGTTCTTCCGGCACAAGGGCGCCATGGCCGGCCTGGTCGCGCTGATCGCGGTCATCGTCCTCGCCATCACGTCGGTCGGGCTCGGGCCGATCCCCGGTTGGTGGAAGTGGGACGGCAGCCCGGGCGACGTCGAGCGTCCCGGCGGCGCGCCCACCATGACCATGCCCTCGTGGCTGGGTGGCGCCGGGTTCCACATCGGCGACCACCCGCTCGGCCAGGACGAGATCGGCCGCGACGTGTTCGCGAACGTCATGAAGGGCACCCAGACGTCGCTCATGGTGATGTTCGCGATCGGCATCGTCTCGTGCCTCCTCGGCGTGCTGATCGGTGCGCTCTCGGGCTTCTTCCGCGGCCGGACCGACACGGCGCTCATGCGGTTCACCGACCTCGTCATCACGGTGCCGACCATCGTCATCGGCGCGGTCATCGGCAAGATGACGGGCCACCTCGACCCGTGGATCTTCGCGGTCGCGCTCGGTGCGGTCCTGTGGACCAGTCTCGCGCGGCTCGTGCGCGGTGAGTTCCTCAGCCTGCGCGAGCGCGAGTTCGTCGACGCCGCGCGCGTGGCCGGGGCCAGCAACACGCGCATCATCTTCAAGCACATCCTGCCGAACGCGATCGGCGTGATCATCGTCAGCACCACGCTGCTCATGAGCTCTGCGGTGCTGCTCGAGACCGCGCTCTCGTACCTCGGCTTCGGCGTCCAGTCGCCCGACGTGTCGCTCGGCCTGCTCATCAGCAACTACCAGTCGTCGTTCAACACGCGGCCCTGGCTGTTCTGGTGGCCCGGCGTGTTCATCGTCATCCTTGCGCTCACCGTCAACTTCATCGGTGACGGCCTGCGCGACGCCTTCGACCCGCGCCAGAAGCGCATCCCGTCGGTCCGCAAGATGGAGAAGGCGAAGCGCGCCCAGCGGGCCGTGCCGACGCCGTCGACCTCGCCCGGCACCTCGCCCGCGGGCGGGACGGGACCCGCATGACGCCCCGCTGGTCAGGCGAGCGCGAGTCCCAGCACCGCCAGCACGGCGAGCGCACCCAGCGTCGACACCACGGGCACGTCCCAGCGTCGTGCCGGACGCATGCCGTGCGCCGCAGCGATCTCGTGGGCGCCCTCGAGGTGACCCGCGGCAGCGAGCGTCGCATGACGGCCGGTGATCTCGAGAGCCACCGTCTCGGCGCTCGCGCCGCGCACGGTGCGCTCTTCGGCACCGGGTCGTCGTCCCACCCGACGTGCCGTGCCCGACGCACGGGGGGCGGCCCAGGCCGTCACCTCACCGTCGGTGGTGCGGACCACGAGCGACCAGCGGGTGTCCACTCCCACGAAGGTCGGCCACGGAACGTGCGTGGTGCGCAGCGGGTTCGCGACGGTCACACCGCCGTCCGACACCACCACCTCGGGGCGCCAGTACAGGGCCCACACGACGGCGGCGGCCAGCACCGGGATCGCGCCGACGTGCGCGAGGGCGTGCACGCCCCCGTCCGCGGCCACGCCGACGAGCACGACCAGCGCGACGAGCGCAGCCGCGACCGTGAGCACACGGCCGGACGGCGACGAGAAGTGACGTTCGGGGTTCATGCCCCGATGTTCGCAGAGCCGGGCACCCCGGCGCAGGAAGGACACTGATGAGCGTGGACATCGACACCACCCCGGCACCCGAGACCCCGGACGCCGACGCCCCCGTCCTCACCGTCACCGACCTCGGCGTCGACTTCTACGTGGACGGCGAGTGGTACCCCGCGGCCACGGGCGTCAGCTACTCGGTGCGCCCGGGCGAGGTGCTCGCGATCGTGGGCGAGTCCGGGTCCGGCAAGACGCAGTCGTCCATGGCGCTCATGGGCCTGCTCCCGCCCAACGGGCGCGCGTCGGGCAGCGCCAAGCTGGGTGACCGCGAGCTCATCGGCATGCCGACGAGCAAGCTGCGGCGCATCCGCGGAAAGGAGATGGCGGTCATCTTCCAGGAGCCGATGACGGCGCTCAACCCCGTCTTCACCATCGGCTTCCAGATCGTCGAGACCCTCCGGACGCACTTCGAGATCGGCCCGGCCGAGGCCAAGGACCGCGCCATCGAGCTGCTCCGCCTCGTCGAGATCCCCGATCCCGAGACCCGCTTCGACGCCTACCCGCACCAGCTCTCCGGCGGCCAGCGTCAGCGCGCCATGATCGCGCAGTCCCTCGCGTGCGACCCGCGCCTGCTCATCGCGGACGAGCCGACCACCGCGCTCGACGTGACCGTCCAGGCCGAGATCCTCAAGCTGATGCGGGACCTGCGCAGCCGCATCAACTCGGGCATCGTCCTCATCACGCACGACATGGGCGTGGTGGCCGACATGGCGGACCGCATCCTCGTCATGAAGGACGGCGTGGTCGTCGAGCAGGGCGACGTGCACCAGATCTTCGCCGACCCGCAGCACCCGTACACGCAGCGGCTCCTCGCGTCCGTCCCGCACCTGGGCCGCTCCACGGGTGACGACGTGATCGCCCCCGGGGTGCCCGACGTCGTGGTGGCCGAGGTCGTCGACGGCGTCCAGGCCCCCGCCGACGAGCCCGCGGCCGCGCCGCAGGACGACCGCGTCGTGGTCCTCGAGGCCGTCGACATGGTCATCGAGTACCCCGGGCGTCGCCGCACGCCGGCGTTCCGCGCCGTCAACGAGGTCAGCCTGACCATCCACGCGGGCGAGGTCGTCGGCCTCGTCGGCGAGTCCGGCTCGGGCAAGACCACCATCGGCCGTGCCGTCGTCGGCCTGCTGCCCGTCACGGGCGGCCAGCTCACCATCGTGGGCCGCAACATGGTCGGCGCCAGGCCGCGCGACCTCAAGCCGCTGCGCACCGAGGTCGGCATCGTGTTCCAGGACCCGGGGTCGTCGCTCAACCCGCGCCTGCCCATCGGTGAGTCGATCGCCGAGCCGCTCCTGCTGCACCGGGGCGTCAAGGGCGCGGCCATGCAGCGCGAGGTCGAGCGCCTGCTCGACCAGGTCCAGCTGCCGCGCGCCATGCGCAACCGTTACCCGCACGAGCTCTCGGGCGGTCAGCGTCAGCGCGTCGGCATCGCCCGCTCGCTCGCGCTCGAGCCCAAGCTGCTCGTCGCCGACGAGCCGACGTCCGCGCTCGATGTGTCGGTGCAGGCCACCGTGCTCGAGCTGTTCAAGGACCTGCAGCGTGAGCACGGGTTCGCGTGCCTGTTCATCAGCCACGACCTCGCCGTCGTCGAGATGCTGTCCGACCGCATCGCGGTCATGCACCACGGCAAGCTCGTCGAGGTGGGGGAGACCGCGCAGGTCGTCACCGCGCCTCGCGACCCGTACACGCAGCGGCTCCTCGCCGCCGTGCCCGTGCCCGACCCCGACGCGCAGCGCGAGCGCCGCGTCGCCCGCGACGCGCTGCTCGACGCGCAGGCGTCCGACCTCGCGCGGGACGAGGCGCTGCACGCCGCCGACGCGTCCAAGGTCGAGGTCGTCAGCATCAGCGAGGTCGACAACACGCGTCAGTCGATCTGACGCACGTCGTGGCGGCGCCGTGGGCGGCGTCCGGGTGGTCCTGAACGGGCGGCCCGGACGCCGCCCGCGGTCGTTCCCGACCGGCCCGGTAGGATGGGGGAGAACTCGGCGCGGGAGACCGCCCACCCGGCGGACGACCGCCCCCACTTCTTCTTCCTCGAGATTGGTTCCTTCATGCCTGAGGCCACCGTGAACACGGCCGTGCGCCCCGACCTGCGCAACGTCGCGATCGTCGCCCACGTCGACCACGGCAAGACGACCCTGGTCGACGCGATGCTCAAGCAGTCCGGCGCGTTCTCCGCTCACCAGCAGGTCGACGACCGCGTCATGGACTCGGGCGACCTGGAGCGCGAGAAGGGCATCACGATCCTCGCAAAGAACACCGCGGTCCGGTACGCCGGCCCCGCGGCCGCGGCGGTCGGCCAGGCCGAAGGCATCACCATCAACGTCATCGACACCCCCGGCCACGCCGACTTCGGCGGTGAGGTCGAGCGCGGCCTGTCCATGGTCGACGGCGTCGTCCTGCTCGTCGACGCGTCCGAGGGCCCGCTCCCGCAGACGCGCTTCGTGCTCCGCAAGGCCCTCGCGGCCAAGCTCCCCGTGATCCTCGTGGTCAACAAGGTGGACCGTCCGGACGCGCGCATCGACGAGGTCGTCGCCGAGTCCACCGACCTGCTGCTCGGCCTCGCGTCCGACCTCGCCGACGAGGTCCCCGACCTCGACCTCGACGCCGTGCTCGACGTCCCCGTCGTGTACGCCGCCGCGAAGGTCGGCCGGGCGTCCCTCCAGCAGCCCGAGGACGGCGGCCTGCCCGTCGACGAGGACCTCGAGCCCCTGTTCCACACCATCCTCGAGAAGATCCCCGCGCCGACGTACGACGAGGGCGCGCCGCTGCAGGCGCACGTCACCAACCTCGACGCGTCGCCGTTCCTCGGCCGCCTCGCCCTGCTGCGCATCTTCAACGGCACGCTGCGCAAGGGCCAGAACGTCGCCTGGGCGCGTCACGACGGGTCGCTGCAGACCGTCCGCATCACCGAGCTCCTCGAGACCAAGGCGCTCGACCGCGTGCCCACCGACTCCGCGGGCCCCGGCGACATCGTCGCCGTCGCCGGCATCGAGGACATCACCATCGGCGAGACCCTCACCGACGTCGACGACCCGCGCCCGCTGCCGCTGATCACGGTCGACGACCCCGCGATCTCCATGACGGTCGGCATCAACACCTCCCCGCTCGCGGGCAAGGGTGGCAAGGGTCACAAGGTCACGGCCCGCCAGGTCAAGGACCGCCTCGACAAGGAGCTGGTCGGCAACGTCTCGCTCCGTGTCGTCCCCACGGACCGCCCCGACGCCTGGGAGGTCCAGGGCCGCGGCGAGCTCGCGCTCGCGATCCTCGTCGAGCAGATGCGCCGTGAGGGCTTCGAGCTCACCGTCGGCAAGCCCCAGGTCGTCACCAAGAAGGTCGACGGCAAGGTGCTCGAGCCGATGGAGCGCATGACCATCGACGTCCCCGAGGAGTACCTCGGCTCCGTCACCCAGCTCATGGCGCAGCGCAAGGGCCGCATGGAGACCATGTCGAACCACGGCACCGGCTGGGTCCGCATGGAGTTCGTCGTCCCCGCCCGCGGCCTCATCGGCTTCCGCACGCGGTTCCTCACCGACACCCGCGGCACCGGCATCGCGTCGTCCCTCGCGGAGGGCTACGAGCCCTGGGCCGGCCCCATCGAGACGCGCAACAACGGCTCGCTCGTCGCCGACCGCGCCGGCGCCGTCACTCCCTTCGCGATGATCAACCTCCAGGAGCGCGGGTCGTTCTTCGTCGACCCCACGCAGGAGGTCTACGAAGGCATGATCGTCGGCGAGAACTCCCGCAACGAGGACATGGACGTCAACATCACGAAGGAGAAGAAGCTGACGAACATGCGTTCGTCGACCGCCGACAACTTCGAGAACCTCGTCCCGCCGAAGCACCTCACCCTCGAGGAGTCCCTCGAGTTCGCCCGTGAGGACGAGTGCGTGGAGATCACGCCCGAGGTCGTGCGCATCCGCAAGGTCGTGCTCGACGCGACCGAGCGCGCCCGGGCGACGGCTCGCTCGAAGCGGGGCTGATCGGGTGCGCGTGCACGGCGGGCTGCTCGCCGTGCACGCGCACCCCGACGACGAGACGCTCTCGACGGGGGCGCTGCTCGCGACCTGGGCGGCGGCGGGGGAGCCCGTCACGGTCGTGACGTGCACGCGCGGCGAGCGCGGCGAGGTCATCGACTCCGCAGCCCACCCGACCGGCCTGGCCGCGCTCGAAGGGGACGGGCTGCGGCTCGCCGCGCACCGCGAGGGCGAGCTCGGCCGCGCGCTCGACGCGCTCGGCGTCACCGACCACGCGTTCCTCGACGCCGCCGACACGGGCTCCGGCCTGCGTGCGGCAGCGCAGCGGTCCGAGGACTCCGGCATGGTGTGGGTGGCCCCCGGGATCGCGGGCCCCGACCCCGCCGTGCCCGCCGGGTTCGCGCGCGTCCCGCTCGACGACGCCGCGGGCCGCCTCGCCGTGCTCGTCCGGCACCGGCGCCCACGCGTCGTCGTCACCTACGACCCGGGCGGCGGCTACGGGCACCCCGACCACGTCCGCGCGCACGACGTCACCGTCCGCGCCCTCGCTCTCGCCGAGGACGCCGCGGCCCCCCTCGACGGGCTCGCCGACGGACCGGTCGGCGCGCCGTGGCACGTGACCGAGCTGTGGGCGCCCGTCCGGCCCGAGCGCGACGTCCGTGCCGCGCGCCGCCTCCTCGCGGCCGCGGCTCCTGCCCACCGGACGGCCGTGGACGACGCCGGGCTCGCGCTGCCGGACCCCGACGAACCCGTCCTGCCACCCGTGGTCACCTGGTGGTCCTCCGGTGCGGCCGTGGACGCCGGGGCGCGCTCCCACCTCGTCGAGGTGCCGCTCGCGCCGGTCGCCGACCGCCTCGCCGCCGCGCTGCGCGCGCACGCCACGCAGGTGCAGGCCGTCGCGCTCGTGGCGCCGCGGTCCGACGTGCTGCGCTCCGACGTCTCCTGCGACCCGGTCGTCGGACGGTACGCGCTGAGCAACGACGTCCTCGCGCCCCTGCACGCCACCGAGCAGTACGCCGTCGTGGACCGTGCCGCGCAGCGCCCCGCCCAGGCGCCACGGGTACGGTGAGCGCGTGAGCCACCCGCAGCAGCCGCCCGTCGGGCACCACGACGACGTCGCCGACGTCCCGCACGGCGTCACCGCGCCCGATGCACCCGTCCCCGGCGGGCCGGAGCGTCGCCGCACCGGACCGGGCCGGACCGTCCTGCGCCTCGTCGGCTGCCTCGTCGTCGGGGCGGTCGTCGGCACCGTCGGCACCGTGATGTTCCAGGCCTCCTACCCGGTGGGGCTGATCCTCGCGATCGCGGCGACGCTCGCCGGCAGCGTCACCGCGCGGGCGTGGGGGGCATGGTCCGGCCTGACGGTCTACGCGCTGGGCTGGATGGTGGCGACGGGCGTGCTCGCGTTCGTCACCGGGCCGGGCGGCGACGTCATCGTCCCGGCGCACGTCGAGAGCGCCGACTGGCTCCGGCGGAACCTGAGCAACGCGTGGCTCCTCGGTGGCGTGCTCGCCATCGTCGTCACGTCGTTCCTCCCGTGGTCGTGGTTCGCGGACGAGTCGCGTCCGCGTCGGCCGCGCCCCCTCTGACGGACCACCGAGACCCTCGGCAGACGGTCGGCGGGCGACCGGTGGGCGCGCCGCTCAGGAGCACCGTCCCGGGCCCGTAGAATCGCCGCGTGGAGCAGCAGCACGTCGTCGCACCGGACGGTCGGCCCGAGGCCGACGACACCGACCTGCTCCAAGGCGTCGGCAGCGAGCCCGCCCCCAGCAGGACGTGGCGCGTGCTCGCCGTGCTCGGCGGGTCCGCACTCCTCCTGGTCGGCCTCTACGCGGCGGCGCAGTGGTACGTGGCCGACAAGGTGCCGCGCGGCACGACCGTCGCGGGGGTCGCGCTCGGCGGCCTCGACGTCCACGCCGCCGAGCAGAAGCTGGCTGCTGACCTCGCCGACCGGACGACCCAGCCCGTCCAGGTCGTCGCCGGCGCCTCGAAGGCTCGTATCGACCCCGTCAAGGCCGGTCTGACGGTCGACGTCGACGCGACCGTGGAGCCGCTCGCGACGTTCGACCTGTCACCGCAGCGCCTGTGGCACGCGGCTTTCGGCGGCACGGCGGTCGACCCCGTCGTCCGGGTCGACGACGCCGCGCTCGCCCCCCGCCTCGCCTCGGTCGCCAAGAAGGCCGCCGTCGCGCCGCGGGACGGCGCGGTCACGTTCGTCGGCGGCTCCGCCACGAGCACGTCGGCCCGTCCCGGCGCGGCCCTCGACACCGCCGGCGCGAAGGCCGCGCTCGTGTCGTCGTGGCTGCGGACCGACGGACCGGTGGTCCTCCCGGTGACCGCCGTCGCGCCGAAGGTCGACGACGACGCCGTGCAGGACGCGCTGGTCGTCGCCGGCACGCTGACGTCGGCACCGGTCGAGCTCACCGTCGGCAGGAAGCACGTGACGCTCCCGTCCGACGCCCTCGCGCGCGTCGCGCGCTTCTCCCGCGACGGCTCGTCGCTCAAGCTCTCCCTCGACGCGGACGGGCTGCGGACCGCGGTCGTCTCACGCGCGCCGAAGGGGACCTTCACGGCCCCGCGCGACGCCACCCTCGTGTTCGTCAAGGGTGAGCCGCGCGTCCGGGACGGTCGCAACGGGTCGACCGTGCACGCGGACACCGTGCTCGCCGCCGTCGTGCCGGTCGCCACGCGCCGCGGCGACCGGCACGCCACCGTCCGCCTCTCCGTCAAGGAGCCCGCGCTGACGGCCGAGCGCCTGCGGGCGCTGCGCGTCACCGAGCGCGTCTCGTCGTTCTCGACGGCGCTGACCTCGGACACGGTCCGCACGGCGAACATCAGGACGGGCGCGGCCAAGGTCTCGGGAACGGTCGTGCAGCCCGGCGAGACGTTCTCGATGCTGGACGCGCTCGCCCCCATCACCCTCGCGGGCGGGTACCACGCGGCGCACGTCATCTCGGACGGGCAGCTCGTCGACGGGGTCGGGGGCGGGCTCTCGCAGATGGCGACGACGACCTACAACGCGGCGTTCTTCGCCGGGCTCGACATCGTCACCCACAAGCCCCACTCGTTCTACATCTCGCGGTACCCCGTGGGGCGCGAGGCGACGCTCGCCATGCCGTCGGTCGACATGAAGTTCACCAACGACACCCCGTACGGGGTCGCGGTGCAGGCCTGGATCTCGGGCAACCGGCTGCACGTCGCCCTGTGGAGCACGCCGTACTACACGGTCGCGACCACCACGAGCGCCCGCAGCGACGTGGTGCCGCGCCACACGATCCGCAACGCGTCGCCGTCGTGCGTCGCAGACCCGGGCGGTCAGCCCGGGTTCACCGTGAGCGTCCGGCGCGTCGTCAGCCGGCTCGACGGCACGCAGGTCAAGGACGAGACGAACCGCTGGACGTACAACCCCGAGAACACCGTGATCTGCACGAAGGGCGACTGACGAGTGACGCTTCCCGCGCCGGACCCTGTCCTGCCTCCCGCGCCCGCGCTGCCCGAGGACCTGCCTGCAGCCCCGGTGCTGCCTGACGTCCCGACGCTGCTCGGGCGCACCGAGCGGGAGTCGGGGCCGCACGCGCGCGCCGCGGCCGCCCTGCTGGGACGCCCCGACGACCTGCTCGACCTGGGCTCCACGACCGCGACGCTCGAGACGGTGGCTCGCCTCGACGACCTCGGCGCCGTCGTGCACCTCGCGCACCCGCAGCAGCCCGCCCCCGAGCTCGAGCGGGCGCTCCTGGCCGCCGCGCAGGGCGTGCTCGTGACCGCGGCGCTGCCCGTGACCCGTCAGTGGGTGCGGGTCGGCCGCTCGGGCGCGACCGGCGGCGCGGTCGTCGTCGACGAGGCCGGCATGCGCGACTGCCGGCACCGCCTGCGCTCGCTCGGCGCGAGCCCGCGGCTCGTGCCGACGCGCACCCCCGTGGAGGAGCGGATCGCGCTCGCGGGCGAGCACGGCACGCTCCTCGTGGAGCGCTCGGCCGTCCCCGCAGGCTTCGCGGTCCTGCCGGAGAGCGACCGCCTCGACGACCCCACCCCGCTCTGGTACGGGCTCGTGGAGCGCCGGGCGGACGTGCCCCGCCCCGACGGGCCGGCGCAGGTGTGGCTCGCGTTCGGGCCCCGCGACGACCACCGCGGCTCGCTGCAGCAGACCCTGGGCGTCGTCGCGGAGGCCGGCATCGACCTCACGCACCTGCGCTCGCACCGCTCGGACGCCGGGCCGCACGTGTTCTTCAGCGCGTTCTCGTGCCCGTCCGGCGACGCGCTCGACGCCCTCGTGGCCGGCTTCCGGGAGCGCGGCATCGCGCACCGCGTGCTCGCCGTCCTGCCGGGTGAGTCGTTCGAGCCCGGTCCGCTCGCGGTCGAGCCCCGCTGGGACCTCGCCGAGCGGTCCGCCGGGTGAGCGTCCTCGCGTACCTCGGTCCGGAGGGCACGTTCACGCACGCCGCCGCCCTCGCCTGGCCCGGGCACGACCTCCTGCCGTGCGCGTCCGTGCACGACGTCCATGCGGCCGTCGTGGACGGGCGGGCCGACCGGGGCGTCGTCGCCGTCGAGAACAGCGTCGAGGGGTACGTCGTACCGACCCTCGACACGCTGCTGTCGTCCGCCGAGGTCGTGGCGGTCGACGAGACCGTCCTCGACGTGGGCTTCGACGCGTTCGTGCTGCCCGGCGCCGACCGCGCCGAGCTCGTCGTCGCGACCGCGCACTCGCACGGGCTCGCGCAGTGCGCGGCGTTCGTCGCGCGGCGCGGGCTCGCGCCGGTGCCCGCGTCGTCGAACGCGGCCGCGTGCCGTGACCTCGCGCCCGGGCAGGTGGCCCTCGGGCCGCGCCTCTGCGGCGACCTGTACGGCCTCGAGACCCTCGAGGAGTCCGTCGAGGACTTCCGCGGCGCGCGCACCCGCTTCCTGCTGCTGGGCCGTCGCCGGGAGGCGGTCGCGGCGTTCGCCCCCGCGTCGGCGGGGCCCGCGGCATCCGGTGGCGACGCCGCTGCTGATGCCGGCCCGTGGCGGACGATGCTCGCGATCACGCCCGTCGTCACCGGGCCGGGCGTGCTCGCCCGCATCACCGCCGCGTTCGGCGCGGGCGGCGTCAACCTGTCCAGCCTCATCACCCGCCCGGTCAAGGCGCAGGAGGGCCAGTACGTCTTCGTCGTCACCGTCGACGCGGCCCCCTGGGACGGGGGCGCGCGGTCGGTGCTCGAGGACCTGCTCCGGGCCGGCGACTCGCTCAAGACCCTCGGCGTGTACCCGGCGCGCGGTGAGCTCGACGAGGACGTGGACCTCGACCACCTGCCGGCGGGGGCCGTCCAGGCCGGGTCGGACGCCGCGGCGCTGCGTGACGGGCTGCTGTGGGGATGAGGCGCGGATGAGCAAGGTCATCGGCGAGGACGACTCCTCGGTCGGGGCGACCGTCGGCGTCGTCGGGCTCGGGCTGATCGGCGGCTCGCTGGCCCGGACGCTCGTCGCGGGCGGCGTGCCTGTCGTCGCGACCGACCCGGACCCCGCCACGCGCGCCGCCGCCTCCGCCGCGGGCATCACGGTTGCGGACGACGTGGCCGGTGTGTGCGCCGCGGCGCAGCGCGCGGTGGTGCTCGCGTGCCCGCTCGTCGCGCTCGACGACGTGCTCGCTCGGGTCGCGGCGGCGGGGATCGCGCCGGGGTGCGTGCTCACCGACGTCGGCAGCGTGAAGACGGCCGTGCACGCGCGGGTCGCCGCCGCGGGGCTCGCGGACCGGTTCGTCGGTGCGCACCCCATGGCGGGCACCGAGCACTCGGGGTTCGCGGCGTCGTCCGCCGACCTGCTCCCCGGCGCGCGGTGGGCGGTGACCCCGGGCGACGCGCCCGCGGACGCCGTGCGAGCCGTGCTGGCGCTCGTCCTCGGGCCGCTCGACGCGGGCGGCGTGTACGTCGTCGAGCCCGACGTCCACGACCGGGCCGTCGCGCTCGTGTCGCACGTGCCGCACGTCACCGCGACCGTGCTGCTGAGCACCGTCGCGGACGCGGAGGCCGCGGGCCTCGCCGTCGGGCTCGCCGCGGGCTCCTTCCGTGACGGCACGCGGGTCGCCCGGACCGACCCGCTGCGCACGCGCGCGATGGTCGCGGGCAACGCCGCCGCCGTCGCGCCCGTCCTGCGGGCGCTCGCGGCCGAGGTCGCCGCGCTGGCCGACGGCCTGGACGCGGGCGACGACGCCGCCGTGACCGCGTTCTTCACCCGCGCCGACGGGCTGCGGGCACGGCTCGACGGCCGGCGCCTTGTTGACGGGGGCGCAGACGGGACCGGCACGGCAGCCGACCCTGCACCCGAGGGCGGGTGGACGCGCGACGCGCCCACGCACCGCGTGACGCTGGGCGCTGCTGGCTGGCGGGACACCCTCACCGCGCTCGGCGCGGACGGGTGGTGCGTCACGGTGCTGGTCCGCGGGATCGCGCACGCGCACCCGCTGCTCCCCCCAGGATGAGCGCCGTGCCCGGGCGTCAGCGGCCGAGCACACGCTCCAGGTACGGGTTCGCGAGCGTCCGCTCGGGGTCGAGGTCGTCGCGCAGGGCCACGAAGTCGCCGAACCGCGGGTAGATCTCGGCGAACGTGTCCGCGCCGAGCGTGTGCATCTTGCCCCAGTGGGGGCGTCCCTCGTGGGCGCGGAAGATGTCCTGCGCGGCCCGGAAGAACGTCCGCGGGTCCTCGCGGTAGTACTGGTGCACGGCGACGTATCCGGAGTCGCGCCCGTGCGCGGTCGAGAGCCAGAGGTCGTCCGCCGCGGCGGAACGCACCTCGACGGGGAACGAGATCCGCAGGTCGCGGCGGCGCACGAGGTCGGCGAGCTCGCGGACGACGTCGGGCACGGCCGCGCGCGGAACGGCGAACTCCATCTCGCGGAAGCGCACGTTGCGCGAGGCGACGAACACCTGGTGCGACGGCTCGACGTAGTCGTTGCGGGCCATGAGGCGCGCAGCGAGCGCGTTGGCGGGCGGGACGACGGCGCGCACCCGGCTGCCCAGCGCGCAGATGCCGCGGTAGAGGCCGTTCGCGACGAGGTCCTCGTCGACCCAGCGCGTGAGCGCGCCGCGCGGCCGCAGGGGGGTGCCACCGGGCAGCCGGTGGTTGGTCTTGGTCGACGCGACGTCGGTGCCGGGGAACCAGTAGAACTCGAAGTGGTCGGCGCCGGTGACGCGCTGCTCCCACGTCTCGAGCACCTCGGCGAACGGCGCGGCCGCCTCGACGGCGTGCATCGTGAACGCGGGCACGCACTGCAGGGTGATCTCGGTGAGCACGCCGAGCGCGCCGAGGCCGAGCTGCACGGCGCCCCACCAGGTGGCGTTCTCGTCGGGGCTCACGGTGAGGTCCTGGCCGTCGACGGTCACGAGCCGCACGCGGCGGATCTGCGTGCTGATGCCGCCGAACCGGGCTCCCGTGCCGTGCGTGCCGGTCGACGTGGCGCCCGCGAGCGTCTGCCGGTCGACGTCGCCGAGGTTCTCCATCGCGAGCCCGTAGGGCGCGAGCAGCGCGGGGATGTCGGCGAGCCGCGTCCCGGCGCCGAAGGTCGCGAGCCCCGTCATGGTGTCGACCTCGCGCAGCCCCGCGAGCGCGCCGAGGTCGAGCTGGACGCCGGTGGCCACGGCGATGCCGGTGAACGAGTGCCCCGACCCGACGGGCCGCACGGACAGGCCCTGGTCGCGGGCGGTCGTCAGCACGTCCTGGAGGGCGCCGACGTCGGTCGGGCGCGCGGTGCCGACGGGGTGGGCCGTCTGGGTGCGTCCCCAGTTCTGCCAGGTGCTCGCGGGCGACCACGGTCCGGTCGCTGCCGCACCGGGGTGCGGGCGAGCGGCGGGCCGCGGGGTGGGGCCCGAGGGGACGGCGTCGTCGTCCGGTGCGGACGGGTCGAGGCCGGTGCCAGGTACCGGGGTGAAGCGACGGGGGCGGGGGGTGCTCACAGGAAGGCCTTTCCATGACCGCGGTAGGTGGGTACGTCGCCGACGACGCGCAGACGGTCGTGGCCCACGCCGTCACCCCCTGAGGCCGGCGCGTCACCCCCGTCGGCGTCGAGGACGACCAGGGTGTCGACGTGCTCGCACACCTCGCCGGACTTGGTGTGGCGCATCCACGCCCGGTCACCGACGCGGAGCTGGGGCGCGCCGCGCAGCGGCGTCTGCACCTCGCCGGCACCCTCGGTGCCGACGTACCGGGTGCCGGTCGGCCACGCGACCTGCGGGAGCCGGTCGGGCCCGGGCGGGCCGGACGCGACCCAGCCGCCGCCGAGCAGCGTCGCGACGCCGGGTGCGGGCTGCCGCACCACGGGGAGCGTGAACGCGACGGCGGGTGCGGGCGTGAAGTGCGCGTAGTTGTCGAACAGGTGCGGCCCGAACAGGCCGGACCCGGCGGTGAGCTCGGTGACCGAGGCGTCCGCCGCGGACGACTCGAGCGAGCCCGTGCCGCCGGCGTTCACGAAGGCGAGGTCGGCGACCTCCCGGACGGCGGCGACGGCCTCGCCGCGGCGTCCGCGCAGCTCGGTGGCGGACACCGCCTGGAGGCGGCGGATCACGGCCGACCGGGCGCGTGCGCCCGCGGTCGCGTTGGCGAGCCCCGCGATCTGCGCCTCGTACGCCATCATGCCGACGAGCCGGAACCCGGGCCGGTCGGCGACAAGCTGCGCCAGCGTGCGGGCGCGTGCGGCGGTGTGGACGGGGGAGCGCAGGACGCCGACGTGCGCGAGGTCCGCGCGGCCGACGGTGCCGAGCGCGGCCGCGAGGCCCGGGACGTCCCAGGACGCGTCGAGCTCGAGGCAGACCCGGATCTCCTCGCGCTCGCCCGGCGCCAGGACGCTGTCGACGAGGTCGAGCTGGGCGACGTCGTCGACCATGATCGTGACGCGGGCGGCGAGCGCGGGGTCGGTCGCGAGGCGGCGCAGCGCGGCACGGTCGACGCTCGGGTACCCGACGACGACGTCCTCGATCGCCCGGTGCTCCCCGTCGCCCGTGCCCGTGTCGGACGCCAGCCACAGCGCCTCCGGCAGCGTGTACCCGAGGACGCCGGCGTACCCGGGCAGCGCGAGGACGGCGTCGATCACGGACCGCACGCGCAGCGACTTGGACGCGACGCGCACGGGCACGCCGCCGGCTCGGCGCAGCAGGTCGTGGGCGTTGTGCGCGAGCGCGCGCAGGTCGAGCGTCGCGTAGGGCGGGTCGAGGTGCTCGGTCGCGGCGGTCAGGGCGGGCCAGTACGTCTCGGGCCGCGTCCAGGGCCGGCGGCCGGGGTCGGCGACGCTCGCGGGGGCGTCCCGGGGCAGCGTGAACGGCGCGGTCGCGCTCATCGCACGCTCTTCACGGGGATGACGGCGAGGGCACCGAGGATCGCGAGGACGCCGGCCGCGAGGAACAGCGCCATGAACGAGCCCGTCTGCACGACGAGCCAGCCGCCGACGAGCGGGGCGAGCGCCTGCGGGACGGCGTAGGCGACGTTCATGATGCCGAGGTCCTTGCCGCGGTCGGCGGCGTTCGGGAGCACCTGCGTGGCGAGCGCCTGGTCGACCGACAGGAAGGCGCCGAACCCCAGGCCGAGGAACGCGGCGCCCACCATCGCGACGGACAGCGCGGGCGCGAACGCGAGCAGCAGCGCCGCGACGCCCTGGAGGGCCGCGCACACGAACACCATGACCTTGCGGCGGCCGAGGCGGTCGGAGAGACGGCCGAGCACGAGGGCCGCGACGATGACGAACACCATGTAGATGAGCGAGAGCGTCAGCAGGTCGTCGTCGGCGTCGTCGTCGTGCAGGCCGTAGCGCAGGAAGTACAGCAGGAGCGCGGTGCCGAAGCCGTTCCCCGTCATGACGAGCAGGCGCCCGGCGAGGGTCCATGCGAAGTCGGGGTGCTCGCGCGGGGAGATCCACAGCCCGAGCAGGACGGTCCGCACGGACCACGGCGGGGCGTCCTCGGGAGCCAGGGGCGCGTCCGGGACCGTGAGCAGGAACGGCAGCACGAGGACGACGAGCGCGACGGCCACCGTGACGTACCCGGCGACCTGGCCGAGCACCAGGGCGGTGACGATCCCGACGCCCAGCAGGATGCCGAGGGCCTGTGGCGCGGACATCCACCCGGACACGGTGCCACGCTGGTGGGCGGGCACCTGGTCGCTGATGGTCGCGGTGAGCGCGGCCGTGAGGATGCAGAACCCGACGAGGCTCGCCGACCACCAGACGCCCACGCCCACCATGGTGTGCTGGAGCGACAGCAGGACGAGCGACACGGCGAACACGACGGTGCCGAGCGCGATCCACGGGCGGCGGCGCCCGAAGCGCGACGTCGTGCGGTCCGAGGCGGCGCCGGTCAGCGGGTAGGCGACGAGGGCGAGGACGCCGGCGATCGCGGACACGGTCCCGAAGCCCGTGACCGACGCCTTCCAGTCGTCCTGGCCGAGGTTGAGGATGTCGTCGACCTGCGTGGGCAGGAGCAGCTGGATGGGCGTGAGCTGCGCCATCCACACGCCGAGCCACGCGGTCGCGAACCCGACGATCCACAGCGCGGGGACGAGGTTCGTGGGCTCCGCACCGGTGGGCACGGTGCCGGTGGGGACGGAGCCGGTCGGGGCGGAGGAGTCGGCGCCGCCAGCCCCGCGGTCCTGCTCGCGCACGGGTGCGGCGCTCACCGCGGCCGCGCCTGGGCGACGAGCGCGGCGACGGCGACGTCCCGGACGGAGTCGGCGACGGACTGGTCGCCGTACGTCAGCACGGCGACGGTCAGCCCGTCGGTCAGGGTCACGACGTACCGCGCGAGGTCCTCGACGGGCCGGGTCCACTCGACCTGGGCGGCCTCGGCGACGGCGAGCAGGAGCTGGGTGGCGCCCGCGTAGTACGCCTCGTACTCGACGAGCGTCAGGTCGCGCAGCGACTCGGTGCGCAGCGCGTACTGGTGCAGCTCGAGCAGAGCGTTCTCGCGCTCCGGGTTCGCCGCGACGGTCTCGACGAACGTGTGGAGCGCCGCGCCGAGCAGATCGGTGAGGTCGCCGCCGGCGGCGCTCAGCGCGACGACGCGGTCGGTGACGGTCGCGACCTCGTGCTCGAGCACCTCGAGCACGACCTGGCGCATGAGCTCGTCGTGCGACTCGAACACGTAGTGGAACGAGGCGAGCGACATCCCGGCCTCGGCGACGATGGCGCGCGTGGACGCGGCCCGTACGCCGTCGCGTCCGATCACGGTGATCGCGGCCTCGACGAGGGCGGCGCGTCGCTCGGCGACGGGGATGCGCACGACCTTGCGCGCGGTCCGGTGCGGGTTGCGTCGACGGGCGGCCCGCGCGGCGCGCGGCGCGGGCTCGTGGGCCGCGGTGCCGTCGCCGGGAGCCGGATCGACCGGGACAGTCGTCTTGGACATGTGTCCCACTGTAACCGGCGTGTGCCGCGGGTCACACCTGGGCGTGCGTCACACCCCGCCCGTCAGAGCCTGCCCGTCAGAGCCCGCCCAGCGCCCGCACCGTCGAGACCAGCGCCACGAGGCCCTGCGCGACGTCCTCGATCGCGACGGACTCGTCGGGCGCGTGGCTCACCCCACCGGGGTTGCGCAGGAACAGCATCCCCACGTCCGTCAGTGCGGCGACCGCCATCGCGTCGTGCCCGGCACGGCTGAACAGCTCGGGCGCGTCCGGCTCGCCCGTCGCCAGGATCCCATCCGCGAGGGCGGTGCGCAGCCGCGGTGCGCACAGCACGGAGGGTGCCCGGTGGACCTCCGTCGCCGTCCACGTCAGGCCGCGGCGGTCCGCGACCTCGTCGGCGACGGCGCAGATGTCGTCCCAGGCTGCGTCGCGCGCCGCGTCGTCCGCGGCGCGCAGGTCGACCGTGAGCTCCGCACGCCCGGGCACGACGTTGACCGCGCCGGGCCACGTCGCGAGCCGGCCCACCGTGCCGATCTGGCCGCCCGCGCGGCACACGCGCTCGACGGCGACCGTGATCTCCGCCGCACCGAGCAGCGCGTCGCGCCGCATCGGGTACGGGGTTCCGCCCGCGTGCCGCGCCTCGCCGACGACCTCCACGACGAAGCGCCGGGCGCCCGCGATCGACGTCACCACGCCCAGCGGCCGGTCGTCCGCCTCGAGGAGCGGACCCTGCTCGATGTGCGCCTCGAGGTAGCCGACGAGCTCGCCCGGGCGGTGCGCAGCCTCCTGGACGCGTGCGGGGTCGAGCCCGAACCGCACGAACGCCTCGCGCAGCGTGACGCCGTCCGCGTCCGCGAGGTCCCACCACGCGTCGTCCCACAGCCCGGCGAGCGCCGAGCTGCCCAGCAGCGCCTTGCCGAAGCGGGTGCCCTCCTCGTCGGAGAACGCGACGACCTCGAGCGCGAACGGCAGCCGGCCGACGTCCTCGCGCAGCGCCGCGGCGACCTCGACCGCCATGAGGACGCCGAGCATGCCGTCGTAGCGGCCGGCGTCCACGACGGTGTCGATGTGCGACCCGAGCAGGAGGGCGGGTGGGCGCAGCTGTGCGGGCGTCGACGCGGGGACGGGGTCGACGCGTCCGCGCTGGTTGCCCGCGGTGTCCTGCCAGGAGCGCATGCCCGCGTCGCACATCCAGTTGGCGACGAGGTCGTTCGCGCGGGCGTGCTCCGGCGACAGGTGGACGCGCTCGATGCCGTCGGGCCGCGCGGAGACCCGGGCGAGCGCGTCGCAGCGCGCCATGACGCGCCGGGCGGCGTCGCGCGCCCACGCGGGCGACTCGCGGTACGTGGTGGTCGGGGTGGTGGCCCGCGCGTCGGTCATCGCTGCACCTCGGTGTCGGTGGCGTCGCTCGTGCCGGAGTACGCCGCGCGGGCCGCGTCGGTGCCGCCCCCGGGCACGACGGGTGCGCCGGCTCGCCGGAGGACGTCCTCGAGCGCCGCGAGCGTGGTGAGCACGGCGTCGCGCCGCGCGTTGTAGCCCATGGTGCCGAGGCGCCAGACGCGCCCGTGGAGCGGGCCGAAGGACGTCCCGATCTCGATGCCGTAGTCGCTGAGCAGCGCCGCGCGGACGGCGTCGCCGTCGACCCCGTCGGGGATGACGGCGGCGACGACGTTCGTCATCTTGTGCGCGACGTCCCCGTAGACGTCGAGACCGAGACCGCGCACGCCAGCGAGCATCGCGTCACCCGCGGCCCGGTGCCGGGCGACGACGGCGTCGCGACCCTCGACGAGCAGCAGGCGCGCGCACTCGCGCGCCGCGTACAGCATGGACGTGGCCTCGGTGTGGTGGTTGAGGCGGCGCGGTCCCCAGTAGTCGAGGATCTGCCCGAGGTCGAGGTAGTTGGACCGGACGGGGTCGTCGGACACGTCGTCGCCGGGCTCCAGCAGCCCCGCCTCGACGCTGTGCCGCGACCGCACGACGGCCACCGCGGCGTCCGACAGGCTGACGGGCGCGCTCCCGGGCGGCCCGGACAGGCACTTCTGCAGGCCGGCGCTCACGGCGTCGACGCCCCACGCGTCCGCCTCGAACGGGTTGCCGCCCAGCGACGCCGTCGCGTCCACGTACAGGAGCGCGCCGTGCCGCCGGCAGATCTCGCCGAGCTCGTCGAGCGGCTGGCACATCGTGGTCGACGTGTCGCCCTGGACGGTCGCGACGACGACCGGGCGGACGCGCCGCACCGCCTCCTCGACGGCCGCCGGCGTGAGCACCTGCCCCCAGGGCGCCTCGACGACGTGGACCTCCGCGCCGGCCCGCGTCGCGATCTCGCGCAGCAGGTGCCCGAACCGCCCGATGACCGCGACGAGCACCCGGTCGCCCGGTCGCAGGAGCGACACGAGCACGGCCTCGATGCCGGCGCGCGACGTCCCGTCCACGAGGACGGTCGCGCTGTTCGTCGTGCCGAGCACCTCGCGGTACAGGGCGGCGGTCTCGGTCATGTACCCCGTCATGACGGGGTCGAACTGGCCGATCAGCGACGCCGACATGGCACGCAGGACGCTGGGGTGCGCGTCGACGGGACCCGGGCCCATGAGCAGGCGGGCGGGCGGGTCGACGGGGCCGGCGGTCGTGGCCGGTGGGGTCACCGGGGTGGTCACCGTCATGGTCAGGAGGCTCCTCGGTGCTCTGAGGTGGTGGTGCGGGACGCGTTCGCAGCGTAGGGCGGCGTCGTTGCGGCGAGGTTTCGGGGGTTCGACGCCCCGGTGGTGGCGGCGCGGGAGTCGAGCCGTGCGCCGAGCCGCACGAGCGCGAGATCGTCTCCCGGCCTGCCGACGAGGCTGACGCCGACCGGCGCGGGGCCCGCCTCGGGGACGGTGACGACGAGCACCGGCACGGACAGCGCGGGCGCGCCCGCGAGCGCGGCGAGGCACGTGAGCTCGAGCGTGGGGACGCGCACCTCCTCGACCTCCGGGGTCGCGCGCCGCGGTGCGGGCCCGGGGGTCGTCGGGAGCACGAGGACCGCGTCGGCTAGCACGGCGCGGACGGCGCGCGCCACCCGGTCGGCCTCGGCGCGAGCGGCGGCCTCCTCGTCCGGGGTGACCCGGCGGGCGGCCGCGAACCGTCGCGCGACGGCGGTGCCGAGCGCGTCGGCGTGCGCGTCGACGAACGACCCGTGGCTGCGCCACGCCTCCGCCGCCTGCACCGTGCGGAACGCCGCGAACGCGTCCGCGGGGTCGGGGAGCGCGTCGTCGGCGAGCGCGCGCACCCGGACCCCGGGGAGCGCGGCCCACCGGGCGAGCAGGGCGGTGAACGCGGCCCGCGTGGTCGGCTCGACGTGCGCGAGCAGCGCGGGCGACCAGGCGAGCGTCACGGACGGGTCGTCGTCGGGACCCGCTGCCGGTGGCGGTGCGGTCGCCGGCGCGGCGCCCGCCAGCACCGCGGACGCCACCGCGAGCAGCGTGCCCGCGTCCCGGGTGATCCAGCCGACGGTGTCGAACGACGGCGCGAGCGGGACCAGGCCGGTGCGGTCGACGGCGTCGTGCGTCGTCCGCAGCCCCCAGAGGCCTTGGTATGACGCGGGCACGCGCACCGACCCGGCGGTGTCGGTCGCGAGGCCGACGTCCGCGGCCCCGGACGCGACGGCGCTCGCGGGCCCGCTGGACGACCCGCCCGGGACGGCCCAGGGCGCGGCGGGGTTGGGCGGCGTGCCGTGGTGCGGGTTGGCGCCGGCGACGGAGTACGCGAGCTCGTCGGTGTGGGCGATGCCGACGACGTGGGCGCCCGCGGCGAGCAGGTCGGCGACCGCGGGGGCGTGCCGGTCCGCGGGGGCGGCGGCGTCGAGCCACGCAGGCACGCCCGCGCCGACGCGGTGCCCGGCGACGTCGAACAGGTCCTTGACGGCGACGCCGAGCCCGTCGAGCGGCCCGCGGCCCGTCGGCGCGACCAGCGGCGAGCCCTCGACGCGGAACACCGGTCCGGCGGCGGGTCCGGAGGCCGAGCCGACGACGGAGCCCGGGCCGCGGCGCGCGACGCGGGCGAAGTCGTCCTTGCGGATCGTGGCGTGGACGCCGGTGACGAGGTCGACGACCTGCGACACCCGGAAGTCCGTCGCCGCGGACAGGTACGCGTACGCGAGGTGCGGCGTCATGCCGTACCGGGCGCCGAGCAGCGCGACGGCCTGCCGGACGCAGCGGCGCAGCGCCTCGTCGAGGTCGGGGTCCATGCCCGTCGGCACGAGGTGCTCCACGGTCTCGCCGAGGGGCCCGGCGAGCTCGCCGAACTCTGCGAGCGCTCGTTCGCGCGGCACCACGTCGAACCGCACGGTCACGCGCAGCGACGCCTCCCAGGCCGTGAGCGCGACCTCGCCGTCGCCCTGCGCGAAGTGCGGGTCTCCCACGTACGCGAGCGCGCCGGGCACCTGGACGGGCAGGTGCAGCGTCGAGCCGACCTGGAGCAGGGAGATGTCGATGTTGCCGCCGTGCGGGCCGGGTGGCACCGAGTGCGGCGGCACGTCGCCCGCGACGGCGACGCCCATGATCCCGAGGAACGGGCGCAGCGGGACCTCGACGACCGGCTCGCCGCCGTCGACGAGAGGCAGCAGGCCGACGAGCCCTGCGGCGGTGCCGGCTGCCGCCTGGTCCGCGTCCGCGCGCGGCACCGCGCGGACGAGCACGCTGACGTTGTCGGGCCCCGCGGGCATCTCGCCGGGGAGCGCCCCGCGGCCGTGGCGGTTCGACACGACCCCGTACGGCACGCGGGGGAGCGCCTCGAGCAGCGTGACGGAGAGCAGGTCGCCCGGCTCGGCGCCCTCGACGTGGACCGGCCCGGTGACGACGTGCGGGCCGTCGTGCGCCGGGTCACGCCGCAGCTCGCGGACGATCTCGACGGCGTCGTCCAGCACCTCGGCGCGGGGCACCCCGTGCCCGCCGAAGTAGGACACGGGGTCGCTGCCCTGGTCGTCGAGCAGCCCCTCGTGGCTCACCGTGTCGATCGTGACCTCGGTGCCCGGCGCGACGCGCAGCACGGGCTCGTCGGACGCGCAGGGCAGGCGCCCCCAGCGGACCGTGCCCGGTCCGGACGGCAGGTACTGGGCGCCGCGGACGGGGCCGCTGCCGGGCTGCAGGACGATCATCGTGATCCTCTCGGAGGGTGGGCGGTCAGGTGCACGCGTGGACGGCCTGGGGCGTGGACCGTCATCATGACGCGGTGATGCTCCACCACCTGCGCCGCACGCCGGCCCACGCCCACCTCGTCCTCATGCTCGCGCTGACGTTCACGACCGGTGTCGTGGACGCCGTCGGGTACCTCGGCCTCGACCGGGTGTTCACCGCGAACATGACCGGCAACGTGGTGGTGCTCGGCATGGCGCTCGCGGGCGCCGACGACCTGCCGGTGCTGGGCCCGGCGATCGCGCTGGCCGGGTTCTTCGTGGGCGCGGTCCTGGGCGGCCGGTTGGTGCGCAAGGGGCCGACGGGCTGGGGGCGTCGGTCGACGGTCGGCTTCACGCTCACCGGCGCGACGGCGACCGCGCTGGGTGCTGCTGCGCTGGTCCACCCGCCCGTGGAGCACACGACGTGGGCGTTCACGGTGACGGGGGTCCTCGCCGTCGCGATGGGCCTGCAGGCCGCGGTGGCGCGCCGGCTCGCCGTCAAGGACGTCACGACGGTCGTCGTGACGTCGACCCTCACCGGCCTCGCGGCCGACTCGCAGCTCGCGGGCGGCGACGGGCAGCACTGGCCGCGCCGCCTCCTCGCGGTCGTCCTGATCCTGCTGGGCGCCTGCGTGGGCGCGCTGCTCGTCAAGTCGGGCGAGCACGGGGTCGGCGCGGGCCTCCTGCTCGCGGGGCTGCTGTCGCTCGGCGTGACGACGTTCGGGCACACGGTGCGCGACGCGGACCGCCCCGAGCCCGCCGCGGTCTGACGCGTCACGCACGCGCGGCCGTCGTCGGAGCGGCCGTCGTCCGCAGGGCGAGGAGCGTGCGTCCGCGGGGTGCTCCGGCGAGCACGTGCCCGTCGGCGACGACCGGACGGCCGCCGAGCCACACGGTGCGCACCGCGCCGTGCAGCGTCGCTCCGTCGTAGGGGGAGTCGGGGTTGCGGTGCTCGAGCCGCCGCGCGTCGACGACGAACTCGGCCTCCGGGTCGAGGGCCACGAGGTGGGCGGGGGCTCCCGGCACGATCCGGCCGAGCGGCGCCTCGCCCGGTTCGCGGCCGTCCAGCCCGGCGACGCGCGCGGGTCCGGTCGTGAACGCCGGAAGGAGCGCGTCGAGCGGGATCCCGCGACGGCGCGCCTCGGTCCACACGGCGGGCAGGCCGAGCTGGAGGCCCGCGATCCCACCCCACGACCGGCCGAAGTCGCCGCCGTCCGCGTGCTTGAGGTCGGTCGTCGCGGGGGAGTGGTCGGACACGACCGCGTCGATCGTCCCGTCGAGCACCGCCTCCCACAGCAGGTCCTGGTTCGCGGCCGAACGGATGGGCGGGCAGCACTTGAACTGGGTCGCGCCGTCGGGGACGTCTTCCGCGCGCAGCGTGAGGTAGTGCGGGCACGTCTCGACGGTCACGGGCAGCCCGGACGCCTTCGCCGCGCGCAGCAGCGGTAGCGCGCCCGCGTCCGACAGGTGCAGGACGTGCGCTCGCGCGCCCGTGCGGGCCACGCCGTCGAGCAGGCGGGCGATGGCGGCCTGCTCGCTCGTGGGCGGGCGCGACGCGAGGAAGTCCGCGTACCGGGCGCCGAGCCGGCCGTCACCCGGCGGTGCGACGAGGTGGTGCGGGTCCTCGGCGTGCACGACGAGGACGCTGTCGAGAGCGGCGACCTCGGAGAGCGCCCGGTCGAGCTCGTCGGGGCCGAGGTGCCCGAACTCGTCCACGCCCGACGGCGCGAGGAACGCCTTGAACCCGCGCACCCCGGCGTCGTGCAGCGGGGCGAGCGCGCCGAGGTTGTCGGGCACCGCGCCGCCCCAGAACGCGACGTCGACGGTGAGCTTGCCCGCCGTCGCCGCGAGCTTGGCGTCGAGCGCGTCGGGGGTCGTCGTGGGCGGGATCGAGTTCAGCGGCATGTCGACGAGCGTCGTGACGCCCCCCGCCGCGGCCGCGCGCGTCGCCGACGCGAAGCCCTCCCAGGCGGTGCGGCCCGGTTCGTTGACGTGGACGTGGCTGTCGACCAGGCCGGGGAGGAGCACCTGGTCGGCGGAGACGTCGGTGACGGGGACGCCCGCGGGCAGCGGCGCGTCGAAGGCGTCGACCGCGGCGACCTCGCCACCGACGACGTGCACCTGCACGGACGCCCACGCGGTGTCGACCCAGGCGCGGCGCGCACGCACGACGAGGTCGGGGGACGGGCCGGGCGGCTGCTGCGTCATGCGGGTTCCTCTCGCCGGTGCTGACGTGCACATCGGTGCTCGGCGTGAACGTCGGTGCGGACCGTGAACCTACGCCCTCGGTGGCGGCGGTCCGTTTCGGTGGTGTGTCGTCTGCATGACGGAGGGTGTGGCACCGGACGGTCGGGAGTGCGGCGGTCCCCAGGGACACGGTCTTCGCACAGCGCTTGTGCAGGGCTCTGTCGATCTGACGCGATGACTGAACCTGCCGTCTCAGTGTTCTGGTGACTGTGGTCGCGGGCAACCTACTGTCTGGTCACCATCGCGATCCGCGGTGTTTTGTGGCGAGCGCTCTAGCGCCCGTCCCTGGCCGCCGTCGTCGGGGTCGGCCCGCTGGGCGGCGTACGCGAGGCAGGACGATCAACGGCATGGTGAGGGTCGGCGAGGAAAACTGTCGTCGTCGACACCGAGGCTGCCAGCTCGTCTGCCGTCGTTCCTGGAGGACGGTCGACCTCGACCATCCAGCAGGTTCGTCTGGCACGTTGTGTTGCGGTGACCTCGTCCTCGAACTCAGCGCCTAAACGGCTCGTCGCCGATTACTTTCGCCAGCTCTCGGTGACGCTTCGGGAAATGTCGAACGTCTCCAGGGCGTCAAAGTACTTATTCATCAACTCTTTCGACCGTGCATTTTGTGCAAACCTGACGGTGAGGGCGATTCCAGCGATCAAGAGGAGCCCCCATCCAGTCGCGTGGGCCTGCGCAACGTCTTCGGGGCGCCAATCAAAGACGAGGCAGCCTATTCCTGCGAGCAGGCTGATCCCCCCGACGAACCAGCCAGCGACGGCGTTATATGCCTTGCTGGCCGACTGGACGTCGAGTTGGTGGATCCACACACGCACTTCACGCGCGTCCTTGATTGCGGACTCGGTGTATCCGAGGCTGGCAGCGTGGGCGGCTGTCATGGAGAACTCGGTCTCACTCAGTTGGAGCAGGCGGGTCAGTTCGTCAGGACTGTCAGGGGTCACGTGTTCCTCGCTTCCGGGCTGCACCTCTCATATCAGCGCTCGAGACTATCGCAGTATCGGCGGTGTGAGGATCGAGGAACCGTGATCCTTTTGAGGCCGGACCCCGTGCCCCGCGACGCCCGTGACGTGTTACTCGTGCGCGACGAGCCGCCGGCCGATCGACCGATGGTCCGGCTGCCCGCCCGACCGAGTAGTACTTGCCGTCGTAACTTCCGTCGGCCTTCAGTGCTGCGATCGGACGTCCGGTAGCGGGTCGCGACCAGCTGGTCGAACCGGTACGGCGTGCCATGCATTTCCTCTCTCGCCGCAGGCTGGGCGCTGCCTGTCCGCCGCGAATGTACAGGGTCCTCGTTCGCGAAAGTCGCGGTCCAGGACCTTTTCACCCGGCTGTTCGCGCTGGTGAGATCAAAGCGCCGAACGATGATCTGGCGGCGACCAGTTGCCCCGGATGCACGCGCATGACGAAGACGGGCTTGTCGCCTAAGAGGTGACGAGATTCCCGTGGCGCTGGTCTTGAAGGCCCCGCCCTCGGGGGCAGGCGGCGCGCACCCTGGCCAGAACGGGGTCTGCTGCGCTCGGCCCCGGTGATCTGGGCCTCACCACCGTCGGGGTCGATGAGCACGTGTGGCGTCACACACGCCGTGCGGACACGTACGCCACCGTGATCATCGACCTGGCCCCCGATCCGCGACGTCGCTGGTCCCGCACCGGTTACGCAGGGTTTACGACCGGGAAACCGCAAGCAGCGCCGCGCTGTCTAGCGTCGCCGCCATGACCAGCACCACCGCACCCCGCACCCCGCCCACCACGTCGACCGCGGCGTCCGGCATCTCGTCCGGAGCGCCGACGGTCGCGGACGTCGGCCCGGCTGTCGTGCTCGGCGCGAACCAGTACGGCAAGGCGGAGGTCCGGCTGGTGCGGGTGACGCGCGACAGCGCGCGGCACGAGATCGAGGACCTCACCGTCACGACGCAGCTGCGCGGCGAGGCGCTCGCGGACAGCTACCTGGTGGGCGACAACGCGAAGGTCGTGGCGACGGACACGCAGAAGAACACGGTGTACGCGTTCGCGCGGGACGGCGTGGGTGCCCCCGAGGACTTCCTGACGCGGCTGGCCGACCACTTCACGGGCGAGTTCGACTGGATCACGGGCGGCCGGTTCGGCGCGCTGGCGCACTCGTGGGGGCGGATCGTCACGGACGCCTCGGGCGAGACCTCCGAGGGCGGCGTCGGGCACGACCACGCGTTCGTCCGCGGCGGCACCGAGACGCGGACGGCGCTCGTCGTCGTCGACGGCGACCGCCGCTGGGTCGTCGCCGGGCTGGAGGACCTCACCGTCCTGAAGTCGACGGGCAGCGAGTTCCACGGCTTCCCCCGCGACCGGTACACGACCCTCGTCGAGACAGACGACCGGATCCTCGCCACGTCGGTGACGGCCCGGTGGCGGTACACCGACGAGACGGTCGAGGCGGCCCGCACCCCGGGCGCGGTCGACTTCGACGCGCTGTACGAGCGGGTGCGCGCGGTCCTGCTCGCGACGTTCGCGGACGTCCACTCGCTCGCGCTCCAGCAGACCCTCTACGCGATGGGCCGCCGGGCGATCGAGGAGGTCGACGCGGTCGCCGAAGTCCGGTTCTCGATGCCGAACAAGCACCACTTCCTCGTGGACCTCGCGCCGTTCGGCCTCGACAACCCCGGCGAGGTCTTCTACGCCGCCGACCGGCCGTACGGGCTGATCGACGGCGCCGTGATCCGCGCGGGCGTCGCCGAGGCGCCCGCCGCGTGGGACGCCGTGACGCCGTTCGTCTGACAGTCCGGCACTTTCTCGCCTTCTGCCCTCGCCTGACCCCCCGAAGGAGCACCCGTGACCGTCCGCGAGACCGAACCGCCCGCTGAACCTGCAGCCGAACCGGCGGTGGACCCTGCACCCACGTCCGACGCGGCGGCACCGGGGACGTCGGCGCGACCCGAGGACGAGCGCCTCCCGTTCGTCCGCTCGCTCGGGTACGGGCTGCAGCACATCCTGGCGATGTTCGGCGGGGTGATCGCGGTCCCGCTCATCATCGGCGGGGCGGCCGGCCTCACCCCGACGCAGCAGGCGGTCCTCGTGTCGAGCGCGCTGCTGTTCAGCGGGCTCGCGACGCTCCTGCAGACGCTCGGCGTCCCGTTCCTCGGTGCTCAGCTCCCGCTGGTGCAGGGCATCTCGTTCGCGTCCGTGTCCACGCTCCTGACGATCGTGACCACGCAGGGCGGCGGCGAGACCGGCCTGCGCTACGCGTACGGCGCGGTGATCGTCGCGGCTGTCGTCGGGTTCGTGGTCGCGCCGTTCTTCTCGCGGATCGTGCACCTGTTCCCGCCAGTGGTGACGGGCAGCGTGATCACGGTCATCGGGCTGTCGCTCATGCCGACGGCGGCGGGCTGGATCATCGGCAACGACCCGACCGCTCCGGGCTACGCCAACCCGGGCGACATCGCGCTCGCGGGCTTCACGCTGCTCGTCGTGCTCGTGCTGAGCAAGGTGCCGGTGCTGTCGCGGCTGTCGATCCTGCTCGGGCTGGTCGTCGGGACGGTCGCCGCGTTCGTCGTCGGCAAGGCGAGCACGGACGGCCTCTCGGGTGTGGACGCGGTCGCGCTCCCGCATCTCTTCGACGTCGGCGCCCCGGCCTTCGCGGTGGGAGCGATCGTGTCGATGGTCGTCGTGATGCTCGTGATCATGGTCGAGACCACGGCCGACCTGCTCGCGGTGGGCGAGATCGTCGGGACGAAGGTCGACTCGCGGCGCCTGAGCGACGGCCTCCGGGCGGACATGCTGTCGAGCGCGGTCGCGCCGGTCGTCGGCGCGTTCCCGACGACGGCGTTCGCGCAGAACGTCGGCCTGGTCGCACTGAGCGGCATCAAGAGCCGCTTCGCGGTGGCGCTGGGCGGCGGGGTGCTCGTCCTGCTCGGTCTGTCGCCGTGGCTCGCCGCGGTCGTGGGAGTCATCCCGGGGCCGGTGCTCGGCGGGGCCGGCATCGTCCTGTTCGGCTCGGTGACCGCGTCGGGCGTGCGCACCCTGTCGCAGGTGAAGTACCGCGACAACCTCAACCTCGTGGTGGTCGCGACGACGCTCGGGTTCGGGCTGCTGCCCGTCGTCGCGGACGGCTTCTGGTCGAACTTCCCCGACTGGTTCGCGACGATCTTCGGGTCGGGCATCAGCTCCGCCGCCATCATGGGCGTCGCGCTCAACCTGTTCTTCAACGTCTGGCGCCCGGGCGAGCCGAAGCAGCCGTCCGTCGTCGCGGCCGGCCCGCCGCTCGTCCTGCCGGAGCGGATGCCGACGTCGGAGGAGCCGAGCGCTCAGACCTGAGCGCCCCCGCGCCGGCGGTAGCGACGGTGATCGCGGTGATGTGGCAGCGGTCGAGCATGACCCTGCCGCGGAGCTCGACATCGCTGATGAGCGTGCTGCCGCGGTCGGCGACGGATCGCAGAGTGGTGTCGAAGGTCCGGGTGTTGCGCGCGAGCGTCATCAGCCTGGCCCCCACGCCGAGAGGCTCGTGCCGCTGGGCGTGTTCGTCGGCCGGGTCGGGTCCGGTAGTTCGTTGCGCGCGTGCAACGCGGGCGCCTAGAAGTGAGGCGCTCTCCGCAGTAGCGGCGAGAAGTGGACCCGAGACCCTTCCGGACGGTTGTGGCGCTCGGGTTTCGCGCTGTCTAGAGCCGGACGACGCCGGTGACCAAGGGCTCGGCGCGACGGCGGGCGTCACCACCATGCGCCCATGCCCACGCGATCGCGTCCGGTATCGCCAGCACCTCTCGAGCATCAGCCGGGCGCAGCCTGCCGCGGCGATGTCCTCGACGAGCCGTTCCAGGCACGCTCCGCGCCGCTCGATGTTCGTGCGGTACCCCGCCCCGGCCCGGTAGATCGTTCACCACGTGCAACCGACGCTGACCGGGCTTCTGCAGACCACGTACGGTCGTGCGCGCGCGTGAAAGGTCACCGGGAACGATCGCCGCGGCGACGAGCAGGTAGTCCTGCTTCTTGCTCTCGTCGACGAACACGTGACCGCCTCGAAGGGAGCGGTCCGACTCTCTGTGAGGCGCGAGGAAAGAGTACGGACGCCGGACGACGCTCCCGCTGGGAACGAGTGTGTCAGCTGCCCCGGTACGTCGAGTACGCGAACGGGCTGAGCAGCAGCGGCACGTGGTAGTGCCCGGCCCCCGGTTCGTCGGGTGCTCCGACACGGAACACGACGACCACCTCGGGGTAGAACGTGTCGACGTCGCGCGCGGCGAACCAGTCGCCCGTCGCGAACCGCACCCGGTACGTCCCGGGGTGCAGGGCGGCGGGTCCGAGGTCGCGGACGCGCCCGTCGTCGTCCGTCGTGGCGGTCGCGACGCCGTGCCAGCACCCGCTGCCGCGGCCCGCATGGCCGCCGCCTGCCTCGGCGCGCAGCGCCTCCAGCACGACCCCCACGCCCGCGGCGGGGCGCCCGGACGCGGCGTCCAGCACGTGCGTCGTCACGTGGCTCGGCGCCCCGACGAGCTCCGCGAGGCGCAGCACAGCGATCTCGCGGAGGTTCGCTGCTGCGGCCCGCAGCTCGACGTCGGGGGTGTTCTGGAGCCGCCGGTCCAGGATCGCGAGCACCTCGTCCGCGCTGCGTCCCGCCGCGCGCAGCAGGAACACGTGCCCGAACCTCTCCTCGTACCGCCGGTTCCCGTCGGAGAGCTGCTCGGCCACCGTGGCCACGGAGGCCACCGCCGGCGAGGCGCCCTCCGGAGCGTCGCTCGCTTCGTCCGGCACCCCGAGCGCCGCCTGCTCGCGCCGCGACATCGCGGACTCCGCGTCGTCGCCCGACGGCCTCTCGCCGAGCCGCGGGTGCCGGGCGAGCGCAGCCAGAACCTCGTCGTCCGTCCACGGCCTCGCGGCGACGCGGGCCGCGGTGACGAGCGCGCCGGTGTCCGCGAACGGTCGGGCGTCTGCGATCTCCTCAGCCCAGCGGGGGACCGCTGCGCACGCGAGGAGCAGGTCGACGACCTCCGCGCGGGGGGCGTCGTGGAAGGCGTCGAGCGTGAACGGACCGGACGGGAGCGAGGTCATGGCGTCGATGATGTCGTGCCCGGGCGGCGCTGTCGCTACCGGGACGTGTCGGACGTGTTGCGGCGCACGGGCCGCGGCGGCACGCGCTTGCCGAGCGCGATGTCACCGGCGTCGATCCGCACCGGGTCGGCCCGGTGGTCGCGGCCCGTGGCGGCGCGCGGCGGGTCGGGCCGGACCGTCACGCCGGCGTCGTCGACCGCCGTGACCACGCCGAGCACGTCGGTGTACAGGTGCTCGGCGTCGCCTGCAGCGTCGCTCCCGGAGCCGTCGGCGTGAGCCAGGCGCCGACGCACCACGACGCGGTCGCCGACCGTCCAGGCGCGCCACACGGGGCTCGGAGCGTGCGCCGACCCCTCTCCCACGGCCGGACCCGGGTGCCATCCCTCGGACATGTGGTCGACCTCCCTCTCCTCTGCGCGATACTAGAGGCGTCCGGCACCCCCTCCGGCTCCCCTCGAAAGGACATCTGCAGTGACCTACGTGATCGCTCAGCCGTGCGTCGACGTCAAGGACAAGGCGTGCATCGAGGAGTGTCCCGTGGACTGCATCTACGAGGGCTCCCGCTCCCTGTACATCCACCCGGACGAGTGCGTGGACTGCGGTGCGTGCGAGCCGGTGTGCCCCGTCGAGGCGATCTACTACGAGGACGACGTCCCCACGGAGTGGAGCGACTACTACCGCGCGAACGTCGAGTTCTTCGACGACCTCGGTTCGCCCGGTGGCGCCGCCAAGATGGGTCAGATCGACAAGGACGACCCGATGATCGCGGCCCTGCCGCCGCAGGCCTGACCTCGGCCGATGGGCTTCCACCCGCTCGAGGACGCCTACCCCTGGGACACGCTCGGCGAGTACGTCGCGCGCGCCCGGTCCCACCCCCGGGGTCTCGTGGACCTGTCGATCGGCACCCCGGTCGACCCGACGCCTGACGTCGTCCGTGACGCCCTCGCCGCCGCGTCCGACGCGCACGGGTACCCGACGACGCACGGCACGGCCGCCCTGCGGGAGGCCGTCGCGGGCTGGTTCGCGCGCACCCGGGGCGTTGCGGGGCTCGACCCCGACGGCGTGCTCCCGACGATCGGCTCCAAGGAGCTCGTCGGCCTGCTCCCGTCGCTGCTGGGCCTCGGCCCGGGCGACGTCGTCGTGCACCCTCGCACCGCGTACCCGACGTACGACGTGGGCGCCCGGCTCGCGGGCGCCACGCCGCTCGCGACGGACGACGTCGACGAGTGGTCGTCGCGGTCCGACGTGCGCCTCGTCTGGGTGAACTCGCCGAGCAACCCGACGGGCCGTGTCGCGGACGTCGACGAGCTGCGCCGCGTCGTCGAGGCTGCTCGTGCGATCGGAGCGGTGGTGGCGAGCGACGAGTGCTACGCGCTCCTGCCGTGGACCGAGCCGTGGGTGTCGCAGGGCGTCCCGAGCATCCTCGACCCGCGCGTCTGTGGCGGGTCGCACGACGGGCTCCTCGCGGCCTACTCGCTGTCCAAGCAGTCGAACCTCGCGGGCTACCGCGCCGCGTTCGTCGCGGGCGACGTCGCGCTCGTCGGCCGGCTCCTCGCGACCCGCAAGCACCTCGGCATGATCGTGCCCGCGCCCGTGCAGGCCGCGATGATCGCCGCGCTGGACGACGACGCCCACGTCGCCGCACAGCGCGCGGTGTACCTGCGCCGGCGCAGCACGCTGCAGCGCGCCCTCGCGGACGCGGGCCTCGAGGTCGACCACTCCGAGGCCGGTCTGTACCTGTGGACGCGCCCGGCGGGCGGCCCGACCGACTGCTTCGAGACCCTCGGCGACCTCGCCGGCCTCGGCATCCTCGTCGGCCCGGGTGCGTTCTACGGGCCCGACGGCGCAGGTCACGTGCGCATCGCGCTCACCGCGTCCGACGAGCGCGTGGCCGAGGCTGCGGCGCGGTTGTCAGGGGCCTGATCAGCGCTGGGACGTCGGGCTGACTCCTGCCGATGACGCCATGGGACAACCCCGGCGTCCGACTGGCACGCAGCACGACCGACCGGGTGTGATCTGCGCCACAGGTCGAGCGTCGGTATAGCAAGCGTCCGGGCTTGGTCACGTCCGATTCGTGCGCGTACAGTCGGACGACAGGCTCCGCACCGGTGCGGTGATCCCTGCTGTCCCGTGGCTGCCCGTCGTGCGGTCGTGTCCGGGGCCCGAACAACTGCTGTGAACCACCGTGCGTCCCACGCGCCGTGTCGCGCGAAGGAAGGAAGTCATGACCGACTCCGCTGCTGCCGTCGAGCTCACCGTCGACGGGACGTCGCGACCGCTGCCGGTGGTGCGCGCCTCAGAGGGCAACGACGGTCTCGTCGTCTCCTCGCTCCTCAAGGACACCGGCCTCGTGACGGTCGACCCGGGCTTCATGAACACCGCCTCGTGCACCTCGGAGATCACGTACATCGACGGCGACCAGGGCATCCTGCGCTACCGCGGCTACCCGATCGACCAGCTCGCCGACGGCTCGACCTTCCTCGAGGTCGCCTACCTGCTCATCCACGGCGAGCTGCCGGACGGTCCGACGCTCGAGGCGTTCACCGAGCGCGTCAACCGGCACACGTTCGTGCACGAGGACTTCCGCACCTTCATGGGCACCTTCCCGCGCGCTGCGCACCCGATGGCCGTCATGGCCTCAGCGGTCAACGCCCTCGCGACGTTCTACCCCGAGTCGCTCGACCCGCAGGACCCTGAGACCGTCGAGCTCGCGACCGTCCTCCTGCTCGCGAAGACCCGCACGATCACCTCGTACCTGCACCGCCGCCGCGTCGGCGAGCCGCTGCTCTACCCGGACTACTCGCGCGGCTACGTCGACGACTTCCTGCGCATGACGTTCGCGCGCCCGTACGAGCAGTACGACGCCGACCCGGTCGTCGTCGAGGCGCTCGACAAGCTCCTCATCCTGCACGCCGACCACGAGCAGAACTGCTCCACGTCGACCGTCCGGATCGTCGGCTCGGCCCAGGCGAACCTCTACGCGTCCGTCGCGGCCGGCGTCAACGCCCTGTCTGGCCCGCTGCACGGCGGCGCGAACGAGTCCGTGCTCCTGATGCTCGACAAGATCAAGAACGCCGAGTACGACGTCGACACCTTCATGAGCAAGGTGAAGAACAAGGAGGACGGCGTCCGCCTCATGGGCTTCGGCCACCGGGTCTACAAGAACTACGACCCGCGCGCCGCGATCGTGAAGAAGTCCGCCGACGCCGTGCTGTCCACCCTCGGCAAGGACGACGAGCTGCTCGACATCGCGAAGCGCCTCGAGGAGATCGCGCTCAACGACGACTACTTCATCGAGCGCAAGCTCTACCCGAACGTCGACTTCTACACGGGCCTCATCTACAAGGCGCTCGGCTTCGAGCCCGCCATGTTCACGCCCCTGTTCGCGCTCGGCCGCATGCCCGGCTGGATCGCCCAGTGGCGCGAGATGATGAACGACCCGCAGACCAAGATCGGTCGCCCGCGCCAGATCTACACGGGTGCCACCGAGCGCGACTACGTCCCGGTCTCCGGTCGCTGACCGCAGACGCACCACGACGAGAGGCGCCCCGCACCTGATGGTGCGGGGCGCCTCTCACGTCTCGCGGGCGGACCCCTTCCGGCCGACGTCCCGGTGCCCGGATCAGTGCGCCACGGTGATCCGGACGCGACCGGCACCCGGGTCCGCGGCCGCGGACCCGTCGTCGTCGGCGGTGTGCCAACCCTCCTGGCCGCGCACCCAGCTCTGCCCGTCGACGTCGACCCGCACGACGTCCTGCGCGCTCGCCGTCGCGACGGCCCAGGACGCGACCGACCAGGCGGCTCGCGCGTCCGCGGCGCTGCTCGAGCCGAGCGGTCGGGCGTCCACGGTGACTGTCCGGGCGGCGGTGTCGACCGTGTGCGGCAGGGTCCCGTAGTCCTGGTCGAGACGGTCCGCGACGTCGTCCGCGGTGAGCGGCTCCGACCCGTCCGCGGGGGCCGCGCCGTCGATCGCGGCGAGCGTGCAGGTCACCCCGGCGGGAGTCCAGCCCGTCAGGCCCGACGCCCAGGCCCGCGCGGACGCCTCGTGGATCGCGTAGGCCTGGGGGTAGGCCGAACGCTGCACCCTCTGTGCGGCGACGGTGATCTCGAGCTTCTGCCAGTCCGGCACCTGCACGAGGTGGTCGAGGAACTCACCCGTCGCATGGACCGGGTCGAGGATCTGCGCGTCGGTGCCCCAGCCCTGCGACGGACGCTGCTGGAACAGGCCGAGGGAGTCCCGGTCCCCGTACTCGATGTTGCGGAGCTTCGACTCCTGCTGCGCGGTCGCGAGCGCGACCGTCGCCGCCCGCGCGGGCAGCCCGCGCCGGACGGTCACAGCCGTGATCGTCGCCGCGTTGTCCGCCTGGTCGGGCGTGAGCGGCCACCCCACGTCGTCCGCGGTCGCCGTGCAGCCCAGCACGAGCGGGGCCGGGTGCTGGAAGTGCCGCGCGACCAGGACGACCGCCCCGGCGCCCGCCGCGACCAGCCCGACGAACGTGCCCGTCATCACGAGACAACCGACGGCCGCGCCGCCGCGTCGTCGCCGCTTGCGGCGCCGCGACCGGCCGCCCCCGTCGGCACGCCCCGGACGGTGCGCCCGCACCACGTGCTCGGCGGGTGCCGCCGTCTGCGGGGTGCCCTGCGGTGCTGTGGGTGACGGCACCTCAGTTGGCGTGCAGGGCGGCGTTGAGCTCGACGCCCGCACCGAGCCGCGACACGGCCTCCACCCCGCCGGTCACCGAGTTGCGGCGGAAGAGCAGGTTGTCCTGGCCCGCGAGGTCGCGCGCCTTGACGATGACGGTGTCGCCGTCGGGAGAGTGCTGCCCGACGAGCGTGACCTTCGTGCCCGCGGTGACGTACAGGCCCGACTCGACCACGCAGTCGTCGCCCAGCGGGATGCCCAGGCCGGCGTTGGCGCCCAGCAGCGACCGGCGCCCGATCGACACCACGGTCGTCCCGCCGCCCGACAGCGTGCCCATGATGGACGCGCCGCCGCCGATGTCGGAGCCGTCACCCACGACGACCCCCGCCGAGATGCGGCCCTCGACCATCGAGGTGCCGAGCGTCCCCGCGTTGTAGTTCACGAAGCCCTCGTGCATGACCGTCGTGCCGGCCGCGAGGTGCGCGCCCAGGCGCACCCGGTCGGCGTCCGCGACGCGCACGCCCGACGGCAGCACGTAGTCGACCATGCGGGGGAACTTGTCGACGCCGTGCACCGTGAGGTGCCCGTGGGCGGCGCGCAGCCGCAGCCGCGTGGTCTCGAAGCCCTCGACCGCGCAGGGACCGGCGCTGGTCCACACGACGTTCGGCAGGACGCCGAAGATCCCGTCGAGGTTCTGCCCGTGGGGCTGCACCAGGCGGTGCGACAGCAGGTGCAGGCGCAGGTACGCGTCCGCGGTGGACGCCGGCGGCGCGTCCAGGTCGATCTCGGTGAGGACGACCTCGGTGCGCACCCCGCGCACGGCGTCCTCGCGCTCGAGGTCGACCAGGTCTGCCGGGGCGGAGTCGGCGGACACGTCGGAGGGCCGCTCACCGAGCGCCGGAGCGGGGTACCAGACGTCGAGCGTGGCGCCCGCGGCGGGGCTCTGCGTCGAGCCGGCCGGGGTCGTGACGGTGGCCAGGCCGTAGGCCCAGGCGGTGCGTGCGGTCATGGGAGACAACCCTAGCGACCTCCGGGCCCGCTGCGGGCCCGGCGGGGGGCGCCCGGGTAGGGTCGGTGCGTGACCCAGCCCGACACTCCGAGCGACCTGCCGACCGCCCCCCGCCGTCCGACGCTCGCGCTGCACGACGTCGTCGAGCTCACGCGCCAGATCTGCGACGTCGAGTCCGTCAGCGGGAACGAGCGCGAGCTCGCGGACCTCGTCGAGGGCGTCCTGCGCCCGCTGCGGCACCTCGACGTGACCCGCGACGGCGACACCGTCGTGGCGCGGACCCGCTGGGGGCGCGAGCGCCGCGTCGTCCTCGCGGGCCACCTCGACACGGTGCCGGTCGCCGGCAACCTGCCCGTGCGCGTCGTCGGCGAGGGCGGCGGCCGTGAGCTGTGGGGACGCGGCACCGTCGACATGAAGGGCGGCACGGCGATCTTCCTCGCGCTGGCCGCCGAGGTCGGCGCGACCGAGGGCCACGAGCCGGATCACGACCTCACGTGGGTCTTCTACGACCACGAGGAGGTCGCGAGCGACCTCAACGGGCTCGGCCGGGTGCTGCGGAACAGCCCCGACCTGCTCGCGGGCGACTTCGCCGTCCTCGGCGAGCCGACGTCCGGGAGCGTCGAGGGCGGCTGCAAGGGCACGCTGCGCGTCGACGTCGTCACGCACGGCGTCGCCGCGCACTCGGCGCGCGCCTGGACCGGTCACAACGCGATCCACGACGCCGCCGAGGTGCTGTCCCGCCTCGCGGCCTACGAGCCGCAGGACCTCGTCGTCGACGGCCTCGAGTACCGCGAGTGCCTCAACGCGGTCGGCATCACGGGCGGGATCGCCGGCAACGTCGTCCCCGACCGGTGCGTCGTCACCGTCAACTACCGGTTCGCCCCGTCGCGCAGCGTCGAGGACGCCGTCGCCCACGTCCGTGAGGTCTTCGAGGGGTTCGAGGTCACGGTGACGGACGCCGCGCCCGGCGCCCGCCCCGGCCTCGACACGGGCGTCGCGCGCGACTTCGTCCGTGCGATCCTCGCCGCGACGGGCGCCGCCGAGCCCACCGCCAAGCAGGGCTGGACGGACGTCGCGCGCTTCTCGGCGCTCGGCGTCCCCGCCGTGAACTTCGGGCCGGGAGACCCGCTCCTGGCCCACAAGGACGACGAGCACGTCGTCGCCGCAGAGATCGAGCTGTGCCACCGCGCGCTGCGCGTGTGGCTGACCGGGGAGGACGCATGACGACCGTGAGCCACCGTGCGCCGCAGGAACCGCCTCCGGAGGGCGGCAAGGAGACGTCGGGCGGCCGCCGCGAGCACCGCAAGGGGCCCGTGCTGCTGCGCGGCGGCCAGGTGCCGCGCGAGACCACCGACCAGAGGCTGCTGGAGTCCGCGGGCGACGCCGACTGGGTGCACTCCGACCCGTGGCGCGTGCTGCGCATCCAGGCGGAGTTCGTCGAGGGCTTCGGCGCGCTGGCCGAGGTCGGCCGTGCCGTGTCCGTGTTCGGGTCGGCCCGCACGAAGGCGGACGACCCGTACTACGCGAAGGCGGAGGCCGTCGCGCGCGGTCTCGTCGGCGAGGGCTACGCCGTCATCACGGGAGGCGGCCCCGGCATCATGGAGGCCGCGAACAAGGGCGCCTCCGAGGCCGGGGGAGTGTCCATCGGGCTCGGCATCGAGCTCCCGTTCGAGCAGGGCATGAACCCGTACGTCGAGCTCGGCGTGAACTTCCGCTACTTCTTCGCCCGCAAGACCATGTTCGTGAAGTACTCGCAGGGGTTCGTCGTGCTCCCCGGCGGCTTCGGCACGTTCGACGAGCTCTTCGAGTCGCTCACGCTCGTCCAGACGCGCAAGGTCACCCAGTTCCCCATCGTGCTCGTCGGGCGCGAGTACTGGTCCGGGCTGCTCGACTGGCTGCGCACCACGGTCGCGGACCACGGCACCATCAGCACGCACGACCTCGACCTGCTGCACGTCGTGGACGACCCGGAGGAGGCCGTGCGGATCGTCGTGACGGCCGACGCCGAGCTCGCCACCGCGAGCCCCGAGGCCCAGTCGTCCGCCACGTGAGCACGGACGACCCGCACGTCCCGCCCGCGGCGGGCCCGCTCGTCCTGCGCGGGCGGTCGCTGGGCGCGGACGGGCCCGTCGTCATGGCGATCGTCAACCGCACCACCGACTCGTTCTGGGCGGGTGCCCGCCACGCGGGCGACGACGACGCCGTGCGCGCCGCCGAGCAGGCGCTGGAGGACGGCGCCGCGATCCTCGACGTGGGCGGTGTGCGCGCGGGCGTCGGCCCCGAGGTGACGCCTGCGGACGAGATCGCGCGCGTCGTCCCGTTCGTCGCGCGCGTGCGACGCGAGCTGCCCGAGCTCCTCGTGTCGGTCGACACGTGGCGCGCGGAGGTCGCTGAGGCCGCGATCGACGCGGGCGCGGACCTCGTCAACGACACGTGGGCGGGGCACGACCCGCGGCTCGTCGAGGTCGCGGGCCGCGCCGGCGTCGGGGTCGTGTGCTCGCACACGGGCGGCGCGACGCCCCGCACCGACCCCTACCGGGTCGCGTACCCGCTGCCCGACGACGCGCCCCCGGGCACGGACCCCCGCGACGGCGTCCTGCTGGACGTCCTCGCGACGCTGCGTGCGGGTGCCGAGCGGGCCGTCGCGTGCGGCGTCCCGCCGCGCAGCGTGCTCGTCGACCCCACGCACGACTTCGGCAAGAACACGTGGCACTCGCTGCACCTGCTGCGGCGCACGGACGCGGTCGCGGGCCTCGGGTTCCCCGTCCTCATGGCGCTGTCCCGCAAGGACTTCGTGGGGGAGACGCTCGGGCTGGCCGCGGACGACCGGTTGGGCGGTACGCTCGCGTCCACCGCCGTCGCCGCGTGGCTCGGCGCCACCGTGTTCCGGGCCCACGACGTGCGTGCGACGCGCGAGGTCCTGCAGATGGTGGCGGCCGTGCGAGGTGACGCACCGCCCGCCGAGGCCACCAGAGGGATCGAGTGATGACCACCACCGCCGTCGACCAGTCAGCGCCGGAGCCTTCCGCGCCGGAGCCGTCCGTCCCGGACGCGCCCACCGAGGACCGCCCGGACCGCCTGACCGACCGCCTGCACCGGTGGGCGCTCGTCACGGTCCGCCCGCGCGGGTGGCGCTGGTGGGCGCAGGTGCTCGTCGTGTACGCGATCGCGCGGCTGTTCTCCGCGGTCGTCTTCGTCCTGGTCGCCCAGCACCAGGCGGCGAACGGCTGGACGGGGGAGCACCCGTCGTACGCCGACTACGTGGGTCGGATGTTCGACGCGACCTGGTACCTGCGGGTGGCCGAGGACGGCTACCCGCACGAGCTGCCGCTGCGCGACGACGGGACCGTCGACCAGAACGCGTGGGCGTTCTACCCGCTGTTCCCCGTCGTCGTGAAGCTCCTCATGAGCGTCACGGGCCTCGCCTGGACGACGATCGCGCCGACGCTGTCCCTCCTGCTGGGCGCAGGGGCGGTGCTCGTGATCTACCGGCTCGTGCAGGTCGGCGGAGCACGTGCGGTCGCGCGGTGCGCCCCGCTGCCGCTCGCGACCGTGACCCTCGTGAGCTTCTTCCCGTCGTCGCCCGTCATGCAGACCGCGTACACCGAGTCGCTCGCGCTGCTCCTCATCGCGGGGACCCTCTACCTCATGGCCCTGCGCCGGTACTGGTGGGCCATCGGGGTCGTCGTCCTGCTGGGGCTCACCCGCTCGGTCGCGCTGCCCATGGCGGCGGTCGTGCTATGGCACGGGCTGTGGCGCTGGTGGCACGCACGCCGCGGTGCCGACCCGCTGCCGGGGCGGGACGTCTGGGGCGTCGTGTCCCTGTTCGTGGCGTCCGTGGTCTCCGGGCTGCTCTGGCTCGAGGTCGCCGCCTGGGTGACGGGCCGGTCGGACGCCTACTTCGCGACCCAGGCCGCCTGGCGCTCCGGCCCCGTGAAGTACTTCGAGCCGTGGGTCACCAACTCGAAGATCATCTTCCACGAGCACGGTCCGTGGGTGCTGGCCGGCATCCTGCTCGTGGTCGTCGCGATGCTGCTCAGCCCGGTCGCGTTCCGCCTCGGCCCCGAGATCCAGGGGTGGGGGGCCGCGTACGTCGCCTACCTCGTCCTGGTGACCGACCCGTGGACGTCCACGTGGCGCTTCCTGCTCCTCGCGTTCCCGCTCCTCGCGATCATGGTCGGCTGGGTCCGTGGGAGGTTCCGCTTCACCGCCTGGATGACGAGCCTCATGCTGCTCTTCCTGTGGTTGCAGGCCGTGTGGGTGTGGCAGCTGTGGCGGTTCATCCCGCCGTCCGACTGGGCGCCGTGACCCGTGGCCGCCGACCTGTCGTCGCGCGTTCGCACAGGTGGGGCCAGCCGTGAACTAGAATGGTCACGGACCTTTCGCACCTTCTCCCCACGATCTGAGGGACGGGCGAGCGAGGTCGGGCCCGAGGCGGGTCGGTTCGACACGACGACGAAACGGAGTGCCACTCATGGCAGCGATGAAGCCACGTACGGGTGACGGACCTCTCGAGGTCACCAAGGAAGGGCGTGGCATCGTCATGCGGGTTCCGCTCGAGGGCGGTGGCCGCCTGGTGGTCGAGCTGAACGCGACCGAGGCGAGCGAGCTGGGCGAGGCCCTCAAGGCCGTCGTCTCCTGAACACTTCCTCCCGGGCGGGGCGCCGACGGCGTCCCGCCCGGGGGTGTGTCCGGGTGACTCGGCGCGGGCTCAGGGCACGCAGCGGGCTCAGCGCACGACGGCGAGCAGCAGCCCGTCGCCGCTCGGCAGCAGCGCCGGGAGCACCCGGTCGTCGTCGCGCAGGCGGCGCCCCACCTCGCGCACCACGGTCGTGAGCTCGTCGCGGCGCGCCGGGTTCGCGACCTGGTCGTGCAGCAGCGCCGCGTCGACCGCCAGCATCCCGCCGCGCCGCAGCAGGCGCAGCCCCTCCTCGACGACCTCGGGGTAGTGCGCCGGGTCGCCGCCCACCACGACCAGGTCGTACCCGCCGTCCGCGAGCCGCGGCAGCACCTCGGTGGCGCGGCCCGCGATCGCCCGCAGCCGGGTGGGCGCGATACCCGCCGCGGCGAGCACCTGGCGTGCCGCGCGCTGGTGGCCGACCTCCGGGTCGATCGTCGTGAGCACCCCGTCCTCCGGCATGCCGCGCAGCAGCCACAGCGCACCGACCCCGGTGCCCGTCCCGATCTCGACGACAGCACGTGCCTGGAGCGCCGCCGCGGCGACGCGGAGCACGGCCCCGGCGCCCGGCTGGACGGCGCGGCACCCGATCTCCACCCCGACCTCGCGGGCCGTCAGGAGGACGTCGTCCTCGGCGACGAACTCCTCGGCGTACGCCCAGGACGACGCCTTGTCGGTGTGGGCCGGCTTCTGCGGCAGGTCGTACGCGATGGTGGCCTCCCAGGCTGCCTGTCGTGCGGCTCCGCCCCGCTGGTGCCGTGCCGCGATCGTACCCGGCGGGAGCCGGTCGGCGACCGGGCGGAGGGGCCCGCGGCGGTAGGCTGGGTGCGTGTTCGACATCAACGGCGGGGAGATGCTGGTCCTCCTCGTCGTCGCCGTGATCGTCATCGGCCCCGAGCGGCTGCCGGCGTACGCGGAGCAGCTGGCGGGGCTCGTGAAGCGGCTCCGCGGCTTCGTCGCATCCACCAAGGACCGCGTGGACGCCGAGATGGGCGGCGAGCTCGGCGACGTCGACTGGACCAAGCTCGACCCGCGGCGCTACGACCCGCGCCGCATCGTCCGTGACGCTCTGCTCGACGACGAGTCGCAGGCCGCGCTGGACGGCACGTTCGGCAGCCTGGGGGAGGCGCTCGGCGGTCGGCCGCGCAACGCGAGCGGGGTCACGGGTGCCGGGGTCGCGGCGGGCGTGCCGGTGGGCGCGCGCCGCGAGACCGGCCCGGCGCCGTTCGACGACGAGGCGACCTGAGCGTCCCGCGGGATCGCTTCCTCGCGCTGCCCCTCTCACAGCCCCTGCCGCGGCAGCAGCCGCCGGTTTCGGTTCGGCAGGGCTCCTTTGCCACAATGGCGGCATGGCCCCCGACGCGCCGCGAAGCCGCCCCCCGCGCATCCTCTCCGGGATGCAGCCCACCGAGGACTCCCTGACCCTGGGGAACTACGTGGGTGCGCTGACGCAGTGGGTCGCGCTGCAGGACTCCTACGACGCGCTGTACTGCGTCGTCGACCTCCACGCGCTGACCGTCCAGCCCGACCCGGCGCGCCTGCGCGACCGCACGCGCCGCACGGCCGCCCAGTACCTCGCGGCGGGCGTCGACCCGTTGCGGTCGGCCCTGTTCGTCCAGTCGCACGTCCCGGAGCACGCCGAGCTCGCCTGGGTCCTGTCGTGCCTCACGGGCTTCGGCGAGGCGAGCCGCATGACCCAGTTCAAGGACAAGTCGGCCAAGCAGGGCTCGGACGGCACCACGGTCGGTCTGTTCACCTACCCGGTCCTCATGGCGGCCGACATCCTGCTGTACGACGCCGAGCTCGTCCCCGTGGGCGAGGACCAGCGTCAGCACCTCGAGCTGACCCGCGACCTCGCCGAGCGGCTCAACCAGCGCTTCGGCGGCGACACCGCCGTCGTGCCCGAGGCGCACATCGTGCGGGCGCTCGCCAAGGTCCAGGACCTCCAGGACCCGACCCGCAAGATGAGCAAGACCGAGCTGGGCAAGGGCACCATCTGGCTGCTCGAGGACCCGAAGGCCGCCGCCAAGAAGATCCGTGGCGCCGTGACCGACGACGGCTCCGAGATCGCGTACGACCCCGTCGCGAAGCCCGGCGTGTCCAACCTCCTGACGATCTTCTCCGCGCTCACGGGCCGACCGATCGAGACGGTCGTCAAGGACTACGACGGCAAGATGTACGGCCACCTCAAGGTGGACCTCGCCGAGGTCGTCGTCGACTTCCTGACGCCGCTCCAGGCGCGCGTCGACGAGTACCTGTCCGACCCGCACGAGCTCGACGCGGTCCTCGCGCAGGGCGCGGACCGCGCCCGCGAGATCGCCCGCGGCACCCTCGCCCGCGTCTACGACAAGGTGGGGCTGCTGCCGGCACGGGGAGCGGCCTGGTGATCCTGCCCGACCGGTCGGCGAGCCAGGTCCGCATCGGCGTCTCGCTCGCCGTCCCGGAGCCGTACGCGACGTCGCTCGTCGACGCGCGGCGCCGGTCGGGCGACCCGCTGGCCGACGCCATCCCGCCGCACATCACCGTCGTCCCGCCCACCGTGGTCGAGCAGACCGCGCTCGACGACGTGGTCGCGCACCTCGCGGCCGCGGCCGCGGCGTGCCCGGCCTTCGACGTCGAGCTGCGCGGGCCCGGCAGCTTCCGTCCCGTGTCGCCCGTCGTGTTCGCGGACCTCGCGCGGGGGAGCGAGGGCTGCGTGCGCGTCGAGGAGGCCGTGCGGACCGGGCCGCTCGACGTCCCGCTGCGGTTCGAGTACCACCCGCACGTGACGGTCGCGCACGAGGTGCCCGACGACGCCCTCGACCGCGCGTCCGCGGACCTGGACGGCTTCGTGGCGTCGTTCACCGTCGAGGCCGTGCACCTGTTCGAGCACGGGGACGACGGCGTCTGGCGACCCGTGCGGGCGTTCCCGCTCGGTGGCGGCCTCGCCTGAGCCGCGGCGCGCGCGTCCGACCTCCGCGCCACCTAGTGTCGTGCCGTGGCGAGCGGCACGAGCACCCAGCACCGGCACCGACGCGTGGCCGGCGAACGGCCCGGGCTGCTGCCCGAGGGCGCAGGGACGCGCACGTGGCGCGAGTCCGCGCACGACCTCGGCCAAGCCCTCGGCGGGCACCGCGGCAGCCCCGCGCCGCCGTCCTGGGTCCCCGGTGCCGTCCCGCGTCCCGTGGCGCGGCTCGTCGGGGCGGCGATCCAGCGCGGCAGCGCCACCTTCGACTGGTGGAAGGCCACACGCGGAGCTCGCGCGCTCGCCCGGTTCAACCTGTCGCGCGGCGGGCTGCTGTGCGGCGGGCTCGCCTACACGGCCCTGTTCGCGCTGTTCGCCGGCCTCGCGATCGGGTACACCGGCTTCATGGCGGTCCTGGGCGGCAACGAGCGGCTGCGCGACAGCCTGCTCGACCAGATCAACACGGCGATCCCCGGGCTCATCGACACCGGCGACGGCGACGGTGCCATCAAGCCCGACCAGCTGCTGCTGTCCGCGAGCTCGCTCGCTGGCGTGATCGCCGTGCTCGTGCTGCTGTGGTCGGCCTTGTCGTTCATGAGCGCGCTGCGCGGCGCCGTCCGGACGATGCTCGGGCTCCAGCAGCAGCCCGTGAACTTCGTGATCGGCAAGCTGTGGGACCTCGGCGGCTTCGTCGTGCTGCTCGTCGCGCTCCTCGCGTCGACCGCGGCCGGCATCATGGCGACCGCCGCGGCCGGCTGGTTCGTGCGCACCCTGAGCCTGCCGGACGACGTCACGACCCTGTTCACCATCGGCGGCCTCGTGGTCGCCGGGCTCGTCGACGTCCTCGTCGTGCTGTACGTGCTGCGGGTGCTGGGCGGCTCGCGCGCCGGGTGGGCCGACACGCTCCGGGCCGCCGTGACGGCCGCGGTCGTGCTCGGGGTGCTGCGCTTCCTCGGGACCAGCCTCGTCGTCGGGAGCGCGTCGAAGAACGCCCTCCTCGCCGGCTTCGCCGCCCTGGTGACCATCCTGCTGCTCGTGAACTTCGTCGCGCGCGTGCTCCTGCTCGTCGCGGCGTGGCTCGCCGACCCGCCCGCGTCCGACGTGTACCCCGCGCCCCACGACGACGAGCGGGAGCGGGCACCGCGCACCCACGCCCGCCGGGCGTCCGCGTCGGCGCTCGAGCCGGAGCACTACCGGACGGCGGCGGTCCGGACCAGGCCTGCGAGGGCCGCGACGGCCGCGACGCGTCCAGCACGCGCGAGGACGGCCGGCCCCCGCCCCGAGACCTCGGGGGAGGACCGGCCGTCCCGGTCGCGCTGGTCGCGCTGGTTCAGAAGGCGCGCGTGATCATCGCGCGCTTGACCTCCGCGATGGCCTTCGTGACCTCGATGCCGCGCGGGCACGCCTCCGAGCAGTTGAAGGTCGTGCGGCAGCGCCACACGCCCTCCTTGTCGTTGAGGATCTCGAGGCGCTGCTGCGCACCGTCGTCCCGGCTGTCGAAGATGAAGCGGTGCGCGTTGACGATCGCGGCCGGGCCGAAGTACTGACCGTCGTTCCAGAACACCGGGCACGAGCTCGTGCACGCGGCGCACAGGATGCACTTGGTCGTGTCGTCGAACCGCTCGCGCTGCTCGGCGGACTGCAGGCGCTCCTTGGTGGGGGTGTGCCCGTCCGTCACGAGGAACGGCATGATCTCGCGGTAGGACGCGAAGAACGGCTCCATGTCGACCACGAGGTCCTTGACCACGGGCAGGCCCTTGATGGGCTCGACCGTGATCGGCTTGTCGGGGTTGACGTCCTTGAGGAGCGTCTTGCAGGCGAGCCGGTTGCGGCCGTTGATGCGCATCGCGTCCGAGCCGCACACGCCGTGCGCGCACGAGCGGCGGAACGTCAGCGAGCCGTCCTGGTCCCACTTGACCTTGTGGAGCGCGTCGAGCACGCGGTCGGTGCCGTGCGCGGTGACGGTGAACTCGTCCCAGTAGGAGTCCTGTCCGTGCTCCGACTCCGGCAGGTACCGGCGCACGCGCAGCGTGACCTCGAAGCTGGGGATCGCACCGGCCTCGGGCTGCGCGGCGGTGTCGGCGGGGTTCTCGGCGAGGGCAGTCATCAGTACTTGCGCTCCATCGGCTGGTAGCGGGTCGTGGTCACCGGCTTGGAGCCGAGCACCACCTTGTAGTCGTCGAACTCCTCGACGTGCGAGAAGTACTCGTCGGACCCGTCGAACACCTCGGCGGTCTGACCGTCCTGGTCCGCCAGGGGGCGGCGGTAGATCATCGTGTGCTTCATGTAGTTCGCGTCGTCACGCGTCGGGAAGTCCTCCCGGAAGTGCCCGCCGCGCGACTCCTTGCGGTTGAGCGCCGCGACGACCGTCACCTCGGCGATGTCGAGCAGGAAGCCCAGCTCGAGCGCCTCGAGGAGGTCCGTGTTGAACAGGCGGCCCTTGTCCTGGACCGACACGTTCGCGTACCGCTTCTGCAGGGCGCGGACGTCGTCGAGCGCCTCGCGCAGCGAGTCCGCCGTGCGGAACACCTGGGCGTTGCGGTCCATCGTCTCCTGGAGCGCCTTGCGGACGTCCGCGACGCGCTCCCCGTCGGGACGGTTGCGCATCGCCTCGAGCTGCGCGACGACGGCGTCGGCCGCGTTCTCCGGCAGGTCACGGAAGACCGCGGTCTGGGCGTACTCGGCGGCCGCGCGGCCGGCACGCTTGCCGAACACGTTGATGTCGAGGAGCGAGTTGGTGCCCAGGCGGTTCGAGCCGTGCACGGACACGCACGCGACCTCGCCGGCCGCGTACAGGCCGCGGACCACGTCGGTGTCGTTGCGCAGCACCTCGGCGGTGACGTTCGTCGGGATGCCGCCCATCGCGTAGTGCGCGGTGGGGTAGACGGGCACGGGCTCGGTGTACGGCTCGACGCCGAGGTAGGTGCGCGCGAACTCGGTGATGTCCGGGAGCTTCGCGTCGATGTGCGCGGGCTCGAGGTGCGTCAGGTCGAGCAGGACGTAGTCCTTGTTCGGTCCGCAGCCGCGGCCCTCGCGCACCTCGTTGGCCATCGACCGGGCGACGATGTCGCGCGGCGCGAGGTCCTTGATGGTCGGGGCGTAGCGCTCCATGAACCGCTCGCCCTCGGAGTTGCGCAGGATCGCGCCCTCACCGCGGGCGGCCTCCGACAGGAGGATGCCGAGGCCCGCGAGACCGGTCGGGTGGAACTGGAAGAACTCCATGTCCTCGAGCGGGAACCCGCGGCGCAGCGCGAGCGCCATGCCGTCACCCGTGAGGGTGTGGGCGTTCGACGTCGTCTTGAAGATCTTGCCCGCGCCACCGGTCGCGAAGACGATCGACTTCGCCTGGAAGACGTGGATCTCGCCCGTGGCCAGCTCGTACGCGACGACGCCCGTGGCGTTGACCTCCTCGCCCTCGGGCACGTGGCCCGTCGACAGGTCGTGGTCCGAGATGAGGTCGAGGACGTAGAACTCGTTGAAGAACTCCACGTTCTGCTTGACGCAGTTCTGGTAGAGCGTCTGCAGGATCATGTGGCCGGTGCGGTCCGCGGCGTAGCACGCGCGACGCACGGCGGCCTCGCCGTGGTTGCGGGTGTGGCCGCCGAAGCGGCGCTGGTCGATGCGGCCCTCGGGCGTGCGGTTGAACGGCAGGCCCATGTGCTCGAGGTCGAGGACGGCGTCGATGGCCTCCTTGGCCATGATCTCCGCGGCGTCCTGGTCGACGAGGTAGTCACCGCCCTTGACGGTGTCGAACGTGTGCCACTCCCAGTTGTCCTCCTCGACGTTCGCGAGGGCGGCGCACATGCCGCCCTGGGCGGCGCCGGTGTGGGAGCGGGTGGGGTAGAGCTTGGAGATGACGGCCGTGCGGGCGCGGCCGGACGCCTCGAGCGCTGCGCGCATGCCGGCGCCGCCCGCGCCGACGATGACGACGTCGTACTGATGGGTCTGCATCGGGTTCGATGCCTCCTTAGAGGAGCAGTCTTGGGGGGTGTCCTGCTGGACTGGTGTGCTGTCGGGCTCTGCCGGTCGCTGGCGGCGCCGCCGTCAGCTCGCGAAGCAGAACGCCGGGAGCAGGTCGGTGTCGCCGCCGGAGATGCAGGGGTCGAACGTGAAGATCACCAGCGTGCCGAGGGCGATCGTCACGACCGCCGCGACGTAGAGCAGGACCTTGAGCGTGATCCGCACGCCGTCGCGCGACGCGTAGTCGTTGACCACGGTGCGCACGCCGTTGGTGCCGTGGATCATCGCGAGCCAGAGCATCAGCAGGTCCCAGGTCTTCCAGAACGGCGACGCCCACTTGCCCGCCACGAAGGCGAAGTCGATCTGGTGCACGCCGTCGCCCGTCATGAGGTTGACGAACAGGTGGCCGAACACCAGGACCAGGAGCAGCACGCCGGACGCGCGCATGAACACCCAGCTGTAGAGCTCGTAGTTGCCGCGCGTGGTCTTGCGGCGCTTGTACGGGTCGCGCGGCGCGCTGATGGTGGGGCTCGCGGGGGCGCCGGTCTCGGTGGTGGCCATCAGTGCGCTCCGAACACGTTCATGAGGTGGCGAGGCAGGAAGCCGGCCATCGTGACGACGAAAAGACCGATGACGATCCACAGCATGACCCGCTGGTACTTCGCGCCCTTGGCCCAGAAGTCCACCAGGATGATCCGGATGCCGTTGAAGGCGTGGAGCACGACGGCGGCCACGAGGCCCGCCTCTCCCAGGCCCATGATCGGGTTCTTGTACGTCCCGATGACGTCGTTGTACGACTCGGGCGAGACCAGCACGAGCGACGTGTCGAGCACGTGCACGAGCAGGAAGAAGAAGATCAGCACGCCGGTCACGCGGTGCGCGACCCAGGACCACATGCCTTCACGGCCGCGGTACAGCGTGCCTGCAGGTGCGCTGGGCACTTGAGGGCCTCCTGTGGCGAAGTGTTGTCCGGACGCTCGGGGGATACGCCCGCGGAGCGACGACAGGCTGCCCGGTCGGGCACCGGCCACCGCGACGTCTGCGTCCGCGGCGACCCGTGTCAGGCCGGTGACTCGGGCGGGACAGCACCCACCTGCGTCACCCCACTGGCCCCCACTGTAATGACACCGCGACAGGTCGGACGCCGCAATCGGCGCCTGGTGCGGGGGGTTTGTGACTGATCCCACAGGTTCGCCGTCACTATGCTCGGAGCATGCCAGAGCCCGAGCCCATCGCCGACTTCTACGCCGTCGTCCCCGCCGGCGGCTCCGGGACCCGCCTGTGGCCGGTGTCCCGGGCCGCGAGCCCGAAGTTCCTGCACGACCTCACCGGCTCCGGCCGGTCGCTGCTGCAGGCGACCGTGGACCGGCTCGTCCCGCTCGCGGGCGAGGACGGCGTCGTCCTCGTCACGGGTGCCGCGCACGTCGACGCGGCACGCGAGCAGCTCGGCCTGGCGGACGAGGCCCTCGTGGCCGAGCCCTCGCCGCGCGACTCGATGGCCGCGATCGGGCTCGCCGCGGCGATCCTGCAGGAGCGCCACGGCGACGTCGTCATCGGCTCGTTCGCCGCCGACCAGGTGATCTCGGGCCGGGACGGCTTCGAGCAGGCGGTCCGCGAGGCCGTCGTCGCCGCCCGTGCGGGCTACGTCGTCACGGTCGGCATCGCGGCGTCACGACCGTCGACGGCCTTCGGGTACGTGCGCTCGGGGGCCGGTCTGGGCGTCGACGGCGCGCCGTCGGCCCTGCACGCCGTCGGCTTCACCGAGAAGCCCGACGCCGCGACGGCGAGCGCCTACCTCGCCACGGGCGAGTACCGGTGGAACGCCGGGATGTTCGTGGTCCGCACGTCGGTGCTCCTCGACCACCTCGCGCGGCTGCGGCCCGCGCTGCACGACGGCCTGCGCCGCATCGCGGCCTCGTGGGACACCGGTGCCGACGCACGTGCGCGCGTCCTCGCCGACACGTGGCCGGGTCTGGAGAAGATCGCGATCGACCACGCGATCGCCGAGCCGGTCGCCGCCGAGGGCGGTGTGGCGGTCGTGCCGGGCGTCTTCGGCTGGGACGACGTCGGCGACTTCAACTCGCTGGCGGCGCTGCTGCCGTCGGTCGACGGCAGCGGGACGAAGATCCTCGGCGACACGTCCGCGGTGATCCGGGTCGAGAGCGCGGGCTCGGTGCTCGTGCCGGCGTCGGGCCGCACGGTCGCGGTGCTGGGTCTCGACGACGTGGTCGTGGTGGACACGCCCGACGCGCTCCTCGTGACGACGCGCGCGCGGGCGCAGCAGGTCAAGGACATCGTCGCGGCGCTGCGCGAGCGCGGAGAGGACGACCTCCTGTGAGCGGCGAGAAGGCGAACCCCGCGGCGCACCCGGTGGACGCGGGCGTGCCGGGCCGGGTGCGGTCGCTGGTGGCGGAGCTCGAGGCCGAGCTCGTGGCGTTCCGGCGCGACCTGCACGCACACCCGGAGCTGGCGCGTGCGGAGGTCCGGACGACGGGTCGGGTGGCCGACCGGCTGCGCGAGGCCGGTCTGGAGCCGCGGCTGCTGGACGGCTCGGGCCTCGTGTGCGACGTCGGCCGGACGGGCGAGCACGCGTTCGGCGACGACGTCCCGGCCGTCGGGCTGCGGGCGGATCTCGACGCGCTGCCGCTCGAGGACCGCTGCGGCCTGCCGCACGCGTCGACGGTCGAGGGGCTGGCGCACGCGTGCGGGCACGACGTGCACACCACCGTCGTGCTGGGCGCCGGCCTCGTGCTGGCGCGCCTGCACGAGGAGGGGCTGCTGCGGCGCCCCGTTCGGCTGATCTTCCAGCCGGCCGAGGAGGTCCAGCCGGGCGGGTCGCTCGACGTCATGGCACAGGGCGGCCTGGACGGGGTGGAGCGCGTGTTCGCCGTGCACGCCGAGCCGAAGATCGACGTCGGACAGATCGGCACGCGCATCGGCCCGATCACGTCGGCGTCGGACTCGATCACGGTGACGCTCACGTCGCCCGGTGGGCACACGTCGCGGCCGCACCTCACGGGCGACGTCGTGTACGCGCTGGGCCAGGTCATCACGCAGGTGCCGGCGGTCCTCGGGCGTCGGCTCGACCCGCGGTCGGGGGTCAACCTCACGTGGGGCGCGGTGCACGCCGGGCTCGCGCACAACGCGATCCCGGGCACGGGCACGCTCGCCGGGACGATGCGCTGCCTCGACGTGCGCGCGTGGGAGCGGGCGGGCGAGGTCCTCGACGAGGCCGTCCACCAGGTCGTCGCGCCGTACGACGTCGAGGTGCACCTCGAGCACGTGCGCGGGGTGCCGCCCGTCGACAACGACGAGCTGTCGACGACGCTCCTGGAGCGCGCGGCCCGCGACCAGCAGGGCGAGGACGCGGTCCTCCTGACCGAGCAGTCGCTCGGCGGGGAGGACTTCGCCTGGTACCTCACGAAGGTGCCGGGGGCGATGGCCCGGCTCGGCACGCGGACACCGGGCGGTCGGACGTTCGACATCCACCAGGGCGACCTCGAGGTCGACGAGCGCGCGATCGCGGTCGGTGCGTCGCTCCTGGCGCGCGTCGCGACCCTCTGAGGTCACGCTTCGATCACGGACGGGCTGTGTTACCCGCTGGTAACGTGCCGGACCCGTACGCCCGGTTAGGGTTCGAGGCAGCGACCCCAGGCCGCTCGCCCGACGACGTGCGAGCGCCATGGGCAGGACCGCGGCGAAACCCGTCAGCGGCCGCCCGGGTCCTGGGGCGACGGACCGATGTGAGGGGTTGACGTGAAGAACGTGATGCGTGCCGGAGTGATCGGAGCCGCGGCCGCCCTGGCGCTCGCCGCGTGCGGCCAGGCGCCGGACGAGGGTGGCAGCACCACCGCCGGCGGGAAGTCCGACTTCAAGGGCTGCGTGGTGTCCGACTCGGGCGGCTTCAACGACAAGTCCTTCAACGAGTCGGCGTACAACGGGCTGCTCGACGCGCAGAAGGAGCTGGGCATCCAGACCGCGCAGGCCGAGTCGAAGGCCGACGACCAGTACGCGACGAACATCTCGAACCTGCAGTCGCAGAACTGCAACATCATCGTCACGGTGGGCTTCAAGCTCGCGACGGCGACGGGCGACGCGGCGCAGAAGAGCCCCGACACCAAGTTCGCGATCGTCGACTCCCCGGCCACGGACGCCAAGGGCAAGGCTCTCGACCTCGACAACGTGAAGTCGATCCAGTTCGACACCGCGCAGGCGGCCTTCCTCGCCGGATACCTCGCCGCCGGCATGACCAAGACGGGCGTCGTCGGGACCTTCGGCGGTCTGCAGATCCCGACGGTCACCGTCTTCATGGACGGTTTCGCGGACGGCGTCGCGAAGTACAACGAGGTCAAGGGCAAGAGCGTCAAGGTCGAGGGCTGGAACAAGGAGACCCAGAAGGGTCTGTTCGACGGTGGTGACCACCCCTTCGACGCGGGTTCGGGCAAGTCCAACGCCGACACCCTGATCGACTCGAAGAACGCGGACATCATCCTGCCCGTCGCGGGCGGCGCCGGGGTGGACGCACTCACCGCCGCGAAGGACGCGGGCGACGTGTCCGTCATCTGGGTCGACTCGGACGGCACCCTGACCAACCCCGACGCGACGTCGCTCATCATGACGTCGGTCATGAAGGAGATCAGCACCGCGGTCGACTCGGTCGTCACGGACACGGCCAACGGCTCGTTCGACAACACGCCGTACGTCGGCACGCTCGAGAACAAGGGCGTCGGCCTCGCGCCGTACCACGACTTCGCGTCGAAGATCCCGCAGGACCTGCAGGACGAGGTGACGCAGCTCCAGCAGGACATCATCTCCGGCAAGATCGTCGTGCAGTCCGACGGCTCCCCGAAGTCCGGTAGCTGACGCTGCCGACGACGGACGCGTGACGGCGGGTCGGGCGCGAGCCCGGCCCGCCGTCGCCGCGTCGACCCGACCGCGCCGCATGCACGGCACGGGGACCCGCACTAGCGTGACCAGCGGGCCACGCCACGAAGGAGGACGGTCAGTGCAGCTCGAGCTCCGCGGCATCACCAAGCGGTTCGGCGCGCTCGTCGCGAACGACCACATCGACCTGGTGGTCGAACCCGGCCAGATCCACGCGCTGCTCGGCGAGAACGGTGCGGGCAAGTCGACCCTCATGAACGTGCTGTTCGGGCTGTACCGGCCCGACGAGGGCGAGATCGTCGTCGACGACGAGCCCGTGCGCTTCACCAGCCCGGGCGACGCCCTCGCCGCCGGTATCGGCATGGTGCACCAGCACTTCATGCTGGTCCCCGTCTTCACCGTGGCCGAGAACGTCATGCTGGGCCACGAGCCCACGCGGCGCGGCGGTTCGCTCGACCTGGAGTCCGCGCGAACGCTGGTACGCGACGTCGCCCACCGGTTCGGGTTCGACCTCGACCCCGACGCCGTCGTCGAGGACCTCCCGGTCGGCGTCCAGCAGCGCGTCGAGATCGTCAAGGCGCTCGCCCGTGACGCCAAGGTCCTCATCCTCGACGAGCCCACCGCGGTCCTCACGCCGCAGGAGACCGACGAGCTGATCGAGATCATGCGCCAGCTCCGGGACGCCGGGACGTCGATCGTCTTCATCACGCACAAGCTGCGCGAGGTGCGGGCCGTGGCCGACGTCATCACCGTCGTGCGCCGTGGCCGCATCGTCGGGACGGCCGAACCGACGGCCGCCGAGAACGATCTCGCCGCCATGATGGTCGGGCGCGACGTCTCGCTCCAGGTCGACAAGGCGCCCCCGCAGGTCGGAGACGTCGCACTCGAGATCGACGACCTCACCGTCGTCGACGCGCTCGGCACCCGGGTGGTGGACGGCGTCGACCTGAGCGTCGCGCGCGGCGAGATCGTCGCCGTCGCGGGCGTGCAGGGCAACGGCCAGACCGAGCTCGTGGAGACCGTCCTGGGCGTGCGGTCCGCGGTCGCCGGGTCGGTCCGGCTCGACGGCACCGAGCTCCTCGGCCGCTCCGTGCGGGACGTCCTCGACGCCGGGGTGGGCTTCGTCCCGGAGGACCGCACCGAGGACGGGCTGGTCGCCGACTTCACCGTGGCCGAGAACCTCGTGCTCGACCTGGTGCACGACACCCGGTTCCGGCACGGGCTCGCCCTCGACCTCGCCGCGATCGGCGCCAACGCCCGCGAGCGGATCGCCGAGTACGACATCCGGACGCAGGGGCCCGGCCAGGCGGCCGGCAAGCTCTCCGGCGGCAACCAGCAGAAGGTCGTCGTCGCCCGCGAGCTGTCACGCCCGCTGCGCCTGTTCATCGCCAGCCAGCCCACGCGCGGCGTGGACGTCGGCTCGATCGAGTTCCTGCACCGCCGGATCGTCGCCGAGCGCGACCAGGGGACGGCGGTGCTGATCGTCTCGACCGAGCTCGAGGAGGTCGCCGCGCTCGCCGACCGGGTCGCCGTGATGTACCGGGGCAAGGTCGTCGGCATCGTGCCGGGCGACACCCCGCGCGACGTGCTCGGGCTCATGATGGCGGGCGTCCCGCTCGACGAGGCGCAGCGTCAGGCCGAAGATCACCCCACCGTGGAGACCCTCATCGAGGAAGGAGACCAGCCGTGAGCGACGAGCTCGTCGGAGACGTCGCGGCCGCACCGCCGCCCACCCCGCCACGGGACGAGCCGAGCAGCGAGGAGCAAGCCTCCTCGTGGCTCCGTCGCGTCGCCACCGGTGGGTTCGGCGTCACCGTGCTGTCGTTCGTCCTCGCCTTCGTCATCGGCGCGGTCCTCATCGCGGCCGTGGACGAGGACGTCGACGACGCCGCCTCGTACTTCTTCAGCCGGCCCGGGGACCTGTTCAGCGCCGCCTGGGACGCGATCTGGAGCGCGTACTCGGCCCTCTTCCGGGGCTCCGTGATCAACTTCGAGGCCTACACCGTCGCCGACGCGCTCAAGCCGCTCGCGGGGACGATGGCCCAGGCCAGCCCGCTGATCGTGGCAGCGCTCGCGGTCGCGGTGGCGTTCCGCGCCGGCCTGTTCAACATCGGTGCGCAGGGCCAGGTGACGGTCGGCGCGACGGTCGCCGCGTACATCGGGTTCACCTACCACCTGCCCGCCGTGGTGCACCTGCCGCTCGCGCTCGCCGGAGGCATCGCGGCGGGCGCCGTCTGGGGTGGGATCGCGGGCCTCCTCAAGGCCCGGACCGGTGCACACGAGGTCATCGTGACGATCATGCTCAACTACGTCGCGACGTACCTGCTCGCGTGGCTGCTCACGACCACCGCGTTCCAGGTGCCCGGCTCGAACGAGCCCAAGAGCCCCGCGGTCGACGACTCGGCGCAGCTCCCGCCGCTGTTCGGCGACCGGTACGACGTCACGTGGGGGTTCGTCGTCGCGCTGCTGGGCGCCGTCGTCGTCTGGTGGCTCATGTCGCGCTCACGGCTCGGGTTCCAGCTGCGTGCGGTCGGCTCCAACCCGAGGGCCTCACGGACGGCGGGCATCAGCGTGCCCCGGATGACGACCTACGTGATGCTCATCTCGGGCGCCCTCGCCGGTCTCGCCGGGGCGGTGCAGCTCCTCGGCACCTCCAAGGCGCTCACCGACGGCGTCGCCGGGTCCATCGGCTTCGACGCCATCACCGTCGCCCTGCTGGGGCGGTCCAGGCCGCTCGGCATCGTGTTCGCCGGTCTCCTGTACGGCGGCCTGACCCGCGGGGGGCAGTTCATGGAGGTCGCGACCGGGACGCCGATCGACATCGTCCTCGTGCTGCAGGCCCTGGTCGTCCTGTTCATCGCCGCCCCAGGTCTCGTCCGCGGCGTGTTCCGTCTGCCGGAGCCCCGGCTCGTCGAGAAGAGTGCCGCATGACCGCCCTGGCCCCCGCGCAGAAGCCCGCCGAGCCGCTGGCCGCGAACGGGTCGCCGGTGGCGCGCCGCGCGCCGCTGCGCATCCCGGTGCTCCTCGGCATCCTCGCCGTCGTCGCACTCGGGGTGTTCGGCTTCGGCGCGAAGAGCGGCGAGACGTCCACGTTCGCGATCTCCCTGCGCTCCGACGCCGTGCAGTTCGACCCGTGGGTGGTGTCGGTCCGGCCGACCACGATCGCGCTCGGGGTCGTCCTGGTCGCGCTCGCCGCCTGGTCGATCTGGCTCGCCCTGCGGGGACGGACCAGCCCGTGGTGGCTCCTCGCGCTCTACGGGCTGCTGTGGGCGTCGTCGTTCCTCGTCTGGATCGTCGCGGGCTCATCGACGTCCCTGGTGGACCTGTTGCAGGGCTCGCTCCTGCTCGCCGTGCCCCTCGCGTTCGGAGCGTTCGGCGGCCTGCTGTGCGAGCGCGCCGGCGTCGTGAACATCGCGATCGAGGGCCAGCTGCTCGTGGGCGCCTTCGCTGCGGCCGTCGTGGCGTCCGTCACCGGGAACGTGTACGCGGGCCTCGTCGCCGCACCCGTGGCCGGGTACCTCCTCGGGCTCCTGCTGGCCCTGTTCACCGTGAAGTACGCGGTCAACCAGATCATCGTGGGCGTGGTGCTCAACGTGCTCGCCGTCGGCCTCACGAGCTTCCTGTTCAACGCGGTGCTCAAGCCGAACTCGTCCACGTTGAACAGCCCGCCGCGACTCGACCCCATCGCCATCCCGCTCGTGTCGAAGATCCCGCTCGTGGGGCCCGTGTTCTTCCGGCAGAACCTGCTCGTCTACCTGCTGTACGGGGCCGTCTTCCTGCTGACCTGGCTGCTGTTCCGCACCCGCTGGGGCCTGCGGGTGCGCGCGGTGGGCGAGCACCCGTCCGCTGCCGACACCGTCGGCATCGACGTCAACCGGACCCGGTGGCGCAACGTCGTCGCCGGCTCCTCGACCGCAGGCCTCGGCGGCGCGTTCTTCACCATCGGGTACGTCGGGGCGTTCGGTCCGGAGATGTCGGGCGGCCGCGGCTACATCGCGCTCGCCGCGATGATCCTGGGCCGGTGGACGCCCGTCGGGTCGCTGGGCGCCGCGCTCCTGTTCGGGTTCGCGTCCAAGCTGGCCTCGGTGCTGTCCGTGCTGGACACGCCCCTGCCCAGCCAGTTCCTGCTGATGCTCCCGTACGTCCTGACGATCTTCGCGGTCGCCGGGTTCGTGGGACGCGTGCGCGGACCGGCCGCTGCAGGCGTCCCGTACGTCAAGGGCTGAGCCGGTGGACGGTCAGCAGGACGGGCGGCAGGAGCCCGCGACCGACGTCGACTGGGACGCGTTGCGCCGCGCCGCCGCCGACGTCATGACGCGCGCGTACGCGCCCTACTCCGGGTTCCCCGTGGGTGCCGCCGCGCTCGTCGACGACGGCCGTGTCGTCGTCGGGTGCAACGTCGAGAACGCCGCCTACGGCGTGACCCTGTGCGCCGAGTGCTCGCTCGTGTCGGCGCTCGTCGTCGGCGGGGGAGGGCGCCTCGTCGCGTTCACGTGCGTCGACGCGCGGGGCGAGGTGCTCATGCCGTGCGGGCGGTGCCGCCAGCTCCTGTTCGAGCACGGCGGTCCGGACCTGCTCGTGGAGACCGTGCGCGGCGTCCGGCGGATGGACGAGGTGCTGCCGGACGCGTTCGGCCCGGCCGCGCTCGACGTGGTGCGCTCGCACCGGGAAGGAGAATGATGACCGAGCCGTTCGACGCCGTCGACGTCATCCGGGCCAAGCGTGACGGGGAGCGCCTGTCCCAGGGGCAGATCGACTGGGTCGTCGACGCGTACACGCGCGGGGTCGTCGCGGACGAGCAGATGTCCGCGCTCGCCATGGCGATCCTGCTCAACGGGATGGACCGCCCCGAGATCGCCCGCTGGACCGCCGCGATGATCGCGTCCGGAGAGCGCATGGACTTCGCAGGCCTGTCGCGCCCCACCGCCGACAAGCACTCGACCGGCGGGGTGGGGGACAAGATCACCCTGCCGCTCGCGCCGCTGGTCGCGGCCTTCGGCGTCGCCGTCCCGCAGCTCTCCGGGCGCGGTCTCGGCCACACCGGCGGCACGCTCGACAAGCTCGAGTCGATCCCCGGCTGGCGTGCCGCGCTGGGCAACGACGAGATGCACCGCCAGCTCGAGGACGTCGGCGCGGTGATCTGCCAGGCGGGCTCCGGTCTCGCTCCCGCCGACCGCAAGCTCTACGCGCTGCGCGACACCACCGGGACGGTCGAGGCGATCCCGCTCATCGCCAGCTCGATCATGAGCAAGAAGATCGCCGAGGGGACGGGTGCGCTCGTCCTCGACGTCAAGGTCGGCTCGGGCGCGTTCATGAAGGACGGCGCGTCGGCGCGTGAGCTCGCGCAGACCATGGTCGAGCTCGGGACGGACGCGGGCGTGCGGACCGTCGCGCTGCTCACCGACATGTCGACCCCGCTCGGCCTCACCGCCGGCAACGCGCTCGAGGTCCGCGAGTCCGTCGAGGTGCTCTCCGGGGGAGGGCCGCGGGACGTCGTCGACCTCACCGTGGCGCTCGCCGTCGAGATGCTCGCGGGCGCCGGACGACCCCACGGAGAGGACGACGTGCGCGCCGCCCTCGCCGACGGCCGCGCGATGGACGTGTGGCGCGCGATGATCCGTGCCCAGGACGGCGACCCCGACGCGCCCTTGCCGACCGCGCGGGAGACGCACACGATCACCGCGCCCGAGTCGGGCGTCCTCACGCACCTCGACGCCCTCGCCGTCGGCGTCGCGGCGTGGCGGCTCGGCGCCGGTCGCGCCCGCAAGGAGGACGACGTCCAGGCCGCTGCTGGCGTCGAGATGCACGCCAAGCCGGGTGACGTCGTCGTGCACGGGCAGCCGCTGCTCACCCTGCACACCGACACCCCGGAGCGGTTCGGCCGGGCGGTCGAGGCTCTCGAGGGCGCGACCCGCGTCGTGGACGCCGGTCTGCACGCCGAGCGCGGGCCCGTCGTGCTCGACCGGATCGGCGACTGAGCATGTCCTCGCGCACCGACGACGCCGGTGGCTCCGGGGCGCCCGACGACGACGCCCCCGTGCCGGACCGTCGTCCCCGGTCCGTGTACAGCGTGGGTGCGGACCCGGACGCCCGCTTCTCGCTGGCGAACGAGCGCACCGCGCTCGCGTGGGTCCGCACGGGCCTCGGGCTCGTCGGCGGAGGCATCGCCCTGACGTCGTTCGCGACGTTCGCCGACCTCTCGCGGCTGCTCGACGTGGTCGCGGCGGCGGCGTGCCTCGCCGGCGCGCTGCTCGCGCTGTACGCGCTCGTGGCGTGGCGGCGCAACGAGCGCGCGATCCGGGTCGGCGAGCCGCTGCCCGCGCCGAGCGCGCTGCCTGTCGTCGTCGCGGCCGTCGTGCTGTTCGGCATCCTGCTCGCGGCCTACGCCGTCTGGTCGGGCGTCACGCGATGAGGGCCGGGACGCGGATGAGGGTCGGGCTGCGATGAGGGTCGTGCCCCGCCAGGAGTGGAGCGACCCGGGCCTGCAGCCCGAGCGCACCCAGCTGGCGTGGCAGCGGACGGCCATCGGCGTCGTCATCGGCTGCGCCGTGCTGGCGCTCACGGTCGTCCGTGAGGGGCACCCCTACCTCGGCGCGCTCGCCGGGGTGCTCGGCGGGTTCACGGCCTGGTGGGCGCTGGTGGTCGCGTCGCGGCGCCGGATCAGCGTCCAGCACCCGCCGTGGGTGCCGCTGCTCGTCGCGTCGGGTGTCGTCGCCGTGCTCGGGCTGCTGGGCGTCGTCGCCGCCGTGGAGCGCCTTGCCGGCTGACGAGCTGGCCGCCCCTCAGTGGTGTCGACGTACGGAGACATCACCGCGGTGTCTACATACGGAGACATTGCAGCGAAGTCCACGTACGCCGACAAAGTGACCGAACGAATCCTCAACGCGCGCTCGTTGCCATTACTTGGCCAAGCGATCCGTGGGCTGCGCACCGCGCGCGGTCTCACGCAGGCACAGCTCGCGGCGCGTGCCGGTGTCTCACGGCAGTGGGTCGTCGCCGTCGAGCGTGGCGAGACTCGCGGGCTCGAGGTCGGGCTCGTGATGCGGGTCCTCGACGAGATCGGTGCGTCGCTCGTCGTGCGGGACGACGTCGGCGACGCGGGTGACCGCTGATGGCCGCGCCGGCCCTCGCCGTCGTCCTGGAGGGTCGTGTCGTCGGCCTCCTCGAGCGCACCCGCGCCGGCGCGCCGCGCTTCAGCTACGACCGGTCCGTGCCCGCGACGAGCACGCCTCTCTCGCTCTCGCTCCCGGTCGTCGAGCGCTCGTTCTCCGGCCGACGCGTCGCGCGGTTCGTCGAAGCCCTGCTCCCGGAGTCCGACGCCGCCCGCGCGGCGATCGGTCGGCGTCATCCGGGCGTCGATCCTCGCGACCCGCTGAGCCTTCTCGCGGCGATCGGCACGGACTGCCCCGGGGCCGTGCAGTTCTGCCCCACGGACGCCGTCGACCGTGCGCTGGAACGACCGGGCTCGCTCACGCCGGTGACGGCGAGGGAGATCGAGGCCCACCTGGGGGAGCTGCGTCTCGACGACCGGGCGTCATGGGCGATGACCGGCGACCACTGGTCGCTCGGCGGCACGCAGGCGAAGTTCGCGCGGAGCGGGCGATCGTCGTCCGGCGGTTCGACCGTCGTCTGGACGACGGACGTCTCGAGCGACTCCATCAGGAGGACCTCTGCCAGGCCCTCGGGGTCGAGGAGAAGTACGAGGCGTTCGGCGGCCCCGGTGTCTCGGCCGTGATCCGGCTGCTGCGCGACACGGCGCGGACAGGTCTCGACGCGCGGGCCAGCGTGTCGCGCTTCCTCGACGGCGTCGTCTTCAGCACCGTCATCGCCGCACCGGACGCCCACGCGCGAAACGACGCCGTGCTGCTCCAGCAGGACCGCGTCCACCTCGCTCCGCTCTTCGACGTGGCGACCTCCTTGGCGCACGCGCGGGAGGACCGCGTGCTGTCGATGTCCGTCGGAGGCGAGCACGCCGTCGACCGCGTCGGCGCGGCCCAGTGGACCTCGCTGGCCGACTCCGCCGGTCTCGACCCGGTCGACCTACTGGGTCGTGTCGAGGTAGCGGCGGCCGTCCTCCCCGCGGTCTCCGCGGCGCTGGACGAGGTGGACGACGGGGACGGGTCGGTGCGCGCGGTGCGGGAACGACTGCTCCCGGCGCTGCGTCAGCGGGTGCGTCGCGTGGAGGAGCTGCTCGCCGCGCCCCGCTGAGCGGCTGCGGCAAGGACGGCCTGGAGCACGCGGACCAGCACGTCGCCGTCGATGAGCTCGAGCCCGCGCGCCTCCTCGACGGTCACGAAGCGCAGCTCGTCGTGCTCCCGGGGGCACGCGTTGCGCACCGTGCCGTGCCACCGCTCGGCGACCAGCACGTCCATGCTGTAGTCCGGGCCGTCCACCCGGGCGACCGGTCGGGCGTCCGTGGGGTCCACCACGACGTCGAGCTCCTCACGCAGCTCGCGCACCGCGGTCTCGAGGACGGTCTCGCCCGGCTCGACGTGGCCCCCCGGCAACCCCCAGAGGCACGGGAACCACGTCTTGGCGGCGGTGCGGCGGCCGAGCAGCACCCGCCCGCCGTCGACCAGCGCGACCGCGGCCGTCCGGCGGAACGGCTGGCCCTCACCGTCCGGGGTGCCGCCGTGCGTCGCGGTGAGGACGGTCACCAGCGGGCCCTCGTCCGGGGTCGGCGTCTCGAAGCCGTCGAGGTACCGGGCGGCGAGGTCGGGCGGGACGACGACGTCGTGCGGCGAGGTGCCGCGGCGGTCGCCGAGCCGCGCGAGCACGACGTCCCTCGGCGTCGCGAGCAGGTGGACGACGAGCTCGACGCCGAGCGGTGCGAGCGCGGCCCGGTACGCGTCCCGCGAGGCGCGGGACCAGAAGGACGTGTCGACGACGACGTCCTCGCCGCGTCCCACGCTCTCGGCGAGCCGGCGCTGCAGCCCGGCGTGGACCTCGGCCGCGACGTCCGGCGGGAGCGGGTGCTCGCGGTGGCCCGCCGCCCAGGCCGTCTCGTCGAACGACAGGCGGACGAACCCCTCACGCTCGAGACGTCGCGCGTAGGTCGACTTGCCCGCACCGGCCGGTCCGCACGTCAGCACCACCTGCGTCATGGCATGACCCTAGCCGTGGTCGTCCGACGCTCGGCGACAGAGGAGGTCGCCGTGGACGGGTGCGAGGGGACGGTCGGCGGGCCACGATGGACAGGTCCTCGGGCGCGTCCGCTCCCGCGGCCGACGACCACCGACCGACCACCCGACACCTGCACGGAGGCCACCCATGAGCACCCTTCCCGGCGACGACTCCCTGCGCGACGCGGGCCTCGAGCCCGTCGGCACGGACGCGGTCGTGCACGCCGCGCAGGAGCCGTCCCCCGACGCGGACGTCCTCGACGAGGCCGACTACCAGCCGTCGCCCGGCCTGCCCGACCCGGACCGCGAGGCCGACGACGCGGACGTCGTCGAGCAGGCCGACGAGGTGCGCCTGGAGGACCCGGACGAGCTGTGACGCCCGCCACCCGGAGGAGTGGACCAGAGGGTCGCCGGGTACCGTGGTGCCATGCCGTCCGACGCGTCACCGACGACCTCCGCCATTGCTGACTCCACCTCCAGCGCGTACGTCGCGCAGCTCCCGAAGGTCGTCCTGCACGACCACCTCGACGGCGGGCTGCGGCCCGCGACGATCGTCGAGATCGCGGCCGAGATCGGGCACGAGCTGCCCGCGACCGACCCGGACGCCCTCGGCGCCTGGTTCGTCGAGGCCGCCACCTCGGGCTCGCTGCCGCTGTACCTGGAGACGTTCGACCACACGATCGCGGTCATGCAGACCGCAGAGCACCTGCGCCGCGTCGCCCGCGAGTCGGTGCTCGACCTCGCAGCCGACGGCGTCGTGTACGCCGAGCAGCGCTGGGCGCCCGAGCAGCACCTCCAGCAGGGCCTGACCCTCCAGCAGGCCGTCGACGCCGTGCGCGAGGGGCTCGCCGAGGGCGCCGCGCAGGTCGCCGAGCAGGGCGGCGTCATCTGGGTGGGCCAGCTCGTGACCGCGATGCGGCACGCCGACCGGTGGGCCGAGATCGCCGAGCTGGCGCTCGCGAACCGTGTCGACGGTCCGCTCGCGGACAACCCGGGCGCGGTCGTCGGCTTCGACATCGCGGGCGCCGAGCTCGGGTTCCCGCCCTCGCGGTTCCCCGAGACCTGGTCCACCCTCGCGGAGGCGAGCTTCCCGACGACGATCCACGCCGGCGAGGCCGACGGGCTCGCCTCGATCTCGGAGGCTGTCCACCTCGGGCGCGCGTCCCGCATCGGGCACGGCGTGCGCATCGTCGACGACATCGACTTCGCGGACGACGGCGCGCACGACCCCGTGACGCTCGAGCCCGTCGCGCGGCTCGGCCGGCTCGCGCACTGGGTGCGCGACCACCAGGTGCCGCTCGAGCTGTGCCCGTCGTCCAACGTGCAGACCGGGGGAGCGGCGTCGATCGCCGAGCACCCCATCACGCGTCTGCTCGAGCTCGAGTTCGCGGTCACGGTCAACACCGACAACCGCCTCCAGTCGGGCACGTCCATGACGCGCGAGATGACGCTGCTCGCCGACGAGGCCGGCTGGCAGATCGAGGACTTCGCGGAGGTCACGATGAACGCGGCCTGGAACGCTTTCGTGCACCACGACGAGCGGCGCCGGCTCGTCGACGAGATCATCGCTCCGCGCTACGCGGAGATCGAAGGAGCGCAGCTGTGAGCACCACCGACACCGCCGCGGGCTCGCACGGGCTCGACCGCGCGGGCCTCGCCCAGTTCGTCGACCACACCCTCCTCAAGCCCGAAGCGACGCGCGAGCAGGTCGACGCGCTCGTCGCCGAGGGTGCTCGGCTCGGGGTGTTCTCCGTCTGTGTCTCGCCGTCGTTCCTCCCGCTCGAAGCGCACGGCCTCGCCGTCGCGACCGTCTGCGGGTTCCCCTCCGGCAAGCACCACAGCCAGGTCAAGGCCGCGGAGGCCGCGCTGTCCGTGGCTCAGGGCGCCGACGAGGTCGACATGGTCATCGACGTGGGCGCCGCGAAGGCGGGAGCGTGGGAGGTCGTCGAGCTCGACATCGCCGCGGTGCGGGCGTCCGTGCCGTCCGACAAGGTCCTCAAGGTCATCATCGAGTCGGCCGCGCTGACCGACCACGAGATCGTCGAGGCGTGCCGCGCCGCCGAGCAGGCGGGCGCCGACTTCGTGAAGACGTCGACCGGGTTCCACCCGGCCGGCGGTGCGTCCACCCGGGCCGTCTCGATCATGTCGGAGACCGTCGGCGGACGCCTCGGCGTCAAGGCGTCGGGCGGCATCCGCACGCTCGCGGACGCGCTCGCCATGATCGACCACGGCGCCACGCGACTCGGCCTGTCCGGCACCGCCGCGGTGCTCGACGGCTTCGACGCCCTGTGAGCGCCCCGACGACCGGTGGCGGTCCGGGCGGTCCCGGCGGACGGGGTGGTCGCGGCGGACCGCCGCAGCACGCGACCGTCACCCGGACGGAACGGCTCACGGACCACCTGGTCCGCGTGTGGGTCGGGGGCCCGGACGTCGTGGCGCTCGACCCCGGCCCGTACAGCGACCGGTACGTGAAGCTCGTGTTCCCCGACCCTGACGCGGTCCTCGGGCCCGACGGCGAGGCCCCGCGCCCGCTCCTGCGCACCTACACGATCGCCGTGTTCGACGCGTCGACCGGCGAGATGGCGCTCGACTTCGTCGTCCACGACGACGGCCCGGACGCCGGGGTCGCCGCGCCCTGGGCCGTGGCCGCCCAGCCGGGCGACACCGTCGCCTTCCGCGGTCCCGGCGGCGGGTACGCGCCGTCCGCGGGCGCGTCGTGGCACCTGCTGATCGGCGACGACTCGGCGCTCCCCGCACTCGCGGCGGCCGTCGCCGTCCTGCCGCCGGGCGCCCGCGCGCACGTCCTCTGCGAGGTGGCCGGGCCGCGCGACGAGATCGACCTCCACGTGCCCGACGGCACCGACGTCACCGTGCACTGGGTGCACCGCGGGCACGGTCCCGTGGGAAGCGCGCTCGCCGGCTGGCTCGCCGACGCGACCCTGCCGGGCGACGCCCCTGACGTGTTCCTCCACGGCGAGGCGACGATGGTCCGGGCGCTGCGTCGACACCTGCGCGAGGAGCGCGGCTACGCGCGCGAGGCGCTCGTCTCCGTGTCCGGCTACTGGCGTGCCGGACGCACCGACGAGGGCTGGCGCGCCGAGAAGCGGGAGTGGAACGAGGCCGTCGAGGCGGACGACGCCCGGGTGGCCTGAGCACGACGACGCCCGTCTCCCGTGGGAGGCGGGCGTTCGTCCGTCAGAGCGGTGGGCTGTGCTGTCAGTCCTCGAGGGAGACGTCGACCCCGCCGGAGAAGACCGAGTCGTGCAGCGTGATGGTCGACAGGTCCGTACCCTTCGGGACGTCGTAGACGACGACACCCTTCACGGAGTTGCCGGGGTTGATGTCCTCGTAGAACGAGTTGGCGTCGTCGAGGTAGATGTCGGCGGTGGAGTCGGCGTCGAACGTCCGTCCCTTCGAGTCGGTGAGCTCCTGGGCGGTGTCGTCGAGGGTCTGCGCCTCGTCGCCGATGTTCTCGACCTTCATGTGCACGAGGACGAACTCGCCCTGGGCCTTCTCGTTGAGGTACTTGGTCCCGACCTTCTTGACGCCGGTCTCGACCTTCGTCACGGTGAACTCGAACTTGCCGTCACGCACCTTGTCGCCGACCCCTGGCGTCTCTGTCGACGCCGCGGCGTGGTGCCCGGACGTCGACGCACCGTCGGCGTCGGCAGCGCTGCCACCCGCCGATGCGATGCTGATTCCGCCGACGAGGACGACGGCGGCGGCGCCGGTCGTCGTCATGATCTTGTGACGACGGAACCAGGACGGCTTCTTGGAGGCTCCAGAGCCTGCGGCATACGGTGCAGTGGTCGGTGCGCTCGTCCCGGCGACAGGGGCTGCCGGTGCCGGGGCGCCGGCCGGGGGGAGAGGCGTGGTGTGCTCGGTCCACGAGCTCCCGTCGAACCAGCGGAGCCGGGTGGGGTCGGTCGTGTCGGTGTACCAGCCTGCCTGTGCGTGCGTCATCGTCGTTCCTTCGCGGAGGGGAAATGTGGAGCTGCCGCCGCCCTCGACGCGGTGTGGTGCGGAGCGATGCTCGACGCCGTCCTGCGGAGGTCCTTGGCTCCCTCAAAGATAACGAACGGACAACGGTTCGCACCATGGTGATTTGTCGGTCAGGTCGACCGTGACGGATAGGTCCGACCGTGAGTTCGGTCACCGACGCCGGGACGCCACGCTGCGTCGGCACCACGCCCGGTGACGTAGACGCCCACGGTGACGAGGACGAGCAGACGAAGGCGAGCGCCGCTGCTCACCCCGCGATGCCGAGCACCTCGCGGACGTCCGCGGCGACGTGGTCGAGACGCTTGCGCGCGGTGGCACGTCGGTCGCCGACCTGGTCGTCGGACGCCTGCGGGCTCACCGGGACGACGACCTCGAGGTACGCCTTGACCTTGGGCTCGGTGCCGCTGGGTCGGACGATGACGCGCGAGTCGTCGGCGGTGAGGAACCCGATGCCGTCGGTCGGCGGGAGGCCGTTCCAACCCTCCGACAGGTCGAACGACCCCACGACGGCGGCGCCGCCGAGCCGGGCCGGGGGAGAGGTCCGCAGGCGCTCCATGGTGTGACCGATCTCCGACAGGTCGGTGTAGCGGGCGGACACCTGGTCCGTGAGGAACAGGCCGTGCGCACGGGCGACGTCGTCGAGCGCGTCGACGAGCGTGCGGCCGGCGTTCTTGAGCCGCTGCGCGAGCTCGACGACGGCGAGCGCGGCGCTGATGCCGTCCTTGTCGCGCACATTCGCGGGGGCGACGCAGTAGCCGAGCGCCTCCTCGTACCCGAACGCGAGCCCCTCCACGCGTGAGATCCACTTGAAGCCCGTGAGGGTCGTGACGTGCCGCAGCCCGTGCGCGGACGCGATGCGGCCCAGCACGCGGGACGACACGACGGAGCTGGCGAACGTCGCGGGCTGCGCACCGTCGACGGCCTGCGCCGACACGCGCCCGGCGGCGTCCGCACCGAGCAGCGCCCCGACCTCGTCGCCGTGCAGCATGCGCCAGCCCTGGCTGGTCGCGGTCTCCTTGTCGCGGTACGTGCCGTACCGGTGGTCCCACACGGCGACCGCGCACCGGTCGGCGTCGGGGTCGTTCGCGATGACGACGTCGGCGTCCCAGTCCTGCGCGACGCCGAGGGCGAGCTCGATGGCGCCGGGCTCCTCCGGGTTGGGGAACGCGACCGTCGGGAAGTCGGGGTCGGGCGCCGCCTGCTCGTCGACGACCGCGACCGTGCGGAAGCCCGCCCGGTCGAGGACGTCCGCCAGCACCGCGCCGCCGACGCCGTGCATGGCCGTCGTCACGACGCGCAGGTCCCGCGTCGGCGCGCCGTCCGAGCGTGCCACGACCGCAGACACGTACGCCTCGAGCACGTCGTCGCCGAGGACGCGCCACCCCGACGTCGCGACGTCCACGCCCGCGATGGACCCCACGGCGTCGATCCGGGACGCGATGTCCGCGTCGAAGGGCGGCACGATCTGCGCACCCTGGCCGCCGTCGGTCACGACCCGCCCTCCCAGGTACACCTTGTACCCGTTGTCGGCGGCGGGGTTGTGGCTCGCGGTGACCATGACGCCCGCGTCCGCGTCGAGGTGCCGGACGGCGAACGCGAGCACGGGCGTCGGCAGGGCCGACGGCAGGAGCAGCGCCTCGACCCCCGCGGCCGTCATGACGCCGACCGTGTCGAGCGCGAAGTGACGTGACCGGTGCCGCGCGTCGTACCCCACGACGATCCGCGGGGTCGCGTCCGGCAGCACGTCGCGCAGGTACGCGGCCAGGCCGGCGGCGGCCCGGATCACGACCGCCCGGTTCATGCGGTTCGGACCGGCCGCCATCGCACCGCGCAGCCCGGCGGTGCCGAACTGCAGGTGCCCCGCGAACCGGTCCTGCAGCTCGGCGAGCGCCGCGTCGGACGTGATCGCCGCGACCCCGGCCGCCGGTACCTGCCTGTCGCCGTCCGGCGCCGCGGACGCCACCGTCAGCAGCGCGGTGAGCTCGTCGCGCGACGCCTCGTCGGGGTCGTCCGCGATCCAGGCACGCACCGCGTCCGCGAGCTCGGGCGACGGCCCTTCCGGCGGTCGTGTCGTCGCCGACGGCGTCTCGAAGCGCGGGTCGTCGGCCTCGGTGGCGGCGGGCTGCGTCATCTCTGCTCCTCGGGTCCGGTCCAGCGGCGTCGTCGCGGCCGTCTCGTCGTGGGTCGTCCTGTGCTGTCGTCGTCCTGTGACGATCGTCCCGTGGCGGGCGCCCGCCCGCAGGCCGGGCGCCACAGGCCGGGCTCGGTCACAGCAGCGGGACGACCGCCGCCAGCAGCGCGGAGATGCGCGGCCCGGCCGCCCGTCCCGCCTCGATGACCTCCTGGTGCGACAGTGGCTCCGGGCTGATCCCGGCGGCGAGGTTCGTCACGAGCGACAGCCCCAGCACCTCCATGCCTGCCTGCCGGGCGGCGATCGCCTCGAGCGTCGTCGACATGCCGACGAGGTCCGCGCCCATGCGACCCGCCATCCGCACCTCGGCGGGCGTCTCGTAGTGCGGGCCGCGGAACTGCGCGTACACGCCCTCGGCCAGCGCCGGCTCCACCGTCCGCGCGACGTCCCGCAGCCGCTGGGAGTAGAGGTCCGTGAGGTCGACGAACGTCGCCCCCTCGAGCGGGCTCGTCGCGGTGAGGTTGATGTGGTCGCTGATGAGGACGGGTGTGCCGGCCCGCCAGTCGAGGTTCAGGCCCCCGCACCCGTTCGTCAGGACGGTCACGCGCGCGCCCGTCGCGGCCGCCGTCCGCACCCCGTGCACGACGCGGCGCACGCCCTTGCCCTCGTACAGGTGCGTGCGCGAGCCGAGGACGAGCGCGTGCCGCGGGGCGGTGCCGTCCCCGGACGCGTCGGCGATGCGGATCGACCGCGTCGTCGCGACGTGGCCCGCGACCGCCGGCGCGTGGAAACCCGGGATCTCGTGGCTCGGGATCTCGGCCACCGTCTCTCCGAGCAGGTCCGCCGCACCACCCCAACCGGAGCCGAGCACCAGGGCGACGTCGTGCCGCTCGACACCCGACCGCTCGGCGATGAAGCGGGCGGCGTCCGCCGCGACGTCGAACGGGTCGGTGGCGGGGTCGTCGAGGAGGTCAGCGGGGGCGGAGGGGTGGCTCATGCTCCGAGGCTAGCCCGCGGTCAGGGACAATGTGGAGCGTGAGCAACCCCTCCCCGAACGGTCCCGCGTCGCACCCCGACCTGCAGGCCACCCGCATCGTCGTCCTCGGTGGCGGACCCGGCGGCTACGAGGCCGCACTCGTCGCCCGTCGCCTCGGCGCCGACGTCACCGTCGTCGAGCAGGAGGGCCTCGGCGGTGCCGCCGTCCTCACCGACGTCGTGCCGTCCAAGACCCTCATCGCGGCCGCCGAGTGGATGTCGTCCACCGAGCGCGCCCCCGCCCTCGGGATCCGCCTCGGCGGCACCCCGGGCTCGGACGCCCCCGCCGCGAGCGTCGACCTCGCCGCCGTGAACCAGCGCGTGCTGGCGCTCGCGGCCGCGCAGTCCGCCGACATCCGGGCGCGCCTCGAGCGCGAGGGTGTGCGCGTCGTCCTCGGTGCCGGCCGGCTCGACGGGCCGCGGCGCGTGGTCGTCCCGGCCGGGCCCGGCGCCGGGGAGCGCGAGCAGACCTTCGACGCCGACGCCGTGCTCGTCGCCGTCGGTGCGACGCCGCGCGAGCTGCCGACCGCCGTGCCCGACGGGGAGCGGATCCTCACCTGGAAGCAGCTCTACAACCTGCAGACGCTCCCGGAGAAGCTCGTCGTCGTGGGCTCGGGCGTGACCGGGGCCGAGTTCGCGGGCGCGTACCGGGCGCTGGGCGCCGAGGTCACGCTCGTGTCGAGCCGTGACCGGGTGCTCCCGGGCGAGGACGCCGACGCGGCCGAGCTGCTCGAGAACGTCTTCACCGCGCGCGGCATGGAGGTGCTGTCACGCTCGCGCGCCGAGGCCGCGGAGCGGACCGCCGACGGCGTGCGCGTCACGCTCGCCGACGGGCGCGTCGTCGAGGGGTCGCACGTGCTCGTGGCCGTCGGCGCGGTCCCGGCCACCGCGGGCATCGGGCTCGAGGAGGCGGGCGTCGCGCTCACGCCGTCCGGGCACGTCGTCGTCGACAAGGTGTCCCGGACGAGCGCCCGCGGCGTGTACGCGGCAGGCGACTGCACCGGTGTGCTGCCGCTGGCGTCCGTGGCCGCGATGCAGGGCCGGATCGCCGTGCACCACGTGCTGGGCGACGCGGTGCACCCCCTGAACCTGCAGACGGTCGCCGCGAACATCTTCACGGCGCCCGAGATCGCGACCGTCGGGAAGTCCGAGGCCGCGCTCCGGGCGTCCGGCTCGAAGTACGTCACCGCGACCCTCCCGCTCGCCCGCAACCCGCGCGCCAAGATGCTCGGGATGCGCGACGGCTTCGTGAAGCTGTTCGCGCACCCCGAGGCGCACGTCGTGCTCGGCGGCGTGATCGTGTCGCCTCGGGCGAGCGAGCTGATCTTCCCCGTGACGCTGGCCGTGGCGCACCGGCTCACCGTCGACGACGTGGCCGAGGCGTTCACGGTGTACCCGTCGCTGTCCGGGTCGATCGCCGAGGTCGCGCGGATGCTGCACCAGCCGCTCGACTGACCGACCGACCGCGCGCCCGCACCGCGGTCGGTCGTCCGCCGTCAGGACGCGGCGGTGAAGCGGGCGCGGCGGTGCGCGGGACGCTCGAGCTCGTCCACCACCACGGCGCCCAGGTCCGCGCCGGACAGGGCCGCCGGGCCGCCGTCCGTCCCCGGGAGCAGCACGTCGCCACCGAGCCGGTAGGAGCCCGTGGCCTCGCCAGGAGCCCACGCGCCGTAGACGGGCGAGGGGCTCACCATGAACCAGTCGAGGTCGTCCGGGGTGGCCCGCAGGTCGTCGAGCACGGCACCGACCGTCAGCGCCTCCGGCTTCGCCTCTTCGGGGGCGAACGCTTCGGTGTCGACGAACCGGGGGCCGTCCTCGGCGACGAGCAGCGACCCGGCGCCGCCCACGATGCCGAACCGTACGCCGACCCGGCGCGCGTCCTCGGCGAGCGCCGTCACGGCCTCGCGCATCCGGTCCGCCATGTCGCCGCGCGGCGAGAGGGCGACGACGACGGCGTCCGCCCCGTCGAGCGACCGGGCGCGGTCCGCCGCGTCGAGCACGGTCCCCACCTCGTATGCGACGCCGCCGGTGGCGTGCGCCGGGGCGTCGGACGGCGCGTCCGACGGCGCGGTCCGCGCGAACGCCGTCACCTCGTGGCCCCGCTCCGCCGCGACCCGTGCCACGTGCCCGCCCGAGTACCCCGTCCCGCCCCACACGCTGATCTTCACCGTCGCTCCTCTCGCGGGCCGGCACGTGCCGCACCCCACCTGGGCCAACGCGTGCGGGCCGCGGACATTCCGGCGGGCGGTCGGGTCTCGGCGGCGGAGGTGGGCCATGATGGGGCGTCCGCCCCCGACCGAAGGAGAACCGCGTGCACGTCGACCTGTCGTTCGAGGAAGCCCGTGCGCTCGCCCTGCGCGGCGAGCCGCTGCCCCCCGTCGTCCCGTCCCTCACGTGCGAGGACGACACCGTGTACGTGACGGTCGACCTGCGCGCGATCCCGAACCCGCCCGGCGCGCTGCGGTTCGCCGCGGTCCTCACGCCGCAGGTCCACGTCGCGGCCCGCTACGAGTCGTTCGACGACGGTGTCCTCGGCCTGCGCGTCACCGCGACGGCGGCCGGCCTGCCGATCCAGAAGCTCCTCGGGTTCGTCGACGGTCCGCTGCGGTCGTTCCTGCGGTCGCAGGGTCTGCCTGAGGACGCCGTGACGATCGTCACCGGGTCGGGAGACCCGCTCGCGAAGGTGCAGGTGCAGGAGGTCGCCGACCGGTACGTCGCTGGTGCGACGGTCACCGGCATCGACCTCGGCGCGGGCCGGATCTCGCTCGACCTCGCCGTCGCTCCGACGTTCCGCGTCCTGGACTGAGCCGTCCGGCGGCCGGGCGCCGGGCGGGGTTCACGCGACCGGCGCCCGGGTGACGTCGTCCGTTCATCGCGGTCCTGTGTGCTGCGTGGCGTCACCCACGCCGCGAAGGGACCCGTCATGCCTGTCCGTCCTCTGCTCGCCGGGACCGCGCTCCTGGTGAGCGCTGTCCTCGTCGTCCCGCTCGCCGCGTCGGCGCAGGCCGGCGCCCCGGCGCTGCCGCCCGTGAGCCTCGCCGACGCGTTCACGACGAAGACGCCCTACGCGCCGCAGCAGGACCCGCGCAGGTACTCGAAGGCCCCGGCGGGCTACCGCCCCGTGCTGACCCAGATCGTCACGCGGCACGGGTCGCGCGCCTTGTCCGACTCCGACGACGGCGACGCGCTCCTCGCACTGTGGGACGAGGCGTCCGCGGCGGGGGGCCTCACCGCGCGCGGCCAGGGCCTTGCCGCGCAGGTCCGGGGCGTCCTCGACGACAGCGCCACGATCGGGTACGGGCAGCTGTCGTCGCGCGGCGCCGACGAGCTCGCCGGCATCGCGCGCCGCACCGCCCAGCGGCTGCCGAGCCTCTTCTCGTCGGCGGTGGGCGGTGCCGCCGGCACGACGAGCGCGGCGCCGCGGATCGACGTGTCGACGTCGAGCCAGCGGCGCACGCAGGACAGCGCCGCGGCGTACGTCGCCGGGCTCGAGCAGACCGTGCCGGGGATCGCGCCGCTCGTCGGCGCGTCGCGCGTCGACAACGCGCACCTGTACTTCCACAAGACCGACGTGGCGTACAACGCGTACCTGGACGGCGACGCCCGGCTCGCGGACGCCGTCGCCGCGCCGGTCGACACGGGCGTGACGCACGCCGTCGCCGGGGCGGCTCTGGAGCGGTCGTTCACGCGGGCGTTCGTGGACCGGCTCGCCGCCGGCGACGTGTCCGCGTTCGACGACGAGGTCGCCGCCGCGCAGGCGCTCTACGCGGTCGACCAGGCGGCGCACGACCTGCCCGCCGGTTCGGGCTGGGACCTCGACCCGTACCTCACCCGCCCGCAGGCGGCCTGGTTCGGCTACCTCGACGACGTGACGTCGTTCTACGAGAGCGGTCCCGGGTTCCGGGGCGACGACGTCACGTACGGCATGGCGGACGTGCTGCTCGACGACATGTTCGCGACCCTCGAGGCGAAGCGGGACGGCACCTCCGACCTCGTCGAGCAGGCGCGGTTCACGCACGCGGAGGAGATCATGCCGCTCGCCGCGCTCCTCGGACTGCCCGGCAGCACGGTCCAGCAGGCCGTCGGTCGCGAGATGACGTACCTGGACAACCCGTTCCGCGGCGCCCGCGTCGCGCCCATGGCTGCGAACGTCCAGTGGGACCTCTACGCGCACGGCAGCTCATACCTCGTGCGGATGTTCTACGACGAGAAGGAGACGCCGTTCAAGGCGTCGTGCCGGCCGGTCGCGCCTGGCAGCACGTTCTACGACCTCGACGAGCTCGAGCGCTGCTACGGCTGGTCGTCGGCGCGCGGGCACGCTGACTGAGCGAGGTCGAGCAGCGCAGGCAGGGCACGCGCGAACGCCGGGAGCAGGGGGAGCGTCGCGGCGGTCTCCTCGCCTGCGGGCACCCCGAGCTCTGGCAGGGTGGCCCACCGGACCTCGAGGCTCTCGGGGTCGGTGGCGCGGGGCTCGACGGGCGCGCCTGGCGCGACGTCCGCGACGACGGTCGTGTACGCCCAGGGGCCGTGGTCGAGGACGTGCGTCGCAAGGACGCGGACGGCGCCCGGCGGGATGCCGGCCTCCTCCTCGGCCTCGCGCAGCGCGCCGTCGACAGCGGACTCGCCAGGGGCGAGCGCGCCGCCCGGCACGCCCCACGTGCCGCCCTGGTCGGACCAGACGGCGCGGTGCTGGAGCGCGACGTGGGTCACCGCGCCGGTGTCGTCCCGGCGGACCAGGAACAGGCCGGCGGCGCCGTGCAGCCCCCAGTGCCGGTGGTCGCCGCACACGACCCAGCCGTCGCCGGGGTGCCGGTGCAGCCCGGTCGGCGGTCGCGTGCGGCGTGACGTCGACGCGCTGGCGGCGACCGCCGCGGCCCACGCGTCACGCACGGTGGAGAGTGCCTGCTCCGCGGTCACGCGGAGCCGCGTCTGGTGGCCGAGCGCACCGCGCCACGTCGCCTCGTCGGGTCCGCGGTCGAAGACCCACGGCGAGGGCGGGCGACCGAACGGCCCGTGCACGACGAACTCGTCGACGGCCCGGGCGTCCACGGCCCCTCGTTCGGTGAGCGCCCACAGGTCGAAGAGGTCGCGGGGCGCGTGCCGGTCGATCCACGCGGTGAGCTTCGCGGCGGCCGCCGCGCGCGGTGTCGGGACGCGCAGGTGCGCGACGGGCGCGTCGGAGTATCGCTGCTCGATCGCCACCGTCTCGGTGGACCACGCGTAGCCCGGGTCGTCGATGAGCTGGACCTGGACGGCGAGGCCGTCAGGTGTCCGCAGGACGGCCGGCTGGCTTCCGGACGTCGCCGTCAACGCGGGTGTCCACTCGGGGTGGCCGTGGCTCCGGGCGAGCGCGGCGCGTATCCCGCGCTCGAGCCGTGCCGCGACGTCGGAACGCGACGTGAGCGCGACGAGGTCGACGTCTTCGCTGAGCCGCTGGTCCGTCAGCACCGTGCGCGAGAGCGCGGTGCCTCCGACGAAGACGACGTCTTCGGGGGCGGACGCCGCGATCCCGGCCAGCACGAACGACACGAGGCGGTCCCTGCGGACCTGCTGGATCCCGACGCCGAACCGGCGGGCGACGTCCCGCAGCTCTGCCTCGACGTCGCTCACGACGCAGCCCCGCGGACCCTGGCGAGGGTCGCTCGCATGCGTTGTGCTGTCGCGATCTGCGCCAGCGTGTCGTCGTCGCAGAGCGGAAGGAGCGCCCGCACCGCCTCGCTCGTGTCGCCGTGTCCCGCCGGGTCGGCGCGCGCCAGGTCCAGGACGGTCTGCTCGGGCGTCGTGACGAGCGCCGGTCCGAGCTCGGTGGGCATCCGCACCGCGTCGAGGCGTGCGACGTCGCGCACGACGAAACGGACGGTGGCGTCCCGGTCGGCGAGGCGCAGCGGGCGTCTCGGCGTCGGGACGGCGACGGCGGCGACGTGGATCGCGCGGGGGATCGCGTGGTGCACCCGCGCGGCGCTCGTCCCGGTGAGGACGGGGACGCCGTCGCCGAAGTGGGCGGTCGCGACCCCCGCGGCCGCTGCCTCCAGGTCGGGGCGCCACGTGGCGGGGTCGGCTTCGGGCGGGACGGCGCAGTAGAGACCGTGGGCGAGCCGGTGGAGCACCCCACGCCGGACGAGTGCGGGGACCTCCTGCGCCGGGTGGGCGTACACCGCTGCGAGGTCGCGCGTCCGCACCGTCCGCAGGGGTGCGCGTGCGACGAGCGTGCGCACGTCGAGGCGTTCGTTCACCCTGCAGAGAATAGGCCCAGAGGCTACTTTCTGCAGAGTGAACGTGATCAGTCGACGATCTCGCAGATGACCGTGCCGGAGCTCACGGACGCGCCGATGCCCGCGGCGAGCGAGCGGACCGTGCCGGCGCGGTGCGCGACGAGCGGCTGCTCCATCTTCATGGCCTCGAGCACGACGACGAGGTCGCCCGCCTCGACGGTCGCGCCGTCCTCGACGGCGACCTTGACGATCGTGCCCTGCATGGGCGACGTGAGCGACGTGCCGCTCGCGGCCGGTCCGGCCTTCGCGCCGCCTCGACGCGTCGGGCGCCGCGCGGCGTTGGCGGTGCGGGCGCGCGAGCCCACCATGCCGAGCCCGGCGGGGATGACGACCTCGAGCCGCTTGCCACCGACCTCGACGACGACGCGCTCGGTGAGCGGCTCGTTCTCGGCGGACTCGACGTCGGTGGGTGCCTTGGCGGGGGCGAGCTGAGCGAGGCGGTCGGCGAACCCGGTCTCGATCCAGCGGGTGTGCACCGTGAACGGCTCGTCGCCGGACGGCACGAACTCCTCGGCCTCGAGCACGGCGCGGTGGAACGGCACGACGGTCGGGATGCCCTCGATCTCGAGCTCGGCGAGCGCGCGTCGCGCTCGCTCGACCGCCTGCTTGCGGTCCGCGCCCGTGACGACGAGCTTGGCGATCATCGAGTCGAACGCGCCGGAGACGGTGTCGCCCTCGACGATCCCGGAGTCGACGCGCACGCCCGGGCCGGACGGGAAGCGCAGCTTCGTGACCGTGCCGGGGGCGGGCAGGAAGTTCGCGGCCGGGTCCTCGCCGTTGAGGCGGAACTCGATCGAGTGACCGCGCGTGACCGTCTCGGTGTACCCGAGGGGTTCGCCCGCGGCGATGCGCAGCTGCTCGCGCACGAGGTCGATGCCCGTGACCTCCTCGGAGACCGGGTGCTCGACCTGGAGGCGCGTGTTCACCTCGAGGAACGACAGGGTGCCGTCGGCGCCGACGAGGAACTCGCACGTGCCCGCCCCGACGTACCCGGCTTCGGAGAGGATCGCCTTCGAGGCCCGGTCGAGCTCGGCCTCCTGCGCGGGCGTGAGGAACGGCGCGGGCGCCTCCTCGACGAGCTTCTGGTGGCGGCGCTGCAGCGAGCAGTCACGGGTCGAGACGACGACGACGGTGCCGTACGCGTCGGCGAGGCACTGGGTCTCGACGTGGCGCGGGCGGTCGAGGTACCGCTCGACGAAGCACTCGCCGCGCCCGAACGCCGCCACGGCCTCACGGACGGCAGAGTCGTACAGCTCTTCGATCTCCTCGGCCACGCGGGCGACCTTGAGGCCACGGCCACCGCCGCCGAACGCCGCCTTGATGGCGATGGGCAGCCCGTGCTCGGCAGCGAAGGCCTGGACCTCCGAGGCGTCCTGCACCGGGTCGGGCGTGCCGGGGACGAGCGGTGCGCCGGCGCGGGCGGCGATGTGGCGGGCGCTCACCTTGTCGCCGAGCGAGGAGATCGCGTCCGGCCCGGGGCCGATCCACACGAGACCCGCGTCGAGCACCGCGGCCGCGAACTCGGCGTTCTCCGACAGGAAGCCGTAGCCGGGGTGGACGGAGTCGGCACCCGCGCGGCGCGCGACGTCGAGCAGCTTCGCCTGGTCGAGGTACGTCTCCTGCGCACGGGCGCCGCCGAGCGCGAACGCCTCGTCGGCGAGCCGCACGTGCAGGGCCTCGCGGTCCTGGTCCGCGTACACGGCGACCGACGCGATGCCGGCGTCACGGCACGCACGCACGACGCGGACGGCGATCTCGCCACGGTTCGCGATCAGCACCTTCCGCAGCGGCCGGACGACGACGTCGGCGGTCCGGGCGGCGGCGGGAGCGTCGGACGGCGCGACGCTGGAGGGGGTCTGCTCGGTGGGCACGGCTTACCGTAACGCGCCGCCCTCGCCCGACCGGTCCTCCGTCCGGGTCGTCCCACCAAGATTGGGGGAGTGGCCAAGTGCTGTCGGAGGCGGTTGTAGGGATCCACCATCGACGCGGGACCAGAGGCGCCCCAGAGGACCACCCAGTTGTCCGACGGCGACAACAGCACGCTCGGTCCCGGGAGCCGGACGGACACCGGGTCAGGCTTCGAGCAGGCCTTTGAGGGTCGCGAGGTCCGCGGCCACGGCGGCGGCGTCGCGGTCGAGCTCGTCGTCGGTGAGGTCGAGCTGACGGACCGTGAACACGAGCTCGGTGCCGTCCGGGTGCGCCAGCACGCGGAACGGGTTCTGGACCACCTCGCCCGACGGCAGGGTGACGTCGTGGTCGAGCACGCCGTGCTCGTTGACGTCGGCGAACGTCACGGTGATCTCGCCGAGCGCGGAGTCGAGGACGAGGGTGCGGCCGTCGCGGCGCAGCAGCCCGGTCGCGAGCCCGGCAGCCCACCGCGGCAGGTTGTCGAGGTCCGACGCGAAGGCGTAGACCTCGGCGGCGGGACGACCGACGACCGTGCTCACGTGCCGGCTCGTCATGCTGCGCTCCTCGACGTCGGACGCGGTCGCGGTCGCGGGCGCGGTCGGGGTCGGGGTCGACCACAGGCTCGGCCACGCCACCCCGCGCCCGGCGAGCAGGCGGCGCACCAGCGGGAGGCTCACCCCGACGACGTTGTGGTGGTCGCCGTCCACCCGCTCGACGAACGCGCCGCCGAGCCCGTCGATGGTGAACGCGCCCGCGACGACGAGAGGCTCCCCGGTCGCGACGTAGGCGTCGATCTCGTCGTCGGCGACGTCGGCGAACGTCACGGTCGTCGAGGCGGTCGTCCCGGACGCGGCGAGCGCCCCCGTCCGGGCGTCGACGAGCCAGTGCCCGGTGTGCAGGACGGCGGACCGGCCGCGCATCGCGTGCCAGCGCTCCCGCGCGACGTCGGGGGTGCCGGGCTTGCCGAGCACCTCGCCGTCGAGCTCGAGCATCGAGTCGCACCCGAGGACGAGCGCGCCGCCGTCGGTCTCGCGCGCCGCCGCGACGCGGGACGCCACGTCCTCGGCCTTGGCGCGGGCGAGCAGGAGGACGGCGTCGGCGGGCGTCACCGTCCGGCTGCGGCGGGCCGCGTCGAGCACGGCGTCCTCGTCGACGTCGGAGACCACGACCCGCGGCTCGACGCCCGCGGCACGCAGGGTCGCGAGGCGCGCCGGCGAGGCGGAGGCGAGGACGAGGGGGACGGGCAGGCGGACGGGCGCGGCGGCGTCGGGCATGTCCCTCACACTAGGGCAGCGCGCTCCGGGCCGGCCGAGCCGCCGGCACGCCTACTCCGTCCAGCCGAAGTGCGTCTCGTACGACGGCGCGGCGACGATCGCGGGCGGCGCCTGGCCGTCCGACCGGGCGGCGGCGACCCGTTCGCGGTGCCGGACGATCGCGGCGTCGATGCGGGGCGACAGCCGCGTCCGCACGAGGACGTTCGCGAGCCACGCGAGCGGCAGGGTCGCGGCGACGACGAACGCGCCGACGAGCCACCATCGCGTGGGCTGCTCGGGCAGGACGTGCAGCGCGCCGAGCGCCCGCATCACGGGCTCGTGGAACAGGTAGAGGCCGTAGCTGACCCCGCCGACCCAGACGAGCGGGCGCCAGGTGAGCCACGCGGGCGCCGGGTCGGAGCTCAGGACGATCGTGCCGATGAGCGCGGCGGCGCACAGGCTCACGCCCGCCTGCGCGAGCTTGACCGTCTGCGGCGACGCGGTCGTGTCGAGCTGGACGAGCGCGGCGAGGCCGCCGGCCGCGACCACGATCACCCCGGCGCGCGCCCAGCGGCCGAGCCGCACCCGCCACCCGACGAGCACGGCGAGCAGCATGCCGAGCGCGAAGTCGTGGCCCTGCGCGAGCGGGTTGAACCACACCGCGTACGACGTCGACGGGTAGTCCTGCACGAGCGCCGCCCACAGCCGGTAGGCGACCGACACGGCGAGCAGCACGACCGGGACGAGCACGACGAGCCGGCGAGCGCTGCGTGCCCGCCGCCTCCCGGTGGCCGTGCCGGCGCCCTCCCGCACGGCCTCCGCGGCGTCGCGCCGCACCGTCGCGTTGATCCAGAACGTGAGGATCGCGACCGCGACGTAGAAGTGGAACTCGACCGCGAGGCTCCACGCCGGGCCGTCGGTCCAGAAGATGAACTGGTCGGAGTAGACGTTCGTCATCGTGAGGTGGAGCGCGAGGTCTTGCCACCAGCCGGGCCACTGGGGGTTGTTGATCAGCCACACGATGACGATCACCCCGACGTACAGGGGCAGCAGGCTCGTCGCGCGACGCCGCAGCATCGTGGCGCCGGGTGTCGGGGAGCGTTCGAGCCGGGCCGTGCGCACGAGCGGAAGCCACAGCAGGAAGCCCGAGACCACGAAGAAGATCTCGACGAACACGGTGTTCGAGATGAGGGAGTGCCAGGCGGTGCCCCACAGGGGCTGCCCGTCGTGCTGGTACCCGTGGTACATCACGACGGCCAGGGCGCCGAGCGCGCGCACGGCGTCGAGCTCGAACCGGGCCCGTGGTGGACCGGTCGTCGCAGTCGGCACGGCAGGCGGGATGGGAGCGTTCAGGGTCACGGCAGGCTCCTCGCGGTCTCTCGCGTCATGGGCGAAAGGCGGCGATGGCTTCCGCGACGGGCCCCGTCTCCGGGGCCGGTGGCGGTCCGTCGTCAGCCGACCGTGGGGGCGGCGTCCGACGGCGCGGTGCGTCGTTCTGCGCCCACCGTAAGCGCGCCCGGGCCCCCGCGTCTCGCTCGACGTGTGTCCGGGAGGTAACTTCTGGGCGGCCCGGCAGACCGCGGTCCCCGCGCCTAGGACGACAGCGCGTCGCGGAGCACGTCGAGGCCCACCGAGCCGAGGGCCAGGGCGCGGGCGTGGAAGCCCCGCAGGTCCGGCTCGCGGCCCGCCGCGCCGTCGGCGGCGAGCGAGGAGTCGCGGGCCTCCTCCCACAGGCGCTGCCCGAGCGCGTAGGACGGCGCCTGCCCCGGCCACCCGAGGTAGCGCATCCACTCGAACCGCTGGAAGCCCTCGTCCATGTTGACGTTGGCGCGCAGGAAGGCCCACGCCTTGTCGGCGTCCCACGTGCCGCCGCCCCACTCCTCGGGGGCCGGCAGCTCGAGGTGGACGCCCAGGTCGAAGACGACGCGCGCGGCGCGCAGCCGCTGCGAGTCGAGCATGCCGAAGCGGTCGCCGTCGTCCTCGAGGAAGCCGAGGTCCGCCATGAGCCGCTCCGCGTACAGGGCCCAGCCCTCGCCGTGGCCCGACACCCAGCAGGCGAGCCGACGCCAGCGGTTCAGCGCGGCGCGGTTGAACACGGCCTGGCCGACCTGGAGGTGGTGGCCGGGGACGCCTTCGTGGAAGACGGTCGTCTTCTCGCGCCAGGTGGAGAACTGCGTGACGCCCGGAGGCACCGACCACCACATGCGTCCGGGCCGGGACATGTCGTCGCTCGGGCCCGTGTAGTAGATGCCGCCCGACTGGGTGGGCGCGATCCGGCACTCCAGGGTGCGGAGCGGCCCCGGGATGTCGAAGTGGCGGCCGTCGAGCGCCGCGATCGCACCGTCGGACGTCTCCTGCATCCAGGCGCGCAGGGCGTCCGTGCCGTCGAGGACGCGGGCCGGGTCGGCGTCGAGCGCCGCCACGGCGTCCTCGACGGTCGCGCCCGGGCCCGCGATCCGACGGGCCGTGGCCTCCTGCTCGGCGACGACGCGCGCCAGGTTGTCCAGGCCCCACGCGTACGCCTCGTCGAGGTCGATCGTCGCGCCGAGGAACTGGCGCGACGCCCGCGCGTACCGTTCGCGACCCACCGCGTCGCGCTCGGGGGCGTGCGCCGCGAGCTCGTCCGTGAGGAACGCCGCGAGCCGCCCGTAGGCGGCCCGCGCGTCGCTCGCGCCGTGCTCCAGGTCGCGGCGCACCAGCGAGCACGCCGACGACCCGTCGAGCACCGCGTCGACCTCGGGCCCCCGGACGAGCGACGTGAAGAACGACTCGTCCGCGTGGGCCAGCTCGCGCGCCTGGCGTGCCACCTCGACGACCTGCCGGCGTGCCGCGACCTGGCCGCGGGCGACGCCCTCGCGCAGCGTCTCGACGTACCCGTCGAGCGCGGCGGGCAGCGCGGTGAGTCGCGCGGCCACGTTCTCCCAGTCGGCCACCGTGGCCGTGGGCATGAGGTCGATCACGTCGCGCAACCCCTGCGCGGGGCTCGCGATGTTGTTGACGTCGCTGAGGTGGTCCCCGGCGTCGAACGACTCGACGTCGAGCCCGACACGCTCGCGCATCGCGGCGAGCGTGACCCGGTCGGTGGCGTCGAGGTCGTCGCCGGCCCGTGCCTCCGCGTCGTCGAGCGCGCGGAGCACCTCGCGGGCGGCGGCCGCGTACGCCTCGTGACCCGCGGGGGAGAGGTCCGGCAGCTCGTGGTCGTGCCCCGGGATCCCGGCCTCGGTCGCGAACAACGGGTCCAGGCGGGCGAGCGTGTCGACGTACGAGTCGGCGACGGCGTCGACGGACGAGGGGGTGCGCTGCTGATCTGCCACGCCCCGCACCCTACCGGCCGGTACGGTGTCGTCGCCGCCGCTCGGCGGCGGGGGCTCAGGAGCGCAGGCTCCAGCGCCACGAGTCCGCGTTGTGACGTCCCGCACGGGCACCGAAGCTCTTCGCCGTGCCCCCGTTCCCGCGCATCACGCGGGTCCGGTTCGTCCACTCCTCCACGGGTGCCACGTCGTCCGGCACGGTGCCGGACGACGCCGCCGCCAGGCCCGCGACGAGCGCGGCGATCTCGAGCTCGTCCGGCTCGCCGCGCACCACCCGGACCTGCGGGAGAGCCGCACGGGCGTCGTCCGCCGCGCCCCGGTCCGCGGGCGTCACGCGTCGTCCTCGTCGTCGTCGTCGTCGAACAGGTCGGGCTCGCCGCGCGACGCCGCCCACTCGACGACCTCGAACCCGGCCTCGCCGAGCCGCTGCACGGTCGCCTCGCCCGCCTCGTCCAGGAGGCCGATGACGCCGCCCATCGTGGTGTCGCTGGCGCGCGTCGGCGGGGTCACCACGAAACCGAGGTAGAACACCTCGGCCTCGAGGGGCTCGTCGGCGCCGTCGTGGTCGTGGTCGTGCGCGTCGGCGTCGCCCCACGTGAGCGTGTTGAGGTCCGGGTGCATGCCGAGCGAGGTGTGCAGGGCGTCGAACACGTCGGCGTTGCGGCCCGCGATCCGGGACTCGAGCGCGAGGATGCGCGGGTCCTCGTCCGCCTCGGACGCGCCGAACTCGGCCCGCACGCCCACCGCCGTGTCGACGTACTCGTGCAGCGCGGCCGCGAGGGCGTCGACGGCGGCGTGCAACGGCGCGCGGTCGACGTCGCGCAGGGGGACGGGGCCGTGGGTGGTGTCGTCGTGGTCGCTCATCGCACGATCCTTGCACGCGTCACAGCGGGATGTTCCCGTGCTTCTTGGGGGGCAGGCTCGCGCGCTTGGTGCGCAGCGCCCGCAGCGCCCGCACGATCTGCACGCGCGTCTCGGACGGCGCGATCACGGCGTCCACGTACCCGCGCGCGGCGGCGTCCCAGGGGTTGACGATCGCGTCCTCGTACTCCTGCACGAGCCGCAGGCGCTCGGCCTCGACGTCCTGGCCGGCCTCCGCGGCCGACCGCAGCGCGCCGCGCTGCAGGATGTTGACCGCGCCCGACGCACCCATGACGGCGATCTGGGCGGTCGGCCACGCGAGGTTGACGTCGGCGCCGAGCTGCTTGGACGCCATGACGATGTACGCGCCCCCGTACGCCTTGCGGGTGATGACGGTGACGAGCGGGACCGTCGCCTCGCCGTACGCGTAGATGAGCTTCGCGCCGCGGCGGATGATGCCGTTCCACTCCTGGTCCGTGCCGGGCAGGAAGCCGGGGACGTCGACGAACGTCAGCACCGGGATGTTGAACGCGTCGCACGTGCGCACGAAGCGCGCGGCCTTCTCGGCCGCGTTGATGTCGAGGGTCCCGGCCATCGCCTGCGGCTGGTTCGCGACGACGCCGACGCTCTGCCCCTCGACGTGCCCGAAGCCCACGATGACGTTCTTCGCGAACAGCGGCTGCACCTCGAGGAAGTCGCCGTCGTCCAGGACGGTCTCGAGGACGGCGCGCATGTCGTAGGGCTGGGAGTCGGAGTCCGGGACCAGCGTGTCGAGCACCAGGTCGTCCGCGGTGACCTCGAGGTCGACGTCCTCGGGGACGTACTGCGGCGCGTCCGACAGGTTGTTCTGCGGGAGGAACGACACGAGGTGGCGGACGTAGTCGATCGCGTCGTCCTCGTCGGCGCCCAGGTAGTGCGCGACGCCCGAGCGCTCGTTGTGGGTCTGGCCGCCGCCCAGCTCCTCGAAGCCGACGTCCTCGCCCGTCACCGCGCGGATGACGTCCGGGCCCGTGATGAACATGTTCGACGTCTTGTCGGCCATCACGATGAAGTCGGTCAACGCGGGGGAGTACACCGCGCCGCCCGCGCTCGGGCCGAGGATGAGCGAGATCTGCGGGATGACGCCCGACGCCGCCACGTTGCGGCGGAAGATCTCCGCGAACTGCGTCAGCGCCGCGACACCCTCCTGGATGCGCGCGCCGCCGCCGTCCGAGATGCCGATCAGCGGCACGCCCGTGCGCAGCGCGAAGTCCTGCACCTTCGTGATCTTCTGCCCGTGCACCTCGCCGAGCGAGCCGCCGAACACCGTGAAGTCCTGGCTGTAGACGCAGACCTGGCGGCCGTCGATCGTCCCGTAGCCCGTGACGACGCCGTCGCCGGGGACCTTCTTCTTGTCGAGCCCGAAGTTGCTCGACCGGTGGGTCGCGAAGGCGTCCAGCTCGACGAAGCTGCCCTCGTCGAGCAGGGCGTCGATGCGCTCGCGGGCGGTCTTCTTGCCCCGGGGGTGCTGCTTGGCGCGCGCGGTCTCCTCGGCAGCCTCACGGACCTGTGCGCCGCGGGCGGCGAGGTCGGCAAGCTTTCCGGCGGTGCCCACGGGACGAGCTGGTGCATCGGCGGACGGGGACGACGACTGAATCGACGGGATGGCCTCGGTCACGTCCCCGAGCCTAGTTGGTGGTTGCCGCCAACTCGATGGCAGGTGCGGCCTGCACGCGCCGCCCGCCGTTGGAGGAGTCGCACAACGCCGAGCCCGGCTCGCACGCGGGCACAATGGGCGCATGCTGACGACTCCGGCGGCCCGTGCACCGCTCGACCCCGAGCTCCTCGCTGCGACGCTCGTCGCCCCGGCGGGACCGCTCGCGCGGCTCGACGTGGTGGCGCGCAGCGGGTCGACGAACACCGACCTCGTCGCCGCGGTGGCCGCCGAGCCGTCCGCCTGGCAGGCTCCTGCGTTGCTCGTCGCCGACCACCAGGACGCCGGCCGCGGCCGCGCGGGCCGCGTCTGGCACACCCCGCCGCGCGCTGCGCTCACGTCGTCCCTGCTCGTCGACCCCGGCGTCCCGCCGCACCGCGTCCCGTGGTTGCCGCTGCTCGTCGGGCTCGGGGTCGTCCGGGCGCTCCGGGCGACGACGGGCCTGGACGCCGTCCTCAAGTGGCCCAACGACGTCCTGCTCCCCGCGGCCGACGCCGTCGACGGGTGGGGCCCGCACCGGAAGGTCGCCGGGATCCTCTGCGAGGGGCTGCCGGACGGCCGGGCCGTGCTCGGCGTCGGGATCAACGTCAGCCAGGGGGCCGACGAGCTGCCCGTGCCGAGCGCGACGTCGCTGGCGCTCGCGGGCGCGGCCACGACCGACCGGGGCGCGCTGCTCGACGCGCAGGTCCGCGAGGTGCTCGGGGTGCTCGACACCTGGCGCGCGGCCGGTGGCGACGCGCGGGCGGCCAGGGGCGCGACGGGCGGCACGCTGGCCGACGAGGTCGCGGACGTGTGCGCGACGCTCGGGGTCCGGGTCGCGGTGGACCGCGTGGACGGCTCGGTGCTCGTCGGCACGGTGACGGGTCTCGGGCCGGACGGCGAGCTCGTCGTGCGCGGTGCCGACGGGGTCGACGTGCCCGTCGTCACGGGCGACGTCCGGCACGTCCGCGCCGAGAACCGGACCGCGTGACCCCTGTCGTGGCTAGTCTGGGCGCGTGACGCAGGACGCACAGGGGGTCCCGTCCCGGGCCGGCGGCCCGGGCGACGACCTGACCCTGACGGAGCTCGCCGCCCGGGTCGGCACGGACGAGGACACGGTGCGCGCCTACTGGCTCGCGCTCGGCCTGCCCGTGGTGGAGGGCGCGGAGCGCATCTTCACCGAGGACGACGTGGCGGCGCTGTCGCAGATCCTCGCGTTCGCGCAGGCGACGGGTCTCGACGAGTCCACGATGACGACGCTGGTGCGCTCGACAGGGCACACGATGGAGCGCCTGGTGCTGTGGCAGGCGGAGGCGCTCGTCGGCGACCTGGTCGAGCACCACGGCGTGGACCCGGTCACCGCCCGGCTCAAGCTGCTCGACGCCCTGCCCCGCATCGCGCCGCTGCTCGAGGAGCAGCTCCGGCACGCCTGGCGGCGGCACCTCGCGACGTACGCGACCCGGTACGAGGTCGAGTTCTCGGCGATGCGCGACGACGGCACGCCGGTGGACGACCTGGAGCTCGCCCGGGCCGTGGGGTTCGCGGACATCGTCGACTTCACGAAACGCACGGCCGGCTACGACTCGGTCGAGCTGTCGCAGTTCGTGCAGAGCTTCGAGGCGGGGGCGCGGGACCGGATCGCCTCCGCCGGCGGGCGGGTCGTCAAGACGATCGGCGACGCGGTCCTGTTCGTCGCCGACACCGTCGCGACGGGTGCCGAGGTGGCGCTGCGGCTGCGCGAGTCCCCGGACGAGCCGGGTGCCGCCGGGGTCCCCGTGCGGGTCAGCCTCGTGTGGGGCCGCGTGCTGTCACGGTTCGGCGACGTGTTCGGGCCGAGCGTGAACCTTGCCGCACGGCTCGTCGACATCGCCGAGCCCGGGTCGGTGCTCATGGACCGCGCGACGGCGGCGCTGCTCGCCGGTGAGCCGGGGCTGGCGCTCACGGCGGAGTCGCCCCGGGAGGTTCAGGGCCTCGGCGTGGTCGAGCCGGTCCGGCTGCAGCGGGCGTATCAGGGCTGAGCGGTTCCGCCGGCGTCGTGCCCCGGGCACCACTCGGCGGCCGGTACGACGCGCCGGACGTCCTCGACGTGCTGGCCGCAACCGTCCCACGTCGTCTTGCCGCAGGTCGCGCAGGTCACGGGGTAGCACACGGTGGTTCTCCGGGGTCGGTCGGGTCGAGGAGCTGCGGTCCATTGTTCCGCACGCTGCTCACGAGCGGCGACACGGTGCGCGTGACCATCGTCTCGGGTGCGACGTCGAGCAGGGCGGCGGCCTCGTCCTTGCCGACGGTCGGGTCGAGCCACGCGTCCCAGGCCGACCGGGGCAGGACGAGCGGCATGCGGTCGTGGATCGGGGCGAGGTCGTCGGAGGCCGCGCGTGTGACGACGGCGGCGCTGACGAGCCAGCGCAGCGGGTCGTCGGCGCCGCGGGAGGGGTCGCGCCAGAACTCGTAGAGCCCGGCGAGCGCGGCGACGTCGCCGTCCGCCGGGGTGATCCAGTACGGCTGCTTGCGGGGGCGGGTGGCCTTGCGTCCGGCCGTCGCGGGCGTGCCGGGCTCGACGACGCGCCACTCGTAGTAGCCCTCGGCGGGCACGAGGCAGCGCCGGGCGGCGAACGGCTTGGTGAAGGCGGGCTTGTCGAGCAGCGACTCAGCGCGCGCGTTGATCATGCGGTTGCCCACCGACGGGTCTTTGGCCCAGCTCGGGACGAGGCCCCAGCGGGCGACGCGCAGGCTGCGTTCGACGGGTCCGGTCGTGCCGTCGTCCTGCTTGCGCCCGCGCTCGACGACGATGCGGACGTCGTCGGTCGGGGCGACGTTCCAGGACGGTGCGAGCTCGCGCGCGCGGTCGTCGACGAGCGCCGCGTCGATCGCGAACGCGTCGGCGAGGTCCTGGGTCTCACGGAAGGAGGCGTAGCGGCCGCACATGGGTGCCATCCTGCCGCGGGCCGCCGACAATTTCCCGAGGCCCTCTCGAATCGTTTCGAGTACGATGACCGGGTGACCGACCCTCATCCCGCCGCCGCTCGCGGCCCCCGGTCGAACGTCGCCTGGATCCTACTGCTCGGCGCGCTCGCCGCCCTCCCGGCCTTCACGACCGACATGTACCTCCCGACGCTCCCCGACGTCGGGCACGACCTGCACACGACCGACGCCGGCGCGCAGCTCACGATGTCCGCCATGCTCATCGGCTCCGCACTCGGCACGCTCGTCATCGGGCCCCTGTCCGACCGGTTCGGCCGCCGCCCCCCGCTGCTCGTCGGTCTCGCCGGGCACGTGGTCACCTCGCTGCTCTGCGTCGTGGCGCCGACCATCGGCGTCCTCGTCGGCCTGCGCACCGTCCAGGGCATGTTCAACGCGGCGTGCGCGGTCACGAGCATGGCGATCATCCGCGACCGTTTCGCCGGTGCCGACGCCGCCCGCATGCTCTCGCGGCTCATGCTGGTGATCGGCCTCTCGCCGCTGCTCGCCCCGACCATCGGCTCGCTCGTCGAAGGGTTCGGCGGCTGGCGCGGCACGTTCGTCGTCCTGGCGGGCATGGGCGTCGTGCTCGCCGTCGTCGTCTGGCGCGTCCTGCCCGAGACGCTCGCACCCGAGCGGCGCACCGCCGGCGGGATCGGCACAGCCCTGCGCGGCTACCGCACCCTCGTGCGGGACACGCGGTTCCTCGCCCTCGCCTCCCTGCCCGGGTTCGGGATGGCCGTCGTCCTGAGCTACGTCTCCGGCTCGCCGTTCGTCTTCAAGGAGGGCTTCGGGCTGTCGTCGGCGCAGTTCTCCCTCCTGTTCGCGATCAACGGCGTCGCCCTGGTCGCCTCCGCGCAGGTCAACGCGGCGCTCGTCCACCGGGTCGCGCCGATCCGCCTGCTGCGCACGGCGCTGGTCGTCCAGATGTGCTTCGCGGCCGGGCTCGTCGTGCTCACCGCGACCGGCGCGGGCGGGATCCTCGGGGTGCTCGTCGGGCTGTGGCTCGTGCTCGCGTTCCAGGGCATGGTGCCGTCCAACGCGTCCGCGCTCGCCCTCACCCGGCACGGCGAGATGGCCGGGACGGCGTCCGCGGTGATCGGCGCGCTGCAGACCGGGATCGCGGGCGTCATCAGCCCGCTCGTCGGGGTCTTCGGCGCGACCGCGCTCGCCATGAGCTCCGTCATGGCCGGGTCGATCGCCCTCGCCCTGATCGTCCTGGCGGTCGCGACCCCCGCCTTCCGGCGCGGCGGCGGCTTCCGGCTCTGAGCACGCGGGGCGCCGCCTGTGCGGCGCCCCAGAGTTCACGGTGACGTCGTGCGGCGTGCGCCGGGACGGCACCGCGATTCCAGGTCCTCGCGGTTCGGTCGGAACCATGAGAAGACGACAGATCGCACCCGTCGTGGCGACTGCTCTCGCCGCCACGCTCCTCGCGCCCCTCACCACGCTCACCGCGGCTGCTTCCGGCGCGGACCACGGCGCCGCCGCGCACGGTGCCCCCTTGCACGACGCGTCGTCGCACCAGACGACCCGGACCGTCGACCGCGCGACCCTCGTCGCCCGCGCCACCCTCTCGGCCGACTACCTCGCGCCCGGACCGGCGTCCGGGGCCCTCGCCACCCCCGCGAACGGCCGCACCGGCCCCTTCGCGGGACAGGTGATCCCCGGGTTCTCCGCCGTCCTCGACGCGGGCGACGGCACCTTCTGGGCCCAGCCCGACAACGGCTTCGGATCGAAGGCCAACTCCGCCGACTACCTCCTGCGCCTCTACCACGTCGACCCGCACTGGCAGACCTCCCGCCACGGCGCGCTGACCGGCTCGGGCGAGATCGAGGTCGAGGGCTACATCTCGCTGCGCGATCCCGACCACCGCTTCCCGTTCCCGATCGTCCACGAGGACACCCGCGACCGGCTGCTCACCGGCGCCGACCTCGACATCGAGTCCGTCGTCCGCGCGCAGGACGGCAGCCTGTGGATCGGTGACGAGTTCGGTCCGTTCCTCGTGCACGCCGACCGCACGGGCCGCGTGCTCGAGGCGCCCGTCGCGTTCCCCGACGGCAAGTCGCCGAGCAACCCGACGCTCGCGGCGGGGGAGAAGCCGAACGTGCCGTCGTCCGGCGGGTTCGAGGCGCTCGCGGCGTCGGCGGACGGCCGCTACCTCTACCCGGTCGTCGAGCGCGCGCTGCTCGACGACACGCAGGCCCGGCGCCGGTGGGTCTACGAGTACGACACCCGCAAGCACCGGTACACCGGGCAGCGCTGGGCGTACCAGACCGACATGGACGGCGACATGGTCGCCGACGCCCACACCGTCGGACGCCACCGTCTCGTGATCGCGGAGCGCGACGACTTCCAGGGCGCCAAGGCCGTCATCAAGCGCGTCTACACGGTCGACCTCGACCGTACCGACGCCGAGGGCTACGCCACGAAGACCCTCCTGTTCGACGCGCTCGACATCGCCAACCCGGGCGGCATCGGCGCCGGCGACGGGTACGGCACGGGCGACCCGTTCTCGCTGCCCGTGCAGTCGTTCGAGACGATCGTCCCGCTCGGCCACGACCGCTACCTCATCGCGAACGACAACAACTACCCGGGCAACGACGCGCGCGTCCCGGGCACGCCGGACGACACCGAGATGGACGTCGTCGAGATCCGGCCCACGCGTGTCGCGACCGACGACGTGACCCTGATCGGCCACCGCGGCGCGCCCGCCTACGAGCCCGAGCACACGCTCGCGTCGTACGCGACGGCGATCCGCCTGTGCGCCGACTACATCGAGCCCGACGTCGTCTCCACGAAGGACGGCGTGCTCGTCGCCCGGCACGAGAACGAGATCGGCGGCACGACGGACGTCGCGAGCCACCCCGAGTTCGCGGACCGCCGGACGACGAAGACGATCGACGGCAAGGCGGTCACCGGCTGGTTCACCGAGGACTTCACGCTCGCCGAACTGAAGACGCTGCGGGCCAAGGAGCGCATCCCGGCGACCCGTCCGGCCAACACGGCGCTCGACGGTCTCTACCAGGTCCCCACGCTCGACGAGGTCCTCGACCTGGCCCGCCACTCGCGCACGTGCGACGGGAAGGCCGTGGGCGTCTACCCGGAGACCAAGCACCCGTCGTACTTCGCCTCGGTCGGGCTGCCGCTCGAGAAGCCGCTCCTCGCCGAGCTGCACCGCAACGGGTTCGACCGGCCCGGCTCGCCGGTGTTCATCCAGAGCTTCGAGGTGGGCAACCTCCGGGCCCTGCACCGGATGACGCGCCTCCCGCTCGTCCAGCTCGTCGACTGCTCGGGCGCGCCGTACGACCTGCGCGCGGCGGGCGACCCTCGAACGTACGCCGACCTCGTCACCGCGAGCGGCCTGCGCGACGTCGCCCGGTACGCGGACGGCGTGGGCGTGTGCAAAGACGTGATGATCCCGCGCACGGCGGCCGGCACCCTCGGGACGCCGACGACCGTGATCCGGGACGCGCACCGCGCCGGGCTCGTCGTGCACGGGTGGACGTTCCGGCCCGAGAACACGTTCCTGCCGACCGACCTGCGGTCGAGCGCCGACCCGAACGCGTACGGCGACATGACGGCCGAGGTCGACGCGTTCCTCGCCGCCGGCATGGACGGGTTCTTCACGGACGCCGCGGACCGCGGCACCGCCGCGATCCGGGCGGCCGCGCGGTCGTGACGCGCCGCGGCCGGCGGCGCTGAGGGATCAGCGCAACGCGGACCGGGCCGCGGCGGCCACCGCCGCCGCGACCCGGTCCAGCGCGTCGGAGCGGATCCGCCACTGCTGCCAGAACAGCGTCACGTCGTGCGCCGCGGCCGGGTCGAGGACGACGAGGTCGCCGCGCGCGAGCAGGTCGGCCGCCTGCTGCTCGGGCAGCATGCCCCAGCCCATGCCGCGCCGGACGGCCTCCGCGTAGGCGGTGGACCCCGGGACGTGGTGGCGTGGCGGGTCGAGCACCGCGTCCCGCTCGCCGCGTCGACCGGTGGCGGCGACCCCGCGCAGGTAGGCGTCCTGCAGGTCGTCCTTGCGGTCGAAGACGACGACGGGGGCGACCGCGAGGCGCTCGCGGACGACCGTCGGCGCGGTCCGCGACCCGAACCATCGGCGCGCGAACGCGGGTGACGCCATCGGCAGGTAGCGCATCGCGCCGAGCCGCGTGACCGTGCAGCCCTGGACGGGGGAGGGCTCGCTCGTGACGGCCGCCATGACGTCGCCGTCGCGCAGCAGGTCGAGCGAGTGGTCCTGGTCCTCGCGGCGCAGGTCGAGGCACACGCCGTCGCCGAGCCCGGCGAGCGCGGGCAGCACCCATGTCGCGAGCGAGTCGGCGTTGACGGCCACCGCGACGACCACCGGGGCGGGGGAGGGCGCGACGTCTCCGTCCGGGTCCGGTTCGCTCCCGAGGGTGCGGTCCGCCTCCGCGACCACGAGCGCGACCTGGCGCGCGACGCGGAGCACGGTCCGCCCGTCGTCGGTCACGGTCACGGGCCGAGACCGCCGCACCAGGACGCGACCGGCCGCTCCCTCGAGCGTCTTGATCCGCTGGCTCACGGCCGAGGGCGTCACGTGCAGGGCGCGCGCCGCCGCCTCGAACGTGCCGTGCGTGACCACGGCGTCGAGCGCCCGCAGCTGGGCGAGATCCCACTCCATGAAGCCATGCTAAGGATCCCGCAGGAGATGTCGTCCTGCTGAAGACCGATGCGACGCCTTCGCGCGGCCAGACCGGCCTAGGTTCGAGACGTGCCCGCCTCCGACCCCGCCACCGCCGCCACCGCCGTCGCCGGCGCGCTGTTCGGCTTCTCGCTCATCGTCGCGATCGGCGCGCAGAACGCCTTCGTGCTGCGGCAGGGGCTGAGGCGCGAGCACGTCGGGACCGTCGTCGCGCTGTGCGCCGGCAGCGACCTCGTCCTCATCGCGGCGGGGACCGCGGGGCTCGGCGCCGTCGTCGCGCGGTCCGACGCCGTCCTCACCGTCGTGCGGTGGGGCGGCGCGGCCGTCCTGCTCGCCTACGCCGCCCGCGCCGCGTGGCGCGCCCTGCCGCGTGGCGCCGAGGGCACGCTGCACCCCGCCGGCGCCCGACCGCCCGCCGCGCTCGGCGCGACCGTCGTCACGACGCTCGCGCTCACGTGGCTCAACCCCCACGTGTACCTGGACACGGTGCTCTTGCTGGGCTCGGTCGCCGCAGGGCACGGCGGCCAGCGCTGGGCGTTCGCCGCCGGGGCGGGGTGCGCGAGCGTCGTGTGGTTCGTCGGGCTCGGGTACGGCGCCCGGCTGCTGGCGCCGCTGTTCGCACGGCCCGTCGCGTGGCGCGTGCTCGACGGCGTCGTCGCGGTCGTCATGGTCCTTGTGGCCGTCTCGCTCGTCCTGCGCTGACGGGCGCGTCCCGTCAGCGGCGCGCCCTCAGGCGCGCCGGAGCGCGGCGAGGCGGCGGACCGCCTCGCGCAGCACCGGCTCCTTCTTCACGAACGTGAACCGGACCGAGGACCTCAGGGCGACGGCCGTCGGGGAGCCCGGCGTGCAGAACGCCGACATCGGCACGCCGACCACGCCTGCGAGCGCGGGCAGCCGCCGGCACAGGTCGGCCCCGTCGTCGAAGCCGAGCGGGGAGCCGTCCGCGACCACGAAGTACGTGCCCCGCGGCCGCGACACTGCGAAGCCCGCGGCGTCGAGGCCCTCGCACAGCAGGTCGCGGCGCGCCGCGAGCGAGGCGGCGAGCTCCCGTGGGAACGTGTCGTCGCCGAGCGCCCGTGCGACCGCGGGCTGGAACGGTGCGCCCGACACGTAGGTGAGGAACTGCTTGACCGTCCGTACGGCGGTCAGCAGCTCGGCGGGGCCGGTCACCCAGCCGACCTTCCACCCCGTCAGCGACCAGCTCTTGCCGACCGACGACACCGTGAGCGTCCGCTCGGCCATGCCGGGCAGCGTCGCGACAGGCACGTGCACGGCGTCGTCGAACACGAGGTGCTCGTAGACCTCGTCGGTCAGGACGATCGCGTCGTGGCGGCGCGCCGCGTCGGCCACCGCCTCGAGCTCGGGGCGCGTCAGCACCGTCCCGGTCGGGTTGTGCGGGGTGTTCACGAGGACGATCCGGGTGCGGTCCGTGACGGCGGCGCGCAGCGCGTCGAGGTCGAGCCGGAGGGGAGCGCCCGGTCGCGCGGGGTCGCGGACGAGCGGGACGGTGAGGTGTCGCGCGCCGGCCAGCGCGATGCACGCGGCGTACGCGTCGTAGAACGGCTCGAGCGTGACGACGTCGTCGCCCGGTCCCGCGAGCGCGAGGACCGTCGCGGCGAGCGCCTCGGTCGCGCCCGTCGTCACGAGGACCTGTGTGGCGGGGTCGAGTCGGATCCCGTAGTGCCGGTCCTGGTGGGCGGCGACCGCGTCCAGCAGGGTGGGGACGCCCGGGCCGGGCGGGTACTGGTTGGCGCCCGACTCGGCGTCCGGGGCGATCGCGTCGACGGCCGCCCGGCGGACCCACGACGGGCCGTCGACGTCCGGGAAGCCCTGCCCGAGGTTGATCGCGCCGGTGCGCGCGGCGAGCGCGCTCATCTCGGCGAACACGGTCGCGGCGACCGTGCCGTCGGGGGCGAGCAGGCCGGTCGCGCGGGCCGCGTCGCGCCAGCGGCCGGGAGGGAGGGCGGGCACGGGCCCGAGCGTACTGTCCGCCTGTCGGGACGAACCGCTGCGAGCCAGCCCCCGCACCTGTGTGCGACGCGCACCTCAGCGTCGCGTGCGCAGGGCGGCCGCCCCGATCGGCCGCACGGCGGGCGACGCGGCGACCGAGACGACCATCGCGACCACGATGAGCGTGAGCGTGTGCCGCGCCCCGATGCCGTCGACGAGGAGCCCCAGCACGGGCGGGGCCGACAGCTGGGCGACGGAGCCGAACGTCGTCACGACGGACACCCGGACCGGTGCGTGCTGCGGCTCGTCGGCCGCCGCGGTGAGCGCGACGGGGTTGGCGAGCGCGGCGCCGAAGCCCCACAGCAGGACGCCGACCCAGGCGAGCGCGAAGGACGGGGCGAGCCCGAAGGCGAGCAGGCCGACGGTCGCGACGGTGCCCGACACCACGAGCGTGCGCGTGCGGCCGAGCCGGTCGACGATCTGGGGTCCTAGCGCGCGGACGAGCGTCATCGAGGCCGTGAACGTCGTCAGGACGAGGGCCGCGGTGGCGTCGGCCTGACCGAACCCGTCGCCGACCGCGATGGGCAGCCAGTTGCTCGCGGTCCCCTCGGAGAGCGATGCGGCGAGCACGACGAGGCCGATCAGGACGGTCCGGGGCTCGCGCCATGCCGCCGCGGCGGCCCGGACGGCTCCGCCCCGGCGGCGTGCCGGCGGCGGGTCGAGGGTCTCCGCCGCGCCCGGGTCTGCGAGCGCCGCGTCGATGCGGGGGTCGACCTGTGGCTCTTTCGTGCCGTCCACCTGGTCGCCGCGCGTCAGTGCGGTCGCGGAGGGGACGAGCGCGAGCCGGGCCGCTCCGACGAAGGCCGCCGTGACAAAGAGCTGGACGGGGAGCCCGACCTCGAGGTGGGCGCACAGTGCCCCCAGCGCCGAGCCGGCGACGGCTCCCACGGAGAACGTGGCGTGGAACTGCGACATCACCGACCGGCCCATGGCCCTCTCGACGGCGGCCGCGTTGGTGTTGATCGGCACGTTCGTCAGGGCGCCGGTGACGCCGTTGACGAACAGCCCCACGACGAGCAGCGGGACGGAGCGGGTCGCGAGCGCGAGGCCGAGCGTCGCGGTGGCGACGACGAACACCCAGCTGCTGAACACGAGGGTCGTGCGGCTGCCGAAGCGCGCGACGACGGCGCCCGAGACGATCACCGCGCAGAGGGCGCCGACGGCGCCGGTGGTGAGGATCGCGCCGAGCTGTGCGTCCGAGACGCCGAGCTGGGTCCGCACGGTGGGCAGACGCGAGAGCCACGCGGCCGAGGCGAGCCCGAAGAGCGCGAAGACGCCGAGCAGGCTGAGGCGCGTGCGGCGGACGTGCGGGGGCACGACGGTCTCGAGTGCGGGCGTGGCCACGGGGACTCCGGGGGTGGGGGGTGCGGGGCCGAGCGGCCGCTCGCGCGGGGGTCCGGCCGGCGAGAGGCACGGTCCGAATCGATTCGATCATACCTTCCCCGGAAGTTGTCAGGTGTTTCTCAGTGCAGGCCTGGGGTCGGCTGACGGTCCGCACAACGCCGCGGGGTGGCATGGGTGACCTCGACGAACCTCGGAGGACACCATGGACGACCAGCACACGCCGCGACCCGACGCCTCGACGCCGCCGACCTCGCCGACCTCGTCCGGCGCGACCGAGCACGGCGGACCCGGACACCCGCTCCACCACCTCGGCGACGACGAGGTCCCGGCCGGGCACGCGACCCACAACGTCGTGCCCGCGGTCCGGGCACGACGTGTCCTCGTCGGCTCGGTCGCCGCCGCACTGGTGGTCGGCGGTGGTCTGGGGGCCGGCGCGGTCGCGCTGGCCGACGGCGGCTCGGGGTCGAGCGAGGTCGCCCAGGGGTCGTCCGGCGGGCAGCAGGGAGCGTTCGGCGGCGAGAGCTCGGGAGTGCCGGGCCAGGACACCGGGCCGGGGACGTCCGGCGGCACGACCGAAGGCGGCGGCGGCGCGCCTGGCGGGTCGTCGGACGGTTCCGCCGGCGGACCCGCGGACGGCTTCGGCGGCCCCCAGGGAAGCACGGACCAGGACGGGACCTCCGGGTCGGGGTCGGGCACCTCGGGCTCGACGACCTCGTACGAGTCGGTCGCCGCCGCCACGGACGCCCAGTCGACGGGCGTCGTCGTGGTCCAGGTCGCCACGGACGAGGGCGAGGCCGCCGGGACAGGCGTGGTGCTCACGTCGTCGGGCGAGGTCGTGACCAACGCGCACGTCGTCGAGGGCGCCACCCAGGTGGTGGTGACCCTCCCGTCGACCGGCGAGTCGTACCGGGCCGAGGTGGTGGGCGAGAGCACGACCTCGGACATCGCGGTGCTCCAGCTCGAGGGTGCGTCCGGGCTGGCGACGGCCACCTGGGACGACGACGACGATCCTGCGGTCGGCGACGACGTCACCGCCGTGGGGAACGCCGGCGGGCGCAGCGTCCTCGTCGCGGCGTCGGGCGACGTCACGCAGCTCGACGCCTCGATCACGACGAGCGCGTCGCAGGGCGAGACGAGCGAGTCGCTCTCGGGGCTCATCGTGGTCGACGCCGACGTCGTCGCGGGGGACTCGGGCGGAGCGCTCCTGGACGACGAGGACGAGGTCGTCGGCATCACGACGGCGGCGTCCTCGGGCACGCGCGTCGTCACCGGCTACGCGATCCCCGCGGGGGACGTGCTGTCCGTGGTGCACCAGATCCTGGCGCGTGTCGACGCCTGACCGTCGCGTGGCCGGCGCGGCCGCGTGGTTCATGCACCGGTTTCAGGCCTTGTCCCGATATGTAAGGTTCGCTATGTTATCCCCGGTCCGGCGACGATGCCGGGTATCTACCACCTGGGGGAACATGATGGTCAGGAAGCTCTCTGCTGGTCTCATCGGTCTCGGCGTCCTCGTCGCGTCCGTCGTCGTGCCGGTCACGGCGGCGCAGGCCACCATCCGCACGGTGACCGCGTCGATCAGCTGCCCCGCGGACGCACCGGTCGCCTACGTCAGCGCGAGCGGCCGCGGGCAGATCTCGGTCTACGTCAACGGCGTGAAGGCCTACTCGGCGACCAACGGCAACACGACGTACTGGGCTGTCAACGTCAGCGCGAACGGCTCCAAGGCGACGTTCAAGGTGATCTCCGACAACGCCACCGCGACGGCGTCCTGCAAGCGCCGCCCCTGACCGGACGCCGTTCACCGCGTGCCGCGACGAGAGTCCGTCCGGCACGCGGTGAACGGGAGTCCGACGGGTTGTCCACAGGCCGCTGACGGCCGTGACGGAAAAGCCCTACGGTGGCGGCCGAGGGCACCGCGACGAGCGGGACCGCGAGGGGGCGGATGTGGACGCAGGGGAGATCGTCGAGGGCGAGGTGCGCGAGCTCGTGCGCCGTCGCGGGCTCGATCCGGCACGTGACGCCGCCGGTGCGCGACGCCTGGTCGACGAGGTGCTCGTCGACTACGACGCGCGCGCCGTCCGCGGTCTCGTGCCCACCCTCACGGACCCGGCGGCCGTCGCGCAGCACGTGCTCGACGCCGTCGCCGGCTTCGGCCCCCTCCAGCCCTACCTCGACGACCCCGACGTCGAGGAGGTCTGGGTCAACGGCCCCGCCCAGGTGTTCGTGGCGCGGCGCGGAGAGCCCGAGCTCACGACCACCATCCTCGACCCCGGTGAGCTGCGGGCGCTGGTCGACCGCATGCTCGCACCGACCGGCCGACGGCTCGACATCTCGTCACCGTTCGTCGATGCCTGCCTGCCCGGCGGCGAACGGCTCCACGTCGTCCTCCCGGACGTGACGCGCGAGCACCCCGCCGTGAACATCCGCAAGCACACGCTGCGCGCCGGGCACCTCGGCGAGCTCGTCGCCCTCGGCAGCCTCACACCGCACGCCGCACTGTTCCTCGACGCGAGCGTGCGCGCCGGGCTCAACATCCTCGTCTCGGGTGCGACGCAGGCGGGCAAGACCACGATGCTCAACGCGCTGCTGGGCTCCGTGCCCGTCACGCAACGCGTCGTCACCTGCGAGGAGGTGTTCGAGCTGCGCGTCGGTGCTCGCGACGTCGTCGCGATGCAGTGCCGGCAGGCGAGCCTCGAGGGGACGGGCGAGATCACCCTGCGCCGGCTCGTCAAGGAGGCGCTGCGCATGCGCCCCGACCGGATCGTCATCGGCGAGGTGCGCGAGGCCGAGGCCTTCGACCTCCTCGTCGCCCTCAACGCCGGCCTGCCCGGACTGTGCACGCTGCACGCCAGCTCGGCGCGCGACGCCGTGCGCAAGCTCACCGCGCTGCCCCTCCTCGCGGGCGAGAACGTCAGCGACCGGTTCGTCGTTCCCACGGTCGCGTCGTGCGTCGACCTCGTCGTCCACCTCGACGTCGCGCCGTCCGGTCGACGTCACGTGCGCGAGGTGCTCGCCGTGCCCGGCCGCGTGGAGAACGGCGTCATCGAGACCGCCAGCCTGTTCCGTCGTGTCGGCGCCGGTCCGACCGGCGGCGAGCTCGTCCGGGGCGACGCCGAGGTCCCCGCCCCGGAGCGGTTCGCCCGGGCCGGCATCGACGTCGCCACGCTCCTGAGCCGTCCGCCGACCGCGCGACCGGTCGGGGTGCACGTCTGAGATGGGCGTCGTGATCGGACTGCTCCTGGGTGCCGGCCTGGCCTCCGTGTGGGCGGCCTGCTGGCCTCCCACGCAGCAGCGCGCCCGTCGCACCGGCTGGTCCGCCCGCACGCAGGACCTCCTCGTGCAGGCAGGCGCCGGAACGGTTCGCCCGTCGGGGTTGGTCGGTGCGAGCGTCGCGCTCGCGGTCGTCGTCCTGGTGCTGGCCGCCGCCCTGACGCGTTCTCCCACCATCGCCCTCGCCTTCGCGCTGCTCGCCGCAGGCCTGCCGTGGTCGCTCGTCCGGTCGAGGGCCCGGCGTCGTCGCGCCGCGCTGCGGCACGTGTGGCCCGAGGTCGTCGACCACCTCGCGTCCGCCGTCCGCGCCGGCCTGTCGCTGCCCGAGGCGCTCGTCCAGCTCGGCGACCGCGGGCCCGTCGAGCTGCGGCCCCAGTTCCTCGCCTTCGCCCGCGACTTCCGCGCGTCGGGACGGTTCGGCGAATCGCTCGACCTGCTCAAGGAGCGGCTGGCCGACCCCGTCGGCGACCGCATCGTCGAGGCGCTGCGCATGACCCGCGAGGTCGGCGGGACGGACCTCGGACGGCTCCTGCGGACCCTGAGCCGGTTCCTCCGGGAGGACGCACGCACCCGCGGCGAGATCGAGGCACGCCAGTCCTGGACGGTCAACGCGGCACGCCTCGCCGTCGCCGGACCGTGGGTCGTCCTCGGCCTGCTCGCGACCCGCCCGGAGACGGCGCGCGCCTATGACTCCGTCACCGGTGCCGCCGTCCTGCTCACCGGTGCCGCGAGCTGCGTCGTCGCGTACCGCACCATGATCCGCATCGGGCGGCTGCCCGAGGAGAACCGGGTGCTGCGATGACCGGTGCCTCGACCCACCTCGTCCCGACCGGGGCCGTCCTCGGCGGGACGGCCGCGCTCGGCGTGCTGCTCGTCGTGACCCGGCTGCGACGGCGCCGTCCGACCCTCGTCGCCCGTGTGGCGCCCGGCCTGCGCTCCTGGTCCGCGGTCTCGCGGCTGCTCGACGAAGATCCCGTCACCACGCCCTTCGCCGTGCTGGAACGCCTCGTCGCGCCCTGGTCCACCGACGTGGGGCGCGGGCTCGAGCGCTTCGGATCGTCCCGCGCCGACGTGGAAAGGCGCCTCGCACGCGCCGGCCGGCGCGACACCGTCGAGCAGTTCCGCGCGCGACAGCTCGTTGCCGGTGCGGTCGGGCTCGCGCTCGGTCTGGCGGTCGCCGTCCTCCTCGTCGTCGTCCGTGGGGCCTCCGTCGTGCCGGCGCTGCTGCTCGTCGTCGTCGCGGGCGTCGCGGGCGTCCTCCTGTGCGACCAGAACCTGTCCCGGCAGGTGCGGACCCGCGAGGAGCGCATCCTCGCCGAGTTCCCGACCGTCGCGGAGCTCCTCGCGCTCGCCGTCACCGCGGGGGAGGCGCCCGTCGGAGCGCTCGACCGGGTGGCCCGGACCGCGCACGGCGCCCTCGCCGACGAGCTGTCGGCGGCGCTCGCGGCCGTGCGCTCCGGGACGCCGCTCAGCCGCGCGCTCGAGGAGCTGGCCGACCGCGTCGGCCTGGCGCCCGTCACCCGGTTCGCGGACGGCGTGGCCGTCGCGGTCGAGCGCGGCACACCGCTCGCGGACGTCCTGCGCGCGCAGGCGCAGGACGTCCGCGAGGCCGGCCGTCGCGCACTGCTCGAAGCCGGGGGACGCAAGGAGGTCGGGATGATGGTCCCGGTCGTCTTCCTCGTCCTGCCCGTGACCGTCGCGTTCGCCGTCTTCCCGAGCCTCGCCACCCTCCGGGTGGGGATGTGAGGAACCCGCGCCGCGCGTGCGGCGCATCCGGAACAGCCGGTCGGTCGACCGGGAACCTGAGAGGACTGACATGTCGAGGTGGAGCGAGGTCGCAGGGGTCGGCCGCGCGGTGCGGGAGGGCGCGCAGGAGGTCGCCCTCCGCGCCGGGGTCCGTGCCGCGGTCGCGGTGCGGCGGGCGCGGGATGACAGGGAACGCGGCGACGTGCCGGGCTGGGTGCTCGTCACGCTGATGACGGCGGGACTGGTCGTCGCACTGTGGGCCATCGCCGGTCCGGCACTGTCGAAGACGTTCTCCGACGCGATCTCGAGCGTCAAGGGGCCGTGAGCCGTCCTCGCCGTGGCGGTCGCGAGGACGGTGCGGCCGTCGTCGACTTCGTGCTCGTCTCGATCCTCGTCATGGCGCTGTTCCTCGGGGTCGTGCAGGTGGCACTGGCGCGCCACGTCCGCGCGGTCCTGGTGGACAGCGCGGCGGAGGGGGCGCGCTACGGTGCGCGGGCGGACCGGTCGCCGGAGGACGCCGTCGCGCGGACGCGCGAGCTCGCGACAGCCGATCTCTCGTCCCGCTTCGCGGACGACGTGTCGGCCCGCTACACGCAGGTCGACGGCGTCTCCGTGGTCGAGGTGACGGTCCGGGCGCCCTTGCCTGTGGTGGGTCTGCTCGGGCCGGGCGGCTGGCTCACGGTCGTGGGCCACGCGGTGCGGGAGCCGTCGTGACGGCGGACGCTCGGCGACGGGCCGCACGCGACCACGGCACGGCGCGGCGCCGCGAGGAGGGGAGCGCGGTGGTCGAGTTCCTCGGCGCGACCCTGCTCCTGCTGCTCCCGCTCGTCTACCTGGTGGTCACCGTCGGTCGGGTCCAGGCGGCGACGTTCGCGGCGGAGCAGGCGGCGAGCGGTGCGGCGCGCGTGTTCGTGACGTCGCCCGACGAGAGGACCGGTACCCGTCTGGCGCTCGCGGCGACACGGCTCGCGTTCGCCGACCAGCACGTCGCCGGTGCCGGCCCGTCGGCTCTCACGGTGACCTGCCCCGCGGACGGCTGCGGGCGACCGGGTTCGACGGTGCTGACGCACGTGCGGGTGGACGTGCCGCTGCCCGGCGCGCCGCGCTTCCTGCAGGGGCACGTGCCGCTGCACGTCGTCGTCGTGGCGGACGGCACGGGGACGTTCGACCGGTACGCGGACCTGTCGGGGTGGGGTTGATGGCGTGGTGGGCGTGCAGCGTCCGGCGGAGGGGAGACGACGGTGCGTGCGCCGGTCGCGCGGGGGAGCGGGGCAGCGTGCTGCTCCTCACGATCGGGGTGGTCGCGGTGGCGCTCGCGCTGGTGCTGGTGCTGGCTGCGGCGTCTCAAGTACATCTGGCGCGCCAGCGCCTGTACGACGCCGCGGACGCGCTCGCCGTCGGGGCGGCGGACGAGCTCGACACCGGGTCGTACTACGACCGGCTCGGCGCGGGCGGCTCGCCGGAGGTGATGCTGACCGATACCGGGGTGGCGGACGCGGTCGGGGACCAGGTCCGGGAGCACCCGGAGGCGCTGCGCGGGCTGACGGACGTGCGGGTGGTCGACGCGTCCACGCCCGACGGTCGGACCGCGCACGTCGCGCTGTCCACGAGGGTTCGCCCGGGGGCGTTGACGTGGCTGACGGCCGGCCTTGCGGACGGAATCACGGTGACGGCGCAGTCGAGCGCGCGGGCCGACTGAGCTCCTGCGGGTCCCTGCGGTACGACCGCGGGCCGGGGTGGGCGTACGACTCGCGTACCCTTGAGCACCGTGGCAACCATCGACTTCGCGGCTGAGATCAAGGCGCTTCGCTCCACCCTCGAGTCCATCGAGTCGGTGAGCGACCCGACGGCGCTCGAGAAGAAGGTGGCCGAGCTGTCCGAGCAGGCGGCCGCTCCGGACCTGTGGGACGACCCGGAGTCGGCGCAGAAGGTCACGACGGCGCTGTCGCAGACGCAGGCCGAGCTCGACCGGGTCACCCACATGGCGAGCCGGATCGACGACCTCGAGGTCCTCGTCGAGATGGCGTCTGAGTACGGAGAGGACGGCAGCGACACGGCTGACACCCTGGCCGAGGCTGAGTCGGAGCTCACCGCGATCCGCAAGGACCTCGACGCGCTCGAGGTCCGCACCCTCCTGAACGGCGAGTACGACGCGCGCGAGGCCGTCGTGACGATCCGCGCGGGCGCCGGTGGCGTGGACGCCGCGGACTTCGCGGAGATGCTGCTCCGCATGTACCTGCGCTGGGCGGAGCGGCACGGCCACTCGACGACGGTGCTCGACACGTCGTACGCGGAGGAGGCGGGCCTGAAGTCCGCGACGTTCGAGGTCAAGGCGCCGTACGCGTTCGGGAACCTGTCGGTCGAGGCCGGGACGCACCGCCTGGTCCGCATCTCGCCGTTCGACAACCAGGGCCGCCGGCAGACGTCGTTCGCGGCGGTCGAGGTCATCCCGCTCATCGAGCAGACCGACTCGGTCGAGATCCCCGAGTCGGAGATCAAGGTCGACGTGTTCCGGTCGTCCGGACCGGGCGGTCAGTCGGTCAACACGACGGACTCCGCGGTCCGCATGACGCACATCCCGACCGGCATCGTCGTGTCGATGCAGAACGAGAAGTCGCAGATCCAGAACCGCGCGGCCGCCCTGCGCGTGCTCCAGTCCCGCCTGCTGCTGGTCCGCCAGCAGGAGGAGGCGGCGAAGAAGAAGGAGCTCGCGGGCGACATCAAGGCGAGCTGGGGCGACCAGATGCGCTCGTACGTCCTCCAGCCGTACCAGATGGTCAAGGACCTGCGCACGGAGCACGAGGTCGGCAACCCGTCGGCGGTGTTCGACGGCGACATCGACGACTTCATCGAGGCCGGCATCCGCTGGCGTCGCGGCGGCGGCCAGGACTGATGCTGCCCGGGCTGCGCGCCACGGCAGCCCAGCCCGCGGCCCTGGCCCACGCGGTACAGCGGACGCCCAGGTAGCCGACACACCGGCGTGCCTCCCGTCCCGCCTCCGGCGGCCGTGCCTACTCTCGAACCCGCCGTGCGTCCGTGCGGCCCGCGGCGTCTGCCGACGACGCGGTCTTGAGGCCCGTCGGTGGCCGCGGCACCCAGCGGGGAGGGGTGATGATCCGGTTCGAGGACGTCACCAAGGTGTACACGCGCGGTGCGCGACCTGCGCTCGACGACGTCGCGGTCGACATCGAGCGCGGCGAGTTCGTCTTCCTGGTGGGTCAGTCGGGGTCGGGAAAGTCGACCTTCCTCAAGCTGGTGCTCCGGGAGGAGCGCCCGACGGGCGGCCGTGTGTTCGTCGCGGGTCGCGACCTGTCGAGCCTGTCGAGCTGGCGGGTGCCGCAGCTGCGCCGGCAGATCGGGGTGGTGTTCCAGGACTTCCGCCTGCTGCCCAACAAGACGGTCCAGGAGAACGTGGCGTTCGCGATGCAGGTGATCGGCGAGCCGCGGCACGCGATCCGGCTCCGGGTGCCGGAGGTGCTCGAGCTGGTCGGCCTGGACGGCAAGGAGAAGCGTCACCCGGAGGAGCTCTCGGGGGGTGAGCAGCAGCGGGTCGCGATCGCCCGCGCGATGGTGAACCGTCCGCAGATCCTGCTGGCGGACGAGCCGACGGGCAACCTCGACCCGACGACGTCGCTCGGGATCACCCGGCTGCTCGACCGCATCAACCGGAACGGCACGACGATCGTCATGGCGACGCACGACGACGAGATGGTCGACGAGCTGCGCAAGCGGGTCATCGAGCTGAAGGACGGCGAGGTCGTGCGCGACGAGTCGCGCGGCGTCTACGGATCGGAGCGCTGAGCGTGCGGGCACAGTACGTCCTGTCGGAAGTCGGCCTCGGGCTGCGCCGCAACCTCACGATGGTGGTCGCGGTGATCCTCGTGACGTTCGTGTCGTTGACGTTCGTCGGTGCGGCGGGCCTGCTGCAGATGCAGGTCGGCAAGCTGAAGGACCAGTGGTACGGCAAGGTCGAGGTCTCGGTCTTCCTGTGCCCGACGGGTTCGACGGTGGCGAACTGCGCGTCGGGCAAGGCGACGGAGGCGCAGGTCGACGACCTCCGGGACCTGCTCGCGTCGGACGACGTCGCGCCGTTCGTGCAGAAGGCCACGTTCGAGTCGCAGGACGAGGCGTTCAAGGAGTTCCAGCAGCGCTACCCGGACGGCTACGACGGCACGCAGCTCACCGCGGACGACATGCAGGCGTCGTTCCGGATCAAGCTCACCGACCCGTCGGAGTACGAGGTGGTCGCGGACGTGCTGACGGGACGCCCGGGGGTCGAGTACGTCGAGGACGAGAGACGCGTCTTCGACTCCTTGTTCCTGGCGATGAACCGGGCGTCGGCGCTGGCCGCGGGGCTCGCGGTCGTGATGCTCGTCGCGGCGGTGCTCCTGACGACGACGACCATCCGGCTGTCGGCGATGAACCGGCGCCGCGAGACGGAGATCATGCGCCTCGTGGGGGCGAGCAACTGGTTCGTGCACCTGCCGTTCATGCTGGAGGGCGCGATCTCGGCGGTGGTCGGGGCGGGGCTCGCCGTCGGCGGGCTGTGGCTGGGGGTGAAGTACGTCGTCGACGACTGGCTCGCGCAGTCGGTCACGTGGGCGCCGTACGTCACGCAGCGGGACGTCCTGACGCTCGCGCCCGCGCTCGTCGGGATCGCGATCCTGCTCGCCGTGGTCGCCAGCGGCGTGACCCTGCGTCGGTACACGAGGGTGTGAGGCGGATGACGCGAGCGGTGAAGGGTCCGACGGTGCAGCGCGCGGTCACGCGGCGCGCCCGCTGGGCGGCGCGCTGGGTGGTGGCGCTGCTCGCCGCGGCCTTGCTGGCGAGCCCGGTGGTCGCGTCTGTCGGTGCGTCCGCGGACGACCTGGACGACAAGAAGGCGGCGGCGCAGGCGCAGCAGCACAAGATCGAGGAGCAGCGCGAGACGTTGCAGGCGGACCTCGAGGACACGAGCGCGTCCCTGCAGAAGGCGGTGCTCGACCTCAACACGATCGAGGCGAAGCTCCCGGTCGCGCAGGCCGACCTCGACGCCGCGAACGCGAAGGTGGCGTCGACCCAGCGCGAGCAGACGCTGCTCGCACAGCGCCTGGCCGACGCGCAGGAGGAGGTCGCGACGCTCGGCGAGCAGGTCGACACGGGCGCGAAGGACGTGGCAGCCGCGCGCGCGGACGTGGCGGGGCTGGCACGGCAGTCGATGCGGGGCGCGGGCGGGCTGTCGTCGTTGGGCGTCGTCACCGGGGCGCAGAGCCCGGAGCAGTACGTGGACGACCACGCGATCGCGCGGACGGTCGCGCGGACGCAGACCCGTGACCTCGCGGCCCTCCAGCGCACGCAGGCGGTGGCGACGAACCGCGAGGCGCGCCTCCATGCGGTGCAGGACGAGGTCGCGTCGCTCAAGAAGCAGGCGGACGCGAAGGTCGCCGAGGCGCAGACGGCACAGGCTGCTGCGGCGGAGCGCAAGAAGGAAGTCGACGCCCTGCTCGCGCAGCAGACGGCGAAGAAGGCCGCGATCCAGCGCGAGAAGACCAAGGCGCTCGCGTCGCTCGACGAGAACAAGGCGGACCTCGCGGCGGCGAAGCAGCAGGTCACGACCTACGTCAAGCAGATCGAGCACCGCGAGGCGGTGGAGCGCGCCAAGCGGGCCGCAGCGGCGAAGAAGAAGGCCGAGGAGGAGGCCCGCAAGCACAAGTCGGGCTCGGGCGGCGGGTCCGGCTCCGGGTCCGGGTCCGGCGGAGGTTCGGGCTCCGGCGGTGGCTCGGGTTCCGGCGGCGGCGCGGTCGGGCTGAAGAGCTCGGGGGTGCTGGCGTGGCCCGTCGCCAACTCGTACGTGACGTCGCCGTTCGGCTGGCGCCTGCACCCGATCCTGCACATCTGGCGCGAGCACACCGGGGTCGACCTGCACGCGCCCTGCGGTGTGCCGATCCACTCGGCGGCGGACGGCTACGTCGTGTTCTCCGGCTGGGTCGACGGGTACGGGAACCGGGTGATCGTCGATCACGGGCGGTACAAGACCTACCGCCTGTTCACGACGTACAACCACATGGTCCGGTACGTCGTGCACCCGGGGGAGCACGTGTCCCAGGGCGAGGTCGTGGGCTACGCGGGCAACTACGGGCTCAGCACGGGCTGCCACCTGCACTTCGAGGTCATGGAGAACTCGACCTACGTCAACCCGATGATCTTCCTCTGACGCGAGGTCTCGCGTTCGTGCGACTCCGCGAGGGTGCCGTGCTCTGCGCGAAATCGCCGGACGCCGTGGGCCGTCCCGCGTAGGGTGGTTCCCGTTCCCGCCCCTCGGCCGCCCCGGCCGTCGTACGCCCTGGAGGCCACCATGCCGAAGGAGACCGGTCGCAAGCTGGTCGCCAGCAACCGCAAGGCCCGGCACGACTACGTCATCGAGGACGTGCTCGAGGCCGGCCTGGTGCTGAGCGGGACCGAGGTCAAGGCGCTGCGGCAGGGGCGTGCCTCCCTCGTCGACGGGTTCGTCCTGGTGGACCATGGTGAGGCGTGGCTCGAGCACGTGTACATCCCCGAGTACTCCGAGGGCACGTGGACGAACCACGCGCCGCGCCGCAAGCGCAAGCTGCTGCTCCACCGCGACGAGATCGACCGGCTGGAGGCGCGCACCCGCGAGAAGGGGCACACGATCGTGCCGCTCGCCCTGTACTTCCTCGACGGTCGCGCGAAGGTCGAGATCGCGCTCGCCCGCGGCAAGAAGGAGTACGACAAGCGCCAGACGCTGCGCGAGCGGCAGGACGACCTCGAGGCGCGGCGCGCCATGCGGCAGCGGGAGATCGCCTGACGCACGGAATAGCGGTGCTGCGTCCGGGGTTCATCGACTAGGCTGGACCTGCACGCTTCGGCGTGCGTCGTCGCCCAGCCTGCCGTTCGCGGCAGGTCGGTGCGTTGACAACTGCACATGGGGGTGATCGGTTTCGACGGTGGTCGTGCTTCCAGGAGAAGCGGGCCGAGAACGCAGGCTTGTCTCGTTAACGATGCCTGCAAACCTATAGGTGCCGATTCCAAGCGCACCGACTTCGCCCTCGCCGCCTGAGCGAGGCTTCGAAGTCCGTCAGCCCAGGGTTGCTCTCGACCTGGTAGCTGGCGTCATCTAGAGGGCCACTGCTTGTTGCGTCCGTCGTCGGCGTAACAGGGACTCTTTGACGACTGGGCCTGTCAGCAGCTTGTCTGCGTGAGTGCTGGGGCCGAGAAAATCCGTAGCGGACTGCGCCCGGAGAAGTCCTGGATCTGCGTCACCGGACCGGGGTTCGATTCCCCGCACCTCCACTGCACACCCCGTGTGACACGAAGGCCGCCCCCGCGAGGGGGCGGCCTTCGTGCTGTCTCGGGCACGTTCTGGGTCACCAGCGCAGGGTGCGCCAGGCGTCCTCGGCCTCCTGACCGTCGAGCCAGGTGACGTGCAGGTCGGCTCCGTCGACGACGAGGTGGCCGCCGGCGATCTCACGGCTCGCCGCGTGGGTGACGGCAGCGGGGTCGTCGCAGTAGAGGTCCGGGCGGTGGTCGACGTACGCGACGCGCCACTCGAGCCGCTCCTTGGGGTTGGCGTAGAGGGGGCGACGGTGCGGGCCCACCACGTCCCAGTGGGTCGCGACGCGCGTCACGAGATGGCCGACGAGCCGGGAGTCCGGGGCGTGCAGCCTGCCCACGCGGCGGGCGGGGGCGGGGGCCGGGGCGAGGTTCACGAGGGACTCCTCTCGCTCTCGCGCGGGGCCGGTCGGGTCCGCGCGGTACGTCATCGGTCAGGTACCTGAAACCATAGGCGCGCGAGCTCGGTCGAGTCCCTGGTGGAACGAGGCTGTGAGCGACTCGTGACCTTGGGCCGGGACGCGTTCCCGGAGCGTGACCAGGGCTCACGAGCGCTCGACAACTTCTCCACGAGCACGGCCGCGTGAACGTCAGGTCACGGATTGGACACGGTCGGAGGAAGAAAGTTGACGACGCTTCGTAAGGAAGGTCTACTAACACCCATGACGACGACGGTCAGCGGCGCAGCAGCCCCCAGGCGAGGCCTGGGCGCACTGCGATCCAACGCGAAGGTGCTCCCCGAGCACGCTCGCGCGCACAACCGTTCGCTCGTCCTGCGGTACCTGTTCCACGAGGGCCCCACGTCCCGAGCGGACCTCGCACGGGCCACCTCGCTCACGCGGGTGACGATCTCGGACCTGGTCGCGGCACTCATGGCTGAGGGCCTCGTCGAGGAGCTGGGCATCCGTCCCGGGCAGCGCGTCGGCAAGCCGGCGATCCTCGTCGGGATGCGCACGGACGCGTTCGAGATCGTCTCGATCGATCTCACCGACGGCGAGGTCATGCGCGGCGCGGTCTCGACCCTCACGGGGGAGTTCGTCCACCGCGAGAGCCTCCACATCGAGGGTCGCACGGGCGCCGACATGGTCGACCTGCTCGCCCGCTTCGCCCGGGGGCTCATCGCGCAGGCGGGGCAGCCGGTCATCGGCGTCGGCATCGGCTCGCCCGGTGTCGTCGACGACGCCGGCGTCGTGATCCAGGCCCCGAACCGGCGCTGGTACGACGAGCCGCTCGGTGCGCAGCTGACCGACCGCCTCGGCATCCCGGTGCACGTCGCCAACGACGCGAACATCGCGGCGCTCGGCGAGTACACGTTCGGTGGCGCTGACGGCGACGGCCTCATGGTGGTCGCGATCGGTGAGGGCGTCGGCGCGGGCATCATGCTCGACGGCGTCCCGCTGCGTGGACGTGGGAGCGCCGCCGGCGAGATCGGCCACATCACGGTCGTCGAGCAAGATGGCGCGCTGTGCGCCTGCGGCCGCCACGGCTGCCTCGAGACCATCCTGTCCGTCCCGTCCCTGCGCCAACGGGTCGACGGGCTGGACGCTGAAGCTGCCGAGGCCGCCCTGGCCTCGGTCGGAGCGCTGTTCGGCGCGGCACTGGTGCCCGTCATCAGCACGCTCAACCTCGCGGACGTCCTCCTGAGCGGTCCTGCGGACCTGCTGGGCGGCGCGCTGCGGGACGCTGCACTGGACGTCGTCCAGCAGCGCACGCTGCCGGCCATCGGCGGCGGGCTGCGGCTCGAGATGGCGACCCTGGGTGAGGACGACGTGCTCGCGGGAGCCGCCGTCCTCGTCCTCGCAAACCAGCTGGGGGTCGCGTGACCACCCAGATGGACAACCCTGGCACCGCCCTGCGCTGTGGCAGGTTCCCCGGAATGCGCGGAAGCGCACGAAACTAGGAGATGCGTTGAAGAAGACACGCACCATGGCGATCGGCGCCTTCGGCATCGTCGCCGCACTCAGCCTGGCGGCCTGCTCCAGCGACAGCGACAACGGCGGCGAGGTCGGCAAGACGCCGGACGCCACGACCCAGAAGACCATCGACAAGGTCGACGGCACGGGCAAGACGCTCAACGTGTGGGTCATGGAGGGCGACTACAAGGACGAGACGCTCGCGAAGATCAACTCCGAGTTCAAGACGGAGACCGGCGCCGAGGTCAAGGTCCAGGTGCTTCCGTGGGCCAACGCGAGCACCAAGCTCTCGACGGCTCTCGGCCAGGACGACACCCCGGACATCGTCGACCTCGGCAACACCTGGGTCTCCAACTACGCGTACAACGGCGCGCTGATGGACCTCTCGCAGTACCAGGACGCGCTGAAGCAGGACCGCACGTGGCTCCCGTCCCTCATCGAGCCGGCGACGCTCGACGGCAAGGTCTACGCCGTGCCGTCGTTCGCCGGCGTGCGCGTCGCGATCTACAACAAGAAGATCTGGGCAGACGCCGGCATCACCGACGTCCCCACGACCTACGCGGACCTCACGGCCGACCTCGACAAGATCAAGGCCAAGAACACCGCGGCGGACTTCTCCCCGTTCTACCTGCCGGGCAAGTACTGGTACGCGGGCATGCAGTGGATCTGGGACGCGGGCGGCGACATCGCCACCCAGGCGGACGGCAAGTGGACGGGCGCCACCTCCTCGGCCGAGGCCCAGAAGGGTCTCGAGACGTGGAAGTCGTTCCAGAACACGTACTCCACCAAGGCCTCGCAGGGCATCGACACCGGCAGCAAGACCGAGCCCGCCCAGACCCAGATCATGGCGGACGGCAAGGCCGCGACCATCATCGGCGCGCTCTGGGACCCGGGTTCGGTCGTCGCCAGCTCCAAGGGCAAGGTGAAGGAGTCTGACCTCGGCACCTTCGCGATCCCGAGCTCGTCGGGCAGCGGCCTGCAGCCCGTCTTCGGTGGTGGGTCCGACTGGGGCATCGCCGCCAAGTCGAAGAACCAGGACCTCGCGCTCGTCTGGACGAAGATCGCTGCGGGCCCGGAGATCCAGTCGATCCTCGCTGCTCAGCCCTGGATCCCGAACACGGTCGAGGGTGCCAAGGAGGCCGAGGGTTCGGCCAGCGACCTCATCAAGCCGTACTACGCGGCCGCCGCGAACTCCAAGGCGGCCCCGCCGGCGCCGAACTGGCTGCCCATCGAGGGTGACCAGTCGGTCCAGGAGTTCTTCTCCTCGGTCGCGCTCGGCAAGAAGACGCCTGCCGATGCCGCGAAGGAGTTCGACTCGCACCTCGACGAGACGCTGAACGGCAACAGCTGATCGTCCGCACCACCGATCGGGTCCCCTGCGGGGCGACCCAGTAGGAGAACCCGATGAACACCCCGACTGCGGACGAGTCCGCAGGCGAGGGCACGGCTGCCGTGGCGCTCATCGCGCCACGGCAGCCGCGTGGCTCTCGCCGCAAGAACGGAGCGTCGATCGCTCCCTGGGCTCTGGTAAGTCCTGCAGGGCTTGTGATGGTCCTGCTGACGGTCGTCCCGATCGTCTACCTGGTCTACACGTCTTTCACCAACACCAACCAGCGCACGCTGTTCACCGGTGCCTATCAGAGCGTCGGGTTCGACAACTACACCGAGATCTTCCAGGATGCCGACTTCTGGGCCGCTCTTGCGCGGACCGTCGTCTTCACGGCGGCGATGGTGCTCGGCAGCGTGATCATCGGGATGTTCCTCTCGAACGTGCTGGTCCGTGCGTCGACGGTGATGCGCTACGTGCTGACCGTCGTGCTGATCTTTGCGTGGGCGATGCCGAACGTCGCGTCGTCCCAGGTCTGGAACTGGCTGTTCCAGCCCGGGTACGGAATCCTCAACTGGTTCCTGACGCAGCTGCACGTCTTCGGTGACATGACCCAGACCAACTGGGCGCAGAACACCTGGCTGGGCTTCACGATGATCTGGCTGCTCGTGGTGTGGCAGGCCGTCCCGTTCATCGCACTCACGCTCTACGCGGCGCAGAGCCAGGTCGACCCGGCCTACTACGAGGCCGCGCGCCTCGACGGTGCCTCCGAGCGTCGCATCTACTTCGCGATCACCATCCGGTTCCTGGCCCCGACGCTGCTGCTCATCTCCATCTTGTCGATCATCTGGGACTTCAACGTCTTCAACCAGATCTGGCTGCTCACGCAGGGTGGTCCGGACGACACCACGTCCACGCTCGGCGTCTGGAACTTCAAGCAGGCGTTCGTCGGCTTCAAGATCGGACTCGGATCGGCCACCGCTGTCGTGACCACCATCCTGTTGATGATCTTCACCGGCTTCTACATCCGCCGACTGCTCCGTTCCGGGGAGGACCTGTGACCGCCACCTCCACCGCCGCGCCGCTCGGCGCGGTCGACTCCGCCGAGCGTCCCCCTGTCGCGCCGCGCCGGCGCCGACGCCGTCACAACACCGGCACGAACATCATCGCCGGGATCGTGTCGCTCATCTGGGTGTTCCCGGTCTACTGGATGCTGAACACGTCGTTCAAGCCGCTCGGCGACGTCAGCAACCTCACCCCGCAGTTTCTCCCGAAGCATCCGACCTTCCAGAACTACGTCACCGCGGTCACGAAGACGGACTTCCTCATCAACCTGCGGAACTCCGTCATCGTGGTGCTGGGTACCCTGATCCTCGCGATCGGGCTCGCCTTCTTCGCGTCGGCTGCTCTGTCCAGGTTCCGCTTCAAGAGCCGGCGACCGATCCTCGTCGCGATCCTCGCCGTCCAGATGCTCCCCGCCGCGGCGCTGCTCATCCCGCAGTTCCTCGTGTTCAACCGCCTGGGCCTGCTCGGCAGCTACCTCGGTCTGATCCTGGCGTACGTCGCAGCCACGCTGCCGTTCTCCATCTGGGTCATGCGAGGCTTCTTCGTCGCCATCCCCAAGGAGATGGAGGAGGCAGCGCAGGTCGACGGCGCCAAGACGTGGACCATCCTGTGGAAGATCTGGTTCCCTCTCGTCGCTCCGGGCGTCATCTCGACCAGCATCTTCGCGTTCATCGCCGCGTGGAACGACTACCTGACGGCGTACGTGTTCATGAAGGACCAGTCGATGTACACGCTGCCGCTGTGGCTCGCGTCGTTCTCCGTGCCGAACCAGGCGACGAACTACGCGGCGCAGATGGCCGCCTCGGTGCTGTTCTCCCTGCCCGTGGTGATCTTCTTCCTGCTCATCCAGCGCAAGCTGGTCTCCGGCATGTCGGCCGGCGCGGTGAAGGGCTGACGTGACCAACTCTGCCTCGATCGAGACACTCGACACCGAGGCGGGGGACCCGGGGACGACGACGTTCGCGGTCGGGCTGGACATCGGTGGGACGAAAGTCCTCGGTGTCCTGCTCGACGCGGACGGAACCGTCCTGCGGTCCGTCCGCCTCCCGACGGTCCGCGGTGGGGACGGTGTCGTCCGTTCCGCCACGGACGTGGTGCAGCAGCTCGCCTCCGACGCCGGCATCGGAGTCACGGCCATCGGTTCGGTGGGCGTCGGTGTCCCCGGTCTCGTGGACCCGCTGACCGGCTCCGTGAACCACGCGGTGAACCTCGGCATCCCCGGCGAGAGCTTCCCTCTCGCCGCCCGGATCACGGACGAGCTCTGCGGGCCCACGGTGAGCGTCGACAACGACCTCAACGTCGCGGCCCTCGGGGCCTCGTACGCGCTCGGCCCCGGCTCGGACGACCTCGCCTACCTGGCGCTCGGCACCGGCATGGCTGCCGGTATCGTCATCAACGGTGAGCTGCGCCGGGGTGCGAGCGGTGCCGCGGGCGAGGTCGGGCACATCCCGATCCGGCCCGACGGGCCGGTGTGCGCCTGCGGCCAGCGCGGCTGCGTGGAGCTCTACGCGAGCGGGTCGGGCCTGGCGCGGCGGTGGCCGTCGTCGGGCGACGTCCCCGCTCCCTTGGAGATCTTCGCGGCGGCTGCTGCCGGTGACGAGCTCGCGCGGGAGATCCGCGCGGACTTCGGCGCAGCGCTCGCTGACGTCGTGCGGATCATCACGCTCTCGTACGACGTGGAGCGCGTCGTGATCGGTGGTGGCGTCACAGGTCTCGGGCCGCAGCTCCTCGAGCTCCTCCGGGAGCACCTCGAGGTGCAGGCGCGCAGCTCGGCGTTCCTCGCGAGCCTGAAGATCGGTGACCGGGTGTCGCTCGCGCCGAACGACGTGCCGATCGCTGCCGTGGGCGCCGCCCTGGCCGGACTTCGGAAGGACTGAACATGGAGATCGTCATCGCTCCCGCAGAGGAGCTCGCCCGCATCGCGGCCGATGCCATCGAGGGGCTCGTCCGCTCGAAGCCGGAGGCCGTGATCGGTCTCGCGACGGGATCGAGCCCGCTCAAGGTGTACGACGAGCTGGCTCGCCGGCACACCCAGGACGGCCTCTCGTTCGCGCAGACGCGTGCGTTCATGCTCGACGAGTACGTCGGCCTGCCCGCCGAGCACCCCGAGCGGTACCGGAACGTCATCGAGACGGAGATCGCGTCGCGGGTGGACTTCGCGCCCGACGCGGTCCAGGGCCCCGACGGCCTCGCCGACGACCTGCCCGCCGCCTGTGCGGCGTACGAGCAGGCGATCGTGGACGCCGGCGGTGTCGACCTGCAGATCCTCGGGATCGGCACGGACGGCCACATCGCGTTCAACGAGCCGGGCTCGTCGCTGGCGTCGCGCACCCGCATCAAGACGCTCACGGCGCAGACCCGCGAGGACAACGCGCGCTTCTTCGACGACGACATCGAGCAGGTGCCGCGGCACTGCCTCACGCAGGGCCTCGCGACGATCATGTCCGCGAAGCACCTGGTCCTGCTCGCCACGGGCAAGGGCAAGGCCGAGGCTGTCCACCAGCTCGCCGAGGGCGCCATCTCGGCCCTCTGGCCTGCTACCGTCATGCAGCTGCACCCGCACGCGACCGTCCTCGTGGACGACGCCGCGGCAAGCCGTCTGCAGCTCGCCGACTACTACCGCCAGACCTACGCGTCCAAGCCCGGCTGGCAGGGCCTCTGATCCCAGGGGACGACCCCACCGCACACCGTGCCGGCGCGCGCGAGCGCGCCGGCACCGCTCGACCGAGCAGTACCGAGAGGACCCCACGGTGAACTCCTCCTTCACCACGCGCACGCGTCGCACCCGACGCGTGGCACTGCCCCTGTTCGCGACCGCCACCGCGGCGGCGCTCGTCCTCGCGGGCTGCTCCGGCAGCTCCGACGCCGACACGGGGGACAAGGCCGCCGCCAAGCTCCCCACCGGGCAGAACATCGTCGTGTCGTTCATCTCGCCCGCGCCTGCGGAGCAGCCCGCGATGGACTACCTCAAGGCGACCTTCGAGACGCAGTTCCCCGGCAACACCCTGACGTTCGCCAACACCACCTGGCCGACCCGCACGGACGACTACGAGAAGTCCGTCGTCAAGGGCGAGGGCACCGTGCCCGACGTGATCGAGCTCGGGAACACCGACGTGCCGACGTACTCGTCACAGGGCGTCCTCACGGACATCACCGGCAAGTTCGACGACCTCGGCGGGGCCGACCTCCTCAAGGGCCTCGTGCAGAGTGGGACGTACGACGGCAAGTTCTACGCCGCTCCGTTCTACGCCGGAGCGCGCGTCGTCTGGTACGACTCGAAGGACGTCACGCTGACCAACCCCGCCACGTTGGGCGACCTCGTCCACAACGGGACGGCGCTCCGCAAGGTCGACTACGCCGGCCTGTTCCTGCCCGGTCGCGACTGGCACGACGACATCGCCTTCGTCTACACCAACGGCGGCTACATCGCCCAGCAGCAGGACGACGGGTCGTGGAAGGCGGGTTTCTCGACCGCCGACAGCATCCGGGGCCTCAAGCAGTTCCAGCAGGCCTTCCAGGAGGCCAACAACGACACGGTGGCCCCCGCGAACACGGACGAGACCACCAACGCCGACCTCGGAGAGGTCCCGGCGAACCGGTACCAGTTCTGCGCGGGCAAGGTCGGCTACCTGCCCGGCGACGTGAGCCTCGGTCCGGCCATGCAGACGTCCGTGGAGACCCTCAAGAAGACCAACGCCGAGGACATCGCCAAGGACCCGAAGTACGTCGACTCGGTCTGCCCGAACGGCCACGCGAAGGAGGTCAAGGCGTTCGCGATGCCGGGTCTGACGCCCGGCACCGTGGCGAAGACGTTCGCGGGCGGGTCGAACTTCGCGATCCCGGCGAAGTCGGAGCACCAGCAGCTGGCGTACGAGGCGCTCAAGATCATGACGTCGCAGGGGTTCCAGGACCTCCTCGCCGTCCAGGCCATGATCCCGGGACGCATCTCGTCGTCGGTGCACCTCCCGCAGGACGCGACCTCGCTCGAGGCGGCCAAGTCGGCGCTCGAGGCTGTGTCGACGCCTGCGGCGCCCAACTGGAGGGACGTCGAGGACTCGAAGGTGCTCGACGACGCCTTCCAGAAGATCGCGAAGGGTGGCGACGTCACGAAGATCGCGGCCGACCTCGACGCGCAGATCGAGAAGATCCTCAACGCGCCGACGAAGGCGGACGGCTGAGTGCCTCGCACCCCTCGTCGGCCTCTGGCCGATCCGTTCCGACGCCCCCGCCGCACCTGCGGCGGGGGCGTCGTGTCGTCACCGGCACGTAGGATCGAGGCATGACCGAACCGCTCTCCAGCCCGTCCTCCCCGGCACCGCACGCCGACCCGGACGGCGGCTCGTCCACCGCGGTCCTCGAGCGCGAGGAGACCCAGGAGCTCACCGAGCCGGGCGACCACGAGCGCTTCGCGCACTACGTGCGCAAGGAGAAGATCATGGAGTCGGCGATGACGGGCAACCCGGTCATCGCGCTCTGTGGCAAGGTCTGGGTGCCGGGCCGCGACCCGAACAAGTTCCCGGTCTGCCCCACCTGCAAGGAGATCTACGACGGGCTGCGCGCTCCGCAGGACGGCGAGGGCGACTCCGGCAAGTGATGGCGCGCGAATCCTCCCGTCCCACCGCCCCCCCGTCCTCCTCTCAGCCGTCGCTCTTCGCCGCAGGCCCGCACGCGGCGTCGACCGCTGCCGCCGAGCACCTCTCGCCGGCCTACCCGCGGCGTGCCCCCTGGGGTACCGCGTCGAAGCTCCGCGCGTGGCAGGCCGAGGCCGTCGACCTGTACCAGCGCAGCGCCCCGCGGGACTTCCTCGCCGTCGCCACACCCGGCGCCGGCAAGACGACGTTCGCGCTGCGCATCGCGACCGAGCTTCTCGAGCGCGGCACGGTGCGCCGGGTCACGGTAGTCGCGCCCACCGAGCACCTCAAGCACCAGTGGGCCGACGCGGCCGCGCGCGTGGGCATCAAGATCGACCCGAGCTTCAAGAACGCGCAGGGTCGCCACGGCACGCACTACGACGGCGTCGCGCTGACGTACGCGCAGGTCGCGAGCAAACCGGCGCTGCACCGTGCGCGCACGGAGGCGGCTCCCACGCTCGTCATCCTCGACGAGGTGCACCACGGCGGCGACGCCCTGTCGTGGGGCGACGCGGTCCGTGAGGCGTTCGAGGGCGCGACCCGCCGCCTGGCGCTCACCGGCACGCCGTTCCGGTCGGACACGTCCGCGATCCCGTTCGTGCGCTACGACCGCGGCCCGGACGGCATCCGCCGGTCCGTCGCCGACTACACCTACGGGTACGGGAGCGCGCTGCGCGACCACGTCGTGCGGCCCGTGATCTTCCTGTCCTACTCGGGCAACATGCGGTGGCGCACCCGCTCGGGCGACGAGGTGAGCGCGCGTCTCGGCGAGGCGCTCACCAAGGACATGACGGCGCAGGCGTGGCGCACCGCGCTCGACCCGGAGGGGGAGTGGGTGCCGTCGGTGCTGCAGGCTGCCGACACGCGCCTGTCCGAGGTGCGGCGGGCCGTCCCGGACGCGGGTGGGCTGGTCATCGCGTCCGACCAGTCGGACGCGCGCGCGTACGCCGCGCACCTGCGTCGCATCACGGGCGAGGCGCCCACCGTCGTGCTGTCCGACGACGACGGCGCGTCGAGCCGCATCGACGACTTCTCCGCCGGAACGCAGCGCTGGATGGTCGCCGTCCGCATGGTGTCGGAGGGCGTCGACGTCCCGCGTCTCGCCGTGGGCGTGTACGCGACGAGCACGTCGACGCCGCTGTTCTTCGCCCAGGCGGTGGGGCGCTACGTGCGCGCCCGGCGCCGGGGGGAGACGGCGTCGATCTTCCTGCCGAGCGTCCCGCAGCTCCTCGCGCTCGCGAACGGGATGGAGGAGGAGCGCGACCATGCCCTCGACCGTCCGCAGACGGCCGAGGAGGAGGGGAACCTGTTCGCCCCGGAGGACGCGCTCGTCGCACAGGCGAACGAGGACCGCTCGGGCCCCGACGCAGTCGGGCCGGACGGGCTGGAGGGCACGTTCAAGGCGCTCGAGGCGCAGGCGACGTTCGACCGCGTCCTGTTCGACGGGGGCGAGTTCGGCACGGGTGCCGACGTCGGCTCGGCCGAGGAGCTCGACTTCTTGGGGCTGCCCGGTCTGCTCGACGCCGACCAGGTCACGACCCTGCTGCGCGAGCGGCAGGCGGCGCAGGTCGGACAGCGGGCTGCAGGACCGGACCCGGAGGCCGAGCACCGGCGCGCCGGAGAGCTGCGCAAGGAGCTCCAGAAGCTCGTGTCGGCGTGGGCGCGGCGGTCGGGCCAGCCGCACGGTTCGGTGCACCACGAGCTCCGACGGCGCTGCGGGGGCCCCGAGGTTCCGCAGGCGACGTCCACGCAGCTCGAGGCGCGGGTCGACCTCGTCCGGGGCTGGTTCGTCGGGAAGCGCTGACGTGGTCAGACGGTGATGTACGAGGTGGGCAGGGCCGGGTCACCGGCGGACAGGCGGCGCGCGCCGCGGGGCAGCTCGTCGCGGGATGCGGCGTGGCGTCGCACCGCGGCCTGCACGCCGCTCGCGCCGACCCACCGGGTGTCGACGGCGCCGTCCATGACGTGCTGCACCTGGAGGGGTCGTGCGTCCTCGGGCGGCTGCCACGACCGCAGCGACAGGTCGGCGCCGGTCGCGACGACCTCCTCGAGGCCGCGCCCGTCCTGGTCGAGGCGGCGTCCGGCGACCTTGCGGCCACCCGTGGACGTCTTGAGCGTCGACGCCTTCGCGACGGGCTCCAGGCGACCGCTCGCCGCTTCGCGCGCGACGAGCTTGTAGACCATGCCACAGGTCGGTGCTCCGGAGCCGGTGACCAACGACGTCCCGACGCCGTACGTGTCGACGGGTGCGGCGGCGAGCGCCGCGATGGCGTGCTCGTCGAGGTCGGACGTCACGACGATCTTCGTGCCGGTCGCGCCGAGCCCGTCGAGCTGGCGGCGCACCTCGACGGCGAGCCCCATGAGGTCTCCCGAGTCGAGGCGGACCGCGCCGAGGCCGGTGCCCGCGGCGGCGACGGCCCGTTCGACGCCGCGCCGGACGTCGTACGTGTCGACGAGCAGGGTCGTGCCGGGCCCGAGCGCAGCGACCTGGCTCGCGAACGCGGCCTCCTCGTCGTCGTGCAGGAGCGTGAAGGCGTGGGCGGCCGTCCCGATGGCGGGCAGGCCGTAGCGGCGTCCGGCCTCGAGGTTGGACGTCCCGGCGAAGCCCGCGACGACCGCCGCGCGAGCGGCGGCGACCGCGGCCTGCTCGTGCGCGCGGCGGGAACCCATCTCGAGGCACGGCCGGTCGACGGCCGCGCTCGTCATGCGGGACGCCGCGCCGGCGACGGCCGAGTCGTAGTTGAGGATCGACAGGGCCAGCGTCTCCAGGAGGACCGCCTCGGCGAACGTGCCCTCGACCGTGAGCAGGGGAGAGCCGGGGAAGTAGACCTCGCCCTCGGCGTACCCGGCCACGTTCCCCGTGAACCGGTACGACGCGAGGAAGTCGACGGTGCGCGCGTCCACGACGTGGTCGCGCGACAGCCAGGACAGCACGTCGTCGTCGAAGCGGAACCCGGCGAGCGCCTCGAGGAACCTGCCGGTCCCGGCAAGCACGCCGTACCGTCGTCCGGCCGGGAGCCGGCGCGTGAACACCTCGAAGACGCAGTGCCGGGCGGCCGACCCGTCGGCGAGGGCCGCCTGGAGCATCGTGAGCTCGTACTTGTCCGTCAGGAGAGCGGTGGACTGCGAGGGCAGGTAGCGGGTGCGCTCGGTCGCGCCGTCACGGCCGGGGATCATGTCCACACGGTAGGCCACGGCCCGGCGTGCCGCCGTCCGCGTCCGGTCCGGGACCTAGCATGGTGGGGTGCCGATCCTTGACCCGCCGCTGCTCCGTCCTGCCACCGAGGAGGCGGTCCAGGAGGACCTCTCGCTCGCCGAGGACACGTCCCTGCGTGCGTCGTCGGACGCGTGGTCGACGGTGGTCTGGAACGATCCGGTGAACCTCATGAGCTACGTGTCGTACGTGTTCGAGAGCTACTTCGGCTACCCGCCGTCCCGTGCCGAGGCGCTGATGCTGCAGGTGCACCACGACGGGCGGGCGGTGGTGTCGCGGGGCGGCCGCGAACGCATGGAGGTGGACGTGCAGGCCATGCACGACCACGGCCTGTGGGCGACGTTGCAGCGCGAGGCCGGCTGATGCGCGCGTTCCGGGTGGCCCCCGAGGGCTACGTCGCCGGGCTGGACTCGACGGAGCGGCTGGTCCTGGCGCACGTGGTGGGCGACACCGCGGAGCTGCTCCAGTCGTCTGCAGGCGCGGCCGCCGGCGCCGTTGCTGGGTGGCCCGACGACCCGGCGCTGCGTCGCCTGCTCCCGGACGCGTCGCGGGACGAGCCCGAGGTGTCGGAGGAGTTCCGGCGTCTCACGCAGGAGGATCTCGTCGGGGCGAAGGTGACCCGGCTCGTCGCGTTCGCCGACCTGCTCCTGGACGACCCGGTGGCGCGCGCCGCGGCGGGCGGGGTTGCGCCGGCTCCCGCGACGGACGTCCCGACGGACCTCACCGTGGACCGCGCTGCCGCTCGCGACATCGCGGCGGCGATGACGGACGTCCGGCTGGTGCTGGCGGAGCGTCTGGACGTCCGGTCGGACGAGGACTCGGAGCGCCTGTACGCGGCGGTCGAGCGCGGCGCGGCGGGTGACGACGTCGACGACGCCGCAGAGGAGGGCGGCCCGCGAGGTTTCCTCGGGGCGGTCTTCGTGACGCTGGGGTGGCTCCAGGAGTCGCTGGTCACGGCCATGCTCGGCGAGCTGCGCGCACGGTAGCAGGAATCCGCCGCCACGCCCTTCGTACGAAACGGACATCCGGACCGGGTCGTTCGACGAGCGTGCGGACCCGGCAGGCGGAAAAGTGATGGTCAGAAGGGGGGCCCGTGAAGGTCACGGGCGCTTCGACGAGGAGAGGACCCTCCCATGGCTCTGTGGCTCATCCTGCTCATCATCGGTCTCGTGCTGCTGGTTCTCGGCGCCACGACGATCGGACACATCTTCCTCTGGATCGGCGTCATCATCCTGATCATCGGTGTCGTCGGCTGGCTCCTGGGCCGAGGACGAGGCGCCCGGGTCTGACGCCCGACAGCCTCCGCGGCGCCCCGCCGACCTTCGTGGTCGGCGGGGCGCCGTCATGTCCGGGCGGCCGCGCGCGACTAGGCTCGACACCGTGAACGACGCCCCCATCGGGATCTTCGACTCGGGGGTCGGCGGCCTGACCGTGGCCCGCTCGATCCTCGACCAGCTCCCCAACGAGTCGCTGCTCTACATCGGCGACACGGCCAACACCCCCTACGGCCCCAAGCCGCTCGCCGCGGTCCGCGCGCTGTCCCTGTCGATCATGGACCAGCTCGTCGACGAGGGCGTGAAGATGCTCGTCATCGCATGCAACACCGCGTCGTCGGCGGTCCTGCGGGACGCCCGCGAGCGCTACACCGTGCGGCACGGCGTCCCGGTGGTCGAGGTGATCCTCCCGGCGGCCCGCCGTGCGGTCGCCGCGACGCGGACCGGCCACGTCGGCGTGATCGGCACCCGTGCCACGATCGCGTCGCGCAGCTACGACGACGCGTTCGCGGTCGCGCAGGGCGTCACGCTGGTGTCGCGGGCGTGCCCGCGGTTCGTGGAGCTCATCGAGGCGGGCATCACGTCGGGGCCCGAGGTCCTCGAGGTCGCGCACGAGTACCTCGATCCGGTGCGCGCGGCGGGCGTGGACACGCTCGTCCTGGGCTGCACGCACTACCCGTTGCTCACGGGTGCCATCTCGTACGTCATGGGCGAGGACGTGACGCTCGTGTCGAGCGCCGAGGAGACCGCGAAGGACGTGTACCGCATGCTCGTCGCGCACGGTCTCGAGCGGTCGCGCAGCGCGGGTGCGCCCGAGCACAAGTTCCTCTCGACGGGCACCCCGGAGCCGTTCGAGCAGCTCGCCCGACGGTTCCTCGGACCGGAGGTGCGCCTGGTGGAGCGCGTCTGATGCGGGTGGTCGTGGTGGGTTCGGCCGGCTCGTTCGCCGGGCCGGACGGGCCGGCGTCCTGCTACCTCGTCCAGGCGGAGGACGGCTCGGGCCGCACCTGGTCGGTCGTCCTCGACCTCGGCAACGGTGCGCTCGGTGCGCTCCAGCGCCACGTCGACCCGTTCGCGCTCGACGCCGTCGCGGTGTCTCACCTGCACCCCGACCACTTCGTCGACCTGTGCGGCCTGTACGTGTACCGGCGCTACCACCCCGAGCACGGCTCCGTCCGGCACCCCGGTCTCGCGCCGCTCGCGCTGTGGGGGCCGCGCGGGACGGCGCGGCGGCTCGCCGACGCGTACGGGGACGGGGCCGCCGCGCCCGACGTCGACTCGACGTTCGCGGTCCGGACGTGGGAGCCCGCGCGTCCCACGCGCATCGGGCCGTTCGTCCTCGAGGCGTTCCCGGTCGAGCACCCGGTCGAGGCCTACGCGGTCCGCGTCACCGGACCGTCCGAGCGTGGGCTGGGCATGACGGCCGTGCTGACGTACTCGGGCGACACGGACGCGTGCGACGGCCTGGTCGCGGCCGCGCGGGACGCCGACGTGCTGCTGTGCGAGGCCGCGTTCGTCGAGGGTCGCGACACGGTGCGGGGGGTCCACCTCACCGGTCGTCGCGCGGGCGAGGCCGCGCGTGACGCGGGCGCGCACCGGCTCGTCCTGACGCACCTGCCCGCGTGGAACGAGCCCGCGACCGCGCTCGCCGAGGCCGGCGGGGTGTACGACGGACCGGTCGCCGTCGCGCGGCCCGGGGACGTCCTCGCGCTGTAGGCCCCGCCCGTAGGGTGGTGCCATGACCGACGCCATCCCTGCTTCCTCCGCCACGTCCTCTGCCACGGCTCAGTCCACGACCGCGACCCCGCCGGTCGTGCGCGCTGACGGCCGCCGCCCCGACGAGCTCCGCCCGGTGCGCATCACGCGCGGCTGGCTCGACGCCGCCGAGGGCAGCGTGCTGGTCGAGTTCGGACGGACCCGCGTGCTCTGCGCGGCGTCCTTCACGCCGGGCGTGCCGCGCTGGAAGAAGGGCTCGGGCGAGGGCTGGGTCACGGCCGAGTACGCGATGCTCCCGCGGGCGACGAACAGCCGCAGCGACCGCGAGTCCGTCAAGGGCCGCGTCGGTGGGCGCACGCACGAGATCTCCCGGCTCGTCGGGCGGTCGCTGCGCGCCGTCGTCGACGTCAAGGCGCTCGGCGAGAACACCATCGTGCTCGACTGCGACGTCCTGCAGGCCGACGGCGGCACCCGCACCGCGGCGATCACCGGCGCGTACGTCGCGCTCGCCGACGCGATCGCCTGGGGCCGCCGCCACGGCGCGATCACCGGCGCCGGTCAGGTGCTCAGCGACTCGGTGTCCGCGGTCAGCGTCGGGATCATCGGCGGCGTGCCGATGCTGGACCTCCCCTACGAGGAGGACGTGCGTGCCGACACCGACATGAACGTCGTCGTGACCGGGTCGGGGGCGTTCGTCGAGGTGCAGGGCACGGCGGAGCACGCGCCGTTCGACCGCGCCGAGCTCGACGCCCTGCTCGACCTCGCCGTCGCCGGCAACGCGGACCTCGCACGTCTGCAGCGCGAGGCGCTCGCAGCGGAGCCCGAGGGCCACCGGTGACCGGCGCCGGGACGCCGCCCGCGCCGCGGCTCGTCCTCGCGACGCACAACGCCCACAAGGTGGGGGAGCTGCGCGCCATCCTGGCCGGCCTGCCAGAGCTCGCCGGGCTCGACCCGGAGGCCGTCGTCGGCGCGGGCGACCTCGGTGTCGAGCCACCCGTCGAGGACGGGGTGACGTTCGAGGAGAACGCCCTGATCAAGGCCCGGGCGCTCGCCGAGGCGACGGGCCTGCCGGCGATCGCCGACGACTCGGGTATCTCCGTCGACGTGCTCGGTGGAGCGCCCGGCGTGTTCTCGGCCCGCTGGGCGGGACGCCACGGTGACGACGCCGCGAACCTCGACCTGCTGCTCGCCCAGCTCGCGGACGTCCCGGCGCACCACCGCGGAGCGGAGTTCGTGTGCGCGGCCGCGCTCGTCACGCCGGACGGTGCCGAGCACGTCGTCCGGGGCGTCCTGCGCGGGACCCTGCTCACGGAGCGGCACGGCGTCGGCGGCTTCGGCTACGACCCGGTGTTCGCGCCGGTCGGGTCCGACCGGTCGACCGCCGAGCTCACCGCGGACGAGAAGAACGCGATCAGCCACCGTGGGCAGGCGTTCCGGGCCGTGGCTCCGCACCTCGCGGCGGCGCTCGCGCGCTGACGGCCCGGCGCGTCAGGCTCGGCGGCGCCGCACGAGGTGCACCACGGCGCGCCAGCCGACCAGCCCGAGGCCGAGGAACACCGCGGCGACCACCTGGAACGACGGTGCGATGCCCTGCCCGGTGAGCAGCCGCAGCAGCATCCCGAGCGCCCACGTCGCCGCCCACACCCACACGCCCGTGGGCCACAGCGGCAGCGGACGACGCCACGCCCGCACAGCGAGCCAGCCGGCGGCGAGACCGGCGAGGAACGGCCACGCGGTGGCGAGCACCTGCACGAGACCTTCGTGCTCGTCGTGGGAGCGGCGGCCGATCGCGGCGAACACGAGCACCCACACGGTGTCCGCGGCGGCGGCGAGCGCGACCGTCCGGGCCGTCGGAAGCGCTCGGCCCGGGGCCTCCGCGCCGGCGGCGCGCTCGGTCACGGGAGGCGTCCGACGTGCGCCATCGCCTGGCGCAGCAGGACGCCCTGACCGCCGTGCATCTCGGCCTGGACCGCCTCGCTGCACGCCTGCTCGGGCGTGAGCCACGCCAGGTCGAGCGCCGAGTGCTGCGGCTGGCAGTCGCCCGTGACCGGGACGACGTACGCGAGCGAGACCGCGTGCTGGCGCGGGTCGTGGTACGACGTGATGCCGGGCGTGGGGAAGTACTCGGCGACCGTGAACGGTTGCGGCGAAGGCGGCACGAGCGGCAGCGCCACCGGGCCGAGGTCCTTCTCGATGTGGCGCAGCAGCGCGTCCCGGATCCGCTCGTGGTACATCACGCGGCCGCTCACGAGCGCGCGCGTCATGGCGCCCGTCGGGCTGATGCGCAGCAGCAGGCCCACCGCGACGACGTCGCCGGACTCGTCGACGCGCACCGGGACGGCGTCGACGTAGACGAGGGGGAGCTGGACGCGGGCGGTCGCGATGTCGCGCGGGGAGAGCCAGCCAGCCGGCCGGGGACGCTCACGCGAGAGGTCGTCGTCGTCCGGGGGGAGGTCGGCGGTGTCGGTCACGCGTCCTTTCTACCCCGTGGCACGTGTCGGCGGCCACCAGCGCCCTGCGGCGCAGGGGTCGGCGAGGGTCGGGTGGGGGCAGGGTGGGGAATAGCGGCGGCTCCGAGGACGCTCTACCTCACGAACCCCTGACCCCAGTGGAAGGACCAGCATGGCCACGCAGACCCTCACCGGTGACACCTTCGAGAAGACCGTCCTCGAGAACGACATCGTCCTCGTGGACTGGTGGGCCGAGTGGTGCGGCCCGTGCAAGCAGTTCGGCCCCGTGTTCGAGGCGTCGTCCGAGACGAACGACGACATCGTGTTCGGCAAGGTCGACACCGAGGCCGAGCAGGGCCTCGCCGGTGCCGCCCAGATCACGTCCATCCCGACGCTCATGGCCTTCCGTGAGGGCGTCCTCGTGTTCTCGCAGCCGGGCGCCCTGCCCGCACCGGCGCTGCAGCAGGTGATCGACCAGGTCCGCGGCCTCGACATGGACGACGTCCGCGCGCAGATCGACAAGGCGCGCGAGGGCTCCGAGGAGAGCTGAGACGTCGCCGGCCGAGCAGTGCGCGAGAGGGGACTCGAACCCCTACGCCCGAAGGCACCGGGACCTAAACCCGGCGCGGCTACCTGATTACGCCACTCGCGCGCGGGCACCATCCTAGGCGCAGCGCTCCGACGCTCGTCGCCGCAGCAAAAGGTCCGTCAGCCCACCGGCTGACGGACCTTCTTGTCGTCGGGCGCACCGCCGCGACAGGTCAGACCGCGTCGATGCCCAGGTCGCGGCGCAGCTTCGCGACGTGACCCGTCGCCTTGACGTTGTACTGCGCGAGCCGCACGACGCCCTCCGCGTCCACCACGACGGTGGAGCGGATCACGCCGACGTACGTCTTGCCGTAGTTCTTCTTCTCGCCCCAGGCGCCCCACTCCTCGAGCGCGGCGTGCTCCGGGTCGGACAGCAGGGGGAACGTGAGGTGCTCCGCCTCCACGAACTCCTGCAGCGCGGGGAGCGCGTCGGGGGACACGCCGACGACGTCGTACCCGTGTGCCGCGAGCGACGCGAGGTTGTCGCGGAAGTCGCAGGCCTGCGTGGTGCAACCGGGGGTGCTCGCCGCCGGGTAGAAGTACACGACGACGTCACGGCCACGGTGGTCGGCCAGCGACCAGGTGCCGCCGTCGGCGGTGGGCAGGGTGAGGTCTGGTGCGGCGTCGCCGACGGTCAGGCGGGGCATGGTGGCTCCAGGAGGTGGACGGGAAGGGGTGCGGCGAGCCTATCGCCGGCGGGTAGCGTGTGAGCGGTGACCAGCACCTCCAGCACCTCCAGCACCACCGGCAGAGCCGGCACCGCCCCGTCTGCCGCGCCCCGAGGCGACGCCCGCCCGCCGATCCGCATGCTCCACGACCGCCTGCTCGTCCTTCCCGAGACGGACGCGAGCGAGCGGCAGAGCGCGGCCGGCCTGGTCATCCCGGCGACTGCTGTCGGGCCCAAGAAGCTCGCATGGGGCGAGGTCGTCGCGGCGGGCGAGAACGTGCGCCGGGTCGTCGTCGGCGACCGGGTGCTGTTCGACCCGGACGAGCGCGCCGAGGTGTCGTTCGAGGGTGCCGACTACGTCCTGCTGCGCGAGCGTGACCTGCACGGGGTGTCCGAGGCGCCCGCTGGCGGGGAGCGGACCGGCCTCTACCTGTGACGTCGGCCACGACGCCGGTGCGCGGGCCGGATCCGATTTCGTGTTCGCCGTGTTCGGCTGCTAAGTTTCTTCCTGTTGCGCCATTAGCTCAATTGGCAGAGCAGCTGACTCTTAATCAGCGGGTTCGGGGTTCGAGTCCCTGATGGCGCACTCTCCACGAAGGCCCGGAACCAGACGGTTCCGGGCCTTCGTCGTTCGCGCTCTGGGTGCGCCGTGCGGCGGCCGCGAGCTCCGACGGACGCAGCGCACGCCCGCCTAGACTGGCGCGGTGCCCGACCCCGCAGCGACCACCCCGACCGGTGCGTCGACGTACCGCACGCAGCCCGTGTCGTTCGTCCGGCGCAGTCGTCGCCTGACGCCCGGACAGCAGCGGCTCTGGGACGAGCAGCGCCCGGAGTACCTCGTCGACGTGCCGCGGGCGGTGGCGTCGACGTCGGTCGAGCCGACATTCGTTCTCGACGTCGACGCCCTGTTCTCCGCGGCCCCCACGGTCCCGGCGGCCCCCACGGTCCCGGCGGCTCTGGCGGGCACGGGCGTGCGGACGGGCCGGACGATCCTCGAGATCGGGTCGGGCCAGGGGGAGGCCGTCGTCGCGGCCGCCGCCGCGCACCCGGACGACCGGTTCCTCGCCGTCGAGGTGTACGAGCCCGGGCTCGCGCACACCGCCCGCCGCGCCGCCGCCGGCGACGTGCACAACGTGCGGCTCCTGCAGGCGAATGCGCCCGAGCTCCTCGCAACCGCCCTGCCTGCGGACGCCGTGGACGAGGTCTGGGTGTTCTTCCCGGACCCGTGGCGCAAGGCGCGCCACGAGAAGAGGCGCCTGGTGGATGCAGGGTTCGCCGACCTCGTCGCCCGCGTCCTGCGACCGGGTGGCGTGCTGCGGTTCGCGAGCGACTGGGAGCCCTACGCCGAGCAGGTGCGCGACCTGCTCGACGAGCACCCGGCGTTCGTCGCGGCGCCCGGGCGTGACGCCGAGGGCTGGTGGCCGCGGTTCGAGGGCCGCGTCCTGACGAGCTTCGAGCGCAAGGGCACCGATGCGGGCCGCACCGTGCGCGACGTCACCTACGTGCACCCTGGTGACAGGGCCTAGGCTCGGGGTGTGACCGACGCCTCAGCCCCCAACCGTCTCCGTGCCGGCCTCGCGACGTGCGCGGAGCTCCCCGACCTCGAGCTCGACGACCAGCCCCTCGTGGCAGCCCTCGCGGAGCGCCGTGTCGAGGCGACACCCGTGGTGTGGGACGACCCGCAGGTGGACTGGGAGTCCTTCGACGTCGTCGTGATCCGCAACACGTGGGACTACAGCGCGCGCCGCGACGAGTTCGTCGAGTGGGCGCGCCGCGTGCCCAAGCTCCTGAACCCGGCCGACGTCGTCGCCTGGAACACCGACAAGGCGTACCTGCGCGAGCTCGCTGACCGTGGGGTGCCCACCATCCCGACGCTGTGGCTCGACCCCGACCGCAACTTCTCGGGGCGTGCCGTCCACACCCGCATGCCGGCGCACGGCGACTTCGTCATCAAGCCGACGGTGAGCGCCGGCGCGAAGGACACGGGCCGCTACGAGTCGGGTGACGCGACCGAGCGCGGCCTCGCCGTCACGCACACCCTCGCCCTGCTGCGCAGCGGCCGGCACGTCATGATCCAGCCGTACCTCGACGCCGTGGACACCACCGGCGAGACCGGGCTCGTGTACATCGACGGCCGCTTCTCCCACGCCATCAAGAAGCGCGCGCTGCTCTCCGGGCCGTACGAGCCGGCCGAGGCCGCGCTGTTCGTCGAGGAGGAGATCGGTTCGGCCGTGGCCACGCCCGAGCAGCTCGCCGTGGGGGAGAAGACGCTGCGAGCTGCCGCCGAGATCGTGGCGCACGCCGCCAAGCCGCTCTACGCGCGCGTCGACCTCGTGCCCGGCCAGGACGGTGAGCCCAAGCTCATCGAGCTCGAGCTCACGGAGCCGTCCCTGTTCCTCGCGCGGGACGCCGACGCGGTCGAGAAGTTCGCCGACGCGATCGCGCTGCGGGCTCTGCGCGCTCGCGTGTCCTGAGCAGCGTCCCGGACCGGGTACACTTTTCGTCGGCCCTCCTGGTGAGTGGCCGAGCCCCTGCTGGTGATCAGCGGGTGGTAGTGGTGGGTATAGCTCAGCTGGTAGAGCACCTGGTTGTGGTCCAGGGGGTCGCGGGTTCAAGTCCCGTTACTCACCCCACGCACGGAGGCCCGCACCCTCAGCCGTCAGGCTGGTGGGTGCGGGCCCCTCGTCATTCCTGCGAGTCCCGGATTCCCGGAGCCTCGGCGAACCGCCGGTCCGTCGGTCAGGTGGGCGTCTCGCTGTCCTGGGTGCGGAGCGTCTCGTCGACCTGGTGCTCGACGAGGATCGGGACGAAGTCACGCACGGGCGCGCCGTCGAACTCCTCGTGGGTCTCGTCGACCTGTCGACGGATCTCGTCCGCGGCGACGTCGGGGTGGCGTTCGGTGAGCCGGTCGACCGCGTCGCCGAGGGCCCGCTGTTCGTTGTTCGTCGTCATGCGCCCAGGGTGGCGGGAGCACGGCGCACTCGCACGCCCGGCGTCAGGCGAGCGTCAGGCGGGGGCGTCTCCCGCGCGGGACGGCGACGCGAGGACCTTGTCGGCGACGGCCTTCGCGGACTTGCTGTCGGGACCGGGCTGCGGCACGAACAGCACCTCCCGGTAGTACCGCAGCTCGTCGATCGACTCGAGGATGTCGGCGAGGGCCCGGTGACCGCCGTGCTTCTCGGGCGACTGGAAGTACACGCGCGGGTACCAGCGGCGGGCCAGCTCCTTGATCGACGACACGTCGATGATCCGGTAGTGCAGGTGCTCGACGAGCTCGGTCATGTCGCGGTCCAGGAACGTCTTGTCCGTGCCGACGGAGTTGCCAGCCAGCGGTGCCTTCTTCGCGTCGGGCACCCAGGTGCGCACGTAGTCGAGCACCTGCTGCTGCGCGTCGGCGAGCGTGGTGCCGTGCGCGAGCTCCTCGAGCAGCCCGGACGTCGTGTGCATGGTGCGCACGAAGTCGTTCATCTGGTCGAGCGCCTCCTGCGGCGGCTTGATCAGCACGTCGACGCCGTCGCCCAGGACGTTCAGCTCGGAGTCGGTGACGACGGCCGCCACCTCGACGAGGGCGTCGTGCTCGAGCGAGAGACCGGTCATCTCGCAGTCGATCCAGACGATGCGGTCGGTGGCGGGGGAGGTCGTCATCGGGCTCACCTGCCCAGCGTACGTGCAGGTGAGGGACGTCCGCCGGGCGCGTGCACGACGAACGCCCCGTCCGCTCCAGCCGGTGTGGCCGGCGCTGATGGGGCGTCCGGGACGTCGGCGAGCCTGCCAGGCTCGACGCTGGGTGTCATGCCGACCTTCGGGACGGCTCGTGGTTGCGCGTTCGCGCAGTGACCCGGGTGGAGACGAACCGCAGGCGCTCGCGGCGCAGGGTCGACTCCTCCAGGCGTTGCCGGTGCTCGATCTCCGCTGCGCGGAAGATCATGTCGGGGTGCATCTCGTGTTCTCCATGACGTGTGTCTCGACCAGCCTGGCCGGGCCGCGCCGCAGGGTGCGACATGTCGAGGGACGTCACCGCGGTGAGTGGCTCCAGCCTGACAGGAGGGTGTGACACAGAGCACGTCTTTAACCGCCCGGGTAGGTTCCACCCATGCCGGGTGCGGTCGGGGAGCGTCAGGGATGGTGGCTGGCTGCCGCGTGCGCTCTGGTGTTCGTCGTGGACCTGCTCATGGTCGCGACCTCGACCGGTCTCGCACGCTGGGACGCGCCCGTGCTCGAGTGGATGGTCGCGCACCGCACGTCCGGGCTCACGGACTGGTGGCACGCGGTGACGACGGTGTTCGGTCCGGTGGTGCTCCCGGTCGTCGTCGGTGTCGGCTGCGTGCTGTGGTGGCTGCTGAGCCGTTCGGTGCGCAGGCCGGTGCTGCTCGCGGTGGCGATGGCGTGCGAGGCCGTGGCGTCGCTTCTCCTCAAGGCGGTGATCGACCGGCCGCGACCGCCCGACGTCGCGCAGGTGGTGCCCGGTGCGGTCGTCACGCACTCGTTCCCGTCCGGTCACACGATGGGGACCGCGGCCCTGACGTTCGGGCTGCTCGTGCTGCTCGCAGAGCCGTGCCGCGGCCGCGCCTGGTGGTGGACGGGCTCGCTGCTCGCGGGTGCCGTGACGACTCTGGTCGCGCTGAGCCGTCTCTACCTCGGCTACCACTACCTCACGGACGTGGTGGCCGGCTTCGCGGGCGGGCTCGTCGTCGTCGGGCTGCTCGCGGTGGTCGCCGCCCGGACGCGTCCGCCGACCCTGCCTCCGCCGACTCTGCCGTGATCAGTCGTCGACGCCGCGCGCCCGGAGCGCCTCGCCGAGCGCGTCGGCCCGCCGCAGCGTCCCCACGACGAGCGGCACCGCGTAGGCGCGCACGTCCCGCTCGCGGCCACGGGCGCGCTGGGCTGCCCGGACGTCGTCCGACAGCGCGACCAGGACGGGGATGCTCCGGACCGTGAGAGCCAGGACCAGGGCGACGCGGTCGGGGCGCACCCCGACGACCCGCAGCGGGCGCGTCGCCGCCGTCAGGGCGTCGAGCACGTCGGACGTGCGGGTCGTCAGCGTGAGGGTCCCGGCGAGCGCCACGAGCAGGACGAGCCGCGCGCAGAGCAGCGCCGCACGCTCCGGCCCGAGCGACCACCACTGCAGCGCGAAGAGGACGGGCACGGCGAACCGCAGCGGCCGCACCTGCTGCCACAGGTGGCGGGGGCGCAGTCGCGCGGCCAGGGTCACGGCGAGCAGCAGCGCGGCGAGGCTCGTGACGGCCCACGGGCCGGGCACGGCGAGGACGGCCACCGAGACCGCGAGCAGCGCGACGAGCTTGGCGCCCGCGGGGGCTCGGTGGACGACCGAGTCCCGCGGCACGTAGGCGCCGAGGAGCGTCACGACGCCCCCATGGCGCGCCGGTACCAGGCGACCGCCGGGCCGGGCTCGTCGTCGGCGACCACCCGGCCCCCGTCGACGACGAGGACGCGGTCGTACCCGTCGAGCAGGTCGAGGTCGTGGGTCACCACGACGACCTGCTGCTCGAGCCCCCGCAGGAGCGCGTGGACGGCGCGGGCGTTGCGCAGGTCGAGCAGGGTCGTGGGCTCGTCGGCGACCAGCACGCGAGGCCGCGTGACGAGCACGGACGTGATCGCGAGGAGCTGCTTCTGGCCGCCCGACAGCAGGTGTGCGGGGTGGTCGGCGTGGTCCGCGAGCCCGCGTTCGACCAGCGCGGCGTGCACGACGGCGTCGCGCTCTTCCGGGTCGAGCGCCGGCTCGCCGCGGCGGGGGCGCAGCGAGTAGGCGACGTCCTCGGCGACGGTCGGCATGACGATCTGGGCGTCCGGGTCGGTGAACACGAACCCGACGAGCCGGCGTACGGCGGCGCCCTCGCGGGCCGTGTCGAGACCGCCGACAGTGACGCGGCCCCGCGTCGGGAGCACCAGCCCGTTGAGCAGCCGCGCGAGCGTCGACTTGCCGGACCCGTTCGCCCCGACGACGCCGACCCGCTGCTCGGTGAGCTCGAGGTCGACGCCGCGCAGCACCTCGCGCTCGCCGAGCGTCACATGGACGTCGTCGAGCCGGACGACGACCGGGCCGGCGTCGGTCGTGTCCGCGGTCGCCGCCGCGGCGACGTGCGACGGTGCGGACGGGCTCGCGCCCCCCGTGGCGGCGCCCGCGGGGCGGCCTGCGGGGCGCGAGCGACGGAAGAGTGCCACGGTCAGCGGCTCCGGCGGGCCGCGGGCGACGCGGCCGGGTACGCCTTGACGACGGCGACGGTGATGACGGCGGCGATCACGGCCTTCACGACGTCGCCGGGCAGGTACACGGCCGACAGCGCGACGACCTTGCCGAGGGGGAGGCCGGTCACGACGGCCGTCACCGGGATCCCGAACGCGTAGACGACGCCCACGCCGCCCGCGAGGGCCGCCCCGAACACGTGGAGGACGGTGAGGCGGCCGCGCACACGGTCCACGAGCCACCCGGTGAGCGCCGCGCCGAACAGCCACCCGTACAGGTAGCCGGCGGTCGGGCCGACGAAGGGTGCCGGGCCCCCGCTGCCGCCCGCGAGGATCGGCAGTCCGGCGAGGGCCAGCAGCAGGAAGGTCGCGACGGCGAGCGCGCCGCGGTACGCACCGAGCAGGGTCCCCGCGAGCATGACGCCGAGGGTCTGCAGCGTGATGGGCGCCATGCCCTCGGTGAACTGGATCTGCCCCGCGAGCGAGAGGACGCAGATGAGGGCGGCGAACGTGGCGATGCGGGCCGCGTCGGCGGCGGTGATCGTCCAGCGGCTCGGCCGGGCGGGGGCGGCGGGAGTCGTGCCCGTGGTGCCGGTGCTGGCGGCCGTCGCGGTCGCGGTGGTGCCGCCGGCGGGATCGGGCGCGGTGGTCTCGGTCGACATGCTGCTCCTTCGTCGGTTCGTGTGTCGGGCACAACTCTGTCCGACGGGCACGAGGTCGGGGAAGGCTCCGGTGCACCGATCCTGGGGCGCCGCCTTTGGGTCGGCTCCACAAGTCGTTGGAGGTTCCCGACAAAGCGACCGGTGTCCGGTGTGACGCCCGGCGTGGCTGTCGCCCGCAGCGACGGACGCAGCGACCGGACGACGACTCTCAGGGTGCCCCGAGCAGGACTCGAACCTGCAACCTACGGATTAGAAGGCCGTTGCTCTATCCATTGAGCTATCGAGGCGGGCGCGCCCGAACATCGTAGTGCCCGCCGACGCTGCGGTGCGGCGCGTTTGCGCCGGTGGCTCGAACAGCAAAGATGAGTGCGTGACCTCACGAGCCGCAGCCGACGCGACCCCGGCCGCGCCGCGGGCCGACCGCCCGTCCGAGCACAGGCCCGTGCCCCCGGGCGAGGTCCAGGCCGAGCCGGACGCGACGGGGTCGTTCACCCCCACCCTGTACGACGTGTCGCGTGACCTGCGCCGCGACGTCGCCGCCGTCGAGCTCCCGCTCGACCTGGAGGGTCGGGACGACGCGGAGGCGTCACGGCTGCGTCTGCTCGACCAGCTCGACCAGCACCTGCTTCCGCGGCTGCGGGAGCTGAGCGCGCCGGCGGTGGTCGTGGTGGCGGGCTCGACGGGTGCCGGAAAGTCCACCCTGTACAACTCGGTGCTGCGCCGCGAGGTGTCGCCCGCGGGCGTGCTGCGCCCGACGACGCGCGAGCCGGTGTACGCGCACCACCCGCTCGATGCCGACGTCGTGCCCGACGCGCCGGTCACGCGGATCTCCCGGGTCGTGCCGCACGACGAGGTGCCGCGCGGCGTCGCCCTGCTCGACGCCCCTGACCTCGACTCGCTCGAGGACGCCAACCGTGCGACCGCGAAGCAGCTGCTCGAGGGTGCCGACCTGTGGCTGTTCGTCACGACGGCCGCCCGGTACGGCGACGCGCTGCCGTGGCAGACCCTCGAGCTCGCGACCGAGCGGGGTGCGAGCGTCGCGATGGTGCTCAACCGCGTCCCGCGCGACTCCCTGGCCACGATCCGTGCCGACCTCCTGCAGCGCCTGCGCGACCACGGGATGGCGAACACGCCGCTGTTCGTCGTGCCCGACCTCGGCCCGCACGAGGGGCTGCTCGACGACGAGGTGGTCGCCCCCGTCCGCCGCTGGCTGCGCCTCCTCGCCGGTCCGGAGCGTTCGCGCTCCGTGATCCTGCGGACCCTGCAGGGCTCGCTCGACGCGCTGCCCGGCTGGGTCTCCCGGGTCGAGGACGCGGTCGAGCACCAGGTCGAGGCAGCCGCCGCGATCCGGCGCCGTCTGGACGCCGCGACACCCGCGCTCGAGGACGCCGCCCGGGCTCGCGTGCGCTCGGGCGCGACCGTCGGCGGGGGAGTGTCGGGCGCGTGGGCGCAGCTGACCCACGCCCGGACCGACAACGTGCGCGTCAAGTCCGGTGTGGCGCGCTCCTCGAAGCGCGCGGGGCGCAAGCGCGACGACGCGCTGGGCGTCGTCCTCGACGCCCTGACGGGATCGGTGCGCGAGGTGCTCGTCGCGACCGCCGCCGACGCCGAGCGCACCGTGCGCGACCTGCTCACCGGCCCCGACGCCCCGTCGGGAGGACGGGCGGTCGCGGTCGGGCTCGCGGACACCGTCCACGAGGACCGCCGGACGGACGCCGCCCGCACCCAGGTCGATGCGTGGGCCGAGCGCGGGACGACGGCTGCACAGGCCCTCCCTGGCGACCGCGCGGCGGCCGCACGCACCGCGTTCGGCACCCGCGGGCTGGCCGCGCTGCTCCTCCTGTCCGCCGCCGGCCTCGACGACGCCGACCGGGTGCTCGCCCGTGTGGTCGGCCCGGACGTCGAGGAGCCCGTCGCGGCGCTGCGCTCCGACCTCGCGGACCGGTCCGCCGCGACCGCTGGCGACGTCGCGCACGCCGTCACCGACAGCCTGCGCGGCGGCCCGTACGACGAGGCCGCTCCCGCGGCGCTGCGGCTGCGCCGCGCCGAGATCGCCCGGCTCACCCGCCACGCGCGCGTCGCCCGCGCCGCGTCCCGCACGGAAGAGGCTCGATGACCGACGACGCACGCCTGCGCGACCGGACCGACGACCTGGAGAACGCGCTCCGCATCGCCCGCGAACGCACCGACGCCGTCGTGGTCGCAGACGTCGAGGCCGCCGTGGGGAGCGTGCGCGAGCGCCTCGCGCTCGGCGTGGACCACACCGTCGTGGCGCTCGCGGGCGGCACCGGGTCGGGCAAGTCGAGCCTGTTCAACGCCGTCTCGCGGCTCACCTTCGCGGACGTCGGCGTCCGCCGTCCCACGACGGCCGAGGTCACCGCGTGCTCGTGGAGCGACGCGGCGGACGCCCTCCTCGACTGGGTGGGGGTCGCGCGGGAGCGCCGCATCACCCGCGAGTCGCTCCTCGACGGCGACGACGAGCAGGGGCTGCACGGGCTCGTCCTGCTGGACCTGCCGGACCACGACTCGATCGAGCCCGCGCACCGTGAGGTCGTCGACCGCGTCCTCCCGCTCGTCGACCTGCTCGTGTGGGTCGTCGACCCGCAGAAGTACGCCGACGACGCCCTCCACTCGGGCTACCTGCGCGCGTCCGTCGGGATGGAGGCCGCGATGGTGGTGGCCGTCAACCAGGTGGACACGGTGCCGGAGGGTCGGCGCTCGTCGTTGCTCGACGACGTGGTCCGCCTCGTCGCGGACGACGGGCTCGTCGGGGTGCCCGTGCTCGCTGTCTCGGCGCGCACCGGGGAGGGCGTCGCCGAGCTGCGCGAGGTCCTCGAGCAGGCGGTCGCCCGGCGCAGCGTCGCGGCGGGGCGGGCCGCGGCCGAGCTCGACCGCGCCGGACGCGTCCTGCTCGAGCAGGCGCCCGCGGGGGCGCCGTGGGACGCGGACGCGGCGCTGGACCGCGAGGTGGACGCGCTCTCGCAGGCGGTCGGGCTCGGGTCGGTCGCGGAGCAGGTCCAGGCGGCGATCCGGCGCGGCTACGGGCGCCCGGAGTTCGGGGAGATCCAGACGGCGGCGGTGGCGACGTCGCGCGGCCGCTGGCTCTCGCGCGCGGGCAAGGGCCTGCGCCCGGGGTGGGAGTCGGCGCTCGAGGGCGGCCTCGCGACGCCCGCCGAGCTCGTCGCGGCGTCGCGGCGCGAGCTCGAGACGATCCCGCTCGACACGCGCGGGCCGTCGTCGGCCCGGCCGATGCGCCGCACGGCGCTCGTGCTCCTGGTGCTGGCGGTCCTCGCCGCCGTGGTCGCGCTCCTCGGTGCGTCGGGAGTGCTGTCGATGGTCGAGAGCTGGGTCGGGGGCCTCGCGGTCGGCGCGGTGGCAGCGCTGCTCGTGGCGCTCGTGCTGTTCCTCGTCAACGTGCAGTCCCGGCGCACGCTCGCGCGTCGGCGCCGCGACGGGGTGCTCGGGTCGGGGCGCGCCGCGCTGGAGCGCGTCGTGCGGGCGGGTCTCGCGGACCCGACCCGGCGCATCCTCGGGCAGCGGGACGAGGTGCGGCGCCTGGCGGAGCGCGCGCGGGAGGTCACGGACGAACCGCCGCTGACCGCCCCGCACGGCCATCCCGTGGTCGCGTCCACGCAGCTCCCGTCCACAGCCTGAGCCGCACGATCGCGCCGGGCGCCCCGGGTGCGCGAGCCTCCTCGCGTGACCGGCCGTCGGGGCCGGTGCGAGAGGGGAGGACGCATGAGCGAGGTGACGGTCACGCTGACCGGGTTCGTGGCGACGGAGCCGCGGCACGTGGTGTCGGCATCGGGGACGTCGTACACGACGTTCCGGACCGCGACGACGCGGCGGTACTTCGACCGGTCGTCGGGGGAGTGGCGCGACGGGCAGACGCTGTGGTTCACGGTCAAGACGTGGCGGGACACGGCGCGCAACGTCGCGCAGTCGCTGCGCAAGGGCGACCCCGTGGTCGCGCAGGGGGTGCTCGGTGTGGACGAGTGGACCGGGTCGGACGGGCCGCGCACGTCGCTCGTCCTCGAGGCTCGGTCGCTCGGGCCCGACCTGTCCCGCGGCGAGGCACGGTTCGTCCAGGTGGTGCACCGCCCGACGGTGCCCGCTCCCGGATCGACGGGCAGCGGCGACGGGGACGGTCGCCCGGCGGAGCAGACCCTGGTGGTCGATCGGGCCGACGGGCCGGGAGCGGCAGCGCCGGAGGAGTCGGCGCGCGACACCACGGACGACGACGACCCGTGGGCGGCGGGGCTCCTGGACGCTGACGGCGGGGGCACCGAGGACGCCGTGCCGCACGAGCCCGAGCCCGCCGTCGCGGGGGCGTGAGCGCGAGGCTGCGACCGCGTAGGCTGGTGAGCCGACGAGCACCGCGGACCCCCGCGTCGTGGACGCGGGACCACCGCGGCCGGACGGGTGGGAGGCGGCGCCGCCCGTCGACCTGCCCGTCCGGGTGCCGTCAGGTGCCCCTGCCGGCGGTGCGGCGGGTGCCCCTCACGAGCGAGCGAACGGTGGAACGAGCCTGTGGCTGAGTTCATCTACTCCATGTACAAGGCGCGCAAGGCGCACGGCGACAAGGTCATCCTCGACGACGTGTCGCTGAACTTCCTGCCCGGCGCCAAGATCGGCGTCGTCGGCCCGAACGGCGCCGGGAAGTCGACGATCCTCAAGATCATGGCGGGCCTCGACCAGCCGTCGAACGGCGAGGCGCGTCTGTCGCCCGGCTACACCGTCGGCATCCTGCTGCAGGAGCCGCCCCTCAACGAGGACAAGACGGTGCTCGGGAACGTCGAGGAGGGCGTCGCCGAGATCAAGGGCAAGCTCGACCGGTTCAACGAGATCTCGGCGCTCATGGCCGAGCCGGACGCGGACTTCGACGCGCTGCTCGCTGAGATGGGCGTGCTGCAGGAGGCCATCGACGCCGCGAACGCGTGGGACCTCGACTCCCAGCTCGAGCAGGCGATGGACGCGCTGCGCTGCCCGCCGCCGGACGCCGACGTCAAGGTCCTCTCGGGCGGTGAGCGCCGCCGCGTCGCGCTGTGCAAGCTGCTGCTCGAGCAGCCCGACCTGCTGCTCCTCGACGAGCCCACCAACCACCTCGACGCCGAGTCGGTCCTGTGGCTCGAGCAGCACCTCGCGAGCTACCCCGGCGCCGTCCTCGCCGTGACCCACGACCGGTACTTCCTCGACCACGTCGCGCAGTGGATCTGCGAGGTCGACCGTGGTCGCCTGTACCCGTACGAGGGCAACTACTCGACCTACCTCGAGAAGAAGCAGGCGCGTCTCGAGGTCCAGGGCAAGAAGGACGCGAAGCTCGCCAAGCGCCTCAAGGACGAGCTCGAGTGGGTGCGTTCCAGCGCCAAGGGCCGCCAGACCAAGTCGAAGGCCCGTCTCGCGCGCTACGAGGAGATGGCGGCGGAGGCCGAGCGGACCCGCAAGCTGGACTTCGAGGAGATCCAGATCCCCGCCGGCCCGCGTCTGGGCAGCGTCGTCATCGAGGCCAACGACCTCAAGAAGGGCTTCGACGACCGCGTGCTCATCGACGGCCTGAGCTTCACGCTGCCGCGCAACGGCATCGTCGGCGTCATCGGCCCGAACGGCGTCGGCAAGACGACCCTGTTCAAGACGATCGTCGGCCTGGAGCCGCTCGACGACGGCGACCTCAAGGTCGGCGAGACCGTCTCGATCTCGTACGTCGACCAGAGTCGTGGCGGCATCGACCCGAAGAAGACGCTCTGGGAGGTCGTGTCCGACGGCCTCGACTTCATCAAGGTCGGCAACGTCGAGATCCCGTCGCGCGCGTACGTCGCGTCGTTCGGCTTCAAGGGCCCGGACCAGCAGAAGCCCGCGGGCGTGCTGTCCGGTGGTGAGCGCAACCGGCTGAACCTGGCGCTCACGCTCAAGCAGGGCGGCAACCTGCTGCTGCTCGACGAGCCCACCAACGACCTCGATGTCGAGACCCTCGGCTCGCTGGAGAACGCGCTGCTCGAGTTCCCCGGCTGCGCCGTCGTGGTCAGCCACGACCGGTGGTTCCTCGACCGGGTCGCGACGCACATCCTCGCCTACGAGGGCACTGAGGAGGACCCGTCGAGCTGGTACTGGTTCGAGGGCAACTTCGCGTCCTACGAGGAGAACAAGGTGTCGCGTCTCGGCGCCGACGCCGCGCGCCCGCACCGCGTCACGTACCGCAAGCTGACGCGCGACTGAGTCGCTCCGCGTTCCGCAGCAGCGCGCCCACCGTCTCGTGCGGTGGGCGCGCTGCTGCGTTCGGGGACGCACGCCGCTACGGTCGTCGCCCATGAGCTCCTGGTCCGTCCCCGACCTCGACGCACCGCGTCCTGCCGAGCCGCCCCGCCCGCAGCGTCGCCCGTGGTGGCGGCGCCGCACGGTCTGGGTGGTCGCCGCGGCGCTGGCCGTGGTGCTCGTCGTGGTCGTCGTCCTGACGCGCGGTTCGGGCGACGAGGACGACCCGGCCGGTGGTGTGGAGGCCCGCTCGTACGGGCGGTTCCCGGCCCGCGGCGAGCTCGCCGACCCGCACGAGCACGCGGACGTCCTCGCCGCCGCAGCCGACGCGTGGCGCACGACGACGAGGGTCGAGCCGGCGGACGACGGAAGGATGGACGTGCTGTGGGCCGGTGACGTCCCGATCGTGTCGGCCGACCCGCCCGCGGTGTGGGAGCCGGTCGGGCACCGCTACGTCGTGCTCAGCCAGGGCTTCCGGACGGTCCTCGTCGGCGCGGACATCGACGTGGACCGCGACGGCGGCCGGACCGTCGAGGACTTCGAGGTCCTCGACGAGGCGTCGCGCGGATCCGAGGACTACTCGGCGATCCCGTTCGCTGCGCGCTACGGCAGCGTCGTGCTCGTCGCGCACGACGCGGTGCCCTTCGGTCAGGAGACCGTCCCCGTCCTGGAGGACGACGACCTGTCCTCGGCAGGCGAGCCGTCCTGGAGCGACGAGGGTCCGTCGACGGCGGAGACGGTCGACGAGACGCTGCAGAGCGGGCTCCTGGCCCTCGACGGTGCGGGCGCGGTGCGCCTCCCGGCGCAGCGGGGCGAGAGCGAGCACCTGGTGGCGTTCACGGACCACGAGCGCGGGGTCCTGGCGTCCGTGCCGGAGCCTGCTGCACTGTGGTCCGCGCTGGGGTCGCCGACCCGCGAGCGGCGCACCTGGGCCGCTCTGTGGACGACGTTGGAAACCGCCGACCGGGCCCTCACGAGCGGTCCGGACAGCCCGTCGCAACCGTTCGACGTCGAGCTGCTGGGCGACTACCGGGTCGCCCCCGACGCCCCGGCGGCGGTCGTCGCGGTCCGCGCGCGGGGGAGCTGGACGGCCGCGCAGCTCGCGTTCGACCCCGAGGCGAGCTCCGGCGGCAGCGCGTCGAGCCTGACGGTCGCCCTCGCCGAGGGGAGGCCGGGCGGCGCGCTCGGCGACCCGACCCTCGTGTCCGGGTGGGTCTCACGTGAGCCCGGCACGGTGCCGAGCCTCGTCGTGGCCGCCGCTCCCGGCGTCTCGCGCGTGGACGTGCGGGTCCCCGGGTCGAGCGTGCACCTCGCGGCGCGAGGCGGCGTCGTCCCGCGTCCGGCCGCGTCCACGTGGGCGAAGGACGGCACGGCGGAGGACACCGACGTCCCCGTCGTGTCGGTCGTCGCGACGCTGCCCGACGGCCGGATCGTCCTGCCGGCCGCGCGCACCGGGACGTCCTGACCGGCGGGACCACGCCGTCCTCACCGGTAGTCTCGACTCCCGTGACCCGCCTGCACGTCCCCGTCTCCCTGCGCTGGTCGGACCTCGACGCCTACCAGCACGTCAACAACGTCGAGATGTTCCGGCTGCTGGAGGACGCCCGCATCACCGCGTTCTGGGAGCACCCGGGTGCCGAGGACGGCGAGGCCTGGCCGACCGCGGTCCTTGCGACGGGCCCGGACGCTCCCTCGCACACGCTGGTGGCGCACCAGGAGATCGAGTACCTGCGCCCGCTGGGCTTCACCCGGCACCCCGTCCGGGTCGAGATGTGGATCGGGCACCTCGGCGGCGCGAGCCTCGACGTCTGCTACGAGGTGCACGACGGGGGCCCGCGCTTCGACCGGGTAGGACCGTCGTCGGGCGGGAGGCCCTACGCGCGCGCCACGACGACCATCGTGGTCGTGGACGCCCGCACGGGTGCGCCGCGCCGCCTGGCGCCCGCCGAGCGGGCGGCGTGGGAGCCGTTCCTCGGCGAGCCCATCGCGTTCCGGCGCCGGTCGTGAGCACCGCGAGCACTGCGGGCAGGGTGGACTCCCTGCACGTGTACCCCGTCAAGGGCTGCCACCGCGTGGACGTCGACAGTGCGACGCTGGACCCGTGGGGGCTGGTGGGCGACCGCCGCTTCCTGCCCGTCGACGAGACGGGCAAGCTCGTCAGCCAGCGCGAGGTGCGGGCGCTCACGGGCGTCCGTCCGGCGCTCGCGGACGGCGTGCTGACGCTCACCGCGCCGGGTCGCGACGACCTGCCCGACCTGGACGTGGCGACGGCGGCGCGTGCCGACGTCACGGCGTCGATCTGGGGCACGGAGTTCCGGGCGTCGTCGTGCGGTGACGACGCCGACGCGTGGCTGTCGCGCGCCGCGGGCCGCGAGCTGCGGCTCGTGTGGATGGACGACCCCACCCGGCGGCCCGTCTTGGACGCCGAGTGGACGCGTCCGGGCGACGTCGTGAGCGCCGCGGACGGCTACCCGTTGCTCCTCGCGAGCACGTCGTCGCTCGCCGCGCTCAACGACTGGATCGCGGCGGAGTCGTCGCCCGACGAGGTCGTGCCGATGACCCGGTTCCGGCCGAACCTCGTGGTGTCGGGCTTCGACGCGTGGGCGGAGGACGACTGGTCGGGCAGGCGGCTCCGGGTCGGGGACACGACGCTGCGCGTGGCCGGCCCGTGCGCGCGCTGCGTCATGACGACGACCGACCAGGAGTCGGGGGAGCGTCGCCGCGAGCCGCTGCGCACGCTCGCGCGGCACCGCAAGGTCGCCCAGGAGCTCCTGTTCGCGGTGAACCTGCTGACCGACGGGCCGGGCACCCTGCGCGTCGGCGACCCGGTCGAGGTGCTCGGCTAACCGTCGGCGCGGCGCGCCGCCTCGGCGGCGACGTTGCGCTGCATGCCGCCGAACACGACGCCGTGGAACGGTTTGACGGACCACCAGTAGAGCTGGCCCGCGAGCCCGTGCGGGGAGAAGAGCGCGCGCTGCGCGAAGTAGGTGCGGCCCGCGCCGGCGGCGTCCTCGGGGGACGGTCCGTCGTCGGGGGTGCCGAGCTCCTCGGCGGCGTCGTCGACCCGCAGCTCGAGCCATGCGAGCCCGGGAAGGCGCATCTCGGCGCGCAGGAGCAGGCGTCGGCCGGGCTCGATCGCCTCGACGCGCCAGAAGTCCAGCACGTCGTCGACCCGCAGGTGCCGTTCGTCGCGCCGCCCGCGGCGCAGGCCCGGCCCGCCGGCGACCCGGTCCATGAGGCCGCGGACGCGCCAGGCCAGCGACCACGAGTACCAGCCACGGTGCCCGCCGATCTCCTCGATGACCTGCCACAGCACGTCCGCGGGGGCCTCGACGACGGTGCGCCGCTCGTCGACGTAGAACGACCCGCCCGACCAGTCGGGGTCCGTGGGCAGCGGGTCGCTCGGCGCACCCGGCAGCGACGCGGACGACCACCGGGTCGTGACCTCGCCGTCGTGGATGCGCTGCAGCGCGAGGTCCAGCGCGCGGTCGACACCCACGAGGCCGTCCGGAGGGTCCGGGACGAGCTCGCGCACGTCGTCCTCCTGGCACACGACCTCGTGCTCGAGCGACTCGACGAGCGGCTTCGCGATGCCCGACGGGACGGGCGTCACCAAGCCGACCCACAGGCTCGACAGGCGCGGCGTGAGCACGGGCACCGGCACGATCAGGCGGCGCGGCAGGCCGGCGGCGTGGGCGTACCGCTGCATGAGGTCGCGGTACGTGAGGACGTCCGGGCCGCCGATGTCGAACGTGCGGGACACGTCCGGCGGCATCTCCGCGCTGCCCACGAGGTAACGCAGCACGTCGCGCACCGCGATCGGCTGGATCCGGTTGGACACCCAGCGCGGCGTCGTCATGACGGGCAGGCGCTCGGTGAGGTAGCGCAGCATCTCGAACGACGCCGAGCCCGACCCGAGGATCACCGCAGCCTGCAGCACGGTCGTCGGCACGCCGGACGAGAGCAGGATCTCGCCGACCTCCCGGCGGCTCGCCAGGTGGCGCGACAGCCGCACGCCCGAGGGGGACAGGCCGCCGAGGTACACGATCCGGCGCACCCCCGCCTCACGTGCCGCGCGCGCGAACGTCCGGGCGAGGTGCCGGTCGCGGGCCTCGAAGTCCCGCCCGGTCCCGAGCGAGTGCACGAGGTAGTAGGCGACGTCGGCGCCCTCGAGCGCGGCACGCACCGCGTCGAGGTCGGCGACGTCGCACCGGACGAGGTCCACGTCGTCGGCCCACGAGCGCCCCGCGAGGCGGCGCGGGTCGCGGGCCAGCGCGCGCACCCGGTACCCGGCGTCCAGCAGCTCGGGGACGAGACGTCCGCCGACGTAGCCGGTGACCCCGGTGACGGCAACGGTCAGTGGTCGGTCCATCCTCCACTGTGCGTCCGGCGGCGGTGCTCTGGCGCGCCCGGACGCCCCCGCAGGATCGCCGTGCCGGCGTGGGAGCGGTCAGCGCGCGTCGGCCGCCGGGACGCGGATCATGCCCTCCTGGCCCATCGACGCGACGAGCCGGCCGTCGGGCGACCACACCCGCGCGGCGCCGAGACCGCGCCCGCCCTGGGCGCTCACCGCGGTCTGCTCGAACAGCAGCCACTCGTCCACCCGGACGTCGCGGTGCCACCACATGGCGTGGTCGAGGCTCGCGACCGACAGCCCGGGCGTCGGCCACGCCACGCCCTCGGCCCGGAGCACCGGCTCCAGCATCACCTGGTCGCACGCGTACAGCAGGAGGGCGCGGTGCAGGAACGGGTCGTCCGGCACCGGGCCGCGCGCCCGCAGCCACACGAGCTGGCGCTCGCTCGGCGCGGGCGGGCGCAGGTACAGGGAGCCGTCGACGTGCCGCAGCTCGAACGCGCTGTCGTCCGACCAGTGCCGCGCGTACGGGTGGTCGATCCCGCCCAGGACGTCCGCCGCCGACGGGACGTCCTCGGGCGCGGGGGCCGCGGGCGCCTCCCCGGCGAGCTCCGCGCCGCCCTGCAGCTCCTGGAACGACGTGATCATCGACAGGATCGGGCGGCCGTGCTGCACCGCGTGCGTGCGGCGGGCGCTGAACGACCCGCCGTCCCGGAGGCGCTCGACCGTGAAGTCGATCGGCACCGACAGGTCGCCCGGCCGCAGGAAGTACCCGTGCAGCGAGTGCGGCGCGCGCGACGCGTGGTCGGCGAGGGTGCGCTGCGCGGCGACCAGCGCCTGCGCGAGCACCTGCCCCCCGTACACGCGGCCGTTGGGCTGGTGGACGCTCTCGCCCCGGAACAGGTCGTCGCCGACGAGCGCGCCCGCGCTCGCCTGCTCGACCGCACCGAGGGCCTCCAGGTCCAGGACGCGCAGCAGGTGCGCGAGCGGATCGGTCACCGGCTCACTCCTCGAAGGTGTTGACGAGCGAGAACGCGGCCCGCTCGAGGTAGTCCCACAGGGTCGCCTCGAGCATCGGTGGGAGCTCGAGCGCCCCCACGGCCGCGCGCATGTGCCCGAGCCACCGGTCCCGGGCGTCGGGGTTCACCCGGAACCCCGCGTGCCGCATCCGCAGGCGCGGGTGGCCCCGCGTCTCCGAGTACGTCGCCGGACCGCCCCAGTACTGCTCGAGGAACATCGTGAGACGCTCCCGGGCCGGCCCCAGGTCCTCCTCCGGGTACATCGGTCGCAGGACGGGGTCGTCGGCCACGCCCTCGTAGAAGGCGTCGACGAGACGGACGAATGTCTCGTGCCCACCGACCTCCTCGTAGAAGGTGTCGGGGCGGGGCGCAGGGGAGGTCACCGGTCCAGTATCGCAACCCGGAGGACGGAGTTCCGGCAGGCCGTGCGCGCAGAGTCCCGACCGGCGCCACGGCGTGTGAGGCGGCTCACGACGCCCGGGGCGCAGGGTGGACCTACCGGGCATAAGGTGGGCACCGATCCCCCGGGGAGCGAGGAGGTGCGCCGGTGCTCGAGGACGATCGCGATACACGTGACGACACGTCGCGCGCCGGTGCCGCCGTCGTGCTCTGCGCGCCGTTCGACGGCGTCGTCCGGGCTCTGGACGAGCTGCCCGACCACGTCTTCGCGGCGGGCATCGCCGGGCCGGGAGTCGCCGTCGAGCCCCTTCCCGGCGCCGCCGGCCAGGTCCTGGCACACTCCCCGGTCGCGGGTCGGCTGGTGACCGTGTTCGCGCAGGCCTTCGCGGTCGAGCCGCAGCCCGGGCTGCCCGTCCTGGTCCACCTCGGCCTCGACACCGTGCGCCTCGCCGGCGCCGGCTTCGCGATCTACGCCGGCGAGGGCGAGCAGCTCGCGCTCGGCGACCCCGTGATCGGCTGGCACCCCGACGAGGTCGCCGCGGCGGGCTTCTCGACGCTCACGCCCGTCGTCGCGCTCCAGGCGGACGCCGGGGCCGTGTCGCTGCTCGTCGCCTCGGGCGACGCCGTGCGGGCCGGTCAGCCGGTGCTGTCCTGGGTGGTAGCGGACGACTGACCGTCGCGGCCGCGAGGCCGGACCGCGCCCGTGGTGCGCCCGGCCGGGACCGCGCCCGCGGTGTCCACCGTGATGCCGTGCTGCGCGAGCAGCCCGAGCAGCAGCCCGTGACCCTGCGTGACGTCCCACCGGAACGCCGGCATCCCGACGGTCCGGGCGGCCTCGACGTTGCGCTCGGTGTCGTCCACGAAGAGCACCTCCGCAGGGTCGGCCCCGATGCGGCGGGCCGCCTCGACGAAGAACCCGGGGTCGGGCTTCGTGACGCCGAGGTCGTACGAGTAGCAGCTCACGTCGAACAGCGCGTCGTACCCCAGCACGTCGCGCATGTACGCGCCGCGGTACGACTCCTGGTTCGTGCCGAGGTGCACCCCGAACCCGCCGGCGCGCAGCAGGCGCACCAGCTCCAGCGAGGCTCGGGACGGCTCGATGCCGAGCGCCCCGCCGTCGGACGCGGTCTGCACCACGCCGTCGGCGCCCAGCAGGACGTGGCGCACGCGCGCCCTCACGCGGACACCAGCTTCACGTCCGCGTGCGCGAGCTCGTCGCGCGCGGCCAGCCGGACGGCACGCTGGACGTCCCACTGCATCGCGGGGCGCGTTCGGACGCGCACCTGCAGCGTGATGCCGTCGGCGGTCAGCGCCACCCCGGGGACGACGACGGCCGGCTCGAGCAGCGCCGCGCCGAGCACCGGGTCCTCCTGGACGGAGTCGACGGCGCGCTCCACCGCTGCGCGCGCGGCGTCGAGATCGGCGGCCGGGTCGACGACCACGGGGACCACGGCGACGGAGAACTCCTGGGTCTCGTTGCCGACGCGCACGATGTCACCGTTGCGCAGGTACCAGAGCGTCCCGGACCCGTCGCGCACCTTGGTGACGCGCAGGGCGACGTCCTCGACGGTCCCACGGACGGTGCCGAAGTCCACCGTGTCGCCGACGCCGTACTGGTCCTCGAGCAGCATGAAGGTGCCGGACAGGAAGTCCTTGACGAGGCTCTGCGCGCCGAAGCCGAGCGCGACGCCGACGACGCCCGCGGACGCGATGAGCGGGGCGATGTTCGCGCCGAGGTCCGCCAGCACCATGAGGAGCGTGATGGTGCCGACGACGATCGTGGCCGTCGAGCCGAGCACGGACCCGAGGGTCCGGGCCCGCTGCGCGCGCCGGTGCGTGGCGAGCGGGTTGGCGCGCTGCAGGGGGCTGCCGGGCGGCGTCGCCTCCTGGCCGCCCGACGCGATCCGCTCGGTCACGCGGTGCACCGAGACGCGCAGCGCGAGCAGCACGATCGACGCGATCACGACGGTGACGGCGATCTGCAGGGGCACGCCGAGGAACCAGTCCCACCACGACTGCGGGTCGGAGAGGTCCTGCGGCGTGAGGTCGGGGGAGGGCGACGGGGAGTCGGTGCGGACCGACGGCAGGTGGTGCACGAGCATGCACCCGAGGTTATCGGGGTGTTCGTCCGGGCGACGCCCGCCCCCCTCTGGCAGGATCGGTCCGTGGAGAGAAAAAGGCCCCGTACCGGGGACGACGGCGCGCTGCGCGAGCTCGCGGAGGCGTACGGCGTCGCGGCCGAGTACTGGGACTTCTTCGGTGCGCGGGTGCAGGTCGAAGAGGACACGCTGGTCGCGGTCCTCGAGTCGCTGGGCGTGCCGGCGTCCACGCCGGACCTCGTGCGGATCCATCTGGCGCACCGGCTCGACGCTCCCTGGCGGCGCATGCTCCCGCCGACCGTGGTCGCGCGGGCGGGCGCCGGGACGACGTTCCCGGTGCACGTCGAGCACGGTGACCCGGTCGACGTGTGGATCGAGCTGGAGGGCGGCGGGACCGTCGCCGCGCACCAGGTCGACCGGGTGGTCGAGCCGCGGACCGTCGACGGCCGGCTGCTCGGCGAGGCGACGTTCGCCGTCCCGGACGACGTGGGCCTCGGGTGGCACACCCTGCACGCGTCGAGCGGGAACCGGACCTCGCACGCCGTCCTCGCGGTCACGCCCGCGCACCTGCGCCTACCGCGCGCGCTGCGCAAGGGAGCCCGGGCGTGGGGGCTCATGGCGCAGCTCTACTCGGTGCGGTCCCGCCAGTCGTGGGGCGTCGGCGACCTCACCGACCTGGGCGACCTCGCCTGGCTCGCGGCCCGTCGGTCGGGCGCGGACTTCCTGCTCGTGAACCCGCTGCACGCGGCCGAGCCGCGCGCCCCGCTCACCCCGTCGCCGTACCTGCCGACGACGCGGCGCTTCGTCAGCCCGCTGTACGTCCGGGTCGAGGACGTCCGCGAGACGGCCTACCTGTCGGCGGCCGACCGGTCGCTCGTCGAGTGGGCGTTCGACACCGTGCGCGACCTCGACACCGACCCCGGGCCGATCGACCGCGACGCGGCGTGGACCGCCAAGCGCTCGGCCCTCGAGGTCGTCTTCGCGCACCCCCGCTCGACGGCGCGGCAGGCGGCGCTCGACGCGTTCCGGGAGCGCGAGGGCCAGGGCCTCGAGGACTTCGCGCTGTGGTGCGCGCTCGTCGACCACTTCGGCGGGACGCGCGACTGGCCCGACGAGGCCTTCGACCTCACGAGCCCGCTCGTCGCCGAGCTGCGCACCGAGCTCGCCGACGGGGTCGACTTCCACGTGTGGCTGCAGTGGGTCGCGGACGAGCAGCTCGAGCGCGCGCAGCGGGCGGCGCTCGACGCCGGCATGTCCGTCGGGATCGTGCACGACCTCGCCGTCGGGGTGCACCCGGAGGGCGCCGACCGCTGGGCGCAGCGCCAGGTCCTCGCGAACGGCGTCGGCGTGGGTGCTCCGCCGGACATGTACAACCAGCAGGGCCAGAACTGGTCGCAGCCGCCGTGGAACCCGGTCGAGCTGCCGCGCGTCGGCTACGCGCCGTACCGGGACATGCTGCGGACCGTGCTGCGGCACGCGGGCGGCATCCGGATCGACCACATCCTCGGTCTGTTCCGGCTGTGGTTCGTGCCCGACGGCATGACGCCGGACCGCGGGACGTACGTCCGGTTCGACCACGAGGCGCTCGTCGGCATCCTGTGCCTCGAGGCGGAGCGCGCGGGCGCGGTCGTCATCGGCGAGGACCTCGGGACGGTCGAGCCGTGGATCCGCGACTACCTCGCGGACCGCGGCGTGCTGGGCACGTCGATCCTCTGGTTCGAGCAGCGCGACGGCGCGCCCCTGCCGCCCGAGGCGTACCGCCGCCTGGCACTGACGACCGTCACGACCCACGACCTCCCGCCCACCCCGGCCTACCTCGCGGGCGAGCACGTCGAGCTGCGTGAGCGGCTCGGGCTGCTCACCGAGGACCCGGAGGTCGTCCGCCGCGACGCCCGCCGCGAGCGCGAGGCCGTCCTCCGCGCCCTGCGCGACCGCGGGCTGCTCGGTGAGGACGCCTCCGAGCGTGAGGTCGTCGAGGCGCTGCACGCCTTCGTCGCGGCGACCCCGTCGCTCCTCGTCGGGGTGTCGCTCGCGGACGCCACGGGCGAGCGCCGGGCCCAGAACCAGCCCGGGACGGACCAGGAGTACCCGAACTGGAAGGTGCCGCTGGGCGACGGGACGGGGGAGCCGGTGCTGCTCGACGACCTGTTCGGGTCGGTGCGGCTCCAGTCGCTGCTCGCCGTCGTCGACGGCGCGGTCCACCACCGCGCGCCCTGACCGGCGGCAGACACCGGCACACGACGACGCCCGCCGCCCCGTGAGGGGACGGCGGGCGTCGTCGTGCTGCGGGTACTGGCCCGGTGGGCCCGACGGAGCCGGGTCAGGCGTCGGCGGCCTGCGCGGCGAGCGCGCGCTCGGTCGCGGCGAGGTTCTCCGCCACGATGCGGCGCAGCGCCGGCGGGGCGTCGGGGTGCTCGTCGAGCCACCCCTGGCCGGCCGCCCGGAGCTCCTCGTTCGCGAGCGGCGCCGGGTACAGGCCGTGGATGATCGTGTCGGCCATGTGGTAGCTGCGCTCGGCCCACAGCGTCTCGAGCGACCCGAAGTACGGCGCCACGAGGTCCGCCAGGACGGTCGGGTCGGTGACGTGCGTGAACCCGAGGCCCGTGTAGCGGGCGACGAGGTTCGGCGCGTCGGACCGCTCGACGAGCGACGCGAACGCCGCCGCCTTGGCCTCGACCGTGGGGATCGCGGCGCGTGCGCGCGCGGCGGCCTGCTGTCCGGTCGCGGTGTGGTCGTCCGCGAGCGCGGCGTCGATCTCGTCGCCGCCGGCCTCGCCGAGCAGCACGAGCCCCTCGAGCAGCTCCCAGCGCAGGTCGGTGTCGATCTCGAGCCCCTCGAGCCGCGTGTCGCCGGCGAGGAGGGCCTGGAGCGTCGCCGCGTGGGCGGGCGTCGAGGCCTCGTGGGCGAACGACTTCACGAGCTGGAACTGCAGGTCGGACCCGGGCTCCGCTGCGGCCGCGAGCTCCCACAGGCCGTCCCCGACGCGCTCGAGGGTCGCGGTGCGGCGCTCCGAGGCGACGTACGCGGTCGCGGCCAGGCCGAGCTGGCCGAGCGTCGTGCGGATCGTCGTGGACTCGGTCTCGGCCGCGATGTTGCCGAGCACGAGCTGCACGTAGTCCGTGGCGGGCGTCTCGCCGTCGCGCGTCGCGTCCCACACGCTGGCCCACACGAGCGAGCGGGCGAGCGGGTCGCTGATGCGCGACAGGTGCGCGAGCGCTGCGGCGCGCGAGGCGTCGTCCAGGCGGATCTTCGCGTAGGCGAGGTCCTCGTCGTTGACGAGCACCAGGTCGGGGCGCTGCAGGCCGACGAGCTCCGGCACGTCGGTGCGCTCGCCGTCGACGTCCAGCTCGACGCGGTGGTGCCGGGTCATGGCGCCCTGCTCGTCGAGCGAGTAGAAGCCGATCGCGAGGCGGTGCGGGCGGATCGTCGGGTAGTCCGAGGGCGCGGTCTGCGTGACCGCGAACGACGTGATGACGCCGTCGCCGTCGATCTCGAGCTCGGGGCGCAGCGTGTTGACGCCCGCGGTCTCGAGCCAGAGGGCCGACCAGCCGGACAGGTCACGGCCCGAGGTGGCCTCGAGCTCGACGAGCAGGTCCTTGAGCACGGTGTTGCCGTGCGCGTGCTTGCGGAAGTACGCGCCGACGCCCGCGAAGAACGCGTCGATGCCGACCCACGCGACGAGCTGCTTGAGGACCGAGCCGCCCTTCGCGTACGTGATGCCGTCGAAGTTGACCTGGACGTCCTCGAGGTCGTTGATCGTCGCGACGATCGGGTGCGTCGACGGGAGCTGGTCCTGGCGGTACGCCCAGGTCTTCTCCATGGCGTTGAACGTCGTCCAGGCCTCGGTCCACTCGGTGGCCTCGGCAGTGCAGATCGTGGACGCCCACTCGGCGAACGACTCGTTGAGCCACAGGTCGTTCCACCACTTCATGGTGACGAGGTCGCCGAACCACATGTGCGCGAGCTCGTGCAGGATCGTGACGACGCGGCGCTCCTTGACGGCGTCCGTCACCTTGGAGCGGAAGACGTACGCCTCGGTGTGCGTGACGCATCCGGCGTTCTCCATCGCGCCCGCGTTGAACTCGGGGACGAAGAGCTGGTCGTACTTCTCGAACGGGTACGGGACGCCGAACTTGTCCTCGTAGTAGACGAAGCCCTGGCGGGTCTTCTCGAAGATGTAGTCCGCGTCGAGGTGCTCGGCGAGCGACGCGCGGGCGTACACGCCGAGGGGGATCACGCGGCCGTCGGCGCTCGTGAGCTCGCTGTGCGTGCCGACGTACGGGCCGGCGACGAGGGCGGTGATGTACGACGAGATGACGCTGGTGGGCGCGAAGGTCCAGGTCGCCGCGGCCACCTGCGCGTCGGCAGCGGCGTCGTCGGTCGCCTCGCGCTCGACGGCCACCGGCTCGGGCGTCGGGGAGTTGCTCACCACGGCCCACGCGGCGGGTGCCGTCACGGTGAGCTGGAACGTCGCCTTGAGGTCGGGCTGCTCGAACACCGCGTACACGCGGCGCGAGTCCGGGACCTCGAACTGGGAGTACAGGTAGACCTCGTCGTCGACCGGGTCGACGAAGCGGTGCAGGCCCTCGCCCGTGTTCGTGTACGCGCAGTCGGCGTCGACCACGAGCACGTTCTCGGCGGCGAGTTCGTCGATCGCGATGCGGGAGTCCGCGAACACCTCGGCCGGGTCGAGCTCGCGCCCGTTCAGCACGATCGAGCGGACCGTCGGCGCGACGAGGTCCACGAACGTCGCCCCACCCGGGGTGGCGTCGAACCGGAGCGTCGTCGTGGAGCGGAACGTGGTGGGACCGGTCGTGAGGTCGAGCACGACCTCGTAGGACCGGGTCTGGACGATCCCTGCGCGCTCGACGGCTTCGTCGCGGGTCAGGTTCTCTCCGGGCACGGGCTCTCCTTAGCAGGCAGCGGCGAGGACAGCGAGGGGCTCGGTGGTGCGACCGCTGTCGGCGGCCCGCGGGGTCCGGCGGGCCGCCCCTATCGTGCCACGCGTGGTGCGGCGCCCCGGCGGGAATACGGGCATCGTGGGCCAGGTTGCCCCGGTGACCGTCCCCCGACCGCGACAGGAGCACCCCGTGACGACGAGCGCAGCACCGGCCACGACCACCCTCACCGACGGCGCGAGCGACGGTGCCGCGCCGGACGGGGGTGCCGTCGGCGTGGCCGACTTCTGGTTCGACCCCGTGTGCCCGTGGGCGTGGATGACGAGCCGGTGGATGGGAGAGGTCGAGCGCGTCCGCCCGGTGCGCACCCGGTGGCACGTCATGAGCCTCGCCGTGCTCAACGAGGGCCGCGACGAGCTGCCCGAGCGCTACCGCGAGCTGATGGCGAAGGCGTGGGGTCCGGTGCGCGTCCTCGTCGCAGCGCAGCAGGCGCACGGCGACGAGGTCCTCAAGCCGCTCTACGACGCGATCGGGACGCGCGTGCACCCGGGCGGACGCACGGACTACGACGCCGTGGTGCGCGAGGCCCTCGCCGAGGTGGGGCTCCCGGCGGAGCTTGCGGACGCCGCGACGTCGACCGACCACGACGAGGCGCTGCGCGCGTCGCACGCCGACGGCATCGGGCGGGTGGGCGAGGAGGTCGGCACCCCGGTGGTCGCGTTCGCCGGCACCGCGTTCTTCGGCCCGGTCGTGACGCCCGCCCCGAAGGGCGAGGCGGCCGGTCGCCTGTGGGACGGCTGCGTTCTCGTCGCGTCCACCCCGGGCTTCTTCGAGCTCAAGCGGACCCGGACCCAGGGCCCGGTCTTCGACTGACGGGCTCGGTCGGCGCGGGCGCCCGGTCGCGTGGCAGCATCGCCTCGTGACGCTGCATCGTGTGCCCGCCGTCCCGCCGTCCGCCGCGCGGTGGGAGCTCTTCGCCCGCCAGGCGCCTGACCTCGCCGGGCGTGTCCGCGCCCGCTTCGAGTCGGCGCCCGACCACGTGCTCGCGTCGCGCGCGTTCGACGGCTCGCCCCGGGTCTCGGGAGCGCAGGTGCGGTGGGTCGGGGCGCGTCTCGCGGTCGTCGGCACCGCCGGACGCCCGGTCGCCGACGACCTGCGCCGCGACCCGCGCTTCGCCCTGCACTCCAACCCGGGTGACGGGTCGCGCCGGGCCGGTGACGCCATGGTCCACGGCCGGGCGACCCCGCTCTCGCTGACCGGCGTCCAGGAGGCGTTCGGTGGCGTCTCGCCGACGCTCGAGCGCTGGCTCGCCGGCCCGGTCCCCGACGGCTACTGGCTGGACGTCACGTCGGTGGAGCTGGTCACCGCGGTCGAGGGTGGCAGCAGGTACGAGACGTGGACCCCGACGGCGGGGCTCACCACGCGTTCCGAACCCTGACCCGGTCCCGGGGGACCGCCCGGGCTTTTTGTCCCTTCCGGTGCACCGTGGCATGCTGCCCCGACGCCTGACGCCGCTGGAAGGAGACCCATGTCCGGTCACGGACCCGGCCCTGTGCCGACACCGCCGCCTCCGCACGCGAACCCCGCGGCGAGCGCGGGCGTGCCACCTCGCACGTTCCCGCCGTCGGTCGCCCCGCGTGGCTCCCGGGCGACCGCGTCGCACGTCGTCCCGGCCTCCTCGGCTCCGGGCCACGCGCAGGTCCCCGCCCAGTCGCCCTCGGTCGCAGGCCCCGACCTGGACGCGCAGCAGGCGACGGCGGTCTTCGGTGCCGTCCGGGTCGAGCCGGCGCCGTCGTCCGTGCCGCAGCAGCCCCCGGCGCCGCGTCCGACGGACCCGCGGCAGGCCGCCCCGCGCCCGGCCGCACCCGTTCCTGCCGACCCGCGCGCGGCGCAAGGTCCTCCGTCGCGCGCGTCCGGCCCGCGGACGACGCGGGGCGCGGCTGCCGGTCCGGTCGGCGGCACGGTCGCCGTCCGCCGCTACCTCGGTGAGCTCGAGCCCGCTGTCGTGGTGCTCGGCGGTGTCGTCCTGATGCTCGTCGTCACGGCGGTCGTCATGGCGTTCGTGGTCCTCGGCGGCGGGGGCTCGGGCGGGGCCGCTGCCGCGCCGGAGCCGTCGTCGACGACGTCGCACCAGGCCGCTGCGGCGCCCGTGAAGGTCAGGTTCGCGTCGCCGTCGCGCAACATCACGTGCGCGATGTCCAAGGACGCCGTGACCTGCGACATCGCCGACCTCGCGAAGACGCCTGCGCCGGTCGACGGGTGCGAGGGGACGGTGGGATACGTCGCGACGCTCGACGCCGCAGGGAAGGTCGGCGCGCCGTGCGCCGCCTCCCGACCGGCCGCGGCGCCGTCGTCGGTGTCCGTGCTGGCGTACGGCAAGCAGAGGTCCGCCGGCCCGTTCACGTGCCACAGCACGCGCGAGGGCGTCCGGTGCACGGAGAAGTCGTCCGGCAAGGGCTTCACGATCGCCAAGGCGGGTATCGGGTCGTTCTGAGCGACGCGCACCCCTGGTACGCGCTGGGGGGCGGTGCCCGGCCTCCCGGCCCGGGCACCGCCCCGCGGGGCGTCACCAGATCCGCACGCGCTCCTCGGGCGACAGGTAGAGCGCGTCGCCGGGCGCGACGTCGAACGCCGCGTAGAACTCCGGGACGTTCCGGACGACGCCGTTGCAGCGGAACTCGGCGGGCGAGTGCGGGTCGGTGGCCAGACGGCGCCGGACCTCCTCGTCGCGGCCCTTCGTGCGCCACACCTGCGCCCAGCCGAGCAGGACGCGCTGGAGCGCGGTGAGCCCGTCGATCACCGGGGCGTCGTCGAGGGAGCCGGTGGCCGAGCCGGTCGTCGCGATGCGGTACGCGGTGAGCGCGATCGACAGGCCACCGAGGTCGCCGATGTTCTCGCCGATCGTGAGCGCGCCGTTGACGTGCGGGCCGTCCGCCCCGAGCTGCGGCGGCACGAACGCGTCGTACTGCGCGACCAGTGCGGCGGTCCGACGCTCGAACTCCGTGCGGTCCGCCTCGGTCCACCAGCTCACCAGGCGGCCCTCGCCGTCGAACTTCGAGCCCTGGTCGTCGAACCCGTGGCCGATCTCGTGCCCGATCACGGCGCCGATCCCGCCGTAGTTCACGGCGTCGTCCGCGTCGGGATCGAAGAACGGCGGGCGCAGGATCGCGGCGGGGAAGACGATCTCGTTCATCCCCGGGTTGTAGTAGGCGTTCACGGTCTGCGGCGTCATGAACCACTCGTCCCGGTCGACGGGAGCGCCGATCTTCGCGAGCTCGCGGTCGTGCTCGAACGCGTTCGCGCGGCGCACGTTCCCGACCAGGTCGCCCGCCTCGATCACGAGCGACGAGTAGTCGCGCCAGCGGACCGGGTAGCCGATCTTCGGCGTGAAGGCGTCGAGCTTCGCGAGGGCGCGCTCGCGCGTCTCCGCGCCCATCCAGTCGAGATGCGAGATCGACCAGCGGTACGCCTCGACGAGGTGCGCGACCAGCTCGTCCATGCGCTCCTTGTGCGTCGGCGGGAAGTGGCGGGCCACGTACACCTCGCCGACGGCCTCGCCGAGCGCGCCCTGGACGAGCCCGACGCCGCGCTTCCACCGGTCCCGCAGCTCCTGGGCGCCCGTGAGGGTGCGGCCGTAGAAGTCGAAGCTCGCCTCGACGAACGCGTCGGTGAGGTACGCGGCCCGGGACGACACGACGTGGAACGACGCCCACAGGCGCCACTCCTCGAGCGGCAGCTCCTGCCAGACCTCCGCGAGACCGGTGAGATAGCTCGGCTCGCGCACCACGATCGCGTCGAACGCGCCGGCGGGCGCGGCCAGCGCGGCGACCCACGCCGTCCAGTCGAAGCCGGGCGCGTCCTGCGTCAGGCGGGCGAGCGACGACGGGTTGTGCGTCAGCTCGGCGTCGCGGTCCTTCACGACGTCCCAGTGGTGCGCCGCGAGGCGGGTCTCCAGCGCCAGGACCGACGCCCCCGCGGCCGCGGCCTCGTCCTCGCCGACGACGCCCGCGAGCACGAGCATCCGCCCGACGTGGGCCGCGTAGGCGGCGCGCAGCTCGGCGTGCTGCTCCTCGCGGTAGTAGGCCTCGTCGGGCAGGCCGAGGCCCGCCTGGACCAGGTGGACGGCGTACCGGTCGGGCTGCTCGGCGTCGTTGTCCACGTAGAGCTCGACGGGTCCGGGGACGCCGGTGCGGGCGAGGGCGCCGAGGACGCCCGTCAGCTCCGCCTGGCTGGTCACGCCGGCCACGAGGTCGAGGTCGGCCCGCAGGGGGTCGGCGCCGAGGGCGTCGATCGTGGCCGTGTCCATGAACGCCGCGAAGAGGGTGCCGACCTGCTCCGCGACCCCGTCCGCCGTCCCGGTGGTGCGGGCGCGCGCGCCGCACTCCTCGACGATCGCGCGGACCTGCTCCTCGGCCTCGTCGTGCAGGCGCCGGAACGTGCCGTCGATCGCCCGGTCGGCGGGGATCACGTGCTGGGCGGCCCAGCGGCCGTTCACGTGCCCGTACAGGTCGTCCTGCGGGCGGGCTGCCGGGTCGAGCGCGTCGACCTCGATACCCGAGGAGCGCCCGGACGAACGCCCGGACGACGGCACGGCGGACTGGTCCCCGCTGGGGGTGGTGGTCTGCGTCATGGAGTCAGGCTATGCCGTCGTCGGCGCCCTGGTCGGCCTCCGCTCGGGCGCGTGCGGTGCGGCATGATGGGCGTCATGCGCGTCCACATCGCCTCCGACCACGCCGGGTACGAGCTCAAGGCGTACCTTGTCGCCCACCTCCAGTCCGCAGGACACGACGTCGTGGACCACGGCGCCCACGCCTACGACCACCTCGACGACTACCCGGCGTTCTGCATCGCGGCAGGCGAGGCGGTCGTGGCAGACCCGGGCAGCCTGGGTGTGGTGATCGGCGGTTCCGGCAACGGCGAGCAGATCGCCGCGAACAAGGTGACGGGCGTGCGCGCCGCGCTCGCGTGGAACACCGCGACGGCCGAGCTCGCGCGCCAGCACAACGACGCGAACGTCATCGCAGTCGGCGGCCGGCAGCACACGGTGGAGGAGGCGGCGTCGTTCGTCGACCTGTTCCTCGCGACCCCGTTCAGCCACGACGAGCGTCACCAGCGCCGCATCGACCAGCTCGCCGACTACGAGGCGTCGCGCTGAACGGTCCGACGTCGGCCGGGGGCTCGTCCTGCAGGAGCTCCCGTGCCTGAGGGTCACACCGTTCACCGTCTCGCGCGCGCCCTGACGGACCTGTTCGCGGGCCAGGCGCTCGCGGTCACGAGCCCGCAGGGCCGGTTCGCCGCGGGTGCTGCACGCCTCGACGGGCGTGTCCTCGCGGGCGCGAGCGCGTGGGGCAAGCAGCTCTTCGTCGAGCTGGCGCCGCCGCCCGGGCAGGCGGGCGAGCCGCTCGTCCTCCGCGTCCACCTGGGGCTCTACGGCGCGTGGACGTTCGCGGGGGACGGCAGCGCCGAGGTGGTGCACGCGATCGGCGCACCCCGGCGACGCGTGGGGGAGACGGAGACGCCGCTGCCCGCGCTCGCGCCGGAACCCGAGCCGCTGCCGCGCGGCGCCGGGTCGCCCGCGTCGGCGGCCGGACCGGAGGGCGCCCCTGCGGGCAGGCGCGGTGACCTCGCCGCGGCGCGGGCGGCGTCCGCCGGCGAGGACGCCTGGACGCCGCCGGCACCGCGTGGCGCGGTCCGCGTGCGACTCCTGGGTGAGCACGCCGTGGCCGACCTCACCGCCCCTACGACGTGCGAGGTGCTGACGCGCGACGAGGCGGCGGCCGTCGTCGCGACCCTCGGGCCCGACCCGATCCGGTGGGGCGATGCCGTCCACGCCGGCGATGAGCCCGACGACCGGGACGACCCCCAGCGGTTCGCGGACGCCGTGCGCCGGTCGCGGACCTCGATCGGGGTGCGACTCATGGACCAGTCGGTCGTCGCGGGCGTCGGCAACATCTACCGCGCCGAGGTGCTGTTCCGGGCGCGGATCGACCCGTTCCGGCAAGGGTCGTCGGTCCCGGCCGACGACCTGCGCGCCGTGTGGGACGACCTGGTCGACCTGATGCGCGACGGCGTGCGGACGGGCGCGATCGTCACCACGCGCGAGGCGGACCGCGTGCCGGGCGGCACGGCCGGGCGCCACCGCGTGCGGCAGAACACGGACGAGACGCCCGGCGCGGTGCGGTCCGACGCGGCGTTCTACGTCTACCACCGCGAGGGTCTGCCCTGCCGCGTGTGCGGCAACCCGGTGCTCGTGCGCGAGGTCGCGGGGCGCACGCTCTACTGGTGCGCGGTCTGCCAGCGCTGAGCACCGGACGCTGAGCACCGGAAAGCGCGTGCAGCCCGGGCCGTCGTGCGGCAGAGTCGTCCGCATGCCCGAGCGCCCCGCACCGACCGCGTCCCTCCCGCCCGGATACCGGTTCCGCGACCTCGGTCCCGCCGACCAGCGCGACGTCCTGACCCTCGACGGCTGGGCCTTCCCGACCGGCGCGAGCGTCGAGTCGCTGGCCGAGGCGCCGTCGCCCCTCTCGTGGGACCGGGCCGTCGGCGTCTTCCACGACGCGGACGACCCGGACGCCGTGCCCGTCGACGGCGCGGTCCCCGTGCGCAGCGATCTCGTCGGCATGCACGCGTCGTACCCGTTCGCCCGGTTCCCTGTCCCCGGCGGCACGACCCGCGCCTCCGGGCTCACCTGGGTCGCGGTGCACCCCGGTCACCGGCGCCGCGGCCTGCTCACCGCCATGATCGACGCGCACGTCTCGAGGTCGCTCGCACGCGGCGAGGCGGTGTCCGTCCTGTTCGCGGCCGAGGCGACCATCTACGGCCGGTTCGGGTACGGGGTGGCCGCGCAGGACCTGCGGCTCACCGTCCCGCGCCGGGCCGCCCTGCGCGACGTCCCCGGGGCCGCCGAGCACACCGTCCGCATCGAGACGGTCGACCCGGACCGTCACGCCGCCCTGTGCGAGGACCTGCACGAGCGGGCCGGCCGCGACGTCGGGGGGAGCGGGCTGAACCGTCCGGGCTGGGTGAGCCGGGAGACCTCGGAGCTCCGCCGGTACTTCTGGACGGACCACGAGGCCACGCGCGAGGGCCGTGAACCGCAGCGCATCGTGATCGTCGAGCGGGACGGCGAGCCCCGCGGGTACACGACGTTCCGCCGCAAGCTGTCGTGGGAGACCCTGGGCGCCCGGGGCTGGGTGTCCGGTGGCGAGGTCGTGGCCCTCGACGCCGCGGCGGCCAAGGCGCTCTACGACGTGCTGCTCGACCTCGACCTCACGGACGAGGTCCGGCCGTTCATGATCGCCCCCGACGACCCGCTGGTCCATCTCCTCGCGAGCTACCGCGGCGCCGCGCCGACCCTCTACGACAACCTCTGGGTGCGGCTGCTCGACGTGCCGGTGGCGCTCGCGGCCCGGCGCTACGCCGGCGAGGTCGACGTCGTCCTCGAGGTGCGGGACGCGCTCCTGCCCGCGAATGCGGGTCGGTGGCGGCTACGGGCGTCGGCGTTCGAGGACGGCGTGAGCGCCGAGCGGACCACGGACGCGGCCGACCTGTCGCTCGACGTGCGCGACCTCGGGTCCGTGTACCTGGGCGGCCCGACGCTCGCGGCGCTCGCAGGGGCGGGCCTCGTCGAGGTCCACTCCTCGGGTGCGCTCGCCGCGGCGTCGGCGGCGTTCGCGTGGCCCGTCGCGCCGCTGTCGAGCTGGGTGTTCTGACGTGGCGCACGCCGCCGCCGGGCATCCGCACGCCTCGCGGTCCTTCGACGACCTCGTCGCGGAGGCCGCCGAGGTGTCGGTCGACGGCTGGGACTTCTCCTGGCTGGACGGTCGCGCGACCGAGGAACGACCCGCGTGGGGGTACCGCGGGCTCCTCGCGGAACGCCTCGCCAGGGCGCGCGCGTCGTTGGACCTCGAGACGGGCGGTGGCGAGGTGCTCGGCTCGGCCGACGACTTCCCGCCCGTCGCGGTCGCGACCGAGTCCTGGCCCCCCAACGCGGCCGTCGCGACGGCCCTGCTGCACCCCCGTGGGGTCGCGGTCGTCGCCACGCAGGAGCGGGCCCCGCTGCCGTTCGCCGACGGTGCGTTCGACCTCGTGACGAGCCGCCACCCCGTCGACCCGCCGTGGAGCGAGATCGCGCGCGTCCTCGCACCCGGCGGCACGTACCTGGCGCAGCACGTCGGCCCGGCGAGCGGGTTCGAGCTCATCGAGTGGTTCCTCGGGCCCCAGCCCGAGGCACGGCGCGGTCGGCACCACGACGACGAGGAGGCGGCGGCCCGCGCGGCCGGGCTCGAGGTCGTCGACGTGCGCACGCAGCGGCTGCGCATCGAGATCTTCGACGTGGGGGCCGTGGTGTACCTGCTGCGCAAGCTGGTCTGGTGGGTGCCGGGATTCACGGTCGAGGCGTACGGCGACCGGTTGCGTGACCTCGACGCGCTGATCCGCCGCGACGGCGTGTTCGTCGCGCACTCGTCGCGCACCCTCTTCGAGCTCCGCAAGCCGACGCCGACGGCCTGAGGCTCGTACTCTCGACGCCGTGGACGACGACTACCTCGACGCGGTGCTGTCCGTGGTCGTGCGCGTGCCGCCGGGCCGCGCGACGACGTACGGCCTGGTCGCCGAGTTCCTGCGCGACCACTCCGAGCCCGACCTCGGAGTCCGCGGCAGGGGTGGCCCGCGCCAGGTCGGGACCGTGCTGTCACGGGCGGGCTCGGGCGTCCCGTGGTGGCGGGTCGTGAACGCGTCGGGCGCGCCGCCGGCCCGCCACGCCACCCGTGCTCTCGACGCGCTGCGCGCCGAGGGCTGCCCGCTGACCGCGGACGGTGCGCGGGTCCGGCTCCGCGACGCGGTGTGGCTGCCGGACTGACGCTCTACGCGCTGCGCGGCCCCTGGAGAAGCCCGGCCGCGGCCGCCGCGCCGACGACGGTCCGCACCGCGTCGGCGTCGGCCTGGAGCAGCATCGTCGTGACGGCGCTCGCTTCCCACCGGGGGAGCTCGGCAGCGATCTTCTCGGCCGGGCCCACGAGCGCGATGTCCTCGACCAGCGCGGTCGGGACGGCGCGCGCCGCGTCGTCCTTGCGGCCGGCGAGGTAGTGGTCCTGGATCTCGTCGGCCGCGTCGGAGTAGCCGAGCAGGTCGACGGCGTTGCGGTGGAAGTTGGCGCCCTTGGCACCCATCCCACCGACGTACAGCGCGATCCAGGGGCGCAGGCGGTCGGCGGCGCGCTCGACGTCGTCGTGGACGCTCACGGGCACGCTCGCCGCGACCTCGAACCGTTCGGCGGGCGGCAGCTCGGGGGAGCGCGCGGCGAAGCCCTCGGCGAGGAAGCCGCGGAACATCTCGTCGAGCCGCGGCGCGTAGAACACGGGGAGCCAGCCGTCGCAGATCTCGGCGGCGAGCGCGATGTTCTTCGGGCCCTCGGCGGCGAGCAGGATCGGGAGGTCGGCGCGCAGCGGGTGGACGGTCGGTCGCAGCGGCTTGCCGAGGCCGCTGCCGCCGCGCTCGGCGGACAGCGGGAGCTGGAAGAACTCGCCGTCGACCTGGACGGGCTCGCCGCGCCGCAGCACCTGCCGCACCACGTCGACGTACTCGCGGGTCCGGGCGAGGGGGCGCCGGTACGGCTGGCCGTACCAGCCCTCGACGACCTGGGGGCCGGAGGCGCCGAGCCCGAGGACGAACCGTCCGCCGGACAGGTGGTCCAGCGTGAGGGCCTGCATGGCGGTCGCCGTCGGCGTCCGGGCGGACATCTGCGCGATGGCGGTGCCGAGCCGCGCGTGCGAGGTCTGCGAGCCCCACCAGGCCAGGGGGGTGAACGCGTCGGAGCCGTAGGCCTCGGCCGTCCAGACGGAGTCGATGCCGAGGCGGTCGGCCTCGACGACGGCGTCCTGGACCCCGGGGGGCGGTCCTGCGGACCAGTAGCCGGTCTGGATGCCGAAGCGCATGACGCGTCCTCCTCGTCGAGGGCTGTCGACCGTGGTGCCGACCGCGGTGAGCAAACTTCCTGAGACTGTCCGTCTCAGGTACTTGCGCACTCTACCGCCCCGCGGGCGCAGGTCTCAGATCACGTACTCGATGAGCTGGGACGGGTCCTCGATCGTCTGCGGCGGGACCACGCGCCGCTCCGGCACGCGCACGCGCGCCGGGACGCCCACGGCCACCGCGCCGGTCGGGACGTTCTTCACCACGACCGCGTTCGCGCCGATCTGCGCGTCGTCGCCGATCAGCACCGGGCCCAGCACCTTGGCGCCCGCGCCGACCGTGACCCGGTCACCCAGGGTGGGGTGCCGCTTGCCGTGGCTCATCGACCGGCCCCCCAGGGTGGTGCCGTGGAAGAGCAGCACGTCGTCGCCGACGACGGTCGTCTCCCCGATGACCACGCCCATGCCGTGGTCGATGAACAGGCGACGCCCGATCGTCGCCCCGGGATGGATCTCGATCCCGGTGATCGAGCGCGCCACCTGCGACACGAGGCGCGCCGGCAGGCGCAGTCCCGGGTGCTGCCACATGCGGTGCGCCAGCCGGTACGCCCACACGGCGTGGACGCCGGGGTACGCGAGGGCGACCTCGAGGGTGGAGCGGGCGGCCGGGTCGCGCCGGCGCGCCACCTCGACGTCCTCACGGACGCGGTCGCGCGCGGACCGCAGGGCGGCGAGGACGCCGGGCGCGGCGGGGACGTGCTGCGCCGCGGCGGGAGGGGTGGCGGGGGCGTCGGCGGCAGCGACGAGCGCCCCCGTGGACGGAGCCTCGGGGGTCGCTCGTCGTGCCGTCGTCGTCATCAGTCGAGCAGGTCCGAGTAGAGGATCGTCGACAGGTAGCGCTCGCCGAAGTCGGGGACGACCACGACGATCAGCTTGCCCTTGTTCTCCGGGCGCTTCGCGATCTCGAGCGCGCCGTGGATCGCGGCACCGGACGAGATGCCCACGAGCAGACCCTCGGCCTTCGCCGTGGCACGCGCGGTCTCGACGGCCGTCTCGGCGTCGATGTCCAGGACCTCGTCGTAGATCTCGCGGTTCAGGATGTCGGGCACGAAGTTCGCGCCGAGGCCCTGGATCTTGTGCGGGCCGGGCTGGCCGCCCGTGAGGATCGGGGACTCCGCCGGCTCGACGGCGATGATCTGCACCTCGGGCTTGCGCGACTTGAGGACCTCGCCGACGCCCGTGATGGTGCCGCCCGTGCCGATCCCGGCGACGACGATGTCGACCGCGCCGTCGGTGTCCGCCCAGATCTCCTCGGCGGTCGTCTTCCGGTGGATCTCCGGGTTGGCGGCGTTCGCGAACTGGCGGGCGAGGATCGCGCCGGGGCGCTCGGCCGCGATCTGCTCGGCGCGGGCGACCGCGCCCTTCATGCCCTCGGAGCCCGGCGTGAGGACGAGCTCGGCGCCGTACGCCCGCAGCAGCGCGCGGCGCTCCTTGGACATGGTCTCCGGCATCGTGAGGACGACCTTGTAGCCGCGCGCGGCGCCGGCGAACGCGAGCGCGATGCCGGTGTTGCCCGACGTGCCCTCGACGATGGTGCCGCCCGGCTTGAGCTCGCCCGACGCCTCGGCGGCGTCCAGGATGGCGACCCCGATGCGGTCCTTCACGGAGTTCGCGGGGTTGTAGAACTCGAGCTTCGCGACGACGGTCGCCTCGAGGCCCTCGGTGAGCTTGTTCAGACGCACGAGCGGCGTGTTGCCGATGAGCTTCGTCGCGTCGTCGTAGATGCGTGCCATGTGTTCCTCTTCGGTGGAGCCCAGGGTGCCGGGCGGTGCGGATCTGAGGGGGGTTCCGGCGGGTGGGCACGGGGCGGGCCGGGTGACCGGTCTGGTGACGGTGTGCGCCAGGGGCGGCCGCGGCTGTGCCCGGTGAAGGCGCCGGGGGCGGGGGAGGAGCGGTGACCGGGGCCGGGCGGCCTCGACGGCCCGGAGCGATCTCCGGGGAGCGGTCAGCGCTCTACGGACAGCAGGGACAGCACACGCACGACACGACAGGCAGGACGAGGACGCGCGACGTCGCGCGGTGACCGGTCAGGGCGTCGCCCATGATCGATCCTCCTGTCCGGTGGTGGTGCGGCTGACACGAACACGCTAGCCCGGGGTGTCCACATGCTGCAACGGCGTCCCCGATGCTGAGACGCCGCGGCTGCGGGCGTCACGGTGCACAACGCCGACCGGTCGCGTGGTGTTCCGTACTCGTGACGCGGCCCTGTTTTCGGGTAGCGTGCCTCGCGCAGTCGAGACGTGGTCAAGCAGCGGCCCGAGTTCGTCGACGGACCGGAGGAACGTGTGATCACCGCACCCGACAGGGAGTGGGAGGCCAGGAGCGACGCTGCCGACCGGCTTCCGCAGGACCCCGACCACGGTGTCATCAGGGTGCTCCTCGTCGAGGACGACGAGGGCGACGCCCTTCTCGTCCACGAGAACCTCCAGGACGCCGCGATCGACGTCGAGCTGCAGCACGTCCGCACGCTCGGGGAGGCGCTCGGCGCCCTCGACGTCGACTGCGTGCTCCTCGACCTCGGTCTGCCCGACGGCGTCGGAATCCCCGCGCTGCGCCGCGTGCTCGACGCGGGTGCCCCCGCGGTCGTCGTGCTCACCGGTCTGTCGGGCGACGAGGCCGGGATGCTCGCCGTGGCGGCGGGGGCCCAGGACTACCTCGTCAAGGACGAGGTCGACGGCCGCCTGCTCGCCCGGTCCGTGCGCTACGCCGTGCAGCGTCGTCGCCTCGAGGTGACGGGTCGCGAGCTGTACCGCAGCGAGGTCCGCACCCAGGAGTCGCACCGCCTCGAGCGTGCCCTGCTGCCGCGCCCCGTCGTCACCCACGCGCCGGTCGAGGTCGGCGTCGCCTACCGCGCCGGTCGCGACGGCGTGCTCGGCGGCGACTTCTACGACGCGGTCGAACGTCCGGACGGGTCCGTCCTCGTCGTGGTGGGCGACGTCTGCGGGCACGGCCCGGACGAGGCCGCGCTCGGCGCGACCCTGCGCACGGCCTGGCGCACGCTCGTCCTGACGGGGACGCCGACCGGAGAGCTCTTCGGGCTCCTCGAACGCGTGCTCGTCGCGGAGCGTGCCGAGGACTGGGTGTTCACGACGATGGTCATGGTCGAGATCACCGCGGACGGCTCCGCGGCCGACCTGTACCTCGCCGGCCACCCGGAGCCGCTCGCGCTCGGCCCGGAGGCCGCCTTCCTGCCGACGACGCACCGCGGCCGGCTGCTCGGCCTCCCCGGGCCCGGACGCTGGGACCCCGCCCGGATCGAGCTGCCGGTGGGCTGGCGGCTCGCCCTGTACACCGACGGAGTGCTCGAGGTCACTCTCGGCGGCTCGCGCGAACGGCTCGGGATGACCGGCTTCCTCGAGGTCGCGGAGGGCGTCCGCACGCAGACCGCCCCCGACGAGGTCGTCCCGGCGTCCGTGCTCGCCCAGGCCGTCCTCGACGAGGTCCGCGCGCTGCACGGCGGGAACCTGGACGACGACGCGGCCGTCGTCGTCGTCGAGGACCGCCGATGAGCGCCCGGAGCCGTTGGGCCGCTGCGCGGCCCACAGTCACGTTGCGCCGCCGCATCGCGTGGCTGCTCGCGGGCGCGGCTGTGGTCCTCGCGGTGGTGATGATCGCCGACGGGCTCGCGCTCGCACGCCTCTTCACCGTCCAGAAGCAGGTCACCGTCGAGCTGTTCAACGCGCGCCGCGACGCCGACGACCGGCTCCTCGCGATGGTGGACGCCGAGACCGGAGTGCGCGGCTACGTCATCACGGGCGACCCCACGCTCCTCGAGCCGTACGACGACGCGCTGGCGTCCCGCGACGACACCTTCGACGACGTCGCCGACAGCCTCGCCGACATCGCCGTCGACCAGGACGCGCTGCACGCCGCCGCCACCCGGGCGGACGCGCTCGCCCAGGACTGGGTGACGGGCTACGCGGCGCCCCTCGTCGAGCAGGTCAAGACGCAGGGACCGGACTCGGTCACGTCCACCCAGGTCGAGCAGGGCAAGGAGCAGTTCGACGAGGTGCGCGCCGCGTCGCTGGCGTTCTCGGACGAGCTTGCGCAGGTGCGCGACCGCGAGTCGCGTCAGCTCGAGCGGTGGACGAACCTCGCCCTCGTCGCGCTCATCGCGATGGGCGTCGCGGGGGTCGTGGCCGGGACCCTGGTCTGGGTCGCGCTGCGCCGGTGGGTCATCACCCCGGTCGACGAGCTCGCCGCGGACAGCCGGGCCGTGGCGTCCGGCGACCTGGAGCATCCCGTCACGGCGCACGGGCCCGGTGAGATCGCGGCGCTCGCCGCCGACATCGAGGCCATGCGCCGGACGCTGGTCGCCCAGGTGGCCTCCACGGAGGCCGCGCACGCCCAGGCGATGGCGGCGAACGACCGGCTCGTCGAGCAGGCCGAGGAGCTGAGCCGGTCCAACCGCGACCTGGAGCAGTTCGCGTACGTCGCGTCGCACGACCTGCAGGAGCCGCTGCGCAAGGTCGCGTCGTTCACCCAGCTCCTGCAGAAGCGCTACGGCGGCCAGCTCGACGAACGCGCCGACCAGTACATCGAGTTCGCGGTCGACGGCGCCAAGCGCATGCAGCGCCTCATCCACGACCTGCTCGGCTTCAGCCGCGTGGGCCGGGTGGGCGGCGAGGTCACCGACGTCGCGCTCGACCGGGCTCTGGCGCGCACCCTCGACAACCTCGCCGAGCTCGTCGAGGAGTCGGGCGCGCAGGTCGTCGTCGACGACCTGCCGACCGTGCGGGGGGAGGAGCCGCTGCTCGTCCAGCTCCTGCAGAACCTCGTCGGCAACGCCATCAAGTTCCGCGCTCCCGACCGGGCGCCCGTGGTGCGGCTGAGCGCGCGTCGCGACGGCGACCGGTGGGAGGTCGACTGCCGCGACAACGGCATCGGCATCGACCCGCAGTACGCCGAGCGCGTGTTCGTCATCTTCCAGCGCCTGCACCCCAAGGACGTCTACGAGGGCACCGGCATCGGCCTGGCCCTGTGCAAGAAGATCGTCGAGTTCCACGGCGGCCAGATCTGGATCGACCCGCCGGACGACGGCGTGGGCACGCGGATCCGGTTCACCCTCCCTGCTGCGTCACCGGCTCCCGTGCCGTCCGCGGACCCTGTGCTCGTCCCGTCCCTCGCGCCGCTCGCCGCACCCGCGGCCCGCGACCTGCCGGACGCCCCCAAGACCCCGTCCCTCGAAGGAGACCGCTCGTGACCGACGCCCGCAAGACCATCGACGTCCTGCTCGTGGAGGACGACCCCGGCGACGTGCTCATGACCCGGGAGGCGTTCGAGGACCACAAGGTCACCAACCGGCTCTCGGTGGTGCAGGACGGCGTGAGCGCCATGCAGTTCCTCCGCAAGGAGGGCGAGTACGCGGACGCGCCGACCCCGGACCTCATCCTGCTCGACCTCAACCTGCCCCGCATGGACGGGCGCGAGGTCCTCGCGGCGCTCAAGGAGGACGCGAACCTGCGTGCCATCCCGGTCGTCGTCCTGACGACGAGCGAGGCCGAGGAGGACGTCGTGCGGTCGTACTCGCTGCACGCCAACGCGTACGTCACGAAGCCGGTGGACTTCGAGCGCTTCATCAACGTGGTGCGGCAGGTCGACGAGTTCTTCGTGGAGGTCGTGCGGCTCCCCGGCCGCAACCTCTGACGCGCAGGCGTCGCAGGGCGACGCCTCAGGAGTGCCAGCCCTGCGCGTGCAGGCGGCCGAGACCGTCGAGCAGAGGAGGTCGAGCGCGAGCTCGAACTCGCGCTGGTCGTCGCAGCCGCGCGCGACGACGGAGCCGTCGTCGTGGGTGGCCGGCGCCGCGACGGCGGCGACGTTCGGGAACGCGGTCGCGAGTGCGGCGAGGGTCGCGGGGTCGGGCGGCGCGGTCGGCGGAGCGCTGTCGAACAGCTCCTGCGAGAAGCCCCAGGCGCGGCTGCCGAGGGCGTGCATCGCGTGGTGCGTGAGGTCGTCGGTGAAGCCGCCCCGCCGGAAGATGCGTGTGGCAGGAGCGCCTCGTGCCGCGCCGCGGTGGATCCCCGCGCTGCTTCGACGAGCCGTCGGGCGGGCCGTCGAGCGAGCCGTGCCCAGCCACGGAGCGAGTGATGGAGCGGACGACGGGAATCGAACCCGCGTGATCAGTTTGGAAGACTGAGGCTCTACCATTGAGCTACGTCCGCGCGGCGTGCTCCGAGTGTGGTCCGTCGACTGTTCGGCCGACGCATCCGGAGAAGCGCGCGGCCACGATCCTAGCAACCCGCGCGACCACGTCGTGCACGCCCGTGTCGTGTTCCGGGCCCGCGCGCGGCGCGGCGCGGTGTGCGTCGGTGCCGCACTAGACTGACCGCCGTCGCGCCACCGCGCGGCGACGGGGTGTGGCGCAGGTTGGTAGCGCGTCCGCTTTGGGAGCGGAAGGTCGCAGGTTCAAATCCTGTCACCCCGACCGTCTGAGTCCGGCACGAGGTTTCGGCGCGGCCGACGCGTTGACGCGTTTTCGTCGCCGTGAGCCCGTGCCGTACGATCGAAGGGTTGTTCGTGCGCCCGGCGCGCGCCCCCGACGGGGGCTGCCAGGGTGGCACGGCCCCGCACACACGTGTCCCGCGCAGCCCGTCGGCGTGCGCCCACCGGTTGGAGATCATCGAAGTGAAGAGCGCCGTCGAGAACCTGGACCCCACGAAGGTCAAGCTGACCGTGGAGGTGACCGCCGACGAGCTCAAGCCGAGCATCGACCACGCGTACAAGCACATCGCGGAGCAGGTCAACATCCCCGGTTTCCGCAAGGGCAAGGTGCCGCCGCGCATCATCGACCAGCGCGTGGGTCGTTCCGCCGTGCTCGAGCACGCCATCAACGAGGGTCTCGGCGGGTTCTACTCCGACGCGGTCCGCGAGAACGAGCTGCGCCCGCTCGGCCAGCCCGAGGTCGAGGTCACGCAGGTCCCCGGCGACGACGAGGGTGAGCTGCACTTCACCGCCGAGGTCGAGGTGCGCCCCGAGGTCGAGCTTCCCGCGCTGGACGCGCTGACCGTGACGGTCGACGCGAGCGAGGTCACCGACGAGGACGTCACCGAGCGTCTCGACGCGCTCCGCGAGCGCTTCGGCACCCTCGTGGGCGTGGACCGCCCGGCGGAGGACGGCGACTTCGTCGTCATCGACCTCAAGGCCGAGGTGGACGGCGACGAGATCGACGCGGTCTCCGGTGTCAGCTACCAGATCGGCTCGGGCAACATGCTCGAGGGCATCGACGAGGCGCTCACGGGCCTCTCGGCCGGCGAGACCACGACGTTCCGCGCCCCGCTCGCGGGTGGCGACCACGAGGGCAAGCAGTCCGACATCACGGTGACCGCGCAGCAGGTCAAGGTGCGCGAGCTCCCCGCCGCCGACGACGACTTCGCGCAGCTCGCGTCCGAGTTCGACACCCTCGACGAGCTGAAGGACGACCTGCGCGAGCAGGTCGCCGGCATCAAGACCCAGAACCAGGCCGTCCAGGCCCGCGACCTGCTCCTCGAGCAGATCGTCGGCTCGCTCGAGGTCCCGGTCCCGTCGGGCGTCGTCGAGGCCGAGGTGCACCGTCACCTCGAGTCCGAGGGTCGTCTCGAGGACGACGAGCACCGCACCGAGGTGACGGAGGAGACCCAGAAGGCGCTCCGCAACCAGATCGTCCTCGACACGCTCGCCGAGAAGCTCGAGGTGCAGGTCGCGCAGAACGAGCTGCTCGAGTACCTCGTCGCGCAGTCGCGCCAGTACGGCATGGACCCGAACCAGTTCGTCCAGGCCATCGACCAGAACGGCCAGATCCCCGCGATGGTCGGCGAGGTCGCGCGCTCGAAGGCGCTCGCCGTCGCGCTGCGCCAGGTAGCCGTGAAGGACTCCGAGGGCGCTGACGTCGACCTGTCCGCGTTCATCGGTTCGGACGAGGGCGACGCCGAGGAGGCGTCGGCCGACGCGTTCGCCGACGCGGCCGCCGCGTCCGCCGTGGCCGACAGCGCCTCGGCGACCGACAAGGACTGACCTCTCGCGCCGGACACCGGCGCCCGAGCCAGACGGCCCCCGTCCCCTCACCGGGACGGGGGCCGTCGTCGTCCCGGGACGCTGCGAGAACCGGTGCGGGGGGAGTCGTGCGCCGTGAGCGAAAGGGGGGCGGTCCGGGCCTGGACGCGGTCCGTCGGACGTTAGGGTCGGGATCAGCCGGGCGTCACCGCACCGGCGCCGACGAGGAGGAGCGAGAATCTCGTGAACGACGCAGTCGCACCCGCCATGCCCGCCCTGCGTGGAGAGGGCGGTGGCTTCGGCCTGACCGACTCCATCTACAACCGGCTCCTGCGCGAACGCATCATCTGGCTCGGCTCGGAGGTGCGCGACGAGAACGCGAACGCCATCTGCGCCCAGATGATGCTGCTCGCGGCCGAGGACCCGGACAAGGACATCTGGCTGTACATCAACTCGCCCGGCGGCTCGATCACGGCCGGTATGGCGATCTACGACACGATGCAGTACATCCAGCCCGACGTGGCGACCATCGCGGTCGGCATGGCCGCCTCGATGGGGCAGTTCCTGCTCTCGTCCGGCGCGAAGGGCAAGCGCTACGCCACCCCGCACGCCCGCGTGATGATGCACCAGCCGTCCGGCGGCATCGGTGGTACCGCGACGGACGTCCGCATCAACGCGCAGCTCATCATGCACATGAAGAACGTGCTGGCCGAGCTGACCGCCGAGCAGACCGGACAGTCGCTCGAGAAGGTCCTGCAGGACAACGACCGCGACAACTGGTTCACGGCGCAGGAGGCCCTCGAGTACGGCTTCGTCGACCACGTCGTGACCAGCTCGAACGCGGTCACCGGTGGTGGCGGCACAGCCGCCAACGACTGATCCACCGCCCCCAGATTTCCTGACCCAGGGAGAACATCGTGAGCATCGAGTCCCAGTACATCTCGACCGCGCAGCGGCTCGCGGGCAGCCATGGCCTCCCCGCCGGCATGCCCGGCGGCCTGGCGGCCGCGTCGCCGTCGTCCCGGTACGTCCTGCCGCAGTTCGAGGAGCGCACCGCCTACGGGTTCAAGCGCCAGGACCCGTACACCAAGCTCTTCGAGGACCGCATCATCTTCCTCGGCGTGCAGGTGGACGACGCGAGCGCGGACGACATCATGGCGCAGCTCCTCGTGCTGGAGAGCCAGGACCCGGACCGCGACATCACGCTCTACATCAACTCGCCGGGTGGCTCGTTCACCGCCCTGACGGCGATCTACGACACGATGCAGTTCATCCGGTCGCGCATCCAGACCGTGTGCCTGGGTCAGGCCGCGTCGGCCGCCGCGGTGCTGCTCGCCGCGGGCCACCCGGGCATGCGTCTCGCGCTCCCGAACGCCCGCGTGCTCATCCACCAGCCCGCGATGGAGGGTGGCGGCTACGCGCAGGCGTCCGACATCGAGATCCACGCGAACGAGCTGATCCGCATGCGCGAGTGGCTCGAGGAGACCCTCGCGTTCCACAGCGGCAACGACGTGGCGCAGATCCGTCAGGACATCGAGCGCGACAAGATCCTCACGGCCGCGGCCGCCAAGGAGTACGGCCTGGTCGACCAGGTCCTCGAGAGCCGCAAGCCGAAGGTCGTCGCCCGCTGACGACGGCCGTCCGCCGGCCGCCGGTGAGCCGTCTCCCGGGGTCGTCGTGATCACGACGACCCCGGGCTCGCAACCGGACGCGACACCCGCGGCTGACATCCACCTGTTCGGTGGTGTGCAATGGGAGCATGAGGGTCCGGCGGGCGCCGCCGGGCACCGCCCCGCGTCGTCCACGCGGGGCCCGAACGACGGAGGCAATCGGTGGCCCGACTCGGGGATGGATCCGACCTGCTGAAGTGCTCCTTCTGCGGCAAGTCGCAGAAGCAGGTCAAGAAGCTCATCGCAGGACCAGGGGTGTACATCTGCGACGAGTGCATCGAGCTGTGCAACGAGATCCTCGAGGAGGAGTTCACCGAGGCCGCGGAGCTCGGCATGGCCGAGCTGCCGAAGCCGAAGGCGATCTTCGAGTTCCTGGAGCAGTACATCGTCGGGCAGGAGCCGGCCAAGCGTTCCCTCGCCGTCGCCGTCTACAACCACTACAAGCGGATCCAGGCGGGCCAGGCGCCGTCGGCCCCCAAGGCGCTCGGCGCCGCGGTCGCGGGCGCCGATGACGCCGACCCCGTCGAGATCGCGAAGTCGAACATCCTGCTCATCGGGCCCACCGGGTGCGGCAAGACGTATCTCGCGCAGACCCTCGCACGGATGCTCAACGTCCCGTTCGCGCTGGCGGACGCCACGGCCCTCACCGAGGCGGGCTACGTCGGCGAGGACGTCGAGAACATCCTGCTCAAGCTGATCCAGGCCGCCGACTTCGACGTGAAGAAGGCCGAGACCGGCATCATCTACATCGACGAGATCGACAAGATCGCCCGCAAGGCCGAGAACCCGTCGATCACGCGCGACGTCTCGGGCGAGGGTGTGCAGCAGGCGCTGCTCAAGATCCTCGAGGGCACGACGGCGTCGGTCCCGCCGCAGGGTGGGCGCAAGCACCCGCACCAGGAGTTCATCCAGATCGACACGACGAACGTCCTGTTCATCGTCGCGGGGGCGTTCGCGGGGCTCGACGACATCATCCAGAGCCGGTCGGGCAAGCGCGGCATCGGTTTCGGCGCCGAGCTGCACATGCCGTCCGAGACCGACCCGTTCGGTGACGTCATGCCGGAGGACCTCCTCAAGTTCGGCCTGATCCCCGAGTTCATCGGCCGCGTGCCGGTCATCACGACCGTCGCACCGCTCGACCAGGACGCGCTGGTCCGGATCCTCACCGAGCCGCGGAACGCCCTCGTGAAGCAGTACCAGCGCATGTTCGAGATCGACGGGGTCGAGCTCGAGTTCGAGGACGACGCCCTCGGTGCGATCGCCGACCAGGCGCTGCTGCGCGGCACGGGTGCGCGCGGGCTGCGGGCCATCATGGAGGAGGTCCTCCAGCAGGTCATGTTCGAGGTGCCGAGCCGCGACGACGTGGAGCGGGTGGTGGTCACCGCGGAGGTCGTCCGCGACAACGTCAACCCGACCCTGGTGCCGCGCAGCGTCTCGCGCCGCGCGCCGCGCGAGAAGAGCGCCTGACAGAGCGGCCCCGTGACGGCCGCGGCGGCCCTCGACCCTGAGGGACCGCGTCTGGGCCGTGCCTGGTGACGTGCGAGGATCGACGTATGGACGTCCCCCCGGTCCCCGACGAGATCCTCGCCCTGCGCGCCAGCATCGACAACATCGACGCCGCCCTCGTGCACCTGCTCGCCGAACGCTTCAAGTGCACGCGTCGCGTCGGCGAGCTCAAGGCCTCGGGCGGTCTGCCTCCCGCCGACCCTGCTCGCGACCGCCAGCAGATCGAGCGGCTCACCGGGATCGCGGACGCGTCGGGTCTCGACCCGGCGTTCGCCGAGAAGTTCCGCGAGTTCATCGTCTCCGAGGTCATCCGGCACCACGAGAGCATCGCGGCGGAGCACGCGGGGCGAGACGTCCCCGTGCTCGACACCTACTCCTGAGGGCACGCCGGACGACGGGTGGCGCGACGCACCGAACCGGGTGACGCTGGGGTGATCCCCGTCCGACGGAAGGTGACCACCTGTGAAGATCGACTGGCTCAGGCCGCTCCTCGGGGAGCCGGGCCCCTTCGCGACCGTCTACCTCGACGCGACCCCGTCGCGTGAGTCCACCGACCGGGAGATCGGCAGCAGGTGGCGGTCGGTCCGCCGGTCGCTCGAGTCACAGGGGGCGCCGCCCGGGCTCTGCGACACGCTCGAGGAGGCGCTGCGGTCGTCGGCGCGGGGCGTCGGGGTGCACGGGCGGGTGCTGGTCGCCACGGAAGAGGCGGGCATCCTCGTCGACCGCGTGCTCAGCGAGCCTCCCGCCGTGCAGCACGGCGAGTACGGGCCGGTCCCGTACCTCATCCAGGCGGCGCGCGCCGCCGACGAGACCGTCGACCACCTGGTCGTCACCGTCGACCGGCAGGGCGCCGACCTCACGTGGTCGGTCGGCGGGGAGCGAGCGAACCAGCCTGAGCCGCTCACCGTCGAGGGTGGGCACGACGACATCACCAAGGTGAAGACCGGGAGCCTCAACGACAGACGGCTCGACGCGCGCGCCGAGGACTCCTGGGAGCGCAACGCGGAGGCGGTCGCGGCCGAGGTCGACCGTCAGGTCGCCGAGCACCGGCCCGAGCTCGTCGTGCTCACGGGGGAGGGACGCAGCGTCGGGCTCGTGCGGGGCGCCCTGTCCAAGCGGTCCGTCGACCTCCTCGTCGAGGTCCCGGGCGGCTCGCGCTCGGCGGGCGCGAAGGACTCCGTGTTCGCGCAGCGTCTCGCGGACGAGGTCGAGGCGTGCCGCGCCCGCCGGCGCGCCGTGGTCGTGGACGCCTACCGCGAGGGACAGGGGCGCGCGGACGGCTCCGTCACCGCCCTCGCGGACGTCGTGACGGTGCTGCAGCGCGGTCAGGTGCGCGAGCTGATCCTGTCGGACGAGCTGCGCTCGGGTTCCGAGATCGACGGCACCGAGGTGTGGGTGGGGCCGGAGCCGCTGCAGATCGGCTCGGACCGTGCCTCCGTCGTGGCCCTGGGCGCCGACGACGGCGTGCACCCGCTGCCGGCGTCGGTCGCGCTCGTCCGGGCGGCGCTCGGCCAGGACGCCGGTCTGACGTTCGTCCCGGCCGGGTCGGTCGAGCTGGTCGACGGGGTCGGTGCGCTGCTGCGCTGGACGGACGCGGGGACGCCGAGCGAGTCGGCTCCCACGATGTCGGGCGACCAGCGGCGTCTGCGCGACGTCGTGTAGGCAGGGAGGACGCAGCAGGCCGCCCCCGGGACTGCGGGAGCGGCCTGCGGTGCGTCAGGCGCGTGGCTGCTTGGGCTCCGGCTCGCCGAGCTCGGAGGCGAGCACCACGATGCCGCCCTGGACGGCCACGTCGCCCTGGCCGTCGGCCGGGTCGACGATCTCGAGCCCGCCCGTGACGCGCCCGGCGCCGCGGACGTCGTCGATCGCCGAGCGCACCCCGGCCTGCAGGGCGCCGGGGACCGCGACGGTCGCGCCGAGGATCGGCACGCGCATCGAGACCTTCGCCTCGGACTTGATCTTGCGGAGCGCGGCGAGCGCGTGCCCGGCCGCGGTCAGGACGAGCGGGTCGGCGTCACCCGCCGCCGCGGCGAGCGGAGCCGCGACGGGCCACGCGGCGCGGTGCACCGAGCCCTCCTGCCACCACGACCAGACCTCCTCGGTCGCGAACGGCGCGAACGGCGCGAACAGGCGCAGCATCGTGTCGAGCGCGAGCGCCAGGGCGGTCCGGGCGGACTGGGTCGCGGGTGCCGCGTCGGCACCGGCCCCGGCACCGTACGCGCGGTCCTTGACCAGCTCGAGGTAGTCGTCGCAGAACGTCCAGAAGAACGTCTCGGTGATCTCCAGCGCCCGCGTGTGGTCGTACGCCTCGAACGCCTCCGTGGCCTGCGCGACGACGGCGGCGAGCCCGGCGAGCATCGCGCGGTCGATCTCGACGGTCACGAGCGACGGGTCGAGCCGGACGGTGTGGCCGGTCGTCTCGTCCGTCGCGGGGTCCGCCCCGAAGGACAGCGCGAACTTGCTCGCGTTGAGGATCTTGATGGCGAGGCGGCGGCCGATCTTCATCTGGCCGACCTCGAACGCGGCGTCGGTGCCGAGGCGCGCGGACGCGGCCCAGTAGCGGACGGCGTCCGAGCCGTGCTCCTCGAGCAGCGACATCGGCGTGACGACGTTGCCCTTCGACTTCGACATCTTCTTGCGGTCCGGGTCGAGGATCCAGCCGCTGATCGCGGCGTCCGACCACGGCAGGGAGCCGTGCTCGAGGTGCGAGCGCACCACGGTCGAGAAGAGCCACGTCCGGATGATGTCCTGGCCCTGCGGGCGCAGGTCCATCGGGAAGACGCGCGCGAAGAGGTCGGGGTCGTCGAGCCAGCCGCCTGCGATCTGCGGGCTCAGCGAGCTGGTCGCCCACGTGTCCATGATGTCGGGGTCGCCCACGAAACCGCCCGCGACGCCCCGCTGGTCCTCGGTGTACCCGGCGGGGACGTGCGAGGACGGGTCGATCGGGAGCTCGGCCTCCGACGGGACGAGCGGCGCGTCCCACTGCGGCTCGCCGTCGGCGTCCACGGGGTACCACACAGGGATGGGCACACCGAAGAACCGCTGGCGGGAGACGAGCCAGTCGCCGTTGAGGCCCTTGACCCAGTTCTCGTAGCGCACGCGCATGAAGTCGGGGTGGAACCCGAGCTCCTCGCCGCGGCGGAGCAGCTCGGCGCGCAGGTCGCGAACCATGCCTGAGCCGGGCGCACCCTCGGCGTCCGTGTCGAGCCAGTCGCGCCCGCCGTTGCGGATGTACCACTGGCGGCTGGTGACGATCTCGAGGGGCTTGTCGCCCTTCTCGTAGAAGTTGGCCTTGCGCTGCGTCGCGACGGGCTCGGCGAGCAGGTCGCCCGCCTCGCGCAGCGCGTCGACCACGAGCGTGCGGGCCGAGAACGTCGTCTTGCCGGCGATCTCGGCGAACAGGGCGCGGCCCGCGTCGGCCGTGATCCAGTCGGGCGTCTCCGCGGTGACGCGGCCGTCGCGGCGCACCACCGAGCGCGTCGGGAGCTGGAGCTCGCGCCACCACTGGACGTCGGTCAGGTCGCCGAACGTGCAGCACATCGCGATGCCGGCGCCCTTGTCGGGCTCGGCGGCGGGGTGCGCGAGGACGGGCACCTCGACGTCGAACAGCGGGCTGCGCACGGCGGTGCCGAACAGGTGCTGGTAGCGCTCGTCGTCCGGATGTGCGATGAGGGCGACGCATGCGGGCAGGAGCTCGGGGCGCGTCGTCTCGATGACCACCCGGTCGTCACCGCCCGCGTGGAACGCCACCTGGTGGAAGAAGCCCGGGTAGTCGCGTGCCTCGAGCTCCGCCTGTGCCACGGCCGTCTGGAACGTCACGTCCCACAGACCGGGCGCCTCCGCCTGGTACGCCTCGCCGCGGGCGAGGTTGCGCAGGAACGCGGTCTGCGCGACCTTCTGCGCCGGCTGGCCGATGGTCTGGTAGTGGTGCTCCCAGTCGACCGACAGGCCGAGGTGGCGCCACAGCGCCTCGAACTGCTGCTCGTCCTCGGCGGTCAGGCGCTCGCACAGCTCGACGAAGTTGCGGCGCGAGATCGGCTGCTGGTCGGCCGCGCGCCCCTTGCCGGTCGACGTGTCGCCCTGCAGCGGCGGCTCGTAGCCCTCGACGTACGGGAGCGACGGGTCGCAGCGCACCCCGTAGTAGTTCTGGACGCGGCGCTCCGTGGGCAGGCCGTTGTCGTCCCAGCCCATGGGGTAGAAGACCTCGCTGCCCTGCATGCGGCGGTAGCGCGCCACGAGGTCGGTGTGCGTGTACGAGAACACGTGCCCGACGTGCAGCGAGCCCGACACCGTCGGCGGCGGCGTGTCGATCGAGAACACCTGGTCGCGGGTCGCGGAACGGTCGAACGTGTACGTCTGCTCGTCGCGCCAGCGTGCGCCGAGCGAGTCCTCGAGACCCTCCAGCGACACGCGGTCCGGGACGCCCCGGACGACGGCGTCCGCGGCTACCTCCACGGCGACCGCGCGCTGCGCCGCGGGGGTGGGGTCGTCGGGACGGGTCGGGGACGTCGGGGTGAGGTCGCTCATGGGCGACATTCTCCCAGATCGACGCGCCGCCGAGGACCCCGGTCCCGGCGCGTGGACGCCTCCTCAGGCGTGCGGGATGCCGTGCGCGCCCTTGCCCCGCTGGTAGGTGTCGGACAGCGCGGCGTACGTCGCGGCGAGCGAAGCACGACGGGTCGCGAGCGACGCGTCGCCGGACGCCGCGATCTCGGCGGCGAGGTCGACCGACGAGAAGTACGCGTTCTGCCGGTTGTACAGGTCGCGCCCGGGCGCGGGGGCCGCCCGGTCCGGGTCCGGCACGGCGTAGACGCCCTGCAGGATCGCGATGTCGTACGGGATGGCGAACGACTCCGCCGAGTCGCGGTGCGAGAACACGTACGCGAAGCGCCGGAAACCCGACCACGTGATCGCGCTGAGGCACAGCGAGCACGGCTCGTGCGTCGCGAGCAGCACGCAGTCCGCAGGGGCGGGACGCTCGTCGGCGGGCAGCGCGAAGAACCGGTTGAGCGCGTCGACCTCCCCGTGCCACAGCGGGTTGACCGTCTCGTTGTTCGTGCCCGCGACGACGAGCGAGAGGTCGTCCGCGCGCAGCACCGCCGCGCCGAACAGCTTGTCGCCGCGGTCCACACCCGCCCGCGTGAGCGGGACGACGTCGCGCTCGACCACGTCGAGCAGACGGTGCAGGGCGGCGTCGTCGTACGCGTTCGTCATGCCGACCACCGTAACGGCCGCACGTGTCGTGGAGGTTGCGGCGCCGAGCGGCCCCGAACCCGGTACCCGGCGCCGGCGCGGGCTAGTGTCGGGAGCATGGGTCTGACGATCGGATACGTGGCAGAGCTCGAGCAGTTCCACCCCACCGAGGCGGTGGACCTCGCGGCGTACGCCGAGCAGCACGGCTTCTCAGGTGTCATGGCCGCCGACCACTTCCAGCCGTGGGTCCCCGCGCAGGGGCAGTCGGCGTTCGTGTGGAACGTCCTCACCGCGCTCGGCGAGCGCACCACGGGCGACATGGGTCCGGGCGTCACCGCCCCGACCTTCCGGTGGCACCCGGCGATGGTCGCGCAGGCGTCGGCGACGCTCGCCGCCATGTACCCGGGCCGGCACTGGCTCGGGCTCGGGTCGGGTGAGGCGCTCAACGAGCACATCACCGCGCAGTACTGGCCGGAGGCGCCCGAGCGGATCAACCGCATGTTCGAGGCGATCGACGTCATCAAGAAGCTCTTCACGGGGTCGCTCGCCGGCAAGGACGTCAAGCACGCCGGGCAGTTCTACAAGCTCGAGTCGACGCGCCTGTGGACGATGCCCGAGGAGGCGCCCGAGATCCTCGTCGCGACCGGGGGACCGGTCACCGCGAAGCGCGCCGGGAAGGTCGCCGACGGGCTCATCACGGTGGGGGCGCCCCTCGAGAAGATCTCCATGCTGTTCGGCAAGTTCGACGAGGGCGTGCGCGAGTCGGGCCGCAACCCCGACGACATGCCGCGCGCCCTGCAGATCCACCTGTCGTGGGCGGCCACCGACGAGGAGGCGCTCGCGAACGCCATGCACGAGTGGCCCAACGGCGGCATGAAGTTCCCGAAGGCCGACATCCGTTCGCCGTTCGAGTTCGAGCAGATGGCCAAGCTCGTTCGCCCCGAGGACTTTGAGGGCCGCATGGTCATCTCGTCGGACCCGGACGTGCACCGAGCCGCGATCCAGCGGTACGTCGACCTCGGGTTCGACCGCGTCTACCTGCACAATGTGGGTCGTAACCAGCGTGAGTGGATCGAGACGTTCGGCCGCGAGGTGCTGCCGAAGCTGACCCGCTGACCACGCCGAGGCGCGGGACCAGGAGAAGAGGGCACATGTCGCAGATGCTGCAGGTCTGGTCGGTCGACGGCATCGGTGAGGTCGCCCCGGGGGACGACCTCGCCGCGATCGTCGTGCGGTCCCTCACCGGCCCCGCCGGGACGTCGCTCGAGGACGGCGACGTCGTCGTCGTCGCCAGCAAGGTCGTCTCGAAGGCCGAGGGGCGCGTCGTCCGCGGGGACGACCGGGAGGCGGCGATCACGGCCGAGACCGTGCGCGTCGTCGCGACCCGTGAGACCGACGGGAAGACCCTGCGCATCGTCGAGAACAAGCTCGGGCTCGTCATGGCGGCCGCGGGCGTCGACGCGAGCAACACCCCTGAGGGGACGGTGCTGCTGCTGCCCGAGGACCCGGACGCGTCCGCCCGCGCCCTGCGTGCGCGCATCGCCGAGGCGACCGGCCGGACCGTGGGCGTCGTCGTGTCCGACACCGTCGGGCGCCCCTGGCGGTCGGGCGTCACGGACATCGCGATCGGTGCCGCCGGGGTCGTCGTGCTCGACGACCTGCGTGGTCGGCCCGACGCGAGCGGGCGCGTCCTGACGGGGACCGTCGTCGCGGTCGCCGACCAGCTCGCGGCCGCGACCGAGCTGGTGCGCGGCAAGGCGGACGCCGCACCGGTGGCGGTCGTGCGCGGTGCGGCGCACTGGGTCTCTGCGGAGGACGGGCCGGGCGCGCGGTCAGCCGTCCGGCCGTCCGACGAGGACATGTTCCGCACCGGCAGCACCGAGGCGTACGACGCCGGGTACGACGCCGGGTACGACGACGCCGTGGACGAGACCCGGGACCCGGCGTACCGGGCCGGCTACGAGCAGGGGTTCGCGGACGGCGAGGCTCAGGCGGAGTCGGCGGAGATGGTCTGATCCTCCTCGGGCCCGACCGCCCCGGGGCGCGGGTCCGCGGGCGGCTCGACGAGGTGGCGCACGCGCGCCAGCAGCACGTCGCGTGTCCCGAGGGTGGTGAGGAACGTCCGCGCCGGGTCCGGCACCTGCGCCATGGCCTCGTCGCCGTGCTGCGTGCGCAGGTCGTCGAGCACGTACACGACGTCGGCCCGCTCCAGCAGGAGCCGGCCCGCGGCCTCGCCGTTGCGCACCCAGTCCACTCGCGGGCCGTACGGCAGCGCGAACAGGGCGTCGACCTCGCCGTCGTCGCGCGGCCGCGCGAACACGATGACCGGCGTGCGGTAGCGGCGCCCCGTCGTGCGGCCCTCGTGGTAGACCACGGCGAAGGGCGGTCGGTGCCGGGCGAGCGCCAGGACGTGCGGGTTGAACCTCTTCGCGGCCTGGGGGATGGACTGCGGCAGTGGCACGGCGACTCCTGTCATCGGCTCCGGGCGGCGGCCTTGGCCGCCTTCTTGGTGGCACGGACCTCCTGGAGCGAGGTCGGGTCGACGACGTCCGCGACGGACCTCCGGGCGCCGTCCTCGCCGTACGGCCCGGCGGCCTCGCGCCAGCCGTCCGGCGTGACGCCGTACTGCTTGCCGAGCAGCGCGAGGAAGATGCGCGCCTTCTGCTCGCCGAAGCCCGGCAGCGCCCTCACGCGCGCCAGCACCGTCGCGCCGTCCGGTGGGGTGCCGTCCGACGACGGGTCCGTCCAGAGGCGTGCCGCGTCGCCGTCGTAATCGTCCTCGAGGATCGTGGCGAGCGACTGGATCCGGGCAGCCATCGAGCCCGGGAACCGGTGCACCGCCGGGGGAGTCGCGCACAGGGCCGCGAACGCGTCCGGGTCGGCGGTCGCGACGGCGTGGACGCTCAGACCGCCGTCGAGCCGCTCGTCGAGCTTGCGGGGACCGGCGAAAGCCGACTCCATCGGCACCTGTTGGTCGAGGAGCATCCCGACGAGCAGGGCGAACGGGTCGCGCGTCAGCAGCGCGTCGGCGTCGGGATCACCGGTGAGCCACAGGTCGGCGGAGGGCATGCGTCCATCGTGCCGCGCCGGACGCCCCGCCGCACGGGCCACCGGAGCGGTCGACCGGCGTCAGCGCCGCACTCCACTCCTTGGAGCTGCGGGCCCAGCGTGGTGCGGCCGTAGAGCGGTTGTCGACAGACCAGGCACAGCACGTCCGCCGCGGGTCCTCCGGACGGCTCACCGTGCACCACGCAGGGCGCGGTACGCGCACCATGCGGCGACGGCCACACCGAGCGCCACCACGACCGGAGCCGGCGCACCGACGGGTGTGGTCGACGTGCACGTGCTGGTCGTCACCCCGTCGGAGCAGCTCGCGACCTGGGTCCCCGAGATCAGGAAGGTGACGACGAGGGTCAGGAGCGCGGCGGCCGCCCAGCCGCCGCGGACGTGGCGACGGGTGCTCGCCCCACCGGCCCCCGACCTCTTCCGAGGGTCCTCGTTCGTCAGCGGCATGGGCCTACGGTAGCGGGCGGACGGGTCGCGCGCCAGAGGTCAGGAAGACGCCAGGACCGGACGCCTGCGTGCCGGGTGGGCGAGCACGCCCACCTGTACGCGGTCGGCGGGGGTCGGGGCTGCGAGACTGACGCCGGACGGTTCGACGCGACGGAAGGTGGTACGTGGACGTACGGGAGTGCGCCTCGGACGGCGCGGGATGGGTCGTCGTGGTGCCGGTCAAGGGTGGTGACGGCGCGAAGTCCCGCCTCCGCGACCTCGTCCCCGACCCTGCGGAGCGTCGCCGACTCGCGGACGCGCTCGCCGGGGACACCCTCGAGGCCGTCCGATCGGCCCGGTCGGTGGCGCGGGTGGTCGTCGTGACGGACGGGGTGGACCTCACCGGCACGACAGGGCTGGACATGGTCCCCGACCCGGGCGGCGGTCTGGTCGCCGCGGTGCGGGCGGGTGTCCGCGCCGGTACGGCGGCCGACGGCGGTGTGCCTGTCGGGGTGCTGCTCGGCGACCTGCCGGCGCTGCGCCCGAGCGATCTCGACGACGTGCTGACGGCCGCGCGCGACCTCGACCGGTCGTTCGTCCCGGACGCCGCCGGGACGGGCACGACTCTCCTCGCCGCACGCGCGGCAGGGCTGTTGCGTCCGCGCTTCGGGCCGGGGTCCGCCGCGGCGCACCGCGCGGCCGGGCACGTCGACCTCGACCGGGTCCCGCCGAGCGTGCGCCAGGACGTCGACACCCCGGACGACCTCGCCGCCGCGGCGGTGCTCGGGCTCGGGCCGCGGACCCGCGCGTTCCTCGCGTCGCACGCCGCGCCCCCGCCCTGACCCGCACGGCCGCGCAGCCGTGCGTCGGACGGTCAGCCCGGCAGCCGCACCCCGGCCAGGTCGAGGGCGGCGAGCACGATCGCGTCGGTCGCGCTGCGCCCGTCGTCGCCCACGTCGTCGCCCATCAGCAGCGGCAGAGCACGGGCGGCGAGCCCGTCCGCGGCCAGTGCGGCCACCGCAGGGGCGTCGACGTCGTCGACGAGCCACCCGTCGAGCAGTCCGGAGGCACGCCGCGACCCGTAGTGCCGCGCCACGGCGAGCGCGCTGGTCTCCACCCCGACCGTCGTGAGGCAGGCGTCGGCCATCCCGCGCACGGGCGCGCCCCCGAGGATCGGCGAGACGCCCACGACGGGGGCGCTCGTCGTCCGCACGGCCTCGCGGATCCCCGGCACCCCGAGCACGGTCCCGACCGAGACGACCGGGTTCGACGGTGGCAGCAGCACCACGTCGGCCGACGCGAGGGCGTCGAGCACGCCGGGCGCGGGCGACGCGTCCTCGACGCCCACCTGGACGAACCGCCGTGCCGGGACGGCCGCGCGCAGGCGCACCCACCACTCCTCGAAGTGGACGGTCCCGGACCCGTCGGCGAGCTCGACGTGCGTCTCGACCTCCTGGTCGCTCATCGGGAGCAGCCGCACGCCGAGCGGCCAGCGCGCACTGAGCCGCGCCGTGGCGGCCGACAGGGGCACGCCCTCGCGCAGCATCGCCGTCCGGGCGACGTGGGTGGCGATATCGAGGTCGCCCAGGGTGAACCAGGGCAGACCGAGCCCGTACGCGTGCAGCTCGGCCGACACGCGGAGCGTCTCGTCCTGCCGCCCCCAGCCCTGGTCGGGATGCACCACGCCGGCGAGCGTGTACAGGACCGTGTCGAGGTCGGGGCAGACGCGCAGGCCGTCGACCCACAGGTCGTCGCCCGTGTTCACCACCACTGTCAGCTCGGCGTCGACGCCGCGTCGCACGAGCAGGTCGCGCAGACCGCGCGTGAAGCGTGCGCCCCCGACGCCGCCGGCGAGGAGGGTGACGCGCAGGGGGTGATCGGTCGTGGTCGTGGTCGTGGTCGTGGTGTTGGATGTGGTCATCTCAGGACTCCGTGCAGGTGATGACGGGACGGCCCGTGCGGGGGTGGCGCAGCACGTCGACGCGCACCTCGTAGACGGGCTCGAGGACGGCGGGCACCAGGACGTCGTCCACCGGGCCCGCCGCGACGACGCGTCCCTGCGACAGCAGCACGACGTGGTCGCACGTCTGACCGGCCATGGTGAGCTCGTGCAGCGCGGTGACGACGGTGACGCCGTCCGCGGCGAGCTTGCGCAGCAGGGTCATGGTGGCGAGCTGCGCGCGCACGTCGAGGTGGTTGGTGGGCTCGTCGAGCAGCAGCAGCCGGGGCTGCTGGGCCAGCGCACGGGCGAGGTGGACGCGCTGCCGCTCTCCGCCCGAGAGGCTCGTGACGTGCCGTGCGGCCAGGTGCTCCGCCTCGACGGCCGCGAGCGCGTCGCGTGCCGCCGCCCGGTCGTCGGCGGTCGGCCCGGCGAGCAGCGAGCGGTGCGGGATGCGGCCGAGGAGCACGGCGTCGAGCGCCGTGATCGGGAGGTCGGTGGACGCGTCCTGCTCGACGAGCGCGAGGGTCCGGGCGCGCTCCCGGGGTGCGGCGCGCAGCAGGTCTGTGCCGTCGAACGCGACAGAACCGTCGTCGGGCCGTCGGACGCCGGCGAGGAGGCGTAGCAGGGACGTCTTGCCGGACCCGTTCGGGCCGAGGAGCCCGGTCACCGCACCGGGCGGGGCGTCGATCGCGACGCCGTCGACGATGAGCCTGCCGCCCGCCGACCAGGCGACCCGCTCGGCGCCCAGCCCGTCCCTGCTCACGCGCGCCCCCGTCCGCGCCACAGGAGGAAGGCGAACACGGGCGCCCCCACCGCGGCCGTCATGACGCCGACGGGGATCTCGCGGGGCGCGAAGACGGTCCGTGCGGCGGTGTCGGCCCACACGAGGAACGTCGCGCCCAGGAGGCCGGACAGGGGGAGCAGGAGCCGGTTCCCGGCGCCCACGAGGAGGCGCACCGCGTGGGGCAGCACGAGCCCGACGAAGCCGATCGACCCCGACTGCGACACCAACGCACCGGTGAGCACCGCCACGACGACCAGCAGGACGCGTCGGGCGCGCTCGACGGGCACGCCGAGCGCGGCGGCCGCCGTGTCGCCGAACGTGAACGCGTCGAGCAGCGAGCCGGTGCTCGCGAGCAGCGACCCCAGGACGAGCGTGGCGCCGCACGCGACGGCCACCGAGGTCCATGTCGAGCCGGCCACCGAGCCCAGCAGCCACGACAGGATCTCCTGGTACGAGTCGCCGGTCGCCGTCCAGAACACCACGAAGCTCACGGCCGCCGCGGCGAGCTGGCTCACCGCGAGCCCTGCGAGCACGGTCCGCGTCGGCGTCAGCCCGCCCGCGGCCCCGGCCAGGCCGAGGGTCGCGGCGAGCGCGAGCAGCGCGCCCGCGAACGCCGCGACGGGCAGCACGAGCGAGAGCCCGAGCCCCAGCACCGCGACCGCGCCGAGCGACGCGCCGGACGACAGGCCGAGCAGGTACGGGTCGGCGAGCGGGTTGCGGGTGAGGGACTGCATGACGACGCCGCAGATCGCCAGGCCGGCGCCCACGCCCGCGGCCGTCAGGACGCGGGGCAGGCGCAGCTCCCAGACGATCCCGTCCGGCAGCGGCGCGAGAGGGGTCACGCCGAGGGTCCGGCCGAGGCCCAGGTGGTCGACCACCGCGCGCCACACGTCGGTGACCGGCAAGTGGGCGGGGCCGAGCGTGACCGCGACCGAGACGCTCGCGAGGAGCAGGACGGCGGCGCCGACCAGCCAGCCGGTCGCTCGCAAGCCGCGCCGGCCGCCCGGGCGCCCGGCCGCAGCGGTGTCGCGCGACGACGTGCCCGGACGGTGCGCGGTCGTGGTCACGGCGCGCCGAGCTTCGCCAGGTCGGCCGCCAGGGTCCGGGTCGCGTCCACGTTGCGCACGCCCGCCTCCGTGCTGGCGAAGGGGAGGACGACGAAACGGTGCTCCTTGACCGCGGTGAGGTTCTTCGTCGCGGCGTTCGACTCGAGGAAGTCGATCTTCGCCTGCGCGGTGTTCCACGACGCGTCGACGAGGACCATCACGTCGGGGTCGGCGGCGACGATGCTCTCCCAGCCGAGTGGCGTCCAGGTCGCGTGCACGCCGGCCGCGACGTTCGTCAGGCCGACCTGCTTCAGGATCATCGCGGGCGCGCCGATGTCGCCGCCGACGTACGGGGTGTCGTCGCCCGACGACCACCACAGGGCGGTGAGCCCGCGGGTGTCGGGCCGGATCGCCGCGAGCTCCTTCTTCTGCTGCGCGACGAGCGCGGCGGCCCGACCCTGCACGTCGAAGACCTTCCCGACCTCCTGGATCTCGCCGAACACGTCGTCGTACGTGAGCGGGTCGGGCTGGTAGCCCGTCTCCTGGCAGGCGGACGGCGACACGTAGGTGTTCACGCCGAGCTTGGCGAGCGTCGCCCGGTCGCCCGCGCCCTGCGCGGTCACGTTCGACTCCCAGCCGGCGTACACGAGGTCGGGCTGGAGGGCCAGGACGGCCTCGCTCGCGGGGACCTTGTCGGACAGCGGGCTCGCGACCGCCTGGTTCGCCTGCGACACCAGGTTCTTCGGGATCGGCCCGTCGAGGAACGCCGTCCCGACGATCTTCGAGCCGAGCCCGAGCGCGAGCATCATCTCGGTCGTCGAGGACTTGATCGTCACGACGCGCGTGGGGGCCGCCTCGAACGACACCTTGGTGCCGCAGTTGTCGAGGTCGACGGGGTAGGTGGTGCGCGGGCCCGCGTCGGCCGCGGCACCCGCGGCGGGCGAGGTGGGCCCCGACGGGGCGGACGAGCCCGACGTGCAGGCGGCGAGGCCGAGCACCGACAGGGCGGCGACCACGGCCACGCCGTGCCGCACGGACGGCCGGACGGACGGGTGGACGAGCGAGCGACGTCCGGACGGACGGGTGCGGGACGCAGACGCGTCGAGCAGAGGGCGCACGGGTGGCGGGACCTTCCGGTGGCAGGGATGTGTCGACAGGCGCGACGACGGCGCGCAGGGACACGCGCCCCAAGTCCGGGGCGCCACGTCGGGCCGAATCGGCGGCTCGCGATCCCACCACCAGCCTAGTCCCGGCCCGGTAGCGTGGACGTATGAGCCACGACGCCACCGCACACCACCCGCCCACCCGCCGCCGCCGTGCGGTCGTCACCGGAGCGTCGTCCGGCATCGGTGCGGCCACGGTGGCCGCCCTCGCGGCCGACGGGTGGGACACCGTCGCGGTCGCGCGCCGCGCGGACCGCCTCGCGGGCGTGGCAGAACGCACGGGCGCGCAGGTCGTCGTGGCGGACCTCACCTCGGACGACGACGTCGCCCGCCTCGTCGACGAGGTCGTGGCGTCGGGTCCGGTGGACGCGCTGGTGAACGTCGCGGGCGGCGCGCTCGGCACCGACCCGGTCGCCGAGGCCGACATCGACCAGTGGCGCCGCATGTACGAGCTGAACGTGCTCGGCACGTTCCGCACCGTGCAGCGGCTCCTCCCCGCGCTGCGGGAGGCCGAGGGATCGATCGTGGTGGTGACCTCGACCGCCGCGCACGAGCCGTACGAGGGCGGGGGCGGCTACGTGGCCGCGAAGTTCGCGGAGCGGGTCGCCACGCGCACGCTACGCCTCGAGCTCGTCGGCGAGCCGGTCCGCGTCATCGACATCGCTCCCGGGATGGTCAAGACGGAGGAGTTCTCGCTCGTCCGGTACGGCGGCGACCAGGCCAGGGCCGACGCCGTGTACGCGGGGGTCCCGGGGCCGCTGCTCGCGGAGGACGTCGCCGAGGCGGTGCGCTGGACCCTGTCTCTGCCCCCGCACGTCAACGTCGACGAGCTGGTCGTCCGCCCGCGCGCGCAGGGCTCGCCGACCAAGCTGGACCGCCGCGCCTGACCGCCCGGCACCGGACCGGTCAACCGGCCCGGGCCGGCTCCTCGCACTCGTCGGCGAACCGCGCCCACACGTGCTTGGTGCCGCCCACGACGTACGAGCCCACGCCGTCCGACAGCCGGCCCACGAGGAGCAGGCCGTAGCCGCCGTCTCCCGGCGCCCGGTCTCCGGCGACCTGCGCCGCGTGCGCCGCGGCGTGGTCGAGCGCGTCGAGCACCCATGCCTCGCCGTCGGTGAGCAGACGCAGGGAGGCGGGCGGTGCGCCGTGCCGCAGGGCGTTGGCGGCGAGCTCGCTCGCCGCCAGCACGATGCGCTCGGAGAGCTGTTCCACGGAGGGCGCCTCCTCGTGGGCGGTGCCGAGCACCTCACGGAGGTCCGACCGCACGGCCGCGAGGTCCTCGAGCCGCTCGAGGTCCCACGTGCGCACGACCCGGAACGATCCGGGGGCGCGATGGGATGCGAGGGACATGGGTGTGCTCCGTGGTTCGGGCGGACCGGGTGGTCCGCTCTGGTGGCAACGGTCCGAGCCAGGTCCGAGCCTAGGCGGCGCGAGGCGTCTCGGCGCGTCCAGGTCCGACCTGTGGAAGGCGAGGTCAGGACGCGCCCGGCCGGGCGACGTCGTGGCGTGCGAGGACGAACGTCGCGTCGTCCGTCGACGCGGGGTCGCGCACCAGCGCGACGAGGTCGTCGACCGTGGTGGCGCTGCGCGCCGCGACGACGCGCGCGAGCCGGTCGAGCCCGTCGACGATCGACTCGTCGCGCCGCTCCACGAGACCGTCGGTGAACAGGATGAGCACCCCGCCCTCCGGGACCCGGTCCCGCCGCACGTCGACCACGAGGTCGCCCACGCCGACCGGACGCCCCGCGCCCCGGTCGACCCACCGCGTCCGCCGGTCGCGGTCGGCGACCAGTGCGGGCGGGTGTCCCAGGAAAGCGTGCTCGAAGGTCCCGTCCGACGGGTCGAGGACGACCACGGCCAGCGTCGCGACCTGGCCCGCCATCGTCCAGGCGGCCACGGCACCGAACTGCGTGAGAGCGGCCGCCAGATCGGGAGCGGACACGAGGGCCGAGCGCAAGCCGTTGCGCAGCTGCCCCATGGCCGCCGCGGCGTCGAGCCCGTGCCCGGTGACGTCGCCCACGACGAGCGCCACGCGGCCGTCCCTGAGCGGCATCACGTCGTACCAGTCGCCGCCCACCAGGCCCGTGCCCGCGGCGTCGTAGCGGGCGTCGACCGTCCAGCCCGGCACGGAAGGGAGCACGTCGGGCAGGAGGCTGCGCTGGAGCGCCTGCGTCGCCCGCACGTCGCGGCGGCCACGCCGGTACAGCACCTCGACGAGGTGTCGGCGCAGCGCACCCGCCGCCTCCCGGGCGTCGAGGCCCCAGGGCAGGCTGTGGCCGCTGACGACCTCACGCCACCGGTCGAAGCTCTTGCGCGGGCTGAGGCGCACCGTGTCGCCCTCGAGGCGCGCGATCGCCTTGTTGTGCGGGTCGCCGCCCCAGTCGACCGACTTCGCGACCTCGGTGCGCAGCCACAGGATCTCCTGCCCGTCGGGCAGCAGGATCGCGAGCACGCCGGCCACGTCCGGCGCGGAGCGTGCCACGTCGGGCGCGGCCTCGCCGAGGCGGTCCGTGTGCACGATCTCCTCGCCGCTCGTCGCGGCCCAGCCGAGGAGCGCGAGGACACCCGCCTCACCCGGGACGGCGCCCCGGCTCGCGGTGCGGCCCTCGGCGCGCACCACGACGCCGTCCGCGCCGAGCGCCTCGAGCAGGCGGTCGTCGCGTGTCAGCAGCGTTGCCAGGGGAACGTCGGCGTCGGTCGTCTGGGCGACCAGCGCGGACAGGAGCGACGCGGACCGCTCGACCGCGGCGGCACGCTCCTCCTCGGACTGCGCGACGAGGCGCACCGAGAGCGTGGAACCCAGGAACTCCGCAGCCGTCCGCACCTCGAACGACGGCTCGTGCGTCCCGGAGTAGTGGTGGCACGCGATGAGGCCCCACAGGCGGCCGTCGCGGAGCAACGAGATCGACATCGACGCGCCGACCCCCATGTTGCCCAGGTACTCGCAGTGGATGGGAGACACGCTGCGCAACGTCGAGTACGTGAGGTCGAGCGGCCGGCCCGTCGTAGGCAGGCACGTCGGCACCAGCGGCACCGGCGTGTAGGCGACGTCCGCGATGAGCCGGATCCAGTTCTTCTCGTACAGGGCCCGCGCCTGCGCCGGGATGTCGGTCGCCGGGTAGTGCAGCCCGAGGAACGGGTTGAGGTCGTCCCGCTTGGACTCCGCGACGACCTCGCCGTTGTAGTCGGCGTCGAAGCGGTACACCATCACGCGGTCGAAGCCCGTCAGCAGGCGGACGTGGTGCGCGGCCGCCGCGAACAGGTCGCCGAGGGTCGCCGCCTGCTCGAGCGCCCCGAGCGCCTGCCGCACGCCCCGGTACGTGTTCGGGAACGCGAGCGGGCGTGCGGCGGCCGCGGCCTCCAGCTCGATCACGAGCACCGGCGTGTCGTCCGGCTCCAGCGGCGGACGGTGCACCACGGCGTCCAGGAGCAGCTCGGCGCGGTCGGCGGTCGCGGGCAGGCGCACCAGGTACGGGTTGTGCGCCGCCAGGTCGGCCGTCCGCGTCGCGGACCGCAGGACCCGCTCGCCGTCGCTCCCGAGCACCCCGGAGAGCCGTGCGCCCAGCGCGGCCGGCACGTCGACCCCGAGCACGTCGCCGGCGTTCGCCGAGACCTGCAGCACCTCGCCGGTCTCCTCGAGCACGACCAGCAGGACGCCGCGGGGCTGGATCAGGCCCGGCACGTGGATGGGCTCGCGGGCGCAGTTGTCCAGGTCGACCGGCTCGCCGGGCGCCAGGAAGGCGTCGTCCGAGGACAGGGGGACTGCGCCGTGCACCCCCTCGACGCGCTCAGGCATCGAGGCGGGCCGCGGCACCGGCCCCCGGTGCGTCGAGCGCAGGCACACCGCCGAAGCGGGCCCAGACGTGCTTGACGGCGTCGTCGGCGTACGAGCCCACGTCCGTCGCGATCTTCACCGCGAGCGCGATGCCGAAACCGCCGAGGCCCGGAGCGCGGCCGCGCGAGATGTGCGGCACGACGTCGGTCGCGGCGTCCACGGCGTCGACCACGTAGCCCTCCGGGCCGCGCAGCAGGCGCAGGCCGGCGGGCGGACTGCCGTGGCGGACGGCGTTCGTCGCGAGCTCGCTCGCGACGAGCACCACGGAGTCCCCGTCGGTGAAGTCGGGGTCGGCGGCCAGCAGAGTGCGCAGGCCGGCGCGGACGGTCGCGACGTCGTCGATCGACTCCAAGGGCCACGCGCCCACCTCGTGGAACGAGGGGGGCGTGGTGCGGACGACGGAGAAGGGCACGGTCGGACTCCTCAGTCGGTCAGAGCAAACAGATCGGTCACCCCGGCGATCTCCAGGAGGTGACGCACCGACGCAGGCGTACCGACGAGCCGCGGCGGCTCGGTCGCGGTGGTCGCCGCGAGGTACAGGACGCGCAAGCCCGCTGAGTCCATGAAGGTCACGTCTCCGAGGTCGAGGCTGAAGGTCGCGTGGCGGGACATCGCGTCGTCGATCGCGTCCTTCACGGGAGCGATGGCGGCGGCGTCGATCTCGCCCCACATCACCCAGTGTGCGCCGTCCTGCTCGACTCGCACGCCGCTCGTGCTCGGTCCGGTCATCGGGTCGCTACCTCGTCCTGTCGTGGCGCGCCGTGGGACCGCCTGGTTCGGGCCCCTGCGCTGCCGGGCCACTCTACGGGAACGGGGCGCCGACGCCCGGTACGATAGACGCACAGGCGTCGACCCGGCCATCACCGGCGAGCCTCCGGAAGAACGGGTCGGCTGCGGTCGGCCCCAGTAGAACCGGACGGGTAGGCCCGTCACAGCCGTCACGAGCGGTCGTCGCCCGTGCACCGGTCCGCCGGCGCCGTGGGGTCGACAAGCGGGGTGGTACCGCGGCGCCCAGGCGTCGTCCTCGCACCGAGGAGCAGGACCACGCACCCAGGAGCCGAACCCATGGCCTACCCGCTGCACCGCGCACCGCGCCAGACCACCGACCAGACGACCGAGGCCGTCCCCGCCTCGCCGAGCTTCCCCGCGCTCGAGCGCGAGACGCTCGCGTACTGGCACGCCGACGACACGTTCCGTGCGTCCGTCGCGGCGCGCCCCGCCGGCGAGGACGGCAGCAACGAGTTCGTGTTCTACGACGGCCCGCCGTTCGCGAACGGCCTGCCGCACTACGGCCACCTCCTGACGGGCTACGTCAAGGACGCCGTCCCGCGCTACCAGACGATGCGCGGCAAGCACGTCGAGCGACGGTTCGGCTGGGACACGCACGGCCTGCCCGCCGAGCTCGAGGCCGAGCGGATCCTCGGGATCACCGACAAGTCGCAGATCGAGGCGATGGGCATCGCCGCGTACAACGAGGCGTGCCGCTCGTCCGTGCTCCGCTACACGAAGGAGTGGGAGGAGTACGTCACCCGGCAGGCCCGGTGGGTCGACTTCGAGAACGACTACAAGACGCTCGACGTGACCTACATGGAGTCCGTGGTCTGGGCGTTCAAGCAGCTGCACGACAAGGGCCTCGCGTACGAGGGGCACCGCGTGCTCCCGTACTGCTGGCGGGACGAGACGCCGCTGTCGAACCACGAGCTCCGCATGGACGACGAGGTCTACCAGTCGCGCCAGGACCCGGCGCTGACGGTCGGCTTCCGGCTGCACGACGTGGGCGGGCCCGCCGCGTCCGGCCACCCTGCGGCCGGCGCGTTCCTGCTCGTGTGGACGACGACGCCGTGGACGCTGCCGTCCAACCTCGCGGTGGCGGTCGGCCCGGACGTCGAGTACGTGGTCGTCGAGCCGGCGCAGGGTTCGCCGTTCGCGGACGAGCACCCGGGGGAGCGGGTCGTGCTGGGCGCGGCGCGCCTCGGCGCCTACGAGCGGGAGCTCGGTGCGGCGACGGTCGTCGCGACGCTGCGCGGCGCCGACCTGGGCGGCGCGAGCTACGACCCGCCGTTCGACTACTTCGTGGGCGAGGAGAACGCGCACCGCGTGCTGCTGGCCGACTTCGTCACGACCGAGGACGGCACGGGCGTCGTCCACATGGCGCCCGCGTTCGGCGAGGACGACAAGGCGGCGTGCGACGCGGCGGGCATCGCGACGGTCGTGACGGTCGACTCGCGCGGCCGGTTCACGCACCTCGTCCCGGACTACGACGGCGAGCAGGTCTTCGACGCGAACCCGCGGATCATCGCGGACCTCAAGAAGATGTCGGGGCCGTTCGAGCGTGTCGAGGCGGCACGCCGGCCGGTCCTGGTGCGCCACGAGACGTACCAGCACTCCTACCCGCACTGCTGGCGCTGCCGGAACCCGCTGATCTACAAGGCGGTGTCGAGCTGGTTCGTGCGCGTCACGGAGTTCCGCGACCGCATGGTCGAGCTGAACCAGGAGATCACCTGGTCGCCCGACCACATCAAGGACGGCCAGTTCGGCAAGTGGCTGTCGAACGCGCGCGACTGGTCGATCAGCCGCAACCGGTACTTCGGCACGCCGATCCCGGTGTGGGTGAGCGACGACGCGGCGTACCCGCGCACGGACGTGTACGGCTCGCTGGCCGAGCTCGAGCGCGACTTCGGCCGCGTCCCGACGAACGCCGCGGGGGAGCCGGACCTCCACCGCCCGTACATCGACGAGCTGACGCGCCCGAACCCGGACGACCCGACGGGCCGCTCGACGATGCGCCGCATCCCGGACGTCCTGGACGTGTGGTTCGACTCGGGGTCGATGCCGTTCGCCCAGGTGCACTACCCGTTCGAGAACGCGGACTGGTTCGAGCACCACTTCCCCGGCGACTTCATCGTCGAGTACATCGGGCAGACCCGTGGCTGGTTCTACCTGCTGCACGTGCTGTCGACCGCCCTGTTCGACCGGCCGGCGTTCCGTTCGGCGATCTCGCACGGCATCGTGCTGGGCTCCGACGGCCGCAAGATGAGCAAGTCGCTGCGCAACTACCCGGACGTCAACGAGGTCTTCGACCGGGACGGCGCCGACGCGATGCGCTGGTTCCTGCTGTCGAGCCCGATCCTGCGCGGCGGCAACCTGGTCGTCACCGAGGAGGGCATCCGCGACTCGGTCCGGCAGGTCCTGCTGCCGCTGTGGAGCACGTACTACTTCTTCACCCTGTACGCGAACAGCGCGGGCTCGGGTGCTGCGGCCGGTGCGGCGGGCGGCCCCGCGGCGTCCGCGGGCTACCGGGCGCAGGCGCTCACGGCCGACCGGGTGGCGGGCCTCGGCCCGATGGACCGGTACCTGCTGGCCCGCACGCACGACCTCGTCGCCGCCGCGCGCGAGCAGCTCGACGCGTACGACATCGCGGGGGCGTGCGAGTCGGTGCGCGAGCACCTCGACGTCCTGACCAACTGGTACGTCCGCACGCAGCGCGACCGGTTCTGGGCCGAGGACGCCGACGCGTTCGACACCCTGTACACCGCGCTGGAGGTGCTGACCCGGGTCATGGCGCCGCTCGCGCCGATCGTCACCGAGGAGGTCTGGCGCGGTCTGACGGGTGGGCGCTCGGTGCACCTGGCGGACTGGCCGGACCTCGGCGAGCCGTCGGCACCGTCGGACCTGGGCCGCGTGCTCGCGGCCGACCCGGACCTCGTCGCGGGCATGGACGAGGTCCGTGCCGTCGTGTCGTCGGCGCTCGGCGTCCGCAAGGCGCACGGCCTGCGGGTGCGGCAGCCGCTGTCGCGCCTGACCGTCGTGGTCGCCGACCCGGGGGCGCTCGCGCCGTACACCGGGCTGCTGGCGTCCGAGCTCAACGTCAAGACCGTCGAGCTCGTCGGCGTCGAGGACGGCGTGGCGGAGCGGTTCGGCATCAGCGAGCGCCTGACCGTGAACGCCCGCGCGGCGGGGCCGCGCCTCGGGCGCTCCGTCCAGGGCGTCATCAAGGCGGCCCGCGCGGGCGACTGGTCCGTGGCGGACGACGGCACGACCGTCGCGCACACCGCCGACGGCGACGTGCCTCTCGTCGAGGGCGAGTTCGAGGTGACGACGGTCGTGGGCGGCGCCGCCGGGGACGAGGCCGCCGGTGCGGCCGAGGGCGGTGACGCGACGGTCGGGGCCGCGGTCCTGTCGGGCGGCGGCTTCGTCGTGCTCGACCTCGTGCTCGACGGCGCGCTGCGCGCCGAGGGCTACGCCCGCGACCTGGTCCGCGAGGTCCAGGACGCGCGCAAGGCCGCGGGCCTCGACGTGAGCGACCGGATCGCGCTGCGCGTGGAGGTGCCCGTCGAGCACCTCGCAGCGGTGGAGGAGTACCGGGACTTCGTCGCGGCGGAGACGCTCGCGGTCGACCTCGACCTGAGCGCGCTGCCGGACTCCGCGCAGGACCGGTCACCGGTCGTGTCGGTCGCCCGACGGGTGGTGCAGGCATGAGCCCGCGCACCCCGGACGGACGCTCGGCCGCCCGGGCCGCGCGCGAAGGAGCCGAGGACGCCGCCGCGCGCGCCGACCTCGACCGCATCTGGCAGCACATCGTGTCGCGGGCACCCGAGCACGAGATCAACCCGTCGCTCGACCGGGTCCAGCGGGTCATGGAGATCCTCGGCGACCCGCACCGGGCGTTCCGGGCGATCCACGTCACGGGCACGAACGGCAAGACGAGCACCGCGCGCATGGCGGAGCGGCTGGTGCGCGAGCACGGGCTGCGCACCGGCCTGTTCACCAGCCCGCACCTGACGAGCGTCACCGAGCGCATCCAGGTCGACGGCGAGCCGATCAGCGCGCAGCGCTTCGTCGACACGTGGAACGACGTCCACCCGTACGTCCAGATCGTCGACGCGGAGCTCGCCGAGCAGGGCCGCGCCCCGCTGTCCTTCTTCGAGGTGCTGGTCGTGCTGGCGTACGCCGCGTTCGCGGACGCACCGGTCGACGTCGCCGTCGTCGAGGTCGGGATGGGCGGCGAGTGGGACTCGACGAACGTCATCGACGCCGAGGTGGCCGTCATCGCACCGGTCGCGATGGACCACCAGCAGTGGCTCGGGCACACTCTCGAGGAGATCGCCCGCACCAAGGCCGGGATCGTCAAGGACGGCGCGACGGTCGTCGTCGCCGAGCAGACGCCCGAGGCGGACGAGGTGATCGCCGAGGTCGCCGCGGCGCGCGGCGCGCACGTGCTGCGCGAGGGCGCCGAGCTCGCCGTCGTCGAGCGGGCACCCGCGGTCGGCGGCCAGGTGATGGCACTGCGCACCCCCGCGGCGGTGTACGCCGACGTGTACCTCCCGCTCTACGGCGCGCACCAGGCGCACAACGCGCTCCTCGCGCTCGGCGCCGCGGAGGCCCTGCTGTCGGGGGGCCGCGCACTGGACGGCGGGCTCGTCGAGGCCGCGTTCACGGGCGTCACCTCGCCCGGCCGGCTCGAGGTCGTGCGGTCCAGCCCGACCGTCCTCGTGGACGCTGCGCACAACCCTGCGGGTGCCGAGGCCCTCGTCGCGGCGCTCGACGAGTCGTTCGCGTTCGAGCGTCTCGTCGGTGTGGTCGGCGTGCTCGGCGACAAGGACGCCGAGGGGTTGCTCGCGGTGCTCGAGCCGGTGCTGGCGGAGGTCGTGATCACGCGGTCGTCGTCGCCGCGCTCGACCGAGCCGGAGGACCTCGCCGAGATCGCGCGCGACGTCTTCGGCGAGGACCGCGTGCACGTCGTGGAGCGTCTCGCCGACGCGATCACGACGGCCGCCGACCTCGTGGAGCCGTACGACGCCGTCGGCGGCGGCCAGGGCGTCGGGGTGCTCGTTACCGGGTCGGTGATCCTGGCGGCGGACGCGCGAGTCGTCCTCGGGCGCGGCTGACCCTTCGCGGGCCGGTCCCGCGCACGGCGCTGCACGTCCGTGCACGCGCCGTGCGCAGACCTGCGTCTCGGTGTTTCATGAGACGCACGGGGGGTCGGCCAACGGAGGAGCGAGCACCGTGAAGAAGCTGCTGAACGACCCGGCCAACGCCGTCGTCGAGTCCGTCGAGGGCTTCGTCGCGGCCCATGCCGACATCGTCGAGGCGCACGACGACCCGATCTTCGGCACCCGCGTGGGCGGCGCCGTCCAGGGCAAGGTCGGGCTGGTCTCCGGCGGCGGATCGGGCCACGAGCCGCTGCACGCCGGGTTCGTCGGCGTCGGGATGCTCAGCGCCGCCGTCCCCGGTGCGGTCTTCACCTCGCCGACGCCCGACCAGATCACCCCCGCGCTCCTCGCCGCGGACGGCGGCGCCGGCGTCCTCGCGATCGTCAAGAACTACACGGGCGACGTGCTGAACTTCGAGACGGCGGTCGAGCTCGCCGAGGCCGAGGGCGTCGAGGTCGCCACGGTCGTCACCGACGACGACGTCGCCGTCCAGGACTCTCTGTACACCGCCGGGCGTCGCGGCGTCGCAGGCACCGTGTGCGTCGAGAAGATCGCCGGCGCAGCCGCGGAGCGCGGCGACGACCTCGCCGCCGTCGCCGCCGTCGCGAGCAAGGTCAACGCCAACGTCCGCACGATGGGCGTGGCGCTCACGGCGTGCACGGTCCCGCACGTCGGCAAGCCGTCGTTCGACCTGCCCGACGACGAGATCGAGATCGGGATCGGCATCCACGGCGAGCCCGGCCGGCGCCGCATCCCGCTCGCGCCCGCCGACGAGATCACGCAGATGCTCCTCGACCCCGTCGCCGACGACCTGGGCCTCACGAGCGGCGAGGAGGTGCTCCTGCTGGTCAACGGCATGGGCGGCACCCCGCTGTCCGAGCTGTACGTCGTCTATCGTCAGGCGAGGAAGCTGCTCGAGGGACGCGGCGCGGTGGTCGTCCGCTCGCTGGTCGGGAACTACGTGACGTCCCTCGAGATGCAAGGGGCGTCCGTCACGGTGCTCCGGCTGGACGCGGAGCTCACCGAGCTGTGGGACGCGCCCGTGCACACCGCGGCGCTGCGCTGGTGACCCGGCAGGCGACGGGGTCCGGTCAGGACGGAGAAGAGGGCGGAGCATGACGGCGGACGTGGCGTGGGCGAGCCGGTGGGTGCACGAGACGGCCCAGAGCATCGCGGACCACCGGGACGAGCTCACCGAGCTCGACCGGCAGATCGGCGACGGCGACCACGGCGAGAACATGGTCCGGGGGTTCCGGGCGGTCGTCGCGAAGCTCGACGCGCTCGAGGAGCCGCCGGCGACGGTCGGCGAGGTCCTCAAGCTCGTCGCGACGACCCTGATGTCGACCGTCGGGGGTGCCGCCGGACCGCTCTACGGGACGGCGTACCTGCGCGCGTCGAAGGTCGCGGACGTGACGGAGCTCGACGGTAAGGGCGTCGTCGCCGTGCTGGAAGCGGCCCTCGAGGGCGTGCAGGCGCGGGGCAAGGCCACCGCCGGCGAGAAGACGATGGTGGACGCGCTCGTCCCGGCGGTCGAGGCAGCGGTCGCGGCGGCAGACTCCGGCGGTGACGCCGCGCAGGTCTTCGCCGCCGCGGCGCAGGCCGCGCAGCAGGGTGCGGAGGCGACCGTCCCGCTCGTCGCGACGAAGGGTCGCGCCAGCTACCTGGGCGAGCGCAGCGCCGGCCACGAGGACCCTGGGGCGGCGTCGACCGCGCTCGTGCTCGCGGCGGGCGTGGCGGCGTCCGAGGCCGGCTGATCGGGACGGAAGGAGCCGCTGTGCCGTCCGAACCGTCGGGACGCGACGACGACCGTGACGACCGTCGGGTCGGCCTGGTCCTCGTGTCGCACTCCGCGCCGTTGGCTGCCGGGGCGCGGGACCTCGCCGCCCAGATGGCGCCCGACGTCCGGGTCGAGGTCGCGGGCGGCCGGCCCGACGGGGGGATCGGCACGGACTTCGACCGCGTGCAGGCCGCCGTCGAAGGAGTGCTCGCGGCGTGCCGCGGCGCGGTCCTGCTGGCCGACCTGGGCTCCGCGGTGCTCACCGTCGACTCGGTGCTCGAGCTCCTCGACGACGACCACCGGGCCCGTGCTCGTCTGGCCGACGCACCGTTCGTCGAGGGTGCGGTCGCGGCCGCGGTCGCGGCTCAGGGCGGAGGCGACGTGGACGCGGTGCTGGCGGCCGCGCAGGGCGCCGGGGCGTCGTTCGCGGGAGGTGCCGCGTCGGCCGCCGAGCAGGGGCCGGTCTCCGGCACGACCGACGCCGACGCGGTGGTCCTGCGTCGCACCGTCACGCTGCGCAACCCGTTGGGCCTGCACGCCCGGCCGGCGGCGACGCTCGCGCGGCTCGCCGCGGGCTTCGACGCGGCCGTCACGGTGGCCGGGGTCGACGCCGCGAGCGTCCTCGAGCTCATGGGCCTCGGTGCCACAGGCGGGCAGGAGCTCGAGGTGACGGCGTCGGGCCCGGACGCGACCGCCGCGCTCGCGGCGGTCGCGGACGAGATCGCCTCGGGCTTCGGCGAGGCGTGACCTCCGTGGTGCGGACGGACCGAGTGCCCTGCGGGCCGGCGCGTCCCCGTACCCTGGTGGGGTGAGCACCCTGCCTGCCGACGCCACCCCCGACCGCCCTGCCGGGCGCCCCGACGCCGCGGCGTCCGACGCGCCCGCCCGCATCGTCGCGAAGCGGTCCGCGAAGCTGCAGTTCACCCAGGCGATGCTCCTGCTCGAGGCGTTCGTGGTGCTGTTCGCGTCGCTCGTGATGTACGGGCTGCGTGACGTGCCGGGCGCGTGGCCGCTGCTCGCGCCCCCGTCGGGCACGGCGATCTGGGTGCTGGGCGGCACGCTCGCGCTCGTCCTCGCGATCCTGTCCCGGTCGGTGGGGTCGCCCGCCGGGTACGTGGCGGGGTCGGTCGTCCAGGTGCCGGTGCTCGCGCTCGCGCTGTGGGTGCCGATGATGCTGCTCGCGGGGGGCATCTTCGTGGCGCTGTGGATCGCGTCCCTGCGGGTCGGCGGCCGCATCGACCGGGAGCGCGCGGCGTACGACGCCGAGCACCCCGAGACCGCTCCGACCGCCGACTGACCCCGCCGGTAGGGTGGCGCCATGACCACCGAACGCACCCTCGTCCTCGTCAAGCCCGACGGTGTCCGCCGCGGCCTGTCCGGGGAGATCCTGCGTCGCATCGAGGCGAAGGGCTACGTCCTGGCCGCCGTCGAGCTGCGCACCGCCACCCCCGAGCTGCTCGCCCAGCACTACGCGGAGCACCAGGGCAAGCCGTTCTACGAGCCGCTCGTCGAGTTCATGCTGTCGGGCCCGATCCTGGCGGTCGTCGCCGAGGGTCAGGGCGCCGTGGCGGGCTTCCGTTCGCTCGCGGGCGCCACCGACCCGACGGCCGCGGCGCCGGGCACGATCCGCGGCGACCTGGGCCGCGACTGGGGCCTCAAGGTCCAGCAGAACCTCGTCCACGGCTCCGACTCGCAGGAGTCCGCCGCGCGCGAGATCGGGCTCTGGTTCCCCGGTGTCTGACGGTCGGTGACGCACCCGCGGGCGCCCGCCTCCCCGGAGGCGGGCGCCCGCGCGTCTAGGCTCGGCCTGTGCACCTCAAGACGCTGACGCTGCGGGGCTTCAAGTCGTTCGCCTCGGCGACGACGCTGAGCTTCGAGCCGGGCGTGACCTGCGTGGTCGGCCCGAACGGCTCGGGCAAGTCGAACGTCGTGGACGCCCTCGCCTGGGTCATGGGCGAGCAGGGCGCGAAGTCGTTGCGCGGCGGCAAGATGGAGGACGTCATCTTCGCCGGCACGTCCGGGCGGCCGCCGCTGGGCCGCGCCGAGGTGTCGCTCACGATCGACAACACGGACGGCGCCCTCCCGATCGACTACACCGAGGTGACGATCACCCGGACGCTGTTCCGGTCCGGCGGGTCGGAGTACGCGATCAACGGGTCGTCGTGCCGGTTGCTCGACATCCAGGAGCTGCTGTCCGACTCGGGCATCGGGCGCGAGATGCACGTCATCGTGGGGCAGGGCCAGCTCGACGCGGTGCTGCGCGCGACCCCGGAGGACCGTCGCGGCTTCATCGAGGAGGCCGCGGGCGTCCTCAAGCATCGCAAGCGCAAGGAGAAGGCGGTCCGCAAGCTCGACGCGGTCCAGGGCAACCTGACGCGGCTCGCCGACCTGGCGGGCGAGGTGCGCCGTCAGCTCGGGCCGCTCGGGCGGCAGGCCGAGGTGGCACGCAAGGCGCAGGTCGTGCAGACCGACCTGCGCGACGCCAGGTCCCGCCTGCTCGCGGACGACCTCGCCCAGCTCACCGCGACGCTCGAGCAGGAGCTCGCGGACGAGTCGGCCCTGCGGGCGCGGCAGGAGGAGGTCGAGGCGGCCCTCGGTGCCGCGCGCGCGGCGCTCGCACGGCTCGAGGCGGAGGCAGCCGCGGACTCGCCGCGCCTCGCGGCGGCGCACGACACCTGGTACCAGCTCTCCGCGGTGCGGGAGCGGCTGCGCGGCACGTTGACGCTCGCGCAGGAGCGGCAGCGGCTCCTCGGCACCGCCGCGCCGGCCGCCACGGGCCAGGACCCCGACGACCTCGCGGCGCAGGCCGAGAGGGTGCGGCGCTCCGAGCACGAGCTGGCGCAGGAGGTCGACGCCGCCCGCGCGTCGCTCGAGACGCTCGTCGCGGAGCGCTCGGCCGCCGAGGACGCGGTCGCGACCGCGGAGCGAGCCCACGCGGCGGCACTGCGCGCGGTCGCGGACCAGCGCGAGGGCCTCGCGCGCCTCGCCGGGCAGGTCGCCGCGCAGCGCAGCCGGTTCGAGGCGACCACCGCCGAGATCGGGCGCCTGCACGAGGTGGTCGCCGAGGCCGAGGCGCGTGACCAGGACGCGTCGGGCCGGTTCGCGGAGCTCGAGGCGGGCGTCGTGGGCGCGGAGGCGGGCGAGGAGGGGCTCGACGCCGCGCACGAGCAGGCCACCGAGCGGCTCGACGCCGCCACCTCGCGCGTCGACGCCCTGCGCGGCGACGAGCAGCGCGCGGACCGGGACCGTGCGAGCTGGTCCGCACGCGTCGACGCCCTCGAGCTCAGCCTCGAGCGCAAGGACGGTGCGGGCGCCCTGCTGGCCGCGGACGGACCCGGCGCGCCCGACGGCCTGCACGGCTCGGTCGCCGCGGCGCTCGCGGTGGAGCCCGGGTTCGAGGGAGCCGTCGCGGCGGCGCTCGGGCCGCTCGCCGACGGCGTCGTCGTCGGCTCTGTCGACGCCGCGGTGGACGCCCTGCGCTGGCTCCGCACCGAGGACGCCGGACGCGCGACCGTCGTCGTCGGCGGCCAGGACGGGCGCCCGGCGGAGGCGGGCTCCCTCCCGGACGGCGCGCGCCGGCTCGTGGACGTCGTGACGGCCGACCCCCGTGCGCACGGGCTGCTCGCGGAGCTCTGCGACGTGGTCGTCGTGGACGACCTCGCCCAGGCCCGCGCGGTCCTCGCCGCGCACCCCGACCTGCGGGCCGTCACGCGCGACGGCGACCTGCTGGGGGCCCGGCACGCGTCCGGCGGGTCGGCGTCGGCGCCCGGTGCGCTGCACCTCCAGGCCGCGCTCGACGAGGCCCGCGGGTCGCTCGCCGAGGCCGTGGCCGCGGGGGAGCGGGCGCGCTTCGCGCTGGCGTCCGCGCTCGCGGAGCAGGCCGAGGCGCAGACGTTCCACGACGAGACGCTGGGTCGCCTGCACGAGTCGGACGCGGCGCTCGCTGCCGTCGCGGAGCAGCTCGGCCACCTGGGCGCGACGGCACGCGCGGCCCGGTCGGAGGCCGAGCGCTCCCGCGCGCGCCTGGCAGAGGCGGGCACCACGCTGGCGCAGCAGGAGGCGGACCTCGCGGCGCTCGCTGCGCGGCTCGAGGCCGCGCAGGACGCCCCCGACGACACCGCGGCGGGGTCGGAGGCCGCCGGCTCCGACGACGAGCGCGTCCGGCTGTCGGCGGACGCGTCGGCCGCGCGCACCCGCGAGACCGAGGCGCGGCTCGTGCTGCGCACCGCGGAAGAGCGGGCGCGGGCGCTCGCGGGCCGGGCGCAGTCGCTCGAGCGTGCGGCGGCGAACGAGCGGGAGGCCCGGGCGCGGGCCGAGGTGCGCGAGCGGCAGCGCGCCGCGGAGGCCGCGCGGGCGCGCGCGGTCGCCACGGGCACCGAGGTCACGCTCGACGCGCTCGCCGTGGCGCTCGTCCGGGCAGGTGACGCCCGGGAGACGGCGGAGGCCCAGCGGGCCGAGCGCGAGCAGGGGCTCGTCACGGCGCGCGCGGACGTCGCCCGCCACGACCAGGAGCTGCGCGAGCTCACCGACGTGGCCCACCGCGACGAGGTGGCCCGCACCCAGCAGCGGCTGCGCATCGAGCAGCTCGAGCAGCGCGCCGTGGAGGAGCTCGGGCTGGACCCGGGCGTCCTCGTGGACGAGTTCGGGCCGGACCGGCCCGTCCCGGTCGTCGTGGCGCCCGGGGTCGAGGTCGACGCGGACGCCCCGAGGCACCGGCCGTACGTCCGCGACGAGCAGGTCAAGCGGCTGCGGTCCGCGGAGCGCACGCTCGCCCAGCTCGGCACGGTGAACCCGCTGGCGCTCGAGGAGTTCGCGGCGCTCGAGGAGCGGCACAAGTTCCTCACCGACCAGCTCGCCGACCTCAAGAAGTCGCGCGCGGACCTGCTCCAGATCGTCCAGGAGATCGACGACCGCGTCGAGCAGGTCTTCGCCGAGGCGTTCCGCGACACGGCCGCGCAGTTCGAGCGGGTCTTCCCGCGCATGTTCCCGGGCGGCGAGGGGCGGCTCGTCCTGACGGACCCGTCGGACATGCTGACGACCGGCATCGAGGTCGAGGCGCGCCCCGCCGGCAAGAAGGTCAAGCGGCTGTCGCTGCTGTCGGGCGGCGAGCGCTCGCTCACGGCCGTCGCGCTGCTCGTCTCGATCTTCAAGGCGCGGCCCAGCCCGTTCTACGTCATGGACGAGGTGGAGGCCGCGCTCGACGACGTGAACCTCGGGCGCCTGCTCGACATCTTCACCGAGCTCCAGCAGGACTCCCAGCTCATCGTTATCACGCACCAGAAGCGCACGATGGAGATCGCGGACGCCCTCTACGGCGTCACGATGCGGGGCGACGGGGTGACCACCGTGATCAGCCAGCGCCTTCGCGAGGACGCGCCGGTCTGAGACGCGCCGGCGCGGCCCCGCCCGTTTGTGCACATCGCGTGAACGTCGATGTCGATTCGGCAACGACGGGCCTGTCCGGCTGCACGACGGCGCGCGTCCCCGATACTTGAACGCGTGGTGCAAGTCCTGGTGTGGATGCTTCTGGCCCTGATCGCTGCGGCGGCAGTGCTCGTTCTCGTGCTGCGCGTCGAACGGCGCGCCAACCCGGAGGTCTCCAGCGGCGACCTGCGCGGCTTCGTCGCCGACTTCCGCGCCGGCTGGGGCGAGATCCGCGCCGAGCGCGTGGCCCGCAAGAACCCCGAGATGGCGTCCGAGATCGCGCTGCGACACCAGGCTCTGCAGCCTGTCGACAGCCCGCTCGGCGACGTCTTCGACTGGTCCGAGCCCGACGACGCGCCCGGACCGCGCTGGTCCTGACGGCCGCAGGGCCCGCCCGCGTCGCACCGGGACGCGTCGGGCTGGGAGACTGTGCGGGTGAACGACCTCACCTGGCTCTGGATCGTCCTCGGCGTCGTCCTGCTCGTCGTCGTCGGGCTCGTCGGCTTCCGTGCACGCGGCTCGCGCCGCCCCACCCCGCCCGCGCCGTCGGGCCCGTCCGCACCCGCACCCGCTGAGGCACCGCCGGACGCGTCCGCGCCTGGCGCGGAGCCCGCTGCGCATGGCGCCCCGTCCGACGCGCCCGTCGAGGAGGCCGTCGCGGAGCCCGCTCCCGGCGGTGCGCCGGCGCTCGAGGCCCCCGAGCCCGTCGCCGGACGCATGTCGCGCCTGCGCGGGCGGCTGGCTCGGTCGGGCTCGCCGTTCGGCGCCCGGCTCCTGTCCGTCCTGTCGCGCGACCACCTCACCGAGGACGACTGGGACGAGCTCGAGGAGACCCTCCTGGTGTCCGACCTCGGCGCCGGTCCCACCGAGGAGCTCCTCGAGGCGCTGCGCACGCAGGTGCGGGTCGAGGGCGTCAAGGACCCGGCCCGTGCCCGCGAGCTGCTGCGTGCGCAGCTCCTCGCGCTCGTCGAGCCCGGCCTCGACCGGTCGCTGTCGACGGCACCCGCGACCGCGCCCGACGGGTCGCACCTGCCCGCCGTCGTCCTGGTGGTCGGCGTGAACGGCACGGGCAAGACCACCACGGTGGGCAAGCTCGCGCGCGTCCTCGTCGCCGAGGACCGCACGGTCGTGCTCGGCGCCGCGGACACGTTCCGTGCCGCCGCCGCGGACCAGCTCGAGACGTGGGGCGCTCGTGTCGGCGTCCAGACCGTCCGGTCCGACCGGGACGGCGCCGACCCGGCCGCCGTCGCCTTCGACGCCGTGCGCACGGGCCGCACGCAGCGCACCGACGTCGTGCTCGTCGACACCGCCGGCCGCCTGCAGAACAAGGCCGGCCTCATGGACGAGCTCGGCAAGATCAGCCGCGTCATCACCAAGGAGGCCCCCCTGTCGGAGGTGCTCCTCGTGCTCGACGCCACGACCGGTCAGAACGGTCTCACGCAGGCGCGCGTGTTCGGCGAGGTGGCCGGCGTGACCGGCATCGTCCTCACCAAGCTCGACGGCACCGCCCGCGGCGGCATCGTCGTCGCCGTGCAGCGCGAGCTCGGCGTGCCCGTCAAGCTCGTGGGCCTCGGCGAGGGCCCCGACGACCTCGCGCCGTTCGACCCGGAGCAGTTCGTCGACGCGCTCCTGGGTGACTGAGGGCCGGCGCCCGGCGCACGCGCGCCGGGCGCCGAAACGAGGTGTTTACACGGCGCGCCCACTCGTCACGCGTGCGTAACGCCGGCACCGTCGGCGCGAAACGCCCGCCCGCGACGGTTGTCCCGACCGACCGACAGGTGGTCGGCGGAGGGAGAGTCGGGCAATGGCAGCAGATGCCTTCACCTTGGATTCGGGCAACACCGCCTGGATGATGACGTCGGCCGTCATCGTCCTGATGATGACGGTCCCGGGCCTCGCGTTCTTCTACGGCGGCATGGTCCGCACCAAGTCGGTCCTCAACATGATGGTGATGAACTTCGTCGCCGTCGGTGTGGTCGGCCTGATCTGGATCCTCTACGGGTACTCGATGGCCTTCGGCACGAGCACCACGGGCTTCGGCCAGTTCGTGAGCAGCCCGTTCACGTACTTCGGCCTCGTCGGGCTCACCGACGACAAGGGTCTGTACCCGAGCGCCGGCGTCCCCGCGCTCGTGTACGTCGCGTTCCAGGCGACGTTCGCGGTGATCACGGTCGCCCTCATCACGGGAGCGATCGCCGACCGCATGAAGTTCGGCAGCTGGATCGCGTTCTCCGCGGTGTGGGTCACCGCCGTGTACTTCCCGCTCGCGCACATGGTGTGGGGCGGCGGCTTTCTCAGCCCCGTGGGCAAGGTCTCGGAGTGGCTCTCCACGCCGATCGACTTCGCGGGTGGCACGGTCGTGCACATCGACGCCGGTGCGGCGGGCTTCGCTCTCTGCCTCCTGCTCGGTCGTCGCAAGGGCTGGATGAAGGAGCCCATGCGGCCCCACAACCTGCCGTTCGTCATGCTGGGCGCCGCGCTCCTGTGGATCGGCTGGTTCGGGTTCAACGCGGGCTCCGAGCTCGCCGCGGACGGCGTCGCCGGTCGCGCCTGGATCAACACCTTCGTCGCCACCTGCGTCGCCATGCTGGCCTGGATGGCCACCGAGAAGGTCCGTGACGGCAAGGCCACGTCGCTCGGTGCCGCGTCCGGTGTCGTCGCGGGCCTCGTCGCGATCACCCCGGCCGCCGCGGCCGTCGACTCGTACGGCGCCATCGCCATCGGCCTCGTCGCCGGCATCCTGTGCGCGCTGGCCGTCGGGCTCAAGTTCCGGTTCGGGTTCGACGACGCGCTCGACGTCGTGGGCGTCCACCTGGTCGGCGGCATCGTCGGCTGCGTGATGCTCGGCCTGGTCGCCACGCACCACCAGGGCGCCTGGTACCCGGACGGCGCGCAGGACGGCCTGCTCTACGGTGGCGGTGCCACACAGCTCCTCACGCAGATCCTGACCGCCGCGATCGCGGTCGTGTTCTCCTTCGTGCTGACGTACGTCATCGGCCTCGTCATCAAGGCGATCACGGGTCTGCGGGTCGACGAGGCCGACGAGGTCGGCGGGGTCGACCTGGCGCTGCACGGCGAGACCGCATACGAGTCCGTGCCCGGCACCGGTCGGGTCATCAAGGAGGTCAACGCATGAAGCTCGTCACCGCCATCATCCAGCCGCACCGTCTGGACGACGTGAAGTCGGCCCTCGAGGCCGCCGGCGTCAAGGGCATGACGGTCAGCGAGGCCAGCGGCTACGGCCGGCAGAAGGGCCACACCGAGGTCTACCGCGGCGCCGAGTACACGGTCGACCTGGTCCCGAAGGTCCGCGTCGAGGTGCTCGTCGACGACCTGGACGCGTCGGCGGTCACCGAGGCCATCGTCGGTGCCTCGCAGACCGGAAAGATCGGTGACGGCAAGGTCTGGACCGTCCCGGTGGACGCGGTGACCCGCGTCCGCACGGGTGAGACGGGCGCGGAGGCCCTCTAACCCATGCCGGACGAACCGCTTTCCGACATCAGGGGAGCCGGAGCGGAGAACAGCGAGACGGAGGTCCCGCGCCCCCTGGGGGTGCGGGACCTCCCGTCTCGGATGCTCGCGACGGCCCGCGACCTCGTCGGTCCGGGCCGCAGCGGGGTCGCCCGCCGCGCCGCTCTCGTCGACCTCGTCGCGTCGGCGCTCGACGACCTCTGGGCGCAGGCCACCGCCGACACCGAGCGGACCGGGATCGCGCTGGCCGCCGTCGGCAGCCTGGGCCGCGGCGACCTCGGCCCGGTGAGCGACCTCGACCTCGTGCTCGTGCACGACGGCCGCACGCACACCCCGCAGGAGCTCACGACCGTCGCCGAACGGCTGTGGTACCCGCTCTGGGACGCCAAGGTGGACCTCGACCACTCCGTCCGGTCGCTGTCGCAGTGTCGGCAGGTCGCGTCCAAGGACCTGCCGGCCGCGGTCGGCTGGCTCGACGTCCGGCCGGTGGCCGGTGACGCGGTCGTGGTGCACCGGGCCGCCTCCGCGATCCTCACGGACTGGCGCGCCGCGTCGCGCCGCCGCCTGCCCGAGCTGCTCGCCTCGACCAAGGAGCGGGCCGACCGGTTCGGCGAGCTCGCCTACCTCATCGAGCCCGACCTCAAGGAGGCGCGCGGCGGCATCCGCGACGCCGTGGTCCTCTCGGCGCTCGCGGCCACCTGGCTCACCGACCGGCCGCACGGCGACGTGGACCGCGCCTCGACGCACCTGCTCGACGTGCGCGACGCGATCCAGGTCGTGACGCGGCGGCACTCGAGCAGGCTCGTCCTGCAGGACCTCGACGAGGTCGCCGCGCTGACCGGCGCGACGGACGGCGACGAGCTCCTCGCGGGGCTCGCCGAGGCGGGCCGCGAGGTGTCGTACGCGCTCGACACGACGGTGCGGCGCGCCCGGCAGGCGCTCCAGCGCCCGCGCATCTCGCGGCCCGTGCTGGTGCGCGGACGGCGGTCCGCGCCGCGGCTGCGCTCGGTCGGCGACGGGCTCGTCGAGCACGACGGCGAGCTCGTGCTCGCGGTCGACGCCCACCCCGAGGCCGACCCGCTGCTGCCGCTGCGCGCGGCGGCGACCGCGGCGCGCACGGGGCTCGTGCTCTCCCCGGTGTCGGTGCGCTCGCTCGCGCAGTGCCCGCCGCTGCCCGAACCGTGGCCGCGGGCCGCGCGCCAGTCGTTCCTGGCGCTGCTCGGCTCGGGCCAGGCGCAGGTCGCCGTGTGGGAGGCGCTCGACCTCGCGGGCATCGTCACGTCGTGGATCCCGGAGTGGGCCGGCGTGCGCAACCGTCCGCAGCGGGCGGCGGTGCACCGGCACACGGTGGACCGCCACCTCGTCGAGGTCGTGGCGCGGGCGTCGCGGGACCGGCGCCAGGTAGCGAACCCCGAGGTGCTGCTCCTGTCGGCGGTCCTGCACGACATCGGCAAGCGCGCGGGCGCGGCGGACCACTCGGTCGAGGGCGCGCGGCTCGTGCCCGCGATCGTCGACCGCATGGGGTTCGACGCGACGGTCCGCGACGACGTGCAGCGCATCGTGCGGGAGCACCTGACCCTCTCGCGGCTCGCGATCGGCTCGGACCCGGACGACCCCGCGACGGTCGACGAGCTGGTCGCCGCCGTCGACGGCCGGGTCGACCTGCTCGAGGTGCTGCGGGCGGTCACCGAGGCGGACTCGGCGTCGCTGCGCCCCGGCGCGTGGACGGCGTGGCGCCAGCGACTCGTGGACGACCTGACCGGGCTGGCGCGGGCGGCGATCGAGGCGCGGACGGCCGGGTAGGCTGGAGGCCGACTTTCCCCACCCCCGACCGTGAGGTTCACCGGTGTTCAACACGCTCTCCGACCGGCTGACGCAGACCTTCAAGAACCTGCGCACCAAGGGCCGGCTGTCCGAGGCGGACATCGACGCCACGATCCGTGAGATCCGGCGCGCGCTGCTCGACGCGGACGTCGCCGTCTCCGTGGTGCGCGAGTTCACGGGGGCGGTGCGCGAGCGCGCGCTCTCGTCGGAGGTCTCGGGGGCGCTGAACCCGGCCCAGCAGGTCGTCAAGATCGTCAACGAGGAGCTCGTCGGGATCCTCGGCGGCGAGACCCGCACGCTGCGGTTCTCCAAGAACCCGCCGACGGTCATCATGCTCGCGGGCCTCCAGGGTGCGGGCAAGACGACCCTCGCCGGCAAGCTGGCCCTGTCGCTGCGCGAGCAGGGCCACACGCCGCTGCTCGTCGCCGCCGACCTGCAGCGCCCCAACGCGGTGACGCAGCTCGGGGTCGTGGCGGAGCGTGCCGGTGCGCCGGTCTTCGCGCCGCACCCCGGCAACCAGGGGGCGGAGACCGACACCGTCATCGGCGACCCGGTCGCGGTGGCCCGCGACGGTGTCGCGCACGCGCGCGCCAAGCAGCACGACGTCGTCATCATCGACACCGCGGGACGCCTCGGCATCGACGAGCTGCTCATGCGGCAGGCGTCGGACATCCGTGACGCGACGAACCCGGACGAGGTCCTGTTCGTCATCGACGCGATGATCGGCCAGGACGCGGTCGCGACCGCGAAGGCGTTCGAGGAGGGCGTCGACTTCACGGGCGTCGTGCTGTCGAAGCTCGACGGCGACGCGCGCGGCGGCGCGGCCCTGTCGGTCGCGAAGGTCACGGGCCGTCCGATCCTGTTCGCCTCGACGGGCGAGAAGCTCACGGACTTCGAGGTCTTCCACCCGGACCGGATGGCGTCCCGGATCCTCGACATGGGCGACGTGCTGACGCTCATCGAGCAGGCCGAGAAGGCGTTCGACGCCGAGCAGGCGCAGATCATGGCCGACAAGGTCGCGAGCGGCAAGGACTTCACGCTCGCCGACTTCCTCGTCCAGATGCAGCAGCTGCGCAGCATGGGTTCGATGAAGAAGATGCTCGGGATGCTTCCGGGCATGGGTCAGATGCGCGAGGCGATCGACAACTTCGACGAGCGCGAGGTCGACCGCGTCGAGGCGATCGTCCGGTCGATGACCCCGGCGGAGCGCGAGAACCCGAAGCTCATCAACGGCTCGCGCCGGGCGCGCATCGCGAAGGGCTCGGGCACGACGACCACGGACGTCAACCAGCTCCTCGAGCGGTTCGAGAACGCGCAGAAGATGATGCGCCAGATGGCGCGCGGCGGCGGCATGCCGGGCATGCCCGGCATGGGCGGCTTCCCGGGCATGGGCGGCGGCAAGAAGGCGCGGGGCCGCCAGCAGGCGCCCGCCCGCAAGGCCAAGGGCCGGTCCGGCAACCCCGCGAAGCGTGCCGAGCAGGAGCGTGCCGCCCAGGCGCGGCTCGAGGGCGGGTCACCGGCCGCGCCTGCCGGCACGGCTTTCGGTGCGGCGGCGTCGAGCCCGCGCGAGGACGTCCCGGACCTCTCCGAGCTCGAGCTCCCCTCCGACCTCGGCAAGTACCTCGGTCGCTGACCGGATATCGTGTCCCCGCCCGGTGCTGCCGGGCGACAGCCTGCGCGAAGGAGTGAGATGTCCGCCCTCGAGGGTCCGTCCTTGCACGTGAAGGGGCGTGTGCTGCTCGGCGACGGACGCGAGCTCGGCGAGCTGTGGATCCGCGACGGCGTGGTGACGTTCACCCGGCCGTCGGCGCCCGGCACCAACCAGGTGACCGTCGAGGGCGTCGTGCTCCCGGGTCTCGTCGACGTCCACGCCCACATCGGCCTCGGCCCGAACGGTGCGACGAGCATGGGCGAGGCGGAGCGGCAGGCCGTGGCGCAGCGCCAGGCCGGCGTGCTGCTCGTCCGGGACGCGGGCTCGCCCCTCGACACCCGGCACCTTGCGGGCCGGCGCGACCTGCCGCGGCTGGTGCGCGCGGGCCGGCACCTCGCTCGGCCCAAGCGCTACCTGCGCGGTTTCGCCGACGAGCTGGCCGACGTCGCGGACCTCCCCGAGGCGGTGGCGCGCGAGGCGCGGCGCGGCTCGGGCTGGGTCAAGGTCGTCGCCGACTGGATCGACCGCGACCTCGGCGCGGACGCGGTGCTCACCCCGCTGTGGCCGGACGACGTCCTGGCGGAGGCGGTCCGGCGGGCCCACGCGGAGGCCGCGCGGGTCACGGTGCACGCGTTCTCCGAGGACGCCGTCCCGGGCCTGCTCGACGCGGGCGTCGACTGCATCGAGCACGGCACCGGCATCCCCGTGGACCGCATGATCGAGATCGCGGACCGCGGCATCGCGGTCACCCCCACGCTCCTGCAGATCGGCCGGCTGGGCGAGGAGGCCGACAAGGCCGACGGCAGGTACCCGCGCTTCGCGGAGTACATGCGCAAGATCCACGCGAACCGCTACGAGCAGGTTCGCGCGCTGCACGAGTCGGGCGTCCAGCTCCTCGTGGGCACGGACGCCGGCGGGACCATCGGGCACGGGCGCATCGCCGACGAGTGCGCGGAGCTGGTCGCCGCCGGGGTGCCCGCGGCGGACGTGGTGGCTGCCGCGAGCTGGCAGGCGCGGCACTTCCTCGGCCTCGGGCAGCTCGTCGAGGGTTCCAGCGCGGACCTCGTGGTCTACCCGGCCGACCCGCGTGAGGACATCTCGGTCCTGCGGGCCCCCACCGCGATCGTGCTGCGGGGCGAGCGGTACCTCTGACGCGGCAGCGCCCGGCACCCCGGGAGGAGCCCCAGCGGAGCTCCAGGAAGACCGTCGGCAGCACCCGGCGGCACCCGGATTGGAACCGCTTGGTGTCGTCTGGCAGAATGGCCGTCGTACTCGGCGTGCCCGGCCCCTCTCTCCGCGGCGTCGTCGTGTCCTCGATCCAGCGCGTGGTCCGGGCCCCACCGGTCGACGCACGGATCCCACGAACAGAACCAGGAGAGACCACCCCTGTGGCCACCAAGATTCGTCTGAAGCGTCTCGGCAAGATCCGGGCGCCGTACTACCGCGTCGTCGTCGCCGACTCCCGCACCCGCCGTGACGGCCGTGCGATCGAGGAGATCGGCAAGTACCACCCCACCGAGGAGCCCTCGTTCATCGAGATCGACTCCGAGCGGGCGCAGTACTGGCTGTCCGTCGGCGCGCAGCCGACCGAGCAGGTCCTCGTGCTCCTCAAGGTGACCGGTGACTGGCAGAAGTTCAAGGGCCTCCCGGGCGCCGAGGGCACGCTGCGCACCAAGGGCGACAAGGCCGACGCCGCCGAGGCCGTGAAGGCCGCCGCGGACGCCGCCGAGAAGCACAAGGCCGACGTGGCCGCCAAGAAGGCCGCGAAGGCCGAGCCGGCTGCTGCCGACGCCGAGAGCACCGAGGCCGAGAACACCGAGGCGTGATGCTCGCCGACGCGCTCGACCACCTGGTCCGCGGGATCGTCGACCACCCGGACGACGTCCGGGTCGCGTCGAAGGCGACCCGGCGCGGCGACCTGCTCGAGGTCCGGGTGCACCCCGACGACCTCGGTCGGGTCATCGGGCGCGGCGGACGCACCGCTCGTGCGCTGCGCACCGTGATCGGCGCGCTGTCGACCGACGGCCCGGTGCGGATCGACGTCGTGGACGTCGACCGCCGCTGAGCACCATCGAGAGGCCCGTGTCCCGCGCTGCGGGCGCGGGCCTCTCGCGTTCCCCCGCACACCGTCCCCGCAGACACCGGGTCCTGCACCACGACCCGGGACCGCCGCCCAGGAGGCACCACCATGGAGCTCACCGTCGCCCGCATCGGCCGCGCCCACGGTCTGCGGGGCGAGGTCGCGCTCGACCTGCGCACCGACGACCCGGAGGCACGGCTCGCGCCCGGGACCGTCCTCGCGACCGACCCCGCGTCGGCGGGCCCGCTCACGGTCCGTTCGGCACGCACCCAGAGCGGCCGCTGGCTCGTGACCTTCGAGCAGTCGACCGACCGCGAGGCCGCCGAGGCCCTGCGCGGGGTGCGGCTCGTCGTCGAGGCCGACGCCTCCGACGAGGAGGACGCCTGGTACGAGCACGAGCTCGCCGGGCTGCGCGCCGAGCTCACCGACGGCACCGTCGTGGGTGAGGTCGTCGGGCTCGAGGAGCTGCCCGCGCACGACGTCCTCGTCGTCCGCGAGACGACGGGCGAGCGGACCCTCGTCCCGTTCGTGCGCGCGATCGTGCCCGTGGTCGACGTGCCGGGCGGCCGCGTGGTGCTCGACCCGCCGGGCGGCCTGCTGGCGCGCGACGCGGACGCGGCCGTGATCGACCGGCCCGACGACCCCGAGGACGCCGCCGCGGGAGCCCAGACCTCCGAAGGCGTCGAGGGCGAGGCCTGACGTGCGCATCGACGTCGTCTCGATCTTCCCCGACTACCTCGCGGCGCTGGACCTCTCGCTCGTCGGCAAGGCGCGCACGGCGGGCCTGCTCGACCTGCGCGTCCACGACCTGCGGGACTGGGCCACCGACCGGCACCGGACCGTGGACGACACGCCGTTCGGCGGCGGCGCCGGCATGGTCATGCGTCCCGACGTGTGGTCGCGCGCGCTCGACGACGTGATCGAGGAGCCCGGCGCGCCGGGCGTGCGGCTCGTCGTGCCGACGCCGTCCGGCGAGGTGTTCACCCAGCGGACCGCCGAGGCGTGGGCGGGCGAGCGTCAGCTCGTCGTCGCGTGCGGGCGGTACGAGGGGATCGACGCGCGCGTCGTCGAGCACTACCGGGCCACGGGCGTCGAAGTGAGCGAGGTCTCGATCGGCGACTACGTGCTCAACGGGGGAGAGGTCGCGGCGCTCGTGGTCGTCGAGGCCGTCGGGCGCCTGCTCCCCGGCGTGGTGGGCAACCCGGAGTCGCTCGTCGAGGAGTCGCACGGCGCGGCCGGCCTGCTCGAGTACCCCGTCTACACCAAGCCGGCGGACTGGGACGGGCGCGAGGTCCCGGACGTCCTGCTCAGCGGGCACCACGGCCGCATCGCGCGCTGGCGGCGCGACCAGGCGCTCGAGCGCACCGCGCGACGCCGTCCCGACCTCGTGGCACGGCTCGATCCGGCCACGCTGGACCGGTCCGACCGTGACGTGCTGGCCCGGGAGGGCTGGGTCGTCGACGACGACGGGGTACGGCCCGTCTGACGACAGGCCGACCAGGTGGTGACCACGGGCGGCCCGCCCGCAGTTGGCCCCGGGGCGCCGCCGTGTGCGAAACTGGAGGGTCGGTACGCACCGGCAGGACCTTTCACCGTCTCCTCTGCCACAGGGGAGGGGCGGCCCAGCGGTCCGTCGCAGCCTCGCTGCGGCACGGTGCGCGCGCCGCACCCGCACACCCGAACCGGACCCGCCCGAGCCTCGTCACGAGCCGGCCGCGGGCCACGAGAGCGGCCTGACCTGTGGCAGACCAGGAGATCGTCATGCACACGCTCGACAGTGTCGACGCAGCATCGCTGCGCAACGACGTCCCGGACTTCCGTCCCGGCGACACCCTCAAGGTCAACGTCAAGGTCGTCGAGGGCAACCGCTCTCGCGTCCAGGCGTTCCAGGGTGCCGTCATCGCCCGCCAGGGCGGCGGCGTCCGCGAGACCTTCACGGTCCGCAAGATCAGCTTCGGCGTCGGGGTCGAGCGCACCTTCCCGGTGCACTCCCCGTCGATCGACTCGATCGAGGTCGTCACCCGCGGTGACGTGCGTCGCGCCAAGCTGTACTACCTGCGCGGCCTGCGCGGCAAGAAGGCGAAGATCAAGGAGAAGCGGGACGCCGTCCCGGCCAAGTGAGCCGGGCCGCGACCAGCGGTTCCCCCTGCGCACGGGCGGTCGTCCTCCGGGACGGCCGCCCGTGCGTCGTCCGTGTCGGTTTCGTCCCCACAGGATGAGGTGGGAGAGTTGGCGCGTGACTGACAGCACCTCCGAGATCGCGGGCGCGCCGACGCCGGCCGACTCCGACCTCCCGGACACCCGGACCGCGCCCCGTGAGCCCGAGGCGGACGCCGCCCGGTCTGCTCGAGGGCGCAAGCAGCGCAAGCCGTCGCTGCTGCGCGAGACAGCGATCATCGTCGTCGCGGCGCTCGTCCTGTCCTGGCTCATCAAGACGTTCCTCGTCCAGGCGTTCTACATCCCGTCGGAGTCGATGGAGAACACCCTCGACATCGGCGACCGCGTCATGGTCTCGCGGCTCGTGCCGTCGCACCTGGACCTGCACCGTGGCGACGTCATCGTGTTCAAGGACCCGGGCCACTGGCTGCCCGACGCCGAGAAGACCGACCACGGAACGATCGGCAACGCTGTCGTCGACGGGCTGACGTTCGTCGGCCTGCGGCCCAACGACGCCGTCGGGCACCTCATCAAGCGCGTCATCGGGCTCCCCGGCGACCACGTCGCGTGCGCCGGCCCCGGCCAGCCCGTCACGGTCAACGGCGTCGCCATCGACGAGCCGTACCTCAAGCCCGGCTCCATGCCCAGCCAGGACGAGTTCGACACCACCGTCCCGGCCGGGAGCCTGTTCGTCATGGGCGACAACCGGCAGGACTCGAGCGACTCGCGCTACAACACGGGCAAGCCCGGCGGCGGGTTCGTCCCGATGGACGACGTCGTCGGCACCGCCTTCATCAAGGTGTGGCCGCTGTCCCACGCCGGCATCCTGCACAACCCGTCCGACACGTTCGCGGACGTGCCGGAGCCCACGGTCGAGCCGACCGTCGCGCCGTGACGTCTGTGCGCGGCGCCCGGTCGCGCACCGCCCACCTGCGCCAGGAGTCGGCGTGGATCGAGGCCGGTGCGCGGACGGTCGCCGGCATGGACGAGGTGGGCCGGGGCGCCCTCGCCGGCCCCGTCAGCGTGGGCGTGGTCGTCGTGGACGTCGCGACGAAGCGTCCGCCGCGGGGACTGACCGACTCCAAGCTGCTGTCCGTGGGCGACCGTGAGGGCCTCGTGCCGCGCGTCTCCGGCTGGGCGGTGGCGTCGGCCGTCGGGCACGCGAGCAGCGCCGAGATCGACACCGTCGGCATCATCGGCGCGCTGCGGCTCGCCGGACGGCGGGCGCTTGCCGAGATCGCCGCGACCGGCGTCCACGTGGACGCCGTCCTGCTCGACGGGTCGCACGACTGGCTCTCGGACCCGGTGCCCGACCTGCTCGACCAGCTCGCGGCCGACGCGGCCGAGCCGCTGCCGGCACCCGTGCCCCCGCTCGGGGTGCGCACCCTCGTCAAGGCGGACGTGCAGTGCGCGTCGGTCGCCGGTGCGAGCGTCCTCGCCAAGTGCACGCGGGACGCCCTCATGCGCGAGCTCGCCGTCGAGCACCCCGGGTACGCCTGGGAGCAGAACAAGGGGTACGCGTCCGCGGCGCACGTGCGGGCGCTCGGCGAGCTCGGTGCGAGCGTCCTGCACCGCACGAGCTGGAACCTCCCCGGGCTCGCCCCCGCCGCCGCGGTGCGCGCCGACGACGACGTGCTGGTCGGGTCCCTCGGCCCGGAGGCCTGAGGCCTCCCTGCCCGGGCGTGGCCGGACGGCGGGATGCACCTGCGGGACGCCCGACGGGTGACCCGACGGGTGACCCGACGTGGCCGCGCCCGCCCCGGTGATGGTCCATGATGGACGCGTGAGCGCCGAGGACCTGGAGAACTACGAGACCGAGATGGAGCTCGCGCTCTACCGCGAGTACCGGGACGTCGTCGGGCTCTTCGCCTACGTGGTCGAGACCGAGCGACGGTTCTACCTCGCCAACCACGTCGACCTGCAGGTGCGGTCCGCGGCGGGCGAGGTGTACTTCGAGCTGCGGCTCGCCGACGCGTGGGTCTGGGACGTGTACCGCTCCGCACGGTTCGTGAAGTCGGTGCGCGTCGTGACGTTCAAGGACGTCAACGTCGAGGAGCTCGCCAAGGCCGAGCTCCAGCTCTGACCCGAAGGTCGGCCCGGCAGGGCGGCCAGGACCGGTCCGGGGGACAGCGCCGCACGGTCGTGCACCGGTCGCGTGACGGTCGCCCTGTCCACGGATGCCGCCGAGCCCCTCGCGCCGCACCCCGCGCCCGCGGCAGCGTTCCTCCCGGAGGTGGGAGATGCGCGCGAAGGACGCGGTCGGCCGCTACGGCGAGGAGCTCGCCGTACGGCACGTGACCGAACGAGGCTGGCAGGTGCTCGACCGGAACTGGCGGAGCCGGACCGGCGAGCTCGACGTGGTGGCCCGCGAGGGCACGACGCTCGTCGTCATCGAGGTCAAGACACGGCGGGGCACCGGCTTCGGCCACCCCGCCGAGGCGGTCACGCCCGCGAAGGTCGCGCGGCTGCGGCGCCTCGCGGGCGAGTGGCTCGCCGCGCACGACCAGCGACCCCGCGAGGTGCGGCTGGACGTCGTCGCGGTCGTGCTGCCGCGCGCCGGGCGTGCCCGCATCGAGCACCTCGAGGGGGTCTCGTGAGCGGGCTCGGACAGTCCCGCGCCGTCTCGCTCGTCGGGCTGACCGGGCACGTCGTCGAGGTGCAGGCACACCTGGCGGCGAGCGTCCCCGGCTTCACGCTCGTGGGGCTGCCGGACGCCGCGCTCAGCGAGGCGCGCGACCGGGTCCGGGCGGCGGTGTCGTCCTCGGGCCTGTCGTGGCCGCAGCGCAAGATCACCGTCAACCTCGCGCCCGCCGCGCTGCCGAAGTCGGGCTCGGGGTTCGACCTCGCGATCGCCGTCGCGATGCTGGCGGGCGCGCGGCTCGTCGACGCCTCCCGCGTGCGTGACGTCGTGCACCTCGGCGAGCTCGGTCTCGACGGTCGGCTCCACCCCGTCCGCGGCGTGCTGCCCGCCGTGGCGGCCGCGGTCGCGGCGGGCTTCCCGGACGTCGTCGTGCCCGCGCCCGACGTGCCGGAGGCGCAACTCGTCCCGGGCGCCCGCGTGACCGGCGCGGCGACTCTCGCCGAGCTCGCCGCGCGCTACGGGGCCGACCTCGACCCGGTGGCCGTCCCGGACGATCCGGTCGTCCGGCCCGTCCCGCCGCTCCGCGAGCCCGGAGGCGACCTCGCGGACGTCCTCGGCCAGCCCGAGGCACGCGCCGCGCTGGAGGTCGCCGCGGCGGGCGGGCACCACCTGCTCCTCGTCGGCGCGCCCGGCACCGGCAAGACGATGCTGGCCAGCCGCCTGCCGGGCATCCTGCCCGACCTCGACGAGGCGGCCGCCGTCGAGGTGACCGCCGTGCACTCCGTCGCCGGGACCTTCGACGCGTCCCGCGGCCTCGTGCGCCGCCCGCCGTTCGAGGACCCGCACCACACGGCCACCCCCGCCGCCGTCGTCGGGGGCGGGTCGGGCGTGCCCCGGCCCGGTGCGGCGTCGCGCGCGCACCGCGGCGTCCTGTTCCTCGACGAGGCCCCCGAGTTCGGCGGCCGCGTGCTCGACACGCTGCGCCAGCCCCTCGAGCACGGCGAGATCGTCGTCCACCGGGCGGGCGGGACCGCCCGGTTCCCCGCCCGGTTCCAGCTCGTGCTCGCGGCGAACCCGTGCCCGTGCGGGCTCGCCGTGGGCAAGGGCCTCGACTGCACCTGTACGCCGCTCGCCCGGCGGCGCTACCTGGCACGGCTCTCCGGCCCGCTGCTCGACCGCGTCGACGTCCAGGTCGAGGTGCACCCCGTGCGGGCCGTCGACCGGGGCCAGGTCGGCGAGAGCACCGCGGTGGTCGGTCGACGGGTCGCGCAGGCGCGCGCCGCCGCCGCCGAACGCCTGCGCGGGACGCCGTGGCGGCTCAACGCCGAGGTCCCCGGGCGCTGGCTGCGGGACCGGCTGGGTCCCGGGCTCCTCGGCGACGTCGACCGCGCCCTCGAGCGCGGGACCCTCAGCCTCCGCGGCGCGGACCGGGTCGTCCGCCTGGCGTGGACGCTCGCGGACCTCGCAGGACGTCCGGCGCCCGAGCGCGGCGACGTCGGGCGCGCGCTGGCCCTGCGGGTCCGAGGTGGTCACCGTGCCTGACGTCCTCCACCTCGCGTGCGCCGCCTGGGCGCGGCTCGCCGAGCCGGGCGACACGGCCGCGGGCGCGATCGTGCGGGTGCTCGGCCCGGTGGACGGTCTGGTATGGGCCCGTGCGGCCGCGCGCGGCCCGGACGAGGCCGCGCGGGCGGCCCGCACGCTGAGCGGTGACCGGCCCGACCTCGGGATCGGTCCCGTCGCGCTCGGGCGTGCCGTGGCGCGGTGGGCGCCGCGCGTGCCGGGCCTCGACGCGGAGCGCGACCTCGAGGCGACGCGGCGGCTCGGCGCGCGGTTCGTCGTGCCCGCGGACGCCGACTGGCCGGGCGGGCTCGACGACCTCGGTGACGCGACGCCGCGCGGCCTGTGGCTGCGCGGCGACCCCGCGGCGGTCCACGGCCTCAGCAGGTCGGTCGCGCTCGTCGGCGCCCGCGCGTGCACCGACTACGGCAGCCACGTCGCCGCCGACCTCGCCCACGGTGCCGCATCACAAGGGGTCGTGGTGGTGTCGGGCGGCGCGTACGGGATCGACGCCGCCGCGCACCGCGGTGCGCTCGCCGCCGGCGCGCCGACCGTGGCGTTCCTCGCCGGGGGCGTCGACCGGCTCTACCCCGCGGGCAACGCCGACCTCCTGCGCGCCGTCCTGACGGACGGGCTCGTCATCGGCGAGCTGCCGCCCGGCGGCGTGCCGACGCGGGTGCGCTTCCTCCAGCGCAACCGGCTCATCGCGGCGGCGAGCAGCGGCACGGTCGTCGTCGAGGCGGCGTGGCGCTCCGGCGCGCTCAGCACGGCCGCGCACGCGCAGAGCCTGCTCCGACCCGTGGGCGCGGTCCCCGGCCCGGTCACGTCGATGGCGTCCGGCGGGTGCCACCGGCTGCTGCGCGACGGGGGAGCGGTGTGCGTCACGGACGCGGACGAGGTCGTCGAGCTCGTCGGACGCGTGGGCGGCGACCTCGCACCGTGGCCGGCCGGTGCGGCGCGCGAGACGGACGCGCTCGACGCCGTCGGCCGTCGCCTGTTCGACGCCCTGCCCCTGCGTCGTGCCGCGACGGTCACGGTGGTCGCCCGCGACGCCGGGCTCGCGCTCGACGAGACCCTCGGTGGCCTCGGGCTCCTCGAGGTCGCCGGGTTCGCCGAGCGGTCGGGCGACGGGTGGCGGCGGCGTCCGGGCACGTCCGCGCGGGACGGTGCACCGAGCTGACCCGGACGGACCCGAGCCCGTCGCGGGGTCGCGCGGCGTGGCGGGTCGCGTCCGCCGTCCGTTCCGCCCAGCCTTGATCCGTGGACAGACCCGCGGGCAGACCCGCCGACAGCCCTGTGGACGACGCGTCGCGCAGGGCGGACGGATCGGTGCACGGATCGGTGGACCCGTTCGACGTCGCCCTCGGACGGTTCACCGAGCAGCTCGCCCTGGTCCGGGGTCTTTCCCCGCACACCGTGCGCGCCTACCACGACGACGTGCGGGCGCTCGGCGACTTCGCACGGCGCCGCGGCGCACCCCGACCCCAGGACGTCGACCTCGACCTGCTGCGCGCCTGGCTGGCGTGGCAGGCGTCGCGGGGGCTGTCCCGGGCCACCCTCGCGCGCCGCGGGGCGTCGGTGCGCGAGTTCTACGCGTGGGCGCTGCGGGACGGGCTGGTCGCGGTCGACCCGTCGACGCGGCTCCAGAGCCCGCGGGTCGACCGCACGCTGCCGACCGTGCTGTCCGTCGACGCCGCGCAGACGCTCGTCGAGCACGCGGAGCAGGAGGCGAGGTCGGGCGACGCGGCCGACCTGCGGGCCTGGGCGACCGTCGAGCTCCTCTACGCCACGGGGGTCCGCGTGGGCGAGCTCGTGTCCGTCGACGTCGACGACGTCGACCGGGGCACGCGCACCGTCCGTGTGCTCGGCAAGGGCGGCAAGGAGCGGGTGGTCCCGTACGGGGCGCCGGCTGACCGCGCGCTCACGGCGTGGCTGGGCGCGGGCCGTCCCGCGCTCGTGACGGAACGCTCGGGGGCGGCGCTGCTGCTCGGCGACCGGGGCGGTCGCTGGGACCAGCGCCAGGCGCGCACCACGGTGCACCGCCTGGCCGTGTCGGCCGGCGTCCCCGACCTGGCGCCCCACGCCCTGCGGCACACCGCGGCGACGCACCTCCTCGCGGGCGGCGCGGACCTGCGCAGCGTGCAGGAGGTCCTGGGGCACACGAGCCTCGCGACGACCCAGCGGTACACGCACGTGAGCGCGGACCGTCTCCGTGCCTCGTACCTGCAGGCTTTCCCCCGGGCGTGAGCCCCCCGGGCCCGGGCAGGACGACGAGCAGGGCGGGACGGTCACGGGACGGGCAGCAGCACGATCGGTCCGCCGGTGACGAGCGGCCACGGGTCGACGTAGGTCTCGCCGCGCCGCACGCCCCAGTGCAGGCAGGCGTCGGGCGCGCAGTGCCCGACGGTCGGCGAGGTCGCCGCGGGGGCGAGACGTGCGACGACGTCGCCGGGCGCGACGCGCGTCCCTGCGGCGACGCCGTCACGCACGGGCTCGAACGACGACCGGAGCCCGTCGTCGCCGAGGACGGTGAGCACCCCGCGTCCCGCGACGGTGCCGCGGAACGTCACGACCCCGGCGGTGGGCGCGCGGACCAGGGCGCCGACGGACGCGCCGAGGTCGACGCCGCGGTGCCCGGCGCTCCAGCGCTCGGCGGGGGCCACGAAGGGGTGCACGAGCGGGCCGTCGACCGGCGGCAGGTAGGCGCCGGGCTGTCGGTCGTCCGCCGGTACCGCCACGGCCGACGTGCGTCCGGCCGCGGCGCCCGGCGCCCCTGACGACGCCTGGGCCACTGGGGCGGACAGGGCTCCGACGACAGCGAGGACGGCCGCCAGCCGGGACGTCCGACGGCCGCGACGGGCGGCGTGCGGGGTGCAGAGGGAGTCGGCGTCGTCGGGCATCTCACGATGCTGGCAGGACCGGCGGTCGCCGGTGCGGCGCGGTGTGCCCTCGGGGCCGGCTCGGTGGACCGGCGCCGACGTCGGCCGGCCTGTGCACGATCGCTCGCCCGGGCGGGGAGGGCGGACCCGGTGGCCGGGTTCCTCGGGTAGACTGGTGACCGCGTGCGGTGAGGGTTCCGGGACTTCCGGATCCTGCGCTGCACGACTTCGCGCACCACTTCCCCCGCGGCGACGCCCCTGACCGAGAGGTCGACGGACGCGTGCCACGGGGTCGGCGTGGGCGACGGTCCGTCCCGAGCAGAGCCTGGTCTCCGCCCGCGGACGGCGTCCCCGCCGGGCGGTGCCAGGGACGTCGGCCTCCGCCGGCGTCGACAACCGGAACCGCGGTCGCCGCTCGTCGGCGCCGCACGACGACGCGCGTCAGCGGGCGGGGCCCGCGCGCGCACGAAAGGACGTGCCATGGCCGTCGTGACCATGCGCCAGCTCCTCGAGAGCGGTGTCCACTTCGGGCACCAGACCCGCCGTTGGAACCCGAAGATGAAGCGCCACATCCTCACGGAGCGCAACGGCATCTACATCGTCGACCTGCAGCAGTCGCTGTCGTACATCGACCGCGCCTACGAGTTCGTCAAGGAGACGGTCGCCCACGGCGGCTCCGTGCTCTTCGTCGGCACCAAGAAGCAGGCGCAGGAGCCCGTCGCGGAGCAGGCCGCCCGCGTCGGCATGCCGTACGTGAACCACCGCTGGCTCGGTGGCATGCTCACCAACTTCACCACGGTCCACAAGCGCCTCCAGCGTCTCAAGGAGCTCGAGGAGCTCGACTTCGACGACGTCGCCGGCTCGGGCCGCACCAAGAAGGAGCTCCTGGTCCTGCGTCGCGAGAAGGACAAGCTCGCCCGCACCCTCGGCGGCATCCGTGACATGGCGAAGATCCCCTCCGCCGTGTGGATCGTCGACACGAACAAGGAGCACCTCGCGGTCGACGAGGCGCGCAAGCTGGGCATCCCGGTCGTCGCGATCCTCGACACCAACTGCGACCCCGACGTCGTCGACTTCCCCATCCCGGGCAACGACGACGCGATCCGCGCCGTGACGCTGCTCACCCGCGTCATCGCGGACGCCGTCGCCGACGGTCTCCTGCAGCGCCACTCGGGTCGCTCGGGTGCCGAGGCCGGCCCCGACGCCGACGCCGAGCCGCTCGCCGAGTGGGAGCGCGAGCTCCTCGCCGGTGCCGAGAAGCAGCTCGAGTCGGACGAGAAGGCCGCTGACGCCGCCGTCGAGGCTGCGCAGGAGAAGGCCCCCGAGGCTGCCGCCGAGGAGACCGCTGCTCCTGAGGCTGCCGCCGAGGAGACCGCTGCTCCTGAGGCTGCTGCCGAGGAGGCTCCGGCTGCGGACGCCGCCGAGGCGACCGACGCGGACGCCACGAAGTCCGAGTGATCTCCCGGGTGCCCGGTCCCGTCCGCGGGGCCGGGCACCCGTCACCATCTCGTCCCGTGCCCGGCCGTCGCCGGGCACCCCACAGCCGGAGGAACTGAGAATGGCGAACTACACCGCCGCTGACATCAAGGCCCTGCGCGAGCGCACGGGCGCGGGCATGCTCGACGTCAAGAAGGCCCTCGACGAGGCCGACGGCAACGCCGAGAAGGCCATCGAGATCATCCGCAAGAAGGGCCTCGCGCGCGCCGCGAAGCGCGAGGGCAACGCGACCACCGAGGGCCTCGTCGCCGTCGTGGTCGAGGACTCGGCCGCGGGCCAGGTCGCCACGCTGATCGAGCTCGACGCCGAGACCGACTTCGTCGTGAAGAACGAGAAGTTCATCGCGCTGGCCGACACGGTCCTGGCGGCCGCCGCCGCCGCAGGCGCCACGGACGCCGAGTCCGGGCTCGCCGCCCCGACGGCCGACGGCACGGTCGCCGACACGATCGCCGCGCAGGGCGCGACCCTCGGCGAGAAGGTCGTGCTCCGTCGCGTGGCCCGCGTCGAGGCGCCCAAGGTGACCACGTACCTGCACCGCACCGCGAAGGACCTGCCGCCGTCGATCGGCGTCGTCGTCGCGACCGACGAGGCGGCCGAGCCGGTCGCCAAGGACGTCGCGCAGCACATCGCGGCGCTCTCGCCGACGTACCTGACGCGTGAGGACGTCCCGGCGGACGTCGTCGACAAGGAGCGCGAGATCGCGCGCGAGATCTCGATCGCCGAGGGCAAGCCGGAGGCTGCGCTCCCGAAGATCGTCGAGGGCCGCCTGAACGGCTTCTTCAAGGACGCCGTGCTCGTGGACCAGCCGCTCGCGAAGGACACGAAGACGACGGTCGGCAAGCACGTCGCCGCCACGGGTGGCACGCTGCTCGGCTTCGTCCGGGTCCGCGTCGGTTCCTGACGACAGCACAGCCCGGGGCCCGGGCCGCGTCCGCGCGGCCTGGGCCCCGGTGTGCGCGGGGCGGGAGCACGTGGAAGCACGGCTCCCGTGCCGCGCGGCCGGCGGCACAGCCGGCCGATAGGGTGGGTGCTCGAACCCGCCAGCACGGACAGCGACGCACAGGAGGACATGAGGGATGACCCAGGAGAACAGCGCACGACGACGGGTCCTCCTCAAGCTCTCCGGGGAGACGTTCGGCGGCGGCGAGGTCGGTCTCGCGCCGGACGTCGTGAGCCAGGCCGCGAAGGAGATCGCGGCTGCCGTCCGTGAGGGCGTCGAGGTCGCGATCGTCGTCGGTGGCGGCAACTTCTTCCGCGGCGCCGAGCTCTCGCAGCGCGGTCTCGACCGCGCGCGTGCCGACTACATGGGCATGCTCGGCACCGTCATGAACTGCCTGGCGCTCCAGGACTTCCTCGAGCAGCAGGGCGTCAAGACGCGCGTGCAGACCGCCATCGCGATGGGCCAGGTCGCCGAGCCGTACATCCCGCTGCGCGCGATCCGGCACCTCGAGAAGGGCCGCGTCGTGATCTTCGGCGCCGGCGCCGGGATGCCGTACTTCTCGACCGACACGGTCGCCGTGCAGCGCGCCCTCGAGACGCACTGCGACGAGGTCCTCATGGGCAAGAACGGGGTCGACGGCGTCTACACGGCCGACCCCCGGACGAACCCGGACGCCCGCAAGCTCGACCACATCACGTACACGGATGCCCTCGTGCAGGAGCTCGGCGTGATGGACACCACCGCGCTGAGCATGTGCCGTGACAACGACGTGGCGATGCGCGTCTTCGGCATGAACGAGGCGGGCAACGTGACCCGCGCCCTCGTGGGCGAGGACATCGGCACGACCCTCACGACCCACTGACCTCCCGGCCGCCGCAGGTGGCCGGCCGTGTCCCACACCGACGAAGGAGCACAGGTGATCGACGAGACCCTCCTCGAGGCCGAGGAGAAGATGGACAAGGCGATCGAGGTCGCCAAGGCGGACTTCGCGGGGATCCGGACGGGCCGCGCGAGCGCCGCCATGTTCGCGAAGATCGCCGTGGACTACTACGGTGCTCCGACCCCCTTGCAGCAGCTGGCGTCGTTCAGCACGCCCGAGGCGCGCACGATCCTGGTGTCCCCGTTCGACAAGTCGGCGTCGCCCGCGATCGAGAAGGCCATCCGTGACTCGGACCTCGGCGTGAACCCCGCGACGGACGGCAACGTCATCCGCGTGGTCCTGCCCGCGCTCACGGAGGAGCGGCGCCGCGACTACGTGAAGCTCGCGAAGGGCAAGGCCGAGGACGCGCGCGTCTCGGTGCGCAACGTGCGCCGCCGCGCCAAGGAGGAGCTGGACCGCATCGTCAAGGACGGCGAGGCCGGCGAGGACGAGGTGGCCCGCGCAGAGAAGGAGCTCGAGGCCCTCACGAAGAAGCACGTCGACGCGGTCGACGCGCTCCTCGCGGGCAAGGAGAGCGAGCTGCTCGAGGTCTGATGTCGAGACGTACCAGCCCGGCCCGGGCGAGAGCGGGCGCCGAGCGCGGGTCGCGGCAGGGTGCGCGGCCCGCGCCCGAGAAGAAGGCGCCGAAGGGCGGCCGCAACCTGCCGGCGGCGATCGCGGTGGGTCTGGGCCTGCTCGCGGTCGTCGGCGCGAGCCTGGTGTACCGGCCGGTGGCCTTCGTGGCGCTCGTGGTGGTCGTGCTGTGCGGCGCGGTCTGGGAGCTGTCCCGGGCGTTCGCGCGCAAGGACGTGCACATCCCGGTCGTGCCGCTCGTCGTGGGCACGACCGGGATCCTCGTGTCGTCGTACTACTCGGGCGCCGAGGCGCTCATGGTGTCGTACCTCCTCACGGTGGGCGGCGTCGTGGTGTGGCGCGCGCTCGAGGGGTCGGGTCCGGCGGCGGTGCGTGACGCGGCGGCGGCCGTGTTCGCGGCCACGTACCTGCCGTTCCTCGCGGCGTTCGTGATGCTGATGCTCGCCTCGGACCAGGGGCCGTCGCGGGTCGCGCTGTTCATCCTGCTCGTGGTGGCGAGCGACACGGGCGGCTACGTCGCCGGGGTCCTCTTCGGTCGCCACCCGCTCGCGCCCACGGTGAGCCCCAAGAAGAGCGTCGAGGGGATGGCGGGCTCGTTCGTCCTGGCGATCGTGGTCGGGCTGGTGGGCGCGCACGTCCTCGGCGCCGACCCGTGGGTCGGGGCGATGCTCGGCGTCGCGGTCCCGATCACGGCGACGATCGGTGACCTCGCGGAGTCGCTCCTCAAGCGCGACCTAGACTTGAAGGACATGGGCAGCCTCCTGCCGGGGCACGGAGGGATCCTCGACCGCCTCGACTCGCTGCTCATGACCGCTCCGTTCGCGTACCTGCTCATGGCGTACGCGGTCCCGCTGAGCTGATCCCGACCGGACAGGAAGCCCCCCATGCCGACGACACCCCCGCTCGAAGGACGCGTCCCGCTGCAGATGACCGCGCCCCGGCGCGGCAAGCCGCCGCGCCACTTCGCCGACCTGTCGGCCGACGAGCGGCGCGCCGCGGTCGTCGAGCTGGGCGAGAAGCCGTTCCGCGCCAAGCAGCTCGCGACGCACTACTTCACGCACCTCACAGCCGACCCGGCCTCGATGACCGACCTGCCGCAGGCGACGCGCGACACCCTCGTCGAGGGCCTGTTCCCGCCGCTCATGGAGGCGGCCCGCGTCATGCAGGCGGACGGCGGCACGACCGTCAAGACGCTGTGGCACCTGTTCGACGGCGCCAAGGTCGAGTCCGTCCTGATGCGCTACAAGCACCGCACCACGTTGTGCGTGTCGAGCCAGGCCGGGTGCGGCATGGCGTGCCCGTTCTGCGCGACGGGTCAGCTCGGGCTGACCCGCAACCTGTCGACGGCGGAGATCGTCGAGCAGGTGCGCCGCGCAGGCCGGTCGCTCGCGGACGGCGACGTCCCGGGCGGTCCGACGCGGCTCAACAACCTGGTCTTCATGGGAATGGGCGAGCCGCTCGCCAACTACAAGGCGGTCATGGCGACCGTCCGCACCCTGGTGGCGCCGCCGCCCGAGGGGCTCGGCATGTCGGCGCGCAACGTCACGGTGTCGACGGTGGGACTCGTCCCCGCGATGCGCAAGCTCGCGGACGAGGGCATCCCGGTGACGCTCGCGCTGTCGCTGCACGCCCCGGACGACAAGCTGCGCTCGGAGCTCGTGCCCATCAACACGCGGTGGTCGGTCGACGAGGCCCTCGACGCGGCACGGCACTACTTCGAGGTGACGGGGAGGCGGGTGAGCATCGAGTACGCGCTCATCCGGGACATGAACGACCACGCGTGGCGCGCCGACCTGCTGGGCGAGAAGCTCAACGCCCGCGGTCGCGGCTGGGTGCACGTCAACCCGATCCCGCTCAACCCCACGCCGGGTTCGATCTGGACGGCGAGCGACCCTGCCGTCGAGGAGGAGTTCGTGGCACGCTTGCGGGCGCACGGCATCCCGACGACGGTCCGGGACACGCGAGGCAGCGACATCGACGGCGCGTGCGGCCAGCTGGCCGCAGAGGAGGAGTGACTTCTTGTCCAGGTTCAGCACGGTCTCGAAGGTGCACACCGGCTACGACCCGGACGAGGTGGACGACTTCTTCGAGTTCGCCCGTGAGGTGTACGAGGGGCGCCGGTCGGAGGAGTTCGGCGGGGCCGACATCCAGGCGGTGTCGTTCGAGCTGATCCGCGGCGGCTACGACACGCACGAGGTCGACGCGGCGCTGGACCGTCTCGAGACGGCCTTCTCGGTGCGCGTGCGGTCCAACTTCGTCGCGTCGAACGGCCCGCAGGCGTGGATGGAGAAGATCGCCGACGACGCCAAGTCGCTGTACCCGCGGCTGAACCGTCCGACGTGCGAGAAGTTCGCCCCGGCGGGCCGCGGCGAGGCCGGCTACGACATGGACGAGGTGGACGCCCTGTGCGACCGGCTCGTCGACTACTTCGACCGCCAGGTCCCGCTGTCGGCGTCCGAGGTCCGGGGTGCGACCTTCCGTCGTCGCCGCGGCAAGGACGCGTACGCGGAGGGTCCGGTGGACGCCTACCTGGCGCGCGCGGTCGAGGTGCTCCTGGGCGTGGAGTGACGCCGCGGGTCCGGCTCTGCGGTCGGGTCCTGGGCTCGGTGCTGGGCGCTCTGGACCGCTTCAACGCCCGGCACCCGTGGAGCCACAACGACCGTCTCCACGGCTGGGTCCTGCGCCGCCTCCCGGACGGCCGCCGCGCGGCGCTGGACGTCGGCTGCGGTTCCGGGAGCCTGGTCGTGCGGCTCGCGGACCGTTTCGAGCGGGTCGACGGCGTCGACCCGGACGCCGTGTCCGCGGCCTGGACAGCGCGCCGCCTGTCGGCGCACCAGGGTGTCCGTGTGCGCGCGCTGCCGTTCGAGCGCGTGCTGCCGGCGGACGGCCCCGACGGGTACGACGCGATCACGATGGTCGCGGTGCTGCACCACCTGGACCTCGTGCCCGCGCTCGAGCACGCTCGTCGCCTCCTCGCGCCGGACGGCCGGCTCCTCGTGGTCGGGCTGGCCAGGCCGGGCTCGGTGCGGGACGTCGCCGTGGACCTCGTCTCGGTGGTGCTCAACCCCCTCGTCGGTCTGGCGAAGCACCCGCGGGCGGTGCGACCGGTCCCGGGCCGGGGGCACGGCGGGTTCGACGATGACACACCGCCGCCCACCGTCGTGCGCGCCGCCGAGCTCACGGTCGCGGACGTCGCCCGCCGGGCCGAGCGCGTGCTGGCGGGCGCTCGCGTGCGCCGCCGCCTCTTCTTCCGGTACACGCTGGAGTGGACCGCGCCCGCCTGAGGCCGGGCACCGGGGCTGAGACACTGGGGCCCATGCGCTCGGTCACGATCCTCGGCTCCACGGGTTCCATCGGCACGCAGGCGATCGAGGTGGTCCGGCGACACCGGGACCAGTTCACGGTCGAGGCGATCACGGCGGGCGGCGGCGACCCGGGTCTCGTGGCCCGGCAGGCGGTCGAGCTGGGGGTGCGCGCGGTCGCCGTCGCGGACCGCGACGCCGCGGCGCGGGTGCGTGACGAGCTGCCGGCGGGCGTCGAGGTGCTCGACGGGCCGGACGCGTCGACGGAGCTCGCGGGTCGCGGGTCGGACGTGGTCCTCAACGGCATCACGGGTGCGGTGGGGCTCGGTCCGACGCTGGCCGCGCTGCGGGCGGGCTCGACCCTCGCGCTCGCGAACAAGGAGTCGCTGGTCGTCGGGGGGGCGCTGGTCACGTCGGCCGTGCAGCGCCCGGGCCAGGTCGTCCCCGTCGACTCGGAGCACTCGGCGATCGCGCAGGCCCTGCGGTCGGGAGCCCCAGCGGAGGTGCGACGGCTCGTCGTGACGGCGAGCGGCGGGCCGTTCCGGGGTCTGACGCGCGACCAGATGCGCCCGGTGACGCCCGCGCAGGCGCTCCAGCACCCGAACTTCGCGATGGGCCGCGTCGTGACGACGAACTCGGCGACCCTCGTCAACAAGGGCCTCGAGGTCATCGAGGCGCACCTGCTGTTCGACGTGCCGTTCGAGCGCATCGAGGTGGTGGTGCACCCGCAGCAGATCATCCACTCGATGGTCGAGTTCCAGGACGGGTCGACGATCGCGCAGGCCGGGCCGCCGCGCATGCTCGTCCCGATCGCGCTGGGCCTGTCGTGGCCCGACCGGCTCGACGACGTGGACGTCCCGGTCGACTGGACGCAGGCGCAGTCGTGGGAGTTCCTGCCGCTGGACGACGACGCCTTCCCGGCGGTCCGCCTCGCGCGCCAGGTGGGTGCGGCCGGACGAACGGCCCCCGCGGTGTACAACGCGGCGAACGAGGTGTGCGTCGACGCGTTCCACGACGGGGCCATCGGCTTCCTCGACATCGTGGACACGGTCGAGCGGGTCGTCGCCGCGCACGACCAGGCGGCGTTCGAGGCCTCGCTCGACGGCGTGCTCGCCGCGGACGCCTGGGCGCGGGAGCGCGCGGCCGCCGTCCTCGCGCGGCGCTGACGGTCGGACACGCTCTCGACGTACCCTCAGCGGGCGCCCAGCCGGGTGCGCCATGCTGTCCGACGCAGGGGAGCCGCCCCTGTGTGCCCCGGGAGGTGGAATGACGGTCGCCGTCACCCTGATCGTGCTGTTCGTCGGCCTGCTGGTCTCGATCGCGCTGCACGAGGTGGGGCACATGGTGCCCGCGAAACGCTTCGGCGTCCGGGTCTCGCAGTACATGGTCGGGTTCGGCCCGACGCTGTGGTCGCGCCAGAAGGGCGAGACGGAGTACGGCGTCAAGGCCATCCCGGCGGGCGGCTACGTCCGCCTCGTGGGCATGTACCCGCCGGCACCTGCGGGCGCCCGACGGCGGCGGCGCGGCTGGGCGTACGAGGTCACGGAGGCGGCGCGCGAGGCGAGCCTCGACGAGATCCACCCGGGCGAGGAGGGCCGCGCGTTCTACCAGCTCTCGGCGCCGAAGAAGGTCGTGGTGATGCTCGGCGGCCCGGTGATGAACCTGCTCATCGCGGCCGTCCTCATGATCGTGGTGCTGTGCGGGCTGGGGACGCCGAACCAGGCGACCACGACTGTCGGGACGGTGGGCGACTGCGTCGCGCCCGTGACGGTGACGGACGGTGAGTACGCCGACACGAGCTGCTCCGGTCTGCCGGCGTCCCCGGCGCAGGCGGCGGGCCTCCAGGCAGGCGACACGGTCGTCGAGTACGCCGGGGTGCCTGTCGACGGCTGGGACGACCTCACGGGGGCGATCGCCGACCACGGCACGTCGCCCACGACGATGGTGGTCGAGCGCGCCGGCGAGCGCGTGACCCTCGACGTGACGCCTGTCGAGCGCACGACCACGATCGACGGCAAGGCGACCACCGCACCCGCGATCGGGCTCACCCCCACGACCGAGACCGAGCACGCGAGCCTCGGCGAGGCGCTGTCCCAGACGTGGGACGGCGTGACCGCGACCGCGGGGCTGGTCGTCGAGCTGCCGGTCAAGGTGGTCCAGGTCGCGCAGCAGACCTTCGGGGACGAGCCGCGGACGGCCGACGGCCCGGTCAGCGTGGTCGGCGTGGGGCGCATCGCCGTCGACGTCACCGACCAGGACGGCACGACCGTCCTCGACTCGGTGCGCTTCGGCCTCGCGCTCCTCGCGAGCCTCAACATCGCGCTGTTCGTGTTCAACCTCATCCCGCTCGTCCCGCTCGACGGCGGGCACGTCGTCGGCGCACTGTACGAGGGTGCCAAGCGGACCGTGGCACGCGTCCGCCACCGGTCGCTGCCGGGCCCGGCCGACGTCGCCCGCATGACGCCGGTCGCCTACGGGGTGTTCGTCGTGCTCGTGGCCATGGGCCTGCTGCTGATCTACGCGGACATCGTCGACCCGGTCCGCCTCACGTGACGAGCCGGTGAAAGGTGACGGGGGATACCGTCCCGGGGACGTGGCGTGCGGCACGGCAGGGGATACTGGGGACGTGAGCGTACCGATCAGCCTGGGAATGCCCGAGGCGCCCCCGCCCGTCCTCGCCCCCCGTCGCAAGACCCGTCAGATCCAGGTCGGGAAGGTCGCCGTCGGCGGCGACGCGCCGGTCAGCGTCCAGTCGATGACGACGACGCCGACGACCGACATCAACGCGACCCTCCAGCAGATCGCCGCCCTCACCGCTGCCGGGTGCGACATCGTGCGCGTCGCCGTGCCGAGCGCGGACGACGCCGAGGCGCTCCCGATCATCGCGAGGAAGTCGCAGATCCCCGTCATCGCGGACATCCACTTCCAGCCGAAGTACGTGTTCGCCGCGATCGACGCGGGCTGCGCGGCCGTCCGCGTCAACCCGGGCAACATCCGCAAGTTTGACGACCAGGTCAAGCAGATCGCGCAGGCCGCGAAGGACGCCGGCGTCTCCCTGCGCATCGGCGTCAACGCCGGCTCGCTCGACCCGCGCCTGCTCGCGAAGTACGGCAAGGCCACGCCCGAGGCGCTCGTCGAGTCGGCGGTGTGGGAGGCGTCGCTGTTCGAGGAGCACGACTTCCACGACTTCAAGATCTCCGTCAAGCACAACGACCCCGTCGTCATGGTGCGCGCCTACGAGCTGCTCTCCCAGCGCGGCGACTGGCCCCTGCACCTCGGCGTCACCGAGGCGGGCCCGGCGTTCCAGGGCACGATCAAGTCCGCGACCGCGTTCGGCGCGCTCCTCAGCCAGGGCATCGGCGACACCATCCGCGTGTCGCTGTCGGCCCCGCCGGTCGAGGAGGTCAAGGTCGGCATCCAGATCCTGCAGTCGCTCAACCTGCGCCCCCGCAAGCTCGAGATCGTGTCGTGCCCGTCGTGCGGGCGCGCCCAGGTGGACGTGTACACGCTCGCGGAGCGCGTCACCGCGGGCCTCGAGGGGCTCGACGTGCCGCTGCGCGTCGCCGTCATGGGCTGCGTCGTCAACGGCCCCGGCGAGGCCCGCGAGGCCGACCTCGGCGTGGCGTCCGGCAACGGCAAGGGCCAGATCTTCGTCAAGGGCGAGGTCATCAAGACCGTCCCGGAGGCGATGATCGTCGAGACCCTCATCGAGGAGGCCATGCGCATCGCCGACAGCATGGGTCCCGTCGAGTCCGGCCAGCCGACCGTCAGCGTCGGCTGACGCGCGGCCGGCAGCCACCGACCACCGTCCACGCATCAGGCCCGGCGACGGGCGTCCGGGTAGGGGACAATCACCGCATGCGCCGGTTCTTCGCTGCCGAGACCCGGGCCCCGTCGGGGGCCGGTCGGGTGCTCGGCGTGTCGGACGTCGCCGCGGCGCGTGCCGTGCTCGCCGTCGACCCCGTGTCGTCGGCGCTCGCCGGTGCGCGGCTGGCCGACCTGGACCCGGGCGGCCGACAGGGCGGCTCGTTCTGGGGCTTCCCCGCGACGGGCGCGCTGCGCGCCGTGTGCTGGTCCGGTGCCAACCTGTTCCCCGTCGTCCCGCTGACGGGCTCCGACCGGGCGGAGGCGCTCGACGCGTTCGCCGCTCTCGCCCGTGCCGAGGGTCGTCGCTCGTCGTCCGTGGTGGGGGAGACCGCGGTCGCGCTCGGGCTGTGGGAACGCCTGGCCCCCACCTGGCCCCGGCCGCGCGAGATCCGCGCCGACCAGCCGTCGATGATGATCGCGCGCGAACCCGACGTCGAACCCGACCCGGGGGTGCGGCGCGCCCATCCCGACGAGCTCGCGCTCGTCCTGCCGGCGTCGGTGCGGATGTTCGTCGAGGAGGTCGGATACTCGCCCGTCGCGGCCGGCGGCTCCGCCTACGAGCGCCGGGTGCGCGCCCACCTCGCACGCGGGCGCACGTTCGTCCGGGTGGAGCGCACGATCGCGGACGAGCCGTTCGTGGCGTTCAAGGCCGAGCTGGGCGCCGTCACGCCGTCCGTCGCGCAGGTGCAGGGCGTGTGGGTCGACCCGCTGCGCCGCGGACGCCGCCTCTCCGAGAGCGGGATGGCCGCCGTCGTCGTCGCGACGCGCCGCGACGTCGCGCCCGTCGTCTCCCTCTACGTCAACGCGTACAACGAGCCCGCGCTCGCCGCGTACCGGCGCGTGGGCTTCGAGCAGGTCGGGACGCTCGCCACCGTCCTGTTCTGAGCGCCGGCCTCACCGAGCCGGGCCTCACCGAGCCGGGCCTCACCGAGCCGGGCCTCACCGAGCCGGGCCTCACCGGGCACGCCGTCACCGGGCAAGGACGGGCTGCGGCGCGAACGTCGCCCGGTACTCCGACGGTGTGACGCCGATCGCGCGGCGCAGGTGCAGGCGCAGGTTCATGGCGGTGCCCAGGCCGCACCGCGCCGCGACGACGTCGAAGGGCAGCGCTGTCGTCTCCAGGAGCGCGCGTGCCCGGTCGACGCGCGCCGTGGTGAGCCACCGCAGGGGCGACGTGCCCGTCTCCGCCGTGAACGCGCGGGTCAGGGTGCGCTCGGAGAGGCGGGCGTGGCGGGCCAGGTCGGCGACGGTGAGCGGTGCGTCGAGCCGGGCCAGCGCCCACGCCCGGGTCGCGGCGAGGGCGGTCTGCCGCTCCGGCTCGGGTGACCGCGGCACGAACTGGGCCTGCCCGCCGTCGCGGTGCGGCGCCGCGACGACGAGGCGGGCCACCTCGTTCGCGACGGCGGCGCCGTGGTCCGTCCGCACCAGGTGGAGGCACAGGTCGATCCCTGCGGCCATGCCTGCCGACGTGACCACGTCCCCCTCGTCGACGTAGAGGACGTCCGGGTCGACCTCGACGGCCGGGAACCGCGCCGCCAGCTCGGGGGCGTGCAGCCAGTGGGTCGTGGCACGACGCCCGTCGAGCAAGCCGGCCTGCGCGAGCGCGAACGCGCCGACGCAGATCGAGGCGACGCGTGCCCCCCGCGCGTGCGCGTCGCGCAGCGCGGTCAGCACCTCCGGGGCGAGGGGTCGCCCGTGCGGCCGGGACGCCGGGACGATCACCGTGTCGGCGGTGGCGAGCGCCTCGAGGCCGGCAGGTGCCACGAGCGGGAAGCCGCCGGTGGTCGCCACGGGACCCGGTCGGGCGCCGCACAGCGACACGTCGTACGGCGCCTGGTCCCGGTCGGCGAGCACCTGGAACGGCATGCCGACCTCCATCGGCAGCGCGCTCGGCAGGGCGAGCACGACGACCCGGTGCGCGACCCGGTGCGCGGGTGTGTGCTCGGGTGGCTGCGCGGTCCGGTCCGGCGGGACGGTCGACGGGTCCATGGCGGGAATCTATCGCAGGATGTCACTTCAGCCACTCGTCGCCGTCGGTCTCCGCCGCCACGCTGGACGCATGACCACGCAGCCACCGGCCGGGCTCGACCTCGCGCGCCGCCTCGTCCCCTCGCAGGCCCTGTACGTCTTCGGGATGTCCGTCGACCTCACCCTCACGGGCATCGTCGGCGACCACCTCGCCCCCACCAGGCTCCTCGCGACGCTCCCGTTCGCCCTGATACCGCTCGCGGCCGGTGTCAGCACGTTCGTCCTGTCTCGCTGGATCGGCCGGTCCGGCTACCGGCGCGTCTTCACGGTCGCGGCGTCCGTCGCCGTCGTCGCCGGCCTCGTGAGCGCGCTCGCCGTCCAGACCGACCGGTTCTGGCTGTTCTGCGTCGGCACCGCGCTGGTCGGCGTCTACCAGGCCGGTGCCGGCTACTACCGGTACGCGGCGGCCGACGCGGTGCCGGACGCCCGTGCGCGTGCGGTGAGCACGGTTCTCGCCGGCGGCCTCGTCGCCGCGCTGGTCGGCCCGTTCGCGGCGACCGCGGTGCGCACCGCGACGGCGACGCCGTACGTGGCCTCGTACCTGCTCGTCGCGGGCTTCGCGCTGCTCGCCGTCGCCTGGAACGCCGGCCTGCCGCGGGCGCTCACGCTCTCGGGCCGCGCGGCGCCCGTGGTCCGGTCGTCCGGCGGACGGGGTCTGCCGGAGGGTTCGGACGCTCCCGTGACGCAGGGGCCACGGTCCCGCAGGGCGTTGTGGCGCCAGCCCGACCTGCTGGCGGGCGTCGCGGCGGTGGTGCTCGCCGCCGTCGCGATGACCTCGATGATGACGGCCGGTCCGATCGCCGGCATGGACATGGGGCACAGCGAGGGCCAGGCGGCCTTCGCCGTGCAGCTCCACATGGTCGGCATGTTCGCGCCGGGGTTCGTGGTCGCGCGGTGGATCGGCCGGTTCGGCGAGCGCCGTGTGGCGGCGGCGGGCGCCGTCGTCGTGGTGCTGGCGGGGTCGTCGGCCGCGGTCAGCAGCTCGCTCCCCACCTTCTTCGCCGCGATGCTGCTCGTCGGCGTCGGCTGGAACCTCGCCTACTCGGGCGGCAGCGCGCTCGTCGCGGCGTCCTACCGGCCCGTCGAGCGCGGCCTGGTCCAGCCCTACGCGGAGGCCACCGGGACCGTCTTCCAGGTGGCCGGCACCCTGAGCGCGGGCGCGCTCGCCACCCGGTCCGGGTGGCCCGCGCTCGGGCTCGCCGTGGTTGTCGCCGCTGCCGCTGTCGCGGTCCTGCTGGCCCGCGGTCCGCACTCGCGCGCGGGAGAGGTGCGCCACGCGGCGGCGAGCGAGCATCGGGCCGACCTGCCGAACCCGTCGGTGGGCGCCTCCGCGGTCGCGTCCGGCCCGTCAGCGCAGGAGCCGTGACATGCGCCGGTCGGCGAGCGGTGTCCCGCCGGTCTGGCACGTCGGGCAGTACTGGAGGCTCGAGTCCGCGAACGACACCTCGTGGACGACGTCGCCGCACGGGGTGCCGTCCCAGCCGGGGCACGGCTCGCCCGTGCGGCCGTGCACCCGCATGCCGCGCCGCTTGGCGTCCTTGAGCTCGGCGGCGGGCTTGCCGGACGCGGCGGCGACCGCCTCCGTCAGGACCTCGACCGTGGCGCGGTGCAGCGCGGCGACGTCGTCCAGGGCGTCGCGGTACGTCTTCGTCAGCCGGAACGGGCTCGTGCGGGCGGCGTGCAGGATCTCGTCGGAGTAGGCGTTGCCGATCCCGGCGATCGTGCCCTGGTCGCGCAGGAGCCCCTTGACCTGCTGGTTGCGCGCCGCGAGGAGCGCGGCGAAGCGCTCCACGGTGAACGCGGGGGACAGGGGCTCCACCCCGAGCGTCGCGACCTGCGGGACCTCCGCCGCGTCGTGCACCACGTGGACGGCGAGCCGCTTGCGGGTGCCGGCCTCGGTGACGTCGAACCCCGAGCCGTCGTCGAGCGCGACCCGCAGCGCGAGGGTGGGCCGTCCGCCGCCCGCGCCACCGGCACGCGGCCGCACCGGCGTCGTCGGGACGGTGTCGTGCCAGCGCACCCAGCCCCCGCGCGACAGGTGCAGCACGAGGTGGAGCGACTCGGGCCCGACCACCTCGAGATCGATCCACTTGCCGTGCCGCGCCACCCCCGCGACCGTGCCGCCGACGAGCGCGGACAGCGGCGGCGCGTACGTCTTGAGCGCGGAGATCTGGCCGAGCGACGCGGCCGTCACGACGTGACCGCGCGTGCGCCGGTCGAGGAACTCGACCAGCGCCTGGACCTCGGGCAGCTCGGGCACGGACCCATCCTCGCGCGGACCGCCGACAGGCGCCGCGCCGGTAGGCTGTCGACCATGTCGCTCGGCCGCACCCCCGTCCTTCGGATGTCCACCCTCTTCGTCCGCACGCTCCGGGAGGACCCGGCCGACGCGGAGGTCGCGAGCCACAAGCTGCTCGTGCGCGCCGGGTACATCCGGCGTGCCGCGCCCGGCATCTACACCTGGCTGCCGCTGGGTCTGCGCGTGCTCGCCAAGGTCGAGGCCGTCGTGCGCGAGGAGATGGTCGCCGCGGGCGCCCAGGAGGTCCACTTCCCGGCCTTGCTGCCCCGCGAGCCCTACGAGGCGACGGGCCGCTGGTCGGAGTACGGCCCCAACCTGTTCCGTCTCCAGGACCGCAAGCAGGGTGACTACCTCCTCGCGCCCACGCACGAGGAGATGTTCACGCTGCTCGTCAAGGACCTGTACTCCTCGTACAAGGACCTGCCGACCACCCTGTTCCAGATCCAGACGAAGTACCGCGACGAGGCGCGTCCGCGCGCCGGGCTGATCCGTGGTCGCGAGTTCGTCATGAAGGACGCCTACTCGTTCGACATGGACGACGCGGGCCTCGACGCCTCGTACGCGGCCCAGCGTGCGGCGTACCAGCGCATCTTCGACCGGCTCGGGCTCGAGTACGTCGTCGTCGCGGCGACGTCCGGCGCGATGGGCGGGTCCCGCTCCGAGGAGTTCCTCACCCCGACGCCCATCGGCGAGGACACGTTCGTCCGCTCCGCGGGCGGGTACGCGGCGAACGTCGAGGCCGTCGTGACGCCCGTGCCCGACGCGCTCCCGTACGACGACGCCCCCGCGGCCCACGTCGAGGACACCCCCGACACCCCGACCATCGACTCGCTCGTGGCGATCGCGAACGAGCGCTTCGGACGTCCCGACCGCCTGTGGACGGCCGCCGACACGCTCAAGAACGTCGTCCTCGCGCTGACGCACCCCGACGGGCGGCGCGAGGTCGTCGTCGTGGGTCTCCCGGGCGACCGCGAGGTCGACCTCAAGCGTCTCGGTGCCGCGGTCGAGCCCGCCGACGTCGAGCCCGCGGGCGACGCCGACTTCGCCGCGCACCCCGAGCTCGTCAAGGGCTACATCGGCCCCGGCTCGCTCGGCCCGCAGGGCGCCCAGGTGCCCGTCGACGGCGCGGCCGGCGACGGCGACCCGGCGACCGTGTCCGCCGTGCGCTACCTGCTCGACCCGCGCGTCGTCGAGGGCACGCGCTGGATCACCGGCGCGGACGCTCCCGGCAAGCACGTGTTCGACCTGGTGGCCGGTCGCGACTTCACCGCGGACGGCACGATCGAGGCCGCCGAGGTCAAGGCCGGCGACGAGGCCCCCGACGGGTCCGGCCCGCTCGAGCTCGCGCGCGGCATCGAGATCGGCCACATCTTCCAGCTCGGCCGCAAGTACGCGCAGGCGCTCGGCCTGACCGTGCTCGACGTGAACGGCAAGCAGCAGGTCGTGACCATGGGCTCGTACGGCATCGGCGTGACCCGCGTCCTCGCGGCCCTCGCCGAGGCGAACCACGACGACAAGGGCCTCGCGTGGCCGGTGCACGTCGCGCCGCACCACGTGCAGCTCGTCGCGGCGGGCCGTGACGCCTCGGTGTTCGAGGCGGCGGAGCGGATCGCGGCGGAGCTTGCCGACCGCGGCGTCGAGGTGCTGTACGACGACCGGCCGTCGAAGGTCTCGCCGGGCGTGAAGTTCGCCGACGCCGAGCTGCTCGGCGCGCCGCTCGTCGTCGTCGTGGGCCGCGGGCTGGCCGACGGCGTGGTCGAGGTGCGCTCGCGCGTCGGCGGCGATGCCGAGCAGGTCCCCGTGGACGACGTCGTGGACGCGGTCGTCGGCCGCGTCGAGGCGCTCCTGGCGGCCGCTCCGGGCCGCTCCTGAAAGACCCCGCCGCATGACGGAGGCGCCGACGCGGACCCCCTGGTCCGCGTCGGCGCCTCCGCCATGCGCGCGCCGGTGCGCCTCGCGGCGGCCGAACGCTACTTCTTCTTCCAGGCGGCCGTGAGCCAGACCGTGCCGCGCGACGTGGTCTGGTAGACCGACGAGGCGTCGTGGTACTGGATGAGCGCCCAGCCCGACGGCTGCTTGCCCTTCGTGTACCAGCCCGTCTGCGAGGTGCTCTTCGGGTTCACGTAGCGGTACTTGCTGTCGACGGACCGCTGCGCCGTCCAGCCGGTGAACGTGTACCCCGACCGGGTGAACGTGTTCTTGCGCAGCGCGGTGCTGCGGCCGTAGAGGACCGTCGTCGACGACATGCTGCCTGAGCCGCCGCCGCCGTAGTACCGCACCGTGAACTGGAAGCCGTCGAGCCGGTACAGGGCGCCCGCCCCGATGTTGAACCCGAGGTAGAACGTGCTGCCCGAGTGGGTCAGGTGCTCGCTCTCGGAGCTGGTCCGGTACTCGTAGGTCCGCACGAGCGAGAACGACCACGTGTAGACGTAGATGCGGTTCGTGCTCAGCGAGCCCGGCTTCGGGCTGGCGATGACGTACACGTACCGGGAGTCGCAGTCGATGCCCTGGCCCGTGCCCGGCATCTTGAGGGTCCCGCTCGTGGACTTCTCGTGAAATGCGCTGTCGTAGACGTAGTACCGGTTGAACGTCCCCGCCACGTACTGGTGGGTGGTCGGGTCGTAGCAGATGTTCGTCGTGGTGTGGGGGAGCGTCTTGGTGCTCTCGACGGCCAGCGTCGACCGGTTCACGACGCGCAGGCTGCGCGGCTGCGTGCTGCCCTGGACGGAGCTGTCGTTGGTCCAGGTGGGGATGAGGAGCTTGCCCGTGTCGGCGTTGTACGCGATGTCGTTCGCGTGGCCGAGCAGGTTCGTCGCGTTGCCCGACCGGATGCGGTAGGAGACCCGCTTCGTGGGCGTCGACGAACCGAGCGGCGTCTTGATCAGCTGGGCGGAGTCGTAGGTCTTGCTGCCGCTCTTGTGGTGCTCCACGGTGGCGCTGTACCAGTAGGTGCCGTCGGTGACCCCGCCGTCGAGGGCGGTGTAGACGCTCGACGACGGTGTCGCCGTCGAGATGCGCGTCCCGGTGACGGTGGGCAGGCCGGCGTCGGCCGGTGCTGCGGCGACGACGGCCGCGACGAGCCCGCCGACGGCGGTGAGCGCCGCGACGACGCGACGCCGGCGAGTGGTGATGTGCTTCATGGTGCTCCCTGCGACGACGAAGATGACGAGGGCAACCTAACGCTCCCGCGGTCGCGCCGTCAGCCCGTCTCAGGTCGGGGCGTCAGTCCGTCCCCGGTGAGGTCGTCGGTCCGGTCGTCGCCGGGGTGGTGGCAGCGGGTGGCGTGCCACCGGGGAACGCGGTCACGGGACCGCCCGCGTCGACCGCCGCGCGCGCCGCGTCGGTCAGCAGGTCGGCGAGCGCGGTGCGGTCCCGCGGCGCCGCGGTGTCGAGCGCCTGGGCGTACCGCGCCGCGAGCCCCTGCTCGAGCCGGCGCTCGACGGCTCGGGCCGTGCCCGACGGGATCGCGTACGCGGTCGTGCGCGGGTCGTCGTCCGTCCCGGCGAGCCCCGCCGCGTCCGCGAGCTGCTGCCCGCGGGCGCGGTGCAGCGCGGCGCGCGACACCAGCGCGTCGCGAGCGGCGCCCCGGGCGCGGGCCGCCTCCACCTCGAGGACGTAGCCGGCGCCGTCCTCCGACGCCACCAGCACGGCGAGCCCGTCCGACGTGCTCGCGGCGAACGTGGACGGGACCCGCGCGGGGAGGCGGGCCGCGGACGCCGGGACCCTCAGGTGGGCGGCCCGCGCGAGCGCACGGGCGCCGAGGTCCTGGCTCGTCGCGACCTGCGCCACGAGGCGCGCCAGGCCCGGGTCGCCGGGCTGGACGAGGCGACCCCGCGCGGCCTCCTCGTTGGCGGCGAGGCGTGCGACGACGTCCGCCGGGCGGGTCGCGGCGGGCGGGTCCGTCGGGGTGCTCGCGGCGGCGGCCGTCGCCGGTGACGACGCGCCGGTGGCCGGCGCCGGTGCGACGGTCGGCGGCGGTCCGTCGTAGGGCCCGCCGAGCGCGGCGATCTGCTGGGTGGCCCGCGTCTCCACCTGCGCGAGCTGGGTGCGGACGGATCGGGCGGGCGGCGCGGACGACGCGGTCCGGGCCTCGTGCGCCAGGTCGCGCACCGCGGCGAGGTCCGCGACCGTCGCCGCCCGGACCTGCTCGTCGACCGTGAGCGCGAGCGGTCCCGGTCCGTCCTGCGCGAGGTGGACGTCGCACCCGGTGACCGATCCCGCGAGAGCCGTGAGGGCGAGCGCCACGAGCAGCGCGCGGACCGCCCGTGGCCGCCGAGGGGTCGGGTCGTCGCACCCCGGGCGGCAGACCGGCGCGGTGGGCGTGGCCGCTCGGGCCTGGTGGAGGTGGCGCATCGCGCCCGATGATGTCACGCCCGGGTGAGGGCGGCGCCCCGCCGGCGCCGTGGCGCGGTCGCGCATCGTCGTGAGGTCGTGCATTGTCGTCTGGTCGTGCATTGTCGTTAGGCTGGTCCCCGCACAACAGCACACCGGTCGGGGCGTCCCCGGCTGCGTCCCGGGCTCCGCGCCCGGCCGCGGCCCGCCCGCGAACAGCCCGGTGGGCTGACGACCCGACAGGAGCTCGCATGGCCAGGCACAACGCGGCAGACGCCGTCCAGGAGGTCGTGGCGCCCGTCGTGGACGCGTCCGGCCTGTACCTCGAGGACGTGACGCTCGGCCGCTCGGGCCCGCGGACCGTCGTCCGCATCACGCTCGACCTCCCCGAGGACGAGACCGGCAGCCTGGACCTCGACCGCGTGGCCGAGGTGTCCCGGGCGGTGTCCGACGCCCTCGACGCGGCCGACACGGTGTCCGGCGAGTACACGCTCGAGGTGTCGACCCCCGGGGTGTCGCGGCCGCTCACGGAGCGCCGCCACTTCCTGCGGGCGCGCGGCCGCCTGGTGCGTCTCGCGCTCCGGGACGGCGGCGCCGCCGCAGGACGCCTCGACACGGTCGACGGCGACGACGTGGTGCTGACGGAGGTCACGGAGGGTCCGGAGCGCGTGGCGCTCGCCGACGTCGCGCGAGGCACGGTCGAGGTCGAGATGAAGCGTGCGGAGTCGGCGGACCTCGACGACCCCGAGGCCGCCGACGACGCACAGGACGAGCACGAGGGCGGGGAGGCCTGATGGACATCGACATGACAGCGTTGCGGGCGGTCGAGCGGGAGCGCGAGATCGGCCTGGACGTCCTGGTGGGCGCGATCGAGCAGGCCCTGCTGACCGCCTACCAGCACAGCACGGGGTCGCAGCCGCACGCCCGGGTGGAGCTGGACCGCACGTCGGGCCGTGCCACGGTGTGGGCGCGCGAGGAGATCGTGGACGAGGAGGGGCTGCGCTCCTTCGGGCCCGAGTACGACGACACCCCGGCGGGCTTCGGCCGGATCGCGACGACGACCGCGAAGCAGGTCATCGTCCAGCGCCTGCGCGACGCCGAGGACGACCAGATCCTCGGGCAGTTCCGCGGCAAGGAGGGCGAGGTCATCGCCGGCGTCATCCAGCAGGGCCGCGACCCGCGGGTCGTCCTGGTGGAGGTCGGCGGGATCGAGGCGGTGCTGCCGCCGCACGAGCAGGTCCCGACCGAGCAGTACGTGCACGGGGAGCGCCTGCGCGCGTACGTGCTCGAGGTCTCGCGCGGCTTCAAGGGCCCGCAGATCGTGCTCAGCCGCACGCACCCGAACCTGGTGCGCAAGCTGTTCGAGCTCGAGGTCCCGGAGGTCGCCGACGGGTCGGTCGAGATCGTCGCGCTGGCGCGCGAGGCGGGCCACCGTTCCAAGATGGCGGTGCGCTCGAACGTCCAGGGCCTCAACGCCAAGGGTGCGTGCATCGGCCCGATGGGCGCCCGCGTGCGCGCGGTGATGGCGGAGCTGCACGGCGAGAAGATCGACATCGTGGACCACAGCGCCGACCCGGCGCGGTTCGTGGCGAGCGCGCTGTCGCCCGCGACGGTCTCGTCGGTGACAGTCGTCGACGAGGCCACCCGCTCGGCGCGCGTCGTGGTGCCCGACTACCAGCTCTCGCTCGCGATCGGCAAGGAGGGGCAGAACGCCCGTCTCGCCGCGAAGCTCACGGGGTGGCGGATCGACATCCGTTCGGACGAGGGCGGTGCCGACACGGGTCGTGCGGATGCGCCGTCCGAGGCCCCCGCGCCGTCCGCCGACGGCGGCGCCGAGGGCTGACGCACCACACCGGGAAGCGGCCGTCCGGACCGGGCGTCCGGGCGGCCGCGACACGTCGGACCGGCCCGGACGTCGGGTCCGGGGCCGGACAAGGGGTAGACTAGGAGGTGACGGGCCGCGCGCCCGGTCGATGTCGTACGCACCGCACGAGTCGGCGCCCCGGACGGGGTCGTCCGGCCTGCCCACCTCGGACGACCGGCGCTCCCAGGGCCCGGTCGGGCCCGCGGGCCCGGTCCGCACGTGCATCGGCTGCCGGGAACGCGTCCCTCGGTCCGACCTCGTACGTCTCGTCGTACGTCAGGACGGTGCACCGGCCCTCGTCGTCGACGCCGCCTGCCGCATGCCGGGACGTGGCGCGTGGCTCCACCCCCGGGTCCGCTGCCTCGAGCTCGCCGAACGTCGTCACGCGTTCACCCGGGCGCTGCGTCACAGCGGCCCCCTCGACACGGACGACGTCCGCCGGTTCGTGGCGGAGCATCAGGAGTGAGGCCACGGCGGCCGCACCGGCACGAGGTCGACATGCCAGACACGTCTATCAGGAAGCGGGTCAGAAACATGGGCACGCGATGAGCACCCTGCGATGAGCACCCCTCGTAACTAAGACGGTCCTCCCTGTCCGGGCGGGCCGAGACAGGAGAGTTGTGGCTAAGGTCCGCGTCTACGAGCTCGCCAAGGAGCTCGGGGTCGAGAGCAAGACCATCATGACGAAGCTCACCGAGCTCGGTGAGTTCGTCCGGTCGGCGTCCTCGACGATCGAACCACCCGTCGTGCGCAAGCTGCGCGACACGTTCCCCGCCGGCGGCTCCGCCGGCTCCTCGGCTGCCCCCGCAGCCGCCCCCGCGCCCGGCGCCCGGCCCGGCGCGCGTCCCGCTGCGCCCGGCCCGGCCAAGCCCGCCGCGGCCAAGCCTGCGGCGGACGCCCCTGCCGAGGCACCTGCCGCGTCCGCGAGCCCGGCCCCGTCGGCTTCCGCACCGGCAGCCCGGCCCGGCCCGGCGCGCCCCGCGCCCAAGCCCGCCGCGAAGCCCGCCGAGCGCGCGGCAGAGGCACAGTCCGCCCCCGAGACGAAGCCGGCCTCGTCGCCGCGCTCGTCCGGCGGCAACGACAACCCGCGTCCCGGTGGAGCACCGCGTCCGGGTGCGCCGCGTCCGGGCAACAACCCCTTCGCGTCCAGCCAGGGCATGCCTCGCGCCGGTGGCTCGCGTCCGGGCAACAACCCGTTCGCGTCCAGCCAGGGCATGCCCCGGCCCGGCGCGCGTCCTGAGCGCTCCGAGCGCCCTGCGGCGGAGAACGCCGGTGAGCGTCCGGGCGGTCCCCGCCCCGCGGCGCCGCGTCCTGGTGGCCCCCGTCCGGGCGGCCCGCGCCCCAACCCCGGCATGATGCCCGGCAAGACGAGCCTGGGTCGTCCCGGCCCCGGTGGTGCCGGTGGCGGTCGTCCCGGTGGCGGTCGTCCCGGTGGCGGCGGTGGCGGCGGCGGGTACGCCGGTCGTCCCGGCGGCGGTGCCGGTGCCGGTGGCGGCGGTTTCGCCGGTCGCCCCGGTGGTGGTGGTCGTCCCGGTGGTGCCGGTCGCGGCAGCACGCAGGGTGCCTTCGGTCGCGCCGGGGGTCGCCCCGTCCGCGGACGCAAGTCGAAGCGCGCGAAGCGCCAGGAGTTCGAGCAGATGCAGGCCCCCTCGCTGGGTGGCGTGCAGGTTCCCCGTGGGGACGGCTCGACGGTCATCCGCCTGCGCCGCGGCGCGAGCCTGTCGGACTTCGCGGACAGGATCGACGCCAACCCGGCGAGCCTCGTGACGGTGCTCTTCCACCTCGGTGAGATGGCCACGGCCACGCAGTCCCTCGACGAGGACACCTTCGGCACCCTGGGTGCCGAGCTCGGCTACCGCATCGAGATGGTCTCCGCGGAGGACGAGGACCGCGAGCTCCTCGGTGCGTTCTCCATCGACCTCGACGCAGAGCTCGAGGCCGAGGACGACGACGTGCTGGAGCCCCGCCCGCCGGTCGTGACCGTCATGGGTCACGTCGACCACGGAAAGACCAAGCTCCTCGACGCGATCCGCTCGTCGGACGTCGTCGCGGGCGAGGCCGGTGGCATCACCCAGCACATCGGCGCGTACCAGGTGCACCACGAGCACGAGGGCAACGACCGCGCCATCACGTTCATCGACACCCCGGGTCACGAGGCGTTCACCGCCATGCGTGCCCGTGGTGCCCAGGTCACCGACATCGCGATCCTCGTGGTCGCCGCGGACGACGGCGTCATGCCGCAGACGGTCGAGGCGCTCAACCACGCCCAGGCCGCGAACGTCCCGATCGTCGTGGCCGTGAACAAGGTGGACAAGGAGGGGTCCAACCCCGACAAGATCCGCCAGCAGCTCACCGAGTACAACCTGGTGGCCGAGGAGTACGGCGGCGACACGATGTTCGTCAACGTCTCCGCGAAGAACCGGATGGGCATCGACGAGCTGCTCGAGGCGGTCCTGCTCACCGCGGACGCCGCGCTCGACCTGCGGGCGAACCCCGACAAGGACGCTCGCGGTGTCGCGATCGAGGCCAACCTGGACAAGGGTCGCGGCTCCGTCGCGACCGTCCTGGTCCAGTCCGGCACGCTCGCCGTCGGTGACTCGATCGTCGCCGGCACGGCCCACGGCCGCGTCCGCGCGATGTTCGACGAGCACGGCAACACCCTCGACGTGGCGCTCCCGTCCCGTCCGGTCCAGGTGCTCGGCCTGACCTCGGTGCCCCGCGCCGGCGACACGTTCATCGTGGCGCCCGACGACCGCACCGCACGTCAGATCGCCGAGAAGCGTGAGGCCGCGGAGCGTGCAGCGACCCTGGCGAAGCGTCGCAAGCGCATCAGCCTCGAGGACTTCACGCAGGCGCTCGAGCAGGGCAAGGTCGAGACCCTCAACCTCGTCCTCAAGGGCGACGTGTCCGGTGCCGTCGAGGCGCTCGAGGACGCGCTGCTCAAGATCGACGTGGGCGACGAGGTCGAGCTGCGCGTCATCCACCGCGGTGTCGGTGCGATCACGCAGAACGACGTCAACCTGGCCACGGTGGACAACGCGATCATCATCGGCTTCAACGTCAAGCCGATGGACCGTGTGCGCGAGCTCGCCGACCGCGAGGGCGTCGACATCCGCTACTACACGGTGATCTACCAGGCGATCGACGACGTCGAGGCCGCGCTCAAGGGCATGCTCAAGCCCGAGTACGAAGAGGTCCAGCTCGGCACCGCCGAGATCCGCGAGATCTTCCGCTCCTCCAAGGCGGGCAACATCGCGGGAACCATCGTGCGGTCCGGCACCATCACGAGGAACTCCAAGGCGCGCGTCCTGCGCAAGGGCGTCGTCGTCGGGGACAACCTCACCGTCGACTCGCTCAAGCGGTTCAAGGACGACGCCACCGAGGTCCGCGAGGGCTACGAGTGCGGTATCGGGCTCGGGTCGTTCAACGACATCCAGCTCGAGGACGTCATCGAGACGTTCGAGATGCGGGAGAAGCCGCGTTCGTGACGCCTTGCGCTGAGTGACGCCGCACCCGACCGACCTCCGACGACGAGGGGGCGGGTCTGCCGCGGGCCTGGCGGCCCGTGCCAGACCCACCACGACCCGCCCCCTCGTCGTCTCCGGGCGGTCGGGTGCTCTGTTTCTCCCCGCCGCGCGGGCATCAGCGCTCGCGGCGGGGGACTTACTGGTGAAGGCTGCCCGCAGCCTTCAAGGACGAGGAGTGAGACATGGCCGAGAGCGTGCGGGCCAGGAAGCTGGCCGAGCGGATCCAGCAGGTCGTCGCGCAGATGCTCGACACCCGCATCAAGGACCCGCGGCTCGGGTTCGTCACCGTGACCGAGGTCCGGGTGACGGGCGACCTGCAGAACGCCACGGTGTTCTACACGGTGCGCGGGACGGACGAGGACCGCGCCGGGACGGCCGCGGCGCTGGAGAGCGCCAAGGGCGTCATCCGGTCCGAGGTGGGCAAGCAGACCGGGATCCGGCTCACGCCGACCCTCGAGTTCCAGCTCGACGCGGTGCCCGAGAGCGCCGCCCACATCGAGGACGCGCTGCGCGCCGCCCGCGAGAAGGACGCCGAGCTCGCCGCCCTGCGCGCCGACAAGGCGTTCGCCGGCGAGGCGGACCCGTACCGCAAGCAGGACGAGGACGAGGACGACAGGGACGCCTCCGGCTCCTGACCGGACCCGTCCCGCCCGCAGAGCCGAACGGGTCCCTGTCCACCCCCTGAGCATTCAGAAGGTGGACAGGGGCCCGTTCGTGCGTGCGAGACCGCCCGTTCGGCCCGGCCTTGGGTCTGGGTCTGGGAGTGGCGGGGGCGTTCAGTCCGCGCGGCCGGTGCGGCGCGGCATGAGCAGCGAGGCGACGGCACCGACCCCGACGACTGCGGCGCCCACCCACAGGGCGGGCACGAGCCCGTCGACGTAGGCAGCCGGCGTGAACGCACCGCCCGCACCGAGGAACACGGCCGTGAGCACGGCGACGCCGAGCGCGACGCCGACCTCGCGGATCGTCGCGTTGACGCTGCTCGCGGTGGTGTGGTCGCGGTCGGGCAGGTCGGCGAGCACCGCCGTCGCGACGGGCGCGAACGTGAGACCCATCCCGACGCCCGCGACGACGAACGCCGGCACGAGCGACGGGTACGCACCGCCGGAGTCGATGCCGACCGCCATCCACGCCAGGCTGATCGTCTGGAGGACGAGCCCGCCGGCGACGAAGGGGCGCGCGCCGAAGCGCCCGGTGAGAGCGCCGGCCACGGGGGCGACCAGCATGGGCGCCGCGGTCCAGGGCAGGGTGCGCGCGCCCGCGGCGAGGGGCGAGTAGCCCTCGCCGATCTGCAAGTACTGCGTGAGCAGGAAGACCGCACCGAACATGCCCATCGAGAAGGCGAAGCCTGCCACGTTCGAGACGGTGAAGCTGCGGGCCCGGAACAGGCGGAGCGGCACGAGCGGGCTCTCCGCCCGCGTCTCGTGGCGCACGAACGCGGCGAGCAGGACGGCGCCGCCGAGGAGCATCCCGACCGTCGTGACCGAGCCCCAGCCGCGGTCGTTCGCGCCGACGACGGCCCACACCGCGAGGAAGATCCCGGCCCCGGCGAGCACGAGCCCCACGAGGTCGAAGCGTCCGACGCGACCGCGCGCCTCGCGCAGACCCCACACGGCGAGCGGGACGGCGACGACGGCGACGGGCACGTTGAGCCAGAAGATGGCCCGCCACGACAGGCCCTCGACGACGGCGCCGCCGATCACCGGGCCGAGCGCGACGCCGAGCCCCGACACCCCGCCCCAGATGCCGATCGCCATCGCTCGCCGTGACGCGGGCACGGCGCCGGCGAGCAGGGCGAGGGAGAGGGGCAGGATGGCCGCGCCGCCCGCGCCCTGCACGGCACGCGCCGCGATGAGCTGTGCGGGCGTGTCGGCCAGGGCGCTGGCCGCGGACGCGAGCGCGAAGAGCACGATGCCGCCGACGAAGACGCGGCGCCGGCCGAACCGGTCGCCGAGCGCGGCGGCGGGGAGCATGAGGGTCGCAAAGACCAGCGTGTAGGCGTTGACGAACCACTGCAGCTGTTCGACGTCGGGATGCAGGCGCTCGGAGATGACGGGCAGCGCGCCGGTCATGACGAGGTTGTCGAGCGTCGCCATGAACATCGGCAGCGACGCGGCCAGGAGGGCGAGCCAGACGGGTCGGGTGCGGAGCGGTCGGCCCGCGCCGTCGTCGTGGGGGAGCAGCTCGCTGCTGCCCGGAGGCAAGGGCGTGGTCTCGGTGGTGGTCATGGCCTGTTCCCCTCGTGCGGTAAGCATCGACTGATTACTACACAGGAGACGCTAGTTATCGGCTGATAACATGTCAACCATGAGCGCCACACGGGTCCGGATGAGCAAGGAGGAGCGGCGCGAGCAGATCCTCGACGCCGCCACGCAGGCGTTCGCCGAGCATGGCTTCGCCGGCACGACGACCGACCAGGTCGCCCAGGCCGCCGGCGTGTCCCAGCCCTACGTGGTGCGCATCTTCGGGTCCAAGCGCTGCCTGTTCCGGGCGGTGTTCGAGCGCATCGGCGACCGCATCGTCGACGCCTTCGAGGCGGTCCCCGCCGGTCCGGACGCCCGCGACCGGCTCGGCGACGCCTACGTGGAGCTGCTCGCCGACCGCAACCTGCTGCGCGTCCTGATGCACGGGTTCGTCGCGGCGTCCGACCCCGACCTCGGCGCGAGCGCCCGTGCCGTGCTCGTGCGCGCGTTCGAGATCTACCAGGAGCGCACGGGCGAGGGGCCCGAGGAGGCGCGGAGCTTCGTCGCGACCGGCATGCTCATCAACGTCCTGCTGGCGACCGAAGCGCCTGAGCACACCGACGAACCCGGCGTCGGTGCGCTCCTCACCTGTGCGGTCGGTGCCGACATCGCCGCGGCGCTCGTCCGGGGTGCCGCATGAGCGGGCGCGAGCAGCGGGAGCGCCGCCCCCGCAACCCCACCGCTCCCGACGGGTTCGTGATCGTCGACAAGCCGCAGGGCTGGACCAGCCACGACGTCGTCGGTCGGATGCGCGGGCTCGCCGGCACGAAGAAGGTCGGGCACGCGGGCACCCTCGACCCGATGGCGACGGGCGTCCTGGTGGTCGGGGTGGGCCGGGCGACGCGCCTGCTCACCTACGTGGTCGGCGCCGACAAGGACTACGAGACCACGGTCCGGCTCGGCGTCGCGACGACCACCGAGGACGCCGAGGGGGAGGTCGTCGCGCGCGTCGACGCGGCCGGTGTCACCCGTGCGCAGGTCGAGGAGGTCGTCGCCGGGCTCACCGGAGACCTGCAGCAGGTGCCGAGCTCGGTGAGCGCGATCAAGGTCGACGGCGAGCGCGCCTATGCGCGCGTGCGGGCCGGCGAGGACGTCGTGCTCGCCGCGCGGCCCGTGACGGTCTCGCGCTTCCACGTGCTCGACGTGCGTCCCGGCCCTGTCGTGGAGGGGTCCGCGACGGTCGACGTCGACGCGGCCGTCACGGTGTCGTCGGGCACGTACGTGCGGGCGCTCGGGCGCGACCTGGGCGCGGCGCTCGGGGTCGGCGGGCACCTCGTGGCGCTCCGGCGCACGCGGGTCGGCGGCTACGGCATCGCCGGGGCGCGCACGCTCGAACAGCTCCAGGACCAGGTGGACGCCGACGGCGTGCTCGCCACGCTGCCGCTCGCCGAGGCCGCAGCGGCGTCGTTCCCGGTCCGGCGGCTCGACGCGGCCGAGGCGGCTGCGCTCGGGCACGGTCGCGCGCTCCCGCCGCTGGACGTCCCAGGCCTGCACGCCGCCATCGGGCCGGACGGCACCCTCGTCGCGCTCGTCGAGGACGCCCGCGGCAAGGGTGGTCTGCTCGCGCGACCGCAGATCGTGCTGGCCCCCGCCTGAGCTCCACGACGGCCCACGGCCGTGGACGTGGCAGAGTTGTCCAGGCCCTCTGTGCGACGCACGCCGGGCGGCGACAGGACGACGCGAGGAGCGTGAGCGTGCAGGTGTGGACGGGGCTGGACCAGGTCCCAGCGAGCTTCGGCCCGACCGTGGTGACGATCGGCAACTTCGACGGGGTCCACCGGGGTCACGCCGAGGTCTGTCGCGCCATCGCGGCGCGGGCCCGCGAGGACGGCGCCCACGCCGTGGCCGTGACGTTCGACCCGCACCCCCTGGCGGTGCACCGCCCCGAGCACGCGCCCGAGCTCATCACCGGGGTACGGGACCGGCTCGACCTGCTCGCCGAGGCGGGCCTCGACGCCGTCCTGCTGGTGCGCTACACCCTCGACTTCGCGGCGCAGACGCCCGAGGAGTTCGTCGTGCGGTACCTCGTCGACGGGCTGCGGGCGCAGCGGGTCGTCGTGGGGCGGGACGTGCGGTTCGGGCGCGACAACAGCGGCACGCTCGAGACGATGGTCGCGCTCGGCGCGCGGCACGGGTTCGTCGTGGAGGTCGTCGGGGACGTCGGCGCGACCACTGAGCCCGCGCACGCGCGGTGGTCGTCGACGTACGTCCGTGAGCTGCTCGCGCAGGGTGACGTCGTCGCGGCCGCCGGAGTCCTCGGGCGGCCGCACCGGCTGCGGGGAGAGGTCGTCCACGGGGACGCGCGGGGCCGCGAGCTCGGGTTCCCGACCGCGAACCTGGGCGCGGTCGCCGACGGCACGCCGGTGCAGGGTCTCGTGCCGGCCGACGGGGTGTACGCGGGCTGGCTCGTCCGGTCGCCCGGGACGCCCGCCGCGGAGCGCCTGCCGGCGGCCGTCTCGATCGGCACCAACCCCACGTTCGACGGGCAGGAGCGCCGGGTCGAGGCGTACGTCCTGGACCGCACCGACCTCGACCTGTACGGCGAGGAGGTCGTCGTCGAGCTCGTGGAGCGCCTGCGGCCGACGCTGCGGTTCGAGGGCGACGACTGGCTCGAGCAGCTCCTCGCGGCGATGAACGACGACGTCGCCCGGACGCGCGCGGTGCTGGGCCTGGATCCGGGCGCCCCTTTGGTAGACTGAGGGTTGCCGTTCGATCGGCCGCGGTGGCTCCCGCCCCTCGACAGGTGTCGCGGGGAGTCGAGGGAGCCGTCCCAAGAGCCCAGGGGAAAGCCCTGGCGCGCCGCGCAACGACCTGATCCTCGAAGGAGAACCATGCCCCTGGACACCGCCACCAAGAAGCAGATCATCGCCGAGTACGGCACGTCCGAGACCGACACCGGCTCGCCCGAGGTGCAGGTCGCGATGCTGACGCAGCGCATCAAGGACCTGACGGAGCACCTCAAGGAGCACAAGCACGACCACCACAGCCGTCGTGGTCTGCTGATCCTCGTGGGCCAGCGCCGTCGCCTCCTCGGCTACCTGCAGAAGGTCGACATCGCCCGCTACCGCAGCCTCATCGAGCGCCTCGGTCTGCGTCGCTGAACCTCCTCGTCCGGCCCGGTCCCCTCAGGGGGTCCGGGCTGGACGGGCGTCAGGGCCCGGGACGCGTGCGGCTCCCGGTCCTTGCACTCACACCCCACGCCGCACACATCACCGCCGCCGCGCCGCGAGGTTCGGTCCTCGGTAGTGGGCCTCGGACCCGGAGCACCCCGCAGGGGGAGCCTGGCTCCGCGGACCTCGATCGAAGACCAGCCGTCCGGCAGGTGGCCCTCGAGAGAGGAGGACCCATGGAGGGTCCCGAGATCCAGTTCGCCGAGGCCACGATCGACAACGGTCGCTTCGGCACCCGCACCATCCGTTTCGAGACCGGGCGTCTCGCGCGCCAGGCCGCCGGCTCCGTCGCCGCGTACCTCGACAACGACACCATGCTCCTGTCGGCCACGACCTACGGGAAGCACCCGAAGGAGCAGTTCGACTTCTTCCCCCTGACGGTCGACGTCGAGGAGCGCCAGTACGCCGCGGGCAAGATCCCCGGCTCGTTCTTCCGTCGTGAGGGTCGCCCCTCGACCGACGCGATCCTGGTCTGCCGTCTGGTCGACCGCCCGCTGCGCCCGCTGTTCGTCAAGGGCCTGCGCAACGAGGTCCAGGTCGTCCTGACCGTCCTCGCGATCAACCCGGACGACGCGTACGACACGCTGGCGATCAACGCGGCGTCCATGTCCACGCAGATCTCCGGCCTGCCGTTCTCCGGCCCGGTCGGCGCGGTCCGCGTCGCCCTGGTCGACGGCCAGTGGGTCGCCTTCCCGCGCTACTCCGAGAAGGAGCGCGCGGTGTTCGACATGGTCGTCGCCGGCCGTGTCGTGACGAACGCGGACGGCTCGTCCGACGTCGCCGTCGCGATGATCGAGGCCGAGGCCACCGAGGGTTCCTGGAACCTCATCAAGAACGAGGGCGCGCAGGCTCCGACCGAGGAGGTCGTGGCCGAGGGCATCGAGGCGTCGAAGCCGTTCATCCGTGCGCTCGTCGAGGCGCAGCAGCAGCTCGCCGCCCAGTCGTCCAAGGCGACCACCGAGCTCCCGCTCTTCCCCGACTACCAGCCCGACGCGTACGCGGCGGTCGAGTCGGCCGCGGCAGCCCGCCTGGACGAGGCGCTGTCCATCGCCGACAAGCAGGACCGCGAGTCCCGCATCGACGAGCTCAAGGCCGAGGTCCAGGGCGAGCTCGCCGAGGCGTTCGAGGGCCGGTCCAAGGAGATCTCCGCGGCCTACCGGTCCGTGCAGAAGGCGGTCGTGCGTCGCCGCATCCTCGCCGACGGCTTCCGCATCGACGGTCGTGGCCTGCGCGACATCCGCACGCTGTCGGCCGAGGTCGAGGTCCTGCCGCGCGTGCACGGCTCCGCGATCTTCGAGCGCGGCGAGACCCAGATCATGGGCGTCACCACGCTGAACATGCTCCGCATGGAGCAGCAGATCGACTCGCTCGGTCCGGAGACGCGCAAGCGGTACATGCACAACTACAACTTCCCGCCCTACTCGACCGGTGAGACCGGTCGCGTGGGCAGCCCGAAGCGCCGCGAGATCGGTCACGGCGCGCTCGCCGAGCGGGCGCTCGTGCCGGTGCTGCCGACGCGCGAGGAGTTCCCCTACGCGATCCGTCAGGTGTCCGAGGCCCTCGGCTCCAACGGCTCGACGTCGATGGGCTCGGTCTGCGCCTCGACCCTGTCGCTGCTCAACGCCGGCGTGCCGCTGCGTGCGGCCGTCGCGGGCATCGCGATGGGCCTCGTGTCCGACGAGCTCGACGGTGAGACCCGCTACGCGGCGCTCACCGACATCCTGGGGGCCGAGGACGCCTTCGGCGACATGGACTTCAAGGTCGCCGGTACCAGCGAGTTCGTCACGGCCATCCAGCTCGACACGAAGCTCGACGGCATCCCGACGTCCGTCCTCGCCGGCGCGCTGACGCAGGCCCGTGAGGCCCGCCTCACGATCCTCGAGGTCCTCCACGAGGCCATCGACACGCCGGACGAGATGAGCCCGTTCGCGCCGCGCGTCATCAGCGTGAAGGTCCCGGTCGACAAGATCGGCGAGGTCATCGGCCCGAAGGGCAAGATGATCAACCAGATCCAGGACGAGACGGGCGCGGACATCTCGATCGAGGACGACGGCACCGTGTACATCGGCGCCACCGACGGCCCGTCGGCCGAGGCCGCCCGCGCGGCGATCAACGCGATCGCCAACCCGCACGTCCCGGAGATCGGGGAGCGTTTCGTCGGCACCGTCGTCAAGACGACGTCGTTCGGCGCGTTCATCTCGCTCTCCCCGGGCAAGGACGGCCTGCTCCACATCTCGCAGATCCGCAAGCTCGTCGGCGGCAAGCGCGTGGAGAACGTCGAGGACGTCCTCTCGATCGGCCAGAAGGTCCAGGTCGAGATCGGTGAGATCGACCCGCGCGGCAAGCTGTCGCTGCACGCCGTCGTCGCTGACGAGGAGGGCGCCGAGGCGCCCGCCGAGGCTGCCGAGGCTCCGGCCGAGAACGCCTGACGTGCCGTACGCACTCCCGCTCGTCCCGGCCGGCTCCGGCCGGGACGAGCTCCTCGCCGGGCAGGACGGCGCGACGATCCGTCGCACCGTCCTGCCCGGCGGCGTCCGCGTCCTGACCGAGCACCTGCCGGGCCAGCGCTCGGCGTCGCTCGGCGCCTGGGTAGGCGTCGGCTCGCGTGACGAGACCGACGGCCACTTCGGCTCCACGCACTTCCTCGAGCACCTGCTGTTCAAGGGCACCGCGCGCCGGTCCGCGCTCGACATCGCCGAGGCGTTCGACGCCGTGGGTGGCGAGGCGAACGCGGCGACCGGCAAGGAGCACACCTGCTACTACGCGCGGGTGCTCGACGCCGACCTGCCGATGGCGGTCGACGTCATCACTGACATGGTGACGTCCGCGACGATCGACACGGACGAGCTCGAGACCGAGCGCGAGGTCATCCTCGAAGAGATCGCCATGAACGACGACGACCCGGCGGACGTCGTGCACGAGCGGTTCGCCGAGACCGTCCTCGCCGGGCACCCCCTGGGGCGTCCGATCGGCGGCACCCCCGAGACCATCCGCGCGGTCCCGCGCGACGCCGTGTGGGAGCACTACGGCTGGCACTACCGCCCCGAGACGCTCGTCGTCACCGCCGCGGGCAACGTCGACCACGACGCGCTCGCCGCGCAGGTCGGCGACGCGCTCGTGGCCGGCGGCTGGACGCTCGACCCCGCCGCGGCGCCGCGTGCGCGCCGCGACCATGCCGCCGCGACCGTCATCGACGAGGCGCGCGCGCTCACCGTGACGCGCCGGGTCGAGCAGGCGAACGTCGTCATCGGCTCGACCGGCCTCGCCGCGACCGACGAGCGCCGTTTCGTGCTGTCCGTGCTCAACGCCGTCCTGGGCGGCGGTATGAGCTCGCGCCTGTTCCAGGAGATCCGCGAGAAGCGCGGCCTGGCCTACTCGACCTATTCGTTCGCGTCCGCGCACGGCGGCCTCGGCACGTTCGGCCTGTACGCCGGCTGCGCGCCGGCGAAGGTCGACCAGGTCACCGCGCTGCTCGGCACCGAGCTCGACCGGCTCGCCACGGACGGCATCACGCCCGACGAGCTGCGCCGCAGCGTCGGGCAGCTCTCGGGCGGCCTCGTGCTCGGCCTCGAGGACCCGGGCTCGCGCATGAGCCGCCTCGGTCGTGCCGAGCTCGTGTTCGGCGAGCTGCTGACGCTCGAGGAGTCCCTCGAGCGCATCGCCGCCGTGACGCTCGACGAGGTCCGCGACCTCGCCGCCGACCTGGCGGCCCGCCCGCGCACGGTCGTGCGCGTCGGACCGTTCGAGGACTGACCCGCCTGACCGCGCGCCGCCGCGCAGACCCGGGCACGCCCCGGACCCGCACCGACCGAGAGGCTGCCCCGTGACGAGCACGACCACCGCTCCGACCTCCGCCACGATCCGCGTCGCCGTCCTGGGCGCCGACGGCCGCATGGGCCGCACGACGTGCGCCGCGGTCGAGGCCGCCGACGGGCTCGAGCTCGTCGCCCGCGTCGAGCAGGGCGACGACGTCACCGCGGTGCTCGCGGCCGCGGGCGCCCAGGTCGCCGTCGACTTCACGCACCCGAGCGCGACCGAGACGAACGTGCACGCCGCGCTCGACGCGGGCGCGCACGTCGTCGTCGGGACGACCGGCTGGACGGACGAGAGCCGGGGCCGGGTCGCCGACCACCTGGCACGCCGTGCGGACGAGGGCCTGGACCTCGGCGTGATCATCGCCCCGAACTTCGGCCTGTCGGCCGTGCTCGCCGGGGTGTTCGCGGCGCAGGCTGCCCGCTACTTCGAGTCCGTCGAGGTCATCGAGCTGCACCACCCCGACAAGGCCGACGCACCCTCGGGGACCGCGACCCACACCGCCCACGCCGTCGCCGCAGCACGGCGCGCGGCCGGTGTCGCCCCGAGCCCCGACGCCACCGAGTCGGGCTGGGAGGCGCGCGGCGCCGACGTCGACGGGGTGCGCGTGCACGCCGTGCGGCTGCGCGGGCTCGTCGCGCACGAGGAGATCCTGCTCGGGAACGTCGGCGAGCAGCTCGTGATCCGGCAGGACTCGTTCGACCGGGCGTCCTTCATGCCCGGCGTCGTCCTCGCGGTCCGCGAGGTCGTCGGCCGGCCGGGCCTGACCGTCGGGCTCGAGAACGTCCTCGACCTCGGCTGAGGGGCGACCGACGATGCGCAAGGGCCTGCTGGGCGCCGTCCTGCTGACGGGCGTGCTGCTGCTGTACGGGTTCGTCATCGGGCGGACCGTGTGGGCGCTCGTGACGTCGGGGTCGGTCGTCGGGGCCGTGCTCGGCGGCGCGCTCGTCGTCGCGCCCCTCGTGGGCGTCTGGTACATCGGGCGCGAGTGGTGGTTCGCCGTCCAGGTGCAGCGGCTCGCCGATCACCTGCACGAGCGGGGCGAGCTCCCCGTCGACGACCTGCCGCGCTCGCCGGGCGGTCGCATCGACCGCACCGTCGCGGACGCGCAGTTCGCGGAGCGGCAGGCCGAGGTCGAGGCCGACCCGTCCGACTGGAAGCGGTGGTTCAACCTCGCGTTCGCGTACGACGCGTCCGGTGACCGCAAGCGGGCCCGCGAGACCCTCCGCCACGCCGTCGCGCTCGAGAAGGCGTCGCGCGCCCGTTCCTGAGGCGCGTCCTGAACCGGATCATCAGGCCATCCCGGCCGCGCGCAGCAGCGCGGCGGTCAGCGCGCCGAGCACCACCACGACGATGAACGGCGCGCGCAGCGCCAGGGCCACGGCCGCGACCCCGAGCGCGGGCAGGCGGGCGTCGACCGCGAGGTGCTGACCCGACGCGACCGTCTGCACGGCGACGAGCGCCGCCAGCAGGGCGACGGTCACGAGCGCCGCCGTCCGGGCGACGCGCGGGTGCGAGACCCAGTGACCCGGCACGAGGTGGCCGGCCAGCTTGAGCACGAGGCAGACGACGCTCGCGACGACGACCGTGACCCAGATCGTGGCGCCGCTCATCGCGCGGCCCCGGGGACACGGCGACCGGTGCGGTCACCCCGGAACCAGCCGACGGCGACGGCGACCACCGCGGCTGCGAGCACGGGCACGCCGCTCGGCACGACGGGGACGAGCACGACCGCGACGACGACGGCCGACGCCGCGACCCAGCGGGTGACCGGCGTGACGAGGCGGGGCCACAGCAGGGCGAGGAAGGCGGCGGACGCGGCCGCGTCCAGCCCGTACTTCTTGGGGTCGCCGAGCGCGTTGCCGGCGAGCGCCCCGAGGAGCACGAACAGGTTCCAGAGCACGAACACGCCGACGCCCGTGCACCAGAAGCCGACGCGGGCCGCGCGCACCGTGGGCTGTACCGTCGCGACCGCGGTGGACTCGTCGATGGTGAGGTGCGCGGCGAGGACGCGCCGCCACGACCGCACGGCGAGCAGCGGCGAGAGCTGGACACCGTAGAACGCGTTGCGCACGCCGAGCAGCCCGGCCGTCGCGACCGCGGAGAGCGCCGTCCCGCCCGCGCCCACGATCCCGACGAGCGCGAACTGCGACCCGCCGGAGAACATCAGCAGGCTCAGCACCATCGCCTGCGGGACGGACAGTCCGGCGACGACGGCGAGCGCGCCGAGCGAGATCCCGTAGAGCCCGGTCGCGAGCGACACGGACATCGCCTGCCGGACGACGGCTCGGACCTCGGGTGGTCGTTCGGGGCGCGGGTTGGCGCGGGGGTCGGTCCGGGAGCTCACCGTCCGAGCGTAGCCACGCGCCGGCGCGGGCCCGAACCGTCAGGCGGGCACGCGCGCCTCGTCGCCGCGGTAGGCGTTCTCGGCGCGCTGGTGCGCGCTGAGCGACATGCGGTCGATGAGCGCGAGCGCCACGGCCGAGAGGACGAACGCGAGGTGGATGATCGTCTGCCACATCATCTGCTCGCCGGTGTAGCGCTCCGAGTCGATGAACGTGCGCAGCAGGTGGATCGACGAGATGCCGATGATCGACATCGCCAGCTTGGTCTTGAGCACGTTCGCGTTGACGTGGCTCAGCCACTCGGGCTGGTCGGGGTGGCCGTCCACGTGCAGCCGGGAGACGAACGTCTCGTAGCCGCCGATGATCACCATGATGAGCAGGTTGGAGATCATCACGACGTCGACGAGCCCGAGGACGGACAGCATGATGTCGGCCTCGTCGACCGAGTGCTTGCCGCCGAACACGTTCTCGGCGAGGTGCCACAGCTCCTTCATGAACTGCCACACGTAGACGGCCTGCGCGACGATCAGGCCGAAGTAGAGGGGCGCCTGGAGCCAGCGGGACGCGAAGATCGCGTACCCGAGGCCGTTGGCCGGGTTCCACCGGTGCGTGGTGGGTGCCGCGGGGGCGGGGGAGTCGGGTCGGTCGAGGGTCTCGGCCACGGGGCTCTCCTGGTGTCGGGGAACCGGAATCGTAGCAAGGAGAGCCTGTCCTTACCTGGGAGTCTGCTGGTGCCCGTCGGGCCTGGACGTGCCGTGGCCCGTGCGCCGGGAAACGGTAGGTTGTGCACATGGCAACCCCCTCCCCGTCGTCGGCGGCGCAGCACGGCGCGCCGACGGCCGTCCCGGGCCGCCCGTTCGGTGCACTGCTCACCGCGATGGTCACCCCCATGAGCCCCGGCGGGGCCGTCGACCTCGACGCCGCCGTCCGGCTCGCGCGGTACCTCGTCGACCACGGGCACGACGGCCTCGTGCTCAACGGCACGACGGGCGAGAGCCCCACCACGCACGCCGAGGAGAAGGCGGCGCTCGTCGCCGCGGTCGTCGAGGCCGTGGGAGACCGTGCCGCGGTCGTCGCCGGTGCCGGCTCCAACGACACCGACCACGCCGTCCGCATGGCCGAGCAGGCCGCCGAGGCCGGGGCGCACGGCCTCCTCGTCGTCACCCCGTACTACTCCCGCCCCACGCAGCACGGCCTCTACGAGCACATGCTCCGCGTCGCCGGGTCCACCGACCTGCCCGTCATGGTCTACGACGTGCCCGGCCGCACCGGCCTGCGGATCGCCGAGAGCACCTACGAGCGTCTCGCCGCCCACGACCAGTTCGTCGCCTGCAAGGACGCCACCGGCGACCTGTTCGCCGCCTCACGCCTCGCCGCGTCCACCGGCTGGGCCTGGTACTGCGGCGACGACAGCCTCTACCTCCCGTTCCTCGCCGTGGGAGCCGCCGGACTCGTCGGCGTCGCGTCCCACGTCCTCGGTCGCGAGCTGCGCGACCTCACCGCCGCGTTCGACGCGGGCGACACCGCCCGCGCCCTCGCGATCCACCGCGCCGTCACGCCCGTCATCGAGGCGATCAACGGCGCCGGTGCCCAGGCCGTCATGGCCAAGGCCGCCGTCGAAGCCCTCGGGCTGGTCGACGGCCGCCACCTCCGACTCCCGCAGGTGCCCGCGACCGACGACGAGGCGGCCACCGTGGTCGCCGCGCTCGAACGGTGCGGCGTCCTGGACCCGTCCTGACGACAGGAGCTTCACCATGAGCCATCTCCACACCGAGCTCACCACCCCACCGCCCCTCCCGTCCGGCGCGCTGCGCATCGTCGCGCTCGGCGGGCTCGGCGAGGTCGGGCGCAACATGGCCGTCCTCGAGCACGAGGGGAAGCTGCTCGTCATCGACTGCGGCGTCCTGTTCCCCGAGGACTCCCAGCCCGGCGTCGACCTCATCCTGCCCGACTTCGACTACATCGCCGACCGTCTCGACGACGTCGAGGCCATCGTCCTCACCCACGGCCACGAGGACCACATCGGCGCCGTGCCGTACCTGCTGCGCCTGCGCCGCGACATCCCGCTCGTCGGCTCCCAGCTCACGCTCGCGTTCGTCGAGGCGAAGCTCAAGGAGCACCGCATCAACCCCGTGACCCTCACCGTCAAGGAGGGCCAGGTCGAGAAGCTCGGTGTGTTCGAGTGCGAGTTCGTCGCCGTGAACCACTCGATCCCCGACGCGCTCGCCGTCGCCGTCACCACTGCCGCCGGCACCGTCCTGCACACCGGCGACTTCAAGATGGACCAGCTCCCGCTCGACGGGCGCATCACCGACCTGCGCGCGTTCGCGCGACTCGGCGAGCGCGGCGTCGACCTCTTCATGGTCGACTCCACCAACGCCGAGGTCCCCGGGTTCGTGACCCCCGAGCGCGAGATCGGCCCCGTCCTCGACCAGGTGTTCGGGCAGAGCGACCAGCGCATCATCGTCGCGTCGTTCTCGTCGCACGTGCACCGCGTCCAGCAGGTGCTCGACGCCGCCTACGCGCACGGCCGCCGTGTCGCGCTCGTCGGCCGGTCCATGGTCCGCAACATGGGCATCGCCGCCGACCTCGGCTACCTCAAGGTCCCGGACGGCGTGCTCATCGACCTCCGCAAGGTCGACTCGCTGCGCGACGACGAGATCGTCCTCATGTGCACCGGCTCGCAGGGCGAGCCCATGGCCGCGCTGTCCCGCATCGCCAACCACGACCACAAGGTCACCGTGGGTCCCGGCGACACCGTGATCCTCGCGAGCTCGCTCATCCCGGGCAACGAGAACGCCGTGTTCCGCGTCATCAACGGCCTGACCCGCCTCGGCGCCCGCGTCGTGCACTCCGGCAACGCCAAGGTGCACGTCTCCGGGCACTCGGGCGCCGGCGAGCTCCTGTACTGCTACAACATCGTCAAGCCGAAGAACGTCATGCCCGTGCACGGCGAGGTCCGCCACCTCGTCGCCAACGGCGCGCTCGCGGTCAAGACCGGCGTGCCGCCGGAGCGGGTCGTGCTCGCCGAGGACGGCGTCGTCATCGACCTCGTGGACGGCAAGGCGTCCGTCGTCGGCGCTGTGCCGTGCCGCTACGTGTACGTGGACGGTTCGAGCGTCGGCGAGATCACCGAGGCCGAGCTCAAGGACCGCCTCACGCTCGGCGAGGAGGGCTTCGTGTCCGTCTTCGCCGTCGTCGACTCCGCGACCGGCAAGGTCATCGCCGGCCCCCAGATCCTCGCCCGCGGACTCGCCGAGGACGACAAGGTGTTCGCGGACGTGCAGCCCCAGGTGGCACGCGCCCTCGAGGACGCCATCGCCGGGGGTGCCACCGACACCTACCAGCTCCAGCAGATCATGCGCCGGGTCGTCGGTCGGTTCGTCGCCACGAAGCTGCGTCGTCGTCCGATGATCGTGCCGGTGGTCGTGGAGGCCTGACCCGCCACGCCCACGCCGCGACGACCGTGCCGTGCCCCGCTGGAGGCGAGACCTCCAGCGGGAGCACGGCACAGTCGTCCACGCGGTCGCCCGGGGCGTGGGCCGCCGCGTCGAGGACGTCCAGCGACCCGACCCGCCCGAGGTCGACCACCCCGACCTTGACCAGCGCCTCCTTGCGCGCCCACAGCGTGGTCGCGGCGCGCGCGCGGTCTGGCTGCTGCGCGAGCCAACGGAGCTCGCGGTCGCTGAACGCGCTGTCGGGCACCGGCTGGACGTCCTCGACGTCGACCCCCACCTCGAGGACGCCGGCCGCGCCGGCCGCGACCGTGGCCAGGCGGGCGGCGACCGCCGCGACGTGCGTGCGGGTGTGCGACAGGCTGACGGCCACCACCTCGTGGCCGTCGACCGCGGGACGTCCGTGCGTGCCCGAGCCGCACGTCGGGCACTCCTGCACGATCCGCAGGCCCGAGGCCGACGCCCCGAGGAGCCGGGCGGCGCAGCTGCGCACGAGCGCGTGCGCCGCGAGGTAGGCGGCGCGGTCGCGCGGGTCGCGCAGCGCGTCGCGGCGGGCCCGCTCCGCCGCGGTGAGCCAGCCCGGGGTCGCCGCGACGGACCCGACGGGCACGACCAGCGCGACGTGCTCGACGTCGCTCGGGCGCACGCCCCGCGCTGCCTCCTCGACGGACGCCACGCGTCCCTGGACGACCGGGTCCAGGTCGGGAGCCACGGAGCCTCCTGTCGTGCTGCCGTCGTCGGGGTCGATGCCGCAGGGGCGGCAGGACCCGCACGCTGAGCTCGTGCCGGGTCGGCGGCTCGGGTGCGACCACTTGACGGCAGCGTACGTGCACCACGGGCCCCAGCTCTCCCTCGCCCACGGTCCGGCCCAGCATGCGGACGACCCGCACGGCGCGCCGCCCCGGCGTCGTCGCAGGTCGCCGGTAGCGTGGAGCGCATCATGGCTGCACGAACGCCCTCCTCCGGACGACCGGCCGCGTCGGGACGCACCACCCCGCCCGCCGGCGGTGCCCCGCGCCCCCGTCCCACCGCGACCACCCGCGCCCCTCGCGCGACGAGCACGGCCCGCACGACGAGCACCACCCGCGCGACCGGCACCGCGTCGACCGGAACAGCGCGCGCCACCGGCGCGAAGGCGCCCGCGCGCAAGACGTCCGGGACCAGCGCCCGCAAGCCCACCGCGGCCACCCGGCGCGCCCCGGCCCGCAAGCCGGCCGCCCGCCGGCCCGCCTGGCCCGTGCGGGCCGTGCGCGGGGTCTGGATGGGCTTCGCCCACGCGATCGGGTCGTCGACCCGGGCCGTGAGCCAGGGCGCCAAGGACCTCGACCCGGCCCACCGCCGAGACGGTCTCGCCTTCTTCTTGCTCGGGCTCGCGATCGTCGTCGCCGCGCGCGAGTGGTGGGCCGTGGCGGGCAGCTTCGGTGACAGCGTGCACTCCGTCGTCGCCGGGACGTTCGGGGTGGTGGCGCTCGCGGTCCCCGTCCTGCTGGTCTACCTCGCGGTGCGGCTCATGCGGCACCCCGAGCGCGTCGAGGCGAACGGCCGCGTGGCGATCGGGCTGGCGTTCATCGCCGCGTCCGTGTGCGCGCTCGTCGCGATCCGGCACGGGCGCCCGAGCCCGACCGACAGCTTCGACGACGTCCGCCGGGCCGGGGGCATGGTCGGCTACCTGCTGTCGACGCCGGTCGCCGCGGCGCTCACGCCGGGCATCGCCGTGGCGATCTTCGTGCTCGTGGGGCTGTTCGGCGTGCTCGTCGTCACGGCGACGCCCGTGCACGCGATCCCGAGCCGCCTCGGCGGCCTGTACCGCACGCTCACGGGGCACCACGAGGACACCGCCGACGGGCTGTTCGGTGCGGACGACGACGCGCTCCAGCTCGCCGACGGCGTGTCCCGGCACGACGGCACCGAACCCGCGCCGGCCCCCGTGCGCAAGCGCCGCCGCAAGCGGGGCGAGCAGCCGGCGGGCGTCGACGGCGAGCCGCAGGACTTCAGCGGTGACGAGGCGTTCGAGCGCGCCGCCGAGGTCGAGGCGGCGCCCGAGCGCAGCCGTCGCGTCGGTCCGGCAGGTCGTGCTGCCGGTGCGACCGCGCGCACGGCGGACACGGGTGCGGACGTCCCGTCGGCCGCGGACGTCCGGACGGCCCCCACCCAGGCGGTGCCGCAGGCGACCGGCGCGGTGCCGCCCCCGCCGCCCGCTCCGGCCCCCGTCACGACGGTCGGTGCCGGGGTGGCGCTCGGCGGACCGGCGCCGGTCGACCCCGCGCCGCTGCCGCGCGGCGAGCAGCCGATGCTCGACGGAGAGACCCTCTACCTCCTCCCGGACGAAGACCTCCTCGTCAAGGGCGCCCCGCACAAGGTCCGCTCGGCCGCGAACGACCGGGTCGTCGAGGCGCTCACCGGCGTGTTCGAGCAGTTCGACGTCGATGCCCAGGTCACAGGCTTCACGCGTGGCCCGACGGTCACGCGCTACGAGGTCGAGGTCGGTCAGAAGGTCAAGGTCGAGCGCATCACGTCGCTGTCCAACAACATCGCCTACGCGGTGGCGAGCGCGGACGTGCGCATCCTCGCGCCGATCCCGGGCAAGTCGGCGATCGGCATCGAGATCCCGAACACCGACCGCGAGACGGTCGTGCTCGGCGACGTGCTGCGCTCGAGCGCGGCGCGACGCACCGAGCACCCCATGGTCATCGGCGTGGGCAAGGACGTCGAGGGCGGTTACGTGGTCGCGAACCTCGCGAAGATGCCCCACATCCTCGTCGCGGGCGCCACCGGCGCGGGCAAGTCGAGCTTCATCAACTCGATGATCACGTCGATCCTCATGCGGTCCACGCCCGACCAGATCCGTCTGGTCCTCGTCGACCCGAAGCGGGTCGAGCTGACGATCTACGAGGGCATCCCGCACCTCATCACGCCCATCATCACCAGCCCGAAGAAGGCAGCGGAGGCGCTCGAGTGGGTCGTGCGCGAGATGGACGCGCGCTACGACGACCTCGCGATGTTCGGCTACAAGCACATCGACGACTTCAACGCGGCAGTCCGGTCCGGCAAGGTCAAGCCGATCCCGGGCTCGGAGCGCAAGATCGCGCCGTACCCGTACCTGCTCGTCGTGGTGGACGAGCTGGCCGACCTCATGATGGTCGCGCCCCGTGACGTCGAGGCGTCGATCCAGCGCATCACGCAGCTCGCGCGCGCGGCAGGGATCCACCTGGTCCTCGCGACGCAGCGCCCGTCCGTGGACGTCGTCACGGGTCTCATCAAGGCGAACGTGCCGTCGCGGCTCGCGTTCGCGACGTCGTCGCTCGCGGACTCGCGGGTCGTGCTCGACCAGCCCGGTGCCGAGAAGCTCATCGGCCAGGGTGACGCGCTGTTCCTGCCCATGGGCGCGGCCAAGCCGATGCGTGTCCAGGGGGCGTGGGTCGGCGAGTCGGAGATCCACCAGGTCGTCGAGCACGTCAAGAAGCAGCTCAAGCCGATCTACCGGCAGGACGTCGCCGCGGCCGCCGGCGCCAAGAAGCAGGTCGACGAGGACATCGGCGACGACCTCGACCTGCTGCTGCAGGCGGCCGAGCTCGTCGTGACCACCCAGTTCGGCTCGACGTCGATGCTGCAGCGCAAGCTCCGGGTCGGTTTCGCGAAGGCGGGGCGGCTCATGGACCTGCTCGAGTCGCGCGAGATCGTCGGCCCGTCCGAGGGGTCGAAGGCGCGCGAGGTGCTCGTGCAGCCCGACGACCTGCCGGGCACGCTCGCGATGCTGCGCGGAGACGACGTGCCCGCCGACTCAGGCGCGTCCGTGGGTGGGTCGGGCGACGTCGTCGCGGACTCGCTGCCCGACGCGGCGACCGACTGGGCGGACGGCGCGGACGAGCCGGGCTCCGACTCCGACGACGCCTGGAACCTCACCGACCGTCGCTGAGGGCCGGTCGCCCACCCGGCTCGGGCCCGAGGCTGGCCCGGGGTGGCCGGACGCTCACCCGTCGTGGCGTCGCTCAGCCTGCGGTGGGCGTTGGCGTCGCTGTCGCGGTCGCCGTGAGCTTCGGGTTGCCGTGCTCGTGCGGCACGACGTCGGGTGCGGGCCCGGTGCTCGTCGGCGGCGCGGTCCGCTCGGGAGCCGCCGTGCCGACGACGTCCTCGACCCGCCCCAGCCGCGCCTCGAGCTCCGCGTGCGACAGGTGGCCGACGCCCTTCGGGTCGTCGATGACGTCCGGGATCGCGTAGACGCGGTGCCCGCCCGTGCGGTCGACGGTCAGCGGCGTCCACTCGAACCCGGTGACCTCGGCGGGCCCGTCGGCGGGCTTGGTGATCGTGGCGGTGATGAGGAGGCCGCTGGCGGTCTGCGCGACGCAGCACGCGGCGTCCTGGTTGGACAGCATGTTGCCGACGCCGTAGGCGACCCACATGCCGCGGCCGTCGACGCCGCCCTTCAGGTGGGCGACGGGCTGCGGCACGTGCGCGTGCGCCCCGATGACGAGGTCGACCTCGCCGGACCTCGCGAGCGCCTTCATGACCGACTTCTGGTCGGTGGTCGGGGTGGCCGTGTACTCGACGCCGTCGTGGATGCTCACGACGACGAGGTCGGCGCCGTTCTTCCGGGCCGCCTTGGCCTGGGCCACGATCTTCTTGGTGTCGATGAGCTCGACGGACCACGGCTCCTGGGCCGGGAGGGGCAGGCCGTTGAGGCCGTACGTCGCGGAGATGTGCGCGACCGTGATCGTCTGGCCCTCGCGCTCGAGCCGGTAGAGCTGCGGGCTCGCGGCCTCGGCGGCGGTCCGCCCGGTGCCGGCGTGCCCGAGGCCGACGGCGTCGAACGCGTCGAGCGTCGTCGAGATGCCGGCGAAGCCGCGGTCGACCGCGTGGTTCGACGCGTTGGAGCAGCCGTCCCAGCCCTGCTCCGCGAGGTCGGTGGCGACGTGCGACGGGACCCCGAACACGGGGTAGGTGGAGATCTTCTCGCCCTGGGGGACGTACGGCACCTCCATGTGGCAGAGCGCGAGGTCCGCGCCGCCGACCCAGTCGTCGAGCCCCGACAGCTCCGTCGAGAAGTCGTAGCCGCCCGACGCCGTCTTCGCGTCCTCGATCACCGACGAGTGCGGCAGGACGTCGCCGGCCGCGACGATCGTGAAGACCGCGGGCTCGGCCGGCGTCGGCGTGGGGGTCGGGGTGGGCGTCGCGGTGGGCGTGGCCGACCGTGTGCCGATACCGATCGGGGTGGGGTCGGGGTGCTTGCCGCTCGAGGCGTTGATGCTGAGCACGATCATCACGACGACCAGGGCTGCGACGACGGAGCCGGCGAGGAAGCGCTGCCCGGCGCGCGACTGGGGCAGGCGGGCATGACGTGGCACCCGAGGAGCCTACCGGTAGACGGGGGTCCTCCCGTGTGCCCGCCGGGTGGGCGTCCGCGCTGCTCGCAGACCCCCTAGGCTGGCGGGATGAGCAGACCGGACCGCCTGGGGTGGCGTGCGCAGTGGAACGTCGCCAACGCGGTGACGGTCGCGCGCATCGTCCTCGTCCCGGTGTTCCTGGTGCTCCTGCTGCAGGACGGCGGCCACTCGACCGGGTGGCGCTGGGCCGCGTTCGTGCTGTTCGGCCTGGCGGCGTCCACGGACCGGCTCGACGGGTGGCTGGCGCGGTCCCGCGGGCTCGTGACCGATCTCGGCAAGCTGCTCGACCCGATCGCCGACAAGGCCCTCATGGGCGCGGCCCTGGTCGCCCTGTCGGCGCTGGGCGACCTGCCCTGGTGGGTCACGATCGTGATCCTGGTGCGCGAGGTGGGCATCACCGTCATGCGGTTCGTCGTGATCGACCAGGCCGTCATCCCGGCGTCGCGCGGCGGCAAGCTCAAGACGGTCGTGCAGACCGTCGCGATCGGCCTGTTCGTCGCGCCGCTGGACACCCTGCCGGACCCGGTCACCTGGATCGCCTGGGGCTTCATGCTGCTGGCCGTGGTCCTCACGGTCGTCACGGGCGTCGACTACCTCGTCGGGATGCGGCGGCTGCGGCGCGAGAGCCGCGCCGCGTGACCGGGCGGGAGACGGTGTGACGGACCAGCCGACGGACACGGCTGCCCGGCTGCTGCGGCACTGCGCGGACCTCGGGTGGACGCTCGCCGCCGCCGAGTCGCTCACGGGCGGCGCGCTGACGAGCGCGCTCGTCGCCGTGCCAGGGGCGTCGGCCGTCCTGCGCGGTGGCGTCGTCGCGTACGCGACGGACCTCAAGGCGACCCTTCTCGGCGTCGACCCCGACCTGCTCGCCCGCGCGGGCGCCGTGTCCGACGAGACCGCCGCCGCGATGGCGCAGGGCGTGCGACGCGTCGCGGGAGCCGACGTCGGGCTCGCGACGACGGGCGTCGCGGGTCCCGACCTGCAGGAGGGCAAGGAGCCCGGGCGCGTGCACGTCGCGGTCGCCACGCCCGACGGCGTGACGACGAGACGTCTCGACCTGCGGGGCGACCGGTCGGCCGTCCGCGGCGCTGCCGTCGAGGCCGCGCTCGCGCTCGCGCTGCGGTGGGCACGCCTGCCGGGCCCTGCCGCCGGGCACGACGGCGCCGCCGACGGCGCGTGACCCCGCGTGACCGGTCCGCGCGTGACGGACCGGTCTCGACGAGGTGACGGTCGTGTACCGGTCCGGGCGAAACGCCGCGCGGCACCGCTCCCACGGAACAACGGCGGAGCCCGTGCTGTTAGATTGGCGTGATAGCCAACAGGCCGATGGGACGCAGCACCACGGGACGCACCGCACCGCACCACGCGCTGCACCGCAAGGTGGTCGACGAACCAGCAGCCATGACGACGGGAGGGGGTCGCCACATGATCGTTCTTCGACGCGAGATCGGGGACGTGCTGCGCGACGTGCGGCAGCGCCAGGGCAGGACCCTGCGTGAGGTGTCGTCAGCGGCCCGCGTCTCCCTCGGGTATCTCAGCGAGGTGGAGCGCGGCCAGAAGGAGGCGTCCTCGGAGCTGCTCGGCTCGATCTGCGAGGCGCTCGACGTGCCCCTGTGGCTCGTGCTCCGCGAGGTCTCCGACCGGGTCGCGGTCGCAGAGGGCTTCTCGATCCCCGACACCGTCCCGGCCGACCTCACCATGTCGGCGCTCGCGGCGCCGCCCGTGGGGGACTCCCGTGACGAGCTCGTCCGCGAGCTCCTGCGCGAGCCGTCCCGCGGCTACCGCGCCCCCGACGACCTGGCCCCCGTGGGCTGAGGCCCCGGTCCCGGCTGGCAGGCCGGGCACCAGTACAGCTGTCGCTCGTAGGGCGGCAGGTTCACGACCCCCCGCAGGACGGCCGTGCCACATCGTCGGCACGGCCGTCCTTCGCGTCCGTAGACCGCCCGGGGGACGTCCGCCGGGCCGCCGCGGGCGACCAGCGCCTCCTGCTCGAGCCGGCGGGCCGTGAGCAGGACGCGGCGCAGCACGGCGTCGCGGGCGCCTCCCGACGGCAGCCCCAGGTCGCGGACCGCGGCCCACGGGTGGACTCGCTCCGCCGCGAGCGACTCGGACGCGTAGATCGTCCCGATCCCGGCGACGCCCTGCTGGCTGAGCAGCGCATCGCCCACGGGCAGACCCACCGCGGGCGGGCGCTCGTGGTGGAACCCGCCGACCGCGTCCGCGGCGACCAGGCGACCGACGGCCTCGTCCACGCGGTCCGGGAAGTCGTCCGCGAGCAGGTCCGGCCCGAGGTGGGACAGGAGCCGGTGCTCGTCGCGCGTCGCGACGACGTCGAGCATCCCGAGGCGGTGCCCGAGGCAGGTCCACAGGTCGTTCGCGAGCGCGGCACGGACGCCGGGCGACGCGCCGCGCGCCTCGGGCGTGCCGGTCCGGGCGATGCGCCAGTACCCGTCCATCCGCAGGTGCGTGTGCAGGGTGCGCCCGTCGTCGAGGCGCACGAGCAGGTGCTTGCCGTACGCGACGACCTCCCGGACGGTGCACCCGGCGAGCCCGGCCTCGGCCACCGTGGGCCAGCGCAGCTCCGCGCGGACGAGCGGTCGTCCGGCGAGCGCCGCGTGCAGCCGCCGGGCCGTCAGCAGGACGACGTCCCCCTCGGGCACCTCCTCACCTCGCCCCGGGGCGTGTCGTGCCCGTCGGTGTCGTGCCCGTCGGTGTCGTACCGGGCGCGACACGCAGGCCGCTCGGCGCGACGGTGAAGCCCGCGGCGAGCAGCGCACGCGTCGCAGGCGTCGTGCCGCGCCCGCCCTGCACGCCGTCGAGCGTCGGCGCGCCGTCGACGCGCTGCACCGTCAGCCGCCCGAGCGTGCCCGCCCGCACCGCACCGACCAGCCGGTCCGCGGCCGCCCGCAGTGCGCGCTCGTCGGGCGTGAACGTGAGCACGGAGCGGCCGCCCCGCTCGACGTACGCGACGAGCTCGCCGGCGCAGAGCAGGACGACGGCCCCGGCCTTGCGACCCGGCCGGGCGCGCGTGCCGGCGACCGGCGGCGCCGCGACCGGCCAGGCCAGCGCCGCGCCGTACGGGTTGGCGGGGTCGGTCGCGGCGAGCAGCATCGCCCGTCCGGCGCCACGCGCCTCGGCGCCACCCGAGCCGGCGCCACCCGGGCCGGTGTCGGACTGCCGGGCCAGCTCGAGGTCCTGGGCGTGCGCGCGCAGCACGTCGACCGCGCCGGGCAGCGCGAACTGGGACCCTCCGAGGTGCTCGACGAAGTACCCGCGCCGCACCCGTCCCAGCGACTCCTCTTCCGCGAGCACCCGGTAGACGCCCCGGAAGTACCCGGTGACGTCCTCTGCGGCGGCGACCCCGCGCGTCAGGACGCCGTACCGGTCGAGCAGCACGGACGTCAGCGCGTGCGTCCGGCGCGTGGCGTCGGGCTCGCGCCCGGGCAGCGCGGCCCACCGCCCGGTCCCGCCGCGCAGGTCGTCCCGGGCCGTGCGTCCGACACCCAGGCCGAAGCCCGCGCGCCGCGTCATCGGCCGCGCCCGTGCGGGCGCGCGCGGGGCCCGGTGCGCGCCGCCCGCCGTCCCGAGCCGGCTCCGCAGGGCGGCCAGCCCGTCGTTGGTGACGCGGCCCGCCCACACCAGGTCCCACAGGGACTCCAGCACCGCGACGGGTGATGCCTCGACCAGCTCGGCCAGCCGTCCGACGAACACGCCGCCCGACCGGTCGAGCACGTCGAGCACGGCACGGTGCAGGTCGGTGCCCGCGCCGACGTCGTCGAGCGCGGGGACGTCGGGCAGGGTGAGGTGCGCGGTGTCGGCGAGATGGAGGCTCACGAGCCCGTCGCCGCCGCCCGAGCCGGCGATCGCGGCGTGCCCGCACCACAGCACCTCGCCTGAGGTGGTGAGCTCGTCGAGCAGCGCGGGCGTGTAGCCGCGCACCCGGGAGGGCAGGACGAGCGACTCGAGCGCGCTCGCCGGCACGGCCGCCCCGGAGAGCTGCTCGACGACCCGCAGCAGGCCGTCGGCGCCGCTCAGCGGCGGGGCACCGTGCGACGAACCGTCCGTGACGTTCTGCCACTGCGGCAGGAACACGCCGAGCGTCTCCGGGGGGACCGGCTCCACCTCGGCGCGCAGGGCGGCGAGCGACCGGCGACGCAGCCGGCGCAGCACCTCCGCGTCGCAGACCTCGTCGCCGGTCCCGCCGAGCGCTGGGGGCCGCAGCCGTCCCCGCACCAGGACCCCGCTCGCGACCAGCCGCGCCACGACGTCCGCGACGACCGCCCTCCCCAGCCCGAACCGGTGCGCGACGTCCGCCGCGGGGAACGGTCCGTGCGTGCGCGCGTGGCGGCGCACCAGGTCGCCCAGCGCGTCCGGGACCGGCTCGAGCAGCGCCTCCGGCAGACCGACCGGCAGAGCGACGCCGAGCGCGTCGCGCAGCCGGCCCGCGTCCTCGGCCACGGCCCACTGCTCGACGTCGTCGGCGGGCGCGCCCGCGACGCGGACCCGCACCACCCGGCGCGCCGCCTCGAGACCGGCGAGCCAGCGCGGGACGTCGTCCGCGGACTCGTCCCGCACGCGCCGGACGACCTCCCGCCCCGGCAGCGGTCCCACCCGGCGCAGCACGTCCCAGAGCGCCTCGGCGTCCTTCGCCCGGCGGTCCGGGGCGAGGTGCTGCAGCTCGTCCTCCGTGCGGACGACCTGGTCCGGGTCGAGGAGGTCCGCGAGGTCGCCGGCCCCCTCGGCCCCCAGGAGCTCGGACAGGAGCGTCGGGTCGAGCACGAGGGCTGCGGCGCGCCGCTCCGCGAGCGGGGCGTCACCGTCGTAGAGGAACTGGGCGGTGTACCCGAACAGGAGGGACTGGGCGAAGGGCGACGGGCTGGGAGTCGTCACCTCGACCACCCGCACGCGGCGCGAGCGCACCTCGTCCATGAGCGTCGTGAGGGCGGCCGTGTCGAAGTCGTCCTGGAGGCACTCGCGCGCCGCCTCGAGCACGATCGGGAACTGCGGGAACTGGGACGCGACCGCGAGGAGCTGGGCGGAGCGCTGACGCTGCTGCCACAGCGGCTGCCGCCGGTCCGGGCGCCGGCGGGGCAGCAGCAGGGCCCGCGCCGCGGCCTCGCGGAAGCGCGCGCCGAAGAGCACCGAGCCGCCGAGGGCGTCCCGGACCTGCTCGACGACCTCGTCCGGCTCGATGAGCAGGTCGTCGAGCCCGACCCCGCCCGTCCCGACCCCGCCGGCGGCGCCCGGAGCGTCCGGGCCGGACGCGTCGTCCCAGCCGCCGAGCACGTCCTCCGCGTCGGGCACGCGCAGCACGATGCCGTCGTCCGAGTGGAGCGCGGAGACGTCCACGCCGAGCCGCTCGCGCAGCCGGCGCGCCACCACGAGCGCCCACGGCGCGTGCACGCGCGCACCGTAGGGCGAGTGGACGACGACGCGCCAGTCGCCCAGCTCGTCGCGGAACCGCTCGACGACCACGGTGCGGTCGTCGGGCACCGATCCGGTCGCGGCCCGCTGCTCCGCGAGGTACGCGAGCAGGTTGTCGGCCGCCCAGTCGTCGAGCCCGTCGGCGCGCAGCGTCGCGTGCGCGGCGGACGGGTCGGCCGTCGCCGCGGCCGACGTCTCGCGCACCCACGCGCCGACGGCCCGCCCGAGCTCGGCCGGCCGACCGGGGGAGTCACCCTTCCAGAACGGCAGGCGCCCCGGCAGCCCGGGCGCGGGCGAGACCAGCACCCGGTCCGGCGTGATCTCCTCGATCCGCCACGTGCTCGAACCCAGCGTGAACGTGTCGCCCACGCGCGACTCGTACACCATCTCCTCGTCGAGCTCGCCGACGCGGCGCGCCTGCCGGCCGCGCGCCACGCCCGCGTCGGCGTCCCCTCCGGCGCTCGCCGTCCCGTCGACGGTGGCGTCGTCCGCGCCGACGAGGAACACCCCGTACAGCCCGCGGTCCGGGATCGTGCCGCCGCTCGTCACCGCGAGCCGCGCCGCGCCCGGCCGGCCGGCGAGCGTCCCCGCCGCCCGGTCCCACACCACCCGCGCCCGCAGCTCGCCGAAGTCCTCGCTCGGGTACCGCCCGGCGAGCATGTCGAGGACGGCCGTCAGCGCGCCGTCGGTCAGGCCCTCGAACGGCGCCGCCCGGCGCACCACCGTCGCCAGGTCGTCGACCGCCCACGTGTCGTGCGCGACCATCGCGACGACCTGCTGCGCGAGCACGTCGAGCGGGTTGCGCAGCACGTGCACCGCCTCGATCTCGCCCGCGCGCATGCGCCGCGCGATGACCGTCGACGGCACCAGGTCGCCCCGGAACGTCGGCAGCACCACGCCGTGCGACACCGCTCCCACCTGGTGGCCCGCACGCCCGAGGCGCTGCAGGCCGCTCGCGACGGACGGCGGCGACCCGACCTGGACGACCAGGTCGATCGCCCCCATGTCGATCCCGAGCTCGAGGGAGCTCGTCGCGACCACGGCCGGCAGGCGGCCCTCCTTGAGCTCGGTCTCGGTGCGCGTGCGCTCGGCCCGGCTCATCGAGCCGTGGTGGGCGCGCGCCACGACCGGTTCGACGCCCGCGCTCGCACCCGACTGGGCCTGCACCTGCGCCGCCCGCACCGTCCCCGGGTCGAGGACCTCCTCGCCCTGCCGCTCCGCCCACAGCTCGTTGAGCCGTGCCGTGAGGCGCTCGGCCCCGCGGCGCGAGTTGGTGAACACCAGCGTCGACCGGTTCACCCGCCCGCCCGCCCCGGGCGCCGCGCCCGTGTCCTGCGCGACGAGGTCCACGATGCGCTCCTCGACGTGCGGCCACACCGACGACCGGTTCCCGGGTCGTGCCGCGCCGTCGGTCGCCGCGCCCGCGCCGGGAGCCCCGCCGACCGCGGGCACGCCGGGGTCGCCCGGCAGCGGCATCGCGGCGGCGCCCGTGAGGTCCGGCTCGCCCGGCGGCAGGGGCGGGAGCCCGTCCTCCGCGCCCCGCCCGGGCGCGCCGCGGTCGCGTGCCGGCGTCGCGGCCAGGTCGGAGAGGTCCGGGACCGGCACCTCCACGTCGATGCGCAGCTCCTTGCGGGACGGCGGCTGCACGACCACGACCTCGCGACCCCCGTCCGGCACCGTCCGGGCACCACCCAGGAACCGGGCGACGGCGTCGACCGGACGGACCGTCGCCGACAGCCCGATCCGCTGCGCCGGGGCGGGGAGCATCGCGTCGAGCCGCTCGAGCGACACCGCGAGGTGCGCGCCGCGCTTCGTGCCCGCGAGCGCGTGGATCTCGTCGACGATCACCGTCTGCACGCCCGCGAGCCCCGCCCGCGCCCCCGACGTCAGCACGAGGAACAGTGACTCGGGCGTCGTCACCAGCACGTCCGGGGGAGCGGTGGGGAACGCGCGGCGCTCGCGGGCGGGCGTGTCGCCCGTGCGCAGGCCGACCTCGACGTCGCGCACGGGCTCGTTCCGCCGGGCGGCCGCCTGCCGGATGCCGGTCAGGGGGGAGCGCAGGTTCCGCTCGACGTCCGCGGCGAGCGCCTTGAGCGGCGAGACGTACAGCACGCGGCAGCGTTCGGCCGGGACCGCCGGCTCCGCGTCGGGGCGCACGAGCCGGTCGATCGACCAGAGGAACGCAGCGAGGGTCTTGCCCGAGCCGGTGGGCGCGACGACGAGCGCGTGGCGACCCGAGCCGACAGCCTCCCAGGCACCCGCCTGCGCCGCGGTGGGCGCCTCGAACGCCCCGGCGAACCAGTCGCGCGTCGGAGCGCCGAAGCCTGCGAGAGGGTTCGGGTCCGGGGCGGCCATGCGCCCATTGTGTCCGGGGCCGCCGACACCGGCAGGCGGGACGACGGTCGCCGTGCAGGTCGTGGCAGGCTGGACCCGTGCGCTACAGCGAGTTCTGGTCCCTGGTCGACGACGTGTACGGGGAGGGTTACGGCCGCACCCTGGTCGGCACGCAGGTCCTGACGGAGCTCGGCTCGCGCACCGCGCAGGCCGCCCTCGACGCCGGCGTCGAGCCGCGGACCGTCTGGCACGCGCTGTGCGACGCCATGGACGTCCCCGACAGCGCGCGCTGGGGCAGCGACCGGTACCGTCAGGCACCGCCACGATGAGTGGCGCAGGGCGTCGACGAACGACGGCGGCCGCCCGACGGCGCTGAGCCGCCGGGAGGCGCACCCGACGGCACGAGCACCCGACGCGAGAGAGGGCGGACCATGACGACTTCGGGGCACGACCTCCGGCCGGAGGACGGGGCCGACCTCGCGGACCGGCGCGCGGGGGCGTTCGCGACCGACCTGTGGAACTCGGTGTGGTCGCTCGTGGCGACGACGCTCGGGCTGGGCGTCGCGCTGGTGGTCGTGCCGGACGTCCACGTGTCGTCGTGGTGGTCCGTGCTGCTCGTGGCGCTCGTCGTGACGCTCGGGGACGCCCTGCTGCGCGCGCCGCTGCGGGTCCTCGCGCGACGGTTCGGGCCTGGCGGGGCGCTGCTGCTGGGCCTCCTCGCGCAGCTCGCGGTCGCGTGGGCCGCCCTGAACCTCCTGCCGGGCGTGAGCGCCGAGTCGGTGTGGGACGCGGTCGCGGTGCTGCTGCTCTCGGCGGTCGTCATGGTCGTGGGGCGCTGGCTCATCGGGCTGCGCGACAACGACTACGCGCTCGGGGACCTGCGGCGGCGGGCGCGTCGCGGGGCCCGCCGCGCCGCGCGCCGGGACGCGGGCGGCGGGCCGGCGCCGGCCCGGCCGACCACCACGCCCGGCCTGCTCGTCGTCCAGCTCGACGGACTCGCCGCCCCGACGCTCGAGCACGCGGTCCGTGCGGGCCTCGCGCCGAACCTCGCGTCGTGGCTGCGCGCCGGGACGCACCGCGCCGAGACGTGGTGGGCGCAGGTGCCGTCGACGACGCCCGCGAGCCAGGCCGGGCTGCTGCACGGCGCGGCCGACCACGTGCCCGCGTTCCGCTGGTGGGACCGCGACCTCGGCCGCCTCCTGGTCACCAACCACCCGGCCGACGCGGCCGTCCTCGAGGAACGCCTCTCGGACGGGCGCGGTCTCCTCGCCGGCGGCGGCGTCGCCGTGTCGACGATGTTCTCGGGCGACGCGGCGTCGAGCCTGCTCGTCGTCAGCCGCGCGCGGGCGGGCCTGGGCCCGGGGGCGACGTTCGTCCAGTTCTTCTCGAGCCCGTTCGTCCTGGCGCGTGCCGCGCTCCTGACCGTCGGTGAGCTCCTCAAGGAGCTGTACCAGGGGTGGCAGCAGACGGTGCGGCGCGTCGAGCCGCGCGTCTCGCGCCTCGGTGCCTACCCCGTCCTGCGGGCGATCACGAACGTGCTGCTGCGCGACCTCAACACGTCGCTCGTCGCGGAGGCGATGGTGGACGGCGCCCCGGTCGTCTTCGTGGACTTCGTGGACTACGACGAGGTGGCGCACCACGCCGGGCCGCTGCGCCCGGAGTCGCTGCGCTCGCTCGAAGGGCTCGACCGCGTGGTCGGGCTGCTCGCGAGCCTCGGGCGCGAGACGGCGCGGCCCTACGAGGTCGTCGTGCTGTCGGACCACGGGCAGTCGCTGGGCGAGCCGTTCGCGCAGGCGTTCGGCGTGACGCTCTCCGACGTCGTGACCGGTCTCATGGCCCCGGAGTCGGCGGCGGTCGGGCGGCCGGACGCGCACGGCGCGTCGGAGCGTCGCGCGCGCCGGGAGGACTGGCGCCAGGTCGCGGTCGCGCTGCGCGCCCTCGGTGGCACGCCCCGCGAGGAGGACCCCATCGGGCCCGAGCCGGACGCGCAGGCGGCGGCCGCCGACGTCGTCGTCGCGGCATCCGGCAACTTCGCGGGCGTCTGGCTGGCCGACCCTGCCGGCCCGGTCCGTCTCGGGCGGCTCGTCGAGCGCTGGCCCGACCTCGTGCCGGGCCTCGCTGCGCACCGCGGCGTGGGCGTCGTCGTCGTGCGTGACGAGGACGGCGTGGCCGTCGCGGTGGACGAGACCGGGGTGCGCCGGCTCGTGCCGGACCCGGACCGACCCGGTGCGCCGGCTCCCGTCGCCGACGGCGCACACGACCCCGTGGCCCGGTACGGCCCCCAGGCCGCCGCCGACCTCGCGCGTGCGGCACGGCTGCCCGGGTCGCCCGACGTGCTCGTGGTGTCGTCCGTGGACGACGCCGGGATGGTCCACCCCTTCGAGGGGCTCGTCGGGTCGCACGGCGGGCTCGGGGGCGAGCAGAACCACGCGGTCCTGCTGCATCCCACGGCGTGGCAGGTGGACGACGCGCTGCGGTCCGACGTCGGCGGCGCCCGGATGCTCGTGGGCGCCGACGCAGTCCACCGCCAGCTCGTCGCGTGGCTCGAGGAGCACGGTGAGCGGGCGCCTGCCGACGGTGCTGACGACGCCGGTGGTGACACCGTGAGCGACGCCCCGCGCAAGGCCCCGAGCGAGGACCGGGTGCGCCCGTGACGGACGCCGTCCGCATGACGTGGCTGGGCCACTCGACCGTCGTGCTCGAACGGGCCGGCGTGCGGGTCGTGACGGACCCGTTGCTCGGCCGGCACGCCGGCGTCCTGCGGCGCCGGGGGCCGCGCCCGGAGCGGGTGTGGCAGGGGGCGGCTGCCGCGGTCGTGTCGCACCTGCACCACGACCACGCGGAGCTGTCGTCGTTGCGGCTGCTCGGCGACGTCCCGGTGCTCACGGCTCCGGCGAACGCACGGTGGCTGCGGTCGCGGGGCATCGCGGGCGGCACGGGGCTCAGGCCGGACGAGTGGTTCGACGTGGCCCCGGGCGTCTCGGTGCGGCTGACGCCGGCGGTGCACGGTCACCGGCCGATGCCGCACCGCCCGAACGCGGCGAACGGGCACCTGGTCCGGTTCGCGGGCGCCGACGGCAGAGGGGCGCTGACCGTCTGGGCGGTCGGGGACACCGAGCTGTTCGGCGGCCTCGCCGCGGTGCCAGAGCTCGCGGGAGGGCCGCCGGACGTGGTGCTGGTGCCCGTCTCGGGCTGGGGACCGCGCCTGTCCGGCGGCCACATGGGCCCGCTGCAGGCCGCGGAGCTGTGCGCGCTGGTGGGCGCCCGGGCCGCGGTGCCCGTCCACTGGGGGACGCTGCACGCGCCGGGCGGCCGCTACCTGCCCCCCGGCTGGATGGATCGACCGGGCGAGCTGTTCGCGGTCGAGGTGGCACGCGTGGCCCCGACGACACGGGTGCTCGTGCTGCGCCCGGGCGGGTCGGACGAGGTCGCGGCGGCCTGACGCGCCGGTCCGGGCGTGTCGCGGCGGATCGAACACCTGTTCGGTTATCGTGGTGCACAGCCCCGGGAGTCCGAGGCGGTGTGCACAGCTCGCGGGTGGCACGCCGACGTTGTCGGTGGCTCCCCGTAGCGTCGTCCCCGATGAGTCCAGCAGCCACGCGCCGCGGAGGCGCGAACAGCCCGAAGGTGGCCCAGATGCCCGCACCAGCAGACCGCGAGAAGGCGCTCGAGGCCGCCCTCGCCCAGATCGACCGAAACTTCGGCAAGGGATCCGTGATGCGCCTCGGCGAGGAGGGTCGCGCCCCCGTCGACGTCATCCCCACGGGCTCCATCGCGCTCGACATCGCGCTCGGCATCGGCGGCCTGCCGCGCGGCCGCGTCGTCGAGGTCTACGGCCCCGAGTCCTCCGGCAAGACGACGGTGGCCCTGCACGCGGTCGCCAGCGCGCAGCGGGCTGGCGGTATCGCGGCCTTCATCGACGCCGAGCACGCCCTCGACCCCGAGTACGCCAAGAAGCTCGGCGTCGACACCGACGCCCTCCTCGTGTCGCAGCCCGACACGGGGGAGCAGGCGCTCGAGATCGCGGACATGCTGATCCGCTCCGGCGCGCTCGACATCATCGTCATCGACTCGGTCGCGGCCCTCGTGCCCAAGGCCGAGATCGAGGGCGAGATGGGCGACAGCCACGTCGGTCTGCAGGCGCGACTCATGTCGCAGGCGCTGCGCAAGATCACGGGCGCGCTCAGTGCGTCGGGCACCACCGCGATCTTCATCAACCAGCTCCGCGAGAAGATCGGAGTCTTCTTCGGCTCGCCTGAGACGACGACCGGTGGCAAGGCGTTGAAGTTCTACGCGTCGGTCCGCCTGGACATCCGCCGCATCGAGACCCTCAAGGAGGGCACCGACGCGGTCGGTAACCGCACGCGCGTCAAGGTCGTCAAGAACAAGATGGCACCGCCGTTCAAGCAGGCCGAGTTCGACATCCTGTACGGAGTCGGCATCTCCCGCGAGGGCGGCCTCATCGACATGGGCGTGGAGCACGGGTTCGTGCGCAAGTCGGGCTCGTGGTTCACCTACGACGGCGACCAGCTCGGGCAGGGCAAGGAGAACGCGCGGTCGTTCCTCCGTGACAACCCCGACCTCGCCAACGAGCTCGAGAAGAAGATCAAGGAGAAGCTCGGCGTCGGCCCGCAGGTCGACGTCCCGGCCGAGGATGCGCCCGCAGCGGCTCCCGCCGCCAAGGGGAAGGCCGGCGCGGAGTCGCCGTTCTGACGGGCACGTCGGGCCGGTCGGGCTCGGGGCGGCCGCCGCGGTCGCCCCGAGCCCGCCGTACCGATGACGAGGTGTCGGCCGTGCCGACCGGGTCGCGCGAGGACCAGCTCGAGGCGGCCCGCGCGGTTGCGCTCCGGATCCTCTCCGGCGCACCCCGCAGCGCCAAGCAGCTCGGTGACTCGCTGCGCCAGAGGGGCCACGCCGACGACGTCGTCGAGGAGATCGTCGAGCGGTACGTCGATGTCGGCCTCCTCGACGACGCCGCGCTCGCCGGCATGGTCACCCGCAGCCGGCTCGCCGAGCGCGGACTGTCGCGTCGGGGCATCGCCGCCGACCTGCGCCGCCGCGGCATCGGTGACGACGACATCGCCGGTGCCCTCGAACAGGTCGACGACGACACCGAGCTCGAGGCCGCGCGCACCGTGGCACGCGCCCGCCTGCGGCGCACCGTGGGGCTGGACCGTGACGTCCGCGTCCGGCGCGCCGTCGGCACCCTCGCCCGCAAGGGGTACTCGCCCGGGCTCGCGCTGCGCGTGGTCAGCGAAGAGCTCGGCGTCGAGCGCGACGAGCTCGCCGATGCGTCGGATCTCGACGACGCCTGACGGTGAGAATGTCGGCGGCCTTCCCGGGCCGCGCTCAGCGCGCGGGAGCGGGGATCGGCGGGGGAGTGGCTCCCACGATGCCGCCCGCGGCACCGGGCTCGCCGCCGTCCGCGTGGTGGTGCCGACGGCGTCGGCGGACGCGCTGCGCGAGCGTGGTGAGCGTGTAGTTCACGATCACGAAGATCACCGCGGCCACCAAGAGCGACTGCAAGATGTTTCCGTGCGCGGCACCGAGCCGACGGGACTGCTGCAGCAGCTCGGTGTACCCGATCGCGTAGCCGAGCGCGGAGTCCTTGAGCGCCACGACGAGCTGGCTGAGCAGTGCGGGGAGCATCGCGGACAGGGCCTGCGGCACCTCGACCGTGCGCAGCGACTGCCCCGTCGTGAGCCCGATCGCGAGCCCCGCCTCCCGCTGCCCGCGCGGCAGGTTGTGCACCCCCGACCGGACGAGCTCCGCGATGACGGAGCCGTTGTAGAGCATCAACGACACCACGACCGCGAAGAAGGGGATGTACTGCGACTGGAACACCCCGTTGTACGCGAAGAACAGCGAGAAGAAGATCATCATGAGCAGCACGGGCACCGCACGGAAGAACTCCACGACCGTCCCGCTCGCGGCCCGCACCCAGCGGCTCGACGCGAGCCGCCCGAGCCCGAACACGAGCCCGAACAGCAGCGCGAGCGCGATCGACGCGGCGGCGGCCTCGAGCGTCGACACCAGGCCCGGCAGGTAGAAGTTCTTCCACGCGTCGGCGGTGAGCAGGGGCGACCAGAGGGCGCCGTCGAGCTGGCCGTTCTCGGCGAACGCGCGGACCACCACGGCGAGACCGCCGACCACGACGAGCACGCCCACGACGTTGCCGATCGCGATGAGGCGTCGGCCCCTCGGTCCGGGGGCGTCGAACAGCACGGTCGAGTCGGTCATCGTTGCACCGCCAGCCTGCGCGAGAGCGCGGTCGTCGCGAAGCCGACCGGGATCACGAGGATCACGTAGCCGATCGCGAACGTCAGGAAGATCGCCACGAGCAGGCTCGAGTTGAACTCGAGCATGTTCTTCATGAGGCTCGACGTCTCGGTCGAGACCCCGACGACGGACGCGACGGTCGAGTTCTTGGTGAGCGCGATGAGGGTGCTCCCGAGCGGTGCGACGGATCCACGGAACGCCTGGGGGAGGATCACGATCCGCGCGGCGGGCAGGAACGTCAGCCCGATCGCGCGCGCCGCCTCCGCCTGCCCGACCGGCACCGTGTTGACGCCCGATCGGATCGCCTCGCACACGAACGAGGCCGTGTAGACCGAGAGGCCGACGATGGCGAGCCGGAAGAAGTTCTTCTGCAGGTCGTCCGACAGCGTCACGTGGAGCTGCGCCCACACCCCGAGGGTGAGGAACACCATGATGATCGTCAGCGGGGTGTTGCGGAAGACGGTGACGTACGCCGTCCCGGCCCACCGCAGCGAGCCCACCGGCGAGATGCGGAACAGCGCGAGGACCGTCCCGATCACCAGGGCGAACAGTGCCGACCACAGGGTCAGCTGGATGTTCACCCAGAACGCCCCGAGCACGTCGTACTGCTTGAAGAGCTCGCCGAACCCCGAGTCGCTGCCCAGCGTCCTCACCGTCCCTCCCGTCGATCCTGTGCGGGCGTCCGAGCCGGACGCGCCGCCTGCCGTGCACGGTCACGGCCGGGGACGACGGTGCGAGCCGTCGTCCCCGGCCGTCACGTCAGCTGGAGGCGCCGCAGGGCGCCACCGTCGGCGGGTTCTTGTCCGCGTCGGGCTTGTAGCCCGTGCCGTCGGTGTTCTTGTCGAGGAACTTCTGCCACGAGCCGTCGGAGATCATCGACGTGATGGCGTCGCTGATCGCCTGGCACTGCGTCGAGTCCTGCGGGATGCCGACGCCGTAGCTCTCCTCCGAGAAGGGGCTCCCGACGAGCTTGACCTTGCCCTTGTTCTGCGGCTGTGCCGCGAGGCCCGCGAGGATGATGTCGTCGGTGGTCACGGCGTCCACGGCACCGCTGGTCAGCGCGGTGACGCACTCGGCGTACCCGGGGTACTCGACCAGCTGGACGGTGTCGGCGTACGTGTCCTTGATCTTCTGTGCCGACGTCGAGCCGGTCACCGAGCAGAGCTTCTTGCCCGCGAGCGCGTCGGGCCCGGTGATGTCGCTGTTGTCGTTCGCGACGAGGAGGTCCTGGCCGGCGACGAAGTACGGCCCGGCGAACGCGACGGTCTTCTTGCGCTCGTCCGTGATCGAGTAGGTCGCGACCACCATGTCGACCTGGTGGCTGCTCAGGAGCGACTCACGCTGCGCGGACGGCGACTCCTTCCACGTGATCTGGTCCGCGTCGTACCCGAGCTTCTTCGCGATGTAGGTCGCGACGTCGACGTCGAAGCCGCTGTACGTGCTGCCGGCCTGGAATCCCAGGCCGGGCTGGTCGAACTTGATGCCGATGGTGATCTTCTTGTCGTCACCGCCGCTGCCGCTGCCGCAGGCGGAGAGTGCGAGCGTCGCAGCGGCGGCGAGTGCCACCGCGCTGAGGAGTCGTGTGCGCATGGTGTCCCTTTCGTCGGTTCCTGGTTCGGTGGGTTCGGGAGATTCGTCGGTGGGTGCGGGTACGGGTGCGCGCGCGGTGGCCCGGCGCGGGTCAGTGGCTGAGGATCTTGGACAGGAAGTCCTGGGCGCGGGTGCTCTGCGGGTGGGTGAAGAACTCGTCCGGGGTGGCCTGCTCGACGAGCTGGCCGTCGGCCATGAAGACGACACGGTCGCCGGCCTTGCGGGCGAACCCCATCTCGTGGGTGACGACGACCATCGTCATGCCGTCGCGGGCGAGGGAGACCATGACGTCGAGCACCTCGCCGACCATCTCGGGGTCGAGCGCGGACGTCGGCTCGTCGAAGAGCATGACCTTGGGGTGCATGGCGAGAGCCCGGGCGATGGCGACGCGCTGCTGCTGCCCGCCCGAGAGCTGCGCGGGGAGCTTGTCGGCCTGGTCCTGCACGCCGACGCGCGACAGGAGCTCCATGGCCTCGTCCTTGGCCTCGGCCTTCTTGACCTTGCGGACCTTGACGGGCCCGAGCGTGACGTTGTCGAGCACGGACCTGTGCGCGAAGAGGTTGAACGACTGGAAGACCATGCCGACGTCGGACCGCAGCCGGGCGAGGGGTCGGCCCTCCTCGGGGAGGGGGACGCCGTCGACGCGGATCGTGCCCGAGTCGATGGGCTCGAGCCGGTTGATCGCTCGGCACATCGTGGACTTGCCCGATCCGGACGGTCCGACGACGACCAGGACCTCGCCCTTGCTGACGGTCAGGTCGATGTCGCGCAGCACGTGAAGCTCGCCGAAGTGCTTGTTCACGCCGACCAGCTCGACGACCGGTGTGGATGTGCTGTGCGTCACCTCTGCCATCTGTCGACCCTAGACGAAAGCCTCAGCCAGCACATGTCCGACAGATAACGCTCTCGACACGATCCTGTGACCCCCGCGGCTGCGGAGCACCGCAGCACGCGACGGGAAGGTCATGCATCCGTCGCACGCCGACGCGCCCGTTACCCTGGTGAGGATGTCCACGCAAGCCACTCCCACGCAGCCGCGCACCTACGCCGTGCGCACGCTCGGCTGTCAGATGAACGTCCACGACTCCGAGCACATGGCCGGCCTGCTCGAAGACGCCGGTTACACCAAGGCGTCCGCTGCGGCCGAGGTGGACGGCGACGTCGACATCGTGGTCATCAACACGTGCGCGGTGCGCGAGAACGCCGCGACCCGTCTCTACGGGAACCTCGGCCAGCTCGCGTCGGTCAAGGCGCGGCGGCCGGGCATGCAGATCGCCGTGGGCGGCTGCCTCGCGCAGAAGGACCGCGGCACGATCGTCGAGAAGGCGCCGTGGGTGGACGTCGTGTTCGGCACCCACAACCTGGACGCCCTCCCGGTGCTGCTCGAGCGGGCCCGGCACAACGAGGCCGCGCAGGTCGAGATCCACGAGTCGCTGCAGGTGTTCCCGTCGACCCTGCCGACGCGTCGCGAGTCCGTGTACGCGGGCTGGGTGTCCATCAGCGTCGGCTGCAACAACACGTGCACCTTCTGCATCGTGCCGCACCTGCGCGGCAGGGAGCGCGACCGCCGGCCCGGCGAGATCCTCGCGGAGGTCGAGGCGCTCGTCGCGGCGGGCGCGGTCGAGGTCACGCTGCTCGGCCAGAACGTCAACAGCTACGGCGTCGAGTTCGGCGACCGCGCGGCGTTCGCGAAGCTGCTGCGCGCCTGCGGGACGATCGACGGGCTGGAGCGTGTCCGCTTCACCTCGCCGCACCCGGCGGCGTTCACCGACGACGTCATCGCCGCGATGGCCGAGACGCCGAACGTCATGCCCCAGCTCCACATGCCGCTGCAGTCCGGTTCGGACGCCGTGCTGCGAGCGATGCGCCGCTCGTACCGCTCCGAGAAGTTCCTCGGGATCCTCGACCGCGTGCGCGCCGCCATGCCGGACGCGGCGATCACGACGGACCTCATCGTCGGCTTCCCGACCGAGACGGACGCGGACTTCGAGGAGACCCTGCGGGTCGTCGAGGCGTCGCGGTTCTCGTCCGCGTTCGCGTTCCAGTACTCGACCCGCCCGGGCACGCCGGCGGCCGACCTGCCCGAGCTGCCGAAGGCGGTGGTGCAGGAGCGGTTCGAGCGGCTGCTCGCGCTCCAGGAGCGCATCAGCGCCCAGGAGTCGGCCCGTCAGGTGGGACGCACGCTCGAGGTGCTCGTCACCGAGGGGTCCGGTCGCAAGGACGGCGAGACGCACCGGCTCACGGGCCGCGCCGCGGACAACCGCCTGGTCCACTTCGCGCTTCCTGCGCCCGAGACCCCGGCGCCCGGCGCGTCGACCGCAGGGCTGACCGGCGGCGCCGACGACCCCCGCCTGGCGGCCGATCTCCCCGCCGACCTGCCGCGCCCCGGCGACATGGTCCGTGTCGACGTGACGCACGGCGCGCCCCACCACCTCATCGCGGACTCGGCGCTCACCGGCGGCACCTTCACGGTCCGTCGCACGCGTGCGGGTGACGCCTGGGCGGGCCGCGAGCGCGCCGCGTGCGGCATCGGCGGCGACGACCACGCGCACGGCGCGGAGCAGACGGCGGGCGGCGCGGTGCTGCTCGGCATGCCGTCGCTCGCGCGGCGCTGAGCCGCGACACCGCCGACGGCGTCACTCCTCCGGGAGGTCCTCCTGCCCGGGCAGCAGCGCGCTGAGCGCGGAGAACAGCTGGACGCCTGTCCCGAGACCGCACGACACGACCTGGCCGAGCTGGTCGTCGGTCGCGCCGTGCTCCAGGTCGACGGACACCTCGCCGTACACGCCGAGTCCGCCGTCCTCCTCGCGCAGGTAGACCTTCGGCCAGATGCGGTCGCGGTTCCAGTCGTTCGCGGCCTGGAGCACGCCGAGCCGTTCGTCCCCGCCGACGGTCCGCGCCCACCGGCCACGGACCTGTAGCAGCGTGCCGTGGGGGCCGAGCAGCAGGAACCAGAACCGGTGCCCTTCCCAGGTGCCGGTGATGTCACCGTCGTCGTCGATCCGGAACCGGTATCCCCGACGCGTGAGGAACGCGGCGATGCGCTCGGTGGTCACGGGCGTGGGCACGTCGCTCTCGTGAGGTGCCTCGGCGGGGCCCTTGGTGGCGTTGCGGAGCAGGCGACCGAGCCACCCTGTCTGCGGCCTCACGGCGTGCTCCGCAGCGGGTCGGGGTAGGTGTCGTCGAGCGTGTCGAAGAACAGCGACGCCGTGCTGAGCCCGCACTGCAGGACGTCGGCGAGCTGCTCGTCGTTCGCCCCGAACTCCAGGTCGACGGTGACCTCCGTGTAGACCTGCACCATCCCGTTGTCGCGCACCCGCGTGTAGGCCTTGGGCCAGATGCGGTCCGCGTTCCACTCGTTGCAGACCTCGAGGATCTCCTCGAGGCGCTCGATCGTCAGGTCGCGGTGCCACTGCCCGCGGACCTGCACGATCTCGTCGTTCTCCCCGAACAGGAGGAAGTAGAACAGCCGCCCCTGCCAGATGCCGCCGAGATCGCCCTCCGAGTCGACGAAGTACGAGTACCCCTCGCTGCCGAGCCAGTCGACGACCCGAGCCCTGTCGAGCGGGCGGGGGGCGAGGTCGGCGAGGACCTGCCGGACGGTGCCGCGCCCCGCGTCGAGGCCGAGCTCGGCGGCGGTCGCGTCGTCGAGCGGCTCGCGCCGCATCCGCCGCGGGCGCCGGGCGGTGGCGTCCGCGCGGTGGTCGTCACGGTGGGGGTCACGGTGCGGGTCGTGCCGCCACCTGTCGAACAGGGTCACGCGACTACGGTACCCGCGGGCGCCCACGACGCGACGTGACGTCCCCGTACCCTCGCGCACCCTCCCGTACCCTCGGTGCATGCCTTGGGTCGACGTCCGCGTGCCGGGCACCGCGCTGCTGGTCCCCGGTGTCGCCGGCCGAGCCGACGTCCTGGTGGGCGAGCGGCGGGAGGTGCTCGCGGCCCTTCGGCGGGCGCTGGGCGGCGCCCCGCCCGCGCACCCCGCCCCGGTGACGGTCCTCGCCGCCGCGGGGTCGGCCGGTCGTCCGGTGCCGGACCTCGGCCCGGTGGGCGTCGCCGCCCGCTGGGCCCGGTGGTCCTTCCACGGCAACGACGCGACCGCGAGCGGTCGCGCGGACGTGCCGACGAGCGTCGCGCTGCTCGCGCTCGGGGCCGCGGGGTGGGACGGTCCCGTCGACGTCGTCGTGCCGCACCCCGGGCACGACGGCGGACGGCCCGGGGACGTGGTCGTCCGGGTCGTGGTCCGGGACGTCGCCCGCGCCGGCGCGCAGGAGGCACCGTGAGCGGGTCGCGGGCGGCAGGCCCGCCGCCGTTCGTCGTGGCGGTCGTCGGACCCACCGCGACCGGCAAGTCGGACCTCGCGCTCGACCTCGCCGAGCGGCTCGGACACGACGCCCCGGGCGGCGCCGAGATCGTCAACGCCGACGCGTTCCAGCTCTACCGCGGCATGGACGTCGGCACCGCGAAGGTCCCCGTGGACGAGCGCCGCGGCATCGTGCACCACCAGCTCGACGTGGTCGACCCCGAGGACGACGCGTCCGTCGCGCGCTACCAGGAGGACGCGCGCGCGGACCTCGACGCGATCGCGTCGCGGGGTGCGGTCGCGGTCGTCGTCGGGGGCTCGGGTCTCTACGTGCGCGCGCTGCTCGACGTCATGGACTTCCCCGGCACCGACGCGGCGGTCCGGGCCGCTCTGGAGGAGCGCGCCGAGCGGGAGGGCCGCCTCGCGCTGCACGCCGAGCTCGCGCGTCTCGACCCGCAGGCCGCCGACGCCATCGGCCCGCACAACACGCGCCGGATCGTGCGCGCGCTCGAGGTCGTGGAGATCACGGGCCGCCCGTACACGGCGAACCTCCCGCGGCAGGAGTACGTGCGGCCCGCGGTGCAGCTCGGGCTCGACTGCGACCGCGAGGTCCTCGACGCCCGGGTCGCGGGACGCGTCGCGCGCATGTGGGACGGTGGCCTGCTCGCCGAGGTGGAGCGGCTCGCGCCGCGCCTGGGCCGCACCGCGTCCCGCGCCGTCGGGTACGCCGAGGTGCTGGACGCGTTCGCGGGCCGGTGCACGCCGGACCAGGCTCGGGAGGCGATCGTGGCCAACACGCGCCGGCTGGCGCGCAAGCAGATGGGCTGGTTCGGCCGCGACCCCCGCGTGACCTGGCTCGACGCCCAGGCCCCCGACCTCGCGGACCGCGCCCTCGCGGTCCTCGACGACGCCCGGAGGGCCCCTGTCCCCGGCGGTCCGCTCGCGGGTGCCCACGGCGGGGCGTCCGACGGCGGGCACGGTGCCGACGCCGCTCCCGTGCGCCGTAGTCTGGGCTCATGATCGCCTTCGTCAAGGGTCACGGGACCGAGAACGACTTCGTCCTGGTCGCCGACCCCGACGACGCCCTCGACCTCACGCCCGACCTCGTGCGCGACCTGTGCGACCGGCGCCGCGGCGTCGGCGCGGACGGCGTCATCCGGCTGGTCGCCTCGCGCCACCTGCCCGAGGGCGCCGCGGTGCTGGCCGAGGCCCCGTACGCCGAGTGGTTCATGGACTACCGCAACGCCGACGGCTCGGTCGCGGAGATGTGCGGCAACGGCGTGCGCGTGTTCGGCGCGTTCGTCGAGCACCTCGGCCTGGCCGACCTGGGCCAGGGCGGGGAGCTCGCGGTCGGCACGCGCGCCGGCGTCAAGCGGATCACGCGCGAGCCGGGCGGCTGGTACGTCGTCGACATGGGGGAGTGGCGCTTCCCCGGCGGCGACGACGCGGTCGGGCGCGGGTACGACGCCGAGGTCGCCGTCGCCGGCTGGACGGCGCCGCGCCCCGCGCTGAGCGTCGACCTGGGCAACCCGCACACCGTCGTCGCGCTCGCGGACGAGGCCGAGCTCGACGCCCTCGATCTCACGGCGGCACCCGCGGTCCGGCCCGAGCCGGCCGCGGGGACGAACGTCGAGCTGGTCGTGCCGCTCGGCGAGGCCGTGACCGAGCACGGGACGGTCGGCCGGCTGCGCATGCGCGTCCACGAGCGCGGCGTGGGGGAGACCCGGTCCTGCGGCACGGGGACGTGCGCCGCGGCGCTCGCCGTCCGCGCGTGGGCGGGGTCGGGCGCCCCCGACACGTGGCTCGTCGACGTCCCGGGCGGGACCGTCCGGGTGCGTGCGCTGCGCGGCGGGAGGGTCGAGCTCGCAGGGCCGGCCGAGCTGGTGTTCGCGGGCACGTTCGACCCCGCCGGCGGGGTCGTGGGCGACGCACGAGGCGTCGCGGCGATCAGCCCTCGGGCGGCGTCCGCACCTGCAGCACCCTGAAGCCCTTCGCTGACGCGAGCCGCGTGACCTCCTCGGCCGGGAACCGGTCCGCGAGCCAGGTCTGCAAGGAGTCCGCGCCGAGGTTGCGCTGGACCACCAGGTAGGCGCTCGCGCCCGGCCGCAGCCGCGGCAGCCACTGGTCGAGCATCCCGTGCAGCACGTGCTTGCCGACGCGGATCGGCGGGTTCGACCAGATCGCGTCGAACAGGACGTCGTCCGGGACGGCGTCGGGCGTGCTCGGCACCACGCCGGTCAGCCCGAGCCGGCGGGCGTTGCGTCCCGTGAGGTCCAGCGACCGTTCGTTGACGTCGACCGCCCACACCCGTGCGTCCGGCCGCTCGAGCGCGGCAGTGAGGGCCACCGGCCCCCAGCCGCAGCCCAGGTCGAGCACGTCGGCCGCGTGGGCCGGGAGGTCGGGCACCGAGCGCAGCAGCACCTGGGTGCCGAGGTCGAGCCGCCCGGGCGAGAAGATCCCGCCGGCCGTCTCGACGTCCACGTCGCGCCCGGCGAGGCGCACGCTGATGGTCCGGCGCTCGTCGGCCGACGCGGGCCGCGCGGTGAAGTAGTGGTCCTGCTGCTCGCTCACAGCGAAGCAGTCTACAAACGGCTGGGGTCGGTGCCCGAGGACGTGGGACGATGGAGGTCCCGACGAGAGGCGACCATGACCCCCACCCCCGACGAGCGCGAGCCCGAGCAGTCCCCTGCGGACGGCGCCGCGCAGCCCCCCGAGACCCGGCGCTCCGGTGACGGCACCGACGGCTCAGGTCCGGGTCGGGACGCCGACGCGACGGCGCGCGACGTGGTGGCACGCGTCCTGGCGCGTGCCGGCACCGCGGTCGACGCGGGCGGCACCCGGCACACGGCCGCCGACGGCCAGCAGCTCGACCTGCAGGAACGGTCGGCCCTGCGCCGTGTCGCGGGTCTGTCGACGGAGCTCGAGGACGTCACCGAGGTCGAGTACCGGCAGCTGCGCCTCGAGCGCGTCGTGCTGGTCGGGCTGTGGTCCCGGGACGCCGCCGACGCGGAGATCAGCCTCCGGGAGCTCGCGGCGCTCGCCGAGACCGCGGGGTCGCAGGTGCTCGACGGGGTGCTGCAGCGCCGTCAGACGCCCGACCCGGGCACCTACCTCGGCCAGGGCAAGGCGGCCCAGCTCGCGGCCGTCGTCCAGGAGACGGGCGCCGACACGGTCGTCGTGGACGGCGAGCTCGCCCCGTCCCAGCGCCGGGCGCTCGAGGACATCGTCAAGGTCAAGGTCGTCGACCGGACCGCGCTGATCCTCGACATCTTCGCGCAGCACGCGAAGTCCAAGGAGGGCAAGGCGCAGGTCGAGCTCGCGCAGCTCGAGTACCTCCTGCCGCGTCTGCGCGGCTGGGGCGACTCGATGTCGCGCCAGGCGGGCGGCCAGGTCGGCTCGGCCGGTGCCGGCATGGGCTCCCGCGGTCCCGGTGAGACCAAGATCGAGCTCGACCGCCGGCGCATCCGCGGCCGGATGGCCAAGCTGCGTCGCGAGATCGCGGCGATGGCCCCGGCCCGCGAGACCAAGCGCGCGTCGCGCAAGCGGCACGCCGTCCCGTCGGTCGCGATCGTCGGCTACACCAACGCCGGCAAGTCGTCCCTGCTCAACGCGCTCACCGGCGCGGGCGTGCTGGTCGAGAACGCGCTGTTCGCGACGCTCGACCCGACGATCCGCCGCACGCGCACGCCCGACGGCCGCACGTACACGCTCGCCGACACGGTGGGCTTCGTCCGTAACCTGCCGCACCAGCTCGTCGAGGCGTTCCGCTCGACGCTGGAGGAGGCGGGGGACGCCGACCTGTTGCTGCACGTCGTGGACGCCGGCCACCCCGACCCCGACGGGCAGATCGCCGCCGTCCGTGCCGTCCTGGCCGACGTGCCGGGCGCCATGGACGTCCCGGAGATCGTCGTCCTCAACAAGGCGGACCGCGCCGACCCCGACACGGTCGACACGGTGCGCCGCCGCGAGAAGGACGCCGTCCTCGTCTCCGCGCACACCGGGCTGGGCATCGAGCACCTGCTCGAGCGCGTCGCTGCCGCGCTGCCGCGGCCGGGCAGGACGGTCGACGTGCTGCTCCCGTACGACCGCGGAGACCTGCTCAGCAGGGTCCACGCGACCGGCGAGATCGAGCGCGAGGAGCACACGGCGGACGGCACCAGCCTGCGGGCCCGGGTCGACGACCACCTCGCGGCCGAGCTCGTCGCGGCCGGCAGTGCCGTCCACAACGACGACCGGACGGACGCCGTCGTGGGCGGGCACTCGTAGACTCGGCCGGTGCCGTCCGTCCCCGCGTCCCCGCCCGAGATCCCGGACGGACCCGTCCACACGCTCCTCGACGTCGCCGTCGACGCGCTCGGAGGAGCGCGCCGCGAGGGGCAGCACCGCATGGCGCAGGCCATCGTGGACGCCGTCGCGTCGGGTGAGCACCTGCTCGTGCAGGCGGGCACGGGGACGGGCAAGTCGCTCGGCTACCTCGTGCCGGCCGTCCACCACGCCGTCACGACGGGTGAGCGCGTCGTCGTGAGCACGGCCACCCTGGCGCTCCAGCGGCAGGTCATCACGCGTGACCTCCCGCTCGTCGCGGACGCCCTCGAGCCGCACCTGCCGCGACGTCCGACCATCGCGCTGCTCAAGGGATGGCACAACTACGCGTGCCGGCACAAGGTGTCGGGCGGCTACCCGCCCGACGAGCCGGGCACGCTCTTCGAGCTGTCCGCCGCCGAGCCGGCGGGCGCGGCGGAGCACCCCGCCACCGACGACACCGCCGACGGTCCCGGCACGGCGCGCCGGGCGGCCGGCTCCGGGCGCGACGGCGGTGCTCGGGCCCGTCGGGCGTTCGCGGACGAGGTCCGTGCGGCGACGGAGTGGGTCGCCGACACCACGACGGGCGACCGTGACGAGCTCGTCCCGGGCGTGAGCGAGCGGGCGTGGCGCCAGGTGTCGGTCACCGCGCTCGAGTGCCTGGGCCAGCGCTGCCCGCTCATCGAGGACTGCTTTCCGGAGCGGGCACGTGCGGCGTCGCGGGAGGCCGACGTCGTGGTCACGAACCATGCGATGCTCGGGGTGGCGGCGTCCGGCTCGCCCGGGGCGCTGCCCGAGCACGCCGTCCTGGTCGTCGACGAGGCGCACGAGCTCACCGACCGGGTGACCGCGCAGGCCACGGCCGAGCTGTCCGTCGTCAGCATCGAGCACGCCGCGCGGCTCGCGCGCCGGCACGGGGGCGTGCAGACCGCGGCGCTCGACACGGCGACGCAGTCGTTCGGCGCGCTCGTCGCCCAGCTCCCGGCAGAGCGGTTCCCCCACGGGCTGCCCGACGACGCGCGGCTCGCGGTCGCGGGGGTGCGCGACGCGTTGCGCGAGGTGTCGAGCGCGCTCAAGCCCGACCCGAAGAAGCCGGAGTCCGGCACGGGGATCAAGGTCGCGCAGTCCGCGGTCCTCGCCGCGTTCGAGGTCGCGGAACGCATGGCGGGCGACGCCGACGGTCGCGACGTCGTCTGGTGCTCGCGCCCCGGAGACGGCCCGGCGGGCGGCGGGGTCGGCGGTGCCGGCGGGACGTCGGTGTCCGCCCTGCACGCCGCGCCGCTCGACGTGGCCGGCCTGGTGCGCACGCAGCTCCTCGCCGAGCGCGTCGGGGTGTTCACGTCGGCGACGCTCGAGCTCGGTGCGTCGTTCGACCCGGCGGCCCGCACCCTCGGGCTGGGCGGCGACGCGGCCTGGCAGGGCATCGACGTCGGGAGCCCGTTCGACTACCCGCGCCAAGGGATCCTGTACCTCGCCTCCCGGCTCCCGCCGCCCGGGCGGGACCTCGGCGAGCCGCAGCTCGCCGAGCTCGAGCGGCTCGTGAGCGCGGCCGGCGGGCGCACGCTCGGCCTGTTCTCGTCGCGCCGCGCCGCACAGCTCGCGGCCGAGGCGATGCGTGATCGCCTGGACGTGCCGGTGCTGTGCCAGGGCGACGACCAGCTCCCGACCCTCGTGCGGGAGTTCGCCGCCGACGAGGAGACGTGCCTGTTCGGCACGCTCTCGCTCTGGCAGGGTGTCGACGTGCCGGGGCCGAGCCTGCGGCTCGTCACGATCGACCGCATCCCCTTCCCGCGCCCGGACGACCCGGTGCGGGCGGCGCGCGCGCAGGCCGTCGACGCGGCGGGCGGCAACGGGTTCCTCCAGGTCTCCGCGACGCACGCTGCCCTCCTGCTCGCCCAGGGCGCGGGCCGCCTGATCCGGTCGGTCGACGACCGGGGCGTCGTGGCGGTCCTCGACTCGCGGCTCGCGAACGCGCGCTACGGCGGGTTCCTGCAGCGGTCGCTCCCGCCGTTCTGGCTGACGCGTGACCCGGCGGTCGCCTCGGCTGCGCTCGAGCGCCTGCGCAAATAGGCTGGCGACCGACGCGACGACCGAGGACGCGACCCACGACACGAGGACGAGGCCATGGCATCGGCAGCAGAAGGAATCACCGGCGGGCACCCTGAGCTGGCGGCGGCCACGGCGCCGTCGTCAGGTCGGCCCAGCAAGCTCTCGATCGTCGGCGCGGGAGCCGTCGGCGCGACCATGGCGTACGCCGCGCTGATGCGCGGCGCGGCGCGCACCGTCGCCCTCATGGACATCAACGCCGCGAAGGTCGAGGCCGAGGTGCTCGACCTGCAGCACGGCATCCAGTTCATGCCGCAGGCGCGCGTCGAGGGGTCCGACGACGTGTCGGTGTGCGCGGGTTCCGACGTGATCGTCGTGACGGCGGGGGCCAAGCAGAAGCCCGGGCAGAGCCGCATCGACCTCGCGGGCGACACGATCGGGCTCATGCGCAAGGTGCTGCCCGGGCTGGTCGACGTCGCGCCCGACGCCGTCTACGTCATGGTCACCAACCCGGTCGACGTCGTGACCTACGCGTCGCTCAAGATCACCGGGCTGCCCTCCCACCGGCTCTTCGGGTCGGGAACCGTGCTCGACTCGTCGCGCATGCGCTTCCTGCTCGCCGACCGGGCCGGTGTTGCCGTGCAGAACGTCCACGCGTACATCGCGGGCGAGCACGGCGACACGGAGATCCCCCTGTGGAGCTCGGCCACCATCGGCGGCGTGCCCCTGCTCGACTGGCCGGGCGTGCGGGGCCGCGCCCCGCTGAGCGCGCAGGACCGCGAGGAGATCCACCACGAGGTCGTCAACTCGGCGTACCGGATCATCGCGGGCAAGGGCGCGACCAACTACGCGATCGGCCTGGCGGGGGCGCGCATCGTCGAGGCGGTGCTCGACGACCAGCACGCGATCCTGCCGGTGTCGTCGCTCCTCGACGACTACTACGGCATCAGCGACGTGTGCCTCTCGGTGCCGTCGCTGGTGGACCGCGAAGGCGTCCGCGAGACGGTCAGCACGCCGATGTCTGAGGACGAGCTGGGTGGCCTGCGGTCCTCGGCGACGTCGCTCCGGGAGGTGGCGCGCCAGTTCGGGTTCTGACGCGCCACGAGGTCGGCCGAGAGGTCAGATGCTGCGCAGGACGCTCACGACCCTGCCGAGCACCTGCGAGTCGTCCCCGGGGATCGGGGTGTACGCAGGGTTGTGCGGCATGAGCCAGACGTGGCCGTCCGACCGCTTGAAGGTCTTGACGGTGGCCTCGCCGTCGATCATGGCGGCGACGATCTCACCGTTCTCGGCGACCGGCTGACGGCGGACGACGACCCAGTCGCCGTCGCAGATCGCCGCGTCGATCATCGAGTCGCCGACCACCTTGAGCAGGAAGAGCTCGCCCTCGCCGACGAGCTGGCGGGGGAGCGGGAAGACGTCCTCCACGACCTGCTCGGCGAGGATCGGGCCGCCCGCCGCGATGCGGCCCACGACCGGGACGTAGGCGGGCGCGCCCGCCCTCTCGGCGTCGTCGCCGCCCGGCAGGGGGGCGCCGAGGACGCCGGTGCGCCGGGAGTCGTCGGGCTGGACGACCTCGATGGCCCGGGGACGGTTGGGGTCGCGTCGCAGGTAGCCCTTGCGTTCGAGCGCGGTGAGCTGGTGCTTCACGCTGGACGGGCTCGTCAGGCCGACCGCCTCGCCGATCTCGCGCATGCTCGGCGGGTACCCGCGCTCCTCGACCGACGCACGCACCGTCTCGAGCACGAGGCGCTGTCGCGTGGTGAGCCCGTCGGTGCCGACGGGGGCGTCCCCGAGCCGGCTCACCGTGGCCAGCCCGTCGCTCCCGCTGCCGCTCTGCGTGCCGTCCGTGCCGGTGCCCATCGAGTGCCTCCCCGTCCGCCGCGACGCCCGCCGTCGCTGGGTCCACCGTAGGCCACCTGACGTGCTGTTTCAAACATCTGTTCGACAGATGCTGGACGCGTGTCGGCGCCTCGTGCTAGAAATCGTACAGACGTTCGACGAACACCTGTTCGACTTCGGTCCGCCCGAGCCAACTGGGAGATCATCATGAGCACCCTGGCACTGCAGCACCACCCGGCTCGTCCGTCGCTCATCGCACAGCCCGCCGCGCAGTCCGCCTGCGCGGTGCGGCGACCGGGTGCCCGAGGCGTCGCGCCGGAGCTGCGCCTCACGCGCCGCGGCCGGGGCGTGCTGTTCGCTCTCGTGCTCGCCCTCGGGCTCGGTGGCGCCTGGGTCACGAGCACCGCGACCGCCGAGCGTCCGCACGCGGGCATCGAGGTGGTGCGTCACGCGGTCGTCCCGGGTGACACGCTCTGGGCCGTCGCGCGATCGGTCGCCCGCCCGGGCGAGGACCCTCGCGACGTCGTCGCCGAGCTCATGCGGATCAACCGCCTCGAGTCCGGTGACCTCACCGTCGGGCAGGTGCTCCTGGTCCCCGCCCACCGCGGCTGATCGCGTGCACGGGCGCGCGGTCGCGTCCGCACGAGGCGGTGCGCCTGGTTGCGAGCGGCCTTGACGCGCACCTAGGTTGAGGGCGTCCCCGCGCCACTTCCGAGGAGCCGTCATGCACTGCCCGTTCTGCCGCCACCCCGACTCGCGGGTGGTGGACTCACGGACGTCCGACGACGGTGCGTCCATCAGGCGCCGTCGTCAGTGCCCCGAGTGCGGCCGGCGGTTCACGACGATCGAGACGGCGAGCCTCTCGGTCGTGAAGCGTTCAGGGGCGACAGAGCCTTTCAGCCGGGACAAGGTCGTGGCGGGCGTGCGCAAGGCGTGCCAGGGCCGCCCGGTGTCGGGGGACGACCTCGCACTGCTGGCGCAGCGGGTCGAGGAGACCCTGCGGGCGTCGGGCACCGCTGAGCTCGACGCCTATGACATCGGCCTGGCGATCCTCGGCCCGTTGCGCGAGCTCGACGAGGTGGCGTACCTGCGGTACGCGTCCGTGTACCAGGCGTTCGAGTCGCTCGAGGACTTCGAGTCCGCGATCGAGTCGCTGCGGGGCGACCGCGAGCGGCGCGGCGAGCCGGTCACGGAGACCGCGGACGACTGAGGAGACTTCTTGCCCGGGCGTCCGGGTGCGTCCGCTCCTGCCGCACCGTCACGGTGCGGCAGGGTGCGGCGACCCGGGCGAACGGGCAGGGTGGAGGTCGGTGCCGGACGGCGCCGACGACAGGGAACCGCGACGAGAAGGACGGAGCCGCGACATGAGCGACACGACGAAGGGCCGCGACGAGACGCCGGACCAGGATGCTGTCGAACCCGCAGCGGCGGACGACGTGAAGGCACGGTTCAAGGAGGCGCTCGACCGGAAGAACGCGGCACACCACGCGTCGGCGTCGTCGGCGGTGAACACCGGCGCCGTCCACGGGTCGGAGAACCAGGGGCCCGCCCGGCGCGACTTCCGCCGCAAGTCCGGCTGAGCCGGCGCGATCCGGCGGTGCGGTGCGGCGGCACCGCACCGGAGCGCGCCCGAGCTCAGGGTGGACCGCGGTGTCAGACCGGACGGACCAGCTTGCGGCCGGTGATGCGCCCGATGCCGATCCGGACGACCACGTCCTTGCCCTCGGCGACGTAGGGCTTCGGCCCGCCCTCGTCGGCCCAGGCCAGGACGGCCTCGTCCTCGACCACCTCGGCGTCGCCCTTGACGACGACGCTCCACATGCCGTCGGCGTCGGAGCCGTCGATCTCGATCGCCACGCGGTGCTGCACGGTCAGCGTGGCGAGCTTGGTGCCCGGCGCCGTGCGGATCCAGATGGCGTCGTTCGCGGCGGTGTAGTTGACGGGGTAGATCTCGATGTCGTCGTGGAAGCTGACCGCCAGCCGGGCGATGGTGCGTGCGGCGAGCAGCTCGCGGCACTGCCGGTCGTCGAGCTCGGTCACGGAGTCCGTCGTGTATCCGGTCATGTTGCCGATCGTGCCACCGGCCGCCCCGGCGGGCGCGCCGGGGCGGGGCAGGGTGTCGGTGGCGTTCCGGTGGCCGGCCCAGGGATGGGTCGGATCGCGTCGCCCGTCAGCCGATGACGCGCAGCCGGACGGTCTGCTCCATGGCTGCGAGCTCGGCCACGACGTCCGGGCCGAGGGCGGCGCCGGCGTCGGTGACCACGTACCCGAGCTCGCCGCGCGTCGCGAGGAGCTGGCCCTCGATGTTGACGCCGTGCGAGGCGAGCGTGTTGTTGACGGCCGCGAGCACGCCGGGGGTGTTGCGGTGCAGGTGCGCGATGCGCGTCATGCCCGTGCCGTGCTCGAGCGCCAGGTTCGGCACGTTGACGCTGAGCGTCGTCGAGCCGGTCGCGACGTAGTCGCGCAGCTTCGCCGAGACGAACTGACCGATCGCCTCCTGCGCCTCCTCGGTCGAGCCGCCGATGTGCGGGGTGAGGATGACGTTCGGCAGGCCGCGCAGGTCCGACTCGAACGCGTCGCCGCGTCGCTTCGGCTCCTGTGGGAAGACGTCGACGGCCGCCCCGCCGAGGTGACCGGACGTGATCGCCTCCTTGAGCGCCGCGGTGTCGACGACGAACCCGCGCGAGAGGTTGAGGAAGATCGCGCCGGGCTTCATCCGCGCGAGCTCCTTCTCGCCGAAGAGGCCGGCGTTGCCGGCGCGGCCGTCGACGTGGAGCGTCACGACGTCCGCGATCTCGAGGAGCTCCTCGAGGCTGTCCATGCGCCGGGCGTTGCCGAGGGCCAGCTTCTCGGCGGTGTCGTAGAACACGACGGCCATGCCGAGGCTCTCGGCGACGACGGACAGCTGCGTGCCGATGTTGCCGTAGCCGATGATGCCGAGCGTGCGGCCGCGCACCTCGTGCGCGCCGTCGGCCGACTTGTCCCACACCCCGGCGTGGAGCGCCTTGTCGCGCTCGGTGAGGCGCCGGGTCAGGGCGATGATCTCGGCGAGGGCGATCTCGACGACCGACCGCGTGTTCTGGAACGGCGCGTTGAACGTCGCGACGCCCAGGGACGCTGCGGCCTGCAGGTCGATCTGGTTGGTCCCGATGCAGAACGCGCCGACGGCGACCAGGTCGGGCGCGTTGCGCACGACGTGCTCGGTCACGTTCGTCTTGGAGCGGATGCCGAGCAGCTGGACGCCCTGGAGGGCGTCGATCAGCTCGGACTCGTCCATGGCGCCGGTGCGGGTCACGACCTCGAAGCCGGCCGCCTCGAGGGCCGTCCGGGCGTGAGGATGAAGGTTCTCGAGGAGGAGGGCTCGCTGCACGCGTCCATGGTGCGCCCTGTCCCGCCTGGCGACCAAACGAGTTTCGTCAGTCGGACAGTCCGTCCGGACGGTCAGTCGGACAGCCCGGGCGGCAGGGCCCGCTCGTGCACGACCACGAGACGCTGCGTCGGGCGGGTCATCGCGACGTACAGGTCGGACGCCCCCGAGGTCCCCGCGAGGATCTCGTCCGGCTCGACGAGCACGACGGCGTCGAACTCGAGCCCCTTCACGGCGACCGGGTCGAGCACGACGACGCGGGCCTCGGGCCCGCCCGTCAGGGCGTCGGCGACGCCCGGACCTCGGGTGCGCGCGAGGCTCGCCACGACCGCCTCGTGCACCGCCCCGACGCGCTCCCGCGTCGTGACGACGGCGACGCGACCTCCCTCGTCCCCGACGAGCTCGAGCGCGAGCTCGTCCGCGGCCGAGGCGGCCGCCGTCACGACCGTCCCGGCGGCCACGTGGCGCAGGACGAGCGAGCCACCGACCTCGCGCGCCGACTCGAGCGTCGACGTCGGCAGGCCTGCAGCCCGCGCGACGCGCAGCCCGGCGCGCGCCACCTCGGCCGGCGTGCGGTAGTTCACCGTCAGCTCGGCGACGTGCCACGCGTCGCGGAACACGGGCCGCAGCGTCCGGGCCCACGACCGGGTGCCCGCCGGCGACGAGGTCTGCGCGACGTCGCCGACGATCGTGAAGGACCGGGTCGGGCAGCGGCGCAGCAGCATGCGCCACGCCATGGCCGACAGCTCCTGCGCCTCGTCGACGACGACGTGCCCGTACGCCCACCGTCGGTCCGTCGCGGCGCGCTCCGCCGTGGTGAGCCGCGGGCCGCCGTCCGTGAACCGGCCGACGAGCGTCTCGGCGTCGACCATGCCCCCGCCGGCACCCGAGGACGTCAGGACCTGGCGCGCGTACTCCAGGTCGGCGGCGCGCTGCTCGGCCGCGGCACGCTCCTCGGCCCGGCGGAGCTGGTCGTCCTCGCCGAGCAGCTCCGCGGCCTCGTCGAGCAGCGGGACGTCGGCGTCCGTCCAGGGAGCACCGGCGGGGCGCGCGAGCAGCGCGCGGTCGGCCGCGGTGAGCTCCGGCGCGGCCTCCGCGAGCCGGTGCGGCTTGGTCCACAGGTCCTCGACGAGCCGCTGCGGGGTGATGGGCAGCCAGGCGAGGTTCAGCGTCACGCGCACGTCGCGGTGGGCGCGCAGGTCCTCGAGGACGTCGTGCCCGACCTCGCCCGGCTCGAGCCCCGCCGCGGCCGCGTACTGGTCGGCGAGCCGCCGCAGCATCTCCTTGACGAACACCCCACGGGCCTCGTTGTGCGGCCGGTGCGCGCGGCGGGCACGCCCCTGCGCGTCCCGGACGTCGGACCGCCGGATCGTCAGGACGTGCCCGTCGAGCCGCACGGTGACGTCCTGCGCGGGCACGCGCTGCCGGGCGCGCACGGCGCGCGCCACGACGTCCTTCCAGACGGCGCGACCCTTGACCCCCGTCACCGCGGGGTCCTCGACGGCGGTCGCCGTGACGCCCGGGAGCAGGTCACCGATCGTCGAGCTCACGACACCCGTCTCGCCGAGCGACGGGAGCACCTGGTCGATGTAGCGCAGGAAGGACCGGCTCGGGCCGACGACGAGGACGCCGGAGCGCTCGAGCTGGCGGCGGTGCGCGTACAGCAGGTAGGCCGTGCGGTGCAGCGCGACGGCCGTCTTGCCCGTCCCGGGCCCACCCTGCACGACGAGGGCGCCCGCGAGCGGGGAGCGGATGATCTCGTCCTGCTCGCGCTGGATCGTCGCGACGATGTCGTGCATGCGCGCGGTCCGCCCCGCCGACAGCGACGCGAGAAGGGCGCCCTCGCCCGACAGGCCTGCCGTCTCGTGGTCGGTGCTCCGCAGGTCGAGGACCTCGTCCTCGACCGAGCGCACCGTCCGCGCCCGGGTCACGAGATGGCGCCGCCGGCGCACGTCGTCGGGCTGCGCTGCCGTCGCCCGGTAGAAGGACTGCGCCGCGGGCGCGCGCCAGTCGGTGAGCAGCGACACGTGCTCGTCGTCGGTCAGCCCGATGCGGCCCACGTACCGCGTGGTGCCGTCCTGCAGGTCGAGGCGTCCGAACACGAGCCGCTCCTCGACGCCGTCGAGCTGCGCCACGCGGTCCTCGTACAGCGTCGCGAAGGCGTCGCGCTCGCTGCGGTTCTGCGGTGATCCGGACGGACCCTCGCGGCGCACGGCGCGCAGCCTCGCGTGAGCCGCGGCGCGGAGCGCGTCGAGCCGGGCGTACAAGATGTCCACCACGCCCTGCTCGTGGTCCAGCTCGTGCTGCCTGCTGCCCGGCACGCGGTCCTCCTGACCTGCTCGTCCTGACCTGTTCTTCGTGGTTGCCGTCGCGATGACGGCTGCCGCCCGCCCGGCCGGACGACAGGGTCCGGTCGTGGGAACGGCCATCCAGTATCCCGCGATCGGGAAGCGTCCGGCGCCGTCGTGCGTTGTGACGGTCATGACCGGACTGGACCCGCGAGGAATCTACGAGATCGACCGTGCGACGGTGGCCGAGGAGCTCGGCCGCGCGCCGGGCACCGGGCCCGTGCTCGTGCACCTGCTCGACGGTTTCGTCGACGCGGGCGGGGTCGGCCGCCGGGTGCGCGAGCACCTGCTGGAGCACGGTGGCCGCCGCGTCGCCACGTTCGACGTCGACCAGCTGCTCGACTACCGGTCGAAGCGGTCCACCATGACCTTCGACGCGTCGCGCTGGGCCGACTACGACGAGCCCGTGCTCGCGATCGACCTCCTGCACGACGCCGAGGGGTCGCCGTTCCTCGTCCTGCACGGCGCGGAGCCCGACCTGCAGTGGGAGCGGTTCGTCGCGGCCGTCACGCAGGTGGTCGACGAGCTGCGCGTGTCGCTCGTGGCGACGGTCCACGGGATCCCGATGGCCGTCCCGCACACGCGCGCCGCGACGGCGACCGTCCACGGGACGTCCGACGCCCTCGTGGGCGCGGCGCCGGCGTGGTTCGGCCGCGCCGAGGTGCCCGCGAGCGCGTCCGCCCTGCTCGAGTACCGGCTCGGGCGCTCCGGCCACGACGCGATCGGGCACGCCGTGCACGTGCCCCACTACGCCGCCCAGACGCCGTACGCGCCGGGTGCGATGCACGGGCTCACGCTCCTCGAGGGCGCGACCGGGCTCGACCTCTGGAGCGGCGAGGTGAGCGAGGAGTCGCAGGAGGCGCTCGCGGAGGTCGCGCGGCAGGTCGCCGGTTCCGACGAGCTGACGGCGCTCGTCGAGGGGCTGGAGCGGCAGTACGACGCGTTCGCGCAGAGCGAGGCGCGCAGCCTCCTGGCGCAGGAGGAGCGGCTGCCGTCGGCCGACGAGCTGGGCGCCGAGCTCGAGCGCTTCCTGGCCCAGCAGCACGGGGGCGAGTGACCGGTCGGCGGGTGGGCCAGGGCGGCGCCGACCTGTCGGAAAAGCCCGCTCGTCGTGCCGATGGCCGAAGGGTCCGCTCCGTGCCACACTGTCCGGGTTGCAGCGAGTTGCTGGACCGGACCCGCCGCTCGACCGAGCCGACGGAGGCTCCCGAGCGCGACCGTGCCCGCTCCTCGGCGCGGCACGGTGGTCGGGTGAAGGGCCCGGCCCACGGCAAGTCCCTCGAAGGGCAGAAGGACAAGAGGAACGCAGCATGGCGCAGGGTTCTGTGAAGTGGTTCAACGCGGAGAAGGGCTACGGGTTCATCGCCCAGGACGGCGGCGGCTCCGACGTCTTCGTCCACTACTCGGCGATCGACACCCAGGGGTACCGCAGTCTGGACGAGGCGCAGCGCGTCGAGTTCGAGATCACGCAGGGTCCGAAGGGCCCGCAGGCCGAGAACGTCCGACCGGTCTGACCCGTCGGGCACCGGCCCGTCGACGTCGTACGGCGCCGCATCCCGTCGGGGGTGCGGCGCCGTCCGTGCGTCAGGGGTCCTCGTGCGTCAGCGGTCCTGGTGCGTCGGACGGACCCAGTACGTCAGGGCGCCGCAGTGTCGGCGGCAGCGGTGGCCTCCGTCGGCGGGGGCGTGGCCGGGTCGGCGGGCTCGTCGTGCCGCGGGGGTGTCGTTCCCGCGAAGGCCGTGAGCTCGGCGCCGCCCAGCGCCCGGGCCGGGACGGCGAGCGTGCGCAGGGCGCGTGCGAGGGCGGCGTCGTCGGCGAGGGGGACCGGTGCGTCGTCGGCCCGCTGCCCGTCGTCGTCCGGAGGGCGCGGAGGCCGGGCGGCGAGGACGAGGTTGCCGTAGCGCCGCCCGCGCAGGACGGCGGGCTCGGCGATCATGACGACGTCCCGCGCGCCGGCGGCCCGGAGCGTCGCGACCTCGGCGCGGGCCAGGGCGAGCGGGGGACGGTCGGCGCAGTTCACCAGGTAGAGACCGTCCGGAGTCAGGACGCGCCAGACCTCGTGCGCCATGCCGGTCGTCGTGAGGTGGTCCGGGGTGCGGTCGCCCGCGAACACGTCCCGCACCACGACGTCGGCGGACCCGTCCCGGAGCGTGGCGAGCACCGCGCGGGCGTCGCCCGGGCGCAGCCGCAGGCGGGGTGCGCGCGGCAGGTCGAACCACTCGCGGGCCCGCTCGAGCAGCTCCGTGTCGAGGTCGACGGCGGTCTGGGTCGAGCCCGGTCGGCTGTGCTCGACCCAGCGCGGCAGCGAGCACCCCGCCGCGCCGAGGTGGACGGCGCGCAGGGGCCCGGGCGGCGCCGAGCCGTCGATCACGGCCGCCATCTGCTGCATGTACTCGAACGTCAGCAGGCCCGGGTCGTCGAGGTCGACGTACGAGCTCGGCACGCCGTTGACGTGCACGGTCACGGCGTTGCGGTCGGGGTCGGGGACGAGCTCGACCGTGCCCGTCGTGGTCGGCAACGGTCCGGTCGGGAGGTCGGCGGCGCGCCGTGTCGGTGCCCCGCGCGATCCTGGTCGTGCCGGTGTGCGGCGACGCGTGCTCCGGCTCATGGTCACAGTCTCTCCGAACACGGCGCGGCTTGACATCGGTCGAACAGGTGTTCGATCCTGAGGACGGAGGTGGCGAGATGGTGCGCAGCACGGTTCCCGGCCCGGTCGCGGTGCCCCGGGCGGTGACGCTGCTCCTGGCGCGGGCCGATGCCGAGCTCGCCGCCGCCCACGCGGCGGGGGAGCCCGCGGAGCGCTTCGTGCACGCCCACCTCGCCGCTCTGCGTGCGGCGGCGGCCCTCGTGGCGCTGCGCAACGTCGCCGCACCGCGCGGGCGGACGGCGTCGGTCTGGGTGCTGGTCGAGCGCGCCGAGCCGGGCCTCGCGGCGTGGTCGAGCTACTTCGCCGACGGCGCCCGGCTGCGCGCCGCGGTCGACGCGGGACGCTTCGACGCGGTCGACCCGGCGCGTGCCGACGAGCTCGTCCGGTGCGCCGAGGACTTCCGCGACGAGGTGGCGGTGCTGGTCGACCCGGCCGCGTCGTTCGCCGGGGTGCACGTGACCCGGCAGGCGTCGTGAGCCGCGCATGAGCAACGCTCCTCGTTCTGCCGAGGTCCGCCGCTCCTGGGGCACCGACGACACGGGGTGCCACGTGCTCCACGTCGACATGGACGCGTTCTTCGCGTCGGTCGAGCTCGTGCGGCGCCCGGAGCTGCGCGGGCTGCCCGTCATCGTCGGCGGTTCCGGGCGGTCCGTCGTGCTGTCGGCGACGTACGAGGCACGCGCGTTCGGGGTCCGGTCCGCGATGCCCATGGCGCGCGCTCGGGCGCTGTGCCCCCAGGCGGTGGTCGTGCCGCCAGGACGCGCCGCGTACACGGACGTGTCGCGGGCCGTCATGGACCTCTTCCGTGAGGTGACACCGGTCGTCGAGCAGGTGAGCGTCGACGAGGCGTTCCTCGACGTCTCGGGCGCGCGTCGCCGGCTCGGCGGCCCGGCCGAGATCGGCGCCCGCCTGCGCGACCGGGTGCAGCGGGAGCAGGGCATCACGTGCTCGGTCGGGATCGCGTCGACCAAGCACGTCGCCAAGCTCGCGTCGACGCACGCCAAGCCGGACGGCATGCTCCTCGTCCCGCACGACGCGACCGTGCCGTTCCTGCACGCCCTGCCGGTCGGCGCTCTGTGGGGCGTGGGGGAGCGCACCGCGGAACGGCTGCGGGCGCTCGGCATCGACACCGTGGCCCAGCTCGCCGAGACCGACCTCGCACGGCTCGTGTCCGTGGTCGGGGCGGCGCACGGCCGGCACCTGCACGACCTCGCCTGGGGTCGCGACGGCCGAGCGGTCGAGACCGAGCGCACCGAGCGGTCCGTGGGTGCCGAGCGCACGTACGAGGTGGATGAGCGCGACCGGTCCCGCGTGGGCCTGACGGTGCTCGAGCTCGCCGACCGGTGCGCCGCGCGTCTGCGCTCCGGCGGGCTGGTGGGGCGCGTCGTGAGCCTGAAGGTCCGCACCGACGACTTCCGGACCTTCACCCGGTCGCGGTCGCTCGCGTCGCCCGCCGACACGGCCCACGAGATCGCGGTGGTCGCCCGCGAGCTGCTGGCGGCCGCCGAGCTCGGTGGGCGCCCGGTGCGCCTCGTCGGGGTGCGCGTCGAGGGGCTGGAGCCCCGGGCGGCGGCCGCGCTCCAGCCCACGCTCGACGACGCCTTCGCCGAGGTCACCGTGACGGCCCGGGCTGCAGAGGAGGCCCTGGACGCCGTGCGGGCACGCTTCGGGGCCTCGGCGGTGCGTCGCGCGTCCACCGTGGGCCGCTCGACTACCACGACGCGCGGGGGAGACCTATCCTGAGGGGGATAACACCGTCACGAGTCGCCCGGGGGTCCTGATGCCTCTGTCAGAGTACGAGCAGCGCGTCCTGGAGCAGATGGAGCAGGCTCTGACGTCCGACGATCCACGGCTCGCCAACACCCTGCAGTCGGCCGAGCGCCGTCCCGTGTGGCGGTACGTCGTCGGTGCAGCGCTGGTCGTGGTGGGTCTGCTCGTGCTCGTGCTCGGCGCGGCGTCCTCACAGTGGATCGTCGGCATCGTCGGCTTCGTGCTGATGTTCGGCGGAGTCGTCCTCGCGGTGCTGCGGCCGCGTCAGCGGCGCGGCCCCATCGGCGTGGTGGGCGGCACCGCGGCGCCTCGTCCGGCGCCCCGTCGCCCGCAGCCCCCGTCCGGTCAGGGCTTCATGAGCCGGCTCGAGGAGCGCTGGGAGCGGCGTCGGAACGGCGACGGCCGCTGACCGTCGACTGCGCTCCCGCGGCGACCCGGTCGACGAGGTCGGCCAGGGTGGCCGCGTCCACGTCGGGCACGACCCGCGCGTAGCGAGCCTGCTCGACCAGCCCCGTCAGCGTCCGCAGTGCTGCTGACGCGTCCGGGTCCAGCCGGTGCCCGCTGAGCACGAACACGGCATCCTCCACCTCGCCGGCGGCGCGGCGTGGCGTGGTCGACGACGGCCAGTGCACCCCCAGCGCCTCGAGGCGACGCACGGTCGTCGCCCACGCGGCCTCCGGATCGGCAGGAGGGGTCCGTGCGGCGCGTCGGCGCAGGAGCCACACCGCGGTCCCGACGGCGGCCAGCAGCACGAGCCCGACGAGCGGTGCGACCCACCGGTGCGTGCGCGAGCTCTGCGCCGCGGCGGCGCCCGCGTGCGCGGGAGCCTCCGCGTGCGACGTGGCCTGCGACGTCGCGGTCGACGTGCTGGTCGTGGTGGCGCGCGGCGGGGGGATGTCCTCGGGGCGCGGCGCGACGGCGGCGCTGCTCACGGTCGCCCACTGGGGCGGCGCGCCGGACTGGACGGCCGGGGTCGGCTCGAACCGGACCCAGCCGGCCCCCTCGAACCACACCTCCGGCCAGGCGTGGGCGTCCACGCCGCGGACGTCGGCGCTCGTGCCGTCCGCCGTGGGGTGGACGAGGTAGCCGACGCCGACGCGCGCCGGGATGCCCAGGTCGCGCAACATCATGGTCATGGACGTGGCGAACTGGACGCAGTAGCCGGTGCGCGCCTGCAGGAAGTCCCACACCGCGTCGCCCGTCTTCGGCGGGGGAGCCTTGGTGGTGTACGTGAAGTCGCTGCCGCGCAGGTAGTCCTGGAGGACCACCGCGCGCTCGTAGTCGTTCGTCGCTCCCTGCGTGAGCTGACGGGCGAGCGCGGTGACGTCGTCGCGGTGGGACGTGTCGGGCACCTCGAGCGCGGCTCTGATCACGTCCGGGACGTCGTCGGGGACGCCCAAGGCATCCTGGGCGAGCGTGTCCGCGTCGAGGCTCCGAGGCCGGACGACCAGCGCGTACGGCGACGTCTCGTCCTGCGCGGCCGTGCGGTACAGCTCGTCGCGGTCGGCGTCGTAGCGCAAGGTGCCGTCGGTGCTGCGCACCGTGCTCGGCTCGGTGGTCGTGGCGAGGCGCTGGTGGGGGAGCAGGTGCGGTGAGACGACGACCTGCTGGCCGGCTGAGCGGCCGCCCGGCTGCGCGCCGACGGCCTGGGTGTCGTCCAGCGCCGGGAGCGAGGTCGCGTCGTCCCGCTCGGGCACCCAGCTCGACCCGTCGAAGCTCGTCAGGGTGTACAGGCGCATCGGACCGACGCCGTCCAGCGAGCCACGCGTCGTGAGCGACATGACGACGGTCTCGGGCCGCTCGCCGAGGTCCTGCAGGACGTTGAGGTCGTTGCCGAGGCGCCCCGTGGAGGACGTCCCGCCGAAGAGGCCCTTGAGCGGGCTGTCCGAGCCGTCGCGCACGAACCCGGCCGCGGATCCGACCGCGACCGCGGCGACGACGACGACGACCGTGACCGCCGCCGTCGAGGCCGTCGCCGACAGGCTGCGGCGCACGCCGGCGGGCGCGGCGGTGCGGCGCCCGGCGCCCGGCGCGGGTGCCGCACGGTCGACGGCGAGCAGCAGCAGCGGCGTCGCGCACCACCCGAGGAGGGTGGGCAGGGGGACGTGGCCGGCGATCACGAGGGCGGGCAGGCTGAGCGTGACGGTCACCACCGCGGCCGCCACGGGACGACGCAGGGGGATCGCGAGGGCGTCCGCCACGAGCAGGGTCAGGATTCCGGCGCCCAGCGTCACCGTCGTGACGGGCGCGGTCGCCTCGATGGGCGGGACCGACGTCTGCGCGAGGTGGTAGAGCTCGGTCGCGGAGCCGAGCGTCCGGCCCACGACCGAGGGGCGGAGCACCGCCGCCTCGGCGTCGCCAGCCGTCCCGAGCGCGAACCAGACGACCACGCCCACGACGGCCCCGACGAGCGTCGGGACCCAGCGGGCCGGGTCGGGGACCCGCGGGTCGGTGCGTCCGGCGCTGAACCAGCGTGCGATCCCCACGCTCAGCGCGACGAGCACGAGACCTGCCGTGAGGCGAGCGATCCACGCGCCGTTCCACACGACGGTGGTGAGGCCGTAGAGGCTGAGGCTCACGGCGGACGTCACGACGGCGAGTGCCGCGACGTCCCGGAGGCGGGCGGCGGGTGTCATGCGACCTCCGTGGCGAGGGACGACCAGGCGCGCGCGACGGGGGAGCCGTCGAACACGGTGACGGCGCGCCAGCCGGCCGACCTCAGGGCGGCCACGGTGTCGGCCGCCCGTTCCTCGAGCGCGGCGGTGGTGTTGCGCGGCAGCACGACGACCGCACCGTGGAAGGCGTCGCCGGCGAGCCCCGCCAGCGCGTCCGCGCCCTCCTGCGGCTGGGGGGCGATCACGGCGAGCACCAGCTCGTCGTGACGCCGGTGGCCGCGCAGGGCGCGCGAGGTGTCGACCACCGCGCGGACCGCGCCCGCAGGCTCCTCGAGAGCGGTCAGGTCGACGCACTGGTCGAGCACGTGCGCCCGGCCCTCGCCGCGCCCGCCCGAGGCGTGCGGCACGGCCGCGACGTCGGGGACGTGCGCCGTGCCGAGGACGCGTGTCGCGTGCCCGCTGCCGACGAGCGCGACGGCGAACGAGCCCGCGCACGAGACGGCCCACTCGCCGGGCGGACGTGTGAGGCTCGCGCGGCCGGGCGGGGCGACGAGCAGCGCGCGGTCGAAGAGCACGGTCGCGGGAGGCGTCCCGGCGCTCTCGTCGGCGCGGACCATGATCCGCCCGCGCCGGGCGGCGCTGGCCCAGTGCACGCGGCGCAGGTCGTCGCCGACCACGTACTCGCGCAGCACGGCGTCGTCGGGGGAGGAGCGTCGTGACCCGGCGGCGGCGTCGCTGCTGTGCTGGAAGCTGCTGCGGGCGCGGGCGGGGAGCTCCTCGACGGCGGGCCACACGGTCACCGTGGTGGTGCCGCCGAACGACCGGCTCGCCTCCACCAGCCCGAACACGTCCTCGACGGACGCGGTCGCGGGCCCGAGCTCCCAGCGGCCGCGGAGCTCGGGACGCAGCGAGTACAGGACGCGGATCTCGTCGGTCGTGACGTCCTGCCGGCCGCGCGGCGGGGTGCCGGCGAGCTCGGCCGACACGTTCTCGGAGATCCGCATGCGTGCGAGCCGGGCGCGCGCGGCGCTCTCGTGCTCGACGGTCGACACGACGAGCGCCACGTCCGTCGCCTGTCCGGCGAGGACGGGGTCGGGGGCGACCCGCCGGGTCGTGGTGAGCGCGTTGCGCCGTCGCTCGCGACGGTGCAGCCCTGTGTGCACGGCGGCGACGCCGACCGCGACGGGCAGCACCAGCCCGAGCACGACCAGGTCGGTCAGCCCGACGGCGAAGCCGAGGAGGGCGACGACACCGCCGCCGAGCGCGAGGGCGCGACCACGCGGCGTCACCCTGACGTGGGTCTCGTGGGTCCTGCCAGGCACGTCGGCCTGCTTCAGCGGAGGCCGGCGTCGCTCCCGGCGGACACGCCCGCCGGGACCGGCGTGCGTGCCACCAGGGACTCGATCACCGCGGACGTCGTCGTCCCGGAGAGCCGGGCGTCGGTGGTCAGCAGCAGCCGGTGCGCGAGCACGGGCACGGCGAGCTCCTGGACGTCGTCCGGCAGCACGTGGTCGCGTCCGTCGAGGGCGGCGACGGCCTTGGCGGCCCGCAGGAGCTGGATGCCGGCGCGAGGCGACGCCCCGAGGCGCAGGGAGGGGTGGGTGCGGGTCGCGAGCACGAGGTCGAGCACGTACTGCTTGACGGCGGCGGCGGCGTGCAGCTCGCGGACGGTGTCGACCAGGCGGACCACGGTCGGTCCGTCGACGACGGGGCGCACGTCCGCGAGCGGGTCGCGGCTCTCCATCCGGTCGAGGAGCACGAGCTCGGCGGCCGGGTCGGGGTAGCCGACGGAGAGGCGGGCCATGAAGCGGTCGCGCTGCGCCTCCGGCAGGGGGTAGGTCCCCTCCATCTCGACGGGGTTCTGGGTCGCGACCACGAAGAACGGCCGGGGCATGGCGTGGGTCACGCCGTCGAGCGTGGTCTGGCCCTCCTCCATGCACTCGAGGAGCGCCGACTGGGTCTTCGGCGAGGCGCGGTTGATCTCGTCGCCGATGACGACGTTGGAGAAGACGGGCCCGGGACGGAACTCGAACTCGTGCGTGTGGCTCCGGTAGATGTTGACGCCGGTCAGGTCGGTGGGCAGCAGGTCGGGGGTGAACTGGATGCGCCCCACGGTGCCGTCCACGGCGCGGGCGAGCGCCTTGGCGAGGGTGGTCTTGCCGACGCCCGGAACGTCCTCGAGCAGCAGGTGGCCGCCGGCGAACAGGACGGCGAGCGTGACCCGGACGGCGTCGGGCCGGCCGGTGACGACGGACTCGACGGCGAGTCGGATGCGGCCGGCGGTCTCGGCGACCTCCGCGAGGTCGGGCGCCGTGCCCGTGCTGCTGCTGCCGGTCTCGATGAGCAAAGCACGTCCCCCGTCGGTCTTGTCCGCGGCGCGGACACCTGCCTCGTGACCCCAGAGCCTAGTTCACCGCGGCCCCTGTGCGTGACGCGGGTCACGTCGCGACCCGCCGGGCTGCTCGCGCGCCCTCCACCGCCCACCACGGGCCCTGACCTGCACGGACGGCGCGGTGACGGGGTGAACTGGCTTTTCGGCGAGCGTCGGGTGGGGGGCTGTGGAGTAAAGTGGAGGCGATGGGAGAGGTCAGGGGGTGGGGACAGTGCTCGAGTCGATCGCGGGGGTGCCGAGCCTGCTGCTCGGGACCTTCACGCCGCGTCTCGACGACAAGGGCCGCCTCATCCTCCCGGCCAAGTTCCGTCCCCAGCTCGCACCGGGCCTCGTGCTCACGCGTGGCCAGGAGCGGTGCCTCTTCCTCTTCCCCATGGACGAGTTCCGCCGCATGTACGAGCAGCTGCGCGACGCCCCCGTCACGAACAAGGCGGCACGTGACTACCTGCGCGTGTTCCTCTCGGGGGCGTCCGACGAGTCGCCGGACAAGCAGGGTCGCGTGTCGGTGCCCGCGCACCTGCGCCAGTACGCCGGTCTCGACCGGGACGTCGCCGTGATCGGCGCCGGCACCCGCGTCGAGATCTGGGACCTCCCGGCGTGGCAGGAGTACCTGGAGCGTCAGGAGGCCGTGTACGCGCAGACGTCGGAGGAGGTGGTCCCCGGGCTCCGGCTCTGAGGTCGGCGCGGCCCTCGCGGGTCCGCACGGTGAGGCCTCCTCCCGCCTGCTGACGCACTTCCCCGGCGTCAGACAGTCGCGGAGGGAGACCTGACCGGACGGGCTCCTCCACAACACTCCACCCCGTAGTCCACCCAGGACACCGAGCACCACGAGCAGGACGAGAGGAGGACCACCATGGCGCACGACCAGGAGCCCGGCTCCCCGCAGGAACGAGCGGCCGCCGACCGGCACGCCCCTGTCCTGCTGCAGCGCTGCGTCGACCTCCTCGCGCCCGCGCTCGCCGCCGACGGGTCGGTCCTCGTGGACTGCACGCTCGGGATGGGCGGGCACACCGAGGCGGTGCTGCGGCAGGTGCCGACGGCGCGCGTGGTGGGCATCGACCGTGACCCCGAGGCGATCCGGCTCGCGTCGCAGCGTCTGGCCCCGTTCGGCGACCGCTTCACGGCCGTGCACGCGGTGTACGACGAGATCCAGGACGTCGTCCGCGGCCTGGGCACCGACCGGGTCCAGGCCGTCCTGATGGACCTGGGGGTGTCGTCGCTGCAGATCGACGAGGCCGACCGCGGCTTCGCCTACTCCCAGGACGCGCCGCTGGACATGCGGATGGACCCGACCACGGGCGACACGGCGGCGGACGTCCTCAACACCTACCCGGAGGCCGACCTCGTGCGGATCCTGCGGGAGTACGGCGAGGAGCGGTTCGCGCCGCGCGTCGCCCGGGCGATCGTCCGGCGCCGTGAGCAGCGCGCGTGGGACCGCAGCGGCGAGCTCGTCGACGTGGTCCGCTCGGCGATCCCCGCAGCGGCACGGCAGACGGGCGGCAACCCCGCCAAGCGGACGTTCCAGGCGCTGCGCATCGAGGTGAACCAGGAGCTCGCGGTGCTGGAGCGCGCGGTGCCGGCGGCGGTCGACGTCCTGGCCGTCGGTGGGCGCCTGGTCGTCGAGGCGTACCACTCGCTCGAGGACCGCATCGTCAAGCGCGAGCTCGCGCGGGGCGCCGAGTCCAGCGCCCCGCCCGGCCTGCCCGTCGAGCCGGAGACCCACCGTCCCTACCTGCGCCTGCTCACCCGCGGCGCGGAGGAGGCGGACGCCGGCGAGCTCGAGCACAACCCACGCTCCGCGTCCGTGCGGCTCCGCGCCGCCGAGCGCGTCCGGGAGACCCCCGACCACCTGCGTCACCGTGACACCCCGGCAGCCCGCGGCACCCGCGGGGCCAAGCCGACCCACCGATCGAGGGAGAACCGCCGATGAGCACCACTGACGGCGCGACCGCCCGTGTCCTGCGCCAGTTCGACCCCGCCGGAGGGCAGGAGCGGTCCGCCGCGGGCGCGTCGCCGGCCGTCGCGAACGGCCCGCGCCTGCGCGTGGTCCGCGCACCGGGCGCGGACCGGTCCCGGGCGCCCTTCGCCCTGCTCTGCGGCGCGGTCGTCCTGGGCGCCCTCGTCCTCGCGCTCCTGCTGAACGTGCAGATGGCGCACGGCTCGTTCGTGTCGCAGCAGCTCGAGGTCGACCTGGCCCGTACGGCACAGGACACCCAGAAGCTCCAGTCGCAGGTCGACGCGGCGTCCTCGCCGGCGCAGCTCGCCCGGTCCGCGCGCGAGCTCGGCATGCAGCCGCGCAGCTCGCAGGCGTTCCTCCGGCTCGCGGACGGCAAGGTGCTCGGCGCGACGAAGCCGGCCGACGGCTGACGGACGCACCAGGACGGACGGCGACGATGAGCCCGACGACGAGCAGGACCCCGACCGCACGGCGCGCGGCGCCCCCGTCGCGCGCGGTGGCGGCGGGGTCGTCGGCTCGTCCGGCGTCGGGGGCGTCGGCGGCGGCTCGGCCGGCGAGCCCGTCGGCGCGTGATGCCGCTGCACGGGGCGTCCGCGCTGCGGGGTCCGGGGGATCGGGTGGACCGGGTGGTCCGGGCCCCGGCGGGGGACGCGGTCGGCGACCGCTCCCGGGACGTCCCGAGGTGCGGCAGCGGTGGATCGCGATCGTGGTGCTCGTCGCGCTGCTCGGGTTCGCCGCCAAGCTCGTCGAGGTCCAGCTCGTGGACGGTCCCGGCCTCGCGGAGAACGCCCGGATGGAGCGCGAGACGACCACCACCGTCCCGGCGCAGCGCGGCGACATCCTCGACACGAACGGCGTGGTGCTCGCGACGAGCGAGGTGCGCTACACGGTGTGGGTCGACCAGACCCTGGTCGCGACGTGGGACCCGGCGAAGGACCCCGACGCGCCCGTCGTGGACGGCACGGGCGCGCTCGCGGCGGCGCGTGCCATGGCACCTGTGCTCGACGTCCCGGCGGCCGAGCTGGGCGCCGCGCTCAACGGCACCAAGCGGTACAAGGTGGTGGCGCGGGACGTGCTCCCCGCGACCTGGCGCGTCCTGCAGGGAATGGGCATCACGGGGCTGGGGGCCGACCCGACGCAGCAGCGCGTCTACCCGTCGGGGACCACGGCGGCCAACCTCCTCGGCTACGTGAACTCCGAGCAGCAGGGCGCGGGCGGTCTCGAGCGCCAGCTCGACGCCACGCTCTCCGGGACCCCCGGGAGCGAGACGTACGAGCGGGGCCGCGGCGGGCAGAAGATCCCCGACGCCGGCCAGACCGGGACGGCGGCCGTGCCCGGCTCGGACGTGACCACGACGGTGGACCAGGACATCCAGTACAAGGCGCAGACCGAGGCCGACGCCGCTGTCTCCAAGACGGGGGCGTCCTGGGTGGTCGTGGTCGTCGAGGACTCCCGCACGGGGGCGGTGCTGGCCCTCGCGGACTCCGGCACGAAGGATCCCAACGACCCGTCCGTGCCAGCCGACCAGCGCGGCTCGCAGGCGGTCCAGTGGACCTTCGAGCCCGGCTCGACGGGCAAGGTCATCACGATGGCCAACCTGCTCGAGCACGGCGTCGCGAAGCCCACGTCGAAGTACACGGTGGGCTACACGTACGCCGCGGACAACGGGGAGGTCTTCCACGACTCCCACGAGCACGGGACGGAGAAGCTGACGCTCGCCGGCATCCTGGCGGAGTCGTCGAACTCGGGCACCGTGCAGGCCGGGTCGGCCCTGTCGAGCCAGGCGCAGTACGACATGATGCGCAAGTTCGGCCTGGGTCAGGCCACGGGGCTCGGACTGCCGGGCGAGTCGTCGGGGCTCGTGCGGGAGCCTGCCGCGATGGACGGCAGGTCCCGGTACGCGGTGCTGTTCGGTCAGGCCCTGACGGTGAACGCGGTGCAGGTCGCGGACGTGTTCTCGACGGTGGCGAACGGCGGGGTCCGCCCGCCGGCGCACCTGGTGCAGGGCACCACCGGTCCCGACGGGGTGTACCACGCGCAGGACCCGGGCCGCAGCACGCGCGTCGTCTCGCAGAAGACGGCGTCGCAGCTCACCCGGATGCTGGAGTCGGTGGTCGACGGCGAGGACGGCACGGGTGCGAAGGCTGCCGTGCCGGGGTACCGCGTGGCCGGCAAGACAGGGACGGCGGAGGCGGCGGGCGCGAACGGTTCGCTGAGCTCCATCGTGGCGTCGTTCGTCGGTTTCGCCCCGGCGGACGACCCGCGGCTCACGGTGGGCGTCTTCGTCAAGGACCCGAAGTCGTCGATCTTCGGCGGGGAGACCGCGGCACCCGTGTTCAGCAAGGTGATGGGGTTCTCTCTCGACGACCTCGGCGTCGCGCCGAGCGGTACGAAGGCGGACCCGTACAAGACCACCTGGTGACCCGCCCCATGACCGAACCACGACCGGTTCGTGGTGCTCCGCACGATAGGTTTTCCCCTGTGAGCCACGTACCCACGACCGCCCCCGGCCCGGCCGGCCTGCGCCCCGCGCGGCCGACGCCCCGCCCGCTGGACGAGGTCGTCGAGGGCGTCGCGCAGCGGGTCGTCCTGCCGGCCGGGACGCCGTCGGCGGGCACCCGGGGGTTCGTGCTGCCGACCGTGTCCGGGGTCGTCATCGACAACCGTGCCGCGCTCCCCGACGACCTCTTCGTCGCGCTCCCCGGCGCCCGCGTGCACGGGGCGCGGTTCGCCGCCGACGCGGTCGCGCGCGGTGCCGTGGCGGTGCTCACCGACGACGCGGGCGCGGCGCAGTGCGGCGGCCTGGACGTCCCGGTCGTGGTCGCAGACGACCCGCGGGCCGTGCTCGGCGAGGTGGCCGCGCGGGTGCACGGCCGGCCTGCGGAAGCCCTCGCGACGTTCGGCGTGACGGGTACGAACGGCAAGACGACGACCACGTACGTCCTCGACACCCTGCTGGCAGCCCTGGGCCGTACCACGGGCCTGGTCGGCACGGTCGAGACCCGCTCGGCGGGCCGGGCCGTGCCGAGCGCCCTGACGACGCCCGAGGCGGGCGACCTCCAGGCACTGCTCGCCACGATGCGCGAGGACGGCGTCGACGCGCTCGCCATGGAGGTCTCGTCGCACGCCCTGGCGCTGCACCGGGTGGACGCCGTGGTCTACGACGTCGCGGGCTTCACGAACCTCAGCCAGGACCACCTCGACTTCCACGGCGACCTCGACTCCTACTTCTCGACGAAGGCGACGCTGTTCGCCCCCGACCGGTCGCGTCGTGGCGTGGTCGTCCTGCCCGGTGGGGGTGAGGGGCGGGCCTGGGCGCAGCGCCTGCTCGACGAGGCCACCGTGCCGGTCGTCGCGCTCGACCTCACGGGCCGGGGCGAGCGGGACGGGTGGACCGTGCTGGACGTCGAGGCCGGGGCACACCAGCAGGAGTTCCGGCTGGTGCACGCCGACGGGCGGTCGCTCGACGTGACGACGACGCTCCCGGGCGGCTTCAACCTCGCGAACGTCGCGCTCGCGGTCGTGATGGTCCTCGAGTCCGGTGTCGGCGTCGACGACCTCGCGGCGGCACTCACGCGGTCCGGTGGCGTGCGCCCGGTCGTGCCCGGCCGCATGGAGACGGTCGGCGACCGGCCGCGCACCGTCGTGGACTTCGCGCACAACCCTGACGCGCTCGCGCTGGCGCTCGACGCGCTGCGCCCCACCACGGCAGGGCGCCTCGTCGTCGTGTTCGGCGCGACCGGCGAACGTGATCGGGGCAAACGTCCCATCATGGGTAGGGTTGCGGTCGAGCGTGCGGACGTCGTGATCGTGACCGACGACGACCCGCACGGTGAACCTGCAGGTCAGGTCCGTGCGGAGGTCCTCGAGGGGGCACGGGCCGCGCAGGCCGCCGGGGGGCGTGCCACCGTGGTGCGCGAGGCGGCGCCACGGGCGCGGGCCATCCGTGACGCGGTGCTCGACGCCGGCCCGGACGACACCGTCCTGGTCGCGGGCCGCGGGCACGAGGTGTGGCAGGAGATCGACGGCGTGAACCATCCTCTGGATGATCGCGTCGAAGCACGCGCGGCCCTCGCGGACCGTGCGGCCAAGGACACGGGAGAGCAGGACGCATGATCGAGCTGACTGCGGCGCAGGTCGCCGCAGCGACGGGCGGCACGGTGCGTGCCGCCCACCCCGACGACACCCGGGTGACCGGGCCCGTCGTCGTGGACTCGCGCCAGGTCGTGCCGGGGGCGCTGTTCGTCGCGCTGCCGGGTGAGCACGTCGACGGCCACGACTACGCGGCGGGGGCGGTCGCGGCGGGGGCCGCGCTGGTGCTGGCACAGCGTGAGCTCGACGTCCCGTGCGTCGTCGTCGACGACGTGCAGGCGGCGCTCGGCGCGCTCGCGCGTCACGTGCTCGCGACGCTGCGCGACGAGGCCGACGTGCGGGTCGTCGCGATGACCGGGTCGGTGGGCAAGACCACGACGAAGGACCTCCTGGGCGCGCTCGTGTCGCCGCAGGGGCCGACGGTCGTCCCGCGGGGCTCGTTCAACAACGAGATCGGGCTGCCGCTGACCGTGCTGTCCGCGGACCGTGAGACGCGCTTCCTCGTCCTCGAGATGGGCGCGGACCACGAGGGCAACCTCACCTACCTCACCGGGATCGCGCCGCCCGACGTCGCCGTCGTGCTGGTCGTCGGCAGCGCGCACCTCGGGTACTTCGGCAGCGTGGACGCCGTGGCGCGCGCCAAGGGCGAGCTCGTCCAGGGCCTGCGCCCGGGCGGCACGGCCGTGCTCAACGCGGACGACCTGCGCGTCGCCGCGATGGCCTCGCTGACCGACGGCCCGGTCGTGCGCTTCGGCACGATCCCCTCCGCGGACGTCCGGGCGACGGACGTGCGGATCGACGTCGAGGGCCGGGCCGCGTTCGTGCTGCACGCCGCGGGCGAGACCCACGACGTGGCGCTGCGGCTCGTCGGCGAGCACCACGTGACGAACGCGCTCGCCGCCGCTGCCGGTGCGCTCGAGCTCGGAGTCGCACCGGTGGACGTGGCTGCGCGGCTCTCGCAGGCCGGTGCCGCGAGCCCGCACCGCATGCACGTCGTCGACCGACCGGACGGCATCCGCATCATCGACGACGCGTACAACGCCAACCCGGACTCGATGCGAGCCGGGCTGCGCGCCCTGGCCGTCATGGCGGCGTCGCAGCGTCGCCGCTCGGTCGCCGTCCTCGGCGAGATGCTGGAGCTCGGACCCGACTCGCGCGCGGTGCACGACGAGCTCGGCGAGCTCGTCGTCCGGCTCAACATCCGCAAGCTCGTGGTGGTCGGAGCGGGAGCGGGCGGCATCGTCGACGGTGCGGTCCGCGAGGGCTCCTGGGGTGACGAGGTCGTCCACGTGGCCGACGTCGCCGAGGCGTCGGCGTTCCTGCGCGACGAGCTGGTCGCGGGCGACGTCGTCCTCGTGAAGTCCTCGAAGGGCGCGGGCCTGTGGCGGCTCGCGAACGAGCTCACCGGTCTGGAGGTCCCCGCGTGATCGCGATCGTGGTCGCCGGCGTGGTCGCCGGCGGTTTCTCGCTGTTCGGCACGAAGTGGTTCATCCGGTTCCTCGTCAAGCACCACTACGGCCAGTTCATCCGGCAGGACGGACCGACCGCGCACTTCACGAAGCGCGGCACGCCGACCATGGGCGGCGTCGTCATCCTGGGCTCCGCCGTGGTCGGCTGGGTCGTCGGGAGCGTCATGACGGGCCGGGCGCCGAGCGCGTCGGCGTGGCTCGTGATGTTCCTGACGTGCGGCCTGGGCCTCATCGGCTTCCTCGACGACTACACGAAGATCCGGCGCCAGCGCAGCCTCGGGCTGTCGCCCATGGCGAAGATCATCGGCCAGGCGGTCGTCGGCATCACGTTCGCCGTCCTGGTGCTGCAGTTCCCCAACGGGAACGGCCTGAAGCCTGCCTCGACGTACATCTCGTTCCTGCGCGACACGAAGGTCGACCTGGCGTTCGCGGGCGCGACGATCGGCGTCGTGCTGTTCGTGGTCTGGGCGAACTTCCTCATCACGGCCTGGTCGAACGCGGTGAACCTCACCGACGGTCTCGACGGTCTCGCGACGGGCGTCTCGATCGTCGTGTTCGGCGCGTACCTCATGGTCACGGTGTGGCAGCTCAACCAGAACTGCCAGCGTGCGGTCGAGGCCGTCACGGCCTGCTACGAGGTGCGCGACCCGCGCGACCTCGCGATCATCGCCGCCGCGATCATGGGCGCCTGCTTCGGATTCCTGTGGTGGAACGCGAGCCCCGCCCAGATCTTCATGGGCGACACGGGCGCGCTCGCGCTCGGTGGTGCGCTCGCCGGGCTCTCGATCGTCTCGCGCACCGAGCTGCTCGCGGCGATCATCGGCGGTCTGTTCGTCATCGTCGCGATGTCGGACGTCATCCAGATCGGGTACTTCAAGGCGACCGGCAAACGCGTGTTCAAGATGGCGCCGCTGCACCACCACTTCGAGCTGTCGGGCTGGGGCGAGGTCACCATCGTCATCCGGTTCTGGCTCATCGCGGGACTCTGCGCGAGCCTCGGGATGGGCGTCTTCTACGGCGAGTGGGTGGTGACGTAGTGCCGGACGTCGCGCTCCCCGGTGCCCGCGTGCTCGTCGCGGGCCTGGGAGCGAGCGGACGGGCCTGCGCCCGGGTGCTCGCAGACGTCGCGCGCGAGGTCGTCACCGTCGACGACCGGGCACAGGACGCGGACGTCCGTCCCGCGGACCTCGCGGGGCAGGTCGAGTCGTTCGACCTCGTCGTGACGAGCCCCGGCCTGCCGCCGACGCACCCCGTCCTGGTGGAGGCCGTCGCGGCGGGTGTGCCCGTGTGGAGCGAGGTCGAGCTCGCGTGGCGCCTGCGCGTGCCGCGCGCCACCGGCCCGGGTGCGGGGACCCCGGCGCCGTGGCTCGCCGTCACGGGGACGAACGGCAAGACGACGACCGTCGGCATGCTGGCGTCGATGCTCGAGGCGGCGGGTCTGCGCGCCCCTGCCGTCGGCAACATCGGCCCGTCCGTCCTCGAGGCGGCGCTCGACCCGGCGAACGACGTCCTCGTGGTGGAGCTGTCGAGCTTCCAGCTCCACTTCACGCACACGATGTCGGTGCTCGCGGGCGCGGTCCTCAACGTCGCTCCCGACCACCTCGACTGGCACGGCACGCTCGACGCGTACGCGGCCGCGAAGGGCCGCGTGTACGAGCGGGCGCAGGTCGCGTGCGTCTACAACGTGGCGGACCCGCGGACCGAGGCGCTCGTGCGCGAGGCGGACGTCGTCGAGGGCGCGCGTGCGGTCGGCTTCACGCTCGGCGCCCCGCGGCGCAGCGAGCTCGGTCTCGTCGAGGACGTCCTCGTCGACCGGGCGTTCCACCTCCCGGCCGACGCCCCCGACCGGCACGCGTCGGCGGCCGAGGTCGGAACGCTCGCGGATCTCGCACACCTCGGCGCCCCGGACGGCACGGTCCCGCCGCACGTCGTCGCGGACGCGCTCGCCGCGGCCGCGCTCGCCCGTGCCGCAGGGGTGGACGCGCGGGCCGTGCGCGACGGCCTGCGCGCGTACGCGCCGGGCGGCCACCGGATCGAGCAGGTCGCCCTCTCCGGCGGGGTCGCCTGGGTGGACGACTCGAAGGCGACCAACGCGCACGCCGCGGCCGCCTCGCTCGGCGCGTTCCCCGCGGGCACCGTGGTCTGGGTCGCGGGCGGCCTCGCCAAGGGGGCGCTGCTCGACGATCTCGTCCGGGCGCGCGCCGACCGGCTGCGGGCCGTCGTGCTCGTCGGGGTGGACCCGGAGCCGTTCGCGGGCGCGCTCGCCCGACACGCGCCCGATATCCCGGTCGAGCGTGTGGACCCCGGTGACACTGGGACCGTGATGCAGCGAGCCGTCCGTGCAGCCCGCGCCCTGGCGCGCCCGGGCGACACGGTCCTGCTCGCCCCCGCGGCGGCCTCGATGGACCAGTTCCGCTCCTACGCGGAACGCGGCGACACCTTCGCGGAGGAGGCCCGGGCGCTCGGTCCCGACACGGGTCGTCACGCATGACGCCGGGCTCGTCCGCACCGCGGGTGGCGCGGGCGTCCCGTGGTGCGGCCGCCACCGGACGACCGAACCGCAGCACCGCGGTCCCCGCCGCCGTGCCGGCCGCGCGGCCCGCGGGGTCGGGCGCGCCCCGCGACAAGGCGGCACGCCGGGAGCGTGTCGCGCGCAGCACCCTGTCCGTCGTGGCCGACAACCCGCTGACCACGTACTACCTCATCCTCGGGACGACGCTCGCGCTCCTCGCGATCGGGCTGCCGATGGTCCTGTCGAGCTCGTCGGTCACGCAGATCGCCAACAACAAGTCGCCCTACGGGACGTTCTCCAACCAGGCGCTCTTCGCCGGCATGGGCCTGGTCGTCATGGTGGCCGCGTCCCGCCTCCCACCGGCCGCGTTCCGCCGCCTCGCGTGGCCCGCGCTCACCGCGGCGGTCGTGCTGCTCGCGCTCGTCCCCGTCATCGGGCTCGGGGCGAACGGCAACAGGTCGTGGCTCAAGGTCGGCCCCGTCATCGTCCAGCCCGCCGAGATGGCCAAGCTCGCCCTCGCGGTCTGGCTCGCGACCGTGCTCGCCCGCAAGCGCAACCTGCTCGGCCGCACCCTGCACGCCCTCGTCCCCGCGGTGCCCGGCGCGCTCGCCGTCGTCGGGCTCGTCCTGGTCGGCAAAGACCTCGGCACGGCGCTCGTCCTCATGCTGCTCGTCGTCGGGGCGCTGTTCGTGGCCGGAGTGCGGCTGCGGGTCCTGCTCGGTGGGATGGTCATCGCCGGAGCTCTCGTCGTCCGCGTCCTGGTGTTCAACCAGGCGGGCTCCAACCGGCTGACGCGCATCCAGTCCACGCTCGAGGGCTGCCAGCACGCCGCCACGAACGCGGCCACCACCTGCTACCAGTCCCTGCACAGCTTCCAGGCGCTCGGCACCGGGGGCCTCACGGGTGTCGGGCTGGGCGCGAGCCGCGAGAAGTGGAGCTACCTGCCGGAGGCCCCCAACGACTTCATCTTCGCCGTCATCGGCGAGGAGCTCGGGCTGCTCGGCACCCTCCTGGTCATCACCCTGATCGGGGTCCTGTCGTACGCCTGCCTCCGCCTCGTGCGACGGCACCCGGACCCGTTCGTCCAGATCGCGACGGGGGCCGTGGCGTGCTGGGTGATCGGCCAGGCCGTCCTCAACATCGGCGTGGTCGTCGGGATCTTCCCGGTGATCGGCGTCCCGCTGCCGCTGGTGTCCGCGGGCGGCTCGGCGCTGGTCACGACGCTCGCCGCGATGGGACTCCTGCTGGCGTTCGCCCGCACGGAGCCGGGCGCCGCGCTCGCGCTCGCCGCGCGGCCGTCGGTGGCCCGCCGGTCGCTGGCCGTGGTCGGCGGCGTGCGCCGGTCCGCGGGACGGACCCCGGCCGAGAGGCGCCGCACGGGTCGCCGCGCCGGACGACGCGCCGCGACAGAGCCAGACCCCTCGACCGCACGGCAGGGACGACCTCGCCCCGTGATCGTGACGCACGACCGCAACGACAGCTAGGAAGACACGTACGTGGTGACATCAGTGGTGCTGGCAGGCGGCGGGACCGCCGGGCACGTCAATCCTCTTCTCGCGGTGGCCGACGAGCTGCGCCGCCGGGAGCCGAGCGTGACGGTCGTCGCGCTCGGGACGGCGGAGGGCCTCGAGAGCACGCTCGTGCCGCAGCGGGGCTACCCCCTCGCGGTGGTGCCGCGCGTCCCGCTGCCGCGCCGTCCGTCCGGCGACCTGGTCGCGCTGCCGCGCCGCCTGCGGGCCGCCGTCGACGCGGCGGGGCAGGCGATGGACGAGATCGGCGCGGAGGTCGTCGTCGGCTTCGGGGGGTACGTGGCGACGCCGGCGTACCTGGCCGCGCGCCGGCGCGGCACCCCCGTGGTGGTGCACGAGCAGAACGCCCGCCCGGGCCTCGCGAACCGGCTCGGTGCCCGGTGGGCCGCCCGGGTCGGGGTGACGTTCGCGAGCACGCCGCTGCGCGACGCCGTCGTGACGGGCCTGCCGCTGCGCCGCGAGGTCGCGGACCTCGTGGAGTGCCGGCTCACGGACGCCGCGGCGGCGCGCCGCGAGGCGGCCGCCAGGCTCGGGCTCGACCCCGCGCTGCCGGTCGTGCTGGTCACGGGCGGCTCGCTGGGCGCCGCCTCGGTCAACGGGGCGGTCGCGGGCGCCGCGCGTGAGCTGCTCGCCACGGGCGCCCAGGTCCTCCACCTGACCGGGACCGGCAAGGCCGACGCGGTGCGCACCGCCGTGGTCGGCGTGGCGGGCGTCGAGCGCTACCACGTGCTCGAGTACCTGGGGGAGATGCACCAGGCGTACGCGGTCGCGGACCTCGCGGTCTGCCGGTCCGGCGCGGGCACCGTGAGCGAGCTCGCGGCCCTCGGGATCCCCGCGGTGTACGTCCCGCTGCCCATCGGGAACGGCGAGCAGCGCCTCAACGCGACGCCGCTGGTCGACGCCGGCGGCGGCCTGCTCGTGGCGGACGACGACCTGACGCCGGCCTGGGTGGCCGAGCACGTCCCCACCCTGCTGACCGACACCGAACGGCGGACGCAGATGGCGCGCGCGGCGTCCCGCACCGGCGTGCGCGACGGTGCGGCGCGCGTCGCCGACCTCGTGGAGCAGGCCGCGCGGGGTGACGCATGACCCGCGCGTACGACCCCACCCCGACGCTCGCGGACCTCGGACCGACGCACCTGGTCGGCATCGGGGGCGCGGGCGTGTCGGTCGTCGCCCGGCTGCTCGCGGCCTCCGGCGTGCCGGTGACCGGGTCCGACGCCCGGCCGAGCGCCACGGTCGACGCCCTGCGCGCCGACGGCGTGCACGTGCACGTGGGGCACGACGCCGCCGCGGTCGCGGGCGCCCGCACGCTCGTCGTGTCGAGCGCGGTGCGTGACGACAACCCCGAGCTCGTCGCGGCCCGCGCCGCGGGGCTGCGCGTCCTGCACCGCTCGCAGGCGCTCGCGGTGGTCATGGCGGACCGGCGCGGCGTCGCGGTCGCGGGCGCGCACGGCAAGACGACCACGTCGGCGATGCTCGCGACGGTCCTGCGCGAGGCAGGCGAGGACCCGTCGTACGCGATCGGCGGCCAGGTGCTCACCGACGACGGGCCGCTGCCCGGCGGCCACCTCGGGACGGGCGACGCCCTGGTGGCGGAGGCCGACGAGTCGGACGGGTCGTTCCTCAACTACGCCCCGGTGGTCGCCGTCGTGACGAACGTCGAGCCCGACCACCTCGACCACTACGGGTCGCGCGAGGCGTTCGAGCAGGCGTTCGACGCGTTCGTGGCGCGCGTGCGTCCAGGGGGTCGGCTCGTCGCCTGCCAGGACGATCCGGGGTCGCGGTCGCTCGCGGACCGGACCCGGGACGCTGGGGGCGGGACGGACGTCTGGACGTACGGCACGGACCCGGCGTCGGACGTCGTGGTCGAGGACGTCGAGCCGGTGCGGGACGGCGGCGTCCGCGCGGTGCTGCGCGTCGAGCGCGCCGGTCTCGGGGTGCCGGTCGGGACGGAGGTGCCGTACCGCCTGGCCGTGCCGGGCGCCCACAACGCCCTCAACGCGGCGGCCGCCGTGCTGGCGGCGGCACTCCTCGGCGTGCCGCTGGACGCCGCGGCGGCCGCGGCGGGTGCGTTCCGGGGCACGGGCCGGCGCTTCGAGCACCGTGGCACGGCGGGCGGGGTTCGGGTCGTCGACGACTACGCGCACCACCCGACGGAGGTGGCCGCCCTGCTCGCGGCGGCCCGCCCGGTCGCGGGGGAGGGCCGGGTCGTGGTCCTGTTCCAGCCGCACCTGTACTCGCGGACGCGGACGTTCGCGGACGACTTCGCGGCGGCGCTCGTGCTCGCGGACGAGGTCGTCGTCACCGGCGTGTACGCGGCGCGCGAGGACCCGGACCCGTCGACCGACGCGTCGACGATCGTGTCGCGGACCGGACCGACGGCGTCGGGGGCCCAGGTGCTCGCGGTCGAGGACCGTGTGGAGGCGGCCCGTCGTGCCGCCGGGCTCGCCCGTCCCGGCGACCTGGTCCTCACCGTCGGTGCGGGCGACGTCACCGAGCTCGCGGACGTGGTCCTCACCGAGCTCGCGGCCCGCGGGGCGGACGCGGGGTGAGCGGCACGCGGCCCGGCCGTCCGCCGCGCCCCCGCCCGGCACAGCTCCGTGGGCGTGCGGCGCCGACGCGCGCCGGGGCGCCGCCCGAGCACGCGGACGCCGTGACCCCGCCTGACGCGCCGGACGCGCCGGACGCCGGGACCTCGGACGACCACCACGTCGCCGACGTCGCTGACCGCGGTGCCACGGAGGTCGCAGGACGGGCCGTGTCGGCCCCACCCACCGCGCCGACCGTCCGGCTCCCGTCGGTGCCGGGTCCGTCGGTGCCGGGTTCGTCCGTGCGGACCGCGTCGCGACCCTCGACGGGCGCGGTGCCGGCGGTGCGGCGGGTGCCGGTCGTGTCGACGGGGATGGTGGACCGTCTCGCGGAGCGTGACGCGATGCGCCGTCACCGTCGGCGGCGCCGGCTCGCCGTGGGGGCGTCGGTGTCGGTGCTGGTCGGCGTGCTGGTGTGGGTGCTCTTCTTCTCGCCGCTGCTGGCGGCACAGGCGTCGCAGGTGCGCGTGGTCGGTGCGGGCGACCTGGTCGACTCGGCCCGGGTCGAGCAGATCGTGGGCGGCGCGGCGGGGACGCCGCTGCCGCGTCTCGACACGGTGGCGATGCGTGAGCACCTGCTGGACGTCCCGGGCGTGAAGGACGTCGCGATCGTGCGGGAGTGGCCGCGTGGCCTGACGGTGCGGATCACGCCGCGCGACCCGGTGGCGGCGGTGCCGGACGGCAGCCGGTACGCGCTGCTCGACGTGGACGCGACGACGATCGCGGAGGTGTCCGTGCCGCCGGCGGGGGTGCCGGTGGTCCGGGTGCCGTTGGGCGAGTCGTCGCGGCCGGCTCTCGACGCCGTGCTGACGGTGGTGGGCGCTCTTCCGGAGTCGTTGTCGGGGGAGGTCGTGGGGGCGTCGGCGACGACGCAGGACACGGTGACGCTGATGCTGCGGGGTGGCCAGTCTGTGGTGTGGGGGAGCGCTCAGGACTCGCCGCTGAAGGTCCGCGTGCTGACCGCGCTGCGTGCGGCACCGCAGAGTCGGCACGCGAAGGTGTTCGACGTGTCGGCGCCTGACCTGCCGGTGACGCGGTGAGGTCCGGGGCGCCGACCGCAGGCTCACGTCGAGGAGCAATTGGCGACACGCGCGCGGTGGTCGTTGCCGGTCGGCGGCACGCCACCTACGTTCGCTGCAGGACAGGATGACATAACCATAACCCTCAACCTGAAGGTGAGGGTTTGGCTCCCGGTACCACGCCGGGTTCGCACCACCCGGGCAGGACCCCAGATCGAGAGGCACACCGTGGCAACTCCGCAGAACTACCTGGCAGTCATCAAGGTGGTCGGCATCGGCGGTGGCGGCGTCAACGCCGTGAACCGGATGATCGAGGTCGGCCTCAAGGGCGTCGAGTTCATCGCGATCAACACCGACGCGCAGGCCCTGCTGATGTCGGACGCCGACGTCAAGCTCGACGTCGGCCGCGAGCTCACGCGCGGCCTCGGTGCCGGCGCCGACCCCGAGGTCGGCCGCAAGGCGGCCGAGGACCACTCCGACGAGATCGAGGACGTCCTGCGCGGCGCCGACATGGTCTTCGTGACGGCGGGCGAGGGCGGCGGCACCGGCACCGGTGGCGCGCCGGTCGTCGCACGTATCGCGCGGGCGCTCGGCGCCCTCACCGTCGGCGTCGTGACGCGGCCGTTCACCTTCGAGGGACGCCGCCGGTCGGTCCAGGCCGACCAGGGCATCGACATGCTGCGCAGCGAGGTCGACACCCTCATCGTGATCCCGAACGACCGGCTGCTGTCGATGTCGGACCGCGGGGTGACCGCCCTCCAGGCGTTCCACTCCGCGGACCAGGTGCTGCTCTCCGGCGTCCAGGGCATCACCGACCTCATCACCACGCCGGGCCTCATCAACCTCGACTTCGCGGACGTGAAGTCCGTCATGCAGGGTGCGGGCTCGGCGCTCATGGGCATCGGGTCGGCACGGGGCGAGGACCGCGCGGTGCAGGCCGCGGAGTTCGCGATCTCGTCACCGCTGCTCGAGGCGAGCATCGACGGTGCGCACGGCGTGCTCCTGTCGATCCAGGGCGGCAGCGACCTCGGACTGTTCGAGATCAACGAGGCCGCGCGTCTCGTGCACGAGGCCGCGCACCCGGAGGCCAACATCATCTTCGGCGCGGTGATCGACGACGCGCTCGGCGACGAGGTCCGGGTGACCGTGATCGCCGCCGGGTTCGACGGTGGCAGCCCGCAGGTCCGCAAGGACGAGCACGCGCTCGCCCAGGTCGCGGCGACGCCGAGCGTGCCGCGTCCCACGAGCGCGGCGACCGGCGCGGTGCCCGCGGTGACGCCCGGCCAGCGGCCCGTCGCGCTCCCGACCGCCCCTGTGGGCGTCCCGGTCGCGGTCGGCGCGACGCCTGCCGTGCCGAGCGGGCACGGCGGCGCTCCGTCGTTCGCGCCGTCGGCGCACCACGCCGGAGCGCGGCCGGTCGTCCCGCTCGACGCGGACGTCCCCGAGGACCGCGTCGTGGTCGTCGAGGCCGAGGCCGCGTCCTCGCCCGTCGAGGTGCCGCGCCTCGTCGAGCAGGACCGTGTGCGTGCGGGCTTCGACGACCTGGACGTGCCCGACTTCCTCAAGTGACGTCGTCCGACGGTCGGCACGTCCAGGGTCCGGACGTGCTGGCCGTGGACCTCGGCCCGGGGGTGCGCGCCGGCTTCACGCTGCGGACGGGCGGGGTCTCGCGCGGCGTGCACGCCTCGCTGAACCTCGGCCTGCACGTCGGGGACGACCCGGACGCCGTGCGTGCCAACCGTGCGCGGGTCCGGGACTGGGTGGGAGCTCCGGTCGGCTGGGCGAACCAGGTGCACGGCCGTTCGGTCGTCTGGTCCGACGGTGCGGAGCGTGACGCCGCCGGGCGCGACAGCCTGGGCGACGCGGACGCCGTGCTGGCCCGGTCCGGCCACGGTGCCGGCGTCATGGTCGCCGACTGCGTCCCGGTGCTGCTCGCCGCAGCCGGCGACGGACTCGTTGCCGCGGTCCACGCCGGGCGCCGGGGCGTGGAGCTGGGCGTCGTGGCCGCGGCGGTCGCGGCGCTCGTGGGTGCGGGCGCTCGGCCCGAGCGGCTCCGGGCGCACGTCGGACCGGCAGTCTGCGGCCGGTGCTACGAGGTCCCGGAACAGATGCGCGACGAGGTCGCGGCGCGGGTGCCGCAGGCCTGGGCGGTGACGCGGCAGGGAACACCCGCGCTCGACCTCCCGGCCGCGGTCGCTGCGCAGCTCGCCGCGGCGGGCGTGGGTCGGGTCGACCGGACGGACGTGTGCACGGTCGAGGACGCGCGCTTCTACTCGCACCGGCGGGACGGCGCGTCCGGCACCGGGCGGTTCGCGGGCGTCGTCGCGCACCGGGCTCCCGGCTCGCGCACGGCCGGCTGACGATGCGCTCCGTCACCGGGCGTGTCGGGCGGCGCGTCGGGCGTGTCCTGCCGGGCGACGCCCGCCGCGGGGCATAGCGTGAGCGCAGACGACGGTCTGACGACCGGGGAGGAGCAGCACGATGTCCGGATCTCTGCGCAAGACCATGCTGTACCTGGGGCTCGCCGACGACCGCGAGGCGGAGGAGCGGGAGTACGTGGACGAGTTCGACGACCTGACGGAGCCCGAGCCCGACTTCGCGCCGGTCACGCCGATCACGCGTCAGCCGGCCCGCGAGACCCGGGAGGTCCGCGAGCCGCGGGAGTCGCGCGAGCTGCGTGCGCTGCAGGCGCCGGCCGGCCCGGCGACGGACCTGCGGCGCATCGTGACGGTGCACCCGCGCTCCTACAACGACGCGCTGGTGCTCGGCGACGCCTTCCGCGGCGGTACGCCGGTCATCATCAACCTGTCCGACATGGACGACGCGGACGCCAAGCGTCTCGTCGACTTCGCGGCGGGCCTCACGTTCGGCCTCCACGGCTCGATCGAGCGGGTGACGAACAAGGTGTTCCTGCTCTCGCCCGAGCACGTCGAGGTGGCCGGCGAGGAGCGCCCGGCCCCGACGCGTTCCCGCTCGGGCCTGTTCGACCCGAGCTGATCGTGCCTGGCCCCACGACCGCGGAGGATGGCACAGTTCCCCCGTGGTGATCTTCTCCGTCCTCGCGACGCTGCTGTTCGTGTACCTCATCCTGCTCGTGGCCCGCATGGTCCTCGACTGGGTGCAGGTCTTCGCCCGTGAGTGGCGCCCGCGCGGCGTCGTGCTCGTGCTCGCGGAGCTCGTGTACACGCTCACCGACCCCCCGCTGCGGTTCCTGCGCCGCGTGATCCCGCCCTTGCGGCTGGGTCAGGTGCGCCTCGACCTGGCGTTCACCGTGCTGTTCATCGGCGTCTTCGTGCTCTACGGCGTCATGAGCTCGCTGGCGCGCTGAACCCGCCCGTGAGCGCGCTCGCGAGCGCTCCCGCGCGACGCGCCGACCTGGCCCCCTTTGGCGGGCAGGCGCCGGTCTCGGCTACCTTGGGGCGACGAACCCTTCCGGACTGCCCTACATCATCGAGGTGACGCGATGGCAATGCTGACCGCCGAGGACATCCTCAGCAAGACGTTCTCGACCGTGAAGTTCAAGGAGGGCTACGACATCGAGGAGGTCGACGACTTCCTCGACGAGGTGGTCCGAACCCTCAACTCGGTCCAGGAGGAGAACGAGGCGAACAAGGGCAAGCTCGCTGCTGCCGAGCGTCGCATCGCGGAGCTCAGCCGCGCCGAGGCCCAGCAGTCGACCTACGTGCCGGAGCGCACCGAGGCGCCCGCCCCGGCTCCTGCCGTGTCGGCCGAGCCGGCCGTCGAGGGTGCCGAGCCCGCCTCCGCGACCGGCATGCTTCAGCTCGCCCAGAAGGTCCACGACGACTACGTCAACGCGGGCAAGAACGAGGGCGAGCGCCTCCTGGCAGAGGCTCAGGAGGAGAGCGCACGGATCGTCGGCGAGGCCGAGGAGACGTCGCGTCGCACCCTGTCGCAGCTCGAGCAGGAGCGGTCGCTCCTGGAGCGCAAGATCGACGAGCTCCGCATCTTCGAGCGCGACTACCGCACGCGGCTCAAGAGCTACCTGCAGAACCTGCTCGGCGACATCGACGCCCGCGGCAGCGCGCTCCCCGCGCGCGGCGCGTCCGGCGCGGACCTGTCCGCAGGCATCTGACCGCTCGACGAACGCCGGTCGCCCTGTCCGGGGGCGGCCGGCGTTCGTGCGCCCGCCGGGAACAGGATGCCGACCGTTCGTGTTGTGGGATGTTCTGCGGGCGTCTAGCCTCGCGGAATCCGACTGAGGGAGATCACCATGGCCGAGCGCGACACCGCCGCTGCTGCGACCCGCAAGCATTCCCCCGTGCTCGCGCACGACGTGGCGGGCTTCCCGGTGCGGGAGGGCGAGGAGCCGTGGACCGCGCCCGAGCTCGAGGAGCTCGCTCAGGATCTCTTCGAGGAGAACGCCCGGCTCCAGGTGGAGCTGGCCGCGGCCGACGAGGAGCTGTCGAACCTGCTGCGCAACTCGGGCGAGGGCTCGGGCGACGACCAGGCCGACTCGGGGTCGAGCGCCCTCGAGCGTGACCAGGAGCTCACGCTCGTCAACAACACGAAGGACCTCCTCACGCAGAACGCGCGGGCGCTGGACCGGATCGCCGCGGGCACCTACGGGGTCTGCGAGCACTGCGGCAAGGCGATCGGCAAGGCCCGTCTGCAGGCGTTCCCGCGGGCCACGCTCTGCATCGACTGCAAGCAGCGCGAGGAGCGTCGCTGACCCGTCCCGGCGCGGCCGCGGGTGAGCCTTCGGCGCCCCAACGCGTGAGACACTGAGCGGCGATGTCGAACCCAGCCGATCAGCCCCCCGCCGACGACGCCCCTGCGACGCCCGTCCTGCCGTCCGAGTCGCAGGATGCCGCTGCACCCGAGCCCGCGCGGCGCCCCGCCGGAGCCGACCGCCGGCTCGTCGTCCTCCTCACGGTGATCGCCGTCGTGGTCGCGCTCGTCGACCAGCTCAGCAAGGCGTGGGCGCAGACGAACCTCGCCGACGGGCACGTGGACGAGATCCTCGGCCACGCCCTGCGCCTCCAGCTCGTCTACAACCCGGGCGCGGCGCTGTCCATCGGCACCGGGATGACCTGGCTGCTGACGCTCGTCGTCGTGGTGGTGGTCGTCCTGATCGTCCGGGCGGCGCGCCGCATCCGGTCCACGGGATGGGCGATCGCGCTCGGCCTGCTGCTCGGCGGCGCGATCGGGAACCTCATCGACCGGCTGCTGCGCGACCCCGGCTTCGCGCGTGGGCGGGTCGTCGACTTCATCGGCTACGGGAACTTCTTCGTCGGGAACGTCGCGGACATCGCGATCGTCGTCGCGGCCGTCCTCATCGCCCTGCTCGCGCTGCGCGGCGTCGGCATGGACGGGGGGCGTCCCGGCGCCTCCACGAAGGGCTGAGGCGTGGCGGAGCTGCGGACGTTCCCGGTCCCGGACCGGCTCGCGGGCGAGCGCGTCGACGCGGCGCTGGCGAAGATGCTGGGCATCTCCCGGACGCGCGCGGCCGAGATCGCCGCGACGGGCGGCGTACGGCTCGACGGCGCGGTGCTCGGCAAGTCGGACCGGCTCCTCCCGGGCGGCTGGCTCGAGGTCGAGCTGCCCGACGAGCGGGACGACACGCCCGCCGTCGTGGCCGAGCCCGTCCCCGGGATGCGGATCGTGCACGACGACGACGACGTCGTGGTGATCGACAAGCCGGTCGGTGTCGCGGCGCACCCGTCGCCGGGCTGGACCGGCCCGACCGTGGTGGGCGCGCTCGTCGCGGCGGGCTACCGCATCTCGACGTCGGGGGCCGCGGAGCGGCAGGGGATCGTGCACCGGCTCGACGTCGGGACCTCGGGGCTGATGGTCGTCGCGAAGAGCGAGCACGCCTACACGGTCCTCAAGCGGGCGTTCAAGGAGCGCACGGTCGAGAAGGTGTACCACGCGCTCGCGCAGGGGCACCCGGAGCCCACGAGCGGCACGATCGACGCGCCCATCGGCCGGCACCCGAGCGCGGACTACAAGTTCGCGGTGACGTCCGACGGCAAGCCGTCCGTCACCCACTACGAGCTGCTCGAGATGTTCCCGTCGGCGTCGCTCGTCGAGGTCCACCTGGAGACGGGGCGCACCCACCAGATCCGCGTGCACTTCTCGGCGCTGCGGCACCCGCTGGTCGGCGACCTGACCTACGGCGCGGACCCGCGGCTCGCGGCGCGCGTCGGTCTCGAGCGCCAGTGGCTGCACGCGATGCGGCTCGGCTTCGAGCACCCCGGCACGGGCGAGTGGCTCGAGGTGACGAGCGAGTACCCGGACGACCTGGCGAGCGCTCTCGAGGTCGTGCGGGACGGTGCGCGGTGAGTGCACCGGTGCGTCCCGCGGTGCCCGCCGACGGCTCACGGGTGCCCGTGAGCCCGCGCGGGCACACCGCCGAGCGGGTCGTCGACCGCGCCGGACTCGAGGAGGCGTGGGCTCTGCGCACGCGAGTCTTCGTCGTCGAGCAGCAGGTGCCGCTCGAGGAGGAGATCGACGCGCTCGACACGGCCGCGACGACCACGCACGTGCTCGTGCGTGACGCGTCCGGGGCGGTCGTCGCGACCGGGCGCCTGCTCACGGACCCCGCGCACGTCGGCGAGGTCCACGTGGGGCGCGTGGCGGTCGACGGCACGACCCGGGGGACGGGCGTGGGCGCACTGCTGATGCGCGCCCTCGAGGACCTCGCGTTGGCCGAGCACGCCGGCCCCGACGGGACGGTGCGCTCCGAGCTGAGCGCGCAGGTCCAGGCGATCGGCTTCTACGAGCGCGTCGGGTACGTCGTGGACGGTCCGGTGTACCTCGACGCGGGCATCGAGCACCGCGACGCGACGAAGGTCCTCGGCGCGTCCTGACCCGTCGTGCGGCACGCTGGCCGCGCCCACGGCTCGCCTGTCGACGTACCGGCTCGGTGGGCAGGTCTGTGGGCGAGGCGACCTAGACTCGAGGCCATGCCGTCTGCCACCTCGACCGAGGACTTCACCCACCTGCACGTGCACACCGAGTACTCGATGCTCGACGGGGCCTCGCTGCTGGACGGCCTGTTCGCCCGCGTGAGCGAGCAGGGCATGTCGGCCATCGCGATGACGGACCACGGCAACCTGCACGGCGCGTACGACTTCTACTCGAAGGCGAAGAACGCCGGGGTCAAGCCGATCATCGGCATCGAGGCGTACGTCACGCCGGGCACGGCGCGCGGCGACCGTACCCGGGTGCGCTGGGGGCGCGGCGAGACGGCCGAGGAGGGCGGCGACGACGTCTCGGGCGGTGGCGCGTACACCCACCTGACGATGTGGTCGGAGACCACGGAGGGCATGCACAACCTCTTCCGGCTGTCGTCGCGCGCGAGCCTCGAGGGGTACTTCTACAAGCCCCGGATGGACAAGGAGCTTCTGTCCACGTACGCGAAGGGCCTCATCGTCTCGACGGGCTGCCCGAGCGGCGCGGTGCAGACGCGGCTCCGTCTGGGGCAGTGGGACGAGGCGCTGCGCGAGGCCGGTGAGCTGCAGGACATCTTCGGTCGCGACAACGTCTACCTCGAGCTGATGGACCACGGCATCAGCATCGAGAAGCGCGTCCGCGACGACCTGCTCCGGCTCGGCAAGGAGCTCGGCATCAAGCCGATCGCCACGAACGACTCGCACTACAACAACCCGGAGGACGCGAGCGCACAAGAGGCGCTGCTGTGCGTCAACTCGGGCAGCCGGCTCTCGGAGCCCACGTACGCGCAGGGCGGCAAGCGGTTCGCGTTCGAGGGCAGCGGCTACTACATCAAGTCGGCACGCGAGATGCGCGAGCTGTGGGGCGGTCAGGACCTCCTCGAGGCGTGCGACAACACGCTCGAGATCGCGGAGCGCTGCGACGTCGAGTTCGTCGAGTCGACGGGCGGGTACATGGCCCGCGCCGACATCCCGGCGGGCGAGACCGAGGAGAGCTGGTTCCGCAAGGAGGTCTGGCGGGGCATCGAGGCCCGCTACCCGGGCGACATGCTGGACGAGGTGGTCCGCGAGCGTGTCGAGATGGAGCTGGGCGTCGTCGCGCAGAAGGGGTACTGCGGCTACTACCTCGTGGTCGCGGACTTCATCCAGTGGTCCAAGCGCAACGGCATCCGCGTCGGGCCCGGCCGTGGTTCGGGCGCCGGGTCGATCGCCGCGTACGCGCTCGCGATCACGGATCTCGACCCGATCGAGCACGGCCTGTTCTTCGAGCGCTTCCTCAACCCGGAGCGCCCGTCGATGCCCGACTTCGACATCGACTTCGACGACCACCGCCGCGGCGAGGTCATCGCGTACGTCACCGCGAAGTACGGCGCGGAGCGCGTCGCGCAGATCGCGACGTTCGGCCGGATCAAGGCGAAGGCCGCGATTAAGGACGCGGCCCGCATCCTCGAGTACGACTTCTCCACGGGCGACAAGATCACCAAGGCGCTCCCGCCGGACGTCATGGGCAAGTCGATCAAGCTCAAGGCCGTGTTCGACGAGAACGACCCGCGCTACGCCGAGGCGCAGGAGTTCCGCACGCTGCACGACACCGACCCGAACGTGCAGCGGATCTACCAGACGGCGCTCGGGCTCGAGGGCCAGATCCGGCAGACCGGCGTGCACGCCGCGGGCGTCATCATGGCGAGCGAGCCCATCATCGACGTCGTCCCGATCATGGACCCCAAGGGCGACGGCCAGGTCATCACGCAGTTCGAGTACCCGATGTGCGAGGCCCTCGGCCTCGTCAAGATGGACTTCCTCGGTCTGTCCAACCTCCACACGCTCGACGACGCCGTCGAGAACATCCGCGCGAACCGGGGCTTCGAGCTCGTCCTCGAAGACCTGCCGTTCGACGACCGGCCCACCTACGAGCTCATGGGGCGCGGCGACACCCTGGGCGTGTTCCAGCTCGACGGCAGTGGCATGCGCGCCCTGCTGCGCTCGATGCAGCCCGACGTGTTCGCCGACATCACGGCCGTCTCGGCGCTCTACCGCCCGGGTCCGATGGGCGCCGACTCGCACAACAAGTACGCCCACCGCAAGAACGGCCGGCAGCCGATCGAGCCGATCCACCCGGAGCTCGCCGAGGCGCTCGAGCCGGTCCTGGGGGAGACGTACGGCCTGATCGTCTACCAGGAGCAGGTCATGGCGATCGCCCAGGTGCTCGCCGGGTTCTCGCTCGGCGCGGCCGACAACATGCGCCGCGCGATGGGCAAGAAGAAGAAGGCCGAGCTCGACAAGCAGTACGCCGGGTTCGAGGCCGGCATGAACGAGCGCGGTTTCTCGACCGCCGCGGTCAAGACGCTCTGGGAGATCCTCGTCCCGTTCGCCGACTACGCGTTCAACAAGTCGCACTCCGCGGCATACGGCGTGGTGACGTACTGGACGGCGTACCTCAAGGCGAACTACCCGACCGAGTACATGGCCGCGCTGCTCACCTCGGTCAAGGCCGACAAGGACAAGTCGGCCCTGTACCTGTCGGAGTGCCGCCGCCTCGGCATCACGGTCCTCCCGCCCGACGTGAACTCCTCGGCCGCGAACTTCACCGCCGTCGGCCAGGACATCCGCTTCGGGCTCACGGCGGTGCGCAACGTCGGTGCGAACGTCGTCGACGCGATCGTCGCGGCCCGTGAGGCCAAGGGGGAGTTCGTCTCCTTCACCGACTTCCTCGACAAGGTGCCCGCGGTGGTCTGCAACAAGCGGACCATCGAGTCGCTCGTCAAGGCCGGGGCCTTCGACTCCCTCGGCCACACGCGCCGGTCGCTCCTCGCGATCCACGAGATGGCCGTGGACTCGGTGATCTCGGTCAAGCGCAAGGAGGCCGAGGGGCAGTTCGACCTGTTCGCCGACTTCGGTGGTGACGGGGACGCGAACATCGGGTTCAGCGTCGAGGTCCCCGACCTGCCCGACTGGGACAAGAAGCAGCGGCTCGGGTTCGAGCGCGAGATGCTCGGCCTGTACGTGTCCGACCACCCGCTGTCCGGCCTGGAGCACGTCCTCGCCCGAGCCGCGGAGACCACCGTGGCGACGCTCCTGGCCGACGAGGAACGGGCCGACGGCTCGGTCGTGACCATCGCGGGCCTGCTGACGAACGTCCAGCACCGCTGGTCCAAGTCGGGCAACCCGTGGGCGTCCGTCACCGTCGAGGACCTCGAAGGCGGGATCGAGGTCAACTTCTTCGGCGAGACGTACCTCGCCTACTCGACGATCCTCGCCGAAGACACCGTCGTCGCCCTGAGGGGCCGGCTGCGGCGGCGCGACGACACCATGCAGCTCCAGGCCATGGAGGTCTCGCTGCCCGACGTGTCGGCGTCCGCGGACGCGCCCGTGACCGTCGTGGTGCCGTCGGCGCGCTGCACGCAGCCGATGGTCGAGCGCCTGCGGGAGATCCTCACGACGCACCCGGGCACGAGCGAGGTGCACCTCAAGCTGACGGCGCCCGGTCGCGCCACGGTGATGCGGCTGGAAGACACGCTGCGCGTCGAGCGCAGCCCCGCGCTGTTCGGTGACCTCAAGGCGCTGCTCGGACCGAGCTGCCTGACGTGACGACGGCGGCGGGGCCCGGGAGCCGTCGGCTCCCGGGCCCCGCCGGTGTTTCTAGGTTCAGGTGACCGTCAGCGGCCCTCGAGGGACTTGACGTTGTCCCCGAACGTCCAGCTCTTCGAGCCGTCCCAGTTGACCGACCACGTCATGAGGCCCTTGAGCTGGCCGCTGAACGCGTTCCACGACTGGGAGACGAGCGACGGCGCCATGTACCCGCCGCCGGCGCCCGACTGCGCGGGCAGCCCCGGGACCTGCTTGTCGTACGGGACCTTGATCGTGGTGCCCTGGATCGTCAGGCCGTTGTTGAGGCACGTCGTCTGGGCGGTGAACCCCTGGACGGTCCCCGCGTTGTACGAGTCGCCCGAGCAGCCGTACATCGACCCGTTGTAGTACTGCATGTTGAGCCACCACAGGCGGCCGTTGTCGACGTACTTCTTGATGATCGGCAGGTACGACCCCCAGATCGAGCCGTAGGTGACCGAGCCGCCGGTGACGTACGCGGTCTCGGGCGCCATCGTCAGGCCGAAGCCGGCGGGCATCTTCGCGAGCACGCCGTCGATGATCCGGATGAGGTTCGCCTGCGACGTCGAGAGCGTCGAGATGCTCCCGCTGCCCGACAGACCGGTCTCGATGTCGATGTCGATGCCGTCGAAGTGGTTCGCCTGGAGGATCGCGACGATCGTTGCGACGAACTTGTCGGCCACGGTGCTCGAGCTGAGGTCGATCCCGGCGGTGGCGCCGCCGATCGACATGAGGAGCGTCTTGCCCTGCGCCTTCGCCTGGCACATCTCGCCCGGGGTGGGCACCTTGACGCCGGTGTCCATGCCGTCCTCCCACAGGGCCGTGCCGTCGGACCGGATCACGGGGAACGCGAGCGTGACGACGTTGTAGCCGTGCTGGGCGATCCGGGAGTCGGTGATCGGGATCCAGCCGAGGCCCGGGTGGACGCCGTTGGACGCACCGTCCCAGTTCTCCCAGTAGCCCTGGAGCACCTTGCCCGTCGGCCGCTGCTGCTGGCCGCACCCGGCAGGCGTCGTCGACGTCTGGGTCGGGGTGGGCGTCACGGTCGGGGTGACCGTCGGTGTGACGGTGGGGGTCGCCGTCGGGGTGGCGGTCTTCGTCGGCGTGACGGTCGGCGTCGCCGTGGGGGTGGACGTGGGCGTGGACGTCGGAGTGCCCGTGCAGGCCCCGCCGTCCTTCCAGAGCGACGGCGTCGACGACGGCGTCCAGCCCGCCCCGACGTACGCGGTGTGCGTCACGAGCGCGGTGTAGGTGTGGCCGGCGTACGTCACCTGGGTGCCGGCCGTGTAGGTGGAGCCCTCGGTCCAGGTCAGGGCGGCGCACGTGGTGGCCGCACCCGCCGTCTGGGCGAGAAGGACAGGGGTCAGAGCCAGGCTCGCGGTCGCCGCGACGGCGATGCCCGCGAGCAGCGCGGTCGCACGGCGTCGTGCGGTCATCGCTCACCTCCGGGGGTAGTGGGGACGCCTCGGACGCTAGCCCCGGACCCCTCCCGCGGCTATGAGGGATCGCCCCGACCCGGGCCTCCCGTACACGCCGGGACACGCACCGGTCTCCTAGGATCGTGGGGTGGTCCACCTCAACCCCGAGCAGCGCGTCTTCGTCACCGAGCGCCACCTCGCGACCCTCACCACCCTGCGTGCCGACGGCTCGCCGCACGTCGTGCCCGTCGCGTTCACGTGGGACGACGGCGCGGGAGCGGTCCGCATCACGACGAACCGTGCCTCGGTCAAGGCGCGCAACGTCCAGCGGGAGCGTGACGAGGGCCGCGCACCGCGGGTGTCCGTGTGCCAGGTGGAGGGCGGCCGGTGGATCACGCTCGAGGGGACGGCGGAGATCGTCGACGACGCCGACGAGGTCGCGGACGCGGTCGCGCGGTACGGGCGCCGCTACCGCGCGCTCGAGCCGAACCCGGACCGGGTCGTCCTGCGTCTCACGGTCGACAAGGTGATGTGCTCGACGTACATGGCCGGCTGAGAGGCAGGCCCGGAGGGCTCAGTCGGCGGTGCCCGCGCTGCCGACCTGGGCGTGCGCCGCGCCCTGGGGCAGGTCCACCCGCACGACGTCGCCGACCACGAGCCGGCGCCCGCGGCGGGTGTCGACCTCGCCGTTCACGCTGACCTCGCCCTCGGCCACCAGCTCGCGGGCCTCGGCGCCCGACTCGGCCAGGCCGGCGAGCTTGAGGAACTGGCCCAGGCGGATCTCGTCGTCGGAGATCGGCACGATGTCGGGGGAGCTCATGCGCCCATCATCCCGCACCGGTGGCCGTAGCCCGTCGGGCGCCCGTCGAGCGCCCGGCGTCCGGTCGGTGAAAAGGTCGGGCCGGGCCGGTCCACGGTTGCCTACGATGGACGTGTGATCTCCCGCCTCGACCTGCGTGGTCGCACCCTGTCCCGCCGCGAGCTCGCTGCTGCGATGCCGCGAGCCGAGGTCCGCGTCGAGGACGCGGCCGAGCGCGTCGCGCCGATCATCACCGACGTCAGGGCACACGGTGCCGCCGCGCTGCGCGACCTCGCCGAACGGTTCGACGGGGTGCGCCCCGAGCACCTGCGCGTCCCGGCCGCCGCCCTCTCCGCGGCGCTCGCCGGCCTGGACCCAACCGTCCGCGCGGGCCTGGAGGAGGCGATCCGCCGCGTGCGTGCTGTGCACGCCGCGCAGCGTCCTGTCGACGGGGTCGTCGAGCTCGCACCGGGCGCCCGGGTCCGGCAGCGGTGGATCCCCGTCCGCCGCGTCGGCCTCTACGTGCCGGGGGGCCTCGCGGTGTACCCCTCGACGGTCGTCATGAACGCGGTCGCGGCCCAGGAGGCCGGTGTGGCCGAGCTCGTCGTGACGTCGCCGCCGCAGCGTGACGCGGACGGGCTGCCGCACCCCACGGTTCTCGCGGCGTGCGCCCTCCTCGGCGTCGACGAGGTCTACGCGGTCGGCGGCGCGCAGGCCGTCGCGATGCTCGCCTACGGTGCCGCCGGGTCCGAGCCGCAGGACGGCGACGTCCTGTGCGAGCCGGTCGACGTCATCACCGGTCCCGGCAACGTGTACGTCGCCGCCGCGAAGCGCCTGGTGCGCGGTGTGGTCGGCATCGACTCCGAGGCCGGCCCGACGGAGATCGCGGTCCTCGCCGACGACACCGCCGACCCCGACCACGTCGCCGCCGACCTCGTGAGCCAGGCCGAGCACGACCCCATGGCGGCCGCGGTCCTCGTGACGCCGTCGACGGTCCTCGCGGACGCCGTCGAGGAGCGCGTCGCCCAGCGTGCAGCGCACACCAAGCACGCGGAGCGCGTCGCCGAGGCGCTCGCGGGTCCGCAGTCGGCCGTCGTCCTGGTCGACGACCTCGAGCAGGGTCTGGCCGTCGTCGACGCGTACGGCGCCGAGCACCTCGAGATCCAGACGGCGGACGCCGCGTCGTGGGCCGACCGCGTGACGAGCGCCGGGGCGATCTTCGTCGGTCCCTATGCGCCGGTCTCGCTCGGTGACTACATGGCGGGCTCCAACCACGTGCTGCCCACGGGCGGTGCGGCGCACTCGTCGAGCGGTCTCGGCGTCCACTCGTTCGTCCGGGCCGTGCAGGTCGTCGAGTACGACCGCGAGGCGCTGGGCGCGCTCGCCGACCGGATCGTCGCGGTCGCGGGCGCCGAGGACCTCCCGGCGCACGGCGAGGCCGTCCGCGCACGCTTCGCCGACTGAGCACCCGGCGTTTGCACAGGTGGACGGGCGGCTGAATGATCGAGCTCCCCGGCTGTTCCGCCCACCTGAGGAGATCGTCATGACCGCACCGGCACGACCGCACGACGGCACACCGACTGGCGTGGCTGCCCTCACACCGACGCGGCGTGGCCTGTTCCTCGGCGTGGGCGCGACCGCGGCGGTCGGCGTGCTCGCGGCGTGCAGCTCGAACACCGGGGGAAAGGCGACGCTCAGCACGCCGTCGAGCGCGGAGACCGTGGCGCAGCTCGCCGACGTCCCGGTGGGTGGGGCCGTCAAGGGGACGCTCGCGTCCGGGGCGAAGATCCTCGTCACCCAGCCGACCGCAGGGGAGGTGCACGTCTTCAGCGCGATCTGCACGCACCAGGGCTGCACGGTCATCCCCGACGACGAGCGCAAGGACCTCTACTGCCCGTGCCACGGGTCGGAGTTCGACCTCGCGAGCGCGAAGGTGCTCAAGGGCCCGGCGCCGTCCGCGCTGCAGGAGCTCCCGTCGTCGGTCAAGGACGGCGCGGTCGTCGTCGGCGGCTGACCGGGCTCGACCCGGCGTCGCCCACGCGCGCGGGCGGTCTGCCGCACGTCAGCCGACGGCGAGCACGAACGGTCGCACGGATGCCGCGCCCGCGCGCCGCAGGAGTCGGGACGCGACGGTGAGCGTCCAGCCGGAGTCGGTCCGGTCGTCGACGAGCAAGACGTGCCGACCGGTGACGTCGAGCCCGTCGTCGAGCCCCAGCCGCCGCGCGACGGACGCGAGACGGGCCGCCGAGTTCACGTCGTGCGGCGTGGGCGGCTCCTGGCCGGGCACCGGTCCGAGGCCGCCGAGGAACGGCACGCCGAGGTAGCGCGCGAGACCCGGGGCCAGGTGCCCGACGAGCGCGGGGCGTGTCACGGACCGGATCCCGACGACGCCGTCCACGGGAGGCAGCGCACCCGCCCCGTCGAGGCCCTCGTCCGCCCCACCGTGCTCGCGGCGCTCGGGGTTCTCGGAGCGATCAGTCTCCGCGGCGTGGTCGTCGGCTGCCGACGGTCCCCCCGCGCGCAGCCAGTCGTCGAGCACCCGGGCAGCGGCTGTCCGTAGCGCGACGGGCGTCTCGACGTCGCCCGCGCCGGGCGCGAAGAGCTCGCGCAGCGGGACCGACCACCCGAGGCCGTCGAGGCGCGCGACGGCGCGTCCCGGCTCCGCCCGCTCGTCGGCGGCGATGCGCCCGCGCAGGTCCACGCCGAGCGTGTCCATACCGCTGGGCCACTGGCGCCGCGGCACGACCTCGACGCCCGGACGGTCGAGGTCGGCCCGGGCGGCCGACACGGCGTCGGTGTCGGGTGCCCCGGGGAGCTCCACGCCGCCGCAGCGGTCGCACCGTCCGCAGCGCCACCCGGGCTCGAGGTCGGGGTCGTCGAGCACGCCGCGCAGGAACGCCATGCGGCACCCCGACGTCGCCTGGTAGTCGCGCATGGTCTGCTGCTCGGCCGCGCGCGCCTGCGCGACGCGCGCGTACCGCTCCGCGTCGTACGACCAGGGCTGCCCGGTCGCCTCCCAGCCGCCCTTGACCCGGCGCACGGCACCGTCGACGTCGAGCACCTTGAGCATCTGCTCGAGGCGCGAGCGGCGCAGGTCGACGTGCGTCTCGAGCTGTGCGACCGACATCGTGCCACCCGCCCCGAGGACGTCGAGCGTCGCGCGCACCTGGTTCTCGGGCGGGAACGCCATCGAGCCGAACCAGTCCCAGATGCGCTGGTCCTCGGCGCCGGGGAGCAGCACCACGACGGCCTGGTCGACCCCGCGCCCCGCGCGCCCCACCTGCTGGTAGTACGCGATCGGCGACGAGGGGGCGCCGAGGTGGACCACGAACGCCAGGTCCGGCTTGTCGAACCCCATCCCGAGGGCTGACGTCGCGATCAGCGCGGTGACCCGGTTCTCCTTGAGGTCCGCCTCGAGCGCCTCACGCTCGGCCGGGTCGGTCTGCCCGGTGTACGCGGCGACGGCGAGACCCGTGGCGCGCAGCTGGCTCGCGACCTGCTCGGCCTGCGAGACCGTGAGGCAGTAGACGATCCCCGAGCCGGGGGCGTCCTGCAGGATCTCGGCGAGCCAGGCGAGGCGTGTCGAGACGTCGGGCAGCTCGAGCACGGCCAGGTGCAGCGACGCGCGGTCGAGGCTGCCGCGCAGCACGAGGACGTCCGCCGCCGGCGCGGCACCGGGTGCACCGTGCACGCCGAGCTGCTCGGCGACGTCCGCGGTGACGCGGGCGTTCGCGGTAGCGGTGGTCGCGAGGACGGGGACGCCGGCCGGCAGGTCGGCGAGCAGCGTCCGGATGCGGCGGTAGTCGGGACGGAAGTCGTGGCCCCAGTCGGAGACGCAGTGTGCCTCGTCGACCACCACGAGCCCGGCGTCGGCGGCGAGCCGCGGCAGCACCTCGTCCCGGAAGCCGGGGTTGTTGAGCCGCTCGGGCGAGCAGAGGAGCACGTCGACCTGGCCGGCCGCGACCGCCTCGTGGACGGCGTCCCACTCGGTGACGTTGGCCGAGTTGATCGTCTCGGCCCGGATCCCGGCGCGCGCCGCCGCGGCGACCTGGTCGCGCATGAGCGCGAGGAGCGGGGAGACCAGCACGGTCGGCCCGGCGCCGCGGGCGCGCAGCAGCGCGGTCGCCACGAAGTACACGGCGGACTTGCCCCAGCCGGTCCGCTGCACCACGAGCGCACGACGCCGGTCGGCGACGAGCGCCTCGATCGCGACCCACTGGTCCTCGCGGAGCCGCGCGTCCTCCCGCCCGACGAGCGCGCGCAGCGCCGTCTCCGCCTCCGCGCGCAGCGCGGTGCGGTCGGCGAGGTCGGCGGGCACGGCGCTCGCAACGGGGCGGGACGTGGTGCGGGTGGGGTCGGTGGTCGCGTCCTGGGTCACACCACGACCCTAGGGGGCGTCGCCCACAGTCCGGCGCGTCGTGCACAGGCCCGCCGGCGCGAGCACGTCGAGAGGGGATGCGCCCGCGTGCCGGACAATCGCCTGGGTGCGGCCGCCGGGATCCGTAGACTGGACCCGTGACCCCACCCCGTGCCTCCGGCGGATCGCTGCGCGACCCGTCGCCCGACGCGCTGCGGCGCCTCTCGGGCGCCGTGGCCGCCACCGACGCGGCTGTGACCGACAGCGTCCCGAGCGGGCAGGAGCACCCCCTCCCGCTGCGTCCCGAGCTCGCGGACGAGGTGCCGTACGGCGCCCCGCAGCTCGACGTGCCCGTGCTGCTCAACGTCAACGAGAACCCGTACCCACCGTCGGACGCCGTGGTCGCGACGATCACGCGCCGGGTGGCCGAGGCGTCGCGCGGCCTCAACCGCTACCCCGACCGCGAGGCGCTCGGCCTGCGGGCCGACCTCGCGGAGTACCTCGCGGTCGAGTCCGGGGTACGGCTCGCGCCCGAGCAGGTCTGGGCGGCGAACGGCTCCAACGAGATCATGGTCCAGGTGCTGCAGGCGTTCGGCGGCCCGGGCCGCACCGCCCTGTCGTTCGCGCCGACCTACTCCATGTACCCCGAGTACGCGCGCGACACGTCGACGGCGTGGGTCGCGGGCCGCCGCGAGGACGACTTCGCGATCGACCCCGTCGAGGCCGCCGCGACGATCGCCGAGGTCCGTCCGTCGGTGGTGCTGCTCGCCAGCCCGAACAACCCGACGGGCACGGCCCTGCCGCCCGAGACCCTCGACGCGGTGCTCGCCGCGGTCGACACGATCGACCTGGGTGGTGGCGCGCGCCCCGTCGTCGTCGTCGACGAGGCGTACGGCGAGTTCCGGCGCGTGGGCGTCCCCAGTGCGCTCGAGCTGCTCGACCGGCACCCGAACCTGGCTGTGAGCCGCACGATGTCGAAGGCGTTCGGGCTCGCGGGCGCTCGCCTCGGGTACCTCGCCGCGTCCACGGCGCTCGTCGACGCGCTGCGCGTCGTCCGGCTGCCGTACCACCTGTCGGCGGTGACGCAGGCGACCGCTCGCGCCGCGCTCGAGCACTCGGACGAGCTCATGGCGCAGGTCGGCTCCTTGCGCGCCGAGCGTGACGCGACCGCCGCCTGGCTGCGGGCGCAGCGCCACGAGGGCCGCGCGCTCGACGTCGCGGAGTCCGACGCGAACTTCGTGCTGTTCGGGACGTTCGCGGACCGGCACGCGGTGTGGCAGGGCCTGCTCGACTGCGGCGTGCTCGTCCGCGAGGTGGGACCCGACGGATGGATGCGGGTGTCGATCGGCACGCCGCAGGAGATGCAGGCCTTCCGGACCGCCCTGACCGAGGTGGCCGACCTGGACGAGGAGCAGCAGTGACGGAACCCGTGACCACGCCCGGTGCGCGCACCGCCCGCATCGAGCGGTCGACCTCCGAGTCGACCGTCGTCGTCGAGATCGACCTCGACGGGACCGGCCGCACCGACGTCTCGACGTCCGTGCCGTTCTACGACCACATGCTCACGGCACTCGGGAAGCACTCCCTGATCGACCTGACGGTGCGGGCGACGGGCGACACCGAGATCGACGCGCACCACACCGTGGAGGACGTGGCGATCGTGCTGGGCGAGGCGCTGCGCGTCGCGCTCGGTGACAAGAAGGGCATCTCGCGGTTCGGCGACGCGACCGTCCCGCTCGACGAGGCGCTCGCGCTCGCGGTCGTGGACGTCTCGGGCCGCCCGTACCTGGTGCACGAGGGCGAGCCCGCCGGCCAGGAGTACCACCTCATCGGCGGCCACTTCACCGGGTCCCTGACGCGGCACGTGCTGGAGTCGATCGCGCACCACGCAGGCATCTGCATCCACGTGCGCGTGCTCGCCGGACGCGACCCGCACCACATCGTCGAGGCGCAGTTCAAGGCGCTCGCGCGGGCGCTGCGTGCCGCGGTCGCGCCCGACCCGCGGGTCGAGGGCGTCCCGTCGACGAAGGGCGCGCTGTGACGGACCCGTCGGGCGAGGACGTCTTCCCGGACGTGACGGTGCCCGACGACCTCAGCGGGCTCGACGACGCCACCGCCGCGCCCGACGCGCCGCGACCCGTCGCGGTCGTCGTGACGCAGGTGGGCGCGGCCGAGCCGCTCGCGGCGGCGTGCGCCCTCGCGGGCCTCGAGGTCGACGCGGTGCTGTCCGGCATCGGCGTGTTCGTCGTGTGCCGCGACACGTCGCCCGGCGCTCCGCAGCGCGTGGCCGAGACGCTGACCCGTGCGATGTCCGGCCTGCCCGCGATTCTGCTCGAGCGCCGGGACGACCGGATCACCGCGCACCGGTGGCTGGACGGCGTGCAGGGCGACAAGCTCGCTCCCGCGATCGTGCTCGGCGGTGCCCCCGACGCGCTCGAGAACCTGTTGCTCGGCGTCGAGACCGTCGACGAGCTGCCGGGCGTCGTGTCGAGCGTCGGGATGGGCCGGTTCGCGGCGATGCGGGCGCTCGCGTCGACCGCGCGCGCCGCGAAGCGCTCCGCCAAGAAGAAGGGGAAGGCGTCGTGACCTCCCGGTCTGTCGTCGTCCTCGACTACGGCTTCGGCAACGTGCGCTCGGCCGTCCGCGCCCTGGAGCGCGTCGGAGCCGAGGTCACGCTGACGTGCGACCGGGCCGCCGCGCAGGAGGCCGACGGGCTCGTCGTGCCGGGGGTGGGCGCGTTCGCCGCCGTCATGGCCGGGCTCCGCGCGGTGCGCGGGGACGAGGTCGTGGGCCGCCGGCTCGCCGGCGCCCGGCCCGTCCTCGGGATCTGCGTGGGCATGCAGGTGCTGTTCGACGAGGGCGACGAGCACGGCGTCGTGACCGAGGGCATGGGGGAGTGGCCCGGGAGCGTGCGCCGGCTCGACGCGCCCGTCGTGCCCCACATGGGGTGGTCGACCGTCGACGTCCCCGACGGCAGCGCGCTGTTCGCCGGCATCGAGGACGAGCGCTTCTACTTCGTCCACTCCTACGCCGCGCAGGACTTCACCCTCGGCACGGACGACCCGCCCGACTCGCCGTTCCGTGCGCCGCTCGTGACCTGGTCGCAGCACGGCGGCCGGTTCGTCGCGGCGGTCGAGAACGGCCCGTTGTCCGCGACGCAGTTCCACCCGGAGAAGTCCGGCGACGCCGGCGCCCACCTGCTCGAGAACTGGGTCGCGACGCTCTGACGCCGTCGCCCGCACCGTCGGCAGCGACACCCGCACGCACCCATCGACCCGACCGACCCGACCGACCCGCACCCGGCACGCGCCGGGTGCCGCCAGATCAGGAGCACCCATGACCGACCGACTCGTCCTGCTGCCCGCCGTCGACGTCGCCGACGGCCAGGCCGTCCGCCTCGTCCAGGGCGCCGCAGGCTCGGAGACCTCGTACGGCGACCCGCTCACGGCGGCGCTCGACTGGCAGTCCGGCGGCGCCGAGTGGATCCACCTCGTCGACCTCGACGCGGCCTTCGGGCGGGGTTCGAACGCCGAGCTGCTCGCCGAGGTCGTCGGTCGGCTCGACGTCCAGGTCGAGCTCTCGGGCGGCATCCGCGACGACGCGTCGCTCGAGCGGGCGCTCGCGACCGGCTGCCGTCGCGTCAACCTCGGCACGGCGGCCCTGGAGAACCCGGAGTGGACCGCGAAGGTCATCGCCGAGCACGGCGACCGCGTCGCCGTCGGGCTCGACGTGCGCGGCACGACGCTCGCCGCCCGCGGGTGGACGCAGGAGGGCGGCGACCTCTGGGAGGTCCTGGAGCGCCTCGAGCAGGCGGGGTGCCCGCGCTACGTCGTGACCGACGTGACGAAGGACGGGACGCTGCGCGGCCCGAACATCGACCTGCTGCGGGACGTCGCGGCGCGGACGGACGCGCCGGTCGTCGCGTCGGGCGGCATCTCGGGCCTCGGCGACCTGGAGGCGCTGCGGGCGCTCGTCCCGGACGGTGTCGAGGGCGCGATCGTCGGCAAGGCGCTGTACGCCGGCGCGTTCACGCTCCCGCAGGCGCTCGACGTCGCGGGGCGCCCGTGACGGGTCGCGCGCTGCCGCCGACGTCCGGGTTCGCGGGCGACGACGGGTCGGCCGACGCCGAGCTGGCGGACCTGCTCGCGGCCTGGGCGGGGGGCACCGCGACGCTCGCCGCGGTCGTGGCGCGGCTCGGTGCGACCCGCGTGCTCGTCCCGGTGCTCGCCGAGCTCGAGGCGTCGGACGTGACCGAGGACGGCCTGCACGTCGACAAGGAGGCGTCGTCGGGCGTGGTCGCGCTCGAGGCGCCCGACGGCCGTCGCGCTCTGCCGGTCTTCACGTCGGTCGCGTCGATGGCGGCCTGGCGACGTGAGGCGCGACCCGTCCCCGTGGAGGTCCCACGCGCGGCGCTGTCCGCCGTGAGCGAGGACTGGGCTCTGCTGGTGGTCGACCCCGCCGGCCCGGTGACGGCGGTCGTGCCGCGCCCGGCCGTGTGGGCGCTCGCGCAGGGCCGGCCGTGGCTTCCCGCGGTGATCGACGGCGTGGTGGACGCGGACGTGGTGGCGGCCGTCGCGGCCGTCGCGGACGTGGTGCCCCATGTCGCGTCCGCGGACGCGCAGCCCGGTCGGACCGCCGAGGTGGCGGTCGTGCTGCGCATCGACCCCGGCCTGGACCGGGCCGGTCTCGACCGGACCATCGCCGGTGTCAACGCGCACCTGGCCGCGTCGCCGGTGGTGGGGGAGCGGGTCGACTCGCTCGAGCTGAGGATCGGGCGCGCCGGCTGAGAGACGGTCGGTCCGGCCGACCTGTGGATGGTGTGGTCCGCGAGGTTCGTCCGAGATGGTAGGTTCCGCGCGACGTGCGGCCCGGTCTGGGGGCGCCGCGACCAGCGAGGAGACCACTGATGGACCAGAACGTGCCTACCCCCGACCCGGCGACGCCCGGCACGGACGCCGCACCGGTCACGGCGACGGCGCCCGGCGCGACGACGGCGCTCGAGGAGTCGCCCACCGCGTCGCCCGCGGGGTGGGGCGCGCCGGCAGGCTTCGGGTCGGCGCCCGTGGAGCCGACGCCCGAGGCCGCGGTCGCGGTCGGCGTCGCGCAGCGCAAGCAGGCGATCAAGCAGTTCGTGATCGCGGTCGTCCTCCTGGGGGTCGGGCTCGGGATCACCTACGCCGCGACCGGGCACGGCGGCCTGATCTGGATCGGCGCGTTCCTCGTCGCCGCGTCGCTGCTGGTCCGGTCCGTCGTGGCCTATCGCGGTGCCCTGAGCAGCGGCGCGACGTCGCTGTCGCGCGACCGGGGGCTCCTCGTCGTCGCCGGGGCCGCCGTCGTCGCGTGCCTGGTGGGCGTCGTGCTCGTCGTCGGGCACATGTCGGACACGAGCAAGGACGCGCACGCGTCGACCGGCGTGGGCTCGTGCTGGAAGGACGGCTCGGGCTCGATGCTCCAGGCGGTCGACTGCTCGCACGACCACCAGTACGTGGGACGGGCCGTCGTCTCGACGGACAGCGAGTGCCCGACGGACGCCGTCGGGACGGTCACGTCGGACGACGGCCGCGAGCTCTGCCTCGCGCGGGGCTGACGGCGAGCGCGTGGACGACGTCAGGGTGGATGTCTGGGTGGATGGGGAGTACTCCCCACCCACCCAGCGGGATCCGGGTGGACTCAGGGCGCGCGCTCAGGAAAGGATGCCTGCCATGACCTCCTCGATCCGGACGATCCGTCGTGCCCGTCTCGCCTCCGCCGCCGTGAGCCTCGCTCTCCTGACCGGTGGCCTCGCCGCCTGCAGCTCGGGTGACGACTCCACCAAGACGTTCTGCGACACCTATAAGTCGGTCGCCGAGGACACGAGCCTCGACGACCTGGACTCGTCCGACCTGGGCGGCACGGTCGACAAGATCTCCGACGTCAACGACAAGGTGAAGGACGTCGATGCGCCGGACGAGATCTCGTCCGACTGGGACACCATGAAGAAGTTCCTCGCGGACTTCTCGAAGGCGTTCGACGGTGTCGACACCTCGGACCAGGCGGCGGTGCAGACGGCTGCTGCCGGCCTCACCGACCTGGCGTCCGAGGCGAGCTCGATGCAGACTTCCGCCACCAAGGTGAGCGACTGGGCCAAGGACAACTGCAAGTGATCCGCCAGCACGCCTGACTGGCGGCGAGGCTGCTGATCTGACCGGAAGCGCAGAGCGGGCCGGGTCGACATCGGTGACGTCGACCCGGCCCGCTCTGTGTCGTCCTGCCCTGCGCCGTTCGGGACTCTGCGCCGTTCGGGGCACCGGTGACTTCGGGGCCGCGTGTCAACGGTTCCGGCGCCGCAAGCCCCACCCGATCGCGACGGCTGCCACCGCTGCCGCGACCTGCCCGCCGAGGATCACCCGGTTGGCGTCGACGACCGGCACCCACCGTGCGTGACCTTGCTCGACGACGACGACGCCGAGCGGTCGGACCTGTACGCCGTAGGCGCCGCCTCCGGTGCCCCCGGAACCGCGGGCGTCGCCCTTGGCCTCGCCCTGGAGATCGCCCTTCGCCTCTGCCTGCGCATCGCCGAGCGCGCCCGTCCCCGTGCCGTCACCGGCGATGCCGTGGGCGGCGTCCTCGGCCGCCGGTGCGCCGGCGGCCGAGGCCTCAAGCTCCGGGACGTCGGCGCGGGCGCGACGCAGCCGGCCGAGACGCCCGCTCCCGGAGCCGCGCCCCGAGCCGGTACCGCCACCGCGGCCGGTGCCGGACCCGGACCACGTGCCGCCACCGCCGCCGGCGCCGATGCTCGCACCGCCCACGACGCGCGCCACGGGGATCACCAGCGTGCCGTCGTGCTCGTAGGCCTCGCCGTAGACGCGTCCTACGGCGAGGGAGTCGTCGGAGGCCTGTGTCAGCCGGCCGAGGTCAGGGGTCCACTCGCGCTCTTCGCCGCTCATGTCGGCCACGCTACGTGCGGCGCCCGGACGGTGCCATGCGAGACGGGCGGCGTCAGACGACCGATCCGGTGAACTTCTCGCCGGGACCCTCGCCGGGCGCGTCGGGATAGACGGACGCCTCACGGAAGGCGAGCTGGAGGGAGCGCAGGCCGTCGCGCAGCGAGCGGGCGTGCTGGTTGCCGATGTCGGGGGCGCTCGCGGTGACGAGGGCGGCGAGCGCGTTGATGAGCTTGCGGGCCTCGTCGAGGTCGAGGTCGTCCCGTGCGGCGGCGTCGTCTGCCAGGCCGCACTTCACGGCTGCGGCGCTCATGAGGTGGACCGCGGCGGTGGTGATCACCTCGACGGCGGCGACGTCGGCGATGTCGCGGACGGCCTGGTCGGCGGGGTCCGCCGCTGGGACGGGGGGCGGGGAGTCGGTCATCCGCCCATTCTCCCATCGGGCGTCCGTGCGCGGTGCCGGGTGGCCGCGCCGGCGGGCCGCCCGCGCAGGGGGAGGCGTCCGGCGTGCTAGACTCGGTGACTGACCGACCCGTGTCGGCGTCCCCTCGCAGTGCACACCCCACCTCTTCCGTGGGCGAGCGCGGCCGGGGGAGGTCGTCCGGGTGCGCAAGTGGACTCGTCCCACCCGGGTCTCGACCGACAGCCTGCAGGCATCCTGCAGGGCTGCGACAGAGGCCGGGTCCCGTCGCCGGAGTCGCGGCTCACGCCGCACCGACGACCGTACGCCGTCTCGACGGTGTGCGTCTGTGACGGCCCCCACCTGCGCTCAGGGACGGGGGCCATTCCCGTTCCTGGGGTCGTTGCCACGACTGCCAAGGAGCCAGACATCAGCGAGCCTCGCATCAACGATCGGATCCGTGTCCCCGAGGTCCGACTCATCGGTCCCGACGGGGAACAGGTCGGAGTCGTCCGCACCGAGGTCGCCCTGCGTCTTGCGCAGGACGCCGATCTCGACCTGGTCGAGGTCGCCCCCGACGCACGCCCGCCCGTGTGCAAGCTCATGGACTTCGGCAAGTTCAAGTACGAGGCCGACATGAAGGCCCGTGAGGCGCGTCGGAACCAGGCGAACACGGTCCTCAAGGAGATCCGGTTCCGCCTCAAGATCGACCCGCACGACTACGGCACCAAGAAGGGCCACGTCGAGCGCTTCCTGTCGGCCGGCGACAAGGTCAAGGTCATGATCATGTTCCGTGGTCGCGAGCAGTCGCGCCCGGAGATGGGCATGCGTCTGCTGCAGCGCCTCGCCGAGGACGTCGCGGAGCTCGGCTTCGTGGAGAGCTCGCCGAAGCAGGACGGCCGCAACATGACCATGGTCCTGGGCCCGGTCAAGAAGAAGGCCGACGCCAAGACCGAGCAGCGCCGCCGCTCCACCGAGATCGACGCCGGTCGCATGACCAAGTCGGAGCGCAAGGCCGCTGAGCGCGGTACCGACGAGGCCGTGGACGACCTGAGCGTCGACGAGCAGGGCGTGGACGAGCTGGTCGCCGAGGCTCCTGCCCCGGTGGTCGAGCCGGACGCTGCCCCCGAGCCCGTCGCGGCCGCCCCCGCGGAGCCGGTGGACGAGCCCTCGGCAGCGAGCGAGCCCGCCGCCGAGAAGCCTGCCCCCGAGAAGCCTGCGGCCACGAAGCCGGTCGCCACGAAGCCGGCGGCGACCCGCCCGGCCGCGACCAAGCCGTCCGACAAGCCTGCCGCGAAGCCGGCCACGACCCGGCCCGCCGCCGCGAAGCCGGCCACGGCGAAGCCCGTCGCGGCCAAGCCCGCGGCAGCTGCGTCGAGCGCGCCGGCCGCAGACGCCGCTCCGACCGCGACGCCGAAGGCTCCGACGCCCCGGCCCGTGGCCCCCAGGCCGGTCGCTCCCAAGCCGGGCGCGCCGCGTCCCGCGGCGCCCAAGCCCGGTGCGCGGGCCCCGCGCCCCGGTGCGGCAGACAAGGGCTGACGCCCCACAGACATGGGCCGTGCCCGCACGGCCCGCACCAGTCGGTCACCCCGCGTGACCGACCAGACCCGAGGAGAGACGGCAGCCATGCCGAAGAACAAGACGCACTCCGGCGCGAAGAAGCGGTTCCGCACCACCGGGAGCGGCAAGGTCATGCGCGAGCAGGCGAACGCCCGCCACCTGCTCGAGCACAAGTCCAGCCGGCGTACGCGCCGTCTGGCCCAGGACCAGGTCGTCGCGCCGTCCGACGTCAAGAAGATCAAGAAGCTGCTCGGTAAGTGAGCTGACCGGCCAGGGCGCACCCGTCGCCCTCGGCCGTCCTCGCATCGAGCCCCGAACGCAAGGAGCATCACGTGGCACGCGTGAAGCGGGCGGTCAACGCCCAGAAGAAGCGCCGTACGACCCTTGAGCGCGCCAGCGGTTACCGCGGCCAGCGCTCGCGCCTGTACCGGAAGGCGAAGGAGCAGGTCACCCACTCCCTCGTCTACTCGTACCGCGACCGCAAGAAGCGCAAGGGCGACTTCCGCAAGCTGTGGATCCAGCGCATCAACGCTGCGTCGCGCGCGCAGGGCCTGACGTACAACCGTCTCATCCAGGGCCTCAAGCTCGCGGGTGTCGAGGTGGACCGTCGCGTCCTCGCCGACCTCGCGGTCAACGACGTCGTCGCGTTCAACGCCCTGGTGCAGGTCGCCAAGGGCGCGCTCCCCGCGGACGTCAACGCGCCCAAGGTCGCAGCCTGACGACCCGGCGCGACGCAGCGGTGCGTGAGCCCGGTCGTCCCGACCGCGACGCCTCCCGTGCTGCCGCAGCCTCTTCGGACGCCCGGCGAGCCCCCGCCTCCGACCCCGTCCTGCGCAACCCGCGCAGCGACCGGGTACGGCAGGTGCGGGCGCTCGCCGGGCGTTCCGTGCGTCAGCGCACGGGCCGGTTCCTGGTCGAGGGCCCGCAGGCGGTGCGCGAGGCGGTGCAGCACGCGCCCGGACGCGTGCAGGACGTCTACCTGACCGCGGCGGCGGCGGACCGGTACCCCGAGATCGCACGGGGTGCCGGGGACGCCGGGCTGCACGTCCACGAGGCGTCGGACGAGGTCCTGACCGCCATGAGCGCGGACGCGCAGGGCGTGCTGGCCGTCGCGGAGACGTGGTCGACGTCGCTGAGCGACCTCGTCGACCGGCCTTCCGGAGCACGAGGGCCGCGTCTCGTGGCGGTCCTGTCGTCCGTCCGTGACCCCGGCAACGCCGGAACGGTGATCCGAGCGGCCGACGCCGCCGGTGCGGACGCCGTCGTCCTGACGACGGGTTCCGTCGAACCGTTCAACCCGAAGGTCGTGCGGTCGACAGCCGGTTCGCTGTTCCACCTGCCCGTCGTGACGGGCGTGCCTGTCGAGGAGGCCGTCTCGACGCTCGGCGCCGCGGGCCTCGTGGTGCTCGCCGCGGACGGCGGCGGCGCCCGCGACCTCGACGAGCTCGCGGACGCTGCGGCGTCCCGTCGCACCGGCACCGGCACCGGCACCGCGGTGGACCTCGCCGCGCCCACGGCGTGGCTGTTCGGCACGGAGGCCCAGGGCCTGTCGGACGCCGAGCGTGGGCTCGCGGCGGCCACCGTGCGCGTCCCCATCCGCGGTCTGGCGGAGTCGCTGAACCTCGCGACGGCGGCGACCCTCTGCCTGTACGCGTCGAGCCGGGCGCAGCGCTGATGCGGCTGTTCGCGTCGGTCAGGCCGCCCGCCGCCGTCCTCGACCACCTGGACCGCGCCCTCGACGGCGTCGGGGTGCCCAGGTCGGTGCTGCCGGGCCGTGGCCGCGAGACGGCCGTGCGCTGGGTGCCGCGCGACGACCGGCACCTCACCACGGCGTTCTACGCCGACGTCCCCGAGGGGGCCGTCCCCGAGCTGCTCGACGACCTCGCGGCCGTCGCGGCGGGCACGGAGCCGTTCGAGCTCCGGTTGCGCGGCGCCGGCTCGTTCCAGGGCAGGGTGCTGTGGATGGGTGTCGACGGGGCGGCCGAGGACCTGGTGCGCCTGGCACAGGGATGTCTCGATGCGAGCGTCAGGGAGGTCCCGGACGACGTCCGGCCGCACCGGCCGCACCTGTCCGTCGCCCGGGCGCGCCCGGCGCGCGGCCGGCGGGGCGCGTCCCGCGCTGCGCAGGCCTCCGCGTTCGACGCGCCGGCGCGGGCGCTCGCCGTCTACGAGGGGCCCGCATGGACGGTCGACACCCTCGAGCTCCTCGAGTCGCTGCCCGGCGAGGGGCCGCACGGCGGGCCGCTGTACCGCGTGGTCGCCACGTGGCCGCTCGGTGCCCCGTCGCACGGGGCGCACTAGACTCGTCCGTCGGTGCGTGCGGCGCGTCCGCCACGGTGGCCGTGCCCGCGCCGAACCCTCGTCCCGGTCCGTGCGCGGACCTCTCCCGAGAGGCAGCCATGCCCAGCCCTGACCCGGCAGACCACCAGCTCAGCGACGCCCCGAGCCCGCTCGACCAGACCGCGCTCGACGCGGCCGTGGACGCGGCGCTCACCGCGGTCGCGGGCGCCGACGACCTCGACGCGCTCAAGGCCGTCCGCACCGTGCACACCGGCGACCGCAGCCCGCTCGCCCTCGCGAACCGGGCCATCGGCACGCTCGCGCCCGCGGACAAGGCCGCCGCGGGCAAGCTGCTCGGCCCCCGCCGCGGACGTGTCGCCCAGGCGATCGCACAGCGGCAGACCGCGCTCGAGGCCGAGCGCGCGCAGAGGGTGCTCGTCGAGGAGTCCGTCGACGTCACCCTCCCGGTGGACCGCCGCCCCCGCGGTGCCCGGCACCCGCTCGAGACGCTCCAGGAGCGGATCGCCGACTTCTTCGTCGCGATGGGCTGGGAGATCGCCGAGGGCCCCGAGCTCGAGACCGAGTGGTTCAACTTCGACGCGCTGAACTTCGGCCCCGACCACCCCGCGCGCCAGATGCAGGACACCTTCTACGTCCGCGGCGCCGGCGCGGGCGACGACACGTCGTCCAACCTCGTCCTGCGGACGCACACGTCGCCGGTCCAGGCGCGCACCCTGCTCCAGCGTGACCTGCCGGTGTACATCGCGTGCCCCGGCAAGGTGTTCCGCACGGACGCGCTCGACGCGACCCACACGCCCGTGTTCCACCAGGTCGAGGGCCTCGCCGTCGACAAGGGGCTCACGATGGCGCACCTCAAGGGCACCCTGGACCACTTCGCGAAGGCCATGTTCGGGCCCGAGGCACGCACGCGCCTGCGGCCGAGCTTCTTCCCGTTCACGGAGCCGAGCGCCGAGATGGACCTCTGGTTCCCGCAGAAGAAGGGCGGCCCGGGCTGGATCGAGTGGGGCGGCTGCGGGATGGTCAACCCGAACGTCCTGCGGTCCGTGGGCATCGACCCGGACGTCTACACCGGGTTCGCGTTCGGCATGGGCATCGAGCGCACGCTCATGCTCCGCCACGGGATCGCGGACATGCACGACATGGTCGAGGGAGACGTGCGCTTCACGTCGCAGTTCGGGATGGAGATCTGATGCCGTACGTCGTCACCGAGTGGCTCGCCGAGCACGTCGAGCTCCCCGAGGGCCTCACCGCCGAGCAGCTGGCCGCCGACCTCGTCCGCGTCGGGCTCGAGGAGGAGGGCATCCACGGCGCGCAGGTCACCGGCCCGGTCGTCGTGGGCAAGGTCGTCGCGATGACGCCCGAGCAGCAGAAGAACGGCAAGACGATCAACTGGTGCCAGGTGGACGTCGGGTCGCACAACGCGACCGACGACTCCGGCAACCCGGTCCCGCGGGGCATCGTCTGCGGCGCGCACAACTTCACGGTCGGGGACGAGGTCGTCGTCGCCCTGCCGGGTGCGGTGCTGCCCGGCCCGTTCCCGATCGCGAGCCGCAAGACGTACGGGCACGTGTCGGACGGCATGATCTGCTCGGCCCGCGAGCTGGGGCTCGGCCAGGACCACGCCGGCATCATCGTCCTCGAGCAGCACGGCTACTCGGCCGAGCTGGGCCACGACGTCACGCCGGGCACCGACGCGATCGCGCTGCTCGGCATCGGCGAGCAGGTCCTCGAGATCAACGTGACGCCGGACCGCGGGTACTGCTTCTCGTACCGCGGCGTGGCGCGTGAGTTCGCGCACTCCACCGGCGCGTCGTTCACGGACCGGGGGCTCGAGTCGTCGCTCGCGGCGCCGCTGCCGTCCGCGACGCCCGACGGGTTCCCCGTCGAGGTCGCCGACGCCGCCCCGGTGCACGGGGTCGTGGGCTGCGACCGGTTCGTGACGCGCGTCGTGCGGGGCATCGACCCGCAGGCGGCGAGCCCGGCGTGGATGCAGCGGCGGCTCACCCAGTCGGGCATGCGCCCGATCTCCCTGGTCGTGGACGTGTCGAACTACGTCATGCTCGACCTCGGCCAGCCGACGCACTGCTACGACCTCGCGAAGGTGGCCGCCCCGCTCGTCGTGCGCCGCGCCGCGGCGGGCGAGCGCCTCACGACGCTCGACGACGCGGACCGCGCGCTCGACCCCGAGGACCTGCTCATCACGGACTCGCCCGCGCTCGCGGACGGCGAGGAGGGCACGCGCGTCCTCGGGATCGCCGGCGTCATGGGCGGCGCGTCGAGCGAGGTCTCGGTGACCACCACGGACGTGCTCGTGGAGGCGGCGCACTTCGACCCGGTGTCGGTCGCGCGCACGGCGCGGCGACACAGGCTCGCGAGCGAGGCGGCCAAGCGGTTCGAGCGCGGCGTCGACCCGCGGCTGGCCGCGGTCGCGGCGCAGCGCGTCGTCGACCTGCTCGTCGAGCTCGGCGGCGGCGCGGTCGACGCCGCGGTGAGCGACCTGGACCGCACCGCCGAGGCCCCGGCGCCGGTGGTCCGGCTCGCGCTCGACGAGCCGGCACGCCTCACCGGGGTCGACTACCCGCAGGAGCGCGTGCGCGCGCTGCTCGCCGAGATCGGCTGCACGGTGGTGGACGCTGTCGTGGACGCGGGGGGTGACGCGGGCGTGCTCGAGGTCACGCCGCCGTCGTGGCGGCCCGACCTCGTGGACGCGGCGTCGCTCGTCGAGGAGGTCGCCCGGCTCGACGGGTACGACGCGATCCCGTCGATCCTGCCGTCCGCTCCCGCCGGCACCGGTCTCACTGCCGGGCAGCAGGCGCGCCGCTCGCTCGCTCGCGCGCTCGCCGAGGCCGGGCTCGTCGAGGTGCTGTCGTACCCGTTCGTCGCGCCGGCGCAGCACGACGACCTCCTCCTGCCGGAGGACGACCCCCGCCGGGTCGCCGTCTCGCTCGTCAACCCGCTGTCCGACGAGCAGCACGAGATGCGCACGAACCTGCTCGGGACGCTCCTCGCGACCGCCCGGCGGAACGTGGGTCGCGGTATCACCGACCTCGCGGTCTTCGAGACCGGGCTGGTCACGCGGCCCCGCGTCGGAGCGCCCGCCGCGCCGTCGCTCCCCGGCGGGTCGCGGCCGTCGGACGCGGACCTCGCCGCCCTCGCCGCCGCGCTGCCGGACCAGCCGCGGCACGTCGCCGGCGTCCTGGCCGGCGAGCTCGAGCCGTCGGGCTGGTGGGGTGCCGGTCGCCGCGCCGAGTGGTCGGACGCCGTCGCGCTCGCACGGCTCGTGGCCGACACGCTGCGCGTCGACGTCGTGGTGACCGCGGACGCCGACCACCGCCCGTGGCACCCCGGCCGGTGCGCGCGTCTCGCGCTCGCGGACGGCACCGTCGTCGGGCACGCCGGCGAGCTGCACCCGCAGGTCGTCGAGAACCTCGGGCTGCCCGCTCGCGCGGTCGCGTTCGAGCTCGACGTGGACGCCCTGGTCGGGGCGGCCCCCGCCGTGCCCGTCGCGGCGACGCCCGTCTCGGCGTTCCCGCTCGCGAAGGAGGACGTCGCCCTCGTCGTGGACGCGGACGTCCCCGCTGCGGACGTCGAGGCGGCCGTGGTCCGCGGTGCGGGCGACCTCCTCGAGGAGCTCCGGCTGTTCGACGTGTTCACGGGCGCCCAGGTCGGCGCGGGCAAGAAGTCGCTGGCGTTCTCGCTGCGCCTGCGCGCGGCCGACCGCACGCTCACCGCGGACGAGACGGCGGCGGTGCGCGACCGGGTGGTCGCGGCGGCGGCGGAGGCCGTCGGCGCGACGCTGCGGTCCTGACCCGAGGGCCGTGGCGCCGGCGGTGAGGGGATGCGGATGGCGCCGGTGAGCGCAGGACGGCGCCTCGCGACGCCCGTCGGTGACGGCCGGCTGGTGATCGGCCTCCCCGAGGCCGAGCGGGGTCCCGTCCGCGGGGTGCTCCTGCTCGGACACGGCGCCGGCGGGGACGTCGACGCGCCGGACCTCGTCGCGGTCCGTGACGCGGCGCTCGCCGGCGGGGTCGCGGTCGCGCTGTTCACGCAGCCCTACCGGGTGGCGGGCCGTCGCGCGCCCGCTCCCGCGCGTCAGCTCGACGCGGCGTGGGCGGCCGCGGTCGCGTCCGTCGGGCGCCGACGCGCCCTGCGCGGGCTGCCGCTCGTCGTGGGCGGCCGGTCGTCGGGGGCGCGCGTCGCGTGCCGGACCGCGGCCGCGGCGGGCGCGGTGGCCGTGGTCGCGCTCGCGTTCCCCGTCCACCCGCCCGGCCGCCCCGAGGTGAGCCGGCTGGACGAGCTGGATGCCGTCCCCGTTCCGGTACTCGTGGTGCAGGGGGTGCGGGACGCGTTCGGTCGACCGCCGGCAGCCCCCGCCCGCGAGGTGGTCGTGGTGGCCGGGGACCACTCCCTGCGCCGGGACACCGCGGCCGTCGCGGACGCCGTCGTCAGGTTCCTCGACCGGCTGCTGCCCGCGGCCTGACCGGCCGTCGCCCCCGGACCTGCCGCAGGCGCCTTGGACGATCCGGGCATCTCGCATAGTGTCCTGGAGACCGGTGCCCGACGGGCACCGCGACGGACGAGGGGGACACGTGGGCCTGCAGCACGAGGCGACCGACCGGCCGGAGCGACCGGAGGGACGCAGGGCGTCCGCGGACGGCGTCACCCGCCCGCGCGGCACGCGAACCCGCGCGATGGTGGCGCTCGGGACTGCCGGTCTCGTGCTCGTCGTCGCCGGGTGCACGGGGTCGTCGTCGAAGGAGGCGCCCACGCCTGACGACGCCCCGATCCAGGCCCTCGCCGACCAGCTGGCGTCGTCCCTGCAGGGCGGTTCGGTCGACGGCGTGCCCCTCGTCGGCACGGACCCCGCGGACGCGACGGCCGAGCGCCGCGCCGTCTTCGCGGCGGTCCCCGTGCGTCCCGCGATCACGGTCGCGGACGTCGAGCGCGACCCCGACCACGAGGACGAGGCGACGGCCACGCTGCGGTGGTCGTGGCCGCTGCTCGCCGACCGTGCCTGGACGTACTCGACGACCGTGCACCTCGAGCAGGGCACGGCGGGGGCGACGGCGACCCGGACCGCGGCGCCGGCCGTCACGTCCTCTGCCGCGCCGTCCTCTGGTGGATCGTCCGGTGGCCCGCACGAGGCCGACCTCGACGGCTGGGCGGTGCGCTGGGACCCCGGCGTCCTGCTGGACGGCCTGGCGGACGGCGAGCGCGTCACGGTCGAGGCTCTGGCCGCGCAGCGCGGCGAGATCCTCGACGCGTCGGGTCACGCGATCGTCGAGAACCGTGCCGTGCACGTCGTCGGGGTCGACAAGACCCTGGTGGGCGCCGCGGGCGCCCGTGCCGCCGCCCGGTCGCTCGCCGCGAGGCTCGACCTGGACCCCGCGGCGTACGCGAAGCAGGTCGCGGACGCGGGGGACAAGGCGTTCGTGGCCGCGCTCACCCTGCGCGCGGACGACCCCACCGACGTCGACGCGCTGGCCGCGATCCGCGGGGTGCGGGTCGTCGACTCCACGATGGCGCTCGCTCCGACGCACGACTGGGCGCGTCCCCTGCTCGGCACCGTCGGTCCGGCGACGGCCGACATCGTCAAGGCGTCGGACGGGCGGGTGCAGGCGGGCGACACGACCGGGATCTCCGGCATCGAGAAGGAGTACGACGCCCAGCTTTCGGGGACGCCGGGCGTCGTGGTGCGCCTGGTGGACGCGGACGGCGTGTCCGTCGACACGTCGGCTGAGACGGCCGACCCGACGGACGGTCCGGCGGACGAGGCGTCCTCCGCACCGACCGACGGCGGCACGGACGCCGCTGCGGGCGCGACGGAGGGCGAGCTGTTCCGCGTGGACGCGGCGGACGGCACACCCGTGTCCCTCACGCTCGACAGCGCGCTCCAGACGGACGCGGAACAGATCCTCGAGGGGCAGAAGGTCCCGGCGGCGATCGTCGCGGTCGACGCGAAGGGCAACGTGCTCGCGGCGGCCAGCGCGACGGCCGGTGGCGGCCTGTCGACCGCGACGACGGGCAGGTACGCGCCCGGGTCGACGTTCAAGCTCGCGAGCTCCCTCGCGCTGCTCCGCACGGGCGCGACCCCGTCGTCCACGCTCACCTGCGAGCCCAGCACGACGCAGTCCGGCAAGTCGTTCAGGAACGACCCCGACTACCCGTCGTCGGGGCTCGGCAAGATCTCGCTGCGGACAGCGTTCGCGTACTCCTGCAACACGGCGTTCGTGTCGCAGGCCGCGAAGATCGACCAGCCGGCCCTCGCGGCCGCGGCGGCGGACCTCGGGATCGGGGTGCCGTCCGACCTGGGGGTGCCCGCGTTCTTCGGGTCCGTGCCCGCGGACAGCACGGGGACGGACCATGCGGCGTCCCTGATGGGTCAGGGGCGCGTCGAGGCGTCGCCGCTCACGATGGCGACGGTCGCGGCGAGCGTGGCGGCCGGGCACCGTGTGTCGCCCGTCCTGGTCGACCCGAAGTCGTCGTCCGCACCGGCGACGGCGGCACCCGACCCGTCGAGCACCTCGTCGAGCACGGCGTCAGGCACGGCGTCGAGCACGGCGCCCGCGGCCGCGCCGAGCAAGCTCACCGCCACCGAGGCGAAGACGCTGCGGAGCCTCATGCGGTCGGTCGTCACCGACGGCACGGGGACCGTCCTCGAGCCCCTCGGCGGCGACGTCGCGGCGAAGACCGGCACCGCGCAGTACGGCGACGGGTCGCACGTCCACGCGTGGATGATCGCGACGACCGGGGACGTGGGCGTCTGCGTCTTCGTCGAGGACGGCTCGTACGGCGCGACGACGGCGGGACCGCTGCTCAAGACGTTCCTGCAGGACCTCGCCCGGGACCGCACGGCGACGTGACGGCGACGACGACGGCACCGGGCCGCGTCCCGTCGCGCCAGCGCGTCCTCACGGTCGCCGGGACGGACCCGACCGGCGGGGCGGGCGTCGCCGCCGACCTCAAGACGTTCGCCGCGCACGGCGCCTACGGCGCTGCGGTGGTCACCGCGATCGTGGTCCAGGACACGCTGGACGGGGTGCGGTCGGTGCACGTGCCCCCGCCGGACGTCCTGGCCGACCAGCTCGACGCGGTGTCGGGCGACGTCGCGCTCGACGCCGTGAAGATCGGCATGCTCGGCTCGGCCGAGAACGGGCGGGTCGTCGCGGCCTGGCTCGACCGGCTGCGCGCGGCCGACGTCCCGGCGTCCGCCGGGCCCGGGACCGTGACGGGCCGCCCGTTCGTCGTCCTGGACCCCGTCCTCGGTGCGTCGGTCGGGGGAGCGCGCGGCGGCGCGCTGTCCCGCGACCCGGCCGCCGAGACGCTCGCGGGGCTGCGGGACGTGGCGGCACGGGCCGACGTCGTGACGCCCAACCTGGCCGAGCTGGGCGCGCTCCTCGGCGAGGGGGTGGCCGGCGACCCTGACGCGGCGCTCGCCCAGGGGGTGCGGCTCGCCGACCGGTTGTCGTCCTGGCGCCCTGCGGGGCACGCACCGGGACGCGGGGAGGTGCTCGTCCTGGTGACGGGCGGTCACCTGGGTGGTGACCGTTCGCCCGACCTGCTGGTCGGCCCTGACGGCGTGCTGGCGGTCCTCGACGGCCCGCGGCTCGACGTCGTCGCGACGCACGGGACCGGCTGTGGCCTGTCGAGCGCGCTCGCGGCGCTGCGCCCGGTGCGCGGGTCGTGGCCGGACGCCGCCCGGGACGCGAAGGAGTGGCTCACGGGTGCGCTGCGCGACGGCGACGCGCTCGTGGTGGGGCGGGGGACGGGTCCGGTCGACCATCTGCACGGGCTCGGGCGTCCCTGACAGGTCGGTCAGGCGGGGACGAGCAGCACCTTGCCCGTCGTGGAGCGCCCCTCGAGCGCACGGTGCGCCGCGGCGGCGTCGGTGAGGGGGAACGTGGCGCCGACGCGCACGTCGAGCGTCCCGGCGCCCACCGCGGCGAACAGGTCGGCGCACCGTCCGAGGAGCTCGTCGCGGGTCGCGACGTAGTCACCGAGGGTGGGGCGCGTGACGAACAGCGAGCCGGCGCGGTTGAGCCGCTGGAGGTCGAACGGGGGCACCTGCCCGGACGCGCCGCCGAACAGCACGAGCGTGCCGCGGCGGCGCACGGACGCGAGCGACGCGTCGAACGTGTCCTTGCCGATCCCGTCGTAGGCGACCGCGACGCCGGCCCCGTCGGTGAGGTCCCGCACGATGCGCGGCAGGTCGGTCGTCAGGTCGTCGAGCTCGCGGTACCGGATCACGTCGGCGGCCCCGGCGGCACGGGCGAGGGCCTCCTTGTCGGCGTCGCCGACGGTCGTGACCACCCGGGCGCCGCGGGCCGTCGCGAGCTGGGTGGCGAGGAGACCGACGCCCCCCGCGCCCCCGGTCAGCAGGACGTCGTCGCCGGGGGAGACCGCGTAGGTCGACGTGACGAGGTAGTGGGCGGTGAGGCCCTGGAGCATGAGCGCGGCCGCGGTCTCGAGCGGGACGTCTGCGGGGACCGGCACGGCGCGGTCGGCGGGGACGAGCACGAGCTCGGCGTACGAGCCGGGGGCGGACTCCCAGGCGACCCGGTCGCCGACAGTGAAGCCGTCGACCCCGGCGCCGACCGCCTCGACGACGCCGGCGCCCTCGCTGCCGGGCACGTGCGGGAACTCGACGGGGTAGACGCCGCTGCGCCGGTAGGTGTCGATGAAGTTGAGGCCGGCGGCGGCGAGCCGGACGAGCAGCGCGCCGCGTCCGGGCTCCGGGTCGGGCACGTCGTGGACGGTGAGGACCTCGGGTCCTCCGGGTGCGGTGGCGAGGACGGCCTGCATGCGGCCACGGTAGTACGGCAGGGACGGACGGTCCGCGTCCACCGGGCGGAACGGGCTTGGCAGCCGCGCGCATACCTATGTAAGGTTTCGCATATGACGATCAGAGTGGCCGTGGCCGGCGCCAGCGGGTACGCCGGGGGCGAGATGCTGCGCCTCCTCGCCGGGCACCCCGAGGTCGAGGTCGGCACGCTCACCGCGCACTCGAGCGCCGGCACGCCGCTCGGGCAGCACCACCCGCACCTGCGCTCGCTCGCCGACCGCGTCCTCGAGCCCACGACGCCCGAGGCGCTCGCGGGGCACGACGTCGTCGTCCTCGCGCTGCCGCACGGCGCGTCCGGGGCGGTCGCGGCCCAGCTGCCCGACGACGTGCTCGTCCTCGACCTCGGCGCCGACCATCGCCTCGTGTCGGCCGACGACTGGTCGGAGTACTACGGCTCGGAGCACGCGGGCACCTGGCCCTACGGGCTCCCGGAGCTCCTGGTGGCGGGCGCGGACGGCACGGTCACCCGCCAGCGCGAGAACCTCGCCGGCGTCCGGCGCATCGCCGTCCCCGGCTGCAACGTCACCGCCGTCACGCTCGGCCTCCAGCCCGGCGTCGCGAGCGGCCTGGTCGACACCTCGGACGTCGTCGCGGTCCTCGCCGTCGGCTACTCCGGCGCGGGCAAGGCACTCAAGCCCCACCTGCTCGCCGCCGAGGGGCTCGGGTCCGCGGTGCCGTACGCGGTCGGCGGCACGCACCGGCACGTCCCCGAGATCGCGCAGAACCTGCGCAGCGCGGGCGCGGGACCGGGCCGGGACGCCGTCGGGCTCTCGTTCACCCCCGTCCTCGTCCCGATGTCCCGGGGCATCCTCGCGACCGTCACGGCACGCCTCGCCCCGGGGCACGAGGACGCGGCCGACGCCGAGATCCGCCAGGCGTGGGCCGACACGTACGTCGCCGAGCCGTTCGTCGAGCTGCTCCCCGAGGGGCAGTGGCCCACGACGGCGATGACGGTCGGGGCGAACACCGCCCTCGTGCAGGTGGCGGTCGACCGCCGCGCCGGACGCGTCGTCACCGTGACCGCGATCGACAACCTCGTCAAGGGCACCGCGGGCGGCGCCCTCCAGTCCATGAACATCGCGCTGGGCCTCCACCAGGAGCTCGGCCTGACCACCCAGGGAGTCGCACCGTGAGCCTGCCCCCCGCCCCGCCGACGACGGCCGACCGGCCGTCCGAGGCGTCGCCCGGCGTGACCCTGCCCGCGGGCTTCCGTGCGTCGGGCGTGACCGCCGGCCTCAAGCCGTCCGGCAAGCCGGACATGGCGCTGGTCGTCAACGACGGCCCGCTCCAGGTCGGCACGGCCGTGTTCACGTCGAACCGCGTGGTCGGTGCCCCTGTCGTGTGGTCGCGCCAGGTCGTGTCCGACGGCGTCGTGAGCGCGGTCGTCCTCAACTCCGGCGGCGCGAACGTGTCGACCGGGCCGGAGGGCTTCCAGGACGCGCACCGCACGGCCGAGCAGGTCGGCGAGGCGCTGGGGGTCTCGGCCGGCGACGTCGTGGTGTGCTCGACCGGGCTCATCGGGGAGCGTCTGCCGCGCGAGACGCTGCTGCGGGGCGTCGACCTCGCCGCGGACGCCCTGTCCGCGACCGGTGGTCCGGACGCGGCGACCGCCATCATGACGACGGACACCGTCGCCAAGACGGCGCACTTCACGGTGGACGGCGACACGGGCGTGTGGTCCGTCGGGGGCATGGCCAAGGGCGCCGGCATGCTGGCCCCGGCGCTCGCCACCATGCTCTGCGTCATCACGACGGACGCCGACGTCGACGCGGCGACGGCCGAGCTCGCGCTGCGCGAGGCGACGCGCCTCACGTTCGACCGGATCGACTCGGACGGCTGCATGTCGACGTCCGACACGGTCGTGCTGCTGGTGTCGGGCGCGAGCGGCGCCCGTCCTGAGCCGGCGGCGTTCACCGCCGCGCTCGAGAGCGTGTGCGCGGACCTCGCCCGCCAGCTCATCGCGGACGCCGAGGGCGCGAGCCACGACATCGCCGTCACGGTCGAGAACGCGGACACGCAGGACGCGGGTCTCGCCGTCGCCCGGGCGGTCGCACGGTCCAACCTGTTCAAGGCCGCGATCTACGGCAACGACCCGAACTGGGGGCGCGTGCTCGCACAGGTCGGCACGGTCCCCGAGGACGTCGCGCCGTTCGACCCCGAGCTCATCGACGTGACGATCAACGGCGTCCAGGTCTGCCGGGCTGGCCGCGCGCACGAGCCGCGCCACCTCGTCGACCTCGCGTCGCAGCGCGAGGTGCGCGTCGCGATCGACCTGCACGCCGGCACGGAGGTCGTGACGGTCTGGACGAACGACCTCACGCACGCCTACGTCGAAGAGAACAGCGCGTACTCCACATGATTAGCGGCGACGAGACCACGACCCCGCCCTCGTCCGTCCCGACGGAGCCGGGCTTCCACTTCGACACCCGCACCGACCTGCGCCCCGACCAGAAGGCCGAGGTGCTCGTCGAGGCGCTCCCGTGGCTCGAGCGCTTCCACGGTGCGCTCGTCGTCGTCAAGTACGGCGGCAACGCCATGGTGGACGACGACCTCAAGCGCGCCTTCGCTGAGGACATGGTGTTCCTGCGCACGGTCGGGCTGCGGCCCGTCGTCGTGCACGGTGGCGGTCCGCAGATCTCCGCGATGCTCGACCGCCTCGGGATCGAGTCGGAGTTCCGCGGCGGTCTGCGGGTCACGACGCCGGAGGCGATGGACGTCGTCCGCATGGTCCTCACCGGCCAGGTCTCGCGCGAGCTCGTCGGGCTCATCAACACGCACGGCGCGCACGCGGTGGGCCTGTCGGGCGAGGACGGCGGCCTGTTCGGTGCCGAGCGTCGGCAGGCGCTCGTCGACGGCGAGCCCGTCGACGTGGGGCTCGTCGGCGACGTCGTCACCGTCGACCCGCAGGCCGTGCAGGACCTCCTGGACGCCGGCCGCATCCCCGTCGTGTCGACGGTCGCGCCCGACGTCGACGACCCCACCCAGGTGCTCAACGTCAACGCAGACACGGCGGCGTCCGCGCTCGCCGCCGCGCTCGGCGCGCGCAAGCTCATCGTCCTGACGGACGTCGAGGGTCTGTACACGTCGTGGCCCGACAAGAGCTCGCTGGTCACGCAGATCACGGCCGCCGAGGTGGACGCGCTCCTGCCGTCCCTCGCGTCGGGCATGATCCCCAAGATGGAGGCGTGCCTGCGCGCGGTACGCTCCGGCGTCCCGTCCGCGACCATCATCGACGGCCGGGTGCCGCACTCGGTGCTGCTCGAGATCTTCACGGCGCAGGGCAACGGGACGATGGTCCTGCCCGACGGTGCCGTCCCAGACCGCCCCGACGGTGCCACCCCCGACGGTGCCACCTCCGAAGGAGCCCCCGCATGAGCGAGATCCTCACCGCGGCGACCGGTGAGACGGTGTCGACGCAGGGCCCGGCCGGCCCGTCGGCCGCCGCCTGGACGGAGCGGTACACGCACGCCGTGATGGACACCTTCGGCCCGCCGCAGCGCGTGCTGGTGCGCGGCGAGGGCGCCTACGTGTGGGACGCCGACGGCAAGCGGTATCTCGACCTGCTCGGCGGCATCGCCGTCAACACGCTGGGGCACGCGCACCCGACGCTCACCGCGGCGATCAGCGCGCAGCTCGGCACGCTGGGCCACGTCTCGAACTTCTTCGCCTCGCCGACGCAGGTCGCGCTCGCCGAGCGGCTGCTGGCGCTCGCCGACGCCCCCGAGGGCTCGCGGGTGTTCTTCGCGAACTCGGGCACCGAGGCGAACGAGGCGGCGTTCAAGATGTCGCGCCGCACCAACGACGACGGGACCCGCACCCGCGTCCTCGCCCTGGAGAACTCGTTCCACGGCCGCACGATGGGCGCGCTCGCCCTGACGTCGAAGGCCGCGTACCGCGAGCCGTTCGCGCCGCTGCCGGGCGGCGTCGAGTTCGTCCCGCCGACGATCGAGGGTCTCGAGGCCGCGTTCGCGGCGTCGGACGCTGACGGCAGCCCGCAGGTCGCCGCCCTGTTCGCGGAGCCCGTGCAGGGCGAGGCGGGCGTCCTCCCGCTGCCCGCGGGGTTCCTGGCGCGCGCCCGGGAGCTGTGCACGCAGCACGGAGCGCTGCTCGTGCTCGACGAGGTGCAGACCGGCATGGGGCGCACCGGCACCTGGTTCGCCCACCAGGGCACGGACCACCGCGCCGCGGCGGGCGACGTCGTGCAGCCGGACGTCATGACGCTCGCGAAGGGCCTGGGCGGCGGCTTCCCGATCGGTGCGGTGGTGGCGTTCGGCGAACGTGCCGCGCGGCTCCTCGGGCGTGGCCAGCACGGCACGACGTTCGGCGGGAACCCCGTGGCGTCCGCCGCGGCCCTCGCGACGATCGGCGTGATCGAGCGCGACGGCCTGCTGGAGAACGTCCGACGCGTCGGCGCGCACCTGCGCGCGGCGGTCGAGGCGACCGGGCACCCGCTCGTCGCCGGGACCCGCGGTGCCGGGCTGCTCGTGGGCGTCCGGCTCACCGCGCCGGTGGCGGCGCTCGTCGCCGAGCGCGCGCTCGAGGCCGGCTTCGTCGTGAACGCCGTCGCTCCCGACACCGTGCGCCTCGCGCCGCCGTTCGTCCTGACGACCGAGCAGGCCGACGACTTCGTCGCGTTCCTGGCCGCGCTGCCGGCGTCCCTCCCGACCCCCTCGAAGGAGAGCTGAGATGTCCCGCACCCCACGCCACTTCCTGCGCGACGACGACCTCACGCCCGCGGAGCAGCGCGAGGTCCTCGAGCTGGCGCTCGCGTTCCGCGACGACCGGTTCGTGCGCACGCCGCTCGCCGGTCCGCGTGCGGTCGCGGTGATCTTCGACAAGCCGTCGACGCGCACCCGCGTGTCGTTCTCGGCGGGTGTCGCCGAGCTCGGCGGGTACCCGCTGGTGATCGACGCGGCGACGAGCCAGCTCGGCCGGGGTGAACCGATCGCCGACACCGCCCGCGTGCTGGACCGGCAGTGCTCCGCGATCGTGTGGCGCACGTTCGGCCAGGCGCGCATCGAGGAGATGGCGGCCGTGTCGCGCGTCCCGGTGGTCAACGCGCTCACGGACGAGTTCCACCCGTGCCAGATCCTCGCGGACCTGCTCACGGTCGCCCAGCTCCGCGGCGGCGTCGACGGTCTCCCTGGCAAGACCCTCGTCTACCTGGGCGACGCGGCCAACAACATGGCGCACTCGTACCTGCTCGGCGGCGTGACCGCGGGGATGCACGTCCGCGTCGGCGGTCCTGCGGGCTTCCACCCGGACCCGCAGATCGTCGCCGACGCCGAGGCGATCGCCGCCACGACGGGTGGGTCCGTCCTTGTGACGACCGACTCCGTCGAGGCGGTCGTCGGCGCCGACGTCGTCGCGACCGACACGTGGGTCTCGATGGGCCAGGAGGGCGAGGCCGCCGCGCGCGAGCTCCCGTTCGTGCCGTTCGCGGTGACCTCCGAGCTGCTCGCGCACGCCGCGGCGGACGCCCTCGTCCTGCACTGCCTGCCGGCGTACCGTGGCAAGGAGATCAGCGCCGAGGTCCTCGACGGCCCGCAGTCGGCGGTCTGGGACGAGGCCGAGAACCGGCTGCACGCCCAGAAGGCGCTGCTGACCTGGCTCCTGGAGCACGAGTGAGCGTCCACGCGTCCGCGGACCCGTCCGTCCCCACGACGAAGGCGGCACGGCACGCCCGGATCGTCCGGGCCGTGCAGCACCACGCCGTCCACTCGCAGGCGGAGCTCGCCGAGCTCCTCGCCACGGGCGGCGTGCACGTGACGCAGGGCACGCTGTCGCGCGACCTCGTCGAGCTGCGTGCCGAGAAGGTCCGCGGGGTCGACGGCTCGCTCGTCTACGCCGTGCCCGCCGAGGGCGGCGACCGTGCCGCCGTCGCCGCGGGGACGGAGGTCCTCGCGGTCCGCCTCGCGCGCGTGTGCGCCGAGGTCCTGGTCGCCGCGGAGGCGTCCGGGAACCTCGTCGTGCTGCGGACTCCGCCCGGAGCGGCGCAGTACCTGGCCTCGGCCATCGACCACTCCGTGCTGCCGGGCGTCCTCGGCACCGTCGCGGGCGACGACACCGTCCTGGTGGTCGCCCGCGCGGAGGACGGCGGCGACGCCGTGGCGGCACGGTTCCTGGCGCTCGCAGGCGCCTGACGCCTGCATCCCGCCGGCATATCCATCACAAGAACGACAACAGCGACAAGCAAGAGCAGAGAGAGAAGACCGACATGACTGAACGCGTGGTGCTCGCCTACTCGGGCGGCCTGGACACCTCTGTCGCCATCGGCTGGATCGGAGAGGCCACGGGCGCCGAGGTCATCGCCGTGGCGGTCGACGTCGGCCAGGGCGGCGAGGACCTCGAGGTGATCCGGCAGCGTGCGATGGACTGCGGTGCCGTCGAGGCGTACGTCGCGGACGCCCGTGACGAGTTCGCGACGGACTACTGCATGCCGGCGCTGCGCGCGAACGGCCTGTACCTGGACCGCTACCCGCTGGTCTCGGCGCTGTCGCGTCCGGTGATCGTCAAGCACATGGTGCGGGCGGCCCGCCAGTTCGGCGCGACGACGGTCGCGCACGGCTGCACCGGCAAGGGAAACGACCAGGTGCGCTTCGAGGTCGCGACGACGTCGCTGGCCCCGGACCTCAAGTCGATCGCCCCGGTGCGCGACCTGGCCCTGACGCGCGAGAAGGCCATCGACTACGCGGAGAAGCACGCGCTGCCGATCGCGACGACGAAGCACAACCCGTTCTCGATCGACCAGAACGTCTGGGGCCGCGCCGTCGAGACGGGCTACCTCGAGGACATCTGGAACGAGCCCACGAAGGACGTCTACTCCTACACGGACGACCCGACGTTCCCGCCGGTCGCCGACGAGGTCGTCATCACGTTCGAGCAGGGTGTCCCGGTCGCGCTCGACGGCGTGCAGGTCACGCCGCTGCAGGCGATCCAGGAGATGAACCGCCGTGCGGGCGCCCAGGGCGTCGGCCGGATCGACATCGTCGAGGACCGTCTCGTGGGCATCAAGTCGCGCGAGATCTACGAGGCGCCGGGCGCGATCGCGCTCATCGCGGCTCACCAGGAGCTCGAGAACGTGACCCTCGAGCGCGAGCAGGCCCGCTTCAAGCGCCAGATCGAGCAGCGCTGGACGGAGCTCGTGTACGACGCGATGTGGTTCAGCCCGCTGAAGCGGTCGCTCGACGCGTTCATCGACGACACGCAGAAGTACGTGTCGGGCGACATCCGCCTGGTGCTGCACGGCGGTCGTGCGACGGTCACGGGTCGCCGCAGCGAGGCGAGCCTGTACGACTTCAACCTCGCGACGTACGACGAGGGCGACTCGTTCGACCAGTCGCAGGCCCGCGGGTTCATCGAGATCTACGGCCTGCAGGCGAAGCTCGCCGCGGCGCGCGACGTGAAGTTCGGCAACGGCGTGGACTTCGGGACCGGGGCGTTCTGAGCCATGACCGACCACACCCCTGACACCACGTCCGGCGCGCAGCCCGTCCCGGCCGACGAGCCTGCCGGCGCGGCCGCCGAGGCGTCGACCGCGTCGGAGCGCCTGAGCCTGTGGGGCGGCCGGTTCGCCGGCGGCCCGAGCGCGGCGTTGGCGCGCCTGTCGAAGTCGACGCACTTCGACTGGCGCCTCGCGCCGCAGGACGTCGCGGGCTCGAGGGCCCACGCGCGCGTCCTGCACGCGGCGGGCCTGCTGGACGACGACGAGCTCGCCGGGATGCTCGACGCGCTCGACCGTCTCGCGACGGACGTGGCGTCGGGGGTGTTCGTCGCGGCCGACGACGACGAGGACGTGCACACGGCCCTCGAGCGCGGTCTCATCGAGCGCGCCGGTCCGGAGCTGGGCGGCAAGCTGCGCGCGGGCCGCTCGCGCAACGACCAGATCGCGACGCTGGTGCGCATGTTCCTGCGGGAGCAGTCGCGCGTTCTGGCGGGTCACGTGCTGGACGTCGTGGACGCCCTGATCGACCAGGCCGAGGCGCACCCGGCGGCCCCGATGCCGGGCCGTACGCACCTCCAGCACGCCCAGCCGGTGCTGCTCGCGCACCACCTGCTGGCGCACGCGTGGCCGCTGCTGCGCGACGTGGACCGCTGGATCGACTGGGACGCCCGGGCGGCCCGCTCGCCGTACGGCTCGGGCGCGCTCGCCGGCTCGTCGCTGGGCCTCGACCCCGCGGCGGTGGCCGCCGACCTCGGCTTCGAGGGCCCGGTCGAGAACTCCATCGACGGCACGGCGTCGCGGGACGTCGTCGCGGAGTTCGCCTTCGTGGCGGCGATGGTCGGGATCGACCTGTCGCGGTTCGCGGAGGAGATCATCGTGTGGAACACCAAGGAGTTCGGCTTCGTCCGGCTGGACGACGCGTTCTCCACGGGGTCGAGCATCATGCCGCAGAAGAAGAACCCCGACATCGCCGAGCTGGCCCGCGGCAAGGCGGGCCGCGTCATCGGTGACCTGACGGGCCTGCTGGCGACCCTCAAGGGCCTCCCGCTCGCGTACAACCGCGACCTGCAGGAGGACAAGGAGCCGGTGTTCGACCAGGTCGACACGCTCGACGCGCTGCTGCCGGCGTTCGCCGGCATGGTCGCGACGATGACGTTCGACACCGACCGGATGGCCGAGCTGGCGCCCCAGGGCTTCTCGCTCGCCACGGACATCGCCGAGTGGCTCGTCCGGGACGGTGTGCCGTTCCGGGTGGCCCACGAGGTCGCGGGCGCGTGCGTGCGCGTGTGCGAGGAGCGCGGCATCGAGCTGTGGGACCTGTCGGACGACGACCTGGCGGCCATCTCGGAGCACCTCACGCCCGAGGTGCGCGCGGTGCTCACGGTCGAGGGATCGCTCGCGTCGCGCGACGCCGTGGGCGGTACCGCCCCGGCGCGCGTGGCGGAGCAGCTGCAGGCCGCGAAGGAGCGTTCCGCCGAGTTCCGGTTCTGGGTCCAGGGCTGAGCCGGCCGACGGGGGAGGACCGCTGAGATGAGTGTGGCGCCGGACGTCCTCGCGCTGCTCGTGCGCCGTGCGCGCGAGCACGCGGCGTCCGGGGCGACGGGCAGGCTCCTCGTCGTGGTCGACGGGCCCGCGGGCTCGGGGAAGACCACTCTGGCGGCCCAGCTCGCCGCTCCGCTCGCTGCTCAGGTCGTCCACATGGACGACCTGTACGCCGGGTGGGACGGCGTCGAGGAGGGCGTACGGGTGCTGCACGACGACGTCCTCACGCCGTGGTCGCGCGGCGAGGACGCGTCGTACCGCCGGTACGACTGGGTCGCGGGCCGTCGCGCCGAGCGGCGGCACGTGTCCCCGAGCAGGCCGCTGCTGGTCGAGGGGTGCCATGCGGGCCGCCGGCCGGTGGACGCGCTGGACCCGTTCACGGTCTGGGTCGAGGCCCCCGACGACGTGCGCCTGGTCCGCGGGCTGGAGCGCGACGGTGCCGGCATGCGCGAGCAGTGGCTCGGCTTCATGACGGAGGAGCGCGCGGCGTACGAGCGCGACCGCACGTGGGAGCGCGCGGCGGTCGTCCTCGACGGGGTGGGCGCGATCGTCGCGTCGCGCCCGCGGCGGGCGGTCGCGCTCGGTACGATCGCCCCGACGGCAGGGGGCAGCCGTGACGACGGAGGTGCGCCGGATGGCCACGACCGGAACGAGTCCTGACGCGTTCGCGGACGGCGCCTCGGCGGGCCGGCCGGACGACAGTGGCGCGGGGGAGCCGTCCTCGGTCACGCCCCAGACCCTGCCGCGGGTCGCGCGGAGCTGGTTCGACCGCGAGGTGCTCCTGGTCGCCCGAGACCTCCTCGGTGCGGTCGTGCGGACGGAGTCGCCCGAGGGTCCGGTGGCGGTCCGCCTGACGGAGGTCGAGGCGTACCGGGGTGCCGACGACCCGGCGTCGCACGCCTTTCGCGGCCGGTCGGCCCGCAACGAGCAGATGTTCCGTGCGTCGGGGCACCTCTACGTCTACCGCCATCTCGGGCTCCACCACTGCGTGAACGTCGTGACGGGCCGCACGGGCGAGGCGTCCGCGGTGCTGCTGCGCGCGGGCGAGGTGGTCGAGGGGCAGGACCTCGCGTGGCGGCGTCGGGCGGGAGCGGGTTCGGTCTACTCGCAGACCGACCTGGCGCAGGGGCCGGCGCGGCTCGCCGTGGCCCTCGGCCTCGACATCCGGGCGAACGGCGCCGACCTCGTCCTGCCGCCCGGGCACGCGCCGGTGTCCCTCGGTCTTGCGTCGGCCGTCGGCATCGAGCCTGCTCGCGGCACGGTGGGGGCGGTGTCGACGGGTCCCCGGGTCGGGGTCGGCAGGGACGGCTCGGACCCGCACCTGTTCCCGTGGCGGCTGTGGCTCGACGGCGAGCCGACGGTCACCCGGTACCGCGCGGGCTTCCGCTGACCGCGGCCCGTTTTCGGTTCGGCGCCCGCGGTCGCGCTGGCAGAATGGCACGGTGACCACCGCGACCGGTTCGGGCGCCGACGCCGCCCCGCAGACCACCGACATCCTCGACGAGCTCCGCTGGCGCGGCCTCGTCGCCCAGACGACCGACGAGGCCGTCCTGCGTGACGCGTTCGCGTCGGGCCCCGTCACGTTCTACTGCGGGTTCGACCCGACGGCACCGAGCCTGCACCACGGCCACCTCGTCCAGCTGGTGCTCATGCGTCACCTCCAGCTCGCCGGGCACCGGCCGCTGGCGCTGGTCGGCGGCGCGACGGGCCTGATCGGCGACCCCCGTCCCTCGAGCGAGCGCACCCTGAACACGAAGGACGTGGTCGCGGACTGGACGGAGCGCCTGCGCACCCAGATCTCGCGGTTCCTCGACTTCACCGGGGAGAACCCGGCGACGATGGTCAACAACCTCGACTGGACCGGCGAGCTCACGGCGATCGACTTCCTGCGCGACGTGGGCAAGCACTACCGGCTGGGCACCATGCTCGCCAAGGACATCGTGGCGCGACGCCTCGAGAGCGACCAGGGCATCAGCTTCACGGAGTTCAGCTACCAGATCCTGCAGGGCATGGACTTCCTCGAGCTGTTCCGGCGCGAGGGCTGCACGCTTCAGACGGGCGGCAACGACCAGTGGGGGAACCTGCTGTCGGGGGTCGAGCTGATCCGCAAGGCGGAGCAGGCGTCGGTGCACGTGATGACGACCCCGCTGATCACGAAGGCGGACGGCACGAAGTTCGGCAAGACCGAGGGAGGCGCCGTGTGGCTCGCTCCCGACATGATGACGCCGTACGCCTTCTACCAGTTCTGGGTCAACGCGGACGACGCCGACGTGGTGCGGTTCCTGAAGATCTTCACCTTCCGCTCCCGGGCGGAGATCGAGGAGCTCGAGCGAGCGGTGGCGGAGCGGCCGGCCGCCCGCGAGGCGCAGCGCGCGCTGGCGTCCGACGTGACGACGCTGGTGCACGGAGCCGATGCGACGGCGGCGGTGATCGCTGCGAGCCAGGCGCTCTTCGGCCGGGGCGACCTCGCGAGCCTCGACGAGGAGACGCTGGTCTCGGCGACGGCGGAGCTCCCGCGCGTCGACGTGGCGGCGGGGAGCCTCGTGCTCGACGCGCTCGCGGGGAGCGGTCTCGTGGCGGGACGGTCGGCGGCTCGCCGTGCGATCGCCGAGGGTGGCGCGTACGTGAACAACGTGAAGGTGACCGGCGAGGACGTCGTCCTGGAGCCGGCGGTGCTCCTGCACGGTCGGTACGCGCTGCTGCGCCGGGGCAAGCGGACGCTGGCGCTGGCCGTCGTCGGCGCCTGACCTGCGACCTTTCCTCCTGACGCCACGCGTTCGGTGGACGCGTGGCGTCGCGAGCGCGGAATCGTTGGTATCTCGCGGTTTTGACGCTTGGGCGGGGCTCGTGTAGTGTTCTTCTTGTTGCCCCGGCAGGGAGGAACGGACGAGCTGGACAGAAGGCCTTGAGCCTGGTCTGGTGAGGCTGGTCCCGGGGGCCGAACCCCTTACTTCTTGGCCAGGGCTTTGGTTCTGGAGGGTTCGCACGTCTCACGATGCTGGTCGGTCCGGCGGTCTCCTGGAGTCCGCAGTACGGATTTGGTCCGGCGGGTGGGGGCGGGTAAGATGGAGAAGTTGCCCCGATGCGAGCCCGTGAGGGTGAGGTTGGGTGTGTCGGTTGCTTGAGAACTCAACAGTGTGCTTGATA